>CAWHVV010000001.1:0-84047 GCA_963832945.1 uncultured Pseudomonadota bacterium
TAATCAGCGGGTCGCTGGTTCGATCCCAGCACGGCCCACAATATTCACTTCCTGTACATTCCAATATAGTCCTAAAGTACTTGTAATTACTGGTTTTTTTAGATAAACTGATTCCAGTAATGTCTACTATGTACCCCTAAAATCCAGCAAAAAATGGGGTATAAAACCGGGGTATATTCATACCCCAAAAAGGAGATACCCCAATGACACTAACGGACACCCAAATTCGGAAAGTAAAATCTCGTGAAAAATCGTTTAAATTGGCAGATGGCAAAGGGTTATTTTTAGTTGTCCAGCCAAATAATTCCAAGTACTGGCGGTTTCGTTATTGGTTTGGTGGCAGAGAGAAGCTCCTGTCTATAGGAGTGTACCCGGAGGTGACTTTGGCTGGGGCTAGAAAGAAGCGCGATGAAGCTGTGCAAATGCTGGCTGATGACATTGACCCTGGTATGGCCAAGCAGCTTAAGAAACGCGCCAGAAAATTGGGGCCTGAAAACAGCTTTGAGAGTGTTGCGCGGGAATGGCATATTAAGTTTAGTTCTAAATGGACAGCGGAGTATGGAGAAAAAGTTCTTCGTGCATTGGAAATGAACATTTTCCCATGGTTGGGGAATCGTCCGATGAACGAAATCAATGCTCTTGAGTTACTCCTTGTTTTGCGTCGCGTTGAAAATCGTGGAGCTATAGATACCACTCATCGGTTACGTCAGTATTGCGGGAACATTTATCGCTATGCAATTGTTACGGGACGTGCCGACCGGGATGTTTCGGCAGATTTGCGTGGTGCAATACCGCCGGTAAAAACACGTCATTATGCTTCCATTATCGACCCGAAAGCTATTGGTGGTTTGTTGCGTGCGATCAAAGGTTACAATGGGCATTTAGTCACTCGTTGTGCGTTGCAATTAGCGCCATTAACTTTTGTTCGCGCGGGGGAATTGCGTAAAGCTGAGTGGTCTGAATTTAATTTTGAGACGGCTGAATGGAAAATTGCTGCTCGCAGAATGAAAATGAAAGTCGTCCACATTGTACCGCTGTCAGCGCAGGCCATTGCCGTTTTGCGAGAGATACAAGCACTCACGGGTGATGGTAAATACGTTTTCCCCTGTTTTCGCTCACCAGACCGGCCTATGTCTGAAAATGCAATATTAGCTGCATTGAGGCGTTTAGGCTATGCCAAGGATGAAATGACGGGGCATGGATTTAGAAGTATGGCGTCAACGTTGTTGAACGAACAAGGTTGGAACCGCGATGCTATTGAACGACAGCTTTCCCACTCTGAGCGCGACAGTATTCGTGCTGCTTATAATTATGCAGAATATTTACCGGAACGTAGACGGATGATGCAGCATTGGGCGGATTATTTAGATGAGCTAACAAATTCTCAAAAGATGGTAGAGGGATTTATGCCTGAGAATAAAAGTAAATAAATTGATGAATATAATTAAATTTTATTAAATGGATCGAAGTGAGTTCCTAGTCTGCTCAAAATAATAAAACCTGATACTTATTATTTCTTGGCTTTTTTAATTGATACATATATGTAGTTCTACTCAGCATTTAAGTTGAGATTTATACGTTCTCATTGGTTATCTTCCTTTGAAACAATTTTCGACCGCACTCAATCCGGGTTTGTAGCCAAGCTTCAATTTCAGCTTCAACCCAGCCGACAGCTCTGCCACCGCCCAGGTCGATAGGAGAAGGAAACGAGCCTTCCTTAATACGGGCATAAATGGTTGAACGGGAAAGTCCAGTACGGTCTTCCACCTGTTTACGTCGAAGTAACCTCAGCATACTTTGTCTTTCTTGGGTCATAGTTCTCTCCTATAGAAATTAAATACTGAGGTATTATTTGGAATAATAGTGCTCACCATTAGAAATAAAACTAAATCATTATCGTAACAATACTTATTTAGATGCTTACAATGCATATTGATCACCTCAATCATTAATTATCCTCTAAACCGTATTCTGAGAAATTACTTGGGTTTCGACATTTTGATTTTCCTCATCCATCCTTCTTTTGGTATTTTTATTTTGAAATAGTGTGATGTTAAAACTGGTCAATGCCCATGCCGCTACCGCTTTATATTCCGAACAATCTTTTTCTTCAGCGTGACTCTCAGGCTGGATACTCGAATCATTATTTATTTTCTTCCATTTATCGGCTCCTTTTTCAGCTTCGGCTTCAGCTAATGCTTTGGACATTAATGTCGAATCCAGGCTTAAAAAATAACGCTGTTTTTCTGGTGGATGCTTACTGATTTGGAATGCCCGATGGATGGATACCTTTTTCGGTACTGCTGCTACGAGTTCAGGAACTCCGTTTTTCACTATTTTTTTAGCCTGGTGATAGGTAACAAAGTTGCCAAAACCGGCAAATTTGGCGGCGTCTTTATCAGTCCTCCCTCGTAAATAGGCTTTTTCAGTGACTGTTTTCTTATTTTTTACCTCAACCTCGTTAAAATTTTTACTAAGTTGCAGATCGGTTCTTTCACCTTTTCGGCATCCTAAAGCCGCTTCATGCGCTAAACCGAGTTCTACTTGCTGTATGAAAGTGAGTGGAGGTTGACTGTTTTTGAGGATTTCAACTTCGGCTTTTAAGGTAGCTATAAATGATTTATCTCGATCTGAAACTAATTGATCTCTGGTTACCCTCCAATTCGTCGCTTGTTCTATTTTTATCGCATTTTTCAGGGTAATGGAACGCGATTCACTAAGCCATTCCGAGAGTCGATCTACGTCGATACCCGTCAGCTCTGAGAGCCGTTTTCGACCCCCGCAAACTTTAATCGCTACCCATAAAAAATCGATATTTGTCATTCCAACATCCGTTTGAGGATTCCTATCAAAGCTCCCCTTTGATTTTTTATGCTACCGAAAAAACTTCCTGCATTTGCAGGAAGTTTTTCAAGTACGCTGAGAATCCTTTAATGCTGATTTTGGGCATCAAAATAGGTGGGAAAATGAAAACGAGTTAGCCCGCCTGTTTTTAAAAAATAAAATAAAAATCATCCCTTTCTGTTGAACAGAGTTCGACAAAGGAAAGTGATTATTCGAGGAGCATCCTGCTGCTATGAATGCAGAAGTTACGACGAGCTTGAGCAAAAAGTGGCCTTTCCATAGCCAATATCCTTTTATTTTTTACGATGTTCCAGCCAATTGTGCAGGGAGTATAGCTCAAAATGAAAAGTCAAGCGAATTTTTGGTTTAAAAAATAGACATTTTTAAATCCAATTAAATGAATTTTTAAAAAGGAGGTACTTATGAATCGAATCAGAACCGTTAAACCGGAATTATTTCGGCATCTGGCGCTCTTTGAAGCGGAAGAAAAATACCAATTGCCATTGCGCATTGCTTTTGTGGGATTGTTTACCTGCTGTGATCGCGGGGGTCGATTTTTATGGCAGCCACGCCGCTTAAAAGTCGATATTTTACCTTACGATGACGTCAATATGGATGATGTACTGAATGCACTCATTGAAAGTGGTTTTATTCGAGCGTATGAGGTCAACGGTTTGGTATATGGTTGCATTCCGAGCTGGACAACTCATCAGTATTTCAACGGCAAAGAAGCGGAAAGTAAATTACCGGATATTCAAGAAGGCCGCCTATTAAAAGGCACGATTACCCAATCTATGTTGACGGTACATGCTCGATTGTCTCATGAATCATTATTACAGAGCCATTCTCAACCGGATATGAGCGTTACGGGTGAAGATCAGGTGCTGCCTGAATTCTCTGAAAACCTGGAATCACCCGCTCAAGAATTGTTGTCCGATACACCTGCATCACCGGATTTATCGGATTGCCAACCCATACCATCAGCAAAAACAACGGGTGATTCACGTGAACCGGTACGGGTGAATCACCCGTGTTTTACACGTGAGGCACTTAATGGAAAGGAAAGGAAGGGAAAGGAAAGAGTTAAAACCGGGGTAATCAAAAATTCCATACACTGTCCCATCGCCAAAGACGATGTGTTAAAAATTTTTACACATTGGCAACAGACGATGCAGCACCCACACGCCAGGTTGGACAGTAGCCGCGACAAGTGGATTCGCCAGGCATTGCGAATGGGCTACAGCGTGGACGATTGCTGTCAGGCCATCACCGGTTGCAGCCTCACTCCGCACAACCAGGGCATTAACGAGCGGAATGAACGCTACGACGGTCTGCATGTGATTTTCCGTTCTGCCGACCAAATTGACCGGTTTATGAAAAACGCACTTTCCCCACCGCGACCCTCCGGTAAAGCAGAACAGCGGTTACAGCACAACACCCAGGCGGCGCAAGCCTGGTTGAATACACAACCCCAAGGAGTGGCGTAAAAACTCATGGAAGACACCGACAAAAAACGGTTTGCGGAGCTGATGGCGGGATTGGCGCAGACCTTCATCACGGATATCTCGGCACAAGACCTGGAAAACTACTGGCGGCTGCTAAAAAATTATCCCCTGAGCCAAATTGAGCAGGCGATTGTCGGCTATTGCGTCAGCCCGGAGGGACACCGATTTATGCCCAAGCCAGGGGAAATCATTGCCGCTGTCCATGGCAAAGAAAGCGATCAATCCTTGCTGGCCTGGGTAAAAGTCACCCAGGGGATGCGGCAGGTTGGAGCATCCAAAACGGTCGTGTTTGACGATCCCATTATCCATGCGGTCATTGCCGATTTGGGTGGTTGGGTTTATCTGTGCCATCTTCCCCTACGGGAATTGCATTTCCAGCAACGTGAATTTGAACGCCTCTATGCGTGTTATTGTCATCGCCCTTTGGGACGGTATCCCTATCAGCTTACGGGCATCAACGATACGGCGAATGCTGCGGCGGGTTACATAACCCAGCAAAAGCCAGTGCTGTTAGGTGACCCCACCAAAGCCGCCCAGGTTTACCAAAACGGCAGCAGAAACTATTACCTGCCTGCTCAGGCATTATCTGTCCAGCAAATTATGCAATTCGCTGAGAACCCATGGCTGGACAAAGCCCATAAAGAATCACTTCAGAATGAAGACGAATCCCTCATTCACGATAAAATAACAGGAGAACCCCATGACCGTTAAAGTGGTTTTGATTGATGAAAGCACTATCTTTCGCTTAGGATTAATAAACTGTTTGGCCAATTCGGATATCGAAGTCATTGGCGAAGCAGCGGATGGGCTATCGGGTCAACGGCTTCTTCGGCAAAAACAACCGGATGTAGTGTTATTGAGTGCCGACTTGCCGGATGGGCTGTCACTCACGCTCGGTGATTTTGTATCCACCCATTTTCCACAAACGCCTTTAATTTATTTACTGCCTACTCATCCGTACCATTTACTCCAACGCCTGATGCACACCTCAGCCAAAGGTTTTTTAGCCAAAGATTCTGTGTATTCTCTTCGAGAAGCCATTGAAACCGTTCATAGCGGCAAAACATACCTGCAACCCGATCTCGGTTTAGAGTGGTTGCATTTACACGAAAAACAGGCAATACCCCTCTTGAAGCAACTATCAGATCGTGAATACCAGGTCATGTTGTTATTAGCGCGCGGAAAAACCAGTGAAGATATTGCCGAGATGATACACTTGAGCATTCGCACCGTCTTTAACCTGAAATCCAGTGGCTTGAAGAAATTAGAGATTGATACGATAGAACAATTGCGTCAAATGGTCTTAAAATGAACATTTTAAAAAACCGAATTGTACAGTCTGAGGAAATTTCGGTATACTTAAATAGAACTTAATAGAATTAAATAGAAGTCTATCTACTGTAATAGATATTCATAAAAAAAAGATTCAAAGGGTAAAACGTATAATTTGTATATTTAATTAAGGAACAAAACACATGGTGAGAGCGGCAAAACGAGTTGACGACGGAGGCCATCCGATGTCCTTAAGTAAAGAACGCATCCTGACAATAGAAAGTTTAACCATGGATTTACTCAGAGAAGTCTATGGGGGTAGCGAAGACATCATCCCTCCGATTGATTTGAATAAAATCATCGAGAAAGCGGGTTTAACGCTGATGGCAGGGGAAGGCGATAATCCGAATATTGCCGGTTCTTATAACCGCATAGAACGTATGATTATTGTCAAGAAAAGTGATCCCTGGTTTCGCAAAGTATTTACCATCGCCCACGAATTAGGCCACTACTATTTGCATACCAATAAACCGTCAGAAATTTTTTATCGGCAAGACCTGGATTTTCTGGTAGACAATGATGAAAGAGATCAGGAACAAGAGGCTAATTGGTTTGCCGCCAGCCTGTTAATGCCTAAAATGGTGTTTAGCCGGTTTTGGATGCTGATTCGGGATATAGATGATTTAGCCCAGCGATTTGGGGTGTCATCAACCGCTTGTTATTATCGATTAAAGAATTTAGGAATGATTTGATTGTGATTCAGGACGAAACCATTCTCCAGGAGGAGACGATTCAAAAATCTCACGCTCGGAAATCTGCTACGGGATTTGAGCGGCAAGAACCGGTGTATGTACCCCAGGAACCGGAGCAAATCAATCGAAATAAAAATGTTCAAGAATTTTTAGCACTGTGTTTGGAAGATTATCGGGGTCGCCCTAAAAGTCGAAAAATATACGGTCGATTAATTAGTGGGCTGCTTCTCGTTCAAAACGCTCTATTGTATTCCCTGATCGTTTTCTTATCCATCCGTAATATTGAACATTTACAACACCTTCAGTGGTTATTTAGTATATTAGTTTCTGGCACGCTGGTAGAAACTTACTTTATCTTTAATCATGTGATCCGCTGGTTGTTTAATGAAGTGGATTATAAATCATTTGTGTATCCGCATACGCGACTAGATAAGTAAAGCTGTTTCATATACTTCTAAAATGTAATGCCCTTTTATCAAGGGGCTATTTGATTAAAATAAACTCAAAAGAGATTATATGGATATTGACATTGCTAAAAAGAATTTTGAAAGGATATTTGCTGAAGTATCCAGTTATGCATCAACAATTATAACAGAGCAAGATACAAGATTAAAAATAGTTAATGAATTAATTATTCACGTTCTTGGATGGAACAAAGATGAAATAAGAACTGAAATGCATGTTAATCCAGGTTATGCTGATTACATTTTTACTGTTAGTAACAGAAACCGCTTTGTGGTGGAAGCGAAAAAAGTATCTTCAAATTTAATTGATAGTAAATTAAGGAATAAAATACATTATAAAGCGAATAGTGTAGCGTTAAAATCCGCTCAAGAAGGGCTAGATCAAGTGGCTTCTTATTGCGTAAAAACTGGTGTTCAATTTGCTGCATTAACTAATGGAATGCAGTGGATAGGATTTTGGGCTAGTCGCGATGATGGCATTCCTCCGCAAGAAGGCGCGGTAATGGTTTTTCCTGATATGGATGCAATAAATGAAGAGTTTGCTTTATTTTACGATTTATTTTCAAAAGAGGGCGTACTTAATAATTTGTATAAAATTAGAATTAGAGAGAAAGAAGGTCTTGTTGTAACGCATGAAGTTATTTTTAAGGCTCCACTAGAGGAAAGTAAAATTAGGCTAATTCCAAAAAGTCAATTCTCCTCAGATTTAGAGCGTATTTTTGCAAAATTTTTTAGTTCAATTTCAAATGAAAATGATATTGATATGTTATCAAAATGTTTTGTTCCATCTAAAGAAAGTTATGAAGCTGACTCAAGTTTACAAAAAATAGCTACTAATTTGGTTAGCACAATCGCTCCAGTTGATACTGATGAGGCGAGTGGATTGCAAGAAGAGATTAGACATGCAACTGAAGGAATTGCGCGCGCGAAAAAAATGAGAGTTGGAGAGTTCGTCCTTATTGTTGGAAATAAAGGTTCTGGAAAATCAACTTTTATCCAAAGATTCTTTTCTTTGATATTGGATAAAAATATAAAAAATTGTTGTTTGGTTATAAAAGTTGATCTTGCAGATTCAAGTGGCGAGTTAATATCGATAGTGAATTGGCTGAATATAAAAATAATAAAATTAATAGAAAATGAAATATTTTCTGCTGGAAAGCCAAAGTATGAAGAATTACAGGGAATATTTTATGACGAATATTCTGCTTGGAAAGATGGAGAACATAAATATCTCTATTCTAGAGACAAATTAACTTTTAAAGAAAAATTCGGTGAATTTGTTCATAATTTTCGCGAAAACAGAAAGGACGAATATTTAATTAAACTCTTAAGTCATTGTGTGGCTGGTAGACAACGGATGCCATGTATTGTATTTGATAATACAGACCATTTCCCTCAAACTTTTCAAGAGAATGTTTTTCAATATGCACAATCTATATTTAGAGCTGTATTTTCATTTATTATATGCCCTATTACTGATAGAACAATTTGGCAATTATCAAAATCAGGCCCTTTGCAATCATATCCCGTAAAAAGTTTTTATTTACCCACTCCTCCTATTAAGGAGGTTTTGATTAGACGTGTAAACTTCATAAAAGATGTATTGATAAATCGTACCCGAAAAGATCAAGCTGAATATCTTTTGCAAAAAGGAATCCGATTAAATATTCAAGATATAAATGCCTTTACGGTATGTATAGAAGAAGTTCTTATAAAAACTGATTATATATCTCGTATAATTGGTGGGCTTGCCAATCATGATATTAGAAGGATTTTAGAACTTTCGAGACAAGTTATTTCTTCTCCACAGATAGGGCTTGAGGAATTAGTAAAACTTTATATTACAAAAAAAGACAGAGTAAACATTGATCAAAATAAAGTTTTGCGGGCTATATTATATGGTCAATATAATATGTTCAGACAAAGCGATAGTAGTTTTATATTAAATATTTTCTCTATTCAACCGAAGTTTTTAACCTCGCCTTTAATTAAAATTTCTATTATTCAACTTTTAATTGATATAGATTCTAAAAATGATGATTTGGAGTATAAATACCTTGAAATTCAGAGCATACAAGATTATTTTGAATCTATGAGTATTTCGAGAGAGATAGTTAAATTTTATATACATGCGTTGTTAAAATATAGATTAATTGAACCCTATGATCCTACTGATATCGAAATATATGAGAATCAGAGAGTTAAAGTAACGTGGTCTGGAAAGATTCACCTTGAATTTTCGCTTAGTCAATTTATATATTTAACTACTGTAGCTCGTGTGACACCTATTGAGGATATTCAAGTACTCAATTTTATTAAAAATGAATTGGATAGTAGAAAATTACTTTTTGAGAATTGGAAATCAATTGTTGTTTATTTTGTAAAATACTGCTTAGATCAAGATAAACTATTTGTGAACCTTCCTGAAGATGAAAATTATAAAGGACAAACTATGCTAAGAAAGACTCTTAGTGAAAAATGGATGCAAGGAATGGGGGTCAATCCAATAAACCAACCTGTAGAGAATGTTATTTAAAATCATAATCTGTAGTTACAAATGAAATATTTATTTATCATAAAGTTTGAATTTCAGTCGATTTCAGTTCTTGTAATTTCTGGCAATTATTTTGTAATTCATTTTTTTTCTATTCCAGTAATCCCGGCAACTTTGTAAACATCTTTTAACTACCCACAACCTTTACCATACTAAATCCCAAAACGACATCAGTTAAGCGAGTTGATTCTTCACATAATTATATTATCTAGCGATGGATCAGAAGTCCTTGCTAAATAGTCCACAGCCTAGTAACTTTATTCCCTTTTCCTATTTTAAGGAAGTGCAATAAGCTCATAGATAGTATTTCTGTTTTTTTCTCTATTGTCACTTAATTTTTTTTCATGAATTTTTTGCCGGATTTTTGCAGTCATGTCGTGAACATTTTGCCTGTTTTTGTGATTTAACGCTATGTCATACTGCTCTCCAGTTGATTTTGGAGAGTCAGGATGAAAGAAAAAGAAAAATTACTGTCCGCATTGATTAATGCGGTCACGCACAATCAAGTGAAAAAAGTGACACAGTTGTTAAAACAAGGCGCTAATCCTAATGGGTGCGAAGACGATCTTTTATTTTCACCTCTACATTGGGCGGCGGCACACAGCAAGGTGGAGATCGCCAGATTATTGATTGACGCCGGTGCGGATTTAGAGGCTAAAGATCACGAAGGATTTACCCCGTTAGAAACTGCCTGCCTTTTTAATAATCGGCCATTTATTCGGCTTTATCATGATTACTGTCAAAGTAATTCGTCTGCCTCTCAGTCAGTGCGAGGTAAGATATGATGCTCCGCTTGAATCAAAAACTGTGTCTATTCGTGAGTGCTCTGGTATTGCTGGGTGGGTCTTTAACCTCCTGGGCTGATTCGACTCCATCCAGCAATGTCATGGTTTACGGACGTTATCAAACAATCAGTACGAAACCGCGTGCTGATCAAACCGATGTGTTAGCCGCAGTGATTCAAGTGCATTTTTCACCGGGCATTCGCACGGTCAATGATGCCATCCAAGACCTGTTACGCTACAGCGGTTATGCATTAATCGACTCAGCCAGTCAAAGTCTGGAATTACAAAATACCCTTAAAAAACCCTTGCCATTGATGCATCGGGATTTAGGGCCATTGTCTTTAAAGCAGGCTTTAAGTCTATTAGTAGGGTCATCATTTGATTTAACCATTGACCGGCTTAATCGTACGGTCAATTTTACATTAAAGCCTGATTTTGAATAGTTCTATTTTTTTGGAGAAATTGTTATGAGTGAACTTTCGTTAGAACCTGAAGACAGCATGACCGACATTCAGGAAGCGTCAACCGCTGATCTTAATACATCGTCATCCGCTTCATTTTCATCCCAGTGTTGGATGATGGTTAAAAAATATGGGTTATCTGTGATGACGATCATCCTGTTATTCGGCCTGGTGTTTTATGTGAAATATGAAGTCACCATTATAAAACAACTGTCACGCATTTCTATTGAACGCGAGGCCGAATGTTTAACAGCCCTGAATGACCTCAGCGGCAAAATCGACAAGTTATCGCAAGATCACGATCAAATGCTGACGTTAAAAACTGAACTCAATCAGGTCGAGAAAACCATGCTCACTGAACAGTCTTTATCAGGATTAGCGAAATCCGCAGAATTGAAAAATATCACTTTAAAATTGCAGCAATTAGAGCGGCAAAATTCTTCTTCGCCTATTCATCGTCTGACTCATGGTTTTAGCCATCCGTCTGTTCAACCTCTCCACTTACCCTTTCAAGTCTTATCCATTGATAGTATGGCGGGTCAGGGCTATGCCTCGGTGCAATATCATCAAGCCTCTTTGCCGGTGCGATTGAATGAATCTTTAGCCGGTTGGAAAGCAGTGCGCCTGGATAGTTTGGCAGGTCTGGCCGTATGGGAAAATGCGCAACGCCGCCGCATCACAACTTCGATGATGGAGAGGCATTATGCTTAAATCACTGCGCGCTCACATCCTCGCTTTTCTGAGCGTAGTTGCTTTCGGTGCTCTGCTCTTTGTTTTACCGGCTAAAGCCACTGAAGTGCAAAACTCTCAGGAAATCAGTAGTCGCGTTGAAACCGTGCAGTCGCAAAGTACGGTGTCCAATCGGATTCGAGATCCACGGCTGAGCGATATTGAATGGGCGCGCTATCAGCAAGTCATGCAGGGGATGGATGGCGTCTGGTATCGAGAGCTTTCCCCGGCGGCAGTGTTGGGGATGCGGGCTGAAACGGACACAGAACGTCGCCATTACGCCGAATTAGTCGCCCAGGAACAACATGACAAAATTGCTCGTGAAATATTATTTAATCACGAATTTTACTTGGCCATACGGCGGTTGTATCCCAATGAACCCGTGATTCAGCCGTTTGACAAAACTCCTTTTAATCCACATCACCCGCAGAGATAGCCGACATGAGCGACACTCAAAAAACGACAAAATCTTCCACTAAAAAAAGCAGCGGAATAGTCGGTATCGTCACTACCACGCTCATGACGACGGTGTTCAGTACGCTGTTTGCAGCCACGGTCATGGGCGTGATTTTAGGCGTGCGCAGTATTCAGCAACACAGTGTTGATCATCCCTTGCAGCAGATTGACCGGTTATTGGCGCATGACCATCCCTGGCTGCCCTGGCCGGCCTGGGTGAATCACGTTCAGGCGGTTTATACACATTGGCACGCCATTGCCGATCAACATTCGAGTGTTTGTTGGGGTGATTTAGGCGGTTTATCTCGCAGTTTACCGCAATTCCAGGGGCCATCTACCTCAGCGGAACATAATCCCTTAACACGGCAATTTAACCAAACGTGTTCAGCGATTAAAAATCAAATACTGCCTTTGTTGACCGGCCTGGCAGCAGTGATAGCGCATCGGTGTTGGATGGCCATCAACGCTTTGCCATTGCTGTGTCTGAGTTTGAGTTTAGGGTTGATCGAGGGGCTAGTCCAACGGGATATCCGCAAATTTCAGAGTGCGCGTGAATCAGCCTGGTTGTTCCATGGGATTAAACAGTGTGGAGGAGCCGTATTTTTTGTGCCTTTTTTTCTCTTTATGGTGTGGCTGACGCCGGTATCCCCTCTGTGGTTTTTTCTGCCTATGGCATTGGGATTGGGCGTTTGGTTGGCGTTGAGTCTGCGATTTTTCAAAAAAAGTGTGTGAGGGTAATAGGATGAAGATAAAAAGCACAAAGGAACCAAAAAAAATGAAAAGCGGTGTCGGGCTAATCGGCTTACTCACCCTCCTGTCGATATCCGTGGCAATGGCTTCCCCTGAACAAGAACGGGTATATACCTTGCAATTACTGCATCAAATCGACGCCATCGAATTAACGGTGTTAGCGGCACAAAAAGAACAACCTTTTGATGCGCGACTTCAATTTCATTACACCGCTTTTCGAGACCAGGAGGGGGAATTACACAACGGCGTGTTGGAAGATTTACGACTCATTCGCGCGGGTATTGCAGAACATTTATCTGAAAAGGTGGCAGAGCCACGCAGGGTTGTTCCCCTTCAGGGGGATTATTTAGGTGATCACGCCGATCAGGAGCAGCACCATGAATGAAACCGCGTTACAAGCCTGGGAGATGGCGGCAGGCGTTTCGGCGTCTTCGGCGAGCCTGACTATCCGAACGGTATTGTTGGTCACGGTGTTGATTTGGGCGGTGTGGTGTATTTACGGCGAATTACATTATTTTCGCCATCACGGTATTGATTTTTTTGATGCCCTACGCAAAAACAGTCGGATTTTGTGGATTGTCAGCATCGCGGTGGCGTTGGTGTTTATCCCCTAAAACAAGGGGCAAAAAACAAATTAAAAAAATAAAGGAGTGATTAACTATGTTAAAACAAGCTTATCGTCGCCTGCAACAAGGCATTTTATGGGTCTGTGTTTGGAGTGTGACACTGCCGGTATGGGCGAATTTACCCAAGCCACCCGATAGCGATATCGCTAATGAAACGAATGACTGGATCGACATTGGTGGGAGTATGGCTTACAAAACGCTGCGGTATAGTTGCATGATTGTTGGCGTCATGATCTGTATCGGTGCTGCTTTTGGTATTTTCAAAGCGTTCCATACTGCACAAGAAAGACAAGAACTCGGCCATTTTTTCAAACATGCTGGGGTGGCTGTCGCCGCTGCTGCCATCGGTGCGGGATTAATTTGGGCAGGTTATAGCATTATGCCCACGGCTTGAAAGAATCGAAAGAGAAAAATCATCATGATACTCACTCACATTAATCACAAAATGCCGATCTATAAAGACTGCACGTTATTTGAATTACTGGCTGTCAGTGTCAGCGTGTTGCTCATCGGTGGATTCAGTTTATCCCTCCTGACTCGTTTGCTATTCGGCTACGGTTCCATAGGTATTGCACTCATTCTGCTTTCTTTTGTGCATATTTCCCGATTTTTCTTGGCCCGATTGCAAAAACTCAAATTCGGTAAACCCTATGGTTATTATTTACATTTGTTTTTAAAACACCTCGCCCACTTAACATTCACCCATTACTTTTGGCCATCACCCTGGCTGATGCGTGAAGGCCGCTGGTCAGTAAGAGCGATAAGTAGGAGATATTATGCTTAATTTAAATGCCTGGAAAAAAGAAGACCGTGATGCTGCCCTCATTCGTACTTTGCGCGGCGGCATGATCTTGTTATTTCTGTTGTGTTTGGTATTGGCTGCCGGTTGGATGACGGCTCCTTCGCATTTACGCATTTATATTCCGCCCGATATTTCCAATGGAGCCACCCTTAAAGTTAACGAAATTCCGAATCCGTTGATTTACAGCTTTGCCTATGAATTGTGGCAGGAAATTAATTACTGGCCGGAAGAAGGCGAGCAAAATTATGGCAAGAATATTAAATCGTATGCTGCTTATCTCACACCGGAGTTTCAACGCACTTTGTGGCAGGAATTGGCTGACCTCAAGGCCGCTGGTCAATTACAACGCCAGCGTTTTATTCAAGGAATCTCGGGTGCTGCTTACAACTCCGAAAACGTTAAAAAAATCAGTTCGGACACGTGGGAGGTCGATCTGAATGTTCGGTTGATGGAATTTAAAAATAATCAACCTGTCAAGGATATTGAAGTGCTTTATCCACTGAAAATTACCCGGCGTGAAGTGTCCCATCAGGATAATCCGTATGGGCTAGCGTTAGCCGGATTTATTTCACCACCCGTGCGTGGGAAAACCAATATATGAATATGAAAAGGACAAGAAACATGAAAAAACAGCATAAGCATCAAAAAACAATGAACACACTGATCTGTCCCTTTATCGGTAGTGCATTGTTATGGGGCAGTCTAATGGGAATTAGTTTGACTGCGGAAGGAAAACCGCTCACATCCCCCTTACCTGTCAGCGCATTGACCATATCGGTTCAAGATCAGCAGGCGTTAATGAAAGCGGCAGCTTTGCCGCATGGACAAGACAATGTCGTGGCAACCACAGCGACTACTCTGATTTGGCAGGGTGATCCTTTACCTTTACATTTATCGTTGAATCGAGAGCAACGTTTAATTTTTCCTGAATCGGTGCAAGTGGATGTTAACGGTCAGCTTACGACCGAACAACTGCGCATTATCAACGATCACCGCAATGTGTATCTGACCGCGTTCACAACATTCCCTAAAACGACGCGAATTTATGTGACTTTAAAGGAGAGCGGTCGGATTATTTTTTTCGATGTGGATACTCGAAGCTCGCCTTCCCAAGCATCCATGAAGTCTCAACCCATTCATGTCCGTGTGGGGGAATCTTTAAAATCATCGGAATCAGCATTCACTCAAAATATTCCCGAAAATGAATCAACCAGAAGTGGAGAGGAAACTATCAGCAACACCTCTTTTTCTGCGGAATTAACGCCACTTTTTACACCTTCAGCGGATGATTTGGTGCAAGCCGTGCGGTTTGCGTGGCAGCAATTATATGCCCCCGCTTATTTATTGCCGAACAGTTTGAATTTTCAGCGTGTTCCTTTGCACAGTACCTTTTGGGTGTCCGGCTTGTTTTATAGCGATACGGTATTTGCGCATCCGGTAGCTTCCTGGGTGTATCACCAGACGACAATTACCGCCGTGGAATTACGTAATCCGTACCCGCAGATTTTAAACTTAGCCATTGACCGTGATCTCTGTGGCCATTGGCAAGCCGCCATGCTCTTTCCCCGTTCTATTTTACAACCTGTAGACCATAAAAAGGAAAATAGCACGACACTATTTTTAGTGTCTAACGAACCGTTTATGTCCGCATTAGGAGTGTGCCATGGCCGCGTTTAAATCGCATCATCTCAAAATCGCCGCAGCAGCGGTGGTCAGTCTCTTCATCGGGGTGTTAGGGATTGCTCACTATTTTAAACCTTCTCCCCCTAGCCATTCCGCGCTCATGCCACGGTCTATTCATCCGATTAGCAATACGGCTTCTCAAGATAGCGCGGCAGAATCGTTGGATACTCTGACAGTGCAATGGACGACAACCGAACAGCGGGTGAAATCCATTGTCGATGAAAATACCCGGCTTCAGCAGGAAAATAAAACGTTATTACAGCAATTGCAGGATAAATCAGATCAAACCAATCGCACGTTAACCTCTACCGTCACCCAATTGCAATCACAAGTGCAGTCGTTAACGGCGCATCCGCAAGATAACCATCAGGCTTCCGCAGAAGAACCCATTCAGCGCGTGTCGGAGTTATCGGAATCTTTACAGGCTCATACGGCGCAAAATGCCGTGACCGGTCAATCGGATAATAAAAATAATGCTGCTTTATTTCCATCGAAACCCGTGTTAACTATTCCGGCCAACGCCACTGCGGTACAAAATCGGTTGATGACGGCGTTGGTGGGGCGCATTCCCGTCAAAGGAGTTGTCACCGACCCGTACCCGTTTAAAATCGTCTTTTCCGACGATACTTTGGCTGCCAATGGCCTACAAGTACCCAATCTAAGGCAGATGATTGTCAGTGGATACACCGAAGGTGATTTAAACCTGCTGAGTGTCAGAGGATGGGTGACATCGCTGACGTTTGTCTTTAATGACGGTACGATTTCCACCACCAGTTCTAACGACAATAACATTGGCCGCTACACCAAAGAAAATGCACTCGGTTATTTGTCTGACTCTACCGGCAACCCGTTTATTCGTGGCAAATTGATCACCAACGCTCCGGCGTTTGTGGGTGTCAATGTGGCTTTGGGAGCGGCGCAAGGTGCGGCCAACGCCTTCGCCCAATCCCAAACCACCTCTAACACCAATAACGTCGGAACCAGCACATCTTCTGTCACCGGTTCAGTCGGGGCATTTGTCGCTGGTCAATCAGCCAGTAACGCCATGGGCCAGGTGCAACAATGGTGGCATGACCGCGAAGAGCAGTCCTTTGACGCTGTGTATGTTCCCACCGTCAATCCAAAAACTCAAAAACCACAAACGGTGGTGGTGAACTTTGCCAAGGAAATTCATATTGACTACGACCCTCAAGGGAGGAAATTGCTGTATGTGCAAAAAAATACTGTTAACGCTCATCATCTCGATTAGCCCTGTTTTTTTAGGGGCTTGTTCTCATGTCGCCGGTAACGTCGTTCCCAATGATGGCCCGACGATGGAAAATATTTATGACGATTTGGGTGATAATCCTGCTTCTGCGAAACCGGACGCTATGGGTTTCATGGGCGATCAAAATTCGTCCATGAATGCCGCTAAAGTGGCTCTCTCTTCAGGGAGTTGTTTATCGGCCAGCGTGGAGTCACCCGCCTTTTCTTTACTCGATAATCCTCCGCTTAAAGTGTATGTCTTCCCCCATTTTGCCGGATCGGAAATGCTACCGATTCCGGGTTATTGGACAGCATTTTCGGCTTATACCCGATCTTATTATGCGCTGCCATTAACGGCAGATAGACTCACTACTGCCTTTCAGAAAGAGGTTCAACCATGAGACAGCTCTTTTCATTGTTGGGCGGTCAATCATCGGTAAAACCACCACCTGTGGTTTCGGTAGCGGATATCGAGCGTGGCTATCAGAAACATCCTTCATTGACTCAGTATCTCCCCTGGCGGGATATGGACGAGAAAAATAATGTGTTTTTGCTGGAAGATCATCGCAGCCTGGCGGTGGGTTTTGATATCACTCCCTTAGCCTGTGAAGCACGACCTCCCGTCATGATGGAAAAAATTGCCCAGGCGTTTAAAGAAGCGTTGCAAAACGCCATTCCCCAAGAAAAACATCATCCCTGGATTTTACAGTTATTTATGGTGCGCAATGCCACACTGTCGCCGGTGCTTGAAAAAATTCGGGCATCCATTGACCCCGAACGACATTCGGAACCGGTGGTGCAGGCGCATCTGGAGACGATGCGTACCCATTTGGAATACGTCAGCCGTCCTGGAGGTATCTTTGTAGACAGTCAAGTGACTCAGCAGGTATTTAGAGGGGGACTCTGGAAAGTCTATGGATTTTTATATCGCCGGGAAAAAATAGATCACCAACATAAAAAGAAGCTTTCTGGCAGTCATCCTGAAAAACCGATTTCCCAAACCGCACGTTGGGAAGAACTGAAGAGAATCGCTGCTAAATTGAGCGACCAATGGCGGGCTTGCGGATTAGGGGTGAAACGTCTCACCCCGGCGCAATTTTATGGTTGGATGGTGCAATGGTTTAATCCGATTGAGAACACGACAAACGCTCATCAAAACCCGATGATTTTACCGCCTCCTGGCAAACGACCTATTGGATGGGATTTCACCGAGCAATTATTTTTTTCAGCTCCTGAATCCTTTGATAAAGGATGGTTGTTTAACGGATTACCGCATCAGGTGATCACCATCCAGGGCTTAAGCACCGACCCGGTCATTGGGCATTTAAGTGCGGAACGAAAGCGCGAAACGGATGATAAAGTCTTTCATCTGCTCGACCATTTGCCCGAAGGCAGTATTTTCTCGATGGCGATAGTGAATCAAGCGCAAAGCGAAGTCGAACTGCATTTAAAATCGGTGCAGGACAGTGCCATAGGCCGTCATGCCCTCGCGATGAAAGTCAAAGCTCAAGTGGAATTCGCGGAACACGCCATTGCCAATAACGACCCGATATTACCTCTCGTGATGGCGGTTTATATTCATGCGTCAGATCGAGAAAAGCTCAGGGAAAAAGAAGCGCAAGTCGCCACTCTACTCAATAATAACGGGATTAAAGTCATTACCGATGATGAACTTTATCCGATTGATGCGTACCTTCGTTACTTACCCATGGCTTACGATTTTGAGAAAGATAAAAAATATCACTATCGTTCGCAATATGTCGCTCTGAGTGATATTGCTAAATTATTACCGTTTTATGGTCGTAGTCGTGGCACATCCAATCCAGGGATGCTGATGTTTAACCGGGGCGGCGAGCCGTGGTTTTACGATGTCTTTAAAGACAAAACCAAAAACTCGCATTTTTTACTCTTGGGCGAAACCGGTACGGGAAAATCCAACACGCTCAATTTTTTGGCGATGCACGCCTTGGCGCTTTATAACCCACGATTATTTATTATTGAAGCCGGTGGATCATTTGATTTATTAGCGGATTATTGTACTTCTTTAGGGTTGAGTGTCAACAAAGTCAAAATTAACGAAAACCATCCCGTCTCACTCAATCCGTTTTCTGCCGGACTGAAGGTGTTAGATCAATTGGAAGCGTTAGAAGCCATCGAAAAAACACAATGGTTGAATCAAACGGCTGATCGACTGACAGCAGAGAAAAATCAAAATACTCAACAGAATCCCGACAGCCAGAATAGCCTTGAAGAAATCGACGACCTGGAGGATGACAATAATGACGGGGGGCATCGTGATATTTTAGGTGAAATGGTATTAGCTGCTTTGGTGATGATCACCGGCGGTGAACCGAAAGAAGAAGCCCGGATTCGTCGCAGTGACCGTTTACTGATAATGGAAGCGATAATTTTGGCTGCCAAAACCGTGCGACAGACTGGCAGAACCCAAATGATCGCTTCCGATATTTTAGCGGCTTTTTCGACTTTATTGGGACAATGCGACCCCGTGCGGGAAGCGGAGAAATTGTCGCGCATTAATGAAATGGCGAGCGGCATGGGTTATTTCATTACTGACCTCACCAGCCGTCAGTTTTTTAATACCCCTGGTGAACCTTGGCCATTGATGGATGTGACCGTCATGGATTTTGGGTTATTTGCTCAAGAGGGTTACGAAGACAAACGCTCCATCGCCTTCACCGGTGTCGTCAGCAAAATATTGGCACTGGCCGAAGCCAATCAATACAGCAATCGTCCCATCGTGGTGATTTTCGATGAAAACCATTTATTCAGCAAACTCCCTTTATTAGCGGCGATACAAACTCGTATCGCCAAGATGGGACGCAAGTTGGGATTATGGATTTGGGTAGCCACCCAAAATCTGAAAGATTTTGCCGATGAATCGCGCAAAATGCTTTCCTTGATTGAAACATGGATGTGTTTAGCGTTACCGCCGGATGAAATTGATCAGATTGAACGATTTAAAACATTGACTGAAGAGCAGCGCGTCTTATTTTTATCAGCGCGTAAAGAGCGGGGCAAATATACCGAAGGTGTGTTGCTCAGCCCACGATTGCAGGGATTATTTCGCAATGTCCCTCCCAGATTATATCTCATGATGGCGGCGACCGAGCAAATTGAGAAACATCAACGCCGATTATTGATGAAGCAATTACAGAAATCGGAATTGGACGCCATTAAATATCTCGCTTTCAAAATGATGGAACAACCGGTGGAGGTGTTCAGTGATGAATAAAAATAATTTTAATCAGGGAATGAAATTCATCCAGAGAAATTGTTTGAGAAAATTTCAGAGGGTGTTGCTGGGTTTGGGGTTGATCACCTCTACCGCTTTTTCTAGCACCAATAGTGCAGAAATTATTGCGGATACTTTAGCGGGAATGCCTGCTTGCCTACATTATGAAATCAAAGGCGCGTGTTTCTGGTTGAATGCGACCGGCGCAATTGTGACCACACCGTATGTGCAGCATTACTTGCCGGATACCGTGGTCAGTGTATTTAATCAGCCCGATCAAAACCCATGGCTGGAAATAGAAGCCACACTCGATCAGGCGGCAGCGGCTGCGCAATCGGGTTTGGTTTCGCTCATCAGTGGTGTTCCAGCAGCCGGTGGGCAACACAGTTTCCATCAACCCCTGGAGCAACATGTCTATTTTAAAGAAGTGGATATCCTCGGCAATCCGGCCATACCCGTATTGCCAACCACTCCGGTATTGCTGCACTCAGTTGCTGTGCCTTTACAACCGTATTTTCAGTCGATGTTAGACAGTGTGCTGTGGCGGGGATTTCCGCCGATGGCTTTACCCGAACAGGCGATGGCGTATGCCGAAGATATTACGCATACCGTGGGTAAAGGAACCACGGTATGGGGTGGCGCTTATCCGTTTGAGGGGAAAATCATTACCGGTAACGATGCTAAAGCAGGTGCGGTGATCGCTCAACGCGCTGCTGATTTACTGACAGCATCTAATGCCTGGGGTCATCTCTATCAACCTTTATCGACGAATTGTGGTGTGGAATGTCAGGCCGCCGTGATTAAAGAAAATAATGCACAAACCCAGTTTCAAAAAATATATCCTATCCTGGAGACGACCTGTTCCGTCTTTGGAGCTTCATCGACTTACGGTGAAAATACTAAAACACCCGATGACGGCGCTTATGTGTGGGTGCTTTGGCGGCAATATTGGGGTTGCGTGCCTGCGCCCGGATGCACGTTTATGTACAAGGTAGTGATGTAATTCATCGGGGATTATTTAATTTAACAGGAAAAAGACCATTGAGGAGATTTAAAGCTATGTCATCAGATCATCAAAAATCGAAGCGTCAGAAACGCCGGGAATACGATAAAAAATATAAACCTAAAAATAGCAGAAAATGCAAAAATAATGCCAAAATACCGGCTTTATCTTGTTCGTATTTTCAGTTTAAAAAAAGAAAACACCCGAAAAAATTCTGGTGTTTTCTGGTGGGTTTAACACCACTGATGGCAGGCGCATCACCGATTATTCCGACAAATTTAGATCACTTTTATTATCAAATCGGCGGCGGCAGTGAATATCGTCCTCCCGCATCCACTTATGCTGCGCCTATTGATCTGGGCGTAGATGCGAATATCAGTATGGGTAACCAATGTGGTATGTATAATCCGGCGATTTCGATCACGAATACGTTAAACGATCTGGAAGACAGCGTGAATAATTTAACGCAAAGTGTCATTGCCAATGCCACTGGTAGTTTAGCCGAAATGCCCATGTATTTTTTAGCGTTGGCCAATCCCACTTTGTATAATCTGCTCAATAACTCACTCATCAGTGCGCATACGCTAATTGATGCTTCGGTGAAATCTTGTCAGGAAACCAAAAATCAAATCGCGCAGGGAAAAAACCCGTATGAAGACTGGGCGACACTTTCGGTGGGCGATTCCTGGAAAGCACATTTATCATTAACGGCTACGGGTGATGAAGACATTAACGCCGCTAACGAAGCCATTACCGAAGATGCGGGTGATGACGGTGTGGTATGGGTGCAAGGTAAAACATTCAGTGATGGTTCTTTACATGCTGCCGGAAAAAATCAGCCAGTGATTCACGTCATCGCTGACACGGTAAAAGCGGGTTATAACACTTTGCTGAATAGAGATTTTAACAGTGATCAACCTGCGCCAGCCAGCAGTGATTTAGCTAATCAATTTCCTGCGCCGAGTGATGCGATCACCTGGATTACAGGTGTTTTGGGCGATCAAAATATCACGACTTGTAAAGAATCAAATTGCAAAAGCGGTCAAGGCACAGTAGCGGGTCGAGGTTTATTGCCCTGGATGACCATCTGCTCGGCGCAAAATAATAACGATTGTGTGGATACGCTCAATCAACGGTTGCAAGCATTAGTGTCAGGTTCCACCTCAGCCAGTAAAGACAATTTATTAGCCGTGTCTGCCGATGATCTGGTGATCAGTCCAACAGTCATTCGTACCATCCAGGGGATGGATTTGTCTCAGCAAGGGATTGTCATTCATAAATTGGCACAGGAAGTGGCGATGCAGCGGGTGATGGAGAAGGCGCTCACGGCGCGGGATATTTTGCAAGCCGGTCGGCAAGCACCCGCCATCACTATTAATCGTCCGGCGCAATTTATTTTGCAAGACAAGATGACCACATTAGACAGTGAATTGCGATCACTGAGTTTTGATGCACAAGTTCGCAAAGAAATGATGTCGCAGACCTTGCTCAATTTGATGGATTATTCCAACACGCAAAAAGATCGTGCCTTTGATGTGGGTGTCATTCATAACCCGCAACCGGTATTGGAAAACAGTGCGTTGCCGATCAAAACCAATAAAAATGGAGATCATTAACATGGCGCTCGGTGTGCAATCGTATCCTGAACTCTATACCATGCTGTTGGGTTGGCAGATGTACGATCAAATTTGGGATTTGCTCTCACAAACGGGTTTGGCATTTCTGCCATTTATCGGTATTGTGCTGCGCAATATTAGCCATCCGTATACTTCGCAAGAAACCAAAGACGCCGGGAGTACTTCGCTGCGTCGGATGGAAGTGGATTTTGTCAGTACGCTGCTATTGATTTTTTTCGCGGTTTCTCCTGCATTAACGCTCGCACCTTCAGTATTGTATTACACGCCACTGTGTCAGACGAGTGGGCAATCCAGTAGTTATCATCCCGGCAATACCGGCACGACTTACGACCAGGCATTTACTGTACCGACTGGCGATATCCGTGTGCCAATCTGGTGGTATGCGGTGATCGCTTTTTCGGAAGGCATTACATCAGGTGCAAATACTTTAATTGCTTGCTCACCGGATTTACGCAAAATGACTTCGCAAGTGGCGATGGCGAAAATCACTGATCCGGCGCTAAAACAGGAAGTACAGGAATTTGAACAAACCTGTTTCATTCCGGCACGCACCCAATATCTATCCGATTTACACAGCAATAATCCTACCTTAACGCCCATTTTAGCGGAAATTGAAGAGTACGGTGAGAATGATACGGAGTGGCCGGGTTCTCATGCTTTCTCGCAAACGTACTATCAAGGACTCAGAGCAACCCAACCCGTAAAAGGATTTCCGTATCAAGCCAGTGGGGATATTAATGCTGACACTAATGCGGATCATCCGCCGGATTATGGCACGCCAACCTGTGATGTGTGGTGGAATGACACAGAACACGGCTTAAAAAATAGGTTAGAAGCAGTGATGCCCATCGGTTTTTGGGATGAATATGATGAAGAATTGGAAGATGAGAATACTCAAGACGATGTATTGAAAAAAATTATTTTCAGTAGTCAAACCGGCTATGACAAAGCCAGCGACATGGTCGGTGATGTGGGTTATTCGCATGTCGCCACTGCTTTAGGTACTTGGTTCCATCAACTCGATCAATATCCGAAACTCTATGCCGCAGAAGAATCGGCGCCGATTATTCAGGCTTTATTGCTGATGATGGTTTACACATTTTTACCATTGGCGTTGGTATTTACCAGTTATCGTACCGGAAGTTTTATTTCCGGGGCGATTATCATTTTTTCGTTGATTTTCTGGACTTTTATTTGGCATATCGTGAGCTGGACGGACTCAGCATTAATGACAGCATTATACGGTGACACTTGGTTTTCTCATCAGTCACCGAATGCTACGTTGGTGGATATGATGGTGGGGGTATTGATTATTGTTGCGCCGCTGTTTTGGTTTAGCTTTATGGGGTCGATGGGGATAGCCATTGGTGGTCTCGTATCCGCTGCCGTGAGTCAATTGGACAAACCGTCCGAAGAAGCGGCTAAAAAAGGTTCCGACATGGTACAAAGTCCCGCAATCTGGGCTGGCAAACTGGGGGCGAATTTGGCGGGAAAAGCGGCCAAGACAATGCTGAAATAATTTGATGCTTAACGGTGGTGACGATGACGGGGTGGAATGGATGAATCAAATAAAGTGGGATCTTGAGTTGCTAATTTCTCCATATCGTCACTGGTGGTTGTAAGGGTTCGCGTATGATTTCTACTCGCACTCAGGAGAAGAACAAAAATGTTTAAAAGTATTTGTACCGTCCGAAGCAATGCCCTAATGAAGGGAGAATTTATTCTTTTATGTCGTTTTTGTTGTTTCATAAAACATCCGTATTTTAAGGAAAAACTATGCATATCCTAAGCGCCATTAAAAAGTCATTTCGTTCCTTGGGCAAGAGCGTGATCATCGTATTGATCTTAATTTCGCCACTGGTCTGGGTCGAAATTTTTTACCCTGGGACAATCGCTCATCTGGAATCTATTATCGCACAACATCGGCTGGTTTGCACGTTGTTTCGATGGACGATGTTGCTGGTGGGTTATGGGATATTGACCTTGATTTTTCGGCATTACGCTAAAGTTCGGCAGTGGTCAGCCGAGGAAAAAGCTTACCGGTTAAAACAGCGGCTCCACATTCTATTCTGGGCGGTGTTGTTTGAAATAATGATCTGTGAACATATTTTTTCGGTGGTCATGCACTTTGGAAAGTCATAGAGAAGAGGAATATTTTGCATGAAAATGAGTAGTAATTTAAAGATAAAAATGAGGGGAAAACTAACAAATTTTTTTTATAAAAATGGTTGGATAGAAAAATTTGTTTTTCTTTTTTTTATAAAATGGCTTTATTTTAAGGAGAATTAATATGATACGCATTCACGCTTACGTTCAAAATACCTTTGAGGCATTGCGATCTTTCAGTAAAGGACTGTTTGTGATTTTACTCATGATTGCGCCTTTGACTGGAATCCACGCTATTTGCGAAGGTTCAGTCCCTCAACTGAACGAGGCGATTTCACACCATCCATTCAGCTTCACGCTGTTTCAATGGTTTTGTTGGTTTCTTATAGGTGGGCTAGTGATTTGTGCTGCTTGGGCTTTAATATCATGGGTGCAGAAGTCGTTGGAGACGGGAGACAAGGCTTATTGGTTTGCGGAACGTTCGAGAATCCTAATGTGGACGGTTTTATATGAATTCATCGTGTATGAAAACGTGTCTTTGATCTTCTTGAACTATTGGAAACATCACTGATGTCACTGCAAAAGCCCCTCGAAGGATTATTACGTCCACCTCTCGAATGGTATACCAGCAGTCTTGCTGTGATCAGCGGATTATTTTGCCTGGCTTATCCTCATTTGTTTTTTGTGGACTTATGCGCCTATCCCCTCTCTATTTTATTATTCCTGGGTGCGTATTACCGCGCGCGACAAGGGTATCGGGTATGGCGGTATCAGCGCCATTTAAAACACATGCCCGTTTACACGATGACCTCGGCACAATTGCCAGTCAGTCAACAGACGTTATTTTTAGGCAAAGGTTTTTTATGGACGACTGAGCACACGCAACGATTGCGCGATCTCGATTTAGATTACAATTTACGCTATAAACAGCCTGACCTTTGGAAACAATGGGCGCGCCAAAAAGCGTTAACGTGGGAAAATAAGTCTTATTATTTAAAACAATTGGCCAAATTGTTATCCCTTGATGCGGCATGGAATCCTTTCCGTCCTTATCCAAACGTGGGTGGGCAATCGTGTATTCATGGCGTTTCTGAGCACGAAAGTGATATTACCATTCCCCTCAGTGAGCGAGCCAGTCATATCGTGGTGATTGGATTGCCTGGTATGGGTAAAACCCGATTTGCAGAAATTCTCATCGGCCAGGATATTCGTCGTGGCGATGTGGTGATTGTATTAGACCCTAAAGGTGATGTCGATTTATTGCGACGAATGGTTACTGAAGCCAAAATTGCCGGACGCAGTCAGGACTTATTGATTTTTCATTTAGGTTTTCCCGCTGTGTCCTGCCGCTATAATCCCATTGGAAATTTTACTCGCGTCACCGAAGTCGCCAACCGGATTTCTAATCAATTACCCAGCAGCGGTGATTCTGCCGCATTTAAGGATTTCGGCTGGCAATTCATCAACTCCATGGCAATGGCGCTCGTGTCGATGGGTGAAAAACCCGATTACGAAAAAATGAAATTTTATATCACCAAAATGGATGTGCTTTTAGAAAAATATCTGAATTTCTGGCTGCCAACAGTGATTACGGGATTGGAAGAATGGATTGCTCGTTATTTACAGGTGAATAATGGCGAACAAAAATCAGTTACTCGATTGGAAGCGATGATTGCGTTGGTGCAATCGCAAGAGCTGATCCAGAATCCTGTGTTTGATGATTTGTATCATGCGTGTAAATACGATAAAGAGTATTTCAGCAAAATCACCGCTTCATTGGGGCCTTTGTTAAAAAAACTGACCACGGGTCAAGTGGCTGAATTACTCTCGCCGAATTATTTTGATTTAGAAGATCATCGTCCCATCATAGATTGGCTACAAGTGATTCGTAATCGTCAAATTGTGTATGTGGGATTAGATGCATTAACGGATCGGGAAGTCGCCACGGCGGTAGGTAACGCAATGTTCTCCGATCTGGTATCGGTCGCAGGAAGAATCTACAAACAAGGGTTATATGATGGTTTTTATCCCACCGCCAAACCAGGTCAACCATCCCCTCGAATTTGTGTCCACTCTGACGAATTTAACGAAATCATCGGCGATGAATTTATTCCACTGCTCAACAAAGGCCGTGGGGCGGGTTTTACGGTAACAGCGTACACTCAAACGTGGTCAGACGTCGAAGCCCGTTTAAAAAGTGCCGCTAAAGCGGGTCAGGTCGCCGGAAATTTTGGCACGATTGTAATGTTTCGCTGCCAGGAAGCCAGCACTATCCAAATGTTTTTAGAAAAATTACCCACCGTCCCCATTTTGCGTTCGCTGCCATCCTCCGGTGTCAGTGACACACCAGGCGGGGCCAGGGGCGTTCTCTACAGTAGTCATCACCAGGATCAGCTCAGTCACTCCCTGCATCGGCTGCTGGAAGTTAACGATATCATCAACCTGCCTAAAGGCCAGGCGGTTTCATTAATACAAGGCGGCCATTGCAATAAATTGCGGATGCCATTGCCACAGCCTGACAAGCCGGGTGACGCTAAGGACATCAGTTCTTTAATTGACGAGGTCAATCGGAAAAAAATCCACTATCGAGGAGATACAATATGAAATCATCGACTTCAACCCCATCTTTATATCCTTGTCTGCGCGGAGAAGCTTTGGTCAAACAAGGGCCTGGGGCTGTTTATCTGCCTCAATTACGGGCTTTAGTCAGTGCGCCATCCGACAGGTACGCCGAACTGTATGTGGCGACTCTGTACCGGTTTATGGAACTTTGCCAGGCATTACCGTTGACTGCATCTTGCCAGAATCAGGGTTCGGCAGAGAGTAGTGCATTGCCTTACAGTGTGTTAAACCGGGCGTTCTCATTGGCCGTCGCAGCGTTGAAAATGCGTCAAGGCTGGCTGATGTCTTTATACTCTTCGGACAGCGAAAAAATCGCCCAGCAGGAAGCGTTATGGACGTATGCGTTATTGACTACCGTGCTGTTTCGCGCCATTCCCGCCGATTGGCAAACCGCTTATACCGTCGGGCTGTATCAAAATGAAGAAAAACGGCTGGGAACCTGGCATCCGGTAATGGGTAGTTTATATGAACCACAAACATTTTATAAAATCGAAAGCAGCCCCCCGGATAAAGTGTTACCCTTTGCGATTGATCACTCCGCGCTGTTGACGACCTGGACAGGCCGCTTGATTCCGTCTATTGCGCTGCGTTGGCTGGGAAATTCTGAAGTCTTTCCGGTCTGGTGGGAAGCTCTGACACACCCTGTAATTAATGGTCAAAATGTGCTGTTTAAATATCTGCGACAAGTCGCGGGAAAGCTGGGTATTTCGTTAGCGGAATCTTCCGTCCCTCTACCGACTCAACCCAGCTCAGTGAGTACAGCCGCTCAAGAAGCGCAGTCATCGGCAATGATTCCCACTCCCCTGAAACCTTCCATCACTAAAACTCCGGCATCTCCGGCCCAGCAAGCACTCACCCGGTTGAATCAGTGGCTGAGTACTCAGCTCGAATTGGCAGCAGAAGTTCGCCCCTTTATTCGAGTTGAATCAGGATTGTTTATCGACGAAACCGGTTTGCAACGCATGATTGGACAATACGCCATGTATGCTTCCGTCGAAGGATTACTGAAATCGCTGACGGAATTTTTGGTGACTGAAAATGACTCTGTGATGACCCGTTACCGCCCGATTCACTTCGAATCCCGTGAGATGAGAACCGGTATTGTGCTAGCGACAACCCATTTAAGTGATGATTTTAAAATTTTGCGCGTTGATAAACAGTTCACGCCGGATTTATTTATTCGATAACTTAAAAACCACAATAGGAGAAAAAACTATGCTAGAAACTACTTCTGTCAACAAAAATACGACCACCGCCGCAGAACCGGTGGAATTGGCGGCTTTGGAAACCACGCCCACATCGAAAAAGCCAAAAGAGCCCAGGAAAAAGCAATCCTTTGAGCGGTATGAGCAATTGGATAGTGATGTCGAATTGTTATTGCATGTCCATGCGGTGCGTCTGCTCTGTTTGGGTCTTAAAGCGCCCAATCAAGTGGGATTGCTACACTTTGCTAAATTAACCCATGTCTTATGGCTGGCGGCAAAAAATGACGACCCGTATGCAGAATGGCGTTTAATGGAACTGTATGAACACATGGCGCGTGTGCAGCAGGAATTAAAAAAATTAGAGGAGCGATGCCAGCAACGGCTGTCACAACTCAGAGGGCTTCAGGTCAATGTTTACAGCAATCCCCGGCCTTTTCGATTGAAATTGCGCTTTGGTTCCCCTTTCGGTTTTATGGCGAGCTATGTGATTGCGGATTTAGATTATGTGGAACGTCAATTTTACACGCTCAACCGGCTAGGGATTGTTTTGGAAGGGCAGAAGACATTGACGGATTGCCTGGAGAAAATGCAGGAGATTTTGTGTAAACCGTTACAATGGCCGAATACCGGTGTCACTCGTCAGGATATTCATGCCAAAAACGGCAAGGCGCAGCAGGTGATGGCTGAATTTGGAGAAGTACCCAAAGCGATCTTGAACAAAACCTTAAAATTTGCGTTTTTACCGAAAAAATAATGATATTGAAGTGTAATAAACCCAAAAACGTCTGAAATTCAATATTTTTCTGCTGATCAGGAGCCGGAAAAATGTCAAGGCTGCGCGTAGCGCACCCGAAGGGCTTGGCCTTTACTTTTTGGAGGCGACCCAACCCTTTTGGAAAGCAGTGGGCAGCCCCGGCTGCCCACCTGCCACCCGGCGAGGGGCGGGGTTTGGGGCAGCAGCCCCAAAAAAATCATTATTTATAGCATTTGTTGTCTAATCAGATGTGCTGGCATAGTCTGCCAGTTGTTGTGGATTGACTTAAAAAAAATAGGTAGAATTTAAAAAAAAATTTATTAATGAGTGAATGCCTATGTTCTATCCTATGATTAATTATGACCTTGATCGTTTTCTCGAACTGTCAAAGACTATAAAAGAGGCTATTCAAAGAGGGGATATAGATTTCTTTGACCAAATTCCCGACTCTAAACGAGAGCTTATTTGTCGAAGCCGCACTCAACTTTTGGGTTTCATCCGGTGTTATTCTTTATTAGACTTTACGCTTAAAAATAAACAAATTTTGTTGTATCGATATTTTGTAGTGACTTCTGGCTGGAATAAATATTTACGTTTAGAGCATTTTTTAAAAGATGCTGCACCTGTGTATCAATTCGCTGTTGAAAAGGATGATCAGGAGCTTATCGGAATCTTTAAAGCAAATCGGAAAGATATTGACCAAAAAACTTCTCAAAAGTTACATAAAGCATTGTGTCAATGTAATCTTTTTAAGAATCCAAGCTTAAATTCCACGATGACTTCCATCATTACAGGTTATATTGATACAACAGCAATCGCTTTAAAGCTTAGATAATAACACAGTAATTTTTATATTGTATTTTTAAATTAATCTTGATAAGATAAAAGCATGAGTCATTAATCTGCATGACTTTAAACAGCGGATAAGGCACGAGACGATGCAATGAAAATCTCGGTCGCTCTGGAATCAGAGTTTGCATCACGTTCAAGGGTTTTTTCTTGAACAAAATCATCCAGTTCTGTCTTCGATAGAACTGTCATTTTTTACTCCGTTGATAGTTTCAATGGAAGTTTCTGATCTCGCCCTGTTTCTCGATGGGGTGATGTAATGGATTGGACATCGAAGATGTCGGCTAATCAAAAAATTCACCCATTTTTGTAAAAAAATGGGCCGTTAGCTGATGTATTCGATAGACAAGAATCTCATCGTCGTCAAAGTATCACTCTACTTCGTTTTTAGTGGCCTCCTCTCGGCTACTGAATAAACGATGAATGGGTTTCATTGGCGCGATGAGTACTGTAAGCGAGTGGGTCTTATGGCCTGCTCTGGTAAGTGTTGACCCGTAGGGGAAAAAATGATTTTTCCCTACCGGGAATCATTGTTTTTTCTCCAATGGGTTTTAGTTATTTAACTTCAATTTTGAGGAGAAAATGTTATGAACTCTTATAATCAAGTCACGCTGATCGGCAATGTCGGAAATGCCCCGGAAGTTTTGAAAAAAACGGAAGAAGGCACTTTTGTTCGTTTCTCGATAGCAACTAACAAGCAATACGTCAATCGTCAGGGGGAAACAGTGAAAACTGTCCAATGGCATGAAGTGGTTGCTAATAAGGGTGTGGGTACATTGATCGCCAATTCTTTGAAAAAAGGGATGCGCATCTTTGTGTTGGGTGAACTCAGTCACTCTAAATATACAGATAAACACAACCAAAAGCGGGAACGCATTTTCGTTTCTGCCAAGTCGGTGGATTTTTTTAACGGTCTCGATAAGAAAAAGCCGTTAAAAGATGAAGCGCATGACGATGAGGCAGACATGGCAGGTTATGACGCTTGAGGTGAGGAAAAATCGGTAAAAAGGCAGGGAGAGAAGGGTAAATTATTCTTCTCTCTCCTCCGCCGATTGTTTTTAGGATGGATTGTTTATTTATTGAATTATTAGGAGTGAATATGATGGTTCATCATTATTGTTCTTTGCTGGATAAATCCTTATCTGATGCTTTTAATGCAGACGATAGCGGGTTTTATCATGTGTCTCGCGCGGTATCGGCGAACGAAATCATTCAGGCGGCGAAGGCTCTGTTGAGTCAACGCTTTCAAAAATGGGCTTCATTGGCTGATTATCAGACCGTCAAAGACTTTCTGTTAGCACAATTGTCAGGCCACACTGAAATATTAGCCGTTCTATTGATGGATGGTGAATCTCAGGTGATTGGCTTTGAGTTAATGTCTTCAGGCGTTGTTGAGGATAATCCGTCGTGCATTACCCGTCGGGTAGCTCGTCGGGCTTTGGAACTCAACGCCCGAAAAGTCATTGTGGCGCACAATCTTCCGGCGGATCAGTTAAGGCCCTTGCCGGCAGATAAGCAGATCGCAGCTCGGCTTCAAACGACATTGGAGGCTTTGGAGATCGAGTTCTTTGATTATTGCGTCGTTTCACAGACGCGAGCGATCAGTTTGATGGAATGGGGTTTTATAGAAAAAAGTCCTTTCATTCACTGATCATTGACACCACCGATGAGGGGGAACGTTCCCCCTTATGCGGGCGTTTCTTCTCGATTTTTTAAAAATAGTAAAACTCAGGAGAAATGATATGGAAAACAGCCAAAGAGCTTTTGATTTATGCGGGTATGGTTATATACAGGATTTGAATTTAACGGGAGAAGTGGCTCGATTGTGCATTGAAGTGGCCTCTATTGTGCCTGATGCCAGCGAGCCTTTAACCGATAAAATTTATATTGACTGTAAAGCGACACCCGAATTGAAACGCAAACTAACCTATCTGGATCGTCAATATCCAGCGCAGGAAGGTGTATCGGCGTGGTTTAGAGTCGCGTATGGCCGTCTGGTTTTTTGCCAGATGAGACAGCCTGACAAAAACTCACCGACTATTGTGAGGTTGACCGGAGAATTACAGGCCGTCGAGCATTGGTTGCGCGATGGTTCACGATTTTTCTGATCAGACTTGCCCATCTTGGTGCAGGGGAAATTCACCCCTGCATGGGGTGTGTTTTCCCCTGCTTCTTTTTTTTTAAAAAAATAGATCAGGAGAGAAGAATGCACATCCCTGAATTGGAAATACCTGCATGGCCCACAGACTTCATCGTCTGTGAGCAAAAAGACAGGTATCACTTTATGCGTGACGTCAATGAACGGGAGATTATCGACACTGCCAAAGCCCTATTAGGTCGGCGGATACTGAAAACTCCCATCATGGCGAATACTCAGGTGGCCAAAGATTTTTTTTTGACGCAGTTATCTGCCTTGGATTATGAAGTCTTTTGTGTGGCTTTTTTAAATAACAAACATCGCGTGATTGCCTGTGAACCGTTTTTTCGCGGCACGATCAATTCCGCCCCGGTTTATCCAAGAGAAGTGGTGCGCCGGGCGCTGACATTGAATGCAGCGGCAGTGATATTGGCGCACAACCATCCTTCGGGAGACGGTGAGCCAAGTTCAGTTGACCGGCAAATCACAGTGGCTTTGATCGCAACGCTGAGCGGTTTTGATATTCAGGTACTGGATCATTTTGTGATTGCAGGATCGGATGTAACCAGCTTTGCGGAACGGGGTTGGCTTCAGTTGATGCTGAATAAAATTCGGCTATATAGCTCGGCCATGATCAGCGATGATTGAAATCATTGAATCAGCCGTCTCTGCTGATCGTCCGCCAGGACGGACAGCAGAAAATGGAGAGTCATGTGAAAAAACCCAATACGGGGAAAAGTTATTTCCCCTGTGTGGGAAACGATTTTTCTTCGTACGCATTTTAAAAAATAAGGAGAAATACGATGAAAAGTCAATTTTATTTGAACGGACAGGGTCGGCTTCAGTCGATTGACCTGACGGACAATCAGGCCACTGCCTGCATTGAAGTGGGTGATGAGATCATGGGTGACGCCGGTAACGGCAATTTACCCGATCAAATCACTCTGGAATGTCAAGTCCCTGACCATTTGGTTCGGCGATTACAGCGGCTAAAACGCGGTGGTCGTTTGTTGGAAGGCATGACGGTGCGGTTTCGCGCGATCTATGATCGTTTTGGCTTTCGCCATGCAGGGCAATGCCCTGGCGACCCATTGAATATGCTGGGTTTTCAATGTCAGCTCGACCGCATCACCGCATTGTGATGCGTCAGTTGACGGGAAGTGAAGATGAAAATCTATCGGAAAAGCAGGCTTTTTGATAAAAGTCTGCTTTTTTCGGGATTTTTTTATTTTTTTTGTTTAAAGGAGATGGAAATGATCGTATTGAGCGGTACTCTGCAAAAGGGTATAGAATCGACGCAAACTGTATTGCGTTGTGAATTAGGTGTGTTTTCGGTAACGGATACACGATTGGATGATTTATATCCCTGTGATTATGAAGGTTTGTTTGAGATTGAAGGATTCAGGCTGGGAACATTACCTTACAGGGATGGTATGACCATACAGTTTGGGATGATTGCCGATCTGAGACGATTTTCGTTGTTCGATATAAAGGAAGACCGAAGAAGAGCCGCTGAAGAAGAAAGAAAACGGAAGAAGTTTTCTCAATGGCAGGTGATATCGTATGTGAAAGAAAAAGTGACTGCTGAATCCTCAACCAGTGATATTGAAGAGAATATCGCCCCGGAGGATTCCACTTCGGATTCGGAAAGCACTCTTTTTGAATCTCTGATGGACACTGACGAGAACTACATTGAAGTAAAGCCTCCTTTACAGATTGAACTGTCTCTGGTTTCGGGTATTAAATCAGTACCGGAAATAACAGCAGAGGATATTGCGTTATTTGGCGAGCGTTTTGAGTTATCGGCAACGATACAACTCGATGCCACCGAATCGCGTGAAAAGTTACGTCAACAGGGAGATCGCCTGAGACAATTTGGTTATTGTTTTAATGCACAAGAACAAGTCTGGAAACGGGATGAATAATTCGGGTTTTTAACCTGATTAAATTCAATCACGAATTCAGATTTTTTTAAACAAACCCAATCGGGGAGAAAACTACTTCCCGATTGGGAATGACGTGGTTTCTCTCTGATTTTTTAATTTTTAATTTAAAAATACAGGAGAAATGACGATGATGTTTCAACGTTTAGCAAGAAACTTTGTAAAAAATGGCTATTTTCCAACGGATGAAGTGACCTTAGCACGGATACTCAATGTTCTTGCGCCTGCATCCGAAGGCAATATTGCTATTTTTGACCCCACTGCGGGAGAGGGCGTCGCACTGGCTGAATGCAAACAGCATTTGAGTGTAGAGCGTACCCGCTCTTACGGGATTGAAATTGATGAAGAACGGGCGTATCACGCCAAGACCTTATTAGATGATTGTATTCATGGCGATTTAATGGATTGCGTGATCGACCGTCACAGTTTTGGTCTACTGTTTTTCAACCCTCCTTATGGGGATTTAAGTGCCGACAAAACGGGTGAATCCACCCGCACAGCAGGTCGCGAGCGATTAGAGAAATCTATGTATCGGCGTGTCTGTGGCCTAGTACAGCCGAACGGGGTGATGGTAATGATTATCCCGGCTCATGCCTTGGATAAAGGGTTTGCTCAAACTTTATCGGGACATTGGCGGCGGGTGCAGGTTTTTCTCGCGCCGGAACAAAAATACAAACAAATCGTATTTTTGGGAATCCGTGGCGTGCCGGAAGACACTGAAGCTCGCAGCGTGTATCGGCAATTGGTAGAGATTGGCCAGGGGAGACTCCCGATGGAGTTGCCTGAATCCTGGACGGATGTGCCTTATGTCGTACCGGCGACGCCGACCCCCCAGGTGATGATGCGATTGCATACGATGGACGCCAGGCAATTGGCAGAAGCCATTCAGCAATCGCCTGGCTTGTGGACGCAATTTGCAAGGCGGTTTGAGTGCGGATCTCAACCCGTGCGGCGACCCTTAACGGATTTGTCGCAATGGCATCTGGCCTTGGCGTTAGCCGCAGGCCGTGTGTCCGGCGTTATTAAGAATCAAGAGGGGCGCGCTTACCTGATTCGTGGCAGCACTTACAAAATGCAGCAAGAAATGATTGAAACTACAGAAGATGACGAAGGTCAAATTCGAGAACAGAAAATTTTGCTGGATCGGTTTGTGCCGGTGCTGCGGGCGTTAGATATGACGCCAGGCAGTGCTCAGTATGGTCAAGTGTTGATGCTTCGATAAGGAGACTGTGATGACTGACATTAAAGAAATGAAAAACCATTTTTTGCAATCAGATAACTTAACGGGTCTCTGGATAGATGCATTGGCCATAGATCAGGAGTCACAACTGCTCTTTTTGTCGGCATGGGGAAGTGAAACGGTGGTTCAGAACTGCCGGGCGCGCTTTTCCTTGCCGGTGAGCGAAGGCGGCTTACGCCGCTTTCGACTGGATGACGGGCCTTCTCGTTGGACGAGTGTGCAAGTGCGGGTTGATCAATCGGAGCGTTATGAGCAATTGACCGGTCGGCCTTCGGGTCAATCGCGTTTTTTGCATTTGACGCACCTGTGGATGTTTCCCCGTCTGGCATTACAGCCGGACAGCGCGAACTGCACGGCCTTGTTATTCCAGCGTCCGGCGGAAACGCAGGCAGCTTGGGAAACTCGATTGTGGCAGGCGGTGCAAACTGTTTGTCCCGTGCCGTTGCATCCTTCTTGGCGGAGTGTCATGGCCTGGTTTACACAACAAGGCTGGGTATCTCACCACAGAGGGTTTCAGGTCAATGCTTGCTCGCTGCGATTTCCTGAAAAGGAAGTCCAGGCTCTGATCACTCAGGGCATTCGGTCAGGTCATTTGACCTTACCGACGGTGCATTGACGTGATGACCAAAACCCGTAGGGGCTGATTTCCCCTACGGGAAATTGGCGTCTACTGGTTTTTTGTTTTTTTTATTTTTAAAAAAAACTTTAATTAAACCAGGAGAACAATGATGTTAAATCATAATGAAGTGAATCATCTCAATCAAAATGGGATGAATACAGTGAAACCACCGATCATCATTCCAGCGGTGACGCTGGATGCGGAAGATTTGCGCGAATTAGCTGCGATTCGGGAGCAGAGTCAACAAGGCCAGGAAAACCCACCAGAGACACTCTCGTTAGCGGCGTTTGTGGAAGACTTCGGGTCGGGATTGATGGAAGCCGTGAGGTCACAAAATCCCCCGATTTTTACGGGAGAAACGAAACCCGCGCGTGAAACCCTGCTGGCCGGGCTGAAGCGGAAATTATTTTCCGCTCAAGCCAAAGCTGTCCATGCGGCCACTACATTACTGTGTGATCATGATGAAAAATCAGCGATCATTAACGGAGAGATGGGCGTGGGCAAGACCAGCGTTGGAATTGCTATTGCTGCCTTGCTTCATGCAGAAGGTTATCCGCGCACGTTAATTTTGTCACCCCCGCATTTGGTGTACAAATGGCGAAGAGAAATCCTCGACATGGTTCCTCAAGCGGAGGTAGTGATTTTAAACGGTGCGGATACGATCAACACCCTGCAACGGTTACGCCAAACGGCTGACCATCCACCGACGCATCCGGCCTTTTATATTTTAGGTCGGGTACGATTGAGGATCGGGCATCATTGGCGAGTGGCGGTTCAACCGCGATTAGCCGGTGCAGTGCTGCGTACCCCGCAAGATGATCGGCAAGCGGAAGTACATCCTCAATACGATTTGCGACAGCGATTCGCCAGTTGCCCGCAATGCATGGCTTTGGTGAAAAGTGCTTTGGGTACGCCCGTGTTAATGGAGCACATGCCGACCCATCGGAAAAAATCGTGTGAGTCTTGCGGTTCTCCGCTATGGACGCAGGTTCATCCTCAATCTTTGGTGGGTGAATCGCCATCGGTGTTAAAAACTTTGTGTCAATTGCCGGGTATCGGTGAAAAACGAGCGCAGCAATTGATTGGGCGATTTGGTGAGCGATTTTTAGAGCGTTGTTTGAGTGATAACATTCAGCAGTTCGTCCAGTTGATGGATGAAAAGGGTGAATTTATTTTTTCAGACAAACAGGCCGCTCAATTGTCGCGTGCATTAGCTCGCACGGAAATTACGCTGGGTCAATCCGGTTATCAAGCATCGGAGTACATCAAGCGTTATTTGCCGAAGGGTTTTTTCTCGCTGCTGATTGCGGATGAGGCGCATGATTACAAAAGTGCGCACAGTGCCCAGGGGCAGGCAATGGGGGTGTTGGCTGATCAGGTCAAAAAAATCGTGTTGCTGACTGGAACCTTGATGGGGGGTTATGCGGATGATCTTTTCTTCTTGCTGTGGCGGATTTCACCGCGCAGAATGATGGAAGATGGTTATCGGTATAATAACCGCCGTTCCCTGGGTTCGGCAGCCATGGCTTTTTTGGAAACGCACGGGGTGTTGAAAAAAACATTCCGTACCCACAAAGAAGACGGCGATTTTCGCACTTCTAAAGCGAAGCGGGGATCGATGCACGTGACCAAAGCACCTGGCTTCGGCCCACTGGGTATCATGCAGTATTTATTGCCGGTGACGGTATTTATTAAACTGCGGGATATCGATGGACAAATATTGCCGCCGTATACGGAACGTTTGATTAACGTAACAATGACGGAGCAGCAATACGCCGAATATATGCCTTTGGAGCACAAGCTTACAGAAGTGTTGCGTGCAGCCTTGAAACACGGTGATCATTGCCTTTTGGGGGTGGTGATCAATTGTTTGCTGGCTTGGCCGGATTGCTGTTTTCGGGAGGAGATCGTGCGCCATCCGCGCAAAGAGATCATCCTGAAAAGAGTCCCGGTGGTCTTAAATGATGATGCTTCTCCTAAAGAAGAGGCCATGATTAAGCTCTGCCTGGATGCTAAAAACGCCGGACGCCGGACGTTACTGTATACGGTCTATACCGGTACACGTGATACTACGGGTCGGTTAAAAAGTCTGCTGGAACGAGCGGGCTTAAAACCGGTGGGATTGCGTGCCAGTGTAGCGGCGGATAAGCGCGAGGAGTGGCTGCGACATAAAGCTACTTAAGTAATTGTTTACTTGTGAAACAAGGTTAAACCTGTTGTTCTGTCAACAGTAGCCTACCGACACATGCGAACTTAGTAATAAGTTGGTATGTAGCAAGTCGGGACAATGCAATCAAGCCGTAAGGCTACCTGAAAGTTGTGAAACTGTAAGGTCATCTGCAAGCATCAACGCGGATGGGATGCTAGGCTGGGTGGTATGGCTAATGTATGTGAACTGCTGATAAATATCGTTACGCGTGATAAGCCAAAGATGCTGATAGGCTTAAACCAAAATGGTAAGTAGTTAAGTTATTCCCTTCCAATCTGGGAATACACAGATAATAAACTACCGGTAGATAGGCAGAGCCTAACCCACCTGGTTGCTTAAGTAGAACGTGGTAAGCCCGTATTTTTCCCTTTGGGAAAGCGAATCGTAAGGTGAGCTGATGGAAATGCGGGTAAAACATAGCGGAGGAAGCGAAAGTTTATCTGTAATGGATAAAATAGAGATTGAAATATTATCTCCCACGAAAGTGGGCAGACTTCCGCTTGGTCTTTCGTTACAAGAAAGTTTGTAGAACTTTAGCAAGGAGAAAGCAAATGGACGTTGAGCAATCAGCGTGTGCATCCCCTGACTATGATACGCATTGGCACAGCATTGACTGGGCGCGATGCCATCAAATGGTTAAAAAGCTGCAATCACGTATTGTAAAGGCAACACAGGAAGGTAAACCAGGCAAGGTGAAAGCTTTGCAATGGATACTGACCCATTCGTTTTCCGGCAAAGCGTTGGCGGTAAAACAAGTGACTGAAAATAAAGGCAAAAACACACCCGGAGTAGATCAAGAAATCTGGTCAACCCCGGCGGCCAAATCTCGCGCCATTTTGTCGCTTAAGAGACGTGGCTATACGCCACAACCTCTGAGACGGATTTACATTCCGAAGAACAACGATAAAAATAAGAAGCGCCCTCTTTCAATTCCTGTCATGAAAGATCGGGGAATGCAGGCTTTGTACTTGCTTGCATTAGAACCGATTGCAGAAATGAAAGCGGATAAAAATTCTTATGGATTTCGCCCCAAGAGATGTACAGCAGATGCTATGGCACAATGTTTTATTATATTGTCCAGAAACTTTTCTGCAAAATACATCTTGAAATGTGATATCAAAAGTTGTTTCGACAAAATAAGCCATAAATGGTTGATAGACAATATCCCTACGGATAGAGCAATTCTACAGAAATGGCTAAAGGCTGGATTTATGGATAAAGAAATTCTTCACCCAATGGAATCCGGGGTATGTCAAGGTGGAATTATCTCACCTTGTATTACAAATTTGGCTCTGGATGGTTTAGAAGATTTGTTGTTAAGAAAAGATTCTGAGAACAAAAGGAACAACAAAAAAATCCATTTGGTCAGATGGGCGGACGATTTTATAATTACTGGAAACACCCAAGAGATACTAGATCAAGAAATCAAACCACTAGTGTCTAAATTTTTAGGAGAAAGAGGTTTAGAACTTTCACCAGAGAAGACTAAAATCGTCTACATTGATGAAGGATTTGATTTCCTCGGACAAAACATAAGAAAATATAAAGGGAAATTATTAATTAAACCATCTAAGGAAAATACTAAATCTTTTTTGAATAAAGTTCGTGGAATCATTAAAAGTAATAAAGCATGCGCTACAGTGAACCTAATTGGACTCCTCAACCCAATCATTTTGGGCTGGGCTAATTATCACCGACATGTAGTAGCTAACGAAACTTTTAAGGACGTAGATTCTGAGATATGGCGAAGTTTATGGCAATGGGCAAAACGCCGGCATCCAAAAAAAGGTAAGATGTGGATTAAAGATAAATACTTTAAAAATATTGGAACTAGAAATTGGGTATTTTCGGCGAAGACAGGATTATTTCAACCGGATGGCAACCCAAAATGGATAACGTTGCGTAAAGCCAGTGACATTCCAATTAAACGATATGTTAAGATCAAAGCAGAAGCTAATCCTTTTGACCCTGCATGGGAACACTATTTTGAAGAACGTCTCAATTTCAAAATGCGTGATAACCTGCAAACGAAAAAGCGATTATTAAATCTTTGGTCAAAACAAGCGGGAAAATGTCCCTGTTGCAGACGGAGCATAGAGGAAGAAGAAGGATGGCATGTTCATCACATTCTACCGAGATGCAAAGGAGGCAAAGACACATTAGACAATCTGGTGTTGGTACATCCGAATTGCCATAGACAAATACACAGCCAAAATTTAACAGTAGTGAAACCGGTTTCCGTCAAGAAGCTTTGAAAGGCTTGAGCCAGCATGACAGGAAACTGTCCCGTGCGGTTCTTAGGGGAGGGAGTGGCAGCAATGTCACTTTCTTACCCGGTATTGCCGACCAGGTGGATCGGGACATTGACGTCCTAATCTGCCATCCTGAGCTGGTAAAAACCGGCTTGGATTTGCTGGCATTTCCAACCATCGTGTTTATGCAAACTGGGTTTAGCGTCTATACGCTGATGCAAGCGTCGCGCCGTAGTTGGCGAATTGGGCAGAAACAAGCGGTGGAAGTGTATTTTCTCGGCTATGAAGACACGGCACAGATTCGGTGTCTGTCGCTAATGGCTAAGAAAATCGCGGTCACGCAATCGACTGCTGGAACCAATGCCCGATACCGGACTCGACATTTTGAATCAAAATGCCGATAGTATCGAAGTGGCTTTGGCGAAGCAGTTAGTGCAGTAACCATTAAATACCTCGTTTCTCTCTGGGAAATGAGGTATTTTTTTTGATAATAAATTTTATCCGTTGTGAATCCGCTCTTGAAATATAAAAATACGCCCCCAATATTTCATACAGAAAGAACAAAAGATTTTGTTTTTAAAACATAATAATGAGGGAAAATTGAATGACCGATGTGATGGCAATGATTTCCGTCGAAGATGGCAATATAAACAGACTGCCCGGATGAAAAAAATAATTTAAATAACCAGTGACTAATGATAAATAAATCTATTTTGAAATACCGCAGAAAACGGTAAAGCCGTTTATAGCGTGAACTAATTTGCTCTTTCCCTCCTAGACCCAATGCCAACTCTTGCAAGTTAACATTTCGTACTTTAATCATGGAAAGAATCGCTTTGCTTAAACAATCCAATCGCCATTTATTCCAATTTAATACTTCACCCAGTATAATCGTCAATGCGCTGATTTGTTCCATCTTATGTCCTTTTTACTTAAAACTAAAATTAATCAGACATATTTCGTTATAAATCAGCGTCTTGCTCAACCCCTTCCAGTCATACTCTTATTTCCTTTAAAAAGTGTCCAGTACAAAGCAATATGCCTGCATCGGTGACAGGCTTAAGCATTTCTTAAGAAAAATAATCTTGACAAAACTGACAAAGCTGGAGCATAAGAGACTTTAATTTTATGGAGATTTTTTATGGAAAAACCCAGTGTTAGCCTGGAGCAGGAAAATAAACCCGTTCAATTTGAGATTGAGCGTTTGTACATCAAGCAGCAATCGACGCAAACCCCGAACGCCCCGAATATTTTTCAACTGCAAACGGATAATAATAAAGATAATAAACCCGAAACCCAAGTGGAAATGAAAATTGACTCTCGGGAATTAGGCGATCATCGTTATGAAGTGACCTTGGGTTTTCATATTACGATGAAAATTCAGCAACAAACCGCATTGCGCTGCGAGGTGCAACAGGCCGGTATTTTTCGAATCAGTGACTGTACGGCGGAACAACGCAAATTTTTATTGGAAGGATATTGTGCGGGGATTTTGCATCCTTATGCGCGAAAAGTCGTGGCCGATTTGAGCTGGAACGCCGGATTCTTACCTATTACTTTACCGCCTATTGATTTTGAACAAGCCAGAAAGCAACAAGAGCAGAACGCTCAAAATACGCCTCAACCTGTACGGATTGAGGCGGAAACTATTCAATAATTTACTTGGGTTGCTCAAACTGATTTATTGTCTCATGTGAAAAAGGAGCTTGATCATGAAAATGGATTTAAATGTGTCAGGGGTTGAGGTTTTAAACTCAACTCCCTTGGATCAATCGGCAAATATATTGTCCCTATTAATGACCCGGCAAGGCTGGCATGATCCCGGAGAGTCCATTCACCAGGAAACGTTGACTGCCCAGGATAAGCAGCAACGACTCACCGAAGCGTTTGAAAATTATACCTTACATTCTGATGTTCATAGCGGCCAGACCTTGATGGAGCTGCTGCAAGAGGCCGAAGCGGATCTAAAGGCCGAATATGATTATGCCCGGAAGCAGTATGATTTTTATCTTCAAGAAGCTGAAAAAGAAGCGACGGGCGGGAGTGGTTTTTTTGCGGATTGGATGCAATGGATTAGGCAGGGTGTGCAGGATTTTTTCGGTTCCAGCAATTCAGGCTTGGCCGATAAATACAATCAAATAGCTGAAGACCGGCAATCTCAATTAAAAGAATTGTCTAAATTTAAGACTAATTTGCAACAGAAACTATTGTTAGAAAATACAGAAAAAGAAGAAGATATTATCGAAATTGATTTTGCCCAGGTTAAAGCCAATCAGCGGCGACTCTTACAATCATCGTCTGGTAGTCAGACTTTAATTCTTGAAGAAATTCCTGACCAAACTATCAACGCCTTACAACTGTATAATTATCCTATCGATGGCGCTGAGATTTTCAACGTTAATTTTACAGCTCTGATCGCTACTTCAGCGGGACAAAATATCCTCCCGAGTTGGCTGCAATTTTATACGACTGAACTAGCTGGATTTTACACCCCCACGTCAGCCGATTATTGCATGATTAGAATCTCGGAAAATTTCGCTTACATAGCGGATTATGGCACAGGTTTGAAAATTTTTAATATCAGTAATCCAGTTAATCCTGTTTTAATAGGAAACGGCCCAGTTAGTTATCCGTTCAATTTAGCTATTGGTACGGACAATAATGTAATTTATCTTGTTAACGATAATGGTGTAGGTTTACAGGTTTTTAATATCTCGAATCCATTTGCACCGGTTCTAATCGGGAATTATTCTTTGCCTGGTTCTAGTAGCGGTATCGACATTGATGGGGATATGGCTTATGTTATTTCCGGCTCGAACTCTGAACCTATCAGCATGTCTATTTTTAATGTGAGTGATCCACGCGAACTAGGGGCACCCATTGGTTCTTGGTCTACGACGTCCCCATCTCCTTATGGTGGAATACCTATTGGTATTCAAATTCAGGGTAATTTCGCTTATATTGGTACAGTGACAGCATCTGAAATCTACAATGTACTTTATATCGTTGATATTAGTAACCCTCAAAGTCCGGTCACTTTTGTCACCTACCAATCTCCTTCCTTTTTTGGTTGGTTTCCTTATCTTTCAACCTTCAAAGTAGATAACAATTTTATTTATGTAAGTCAGGGCAATAATTTAATTATTATGGATATTAGTAACCCTCAAAATCCAACTATTCTTTTCAACGCTTATATCAGCGCGGGTTTGATTCGTAGCTATGGAATTTTTGAAAATTTTATATATTTTGCTGCAGATAATGAAGGATTAAAAATAATTAACATCTCTGATCCCAATAACCCAACTCCAGTTATCGCTCAATATGATACATTTGGTCATGCTTACGATTTTCAAATTAAAGGCTCATTTGCTTATATAGCAGATTTTGAGGGTGGTTTAAAAATTGTTGATTTAAGGAAAAATATATTAACTGGTACACCACCTAACAATGTGAGTGAACAATTTGATATACGTCTGTCGGCTTGTAATCTATCAGGAAGTCTTTTAGCTTATGAAGACTTCATAATCACCATAGATTCGAACCTTCCTCAGGCGATTGGAAATATACCGGATCAATCTGTTTTCCCTGGAGAGATGCTGCAGATACCTATAAGTAACAGTTTATTGTTCAGTAATGCTGATAAACATAACCTGAATTTACAACTGGTGGTGACAAATTCTGTGGGTTCTTTCGTTAATCCTTGGATATACTTGGGAATAACATCTAGCCTTTTAGGAGAAGTTGACTTAGTCTCAGGTAATTCTCCCCTCTATATTGAGGTTCAAAGTGGCTATGGTTATATAGCAACGAGTAATGGATTTCAGATTATTAATGTGACCGATTCATTTAATCCTCAACTATTATCAACATATCAAGTGTCACGTTGTTCCAGAATTCAAGTTGACGCTGGACTTGCATATTTAGCGGGAGGTTCTGCAGGACTACTCATTTTTAATGTCAATGATCCGTTGAATCCTGTACAAATAAATACATATAATCCTTCGGGGAATTATTTACGAGGATTATTTATAGAATCTAAATCGCAAAGCACTTTAGCTTACTTAATCTACTGTTGTGGTCCAAATGTTTTACAAATTGTTAATGTCACCAATCCTAACTCATTACAATCTTTAGGTCAGTTAACAAGTGGATCAGAAAATTCAAATTTTAGTCCAGTAGACATACAAGTTCAAAATGGTTTTGCCTATTTGGGCAACCAAAATATAGGTAATCAGACGTTGATCATTAATGTCAGTGATCCAGGGAATCCTATCGCTCTCAGTTCCTATGTGAGTACAGACACTACACAAGGGATAGCCATTCAAGGCAATATGCTTTATATAGCAGGTAGAACACAGGGGTTATTGATCTTAAATGTCAGCAATCCACTTTTCCCTCGTTTAGTTGGAAATATACAGATTCCTGGTTCAATTGCAGCACAAGTTTTTGTTCAAGGTACGCTAGCCTTTCTGGCTGATAACAATCGGGGTTTGGAGATAGTTGATATCAGTGATCCGACAAGACCACAATTGATCAGTGTAACGAATCATCCTGCTCTTCTTTCAACTTATGTACTAGGATCGCTGGTTTATAACGGCGATTCAAGCAATTGGTATTTACAAATAATAGATGTTTCTCAACGAACCATCATCGGAAATCCTACCACCGCCGATATTGGCAATTATCAAGCGACATTAACCGCTACCGATGAATTAGGCGCTACTGCCTCTATTAATTTCAAAATATTTGTCGAAGGGCCACCGGTGATCAATGGCAGCATTCCGGCTCAATATGCAAAAATAGGGCAACTCTATAATTATTTTGTGCCTCAAGGTGTGGTGAGCGATCCCAATGACAATCTCATTACTTTCTCTGCTGTACAGCAAGGTCAATCGAGTTTAATGTCTTGGCTCAGTTTTAATAGTATCTCGGCTACCTTTGCCGGAACTCCGCTCGAATCAGATCAAGGCAATTTTACGATTTTGCTTTCCGCCACCGATCATATTTCTGGGACAGTCAGTACTCTGTTTAACATGCTAGTGAGCCATTTACCCGTCGTTAAACAAGCCATCCCGAATCAGATTGCTAACATTGGAGTGCTGTATCAATACACAGTGTCCGCAACTACTTTTTTCAGTCAAGAGGGTTTTGCACTGTTTCTATCTGCCCAACAAAGTAACGAGCTGAGCTTGCCTTTATGGTTGAAATTCAACACAACCACCAACCAATTTTTAGGCCGGCCTAATATCACGGATGCTGGTGTTTATTCTCTTCAGGTTGTTGCCAGTGACGACTATCAGGGGCAAACAGCCGAAGTATTTTCATTAATCGTGGAACATTTTCCTTCAATGAATCCAGCGATTTCGTTGAAACCGCCTTTGGCCGGAGTGGGGCTCATTTTTTCCTGGACAATTCCGTCCAATGCGTTTATTGACTTGGATAACAATCCCTTTACTTATTCTGCCATCCAAGCGAATGGCGCGCCATTACCGAATTGGCTGTCATTTAACCCCCAATCCTTGATTTTTTCCGGAACGCCATCTTCTCTCGATGTGCAAAACTTACCGTTGCAACTCATTGCTACAGATTTGAATGGTGGACAAGCCTCCCGAAACTTTACTTTAACAGTCACTTATTTCCCGGTAGTCATGACTTCTATTCCCAAGCAATTGTCGAATATCGGCAATGGGTATAACTACACCATTCCCAGCGGAACGTTTAGTGAAGCAGATCAAGCGGTTTTGTTGTATTCGGTGCAGCAATCCAATGGTCAGCCATTACCACAGTGGTTGAGCTTCAACAGTATTGCCCGGCAATTGAGTGGCTGGCCTAACGCCACAGTTGCGGGGACCTATCTACTGGAAGCTTCGGCGACCAATCCTGAAGGAGCGGTAGTGGCTACAGATTTTTCCTTAATTGTGGAACATTTTCCTGAAGCCAATAATCCATTGCAGCCACCTTTAGTGGAAGTCGGCAAGGCTTTTAATTGGGTAATCCCGTCTAACGCCTTTATAGACTTGGATAACGAAGTGTTAACCTATTCCGCCAGCAAAAAAGGCGGATCTCTGTTACCCAATTGGTTATCGTTTAATCCCACTTCACTGCTGTTTTCGGGAACACCTTTATCAACGGACATACAGACTTTAGAGTTACAACTGATGGCGACAGATGGAAATGGAGCACAGGCTCAGCAAATTTTTAATTTAACGGTGACCAATTTTCCCGTCGTCATGGTGGCTATCCCTAAGCAGTTGCTCAATATTGGTGTTCCGTATAATTACACACTACCGAATGCTACCTTCAGTGAAGCAGATCAAGTAGTTCTGTTATATTCTGTGCAACAGTCCAATGGCGGGCCTTTGCCGGGCTGGCTGAGTTTCAACAATATGACGCGGCAATTGAGCGGCTGGCCTAACGCCACGGTCGCAGGGACTTATCTGCTGGAAGCGTCGGCGGCCAATCCTGAAGGAGCGATAGCTACCACGGATTTTTCGTTGATCGTTGAACATTTCCCGGAAGTATTTTATACCATCCCCACCCAATTAGCCGATATCAATCAGCTTTTTAGTTTTACTCTACCGATCAATAGTTTTCTGGATAAAGATGGCGAACCCTTAACGTATTATTCCACAACCACCGGCAACGGTGGCCCATTACCGAATTGGTTGGTATTTAACCCTCAAAATCAATTCTATTCCGGCGTGCCGTTAGAAACGGATCGAGGGACTTTGTCGTTGGTGGTAGTCGCCACTGACCCAGCCGGAGCATTTGCGAGCAGCAACTTAACCCTACAAGTTATTCATTTCCCCACCGTTGTGAATCCTCAGACGCCGGTCACCGTGCGAGCAGGGCAATCCTTTTCATTTGCCATTGCCGATGACGCGTTTGAAGATGCGGATGGATCACCACTTTCCTATTCTACAGGCGCTTTGCCGGATTGGTTGAATTTTGATAGCAGCCATCTCAATTTTTCGGGTCAAGCCGGTTCGATTGACATTGGGACTGTGTCGTTAACGGTGATAGCCAATGACACCCGCGGCGCCAGTGTCGGTATGAACTTTAAACTGATGGTGCGTGGCAATCAGCCTCCGGAAATCACGACATCCTTATCGACTCAAACGGCTACGGTGCAGCAAGCATTCAGCTTTTTCCTGCCGAATAATCTATTTATTGATCCCAACAATAATTCTCTGACAATCACAGTAGACCAACAAGGTGGATTTTCACTGCCAGAATGGTTGGCTTTTGATAATCAAACACTTGAGTTTTCAGGTGTTCCTGGCTACGGTGATACCAATTTTTATGCCATTCGTACGCTCAGTATAGAAGTCACGGCTGCCAGCGTGGAAGGACAAACCAATACTGATTTTAGTATCGAGGTCGGTGGAACCTCGTGGGGACAATTAGCGGTCACTATTGGCGCTCCCTTAATTTCATTGTTGACCACGTTGTTTGGACTCTATCAGGGCCGGGCATTGTGTTTAAATTATATGAATAAAAAACAATATACCAAATTAGAAAATATTTCAGTTGAGATTGGAAACTCATTTGAATATCCGCTAGAGACTAAAGCGGACAAGATCTATCAAATCAGAGTGTTGCTTCCTTTTTCTGAAGCGAAGAGTTGTTGTGGTTTTTTCAAACCGGTTCATCGGCCCATCCCAGGAGGAAATTCAATACCTTGGTGGATGGAGTATGATGATCACGATAATATTTTACGATCAAGAAATAAGGTTCCCGAGCTTAATAAAGATAAACGTGAATTAATCGTTCAGGTTGAAGATGAAGCCGGCATTATTCAAGAGAAATTTACGATAAGAATTACTTCGCCGGAAGAAAAAAATAATAATTTAAGAGAAGTTAAAGAAGATAACAATGATCAGTCTCGTTTGGGAGAACAGGTCACGGATGAAGTTGAAATGACGAATATGAGAGAATCTCCACAACCAGAAGAGAAATCCAATTTAGTGTCGTCTACCAGTGGAGAAACTCTATTACCCCCATCCAACAGGCAGTCTCTTCCAGCACGACCTTCTGTAGTCAGCCCCATGTTAACGCCGCCTGATTCTCCTTTGAGAGCAGCGGAATCCAGGGCTAAGAATATGACTAAGGTTAAAACGTCAGATAAGGGATGCAGGCTCTGTTGATGGGCGATAATGGGAGAAACCTGTTATGAAATCTTCATCCTTTTTCCCTGTGTCCATACCTCTCAAAGAAGACTTAAAACTTGATTTTGCATTGCCAAAATCCAGGCTGCCGAATGTGCTGAGCCCACTCTTTGGAATCCTCATTCCTATACTGATGGGGATATTGAAGCAGCATAGAACGAATATAGAGATCAAATCGTCAATCAGTAATCTGCGTTATCGTGATCTTGATCCGACAACCTTTATTCTCGACGTGGAATGTTCTCTGGACGAAATCAGGCAGTACCTTAATGAACTCGTTCAATTACAGGGAAGAAAAAAACAGCAGTGGAATTTAGCTATTTATGAAGACTTCGTTTCCGATCTGAACGAATGTCGAAAAATGAATCGTAATAACCCCAATAACTTGAGATTTCTTTCTGTCCTCCGAAGTGATACTCAACATTTTCTAGAAGAAATAAAAAAAGAACATGACCTGAAATGCTGTAAGGGAAATGATTTAGCAAACCGATATCGACTGACCGGTGTTTCGACTCGATCTCCACAGCAAACAATCACATTATCAATTCCTCGATGTCCGCTGGATCTTTAAAATCAACGAGTAGAAGGATGCGGCCTTATAGCTGGAGAAATAGACTCTGACATCCGACCCCGATCTGGGTAAAAAGTTATCCGATCTTTTTACTCTGGTGAAGTTGAGCACGAATGATTGCCAAAAAATGCAATAGGCCGACATGGGTGACAGGCTTAAGCGTTTCTTAAGAAAAATAATCTTGACAAGATTGACAAAACTTTGGAGCATACAAAACTTCTTTTTATGGAGATTTTTTTATGGGAAAACCCAGTGTTAGCCTGGAGCAGGGAAGTAAACCTGTTCAATTTGAGATTGAGCGTTTATACATCAAGCAGCAATCGACGCAAACACCGAATGCCCCGAATATTTTTCAATTACAAATTGATAATAAAGACAATAAACCCGAAACCCAGGTAGAAATGAAAGTTGATTCTCGGGAATTGGGCGATCATCGTTATGAAGTAACGTTGGGTTTTCATATTACGCTGAAAATTCAGCAACAAACCGCCTTGCGCTGCGAAGTGCAACAGGCCGGTATTTTTCGAATCAGTGAAAGTACGGTGGAACAACGCAAATTTTTGTTGGAAGGCTATTGTCCGGGAATTTTGCATCCTTATGCGCGAAAAGTCATTGCTGATTTAAGTTGGAATGCCGGATTTTTACCCATTACTTTACCGCCGATTGATTTTGAACAAGCCAGAAGGCAACAAGAGCAGAATGCTCAAAATACACCTCAATCTGCACGAATTGAAGCAGAAACTGTTCAATAATTTGTTTGGATTGCTTCGCTAGTCGTTTGTGATGGCACTGCTGTGATTTAAAGGTTATATGGGTAGTCCAGGATTGCAAAACAACCTGTTGCAACCTGGTTGTATTTTAAAATGAAAAGGAAATGCAAACCTGTAGTTTGCAAAAGGGAGTTTATCATGCGGAATTTATCTATACCTTCTCCATCTATGGGTCAAAACCTAGTGGGTTCTAATTTTTTATCTCTTGCCCAGCAAGCATTGACCGATTTGGGATGGGAAGATTTACGGCCGGCGATGGTTGCCGCTGAAGAAGTAGATCAGGCTCTCGCTCAAGAATTAAAAATGGCGCATTCGGCTTATATGGAAGAACCGGAAGCAGGGCAACGGCGGCGTTTACAGGAAACTCTGGATAAAACCATGGATAAACTCCAGGCGGACTATGATCGAGTGAATAGTCTGAAAGTCCAGGCTGAGCAACGCCTTTCTCAGTCGCCTACAACTGAGAGATTTTCGTCCGGTTACGTCGGCCTTTTGAGCAGTTGGATATATGATGGCTTGCAGCAGTTTTTCAGTTCAGACGATGCCAGTTTAATCCTCAGATACAAAAAAATTTCACAAAATCGTCAAAAAAGTCTGGCAGCATTCAGGAAGTATCGAGAGAGTTTAACGGAAGCAGAACTCGAATCACAACCCGAATCAGAGAGCGAAGCCTTACGTTCATCCCCTCCTCAGCGATTGCTGACTATCAATTCCGTTGAGTTTCTAGTCAATACGGGTAGTACGACAAATGATCAACAAAATCCCAGTGTGAGTGCTTTGAGTAATGATGGCTTCATCATTGCTTGGCAGGATAATAGCTACACTGTAACAGATATTGATATTAATGCTCAGATATATGGGTTTAATGGTTCACCTCTTAACTCCAATATCCCTCTAGCAAACGGGAGTGAAGTGAATGAAACTCTCCCTAGTTTATGCACTTTCGGCAATGGAGACTTTGGAGTTGCTTATGTAAGGAGTAAAGACGGTTCTTATTCTAATATATACGCTCGGCTTTTTGATGCTGGAGGTGGGCTAATAGGCGATAAATTTGAAGTGAATACGGATACAAGCAGTAATAAAGGATACCCAAGCATGGCAACTATGAGTAATAACGGCTTTGTGATTGCTTGGCACAGCTACTTGCAAGATGGCGATAGTTGGGGTGTTTATGCACAACGTTACAGCGTCGGGGGCAACACATTAGGCGGCGAGTTTCAGGTCAATACCTATTATATAAATAGTCAAGGCGCTCCAAGGATAGCCGTCCTGAGCAATGGCGGCTTTGTGATTACGTGGGAGAGCATTGGACAAGATGGTAGTGGTTATGGTGTATATGCACAACTTTACAGCACCAGCGGTAGCCGCTCAGGCGGCGAGTTTCGGGTCAATACATACACGGCAAACGATCAGCGTCTTCCGAGCATAGCCTCTCTGAATAATGGCGGCTTTGTGATTGCTTGGCAAAGCTACGGGGAAGATGGCTCTGGTTATGGAGTGTATGCGCAACGTTACAGCGTTAGCGGTCTCCCGTCCGGCAGCCAGTTTCAGGTCAATACGTATACGACAATTACTCAATCCAATCCGAGTGTAGCTGGCCTAAGCGGTGGAGGCTTTATGATTACCTGGGAAAGCTACGGGCAAGATGGTTCTGGTTATGGAGTGTTTGCGCAAGGCTACAGCGCCAGCGGTAGTCCCTCAGGTGGAGAGTTTCAGGTCAATACGCATACGACAAATGATCAAGACACCCCGAATGTGGCTGGCCTAAGCGATGGCGGCTTTGTGATTGCCTGGAGAAGCAACTGGCAAGATGGCGATGGTTACGGAGTGTATGCTCGCCTTTTTTCGGGATTATTGACGCCTGCGCCAACCCCAGCACCGACTCCGAATCCGACTCCAGCGCCAAGTCTAAGTCCAACTCTAGCACCAACGCCTGAGCCAACACCCGCACCAACCCCTGCGCCAACGCCGTCTCCTACTACCAGCTCTACGCCTATATCAAATACTGGCATAGTGGTTAATGGTATAATTCCCTTACAAATTGCCTACCTTAGTCAGACATTTAGTTATACTCTTCCGGAGAATTTATTTTCCTACCCGGCTGCCTTGAAGTTGGCTTTTGAGGGAGGTCTTTGTTTCTCTGCTAATTTTGGTAATGTTAGTGATACTGTTGAAGGGGAATTTGAAGTAAATTGGCTAGCTTTTAATCCAATTAGTCAGCTTTTTATTGGCACCCCTCAATATCAGTACCAGATCGGTACGTATCTTTTACATATATCGGCAACTGATCAAAATAATATCAATATCAGCGCTTATACTACTTTTGTATTATTTGTATCCGGAATTTCTCCGACTGATCTAAATTTCTGTACCGCAGGATACCCATTATGCTCTCTATCTTTCTTCACTACTCCCTCTTTTATTTGTAACCTAACCTGGCTAACAAATGGGTCGTTTGTTAACGTAACAATTGATTACTCAGCGCCCTTATTGTTAGATAATCAGTCCAATTTACCTGATTGGCTAATATTTAGTTTTAACCAATCAGCTCCAACTCTAGAGCAGCAGTGGCCGTCGTCTGGTGTAGGCAGGTTCGAGGGAAGACCCCCCATCAATTCATCTGGGTGGCAATACACTCCTACTTTAGTGGTAAGTTATCAAAACAGTTCGATTGAACGGCTATTTAGTTTTGAGATTCACGCGCTGCAACCATTGGAACTATATCCGATTTCTGACCAATCTGCGTGGGTAGGAGAGAATTTTTCACTTTCACTGCCATCTTCCCAAGTTTTCATAAATCCTAATACACACCAAATGTTCGATGGTGATAATTATATACAAACAAGTTATCCGATGCATTATACTGCACAAACAAAAGATGGTAATACCTGGCCCCGTTGGCTGTATTTTTCTTCAACTGAAACCAATATAAAATTTTGGGGCCAACCTGGACATGGCGACACCAATTTTTATTCGCCGCGTCCCTTGCAAATTATGCTGAACGCATCCGACGACGTTGTCAACGCTAGTATTACCTTTACTATTAATGTGGGAGGAATGTCTCGAGGCCAATTGGCCATTACCATTATAGCCCCAGTGATATCATTCTTGACTACTTTATATACCTTGTATGGATTGAGAGCTTTATTAATAAACCGCTGTCGCAAAGATTATCAGAAAGGTTCAAGAGAATATGCGATAGGCTCCAGCTTTGAACTGCCGTTAGAGACCTTACATGATCGCATTGTTGATGTTAGTGTCAAGTTACCTCCCAAGAAAACGCAGTGTTGTCAATTTTTCCGATTGCCACGTACTTTGCCAGGAGGGGCGAAAATGCCGGCATGGTTGAACTATGATGAGTTTAGAAATACCTTAAAAACGGTGCAGCCTGTTCCCGAGGACGTTTTGGGGGTAACTTTGGTAGTGCAGGTGACAGGGAAAGCAGGTGTGATTTTAGAACAGGTTGAATTACGTTTCGTCCCTCCCTTGTCTGATAATATGACAAACAATAGTGATGAAAAATATTTGTTATCCCCTTCTAAATTTGAAATACATGAGCAAAGGGAGGAAACAGAGGGTATTATAAACGATCAGGACATGGTGAATTTTCACATCCAAAACTCGGGTGTGGAGTTAACGGCACTTAATCCTAATCGAATAGCGGTCTTACCTCCCGCATTGACACAGAGTACAGCTCCAAAAAATTTAGGAAGAGATTCACCGCTTCTCCGAGCGAAAAAAGACCAACAAACACAACCGGGAGCGAATCAACAGAAGAGTTTTATTAACATGACCAAATAAAACTTTCGTGAAATTAGCATTATACGCATAGTCAGTGCTCCCTCATTAAAATAGCATGACAATATTTCGCCCCTTGATGTGGTCTAATTGTGCAGGCTTGGACGAGTGGGTCTTTTTACCCAGCGGTAATGCCCAACTGACGCGCCAAGTGAAACGCGAATGTCTCCGTTATTTCGTGGTGCTCAAATTCAGCCATGCGCGTAAACGTTATGAACGGCAAGGATTGTTGGTTGAAGAACAAGGGTAGAGCAAGCACGCCAAAAATTGGGCGTCCACTGCCAAGAAGGGTATGATTTCATGACTTAACCGATACAGTCACTGTTTTTTCTGGTGAAATTTTGGAAATTCAGTTAATCTAAGCATCGAAAATGGGTCAGTTGCAGGATATTTATTGCATTCAGGATAGTATGGTTTCGATTATTCATCACCCGCATGACAAATTATTTCAGCTTTCGATGGAAGAACCGCGAGTATATCAAGAATTTCTTGCGGCGCATTTGCCTGCTGATCTGTTAAAAAGAATTAATTTGCGCGCGCTCCAACTGGAGAATGATTCCTTCATTGATGCCGCGTATAAAGCGACTGAGGCCGATATTGTGTTTAGTGTCCCCCTGGATGGTATGACCTCTTATATCTACCTGCTTTTGGAGCACCAAAGTGAAATTGACCCCTTCATTGCGTTTAGATTATTAGTTTACCGGGTCAGATTAATGGAAAGACATCGGAAAAAATATCCCGATCAGCCTTTACCGTTAATTTACCCCTTGGTGGTCTATAATGGTGAACAGTCTTGGGAAACCCCCATTGACTTTTTTGCCCTATTTGGTGAACAGGAGGAACTGGCTAAAACCTGGTGGCTGAACCCGACGCCTTTAGTGGATATACAAAAGCTACCGGATGAAGATATTATTCGCCGCCAATGGTCAGGCTTAATGGAGTACGTTTTAAAATACAGAAAGATCATTGATTTTAAAGATTTTTTAGATAAGTTGCTGCCCTGGATTCATACCATAGAACGCACGGATGCCGCGGGCTTTTCTTTGAGTAAAATTGTGATAAAATATGTCTTAAATGGCACTGACACTCAGGGTGCTAATTTATTCGTTCAAAAAATGCAAAATTATCTATCGCCAGAATTGCGAGGTGAAGCGATGACACTAGCACAAGAATTTAGACAAGAAGGCATCCATCAAGGTGAAACCGCTATGCTTACTCGGCAATTGAAGCGCCGCTTTCATCTTCATCAAATACCGGACTCTTATCTGGCTAAGATTGAAGAGGCGGATGCGGAAACCTTGTTGTCATGGGGTGACAAAATCCTGGATGCTCAATCGCTTGAAGAAATTTTTGAGTAATCAGTAACTAATGGATAACGCTTTCTATCTTAATCCAACCTTCCCGAATTGCCCGCCAAGTCAATTGGACATCGTTTCTGACATTCAATTTTTCGAAAATACGGTCACGGTAGGCATGGATGGATGGTTTTGTGACTCAACGACAATTGATCGGCGATTTCCGCAATCATCTTGCCACGCGCGATTAAAACCAGGATAGCCCTTTCCCGGTCTGTTAAGTCAATCATAAAGTCCTTCTCTAACATTCCCTAGTGAGGGAGGAATTGTCTCATGAATAAAATAGCCAATCAATTCAATTAAAAAATGAATGCTGCACAAATTTAAATCTGTCAAATGATTTCAGCAAAAATTTACAAGTTGCTTTTTATTTTTTGTACGGTTTATAATCCCTAGCGCGACTCCTGGGTGATACTAAGCACCCAGGGCCGCTAACCAGATTAATTTGAAGGACAAATTAACATGGCTGTGCCAATATGGCAATCGCATTGAATTCATTGACCGTCCGTAATTTTTGATCGATTTTTAAAATAAAACTTCTACTTATTGATTTGTAAACTCTTTTTCTTTATAAAACAGTCAGTTTTATCTAAGGACAGGAGCTTGCAATGAAATTGGAAAATACTTTCCTAGAACATTTTTCAGACCTCAACGATCCTCGACAAGAAACCCATTGCAATTTTAGGCATAATCTCACCGATATTTTAGTCATCACCATTTTGGCCACGATCTGTGGGGCAGATGGCTGGGTAGAAATTCATCAATTTGGGTTAGACAAAGAATCCTGGCTGAAAACGTTTTTAGAGTTACCCAATGGGATTCCTTCTCCCGATACGTTGGCTCGGGTATTTTCGCGATTGGATCCCCATGAATTTGAGGCTTGCTTTGCTCAGTGGATAGCCTCTCTAACCATTGATTTAAAGCAGGAAATCATTGCGATAGATGGTAAAACTTTGAGAGGTTCGGGGAATAAAAGACAGGGGCATCGTCCTATCCATATAGTGAGTGCTTGGGCCGCTAACAATCGAATGATGTTGGCACAGGTGAAGACCGCTGAGAAGTCCAATGAGATTACAGCGATGCCTCAAGTTCTCAAAATGATCGATGTGAAAGACGCCACCGTGACCATTGATGCCATGGGTTGCCAAACAGAGATCGCTAAACAAATTATTGGGCAAGGGGCTAATTATGTGCTTTCTCTCAAGGAAAACCAGCCCACCCTTTACCAAGAGGTGGTTTCTATTTTCGCCTTGGCAGAAGAGGGTGAAAAGAAATATAAACAGATGCTCCATCGGCGCAAAGTAGAAAAAATCCATGATCATGGACGAGTAGAAACTCGGCGCTATACGTTGATATCGGCACGAGATGGAGGGATTGGCTTTGGCCTGAGATTTCCGGGTCTACAAGGGCTTGGGAAGGTAGAAATTACCCGAACCACGCATCATGAAGTAGAACATTCTACCCGTTATTTTGTGACGAATTTAATCTACGAGCAGATCGATATTTTTATGCAGGCCGTTCGCAAACACTGGCAAATCGAAGTGGATTTGCATTGGTCGCTGGATGTGAGTTTTCGGGAAGATTTGAATCGATCTCGCATCGGTCATTCGGCGGAAAATTTAGCACTCGTCAGAAGAATAGCCTTGAATTTACTCAAACAAGAAAAAACTCACAAAAATGGGATCACCTGTCGTCGAAAAACGGCTGGCTGGAACCATCAATACTTGCTGAAAGTGCTTACGGCAGATCAACGGTTTAAAACAGAATAATTGAATGATCGGTTTGATGAGAACTATCGACTACAGATTCAGTGGTCACGGCCAGGTTGCGTCAAAATCAACAAGAGAAGCGTAAAATTATCCTTTTTTGGTTCAACCTTTCTGTGAAAATTATTTATTGAGAAAAATTTTATTTTTTCCTGAAAAAAATTATTAAGAAATTCATTTCAATGAATTCAATGCGATTGCCATAGCTGTGCCAATATTAACTGAAAATTCAATTCTTGTGTATGATTTCGCATCCTCGCGAAGCCAAATAATTCCTTTTGAAAAAATCATTCGGGTGCATCATGAAAATGGTGCGCCCGTAACCCTATTTGCCTGTTCAGGCTCTATTCAGAAGGATGAACTCAGGACATTGAGTTGCTCGGTCGATAAAAACCAGTCCATGCGTCAGTGCCGCATAGGGCTGGATTCGTTCCAGATTCTCCTATGGGCGCTGGTGTTTGGTGATTATTTTATACCCTATAGGAGTCAATATGCACAGATCATCTTTTATCAAAAATATTTTTAGTAGAAACTCATTCACCTTGCCCATCAGCCGACGTCCTTTAGCTCAAGGGGTTAGGCGGTTAAGTTTTCGCCCATTGCATAGTCGCTACCCTTATCAGCTACTTCGGGATGCTTATGAACCCCATATTCCTCTGAAAGACCGTCATTGCTTGCACCAATTAGAAACCGATTGGGAACAACGGAAACCGCTGAAAGGCAAAATCGTTCTGGTCAATGTTCATTTAACGCGCATTACCTTGGCGCTGATCACGGCCTTGCTCGAATCCGGCGCTCGGGTGGAAGTCACGGTATCGCCTGAATTAGTCACTCATCAAAATACCTTGCAAGCGTTACTAGCTGCCAAAATCCCTTTTTATTCCACGATCCCTGATGACAAGAAAAAAAATTATTACCATATCGTGTATGACTGCTGTGCAGGCATGAATGAAATGATCCCCATCCATGGCATGGTCAAACTCACTAAAACTGATTCGGTGCTTTATCAGCACATGACTTTTCCGGTCATTACCGTTGATTCTTCCCAAACTAAAGCCATTGAAACCGGTTTGGGAACGGGAGATAGCTTGGTGCGAGTCATTCATCATCTAGCGCGGCAATCCATTGCTGCATTGGTGTTGAATGGGAAAAATCTGCCCGATTTGTATTTGACGACACTGTTGAGTTTAATCAACGTCGATCAATTATTTTTAAAAAATAAATTTATGATTTTTGGTTTCGGTAAGGTCGGGAAGGGTATAGCCAGTGCTTTGGAAAGCGCCGGTGTGCCCAAGAAGAATATTTTTATCGTCGATATTTCGCCGGAAGCTTATCTGGAGGCGATGAAACAGGGGTATTCCGGGTTACTGCTAAATGATCGTGTCCCGGAAAGTATCGAAAAAATCAAAAAAATGCTACCGAAGATGTGGGCAGTGATCGCAGCCACCGGAGTGGAAGGAGCCATTTCTCGGCATTTTTCGCAAAGTGATTTTGATCGTGTGGCTTTATTAGCGAACATGAGCACTGGTGATGATTTTGGGCTATGCTTTACGGCAGACAGAATTCTGAATGGTAAAAAACCGGCTAATTTTGTGCTGGATTATCCGACTGAAGTGATGTATTTAGATGCAATTTTTACCCTGTTTTTAAAAGCCGGAGAAGAATTACTCCAGAATAAAAATTTAAAAAAAGGTTTAAATCTCATTGCGCCGGAATTAGAGCAAGCAGTGCTGACGGATTGGCTGACTCACCACGGAGATTCAGTCTGGCGTCATCGAGCAGGGCGGTTGCAAACCGAAACTTTTCTGCAACATCTGCGCCAACATCCGACCCAAGATCGGCAAGACTTAGCCCGTTGGGTGAAAAATCAAGGGATTTTTCATTGGGCCTCTGAATCTAAAAAACCCACCACGGATTCACCATCTATACCCCTATCGCTCCATTAATCAGGAAATCATCATGGAAGATCGTGCATTAGAATCACTACAGCAACGTCTGGTTATGCTCAGTTATATTGTTACCAAAGTCCCTGGATTTGTCTTTTGGAAGGACACTGAGCTTAAATTGATGGGTTGTAATGATAATTTCGCCAAACAAGTCGGCTTAAATCACCCGGATGAAATCGTGGGTTTAACCGATCATGATTTACCCTGGAATCCCGAGCAAACGCAAAAATTTATTCGTGACGATCAGGAAATTCTCAAAACCGGCATACCCAAAACCAACATCGAAGAAAAGCAACGTCAACTCGATGGCAAAGAGCTGGTTTTGTTAACCAGCAAAGTCCCGTTATACGACAGCCATCAAAAAGTCTCCGGGGTGTTGGGTATTTACGTCGATATCACTCATTTGAAGGAAGCTGAACTGGCCTTGCGCATCGAACGAGACAAGGCCGAAACCGCCAACCGCTTGAAAAGCGATTTTATTCTCAACATGCAGCACGATATTCGCACCCCGATCAGCGGTATTTATGGCATGACGGAATTATTAGCCGCCCATCCAGCAGTTCCGTCCGATATTCGATCGCATTTAAATGAAATTGCTCATGCGGCTAAAGAATTGCTGGATTATTGCAATGATATTTTAGATTTTACTCATGTGAAATACGGTTCTCGTCCGGTGGTGCATCGGCCTTTTTCTTTAAAAAACTTAGTGCGTTCAGTTTTACAAATGCAAATTCCTGCCGCGCGATTGAAAAAAATTCGATTGTCACTGCATTACAATCAATCCACGCCCGATGTGGTGATGGGCGACGCCTACCGTATTCAACGAGTGCTGATCAATTTGATGAGCAACGCCATTAAATTTACCACTCAAGGCTACGTTAAAATTCATATTCGAGCTGAAAAGCAGATTAACGTCAAGCGAGAAAGAATCATTCGCTTTATTGTCCGCGACAGTGGTATTGGCATTCCTGCAGAAAAAATCGATTTCATTTACGAAAAATTTTCTAAAGTGACACCCAGTAATAAAGGACTCTATAAAGGCAGCGGTTTGGGATTAAAAATCGTCAAACAATTTATTGAAGAAATGGGCGGCGACATTGCCGTCACCAGTCAAATGAATCAAGGAACGACATTTCAAGTGTTTTTACCACTGGCAATGCCGTTATCCCCCCATATTTTGGAAGGAAAAAATCATGAACGAAAAAAACAGAAAAAAAATATTGTTGGTTGAGGATTCTCCTCTACCACAAATGGTAGTCAAAACCATGCTAGAGCAATTGAATTGTCATGTCGATATCGCCGCCACCGGCGAAGACAGTATTATCCTGTGTCAGAAAAATCGTTATGATCTCATTTTTATGGACATTGGCCTGCCTGGAATTGATGGCGTCATGGCGACGCAATTAATTCGGCAACAGGAAAGAAGTCAAGGACATGTCCCTATTGTGGCATTGACTGCCCATAATGATCCAGAAATAAAAACCCAAGCTTTCGCGGCAGGGATGAACGATTACTTAGTCAAACCGCTGACCTTACCAACGGCTCAAAATATTTTATGTCAATATGAGCATAAAAAAGACAAATCTTTCTCTGTTCACAAGGTCGACAACATCTATTTCTAGTAAAGTTGACCGTCAGGATAGAACGATGACTATAGAAATCAATGCGTATTTGCTAAGCTATTCAGCTCTTTATTGATTTCAGAAAAACGACAAGGATGTCCTGGCTCATGATTAAAGTATTATTAGTTGACGACCATACTTTAGTCCGTCAGGGATTACGTTACCTGTTGAACAGCTCCAAAGAAATTTTAATTGTGGGTGAGGGCCGACACCGGTGCTGAAGGTGTTCGATTAGCGCGAGAGCTTCGTCCAACCGTCGTTATCTTGGATTTAAAATTGCCAGACATCAGCGGACTCGAAGTGACCGAGCGGTTATTGCGCTTAAGACCAGCGCCAAAGATACTGATGGTGACCTCTGTCGATCATCTTGAATTTCTGACTCGCCTCCTAGCGGCGGGCGCACAGGGATATCTTTCAAAACAAGCCGATCGCGATGAACTGATCAACGCCATTAAAACGGTGTGTAAAAATCAGATTTTTATCAGCCCAGAGATAGCCAGCCGCTTAGCATTGGCAAAAATTGACAATCCTATTTCAAAGATTTTTAGTTCATTAACTCAAACCGAACTGGAAATATTGATGTTGTCACTACGCATGGTACCGATAACAGTGATTGCGCAGCGATTGTGTATCAGTGCCCAGACTGCCAGAAGCTACCGTAGCCGGATTTTTGAGAAGCTTAATGTTGATAATGACGTCAGGCTACTGACGCTGGCGATCAGCGAAGGATTAATTACCGCCGATGAGGTGGATGCTTAAATACGCTGTGCCTTCTATTGACTGACATGCTTTAATCAAGCGCCCTAATCCTTTTTTGTAATCAGCCGGTCGTCTGTTCGATTCAGATCGCCAGCTTCAATTAAATCAAGTGCTTATGTGATATATCAAAAATCATGAAAATTTCATGTAGAATATATGTAGAAGGATTGCATAGCCCTTTTTGGGCTTTAGCGAGAATCCTTCGTACTATTTCCAACAACGGCTGAACCCCGGGGTTAGCGATCACTTGTGTAAAGTGGTCGTTGTCGAGGTAGAGGATGTGCTAGAAGACCGTGAACTCGAGGCGCTGGAATATAATAGCATGCTGCTGGAATTGGAAGAAGACGATGAAGCGCTGGAGGAGGATGTAGCGGGTGGTATGGGTTTAGGGGTAGACCAAAGCCGGTTCTTAAAGCTGAAAGGGAGTTTAGATTGATGTTTTTGATCGGGTGTCGTTAAATGAGCTGGCGATAGAGAGGCGGACGTTGGATTGTTGTGTAAGCGCCGCAAATCCTTAATCAGTTCCTTTAATTCTTCTCGGTCGGCTTTACTTAAAGTATCAATCTTTTCACGGTAATAATCGAGTTTTGCTAAATAACGTTGTTTAGTTTCCGCATGGCTAATGATAGCAAATAGATGATAAGCTTGGGTGAGTAATTCTTGATTGGAGTAATGGGGTTGGTGTTTAAATAAGCCAGCAAGAGTAGCCGATAACTGTGGTTTTGCTTTATTGGATTTCACCTGCTTTTCTTCGGTAGTATCAATCCAAATCCAGTCTTTAGGTACTTGCTTACGTTCTGGTACAAGTATAGATGGCTTGGTTTGACTAACACTGGCTGATAAGGGGGATGAACTGCCAGAATTGACCTGAGTTTCCAATGGTGCTTCGTTAGTACGCGTTTTTTGACCCAATAGAGTGCTGAATTTCTCCTCCTTTTCTTCTGCTATCTCAACCAAGACTCTCTCCACCTGAGCACCATACTGCGCCAATAAACGTTTTCCCAGAGCATCCATTCGACAGCCTTGCAAAACAATACCGTCTGCACATAATGGCATGGCGGCATGACGCGGCATCCCGAGGAAACGGATAGTGGCTTCTTGTCGTGATACGGCCCAAAAGCTGATTGTACCCATCCCATCACCTATTGCCAGTAAATCTTCTCCCGCGCTGAGAGGTGTAGGGGCAGGTCGTCGTGACGATTTACTGTCCGAGTGTTCCGGTATGGTGAAAGAGGTCTTAGCAGGAATCATGGCGACAGCATAAATCGCCTGCTGCCAGCGCAGTACCGCCACACATCGACCGCTGGTCACGTCCCACAGGCGCACGGTGTTGTCCAAACTACCTGAGACGACGCAGTGGCCATCCGAGCTAAAGCTCACACTACTTACCTCACCCGTATGCCCTGCGAGCGGCGGCGCGCCCAAGGCGATTTGTTGTCCCACGTCCCACAGGCGCACGGTTTGATCCCGACTTCCAGATGCGATGCGGCGGCCATTCGGGCTAAAGCTCACACTTGTCACATAACTCGTATGCCCTTCGAGCGACGCACCCAGAGCGACTTGTTGCTCCACGTCCCACAGGCGCACGGTTAGATCCCCACCACCAGCAGATACGAGGCGGCGGCCATCCGGGCTAAAGCTCACACTCACCACATCACTCGTATGTCCTACGAGCGGCGCACCCAGAGCGACTTGTTGCTCCACGTCCCACAGGCGCACGGTTTTATCTGCACTGCCAGATGCGACGCGGCGGCCATCCGGGCTAAAGCTCACACTCGTCACATAACTTGTATGCCCTGCGAGCGGCGCACTCAGGGCGACTTGTTTTTCCACGTCCCACAGGCGCACGGTTTTATCTTCACTGCCAGATGCGACGTGGTGGCCATCCGGGCTAAAGCTCACACTCACCACATCACCCGTATGTCCTACGAGCGGCGCACCCAGAGCGACTTGTTGCTCCACGTCCCACAGGCGCACAGTTTGATCCCGACTTCCAGATGCGACGCGGCGGCCATTTGAGCTAAAGCTCACACTACTCACTTCACCCGTATGCCCTGCGAGCGGCGCGCCTAGAGCGACTTGTTGCTCCACGTCCCACAGGCGCACAGTTTGATCCCGACTTCCAGATGCGACACGGCGGCCATCCGGGCTAAAGCTCACACTATTCACCACACTCGTATGCCCTTTGAGCGGCGCGCCCAAAGCGACTTGTTGCTCCACGTCCCACAGGCGCACGGTTTGATCATAACCACCAACAGATGCGACGCGGCGGCCATCCGGACTAAAGCTCACACTCGACACACCACTCGTATGCCCTTTGAGCGGCGCGCCCAGAGCGACTTGTTGCTCCACGCCCCACAGGCGCACGGTTTTATCATAACTACCAGCAGATACGAGGCGGCGGCCATCCGGCTAAAGCTCACACTACTCACTTCACCCGTATGCCCTGTGAACGGCTTGCCGATGTACTCACCCGTCTGACTATGCAGTAACACAATCGTGTTGCCTTGTGTCACTGCCAGCCAAGGCTTGGTGGGGTGTTGCGCTATGGCAGTAACCTTCTCTTTTAATTGCAACCGCGGCCATTCGCCCCACTGCACACCTCGCAAATCTGCTCCTAGCAGGTTGGCTTGATACAAGACTGTATGTATCAAGGTGGCACCACGCAGATTAGCTCCGCATAGGTCGATGTAGGCCAACTGTCCGTAACGTAAATCCGCGCCGGGTAATTGCACCTTGCGCCAATTTTGATGGCTTAGATTGATGTGACAAGTATTGAGGAGGGTGGCAGCATTGGCGCTGGCAATCGCCATTAAGCTGTCGGTCTTGCTGTGTTCGATCAACGCAAATAAAGCGTCTTGCAGGGGAATATCCTCCTTGACACGATCCGCTAGAAAGCGCCGTTGCTCCGGGGTGAGGAGCGCACGCGCCAGCAAAGCCACCGCTTGCACGTGGGTCAGTGCAAACTGTCCAGAGGGCGTTTCTTCCGGTTTTAGTAATAAGCCTTCGGCAATCGCCGTGGTCATAAAGTAATCCAGCAGCGAGGCGTGCATAAACCTCCAGCTATGGTCACCACTCTCCCGCAGTGGACATCCTTGACGCAGGCGTTGGCTATCCGAGCTATCACCTAATAACAGCATGAGCCAATCGGTGGTGTCTTTATCGCTACGTTTGTTTTTTTTAGTTTCTTTGGTTTCTCGGTGTTGTTCTATGCTTAAACTCAATTTGCCTGCTTGGGTTAATTGTTCCGCTAAACGCAAGCAATACAGCCGATAAGCCGCTTGTAGCCAGTGCATTTGCACATCCTCACTGCCAGTTTGCGAAGCCTGGATTTTAAGAGCTTGCATGAGAGTTTTGCCCAAGACCGTTGCTGAGTCTTGTAAGAAGCTGCGTTGCTGCCAGGCCTTGCGGGCTTGACGACTAAACCAAATATCCATAAATCGATCATATAGGTCTGCGCGGGTGATTTTGGTTCGAGCAGGTTTTGGTTCTTTAATTTCTTTAGTTTCTTTGATGTCTTCTTCTGGACCGTCTTTGGTTTGAGTAGCTTTGTCATTGGCTAATTGCGGCAAAATTGATAATGTCATCCATAACATAAACGGAGTATCAATTAAAGTTTGAAATTCTGGAAAGGCAGCAAATTCTTTTTTGTAACGCGCTGCATCCCAATCTTTGGGAAAATCAGGATCGTTTTGATGTTGGGCGACGTATTTATCAATGTAGTCTTCGGTTTGTTGCCGGGTAAACGGCGCCACATAGCGGCTGCGATAGAGTGTCCAGTCGGGTAAGCCACCTACTGTTGGATGTGGCGCAAAAGCATCTGCTTCGGATAGCGCATGCAAGCGTTGACTACGACAGCCGATGATCAGTTTAACGTTCTGATCTTCTCTAAAGTTAAGATCAAAAAGATTAGGTGCAGCGCCTCCCGGGATTTCATCATAACCGTCGGCGATGAAGAGGATAGCGGCTTGGCTTTGTAAGCGGGCGATTTCAGGATGGGTAAAACCGACTTGCTGACAATAACCCCACAGGTCATCGTGTTGCACTTGGCTGGAACCCAAGGGAATCCACAGGGGTAATAATGCGTGAGGCAAGGGATCACCCGGACGATAGCTTTGCCAGGCGGGGTCTTCCCACAGGGTTCTGAGCAAATGGCGATTAAAAGTGCTTTTGCCCGCGCCCGCTAGACCTAACAGCACCAGCACTTGCGCCGGGCCGTGCAACAGTTCGCGCGCTATCCACGGAGTTAACGGGTCAGAAGCCGACCCGGGTTGCGACTGGCCGTTGGGGGCAACATAACAGGACAATTCTTGGGTAATATAAAGGTCGGTTAACACGGTCTTTCGCAACAGTTGGATTTTAACGCTCAGAGTGTATTGGGGGGAGAGTTTATCTTGCCAACGCGGTGTGGGGCTTCGTGTCAGTAAGTCACCAAAGGTGAGCATATCTTTATCAGGGAGCGTGAGCGGCTTGCCTACCAGGGACGTTGTGCTGCTTCCTGCGGACGAATCGCTTATGCGCCCAGAAGCTCGCTGCCCTACCAAATTCGGCAGTAAGCTTTGCAACAATTCAGGCGATAAATCGTTAAACTGCGGATCGATCGTAGGAGGGATAGCAACAACCCTTGAAGAGGATGTTTTATCGGGTTCGACGGGATGTTCCTGCTTCTTCTCTCCAGGTGCAATGCTTTGCTTGACGAGATCGGGCATGAGACTTTGTAATGCCTCCGGTGACAGGCTGCTAAAATCGTGCGTGACTTTTACTGTCTGTTTTTCTTTGACTTCACTCGGATGAGTCCGAGTAAAGCTTTCATCGGTTTTAACTACCTCTGGCGGTTCTGTCCGTTTGCTTTCCAGAGTGACCGGCTGCGTAGATTGAGCCTGATGCCGTTGTTCCACCGCCACGGCTGCTTGCCATAAGCTTTCCAAGACTTGCGCCACTTGACTCGTGCTGGGACGCTGGCCGGGGTCTTGCGCCCAACATACTTGAATCACCGCGGACAATCCCTGCGGACAATCTGAAGGAATGGTTTCACGCTGACCCTGTTGCACCCGTTTTACCACTTCATTTTTCCATGGTAAGGTTTGATAGGGTATACGACGCGCCGCCACTTCCCAGCAAATAATTGCAAAGCTGTAGAGATCACTGGCGGGTGTTGCCGCTTTACCTTGCAGCACTTCCGGGGCATTCCACAGCAACGTGCCCACATCCCGAGTGTCTTTGGCCTGGGATTTCAAGGTAGACAAACCAAAGTCGCACAGCTTGGCACGACCGTTGACATCTAGCAGAATATTCAAGCTCTTTAAATCCCGATGCACCAGATCATAGGCATGCAGGGTGGCTAATCCTAACGCAATATCCCGCAATAAACGTAACCGCTGCGACCAGGGTAGGGCTTGGCTGCTGTCTTTCAATAGATGGTATAAACTGCCGCCTGGCGCTAATTCCATCACCAACAGTGGTGGTGACTCCAGTGATAGTCCCAGCAGGCTGATGAGAAACGGTGAGTGCAGATTGGCCATGACCGCGGCTTCGTCTTTGAGTTGCGCTTGATCGTTGGAAGAAAGTTTGGTTTCTTTAAACCGTTTCACCGCGACCGGTTGGCCACGATAAGTTCCGCGTAACACTTCGCCAAATGCGCCTTTGCCCAGTGTATTTTTGCTGTCGTCCGCAGAGGGCAGGAGTAGCTGATCACGGTGTAGTGCTAACTCTTTTTCGGGCGTTAAGGACAGCGGCAATGGTACAGTATTCGGTACGATAGTCGTCTGCACGGCTGAACCAATCGCACCCTGATAACGCCCTTCCCAACTGGTTAGGTTTTCGGTTGTATAAAGAGCATACTGTGACGGGAATAATTGACCGTCTGCGCCATGAGGCATCAGGGTAGTACTTTCTTCCAGTTTAAAAACGTGTGATGGCGTGCTGTGCAGCAATAACCGGACATGATTTTGAGCGCGATGCAGTTCGTTGGCGTCATAAAGATTAGACGAAGTATCTAATTTCTCCATACCCTGCACCAACCAGAACGGGCGATAATGTTGCTCTACCACCTGCCATTCGGTTTCAGTAAAGTCTGCTACGTCGTTGGAGATAAGTTGATGGTTGCGAGTAAAGAGTGGTGAACCATTGGAGTGATGCAGATTAATAAATAGTGGCAGCCAGGCGGTGGGCGGCGGATCACCGGGGCGATAGGTTTGCCAAGCCGGGGTTTGCCATAAGCGCCAGGCTGTCTCGGTGAAGGAATGGTTAGGGTCTTCGCCTTCTTCTCCCAACCACAGCAGCATTTCCACGGGAAAATCAATCAGCGTAGTTTGAATGGCCTGCTGCAAAGCTGGCAGTGAAGCTTTGGACTCCCTCGGCTGTGCGAGACTGTCGCGCAAGGCACACAGCTTGACACCCACTTGATAACGCGGATCTTCATGGTGGTTTAACCAACTGACCTTTTGATCGTCAATCAGTAACAGATTCAACGAACCGCTGGCCAAGACTGAATTCATTAAACTCGGGCTAACAGAGAGGGTCATCGAAGCGGTCGACGCCGAGGACATCGCCTGGCTTTTTCGCGCTTTCTCATCAACCGGGGAAAGCTCCACTTTTTTTATCTCAGATAACCCAGATAAAGGCGATCCGGTCAAGAGATCACCGACTTGGTAGGCGGGTATGGCAGACGATTGACTGGCGGGCAGTTCATATTTTTTCTCTTTTTCCTCGGACGACAGGGGTGCTGGTAAGCTGGGGATAGCATCGAATAACCCTTGTTCTGCTTGCTGCCAAAAAGTGTCTAATCCCTTCGCCAGAGCTTTCAACGATGGGCGAGCAGAGACCACCCGATCAGTGCAGGCCTGAATCAACGCCACCACCGCCGACGGACAATCCCTAGGCAAGCTTTTACCTTTCTGCCAGTCTTTCGCCAGTTCCATTTTGTGGCTGACCACTTGCCAAATCAACTGCCCCAAGCCATAGACCTCATCGGCTTCCGTGACCGGAGTTTCACTCACCAATGGCACAAGCTGCGCCCTGCCTTCTTTGTCCAGAAATAACTGACGCATGTCCCAAGCAATGTGAGCAGCGTCGGCTGCCCGCCGCTGATATAATCCCACCGCCACATCGCGCACCAAGCGACAACGCAGTGGCCATGCATCGGCTGCCGTCGTATTTAACCACTCGGAAAATCGAGTGTCCGGCGGTGCGGCTATCACGATCACTCTTGCTCGCAATTGTTCGCACGTTCCTATCAGAGGCGGCCAAAACGGAGACTGACATTGATATAAAGCTACCCAAGCATCCTGATGCTGTGCCCAAGCTTCTGCTGACATCCTCTGAACCATAATGGCTCGTCCGTCATAGACGCCAGTGTGCAAGGTTATTCCTTTGTCCTCTTTAACCCACTCATCTATTTGCAAAATATCAGATCGTAGAATCGGTAAGGTTACTGTCTTTGAAATGGTGGGAGATTGACTTGTAGGAGTAAGCAGCGGCGGTTGCATGGGGAGACTAGTTGAATCCAATGAAATTAGTCTTTGCATCTCAAATATCCTTAAGATTTAATTGAATTCTTAATCCATTTTGTTAATTATCGAGACGGGACTTTCGCAGTCTAAAGTGAAAGGGTTTGATTTTCAATACTTACTTGTGCGCAAGAAAAACAAGTCAAGTAACATAGAATAATTTCTTCAAACGCTCGTCACTGTATGAAAATCCCGTTTTCTACAGTGACGTAGCGAAAATAGTCATTCTAACACGTTCAATTTAAATCATTATTTCATCGAATTTGTCACTGAAAACAAGGGATAGGCGGGAAATGACAAGGGATAGTCAATAGAATCCTATATTTTTATAGACGATTTCGTAAAAATATTTTAAGAAAAATAATTAACTTTTCGAGTCATCCATGGATACTTTAGTAATCGCGATACTCTGGTTCATTACCGCTTGCCTTATAAAATATTTTTTTCCCCTTTGCTGCATCGTTCTACCATGCTGCTTAATAATCGCACGGGTTAAGTTTCTGGTGTAAGAGACTGGTGCGTCATCATGGGTGCGCGATGGTGAGGTCAAACTTGCCCCGCTGTGGCCTTGGCGTGCCTTTTGGCGCGTGAGGCACAGCGGGGCGGCTGAGATGAAAAAAATAGACCGGTGTGTACAGTGACATTGTTACAAAGGTTGAAACGCGACAGTAAACGCCGATGGTTTCAAAATCCGCCGGACTGGTTAGGTGGCTGAATATGGGCTTCAGCGTTTATCTGGTTTTCCTGATAATTTAATAAGGTAAAGTAAAATATTACTTTATATCTTATGTTATATTATTAAATAGACGATCAAGCCCGAATGCGCCGGGCTTTTAATTCCATGAATTGAACCAGCCCGGCGGAGAATCTTAAGATCATTAAATGAACACTCATGACGATAATTACGCCATTATGGTTTCTCAATGATCAAGGAGATAAACCCCCCTGTTGTTATGCGCCGCAGCCTGTCGCACGAAGCCTGCAGGCGGGTTTCTCATTTTGGTCACAATTTTTTTCATAAAATATTTTTTATTCATATTCTACTAATAATACCGCGTCACTGTTGATGCGTAAGCGCATCTACAGTGACGCGATGCCGCTGTTCTCATAACACTTTCATTTTAAAATCATAATTTCTTTCACGCCGTCATCTTTTCCAGATGATAATACTTTTTTCAATTTTTTTTCTTTCCAGATGACGGCGTTGTCTGTCAAAATTTTTATCAAAATCACCGCGATATTTCTGCTTTTTTACTTAAATTTGTTCATTCAACATTATTTATGAATTTTTAAAATATTTTTATAAAAACTATTGACTTTTATATTCATATCCATATAATGGCTTTCATGGGTCGGTTCTGCACGACGTTAATCCGCAGAAAACTAGGTCTTCGGGATGCCGATGATCCTATTCTGTCTCACTACCTTGGAGGGACACTTCCGAAGTGGTCTTTATTTAAAGTGGGTTGTTAATCTTATCAATTCACGGACTGTCTCGTCAGGCTTTCTATTCTAATTTATTTTAGAAAGAGCCGGACTGTTTTTCTGTTATTGAATTTCAATCTTGATTCATCCTATCGGATTCATTTTGTTCCTAAGACGTTTATCGTCCCTGTTATTTCAGGAAATGATTTTTCCTGCTTTTTTACATGATTTTGATCATTTTTTTGAGATTTGTTTTTCGCTTTTCCTCAACCTGAGTCTCAATGCTGATGCCGTTTTTTCGGTGGCAGCCGTCGAATACCTCACGGTGTGTCGATGGAGACTTAACACTAACCAATTAATTCCGTGTCCGAGGAAAGTAGAGGGTTACCTCATCCCATTTTTTTTTTACGGATTGCTTATTTATTTTTTTAGGAAATTTTCATGAGTATTAAAACAGATTTAAAACGTTCGCTCTATAACACGCTAAAACAGGATAATTTTGGCGCTTATGTCACCCGTTACGACCGGCGGCAAATACTCTTAAGTACTGCCGGAGAATTGGTGTCATTAGGCTATAAAATTACTTCCGTTCAGCAGTTACAGCGCAAGCATGTCTTGGCGTTGACTAAACATTGGCAGAAGAAAAAGTTGGATAACGGCACGATTAAAAATCGCATTGCCGCGCTGCGCCATTTGTCGATTTTAATTAATAAACCCAACATGATTCCGACGAACATCGATCTGGGTGTGGGTGCGCGACGTCATTTCATCATCAAAAATCGAGCGATTGTGAATCCTGATTTATCGGGCGTGAGTGATCAAAGCATACGGATTTCTTTAGAACTCCAACGACTGTTCGGATTAAGGCGCGAAGAATCTCTCAAAATTAAACCCATCATGGCCGATCAAGGAAGCAAGTTAGTTTTACAAGGTTCATGGTGTAAAGGCAATCGTCCACGTGAGATTCCCATTCGCACACCGGAGCAACGGCATTGGCTCGATGCCGCTAAGCAATGGGTCGGTAATTTCGACCAATCGCTGATACCTGCTGGCCAATCCTATATTAAACCTCAGTTATGGGTTTTCGCGATTAATTTAATGGCAGATAATTTCAGTGGCTCAATCGCGTAAGCCGCTAAAGCAGAAACCAAATGAGTCATGGCATTAATGATGGAACGATGCCGTGTATGCCAGACGTGATAATGATGTTTTAAATGGTCAATAATGGTCTCAATTAAATTACGTTGATTCAATAGCTGCTTTTCATAATCATTTAAATCCAGCTTGTTTTTCATATTTTTTCGATGGCGGGTAATTAATTTGAGTCCTCTGCTAAACAACTCATCAAATAATTTTTTACCAATATAACCCTTATCACCAAATGCCAAACCCTGTAATGTTTTGAGTATGGATTGAGCTTCTTTGCCGTCGTTTCGATTCCCTCGGGTGACTTTAAAGGCGATTAACTCCCCTTTATCATTCGTCACAAGATGTAATTTCAAGCCGAAAAACCAGCCCACCGAACTTTTTCCATACTCGGCAATGGTGTTAAATGTTTTATGACGCCGGGAGCGTTTCAAATGGGAAACCGGCAAGCCACTGGAATCAATATAATAAATACCCGTTCGCTTACCGCTTCTCAACTGCGTGAACAAAGTCATGGGAAAAATCGCCCGTTTCATCAACGTAATAAAACGAGGATAAGCGGGTAAGTGGGGAAAATAAGCTTGCCAATACACTTGCAGAAAGCCCTCATAAAATGTTTTAAAATCTCGAAATCTCACCATCTGAAACATCACCAAAATGGTCATTATTTCACTGATGGACAGTGAACAGGCTGGCCCGCGAGGTCGTTTAACGGAGCCAGGTAACAGCCGATGCTGAACATAGTTGTCTAATTCCTTGCAAAAGTCATCGATTTCGCAAAAAATAGTCGTGAGCTGATGAGCCATATCCATACTGATTCTCCTAATTGATCATAGAAAATCAATATGTTATGCCTGTCAGCTCATTTATTCAAAACTCATAACTCAGGTTATATTAAGCATCGGTATCGCTACGACAAAGTCTTGCAAAAAATTGGTGTGCGTTCACATGGGTTACGCCATGCGTACGCCCAAAGCCGTTATCGAGAGATGACCGGTTGGGACTGCCCGTTGGTCGGAGGCCCTCAAAGAAATGAGTTAAGTGATCAACAGAGAAGCCAAGATGTTTGGGCGCGGATGATGTTATCGGAGGAGCTTGGGCACTCAAGGTTAGCAATAACTCGAAATTACATTGCTTAACAATTAACGGAATTTTTAATTTTTTTATTTTTTTTAAAAAAGAATTTATTGACAGGTGTCGATAAAGAGACGCGCAAAGTCGGCGAAATCAAAAAAACGCTCTTGCGCCAAACACAAAACGCAAAACAAAAATAAAGGAGAAAAACCATGCGTCAATTTCAAAGTGTGAACTTAATTCACTTATTACTTCAAACCAAAGCCAAACCAGAATTAGGAGATTCTAAACAGGATCGGCTCCAGCGGCTCAATCGTCATGCCGCCTTATTGGTTGATCAAGCTTCACGGGAAGCCGAACATTATTCTTCAGCGATTTCTGGAAAGCCGAGTGATGTGCAGAGAGCGGCCATTGCCGCACGAGTCACCGCGGAACTGGCGCGGGTGAATTTAGCGAATACTCAGCAATTCAATGCGGTTTTTAAAGCTATTGAAGACTGGCAGCCTGATCAAAAGGGTCAAGCCGTTCGCCAAGTATTACTCAACATCTTGCCGCAAGCCCGGCAAAAACAGACCTTGCAGGTGATCTGCCAAGATTACAAAGTGCATTTGAAAAAAGATATTGAGAATGAATTGAAAGAAAATCATCCGCAGGAATACGCTCAATTTACTGCCAATAAAAAAATCAGAGGTGTCCCGTTGCCGGATTCTGGAAAATTACCTCAGCAAGTGACTCAAGCCGGTAAAAATATGGATCGGTTTGTTGCCGATCATCCACAAGGCATTCCCAATGGGAGTGAGAGTTTAAATGCCGCCATTAAAAAATATGCCGCCGTCAATACCATGGCGAGCACCTTAAATACTCCGCAACCGGTTGATCGACAATTGCAGAGTTTTAAACAAACGTTTCAATCCCAGAGCAAGATCATTGAAAAAGATCGTGATGGCTGGGGAATGAAATTTATGAAAGGAGTAGCGACCGTCTTGTCGCTGGGCATTGCTTGGGCCTGCGGGATTTGGAATGTGAAGGGTCAGCAAGCTTCAGAAAAGATCACGGAGACTTTAAAACCCCCAGCGCCGATTTCCGGTTTAGGTTAATCCCAAAAACCTGATCACATTCATTCAATCACTATTTTTTATTTTTTTCAGGAGAAAGATTATGAGCAAACTCATCGAACAATTTTTAACAACCCATCGTCAATGTGCTGCGCAAGGTTCGGTTTTTAATATCAGCCCGACCTTAGATCAAGAAGCCTTGACGATGATTGAGCAAGCCCAGACCGAAACGCAAGCACGTTCAAAAGGAAAGGAAGCGACACAACAGCAAAAAATATTCAATAAAGCCTTAGACGCCCGATTGACTCAGTCGCTGGATAAAGTGGATTTACTGAACAAAGCGCATTATGACACCTTGAGAAAGGCGATTCATCGTTGGTGTCCGTGGCAGCAAGCCAACCAGCAGCAACGCTGTCTTCAAGTTCAGAAAAGTTTATTGACTTTATTGCCGGTCGTCCGCCAAAAACAAGAATTACGGCAATTGTGTCAGGAGTATAAAAATCATTTGGCTGTGGAAATTGAAAGCCAGGCCAAAAAGGACTCTGAACAAAATTATTTTATCACCACCCAGAGCCGGACATTATTGTTTGGTGCGCCGCCGGTGAATGAGCGTGCTCAAGTGACGAGGGTCGCGGATGCCAGATCACCCGTCGAAAAATTGACGACGGAGCCGACACGAACTCTGGGAAAACCTGCTCAACCTCCGTCTTTGTTGGTACAGAAATATCGAGCGGTCAGCACATTACAAGCCACGCTGAATACGCCGGTTAAATCTGCCTCGGAACAATTGAAAGATTTTCGTGAGCAATTCAAACATCAACGGGGGATCATCGAACAGGATCGCGATAGTTGGGCGATGAAATTTGTCAAAGGTGTGGCGACGATTTTTTCAGTGGGCCTTGCCTGGGCCTGCGGTATCTGGAAGATCAAGGGCGAAGAGGCTGCTAAAGGTCTGCAAACGGTGTTAAACCAACCACCTATACCGGTGGTCACTTGCCGAGTAGGTTAGCCGTCCATGTCATCCGTGGTCAGTATTTCGCTGATCATTGTATTCAGTTTCCGGTCACAACAACCGGAAACTGGATGGCTGATACCCATATCCTTCCTATGCTTAAAAGAGGTGAACCATGAAATATTTACAAACATTATGTGAACAAGCGGAGGTGTCACTGGAATTGAAATATTATGTACGGTATTTAAATGCGCTGGAAGTTGCTCTCTTAAAAGAAGCCGTTAAAAAAAATTCTGGGATATACGCTCTGAATCTACTGAAAGCCTTTTCTTTAAAAATATTATTCTTATTGCAACATTCCCCATTTTTATTCGGAGAATCGGATTGGCAATGGCGGCTGAAACAAAGTCAATCGGCATTGACCATTTCAAAAAATAGTGACGATCTGCGAATCGCTTTGTGTCAAGCCGATGATGTGATTTCAACCGCCCATGTGACGGGAACGGTGCGTCAGAAGATTGGGGATGAGGCCAAACATCATGGCCTATTAACTCACGAACAAGCTCGGCGTTATGAATCTATTCGCCAGGAGTGTATAACCCGGCACGAATTGCTGAATAATTTAGAAAATACAGTGGATACCACCCTCCAGGATACGGCTTCATGCATCCAAAAGTTACCCTCACCATCCCAGATGATGGCTACATTTCAGTTTAATTCTCCCCAATTTTCTCATCCACTGCGACCCTATGATATGAAAATGACTCAAGCACGATTTTCAAAAGAAAATATTCATCATCAAATCCAATGTGAAGGGAATGCACGACCGGTTTATCAAAATTTGGCAAAAGAATTAGGGCAAAAACCGATGGCTGAGAAAGTAGCTGAAGAGGTTCAAAAAGCCAAAACGAGTTTGCAGAGCCGAGCCGAGCGGTTAGATCAAAAAATAAAGGATCATCGCCAGAAGATCACCCACCAGACACAATTTGCCATTGAGCATCGAACTCAAGTGACATTAGCGCACGCCAACCGAATAGGACAGATTGCTTTGACACTGGCTGTCATCATCCATACTTTGCAATCGTGTTGTTCTATTCACTTTCAGCCTTTATTAAATTTAATGGCGGAAGCGCAATCTATACAAGAAAATTTGAACGAACAGAAAGACAGTCAGCTCTTGCAAGAAAAATTATTAGCTATGAATTCCTATCGCTGCACCTATGAAAAATCCATTACCTCCTGCCGAGCAATATTATTTACTGACCGCCATCAATTACAACACCGGCAGCAACTGAATCAAGATTTACAAATTAAACTCGCTCAATTGGTTATCCCGATTTGTGGTTTTAATGATAAAAATACTGCGGCGACTCCAGAAGCGGTCAAACAGCTTAAAGTGGTTTCAGATAAATTAGCGATTCACCAAGGACATTTGGCACAGGAACAAGAAAAAATTAATCAGATAGAAAATATCTTCTCTACATAATCGTTCAATAGAATTTCAAGAAATATTGCGGAAATTTTCAGGTGCTATTGATTTTTATACGTTAAATTATTTCAATCGTTTTTTGTCTTTTAGAAAGCCATATAAAGCCATTTTTTTGCGTAAAGTACCGCGACTCATGTTTAACAATTTAGCGGCTAAACTTTGATTGTTGCGGCAGTATTGCAACACGATTTCCAACAGTGGTGATTCCATTTCAGCCAGGAAAAGCTCATAGAGATTATGGGGAGTTACACCCTCCAGCTTGATAAAATATTCTTTGGCTACCGCCCGAACAGCATCGCGCAATGTACCAGATTTTGACGATATCGAAGCAGCAGAATTAACATCTGACGTAATGATGTCAGTATCTTGTTCAGTAAGGGGTGACAAAGGCTGGCTCATAAATCCCTCCAATTAAAAAAAGCGCCTTTTCATAGGCTTCCATTAACCGTTCTTCTACTGGGACTTTGTAGAAGTGCTCTATTTTACTGGCCTCATGGACAAAGTCAAAGTATATTTTTATCGAAACTGCCAGTTTCAAGGTGATGCAACCCTCGTCAGTTTTTCAAAAGCTCTCTTTAAGGAAAGTTATAAATCCATGCCATTGTTTGGGGGTGAGGCTAAGGGTTAAGAGAACTTTATGGAGTTTGTTGGCCAAAAAATAAGACAAAATTATACAAAAGTGAATCTTTTTTAAGGGGATTGAAAAAAGATGAATTTTTCCCACGATTGGCTCTTGAAAATCAGCAGCATTCCTCTCATATTGTTTAGAGCATGGATTATTATCTAAAGGAGGATGAGCAATGACCCATGAGGTTTGTCAATTAATAATTGCAAATGTTCTTGCCTGTGTTGCTGTCATAACTTTTTTGTTCAAAGTGAATTCTAGTCGGAAAAACGAAAAACCCAAGCTATCGGTTTCAGCAACCTTGGCTGAAATACCTGATCATCCAGAAGTTTTATGGATTGTTTGTGAAAATGAGGGAAAGCGACCTATTTTTTGTGTTTCTTTTATGTTTACAACTAATAGATTTTTTAAGAATTCAAAAAGAATTATATTGAATTCACAGTATAAAATACCTGATTCTGTCACTTTGCCCCATAGACTGTTACCGGATAGTTGCATCAGTCAACATTTTAAGGAGGAATTTTTTAACTTATTCAATGAGAACTCAAATCTGTTTGGTAACAATAAATGGTGGGCTAAGATAAAACTGCGTTTTTTTTGGAGAGTGATTGTTGAAACGACACAAGTAGAATTTGAGGGAAGATTATCAGAAAAATTAATTCATAAAATTATCTCATCGTTATTCGCTGAAGAGATTGGGCGCGATCAAGAATTATCAATGGAATAGCACAGTAGGTTTGATATTCGGTACTCTATTAGCCGTGCGGAATAGATTAATTTTTGATGTATCGAGGCCACGCATCGCTTGCTGTAAAAAGCACATGAACACTATGTCAAACTTATGACGATTAATTTTTAACAGTTGTTTTTGGTCGCTGTTTTTGAGGTTGGGCTTCTAAGCGTTCAATACGTTTTTCCAGGGTTTCATTTTGTTTTTGAATCATTAACTTTTCGGTATGGGCACGTTCATGTGCCAAAGCCGATTCTCTATAGAGTTTCTCCAGTTCTTGGCAACGGGCCTGAGCATCTAGCAGACGCTGGTCGGCAATCGCTAATCGCTTATCTTGTTCAATGATCTGCTGCTGAGTTTTCTGTAGCTCCTGAGTGAGTTGGTCTTTTTCCAGGTCGGTTTTTAATAGCAGTTCTCCCATCTCAGCCAATTGTTGTTCCATAGCGGTTATTTTGCCTGACAATTGCTGTTTCACGAGCGTTGTTTTGCGTGCGGATTCAGCCAGGATTGCCTGTTTGATTTGAGGGGATAATTCCTCATCCAAAGCCGCTAATACGATATTTTCCTGTTCATTACGCCAGGTATTCAGATGCTCCGAAACTTTGGCAGCAGCCCCACCGGTCTTAGCCATCACATTACGAAAGTTGGGGGACTGTCCTTCTTTCATCAGCGATTGGCACACCAGAGCCACTTGTTCATAAGTTATTCCAATTTTGGCCATAAAATCTCCTTTAAAATAGTAACATAACAATGTTGTTACGGTTACGTTATGTTACTCTATAATGACAATTCTGGTCAAGTACACATAATCGCGATTAATCATGGCTTTTATTGCAACAGTATCCATGACACTGGATGAGCCGAATTGTTGCGTTTTCACCATCTCAATGAATATTCTTCGATCATTTTATAGAAAAATAATTTACAAATTCTTATAATGTCCGCAATCAATTCACTCAAGGAGAAGTCATTGGCGATGTATATGTTAATGCCCAAGATTCCAAGTGCTACGACAGCTAAAGGATATCAGCAGTGGATACCCTTATTTTCTCTGGACTGTGGGGTAGGAAGGAAAATCGAAACTGCGCCGGGACGAGTCAGTGACCGAATACATTCTGATGCTCTGGGCATGGAAATGGAAATTATTAAACCCATTGATCAATCTTCCCCATTATTATTCAGTGAGGTGTGTGGCGGGCCTGCTATTCCAGAAGTGAAAGTGGATATGTGCCATTCTTCTACCGATGGTTTTATCGTGTATTTGCAATATATCCTGAGTAATGTACTCGTGAGTGGTTATCACCTGCATGTCGATGAAGGCAGTCAATATGAATTAATTACCCTTAATTATACGAATATAGAAATGAGTTTTATCCCTGAGAATGCATCCGACCAATCGCCTATCAGAGCACAAGCGCAAGTGGGTTGCTGGCCGAGTTTGGCGACACATATCAGGCGAAAAATTCTAGCCAGAACACCGGAGGGATTTAATCTTTTGGTGGCCACCGTATACGGTGAAGCGGGTGGGACTCACCATGGCCATGAGACCGCTTGGCGTGCTGTGGGTTCAGTCATTATGAATCGCGTCAACAAGGGAATTTGGCATCACTACCATACTTCTAACGATATCATTAGACACACTGGATTTAATGCCTATATGAATCCGAATAAAATCAATTGGGATAAGGTGAACTTTAACAATCATTACATTAGAAACCATCAACAGTTTTTAAAAGCTTGGGCAACTCTACACGCCCAAGGGATAAATCATCACCCGGCAATGACGAGACAAGAGGAGAATACTTTAACACGAATCAAGACCGCTTTACGTGATATTTATCAAGGTCATCCGAGCACCAAGGCGAATTATTATTATAGTCCACGCTCAATGCCTGGAAAGCAGCCTAGTTTTTTATCTCATTTAAAAAATCCTGAACAGTATAAAGTAGCGGTTCCGGGTGTTCTGGAGCATGATTTTAAGTTCTATTTTATTCCTGCGCACGTTGAAAGAGCAGCAGGGAAAAAGTCATGAAAAAATTCCTTCCTTTAATCCTGCTATTCATTTTTGTTTCAATCAAAGCAATGACAATTGATTCTATGTTTGTGATTGGCATGGACGCTAAACTCCTTCACATCTCTAATGATGATCAACACGGATACCTTTATGCCGAAAATAATGCACATCAAAAAATTCTTATTTATCAATCCAAATCTCCTTTCCCACCTGATAGTAATTTTAGTGCAGATCGCGTAGAAGGCACTCACTTAGTCGATATCAGCTTTGATTGTGGCAAAAAGACGTGTACTCGTTATTTCAATCGTCAAACTAACGAAATAAGCGAAATTTATTCCAATGTTTTGGACTATAATGGCAAAAAAGATGTGGTTGCTTATTATCTGAGAGCTAAGAATCAGATCATAATGAAGCAAGTTTTTAGGGTTTGCAAAAAACCTTTAAAATATCCTTTAGAAATCGAACGGGATTCTGATTTTGGCCCTAAAACAAAATTCCTATCCACGGGTGATTTACAACTCGATTATGAAGCCCCCAATGACAAAAATGTGATTAAAATAATTCATCCTAATTATGGAGAATTGTTGGATCGGTGCGGGTAAATGAATAGAATTCTAGGGGGTAAGCTAAACTTCTATAAGGCAATCTTAAAAAAATATTATAATTTCAAAAAAAGGGCAGTTATTATTGCCCTAGACAATAAATTTACATAAAAAATACCGCTGATGTCTCTTTATTTACTTTTCTGGTAAAATAGGTTTCTTGCTAAGGAGATAATGTATGAGCTTTCTTAACCGTCTCGATGCCTGTAATCACTTTGATCGGCAATCCGTATTACCTTTTATGATTGATCATCAACAGGTGGGGTGGATTAAAAAAACTCACTGTTCCTTTCTTAAGAATAAAACTGAATTTTTTCAATTAGATAATGATCAAGTTCGTAACTTCTCATAAACCCGGGGCGGAGTTATAAATCTGCCTTGATTTTTGGACGACTAAATCGGGTAGCCAAGGGATAGCATTTTGAGCCGTAACGCGGTCTAGTAAATAATCCCAAAAACCCACCTTGAGCTTGATAGCAGTTTTTTTTAGACTAGCGAAAGTATCTCGACACCTTCGTCCTTCTTCACTGCGCGTAGTGCCACTCACTTTTCTTCTTTTCACATATTCTCGAATGTCACGTTCACTTAAATTATTATGTAAAGGAATATCTGAACGTTCTAAAACTAATAATAGTTCGTGCTTACTCTGTTGTATTTTCTTCAACTGCAAATTTAACAGTTGATAACAGGTTTTCTGTTGACATAAATGATCAAATTGTTTTTCAATGCATTTCTTTGCCTGCTCACTGGGTTCTTCTTTATATTTTTTTAGATCCCTATATAAATTCCAAATTTGACCACGAATCATTTCCACAGCTTCTGCTTTCTTGCTATCTTCTCCTATTAATTTAGTAATATTACGTTCAATGTGAACCCAACACAAAGCATGTCGAAAAATATTAAACTGTCCAGCCGTCATCGCTTACAATCACTGTTTCTAGAGAAAAACCATGTTCTAAAATACTGCCCATTAAAGCCGCTTCAGTTGCAATCTGTATGTGCCGGGGACGATTAATCCCCAAAAATTGTAAATGCGCTTTCCAACAGCTTTCATCAGAAAAGTAATCACTCCATTTTTTAATTTTTTTCTGAACTGTCGGTGACAAATTCTTTCTCACCATATAACTAAAAGCATGATCACTAAGATGATAATCCGTGTGAGACTGATGTAACAACTTTAAGAAATTTAATCGACTCTTGCTCCCAGTACTTTCAAACCAGGCAAATAATTCATTTCCAATATGCGTACAATAGCCATTATTTCCTTTGTGGCGCGCTCCCGTATCATCCACATGAAGGTATCTCGATACCCGGCATCCTGCTGATAATAAATCCGGCTTTTTCAGCGTGGAATTTTTCTTTATCATCAATTAATAAATGATTTAGTTGGCCACTGGAAATCTTGAACGCCCCATTCTCGTAATTGACTCAATAATAAGGGTTGTGTGACTCCCTGATGATGATGTTGATGTAATATATAGGCTTGCAAAGTCGGTCCAAAATGACCTCTCTTGAATATCAAACGGTAATTCGGCTACAACATAATCACCATTCGGCAATCGCCAACGTTCTAGACGATATTCAATCCTTTCTGAGTAGATCACTAGCTCCTGTACTTGATAGGTCCGATAGCCTTTAAATCGAGAACCTTTCGGTAATCCTTTGACTTCAATCACTTCAAATCGATCCGGTATCGATGGAGATTCATCATTAGAATTTTCTTGTTTCCTTTGAATCTTCTGTTTTTCTTTTTATTCTTTTGGGAATTTAAGCTGCTCGGCCTGATTTTGGGTTTATTTTTATGATCCTTTAGACGATTTATTTCTTCCCGTAATATCTCAATATAATGCTTCTGCTCTTCAATATATTCCAGCAGACGGTCTACTAGGGGCGTCCGTTCTTCTAGTTTAATTTCGGGCAATTTTGACTTCCAAGTCTTCATCTTGCATATCATACCATCCCTTATTCATTATTCCATCTTTTGCCCCGGGTTTATGAGAAGTTACTCAAGTTCGTTTAACTGATCAATTTAATAATTATGACCAAAGAACAAAAGCGATAGCCGAAGTAGTGTCTGATTTACGAAAAGATGGGACTGTTTCGGATTGGCGCAGCGAGCTATATCCTGTTGCGCCTGTCTATGGACAAAAGCCATTGTTGGCTCTGGAAAGATCAATTGCTCCATTTTTTGGGATTAAAACGTATGGCACTCACTTAAATGGCTACTATGAGAAAGATGGTCAAATTTGGGTTTGGATTGCGCAGCGCGCCCATCATCTGAAATTTGCCCCGGATAAGTTAGACAATTTGGCCGCAGGTGGTTTAACCTTAGGTCTGTCTCCCCAAGAAAATATGTTCAAGGAAGCGGTAGAAGAAGCGCAAATTCCTACTGAGTTATTAGCTAACATGCGGGGTACGGGGGCGGTATGCTATCTGATGGATACCCTACGAGGGATTACCCCCGATACGATGTTCGTGTATGACCTTAAGCTTCCTGCTGATTTTAAGCCAACCACAGATGGATCTGAAGTCGGCAATTTTGTCACATTTTCTTTAACGGAATTAGCAGAGTTGGTTTACGATACCGAGGATTTTAAATATAATTCTGCTTTGGTTATCCTCGATTTTTTGATTCGGGACGGGGGCATTTCTTCTGACCATCCTGAATACTTAGAAACCATCACCGCATTAAGGCGGCCTTTATTTGAAGAGGATGTGAGTGGATGGCAAAATCTGCGAATATAACGGATGGGCATCCCCGAACTATTTCAATTCGTTCTATTTATCAAGTCAAAAAATTACCGTTCTTAGCGCGCGCTTATCGTTATGTCTATGACTATCGGTCGCTCAGTCCACCTTCCCTGTTTCAAACCAATCGCAAAATAGGTTCACGTCTAGTGCGTTGGTTATTTAAGTCAGGATTCGGAAGTCGTCACGGACAGTTCACTATTCAAACTCCTCAAGGGAAACGCTATTGTGATATGGATATTAATAATAGTCAGTTTCATGCGATTTATTTTCGTCGGTTTCAAGGAGGATATGAGCCGGAAGTGTGTGCTTTATTAGATGTTCTGGTTGAACAGGGGGATATTCAAACCTTCTATGATATTGGCGCCAATTGGGGATATTTTTCAGGCTATGTGGCGACGCATCCTTTATTTCGTGGAAAAGTCTGGGCTTTTGAGCCGCAAGTAACTGCTTTTGCAGACCTGAAAAAATTTGTGCAGCAGGCTAATTTGGAAGAGTCCATTGAATGCTATCAATTAGCTTTATCCAACATAGAGGGTTTAGGCCACATTCAATTACTGGATGGTTTTCATTCAGGGTTAGGGCAGTTATATTCGGGTGGCAATACTCCTATAAGAAAATTAGATGATTTGACTTTACCTTCTCCTGACCTTATTAAAATAGACGTTGAATCACATGAATATTTGGTCATCTTGGGTGCAATCCAAACGCTAGTAAACCATAGACCTTATTTAATTTTTGAAAGCCTGCCAACTGATCACACCAGCAGTCAAAAAATTTTATCAGAACTTTTTGCACTTCAGTATGATTGTTTTGAGATCAATTTTTCCCCCCTTCCAGATAGTTCAGGATATTATGTACTGAGATTAATACCTATCATTATAAATTCAATATCCATGCAAAAACAAAATATTTTTGCCTGTCCTCATAGGAATCTACCCATTCGCATTCAAGATATTGGAGATTAGAGTCGTTTCATAACAGTAATTGCTAACCCTAAAGATTATTGCAGTGGAAATGACGATGAATTAAAGTAATGACTTAAAAGTAGGGCTTCGGCTTATTTGATTTTCAAGCGCCAAATTTTTTGGGGTATATTTCGGGGTATATTATGAATTAACCCATAGTAATTACCTTATAGATCAATGTGTTATATTATGAATTAAA
>CAWHVV010000002.1:0-364594 GCA_963832945.1 uncultured Pseudomonadota bacterium
AAATTGCTTCCTGTTTTTATCCTGTGCTCGGCGGAGCCGATGCTTGGTATGTAAGGGGGAGAATGGCATTTTCCCCCTTGCGATCCCCCACGACGGGGATAATTTTCTACGAAAATTATTTTTTATAAAAGGGTGATTTATTTTATTAAATCAAATAATTAAAATTTCACCGGGGAATTGCTGAGGGGATGATATACCACTTTACGCAATTCAGGAATCAAATATAATACGGTCTTGGTCGCCTTATATTCGGGTTGAGGTTTATTACCAAAAATGAAATAAATGGAAGCTGTAAGGAAACTCCCCCCTGGTGTAATTATGAATGATATCAGTTAATACGTTAGGAAAATGAATTTGACAATTCCTGTTTTACCTGTTTGGTATATTCACTTTGAAAATAAAGAATTTCTGTTTGTTAAAAATTCTAAATTTTCATTCAAGCTCTTAATAATTCCATGCCCTTTCACTTTTTTTCAAGCCTGATTACCAAAGAAACAGGATATTGCAAAAGAATTAATATTTTCAAATAACAATCCCAGTTTCTGTATGGACTGATTAAAGCTAAAGCGATTGTCCCCAATAAACAGATTTTATTAATAGTTATATCCAACTGAATAAGGTGCGAATTCCTGGCTAAAGCAATTGCTCCTTTGTCACTAAGATCCGGCATTGGAATAATTTCAGGCTGGTTAAGGTGGGTGAGTCGAAAGGGAGATTCCCCTTCGTCTCCTGTATGAGATTTATTTCCTAAATCAAGTGACTCCAAATGATGGGTATTTAAAAAATAAGCGGCTCCTTCCAGAACTCAAGTTGCAGTTATATAAATCGAGGGCTGTTACAGTGGGAATGCGGATATCAAATCGGCTCCTTCATTTCCTAAAAGATTTGAACCTTACTTTAGGGTCTTTAAAGTAGTACACTTTAAAAAGTAAGCAGCTTCAACAGGGCCGAGATTGTTGTCCGATAAGTTCAGGCTTGTTAAGGTGGCGCTTAACAACAAAGCGATAATTCCTTTCTCCTGTTAGGGGATTGTCCGTTAAATCAAGAGTGTTTAAAACCTATTTTTCGAAAGTAAACCGGCCCCCTTGGGACAACGCCGCAAAAAGTCAAACTCAAACTGGTGACTGTGGGGTGGAGCGCGAGAGCTTGCGCGCCATCATCCCCGATTTGATTAAAATCTAAATTAAGTGTTTTTAAAACACGATTTTTCGAAGAGAAAACGCATATCCTTGGAGTCAATTCCACAATCAAATAACTTCAAATCAGTTGTGTGGAGTTTGAACGACAGGGCGACAATTTTTACTCAATAGGGTGCACAACTGTAAAAGTCAATAGGGTGAATGATTTTTTACCTATTTACTATAAATTAAGTTATATTCGATAATTTAGCAGATAAACAATAGATATGAAATGTGATACTGAATTTGATGTGATTGTCGTTGGCGGCGGTCATGCCGGGACCGAGGCGGCTTTGGTGGCGGCGCGGATGGGTGCGGCCACCTTATTGCTGACCCATAATATTGAAACTTTAGGGCAAATGTCCTGCAATCCGGCCATTGGCGGAATTGGTAAAAGCCATTTGGTCAAAGAAATCGATGCGTTGGGCGGAGTCATGGCTTATGCTGCGGATTGTGCGGGTATCCATTTTAAAATATTAAACGGCAGTAAAGGGCCGGCGGTGCGAGCAACCCGGGCGCAAGCCGATCGCAGTCTTTATAAAAGAGTGATTCGCAGTGTGTTGGAAAATCAGCCTAATTTGAGGATTTTTCAGCAAGCCGTGGACGATTTGATTATAGAAAACGATCGCGTTACCGGAGTGGTGACGCAAATGGGCCTGCGATTTTCCGCTAAAGCCGTGATTTTAACGGCAGGGACTTTTTTGGCGGGTAAAATCCATATCGGTTTGAACCATTATTCGGGCGGCAGGGCTGGCGATCCGCCGGCTTTAACATTGGCGGAGCGCTTGCGGGAATTGCCTTTGCAGGTTGGCCGTTTAAAAACCGGAACCCCGCCGCGAATTGATGGCCGTACTATCGATTATAGCCGTCTGCAGGAGCAGGCCGGGGATACGCCTTGTCCCGTGATGTCTTATTTAGGGTCAGGTAAGCCAGCACCCGCAGCAGGTTTCTTGTTTTATCACCCATACCAATGCCCGCACGCATGAAATTATTGCTGAAGGTCTAGAAGAATCGCCGCTTATATACAGGTAAAATAGAAGGCGTTGGGCCGCGTTATTGTCCTTCGATTGAAGATAAAATCAAACGGTTCGCTGCGCGCGATTCCCATCAGGTTTTTTTAGAGCCGGAAGGACTGCATACTCATGAAGTTTATCCCAATGGTATTTCCACCAGTCTATCTTATGCCACGCAGCAAGCTTTTGTGCACAGTATTGCTGGTTTGGAGAATGCGCATATTACTCGTCCTGGTTATGCCATTGAATATGATTATTTCGATCCGCGTGATCTCAAACCCACTCTGGAAAACAAAGTGATTCCGGATTATTTTTTGCCGGGCAAATCAATGGCACCACGGGTTATGAAGAAGCGGCCGCGCAGGGATTGATGGCGGGTATCAATGCGGTTTTACAAGTCCAGGGACGTGAGCCTTGGCATTGTTGCGTCGGGATCAAGCTTATATGGGCGTATTAATAGATGATTTAATCACCTTAGGCACAAACGAACCCTATCGAATGTTTACCAGCCGGGCCGAATACCGCTTATTGTTGCGGCAGGACAATGCGGATTTGCGTTTAACTGAAATTGGCCATCACCTAGGATGTGTTGACGCAGAACGTTGGCGGCATTTTTGTGAAAAACGCGAAGCGATTGAACAGGAAACGCAGCGTTTGCGTCAGCATTGGTTTCATCCAGAAACAAGCCGCCTCGCAGCAATTCGCCACGTTATTTGCTCAACCTTTGGAGCGTGAATACAATGCCTGGGAATTGTTACGCCGCCCGCAAGTCAATTATCAGCAATTAATGACGATAGCGAATGTGCGGCCAGGGCGTTCGGATGCGGCTGTGGCTGAGCAAATAGATATTCAAGCGCAATATGCGGGTTATTTGGCGCGCCAGAGAAGCTGAAATTGTGCGTCAGCAGCACTACGAATCCGCAGAAATTCCTGCAACAATTGCAATACTGATCAAATTTCGGGTTTATCTGCTGAATTGCAGCAAAAATTAAATCAAGTGAAACCATCACCATCGCCCAAGCCAAACGTATTCCTGGCATGACCCCTGCCGCGATTTCCTTATTATTGATCCATCTGAAGAAAATCAAAAAAATATAAGTTCAATCCGACAAACGCAGAACGGTCAATTTTGTCTGCTATTCAACGAAAAAGTGATTGAGCAAGCGGAGCATACTACTGTATGTGAGCATTGCGAAAGCGCTTTTTCGTTGAATAGCAGACAAAAGTGGCCGTTCCCATCTACAAGGCGCAAGTAGTTACCCGGAGGAGCAGCATAGATAGCTATTGAGGGAATTTTCTGCGGATATTGCGCATGGTTTGCAGTACGTTGATCAGATTTGGAAATTCCTGACTGAGTTGATTAAACAGTTTGGGGTCATAAATCCACTGAAAATGCGCGCTGGTTAAAAGATTATAAGCCGCCTGACCGACGCCAACAAAGTAATCCACGGACACGTGTTTGCGCGCGGCCCGTTCCGGAAATAATCCGGCCAGTAACAGACATTCGTCACCAACTTTTCTCATCATGCCGCCGCCTTCTCGACCTAAAGAATTGAGCGCCAGCAGAAAATCCATGGCGACAACGGCGGAAGATAAATTTTTATCCGTCGCGAAGTGGTCCAAAGTGAGGACCAGATAATGCTCGACCTTCTCATCACAACGATAACCGGTTTTTTCAGCGGCTTCATCGACCAGATCCTGCCATGCCGCCAGTTTCCCGTTGTCCGGTATATGTTTATCCATCAATGTCTCCAACTTTCAGGTGACTACTTCTAATTATAGGGCATATCCTCCAGGATTCTGATAAATTTTCCCCATAATGCATAAAATAACTATATTTCAGAGAAGTTAACCGGAAAGAGAATGCCAGAGAAGGCTTTTATTTAAATAATGATCGAAAAAAATAACAAAGATTTTACTTGACCAGAACACAGAAAATGATTTATTATACAAAATAAAGATTTTAACATACATTTCATAACGACTACAGTGAGGATTTTTCAGCATGTCCCGTATCGAACCGACGATCACTACCATTATGTTGTTTAATAGTATCAATCCTGACGGCGTAGGAGACTTTTCACATCTTGTCGATATTTATCTTGCCTTAAGCAGCAACCCTAAACTAAAAGGTTATCAATTCGTTCCCTGTATTGTGTATGGGAATGAACAAGGATACGAATATGCCAAAGAACAGTTGGTGAACATGAACATACCTCTTTATTTTATGGAGGCAGGATATGACTTTGTAAAAAAATTTGAAAATGACCCGACCTTTTTGCAACATATAAAAAACGCCCAACAATTCCTGATTATTTCTTATTCGGGTTTTCCTGGCATGGATAAATGGCAAGAGATTAATCCTGTTGCTCCCGTTAAATTTATTGGCGAGCATGAAGATATTAGTTGCTATGGTAGCGACATCTCACGTTCATTAGGGTTATCTGAAGACTGTTATGGAATCAAATTCAGAAAGCTGCCGCGACTTCAACCACAAGAAGCAGGCTCCCTTCTTGACAAAGAAGCAAAAGACTTCGTAACATCGTTATTGACCCATACTAAATCAAAAGATTTCACTGAATTTTATCAGCGCCATGTGTTAATTCCAGCGTATTGTAATAAAACAGAGGATTTCGCAAAATTCCTGAATTTTTTATCCTGGTCAGTTTTGTCGAAAAACCAGGATATTGCGCTATTCTTGTCTGGTCGTCAATTGAGACAGTCCGATCTTGGATATGAGATAAAAAAATCCAATATTAAACAAGTCATTCTGATCAAGGCTGACCAGAAGCCCGTTTTGCTTGACTGTAATTTACTCGGTACTAGCACCCTTTTCGTTTTTTATGGGATGCGTGTCAATAACATCGCTTACCAAGCGTTATACCAGCAAGCGTTGATAGCTTTTGTTTCCGGAGATAACACGTTTGAACTGGCGGCGGGATTAACACTTCCTTGGTATCGTTCTACCAATGCGGGAAAGAAAGGTCCCACGACATATGCGCTCAGGGAAATCATTAAGAAATTAGACCTTTCCAAAACCGTTAAAAAAGATTTCTTATCTTATTTTTCAATGATCCATCAACATAGGGCAATAGTATCAGAGGTCGCTCAGAAAATTGATCTTCTTGCCATGATAGCCGCCTGGCCGAAGGTTGCAGCGTACCTTATGAAACATCATAATTTTTATGATCAATTAGAAAACATCCTATTCGAGACGCTAAATCTTAGCTTGCTGAAAGCCGTGAAAGAAAATAAATATCCCCATACTTTGTCGCTGCTTGATGGAAAAAAAGCAGATGTTTGCTATGTGGATGAGGGGTCTCAAACAGCATTAATAGAAGCTGTTAAATCTTCAAATGGTGAGTGTTCCTTGGTTGATGAGCTATTATGGCGTTGGCAACAGAAACTAGCTGACAATAATGGCTATTCTGCATTTGTTACGTTGAAACACAATGCTTTCTGGATCGCAAGAGAGCAAGGGTACCATGATTTAGTGCATCTGTTATTGGCTTACGATGCTCATATAGATGAAATTGGAAACAGTAGTTATTTTTTTCAGGATACATCACCGGCTATTGAAAAATTTAAGCAAGAAGTGTGTCAACAAGCAGCTATACAGGATTATCTTATTAATGGACAAAAATTTCTCCCCTATACGTTAGCTGACACTGTTTCTAGTTATACCTGTAGTTTTTACAAGGCCGTAGATTTCGACCGGAAGCCCCACTTACTTGAGCTGGCTCCACACAAATCAGCAACCAGTGTTTTTGGTTCATAATATATCATCCTGCGGATTAAGTACCTTGCCGCTCAGGAAGGCTTGCCATATCAAACATATATTACGAGTATTTTGCATAAACTTTCAACCGGGAGATTAAGCGATAACCGTTAAGTAACCGGTATCTGGCTGGATAACTTTTTGACGACAGGATGCTGGGGGACGGTCGCCTGTAATTTTTTTAAAGTGACGGCCGCCTCTGGCCATTGTTGGCCCTGAATTTGTAATTTGGCCTGCAGTATTCCCAAAGGAATTTCCGCCTGCGGAGCGGCCTGATATGCCTGACGCAGATATTTTTCGCGACGGCCATTGGCCTCCTGGAACTGCGCAGCCAGGGCCGCTGCGGTATATTCCAGAAAAGGCTGATGAGTTGAGGTGGCTGCCTCACAAAAATGTTGTTCAGCAGCGGCCCATTTCTCCTCAATCAATTCACAAGCGGCAACGAAGATAAGGCGCTGGGCATTCTTTTCTCGCCGGCCCTCTCGCCATGTCCGCCATTGGCGCGGCCACAGGGCTCCTCGTACGATAATACGTAAAATAACGTAAATAACCACAAAAAAAATCAGCGCCAATAGTGCCGCCATCCACAAACTGGTTTCAATTTCCCATTGCCGAAAGATAATCAGCACGAAGCCTGAATCCTGATGAATTCCCCAGCCTATCCAGATTGCGGCGAGTAATAATAAAAAAAGTACGAATAATTTGACCATGATTATATTTCTACTCCCGATGCGGGTGGCGGAACCCGCGGCGGGGTTGGCGCAGCGGATGGTGATTGGGTTTGAGGGGGGGCGGGTGTGTTTATAGGCGGAGCGGCAGGCTCAGGCGGTAATTCTTTAAGCGCCTGCCGCACGGCACGCAAAGAGGCGTTAATATCGGGCATCGTTGGGGCGATATCGATGGCCATTAGTCCTGCCACCCGGTCGAGGATCTTTTTACGTTCGGCGTTATCCGGGTAATTGGCGATGAGCCCTTGCCGCACCTGCTCCAGACTGTGTTTATAGAGCTGGGGTTGTTCCCGCAACGCCGCCCATTGCGCTAAAGCTAAAGTAAAGGCCATGTTTTCGCGTATCCAGTCCCGCTGTTCCGGCGGTAAAATAGGTGAGCTAAGGGTGCTATGGTAACGAATGACGACTAAATTTTTAAAAGTGGCCTTAAATCCTTCCCAAAACCGGGCGTACCAAAGTTGTGAAACTGGCGCCGGCTCCTGAGTAGTAGCCGCCGGATGCGGCATTATTTGCCGCGGAACCATCGTTAAACGGCTGATAGATTCCGACAGGGTTTGCAGCTTTAACAGCACATCCGCCATGTCGAGGGGTTGAACATCCTTTAAGCGGTTGAGATCACTCGCTAAAGCTTGTTGCAGTGACAGTAATGTGGGGTCTCCGAGTATTTGTAAATGCTGAAAAGCCAGTTGCAGGGATTTTTCGGCATTAACGGGATCATGGTTGATTTGCAAATAAAGATTGGCAACATCAATAAGATAACTGACCTCATTCAAGGTTTGCTGCACGTTGCTTTGCTGGGTGGTGCGCATGAATTGCGACAATTTATTTTGTAGCGCAGTTAATTCGGCTTGCTGCTCTGCGATTTGCGCGGATAAAGTCTCGGTGCTGGTTTTCAGGCGAACTTGCTGTTGTTCTGCATCGGCGGCGATATGTTTCCAGAAAAAAATATCCGCCGCCACCCCTACGACTAAAACAATAATCACCAAACAAATCAGTAGCCAGTTTTTTCTGAGCATGTATTTTTCCTATTCTGTGTATCGACAGAGCTGACTGCGTTAGCGCATGAGCGCGGCGCAAATTGCCTCATCGCTCGCGCCACCGGCCAGGATAATTGAGCGGAATCCGCATTCTTCAGCCCGTGTGGCCATGGCAGGACTAATCACCAGTAAAGGTGTGTGCAGTAACCAGTGCCGATCCATATTACCAAATAGTCGCCATAAGTTCTCCAGGCTTTCCTGGCTGGTGCAGATGATAAGGTTGACCCCGTTATTTTGCCAGTCCATTAAGGCTTGCGCTACGTTGACGTCCGGACAGCGGCGCCGGTAACAGATGATTTCATCGACGCTCGCTCCACGCTCCAATAAAGCATTTTTAAGGAGTGGGCGAGTGTTTTCACCGCAAAAAATAGCCAACTTCGCGCCGTTGATACTTTGGAGAACAGGTAACTCTAAAATTCCTTCGCTGTGATGGGATCGGGGCGTCCACGTGTCCTTCACATGATATTTTTGCAACGCCCTTGCGGTCCCTGGTCCGATAGCAATAAATTGTACAGTAAAAGGGCTTTGGCAAAACGGCAGGGCATAATGAACCGCATTGGCGCTGACAAAAATAGCTATTTGATAAGTCGACAGATTTTCCATGGCGGCGCGCAGGCTGCTGTCATCGCTAACCGGTAAAATTTCCAGCATGGGAAAAATAATTATTTTACCGCCCCCCTCCTGAATCTGGAGCGCCAGCCGCGCCGCCTGATGAGCAGGCCGGGTGATCACAACGGTTTTCCCTGCCAGAATTTTGGATTTCATTATCCCCTCAATGATTTTCGTGGAAATTTTTATGGAAATGTTTGAGTTCAGGGATGTTAGAACTTCTTCCTGTCATTCTCGGTGAGTGTAGAGCCTCAAATAAAGAAAAAGCTTGACCGGGACTCTTGTATTTGACCCAGTCCTCTACGGATTTAAATTCCTGACTGGAAAGCTTTTCTACAGCGTCAATAGCCTGGTTGATTCTTTCTGCTTTTTTATTCATTCCCGATGTAAAAAAACCGGCACGCATTTTAAACCTCTGTGCTACTTTCCTGGATAAAGAAAGATAAGATAATAATTGGTCTTTGAGAAGCGGGTCCACTGCTGGTTGAACATTTGAAGAATCAGTTATTTCAGATTTTTTCTCATTAGAAAAGCTTGATTTTATAGGACTTTGTTTTTGCAACTCTTCGAGTGATTTTCTGACTTTTGATTTTAACCCTTCATCATAATATTTATCTGGAGACTCAAAACCTATTTGGGGCTCGCCACAATAAATGCACAGTGTTTCCAGTTTTTCCGGTGACATTGATGCGATATGTTCTTTTTCATTTTTATCCTTATTTAGGGTACTCAGATAGTGGCGACAAAGCTCTTTCCATAATTCTACAATTTGTTCTTCGGTAAAGTTTGTTTCTCTTAGAAATGAGGGAGAATTAGAATGTTCTACAATCGGTAAGCTGATTTTATATTCCTTTTCCAGCTGCGTTTTCAGGTAAATGGCTAGCAAAATTCGAGCATGAGGGTGTGACGCGGGTTCTTTTTCAATATAAGACCGCGTAAAAAAGATAGCCTTGGCATTCTCAAGCTTCGCAGTGAAAATAACCTCGTTATGAGCAGATTCTGTGTTCTTCCTGCACTTTTTCTTCTTGATCAAACCCTGTTTTTAAAAACTGAACAAGATTTTGGTGTTTCGACTCCAGGCGTGTTGAATCGGGCTTATTTTTTTCAAAATTCTGTTTATATTCTAATTTTTTGCCAAATCCAGAAAAGATATTATGAGTATGAATATCGTTTATCTCATTCAATTTCATTTCATAAATTAAACCCGTACCCCCATACACTTGACCGTTCTTGCCGATCATGGAACCTGAACGGAAACCAAGTCCGTCTTCAGTTTTTCCTGACCGGGTGGGTACATCAGGACGCCGACTTATTTTACGGAATTCATATTGCGAGCAGGTTTCTAATGGTTTATTGTTTCCAGTCCGTTTACTTTTCTTTTGTTCTATATAAAAATTAGGATGGCGAAATGCTCGGGCATACAATTTCCCTTGACGCATTTTTTCTTCTAAATTATTTTCTGGCAACAATTGATGAGTGGGTAATCTTTCAATTGACATGGCTTCGTTGAAACCCATTGGATCATATAATTTGGGAATAATACGATAAAGTTCATCATCTTGAGAAAAATAAATATTTCGAATCGCCTGATAGGCATCAGCATGATGAAATTTCTTTTTAAGTGTAAAATTTCTGTTTCTATATTCGTCCCCTCGGGCTGTAATACCCCCTTTGACTTCCGTGATTAATTGCGCCAATTCATCTCGCGCCTTTTCATTATTCTTAATTGATTTAAAAATAGGTAGACAGAGGCGTTGAAATTTTCTCGTGCGCGTTGCACTTCTAGAGAATCTGCTCCATGCAATATTTCGCGTTCTATCGTTAATGCGGGTATTTCAAGAGTCTTTCTCCAACGTAATTGGCCGTTCTCATTCTCTAATCGGCGATAGAAACCCAAAGATTCCGCATCCTTATTGGCTACCGCTTCCGCTAATTCTTTTGCTTTGTCATGAGGCGCCTTTAAAACTAAATGCAAATAGTAATACAAGGCTAAGCCGCTATCGTGATCCCACCAATCTTCTCCTTCTCCTCGACGCGCCAGGTCATGAAATAAGCCTGCAATTTGCATCCATTTTATATCTTCGGCCTTTAATTTTTTGGCTCTCTCATCGCCATGGCGAGCATAAAAATTAATTAAGACCGGAATTAAAAATGAAACAGAATTCAAGTGAGTAATATCATGAAATCCCTGCATCATCTCTTCATCTGAATTTTCTGTTATAACTTCAAGCCCTTCATGACCATCATCATCTTCTTCTTCTGAATCGTATCCATCCATTGAATTTTCAGACTTAAATTTTAAATATCTATACACATTGAGTGCATGGTCTTCAATGGGGCTTTTAATGGTAAGTGCTTTGGGAGGGTTTTTAATGTCGCTCAGCAATATACACAAACGACCCTGTAAAAAAACGTTGGGAGAAGTGAAAATCTTATTATCTAAAGCAAAATCAAATAATTTTCGATCTGATAGTTTTTGGTTATCCGGTAGATGTTGATTATATTTATTAATGACATTTCTTATATACTTAGCGTAAGGAATATTATTTATAATTAAATTCCAATTGTTATTGTTACCCAAATCGACACAAAACATAGCATCCGCTACGAGATTTATAACCTCTGGATTGTGTTTTTCAGATAAAGAAAACAATTGCAAAAATTGATCTTTTGAAAGGTGAGGTGTAGCAGGAAAATAGCGACCATTTATAAATATTCCTTGTCTTGCTATGTCTAAAAAAATGGTGCACAGACTCTTGGCAATTTCTCTGTCAAGATTAGAGTTCGCAAATAAAAAAAGCTTAGGGTATTGATCGAGAATAGAGGCGGGTTTTTCCTCGCCAGATAGAACTTTTTCTAATCTAGACCTTAAGTCCTCATTAAACTGACTGCCTAAAAGCCAATCATAAAGGGTCTCAAATTGTTGTTGTTCACTTTTCATTGTATTCAGCGAAAATTGCTGCCCCCTTGCATCAGTAAATTTTCGGCCACCTGTTCGCCGATTTCTTCTGCCTGCGACACCTCACCGCTTAAGACCGCTTTGAGCTGGAACTGGCCATCGGCGGAACCGATCATGGCCTGTAAGGTTAATTTTTGATCAATGATTTGCGCGTATGCTCCGATCGGCGTGTAGCAGTCTCCCCCGAGGCGGCGGTTGACTGCGCGTTCCGCTTTAATACATTGATGTGATTCCCAATGATTCAGGGCGGCTATTAAATTCCGGGTTTCCAGGTCATCAGCGCGGCATTCTATGCCCAAAGCGCCCTGGCCGATAGCGGGGAGAAATTCCGCTGGATTCAGATACTGGGTGATGTGTCCGGCTAATCCCAACCGCTTAAGTCCTGCGCAGGCGAGGATAATGGCGTCAAATTCGCCGCTATCAAATTTTGACAAACGCGTACCGACGTTGCCCCGCAAAGGTTTGATGATGAGGTCACAACGGTGTCCACGCCATTGACATTGCCGGCGGGGACTGGCTGTGCCAATCACAGCGTTTACCGGGAGATCACGCCAATCCGAAATGTGATGCGCAATCAGAGCGTCGCGCGGATCTTCCCGCTGACACACCGCCGCCAGAATTAAACCGGGGCAAGGTGTTACCGACATGTCTTTGACTGAATGCACCGCGATATCGGCGTTGTTTTCCAGTAAAGCGCTTTGTAATTCTTTAACAAATAAGGACTTGCCGCCCAATTGAGTCAATTCAACGTCGGTTCTTTTATCACCCGCGGTTATTAATCCTACCAATTCAATCTTCAGATGCGGATGATAAAACTCCAATTGCTGTTTGACCGCTTCGGCCTGCCAAAGCGCCAGCGGACTTTTACGGGTAGCCAATCGTAAAGTGATCATAACGACTGCTGAAGTTTATCTAATTGTTGATCTTTTTCTTGCCATAAACCGTTCAGCCATTGCTGGAAATGCCGTCGAAATATCCGATCTTCATAAGGATCCCCCACCAGGCCGGGAATGACTGGCAGTAATTCATAATGCAAATAAATTTTCACGATTTTCCCGCTTAAAAAATCCCAGAAAGATAAATTTTGCGGTTTATAATGAAGCGTCACGTTGAGAATACCGCTCAACTGCTGATGTAATTCCTGCAGCACGAGGGCGACCCCGGTAGCTTTTGGTTTGAGCAGGCGCCGGTAAGGCGATTGCTGCGCGTCGTGTTTTGCCCTGGTAAACCGTGTCCCCTCTACAAAATTAACCACCGCTGTCGGAAAATCTTTAAATTTACCGCAGGCATATCGTGTGGTTTCAATATCCCGGGTTTTAAGCTGTGGATTCCTGCGAACTTCTTCGTGGCTATGCCGCGCCATAAAGGGATATCCGAGAAAATAACACGCCCAGCCGGCAACAGGTAATGACCAGAGTAATTCTTTCTTCATGAAGAATTTTAATATCGGCAACTGCTTACGGAACACCACGCCTAGTACCAGAATATCCATCCAGGATTGATGATTACAGATCAGTAGATACCAGTTTTGCGGATCGAGGGCCTCTGTACCCTCAATTTGCCATTTTTTATAGGTACTGAGTTGTAAAATCCAGTAATTGACATCCATCCACCAGACCGGCCATTTTTGTAACCAGGCGAGTCCGCGATGCCGCCAGGCGGGCAGCGGTAACAGATGAATCAGGCAGAACAGAATCAGAATGCAGATAGCCACCACAAGCAGATTAATTAAAAGCAATATTAGCGCGATAGCTGCACGCATGCCGGCCTCCTAAAATCCCGGCCTGGATGCCGGTGTCGTTTGGCGTTTGAGCTGCTCCGCCTGTTGGTACATATCCATGGGTGCTGTCTGAACACGGATAGAAAAAGGACAGTCGCTTTGAGACGGCGTCTCGCAATTTGCATATCCACCGAGGTTAGCGCTCCACTGCCCGCCCTGTGGTGCGTAAGCGAGAATTTTATAGGCCAGTACGACCGGGAATGAAGTTTCTTCTTCACCGCGATAAACGCAAAATATTTGACCCACATTCGTTCCGCGCCATTGTGCGCCTGAAAAACGGGTAATTTTATCCACGAAAGAGAGGTCATAACTTTTCCAGCCCGCCGTCGCGTACCAGGTGCGGGTCTCAGGGTCTTTTTTTAGAGCAATGATGGGCGGACAAAAAAATAAATTTTGCACAGTTTTCGCGGGAGCTTGCACGGGAGGAAGCGCTGAAGCGTTCTCGACATCCGCATCAGGCCCTCCGGCATAAACAGCGCCTGCGACACCGCAGAGGACAATCGCGGCGCACCGTTGCAGGAATCTTAAGTCGTTGGCACTCATAATGGCGTTAGTTTACCGTATATTTTTATCTTTGGCCATGTTAAAAACTCAGTACTTCAGGGCTGTCCCGAGTTTTTTCTATATTTTAATCATTGCCATGTATATGTGAAAATATGTAGAGAGATAACTATATTGATTTAAACCCCCTCCGCGGTATTCCGGCATCCGCCCAAAGGCTCGCGGGAATCTTCACTGCGGGTCCTGTCAGACTCCACTCAGGCCCCGTGCTCGTTACGCGTAATAGCAGGCGCATAGCACAGTTAGAGAGATTGTGCCGTGGAGCTGCTATTCAGGGCGCATGAGTGAGCCGGTCCGCTTCACTGCGCGCGCGGCCTGAGTTCCGTCTGCCACCCGCGCTCATTGCGAATGGGCGGATGGCCGGGAATACCGCTATGTGCCCCGTCGAAGTTTTCCTCAGGAACGCATCCATGAAATCAGAGGCGAATCATCCCGCTATCCCAAACCAAAGTAGGGAAATTCAGGTAACGAATATAAGGTTTTACCCTTTAACAGGTGCCTTGTATAAAATCGTATCTATGATTCCAAAATAGGTAGTGACGACAATATGGTAAAATTGATTCAATGTGCAACTTAAGAAGGAGATACAGTCAGGTTATGGTTTATAAGGAATTATACAGATGAATTTTGGCTTTTTGCTTTTTTTGGGATCATAGATATGATTTACATGAGGCACTTGTTAAAGGGTAAAACCTTATATTCGTTACTGAATTGCTTGCTTTGGTTTGGGATAGCGGGGATGATTGGTCTCTGATTTCATGGATGTGTTCCTGAGGAAAATTTTGACGGGGCACATAGCGGTATTCCCGGCCATCCGCCCATTCGCAATGAGCGCGGGTGGCAGACGGAACTCAGGCCGCGCGCGCAGTGAAGCGGACCGGCTCCACTCATGCGCCCTGAATAGCTCCACTGCACAATCTCTCTAACCGTGCTATGTGCCTGCTATTACGCGTAACAAGCACGGGGCCTGAGTGGAGTCTGACAGGACCCGCAGTGAAGATCCTGCGAGCCTTTGGGCGGATGCCGGGAATACCGCGGAGGGGGTTTAAATCAATATAGTTATCTCTCTACATATTTTCACATACACATGGCAATGATTAAAATATAAAAAAACTCGGGACAGCCTTGCTCAGTACTTTGGGAAATTGGATGTTGGTAATGATTTTGAGCCCGTGCTGGTTTTACTTATTAGCAATCGGCAGTCTTTAGGTTTAGAAGCCGGTTTCGCTTTATCCTCGCAGGAATTTTGAATTTTCTTATTCAGCTTGGGATAATAGATCGTAACATTCTTATATATAAAATTAGATTCCTTTTTAAAACCTTCTTGTTCCATTTTTAGTAAAATAAAATGTAACCGTTTTAAAAAAGTATATGCGGTATTATTCTTTAGACTGTATTTTATATTTTTCATCTCTTCAAATAATATTTCGACCTGCTTTTGATAATCTTTATTCTCTAAAGAACAACTCTGTAAAAACAAGGCAAGGGCTGAAGCAAGACTACGTACATCCAGACATGCATTAAAATTAAAATCTTTCAAACAGGTATAATGTTTAGATTCACCTAAATCAGCAATCTTTGGCCGTAATATCTTATATTTACTTTCATCCGGGAAAAGATATATGTTACCTGGATGTATATCGCCATGAATTATTTTCTCAGCATGGAGATCAAGCAAAGCTTTTACCGATCCGAAGCAAATAACAAAAATATCTAATAAATCTACTTTTAGCATTAATTTTTCTAAAGATCCACCTTCTGCGAAAAAAGAGATAATAGATTTTTTTCTAACCCATTTTTTACTGTATGAAGCGCCTTCAGTGATACGATGAATAAGATCAGATTTGATTAAACCGGATAATTTAATTTCTTCCATAGCCGAAGTTATGTTTTTTTCATGTGCCACCGCATCAACCCCTTTGTACCATCTGCTTTCTTGATGGCCGACATAGAAAATCAGAGCTTCTTTTACTTTTTTTACTTTACCTTTAGCAACCCAGGAACTGATTTTTCCCTTATAGCTGACTACCAGTTGAAACTTCCCTTCATTTCTAATGGTTTGAGAGGGAAATAAACTTTTAGTCTTTTTTCTCTCATGGTGTACGGCTATGTATTCTTCTCCCGAAAATGATTTGGATAAAACTGGGTTATTTATAATATAGCTTAATACTAAGATTAGATTTTTTAAGATTTTAGTTTGAATCCCTATTTCTTTTCCAGCTAAACAGTAAGTTAAATCTCGTGAAACTTCACCATTTTTAATATTTTTATGTACAGTATTTACATTTTCTATAAAATTTGAATATTCAACTTTCATTTTTATGGCCTTTTATTAAATTATTACCGCAAAAATTACTCTATAATCATTAATGAAATATTAAACTTTGCTGCATTGTGATGGGTTGAATTGACCAATGACGTCCAAAGTTTGGGACGTCAGGTTAAGAATCAATGTTGATTTTTAGGTTCGAGAGACGTATAATAAATATAGATTTTGACGTACAGGAAATTTTTATGCACTCACCAGTTAAATTGACGTTACGCCTGGACAAGAAATTAATTAATTTCGCCAAACGTTATTCCGCTCAACAGGGTAAATCCGTATCGCAAATGGTTGCGGAATATTTTAATTTGTTAGAAGATTCTGTTCCTCAAAAGAAACAGACCATCCTTCCCATCACCAATTCACTGATAGGGATTCTGAAAAATAGTAAAATTTCTGAAAAAGATTATAAGAAATATCTGGAAGATAAGTATTTGTGAAAGTATTATTTGACACGAATGTTATCCTTGATTTATTACTAGACCGTCAGCCTTTCTCAACGGATGCGATTCAGCTAGTTCAAATGGTGGAAATGAGTTTGTTGATCGGATATTTATCAGCGACAACAATTACCACTTTGCAATACCTGGCTTCTAAAGTAGTTGGAAAAGCAAAAGCGAATTTAGAGATAAAAAAATTAATGATCTTATTTGACGTTGCTCCAGTCAATAGAATCGTTATAGATAATGCACTGCAAAGCGGGTTTCAGGATTTTGAAGATGCCGTATTGCACGAAGTGGCTCGCCATCAGGGAATTCAGGCTATTGTCACTCGCAATCTTAAGGATTTTTCTAGCGCCAAAATGCCGGTTTATACCCCTAGCCAGTTGATAAAATTGACGCCTGCGTTCACTGGTTTAGAAGCAGGAAAATAAATGGCGACTTATATTATCGGCGACGTTCAGGGATGTTATGCCGAGCTGCAAAAATTATTAGAGCGAATTCATTTTAATCCCGGAAAAGACCGATTGGGTTTCGCCGGTGATCTCGTTAATCGTGGGCCCGATTCCTTAGCGGTGCTGCGATTTGTAAAAAATCTGGCGGATCCCCTGGTGGTGTTAGGTAACCACGATTTTTATTTGTTGGCGATCGGTTATGGGGCGGTGGAGTATCGTGGCGGCCACACTTTACAGGCTGTACTCCAGGCTCCCGATAAACTGGAATTGCTGGACTGGTTACGCCAACAGCCGCTAGCCATTTATATGCCGGACTCAGAGGCTGTGATCGTGCATGCCGGAATTCCTCCGCAATGGACGCTCGAAGCAGCGCTTGCGAATGCCGCGCTGGTCGAGCAGGCTTTGCGCGGACCTGATTTTTTCAATTGCCTGCGTGAACTTGAATTTCACCGCAGTCAATTGGCGGAATGGAACGATCAACTCGCGGGAATTGAGCGAATTCGTTATAACGTCAATGCGTTTACTCATCTGCGTTTTTGCACCCAGGACGGCACACTCGATTTAACTAATAAAACCGCGCATTCGGAAGATCCGGGACGATTTCGTCCCTGGTATGAATGGTATCGTTTACCCCAGCGTGTGCTTTTTGGTCATTGGGCTGCGCTGGAAGGACGATTGCAGAATTCTCATTGTGAAGCCCTGGATACCGGCTGTGTGTGGGGAGGCGAGTTAACGGCTTATCGTCTGGAAGATAGCCGGCGCTTCTCCGTGCCAGGACTTAAAGCTTAGGACCCTCGCATACCGTTACAAAATCAAACAGCTCATGTATTTAGGAGGAGGCGCTGTCTCTTCCCAATCCAGTGCCTGGAAATTTGTTGTATTAGAACCCGCCTGGAATAAAGAGGCCTTTGTGTTTGATGCTGTAACTGGTGTACTCCATAATGTTTGTGATTTTGTTTCAGCCACAGTTTGATTCTGGGTTTTAATGAGAAGCTTAAGTGAAAGCTTCTCATCTGATCCCAAAAACTGAAAAATATTTTGGACTAGATAATGGGCATCCCTGCTTTTCATTAATAAACCGATGTAACAGTTTGATTTTGAATCTTCCTGGGGTGCTTTGTAATCTAAAGGGGTCTTTTGTTTTTCTTCCAGGAAAGATTGCTTTATCAAATCGTCAATATCGTGGGAAAAATAAATTATAGCTTCCAAAATACGACTCACTAATTCGCCCCTTATTTCTTTATCTGCAATTTCTTGATAATGATAGATTTGTGATTGAAGTGCATTTTTAAATGGAATATTGGTTTCTAATTTATGACCACTGAGTAGATCTAATCCTTTCTGATATGCCCTTAAAATGTCTTCGACATTTCTTTCAGCACTTTGTAGAATTGATGATAACTCCTTTAAATAGGGTAAAGTCAGTTGTGGGTAATGGTACGGAGTGAGAGATTTCCGATGCACTTCTATTATTTTAATTTCCTCTTCAGTAAAATCCTGGTAATACGCAAGAAGATTTTGAATGGAATCATTAAAAATTTTCAAATCAATTTGGCCGCGTAAATCACTAAAATTTTGGATAATAAACTCAAAAATAGACAAATGACGTTTCGCTAATTTAATAATTTGCTTATAAAAATGAAAATTACCTTTGATAAAATAAAATTTTCCTTTTAGTTTTTCAAAAAATAAGATATCTCCATCTTTATTTAAATTCAACAAAAAATATAAAGATCTCACGGATAAATTTTCAGTTTTCAACTGACGATGACACGCATCCATTATTTTATCGTAAAAAACTTTCACATGCTTTTCGATAATTTTTGATATCTTGACTTGGAGATCCGGTGAATAACAAAAATCAGCCGATCTGGGGGCTTGGTGCGGGATGTCTGAGCGGCCAGGATGATCACCATAAACACAAGCGATCTTGATTTGTTCGACATTTTTAAGAAAAACAAAATAACGCCCCAGGTCAAATTTTTTCTGTAAATAACTGAGGCACACTTTATCCCATATATCTAATATGTCATTATCAGAAAGTGGCTTCTCTTCCTTTAAATAGCCATGGAAGGAATATTCAAATAAAGGTAACTTTACTTTTGCTTCCTTTTCATAAGATTTTTGTAAGACAATCGCTTGTAAGAGAGGGACCAGGGGATGAATGGGGTAGTGATTTCTATATAAAAGTGAATTATGCAGGATGGGATCCTTACTCCAAAGAACACCTACAAATTCAACCAAATCGGAAATGACTTCATGATAGTTTAGCCTTTCTCTTCCCAATCCGCCCAATTGTTCCCTTTCTTTTAATCTCTCTAAAGTAGCTTTTTTTTCTTCTGGATTACTCATAGGAGGTGTGTACTTTCTTTTTTTTTGAAAACCGCTGCCTAAATCTTCTACTTGAGCATCTTTGAATAAGTTAAAATCAATAAAGCTCAGATAGGCCTGACCAGCAAATAATTCACTATTAGTTGTTTCGTGTAAAAAAATGCAAGAACGATTGGGATTTCCATATTTTGCGTTACCGTTCATTTTTTTTGTTCTGGTTCGATGGGTAAATCGACGTACGGCTTTCCTGGCGTCTTTATCAGCCAGAGATTCTTGTTGTTTTTCTATGTCATCACTTTTTGTTAAAAAAGAAGGCAAAGCCACATTGCGCGCCAAAAGCCCTGTTTGAGAATAAGCTTTGCAAATTTTCTCTCCTTCTGAAGTGAGATACATCTTTTCGCTTGGTTGTAAGCTCAATTCTCCTTGGTATAAGGCAAGTAAATAAGTGTGAGCTTTTTGTAGGTGGGATCCATCTAGAAGTTGGTCATTGGCATAAAGTAATGTGAGAACTTTGTAACAATCACGAATATCTATTTCTATCCGATCAGATTGTATTTCATATTTATTTTCTTGTTTAATTTCATTTTTAATAATGCAGGATAATACTTTCGAATAAGCGTCTTTTGAGTTAAATGATCGATGTAAATCAGGTCGTTTGCGTGAATGATAATCTCCTTGAACAGTCATTATGCTTTTTAATTCATGCAGGATCCGGCTAAGCATAAACTTCCCCAGAGGGTTGCGATCTGTACCATACAGGTTGTAAGCATCTGAGTAAAGGATTGAAAACCTATGCACCCGAGCAATATCAAAACAATCGCATTCATGGACGATCATAGGCAAAAATGGTTTATGTGGGAAGGACGAAGTTTCAGCATCCCATTCGACGAGTCCATTTTCTCTTTTTTTTAGTTTGTGATAGAGCTTTGAATAATTCCAATCTTTGTTAGCAATTGCTTCAGCGAACAAGGCGGCTTTTTTAGGTTCATAATTCAAAACACAAGTTAAATAGTAATAAAGCAGGAGAGCACTGTCTAAATCCCAAACATCTTCACCATCACCCTCGCGACCAATATCATGACAAAATAAGGTAATTTGAAGTGGATTGATCCATTCTGATGGAAACATCATTGCAGGGCGGTACCCGAGCATTCTAAAAAAATTAATAAATACAGTCGCCAGGAAAGAGACTCTATTGGCATGCAAACTCCCGTGAGTATACAAATCCTTTCGCATCATATTCTGGTAAAGCCAATTTGCATGAAGCTCAAATTTGCTCTCTATAGTTAACTCGATCTTATTACCGGGTAAAAAGAGCTGGCTATTAATTTTTTTCCGATCCAAAAATTGAATAAGTTGGGAAATATAAAGATTATTGGTTTCAGGCTTTTTTTCAATAGATCTGATGTTTTGTTGCATAGGTTTGTACTCTTTTAGGTTTTTAACCAAGTAATAAATACATGTTTCGGGTACATATTTTTAATTTTGGGTATCTTATACATTTTTTAGGTAAAAATCAAGCTTCCAGCGGCTCCCGCTGGGTACAGCGGTAGCCGCTTCCTATTTTGATCCTGCGCTCGGCAGAGCCGATGCTCGGAATGAAGGGGGAGCGCTGCGCGCTGCTCCCCCTTGCGATCCCCCATCGCGCAGAGAATTTTCTGCGAAAATTATTTTTCTTTATGAAAAATTAATCCTAATAGAAATTCATAATTTGTCTCTAATCGCCAGCCATTCTTGCAATTGTTGGGATGTTATTCCCAGGCCGGCGATGCGCTGCAAACTAATTTCCTGCAAGTCTTCAGTCACGGTGGCGCGAAAACGCTGCCGATGAACTTCGGAAATTTCAGTGATCTGCGCTTGCAAATAATTATCCAGGCTTGTTGATATTAATTGGTTGATGATGATATGTCGAATAATCCGGAACCATTTCATTGAGCCAACGTCTGAGCGTTCGTTCGGCAAAAACCGGTCCAAGGGATTCCTGCAAATCGCTCAATGAAGCGGGGGCATTTTTTTTTTGTAAAGCCATTAATACGGCCATTTTTCTTTCTTTTTTGGTCATAAATATCCCCCAGTAAATCAACAGGTTACAAAATTTACGGCCAAATGTCAATTAAATACGGCCATTTTTTAAAAATTACGGCCATACTCAATGGGGATTGAAGTGGAGAGAGAGCGGAGCGTCATCCACTCCTGTCCCGATCCAGTTGCACACAGCGAAAGTTAAAACGATTATTGTCGTCGGTGGCATGAAAAAAACTATGGGTTTCTCGCCATTCCCGAGGATCCCAGTCAGGGAAATAAGTGTCGCCGGGCACATCGCAGTCAATAAAAGTAAGATATAACCGTTGGGCAAAGGGCAAGACCTCTTTAAAGAGAGCCGCGCCGCCTATCACCATCAGTTCTTCATCTGGCCGAACTGCGGCCAATGCCGCTTCCAGGCTATTATATATTTCGCAGCCTGGTAGCCGGAGACCCGTTTGTTGAGTCAGCACTAAATTGCGCCGGTTCGGTAAGGGGCGGCCAATACTCTGGAAAGTGCGGCGTCCCATCAGTACCGTTTTGCCAAGGGTAATTTTTTTAAAGTGCGCTAATTCTGCGGGCAGATGCCACGGCATTTGGCCTTTATGCCCAATGATATTACGATTAGCCATGGCGGCGATTAAAGAAATCATCAAGTCAGCAATTCCCGGTGAATTTTAATTATTTGATTTAATAAAATAAATCACCCTTATAAAAAATAATTTTCGTAGAAAATTATCCCCGCGATGGGGGATCGCAAGGGGGGAGAATCGCGATTCTCCCCCTTCATTCCGAGCATCGGCTCCGCCGAGCGCAGGATAAAAACAGGAAGCAATTTTCGCTGTACTCAGCGGGAATTGCTGTCATGAAAATCTGCCTGGTTGCCGAAATAGTTTGAACATCTTATTATAGACGTTTCGTCAAGGCAAAGATTAACCGGAAACCGACTATGAAAAATATGCTGCAGCGGCTGTCCACGATAATTGCGTTTATTCTCGCAGGCACGTTTGCGGGCGTCACTCCGGCAATTGCCGCCGATTCCGAATCAACTGCTCCTGGTGTGGAGCAGTATGCAGAATATCCAAAAATTAATTACGGCGCCGGGGCGCAAGCGGACCAACTCAAGCGCGGTGAATATTTGGTGAAAATGGGCGATTGTATTGCCTGTCATACCGCGTCGGGAGGCAAAGCCTTCGCCGGCGGATTAGCCTTTGATACTCCTTTCGGCACTATTTATAGCCCTAACATCACTCCGGACAAAGAAAATGGTATTGGCAAATGGACCAATGCCCAGTTTTATAAAGCTGTTCGCGAAGGTATTGCTCCGGATGGCCAGTATTTTTATCCGGCGTTTCCTTTTCCCTATTACAATAAACTCACCGATCAGGATTTACAGGATATCCGCGCCTATTTAAATGCCATTCCTCGCCGTGGCAAAACCCAACGCGGATAATCATATGATGTTTCCGTTTAATTGGCGGTTTTTCCAGCTGGGCTGGCGGTTGATGTTTTTTGAATTTCAGAAAACCGGCCCTTATAAACTCGATCCTGCGCACGACGCTGCCTGGAATCGCGGCGCTTATTTAGTGTTGAGTTTGGGCCATTGCGATATGTGCCACACGCCTATGTATTATATGCTATCGAAAAAATTGGTATTGGGCGCGCCGATTAAAAAATATCATTTGGCCGGAGGATTTGTGAATGGATTTTATGCGCCCAATATCTACCGGCAGCCGAATGCAGGACGTTTCCGTTAATCAATTGGCAGACGTGTTTTTAAACGATAAGTTACTCGAAGGCGGCGCAGTGCAGGGACCCATGAGAGAAGCCAATCATGACAGTTTTCAATATTTAACACCGGAGGATATCACCGCCATACACAGTTATTTAGTGACCGTGAAAAGTAAAACACCCCCCAAACCCAAAACGGGTTCGGGAATGGCAGCCGGGCAAACAGATCTACGAGCAGTATCTGTGCAGGCTTGTCACGCCACCGGGGTGGGCGGCGCGCCAAAGTTCGGTGACGGCGCCGCGTGGGCGCCTCTGGTGAAACAGGGGATGGATACTCTTTATCAGAATGCCATTCATGGTATTGGCGCAATGCCTCCCAAAGGCACCTGTCCCACCTGTTCCGATGACGATATTAAAAATACCGTTCAATATATGGTCACTCAAAGCACCGGTGCTCACGCTGCTGTTGCGCCGCCACCACAACCGCCGAAGCAGTTGACCCTGGCGGATGGCAAGCAGATTTATGAGCAATATTGTCAGGCCTGTCATAACGGCGCTTACCGGGCGCGCCGAAAACTGGGTGATAAAACCGCATGGCAGCCTTGCATCGCCAAAGGTATGGATGTGCTGATTTTAAATACCATAAAAGGTATTGGGAATATGCCTGCGAATAGGCAGTTGCGCAAAATGTAACACTGCGCAAATTAAGGCCGCAGTGAAATACATGGTGAACGAGAGTAAAACCGAAGGCGATTACATGTTATGGTAGAGGATCTTGAATATGAAGAATCTGTTATTAAAAACAGTATTATTTATCACGATGTCAGTGCGGATATTTCATGCCGGCATTGGCGGAGGATCTAGCCTAAATTTAATATGACATCCGGTGTTACCCCGATCAGTCATGAAATTTATACCTTGCACATGTTGATTTTTTACGTGTGCGTCGTGATTGGCGTTATCGTTTTCAGTGTCATTGATTTATTCGTTAATTGAACATCGCAAATCTAAAGGTGTCAGACCCGCGGATTTTCATTCCAGTTTAAGCATTGAATTACTGTGGGCGATTATTCCTTTTATTATTTTAGTGTTGATGGCGATTCCCGCGACCAACGTCCTGATTCAGATGGATGATACCTCCAAATCCGAAGTCAACTATCAAAGTCACCGGTTACCAATGGAAATGGCAGTATGAATATTTAGATTATGGCATTAAATTTTTCAGCAATTTATCCACGCCACAGGAGCAGATAGAAGGCAAAGCGCCGAAAGAACCGATGGTATTTACTGGAAGTCGATCATCCCTTGGTGGTGCCGATTCATAAAAAAATTCGTTTTTTGGTGACATCCAATGATGTGATTCATTCTTGGTGGGTGCCGGCTTTGGGTATTAAACGCGACGCCATTCCAGGATTTATTTACGAAGCTTGGGCGACCATTGATACCCCCGGAATTTACCGCGGTCAATGTGCAGAATTATGCGGAGTCAATCATGGTTTTATGCCCATTGTCGTTGAAGCCAAAACCCAGGAGGATTTTGATCAATGGGTCGCCGCCAACGCCCCAGTAATCAACCCGCCGCACCGGCAGCAGCCGATGACTCAAGAAGCGCTGATGAGCGAAGGCCAGCAATTGTATAACACCACCTGCAGCGTTTGTCACAAACCCGATGGCAGCGGCATGCCCCCGGCGTTTCCGGCTTTACGCGGCAGTAAAATCGCAACAGGACCGGTGGCCGGTCACATTGATATTGTGTTCCATGGCAAACCGGGCACCGCCATGCAGGCGTTTGGACCGCAACTGAATGATGAGCAAATTGCCGCCATTATTACTTACGAACGCAATAGTTGGGGCAATGGCGATAAAACGAAATATGGTAACCAGGCCGGCGGCCTTGTTCAGCCTGCCGATATTGCCAAGGCGCGCAATCAATAGAGAGATAGAATATTTATGACCACTCATACTGCACATCATTATGGTTATCCGCATCCAGCGACTTTAGGGGCCTGGGTCAAGCGTTGGGTATTTACCACCAATCACAAAGATATCGGCACATTATATTTACTGACTTCTTTAGTTATGTTTTTTGTTGGCGGCGCCATGGCGATGTTGATTCGCATGCAATTATTTCATCCGGGCAGCCGTTTGCTCGATCCTGATTTTTATAATCAAATGGTGACCATGCATGGTTTAATCATGATTTTTGGCGTGGTCATGCCGGCATTTGTGGGATTGGCGAACTGGCAATTGCCGTTGATGATCGGCGCGCCGGATATGGCCTTGCCGCGCTTAAATAACTGGAGTTTTTGGATGTTGCCGTTTGCGTTTATTATTTTATTCAGTACTTTATTTATGCATGCCCGGGTCCGAATTTTGGCTGGACTTTTTACGCGCCGTTGTCGACAACTTATGGTCCGCCCAGCACCGATTACATGATTTTCGCTATTCACATGATGGGATTATCTTCCATTCTGGGCTCGATTAATATCATTGCCACGATACTCAATATGCGCACCAAGGCATGAAATTAATCGAAATGCCCATTTTTTGCTGGGGTTGGTTTATTACCGCATTTTTATTATTGGGTATCATGCCGGTATTAGCCGGAACAGTGACGATGATGTTGACCGACCGTCATTTCGGCACCAGTTTTTTTAATGCGGCAGGCGGCGGCGATCCCTTGTTATTTCAGCATTTATTTTGGTTTTTTGGTCATCCTGAAGTTTATGTATTAATTTTGCCGGCATTTGGAGTGATTTCAGAAATTATCCCGACGTTTAGCACGTAAACGATTATTTGGGCGCACAGTGATGATTTATGCGATCGGTATCATTGCTGTTTTGTCCTATATTGTGTGGGTGCATCACATGTTTACCACGGGAGTGCCGTTGGCTGCGGAATTATTTTTTATGTATTCCACCATGTTAATTGCGGTGCCCACTGGCGTTAAAATATTTAACTGGGTCGCCACTATGTACCGTGGCGCAATGACATTTGAAACGCCGATGTTATTTGCGATAGGATTTTTATTTTTCTTTACCATCGGTGGTTTTTCAGGATTGATGTTGGCGATTGTGCCGGCTGATTTTCAGTACCAGGATACTTATTTTGTGGTGGCGCATTTTCATTATGTGCTCATTGCCGGGTTCTATTTTCGCATTAATGGCCGGCGTTTATTTTTGGATACCGAAATGGACCGGAGTCATGTATAACGAGCGGGTCGGCAAATGGCATTTTTGGTTGTCGATGATTTCATTTAATATTACATTTTTCCCCATGCACTTTTTAGGATTGGCCGGGATGCCGCGACGTATTCCGGATTACGCATTGCAATTTACTGATTTTAATGTTGATTGCCAGTATTGGCGCGTTTATTTTTGGCGTAGTCGCAATTATTATTTTTATATAACATTATTTACTGTATTCGCGGTAAAGGTCACGAGCGTCTGATCGCGTTTGGGAAGGCTCGCGAGGTTTGGAATGGCTGGTTCCTTCGCCGGCTCCTTATCACACTTATACCCATTCTTCGCATTTTTCTGAAGGAGAATCCCATTGAGTGACGTTAAGCCGAAGCATCGGATAAAGCGTATTACTGTTATTTTATGCGTTGCCGCGGTCGCCATGTTTGGTTTTGCTTATTTATTGGTGCCTTTTTATAACGCGTTATGTAAACAACTGGGCATTAACGGCAAACCCAATTTAGCGCCCGTGGCACAATCCCGTGACCAGGATGCGACGCGGCTGCTGACCATGCAATTTGTCACCTCGATGAATGCCAATTTGCCCGATTTTGAATTTTATTCCAAAACCATGAACTGCAGTTCCATCCCGGCGATAATGAAACCGTTTTATTCTTCGTGAAAAACAACACCGGCCATGCTGTGACCGTGCAGGCGATTCCCAGCGTCACTCCGGGTTTGGCCGCTCAATACGTGAAAAAAACCGAATGCTTCTGCTTTACCCAGCAAACCTTGGGCGCGCACGAAGCCAAAATAATGCCGCTGTTGTTTCACATCGACAAATCCATACCCGCCGATCTCCATACCCTAACCTTATCTTATACTTTGTTTTCGGCCAGAAAAAAGGCTTTATGAAAAAATCTATTTTCGTGTCACTTTCTGTATTCCTGGCCGCTACAATGATATTGGTTTTACTTAAATTTAAATCTCATCCAAAACATTTTCCCTATCTGCTTTCTGATAACTACATAAGAGTTAATGATTATCCAGAATTGTTGGCGCAGGCTAAATCGCTACCGGCATTTGGCGTTATCATGAAAAGCTCAAAAAATCATTTTGGAAGATTGAAAGTAAATAGTGATTATGTTGATAAATTATATCCTGTTTTGCTAAATTCCCTGCGAGAGGATGAGAAAACATGTTTAAAGCGTGGTACGGACTCCCCCCATATCACTTTGAGAGGTCATCTGTCTCAGCCCCGGTCTGATGTGTTGGATGGTGAGCGCTTTGATTTTAAAATAAATGGTATATTCCGAGAAAAAGTAATCAAAGTATATCCCTTATTTAAAGTAGAGGAGACCTGGTATGAAGCCGCTGTTGAATCTCCCCAATTGCTGTCATCATTTTATAAAATTTCCCATCCGGAACTACTTCACATCAGTATCGGTGTTTCCAGAAAAATTATTTCCAATTCGAAGTGCTTTGAGTAAATCAGACAATCACGGTGTCAGGCGCCGGCAATTTAATTTCAGTTCCGGCTTCCGCTTCGGTAACGATACAAACCTGCTTACCTCGAAACGCCAGCCCGATTTTCAGAATGTTGTGGATGCCCTGACGCCGCAATTCGGCTGAGTATTGACGTTCGTTAATTTGACGCAAGGCATCTGCGGCGGCTTTTTTCAAAGTGGTTTTTTTCTCGCGCGCGGTTTTGAATTCAAGGATAATGCCGGGCTGCTCGGGGTCTTTGGGAATTAACAAAACGTCATAGCGTCCATAGCCGCTTTCATGATTGGATTTGACTTCGTGAGTATCGCTGAGACTCACCATCATTCCCAAAACAAAACCATGGTAAAATTTTTCCGGCTCATGACCGGAAGCGTCAAAAATACTCATTGTTTCCAGTAAATATCTTTGCAGGCGATCGGCGAATTCTTCGACACGGCCTTCGGTGAGACTGAGTAGAAATTCTAAATACTGATTGTTATCCAACGGTTCTGATAACCAGTTTCGAATAATGTCCCGATATAAAGACATAATCTCTTTATTGGGTACGGCTAATTCGCATTGTGATTGCACATCCTTCGATTCGATATGAATGATTTTAAAATATCCGGTAAACAGCAATAAACTCCATACTGCATTTTTATCGTTCTCAAGATTTCTGAACACTAAATTTTCATCAATCAGGGCGGTAATGGATTCATTGTGAATGACCGATTCCAAATCCATCTTAAGCTGTCTGCTTCCTCGCGCCAGCAGATGCTTAACCAGATCGTTGCCGCTGGTATTGACCCAATAAGGTTTGAGTAAACCCTGTTTCTGCACACAGTTTGTGAGAGACCAGGGATTATAAATAATGGAATTGCCAATTTGATAACCGTTATACCATCGACGAATGTTGTCGTAATGATTGCTCAGATGGGCTTTTTCCAGTAACTCTTTAACTTCTGAATCGGTAAATCCAAAATGTTCGCTATATTGTGTATCCATAATCGAATACACGACTATATTATTTGCGCCTGAAAACAGGCTTTCTTTGGAGATTCGCAGAATGCCTGTGATGAACGCCCGGTCTAAAAATCGATTGGTTTTTAAAGCATTGCCAAATAATCCCCTCATTGTTTCGATCATTTTATCATAGTATCCATGCAGATAGCTGGCCTGGATAGGAGTGTCATACTCGTCTATCAGTATCCATGCCTTAACCCCGTGATGCTTGTGAAGGTAGTAACATAAATCGGCGAGAGCCGTTCTGATGAAGGCCGGGGTGGCTTCAACTTCCAGGACTGTTAAAAATGCTTTCTTGTTAGACTCACTGAGTTTTTCGCTGGATAAAAGATATTCAAATTCGCGATATAATTGCGATAAAAGCCTGCAAAGACTGTCATAAGCCAATTCAAATTCCGTGTCTTTAACTTCTTTGAAAGTGAGAAATATAACCGGATATTGTCCCTGATGTCGCATATAGGCGTTGCCTGCTTCAGCGATCTTTAATCCCTCAAATAAGCCTTTTGTTGAATGGTCACGCACTTCCGCGGATAGAAAATATTGTAACATGGATAAATTCAAAGTCTTGCCAAAGCGTCGTGGACGGGTAACCAGGGTCACCTGAGAGCCGATATTATCCAACACTTCCTTGATAAATAAAGTCTTGTCGACAAAATCCAGTTTTTTTTCAATGAGGTCGCCGAAATCGTCGTAACCAATAGGCAGGTGCATTGTTTTCTCCTAATAATTTGCTATTTCTGGAATTCGAATATCGGTTTCCACTTCGGTTAACACACAAACCTGCTTGCCGCGAAACGCCAGCGCGATTTTTAAAATGTTGTGGATGCCATGAGCGCGCAATTCGGCTGAGTACTGACGTTCGTTAATTTGACGCAAGGCATCTGCGGCGGCTTTTTTCAAAGTGGTTTTTTTCTCGCGCGCGGTTTTAAATTCAAGGATAATGCCGGGCTGCTCAGGGTCTTTGGGAATCAGCAAAACGTCATAGCGGCCATACCCGCTTTCATGATTGGATTTGACTTCGTGAGTATCGCTGAGACTTACCATCATCCTCAAAACAAAACCATGGTAAAATTTTTCCGGCTCATGACCGGAAGCGTCAAAAATACTCATGGTTTCCAGTAAATATCTTTGCAGGCGATCGGCGAATTCTTCCACCCGACCTTCGGTGAGACTGAGTAAAAATTCTAAATACTGATTGTTATCCAACGGTTCTGATAACCAGTTTCGAATAATCTCCCGATATAAAGACATAATCTCTTTATTGGGTACGGCTAATTCGCATTGTGATTGCACATCCTTCGATTCGATATGAATGATTTTAAGATATCCGCTAAAAAGCAATAAGCTCCATACTGCGTTTTTATCGTTCTCGATATTACTGAACACCAGTTTTTCATCGATCAAAGCGGTAATGGATTCATTGTGAATGACTGATTCCAAATCCATTTTAAGCTGTCTGCTGCCTCGCGCCAACATATGTTTAACCAGATCGTTACCGCTGGTATTGACCCAATAAGGTTTGAGTAAACCCTGGTTATTTACACAATTTACGAGTGACCAGGGATTGTAAATAATGGAATCGCCGATTCGATAACCATTATACCAACTTCGAATGTTATCGTAATGGTCACTCAGATGGGCTTGTTTGAGTAATTCCTCCACTTCTGTTTCGGTAAAGCCGAAATGTTCGCTATAATCCTTATCCATAATCGAGCAAACCTTGACATTGTTAGCCCCGGAAAATAAGCTTTCCTTGGAAACCCGTAAAATGCCGGTGATGACCGCCCGGTCCAGGAAGTCATTGGTTTTTAAGGCATTGCCGAACAGACCCCTCATTAAATCAATCATTTCATGATAGTATCCATGCAGGTATCCGGCCTGAAAGATCGTGTCATACTCATCAATCAGTAGCCATGCCTTGACGCCATAATGCTGGTAAAGATAACGGCAAAGATCGGATAATGCGTTTGCTATACTGGTAATACTGGCCCGTTCTTCTAAAATTGACAAAAATATTTTCTTGTCGCTCTCAGTGAGTTTTGGGCTGGATAGCAATAAATAGTGTTCACGATAAAGTAAAGATATCCGCTTACATAAATGGGCATAAGCCACCTCATAATTGCGATCTTTGATATCTTTCAGTGTGATAAAAATAACGGGGTATTTCCCCTGATGCCGCATATACGGGTCACCCAATTCAGTGATTTTTAATCCCTTAAAGAGATCTGCGTTGTTTTTCCATGTATCTGCGGCGCCAGAAAATGCCGCAACATGGATAAATTTAAAGTTTTACCAAAGCGGCGTGGTCGAGAGATCACCGAGACCTGTGTGTCAAGCTGATCGAGTACTTCCTTGATAAAATAGAGTCTTGTCGACGAAATCCAGTTTTTTTTCAATGAGGTCGCCGAAATTATCATATCCAATAGGCAGGTGCATTGTTCTCTCCCTGTATTTTCTGATTATATTATACCAAATGGGGCATTGATGACAACTATTCTTTTCCATTTTCTATAAATTTTGTTACCATATCTACCAAATTGAAGAAGGATGGGCTATGTCGACAGATCATCACTCAGGTGGTTATTATTTACCGAATCCCAGTTATTGGCCGATTATTGGCTCGATAGCTATTTTTTGTCTTTTAGTGGGAGCAGCCAATTGGCTGCATGGTAATATCATTGGCCCCATATTATTTTTTGCGGGTGTGATTGTCCTTGCCGTCATGCTGTTTGGATGGTTCGGCACGGTCATTAGCGAAACCCGGGCGGGATTACTGCAAGATCCGCAAGTGGACCGTTCGTTCCGATGGGGCATGGTCTGGTTTATTTTTAGCGAAGTCATGTTCTTCGGCGCTTTCTTCGGCGCGCTCTTTTATACGCGGGTCTTGTCGGTACCGTGGTTGAGCGGCGAAGGCAGCAATGCCGCCATCATGACTCACATGCTGCTATGGCCCCAATTCACCCAGTCCTGGCCGTTGTATCAAACCCCCAATCCGGCGTTGTTTGCCGGACCGCGCGAAGTCATGAGCGCATGGGGAATTCCTGCGATCAACACCGCCATCCTGCTCACCAGTGGTGTGACCATTACCATCGCGCATTGGGGAGTTTTAAAAAACCGCCGCGTGCAAATGATCATTGCCCAACTGGCAACTATTTTGTTGGGTATTGCCTTTTTATGCCTGCAGGCGCATGAATATTGGGAGGCATACTCTCTGCTCAATTTAAAATTATCCGCCGGAATCTATGGCACCACTTTTTTTATGCTGACGGGATTTCATGGTTTGCACGTCACCATAGGCACGATTATGTTAATCGTGATTTTGTGGAGAATGCTCAAAGGCGACTTCAATAGCCAGGAACATTTTGGTTTTGAAGCCGCCTCCTGGTATTGGCATTTTGTAGACGTCATATGGCTGATTTTGTTTGTATTCGTGTATTGGCTATAATATCCCATGCGGATGAATCCAGCCCAGGCCGTAGGCGACAAATAACAGCGCGAACAATAGCACGGATAAGCCAATGCGCCAGGTTAACGCCTGCACCATGTGCGTGGCGTCTTTTCGAAATAATAGATAATAAATAGCGCTGATTAAGCAATATAAAATGATTAATAAAACCGCGACGACGATTAATTTAAAAAACATCCATTTATCCCTCCATTTGGGCCATTGGGAGTTTAAACCTGGTTTAATACCCACCCTGGCGGTGCTGGTATTGTTACCACTACTTTTATCCCTTGGCGTTTGGCAAATGCACCGGGCTACTGCCAAACAACAATTGCTCAATCAGTTCGCACAGCGTTCGCGGCAAGCGCCGCAACCTCTGGCCGACCATACACCCGATTATACACCGGTGCGGGTCACCGGTTCTTATGAAAGCGGGCATCCTATTTTACTGGATAATCGGATTTTAAACCACCAGGCGGGTTATGATGTGTTCGTACCGTTCATTCCTTCCGGTAAAAGCAAAGCAGTATTAATTAATCTGGGGTGGACCCCTCGCAATACTTCTGCTTTCGAAAACATTTTTCGGTCGCAAATGGGAGCATCCGGAGAGGTAACGGTGGTGGGTTTAGCGCAAACGCCGCAGCATAATCTGGTTTTGGCGCATCCAAAAACCGAACTGCGCTGGCCGCTGCTGGTAGAAGAGATTCGTTTAGACAGCCTGAGCCGGATTTTAAATAGACCTTTATATCCTTTTGTTTTATTATCAGAAAAAGGAACTCATTGGGAAATCTCCGTCGGTGTGAGTCCGGCGCGCCATCGTGGTTATGCGGCGCAATGGTTCCTGTTAGCGCTGACTCTATTGATTTTATATTTTAAATTAAATACTAGTAGAGCAAAATAATGAAAAGTCTGCCTCCTTCATCCAAAAAAGCCCGGCGCATATTTTTAATTATTTTAATATTATTTTTGGCGCCCATGATACTCGCCAGGGTTTTTTATGCGCATAAAACCTGGCTGCCTCAACACACTGTGAACCACGGTCAATTGCTTGTGCCGCCACCGGCGCTGCAACAATTGACGTCTGATCCTGGCAGAGCGCGCAGCCATTGGGTATTGCTATTCATCCACAACGGAAGTTGTGATGATTTTTGTTGGCAAAACTTGCATAATATGGGGCAAATTCAGCGGGCTTTGGGTAAAGATATTCAACGTCTGCAACGGGTATTTTTAACTTCCGAAAAAGCGGATGAGAAGCTTCAACAATGGTTAAGCGCCAGCGAAACCCTGCACTGGCAGGTTGCGGAGTTCGACCTTATCCGGGTGTTGAGACATCCCTCGACGTGGTACGTGATCGATCCTTTGGGAAACATCATATTGAGTTATCCCGCCAATACGAATCCGGAAGCCATACTGGATGATTTAAAATACCTGATGGGAGTATCAAACATTGGATAAATACCTTGAGTTTCCTTTTAATAAAAGTATCTCTGGACGCTATATTCAGCAGGAATCGGTGGCGGCACGCCTGGCTAATTACAATAGAGTAACAATCTTTGCCTTAATTCTGGCGGTTTTTGTGATTATGCTGGGGGCTTACACTCGCCTGACCGACGCCGGTTTAGGCTGCCCGGACTGGCCGGGCTGCTATGGTCACATGGTATTGCCTGCCGGTCAGTCTGCCTTAGGCGTCGCGCAGCAGGCTTATCCGGATCAGCCCCTGGTGGCCCATAAGGCCTGGACGGAAATGGCGCACCGTTACGTGGCCGGTACTTTAGGAATTCTCATTGTCATTTTAGCCGGATGGGCGGTGACCAATCGGCGCATGGGATTGCCACAACCTATCGTCACACCGTTTTTATTGGTTGCCGTGCTTATTTTTCAGGCGGCTCTGGGCATGTGGACGGTGACGTTGAAATTATTACCGTTAGTCGTGACCGGCCATTTATTAGGTGGTATGGTGATTGCCGGATTACTCAGTTGGTTATCCTGCGCGACTTTTCAATGGACTGGCCGGGCCACTCTGAACTGTAAAAACAGCATGCGGCGAATCGGACAAACATTGGTGTTGCTGGGTTTGATCATTCTGATTATCCAGATATTCCTGGGCGCGTGGACCAGCACCAACTATGCCGCCCTTGCCTACAGATCTGATTGGGGATCGAAACTGAATTGGACACAATGGGCTCATGCCTTTAATCTTCTCAGCCCGGTGGGTCCTAATTATGAGGGCGGCCGTTTAGAAATGGAGACACGGATGACAATCCAGATGGCGCATCGTTATGGAGCGTTTGTGACATTTGTTTATCTGATGGGAATAGTCACCGCGATCTGCAATAGATTTACTCCTTTACGCTGGTTGGCATGGACGATCGCGGCGCTCTTATGCGCCCAGGTGGCTTTAGGTATAATCAATGTCGTTAAACTTTTGCCCCTGGCTATCGCAGTCGCGCACAACGGCGTCGCGGTCTTATTATTAATTGCAGTGGTCGCACTTTTACAAAGGTTTCATAAGGATGCAATATCCACACCTGTGGCGTGATTATTTTGAACTTTGCAAGCCTCGCGTCGTCGCCTTGATGACGCTGACGGCGGTTGTCGCCATGTTTTTAGCCGCGCCGCCAGGAGAACTTTCCTGGCGAATTCTGGTATTCGGCGCCGCCGGTATTACCCTGGCAGCCTGTTCGGGTGGGGTGATTAACCAGCTCATTGACCGGCATATCGATGCCATCATGGCCCGCACCAGAAGGCGTCCCCTCGCGGCGGGCCGTATCCAGCCGTGGCAGGCCTGGATCTGGGCGGGGATTTTAATAGCCGCCAGTATGGCAATGCTCGTTTTATTGGTGAATCCCACGGTGGCCTGGTTGAGTTTATCAGCCATGGTGGGGTATGCCGGAATTTATACTTTGTTTTTAAAGCGGGCTACACCGCAAAATATTGTCATCGGGGGGTTGGCAGGCGCGATGCCGCCTTTACTAGGGTGGACCGCGGTGACCGGCCATATTGAAGCGCCGGGGGTGTTACTGGTTCTTATTATCTACACCTGGACTCCTCCTCATTTTTGGTCATTGGCGATTCACCGTTATGCCGATTACGTTAAAGCGAATATTCCGATGCTGCCGGTGACGCACGGCTTACCCTTAACCCGGCTGAGCATTTTACTGTATACATGGCTGATGGCCGCCACCACTTATTTACCATTTATTATCAACGCTGCGGGGATCATTTATTGTGTCGGTGTCAGCTTTTTAAATATCATTTTTCTATACTATGCCGTGGCGGTTTATCGGAATAAAAATCCCCGCTATCCCTTTGCGACCTTTCGTTACTCCATTGTTTATTTGATGTTGTTATTTTTATTATTATTGCTGGATCATTTTATATGATAACGGTACGTGCGGTGGTGAGTGGAAAAGTGCAGGGTGTGTGTTTCCGTGATTATACCCGCAAACGCGCGCAGTCCTTACAATTAACGGGCTGGGTAAAAAATTTGGCGGACGCCCGCGTGGAAATTGTCGTTTGTGGCCCTGAGGATGTCGTCACCAATTTCATGGACTGGCTTTGGGAAGGCTCACCGTCATCAAAAGTCAGTGATGTTTGCTGGGAAATCATTTCCCGGCAAACTCACTCTGATTTCGTTATTCGTTACGATTAAATCTACCAGTTAGTTATGTGCCATTCGTTGGGCATGCTTCCATTGACAGTGTGTTGACAACGGTCCCTGGCGTCACGGGCTTCCATTCTATTTGGGTACCAGCCATAAGTTTTGAAGCTTTCACAGGATTTAGCAATATGGCAATCCGCATACATCGTCACGTAAAAATCACGGGTGATACGGAAGTCGCGGCATCCATAAGGTCCGCAACGTTGCACAACGCGGGAGCCTTCCACATGCCGTTGCGCGGGGTGATAGCAGACTTTAAACCCTGGTACTGTTTTGACCACCGTCACTGTCGTCGTGCTGCTCCTGCCCATGGGTGTCACTGTCGTCGTAGTCGAAGCGGGAGCTGACATAGTGCCTCCTACCGGCGTCACCGTCGTCGTGCTGCTGGAGGAGGGTGATGTCGTCGTATCTACCGGCGTTGCTGCGTTAGTACCCGCGGGGCTGCTACTCACGTCTGAGCTGGTCGGCGTTACCGTGCCGCTGCTGTTGGCAGGCGCGGTGCTGGGAGTTTGCGCGAATGATAAGGAGCTAACCATCAGTACCGCGGCTGCGCTGGCGGCGGCCCATTTAATTAGTTTTTTCATAATTTACCTCCATCGGTTAACATGCGGAATGACCCGCATACTTAAATTTTAGCACCTTTCGCGAGCCGCTGCATTCCTACAATTATTATTGACATTATCGTACGTGTTTGTTAGCCTCAAAATGAAGTAAAAATATTCAGTATCCGGAGAAAAAATTATGCAAGAGCAAAAGTCTTCTGTAACTTCGTTATATTTCAATCCTGACGAAAAACTGATTCAACTGGAAGATATTTTTAGTAACCAAAAGCAATCGTATGATGTCGAAAAGTTTTGTTTTTCTCTGAATGAAAAAATAGAGTATCTGGAGAAAAAGATTTCCGGGCTGGAAAGTGCGCTAATACAGCAGGGTATGCCGAAATTGGCTCATGACGATTTATTGCCTCATTACGTCTTTAATTTGACTAAAGAGTTACGAAAAATACTGGCAGCGAGATTTACAGTCGGCCAAACTGTCCGGGACAAGTATAAAAAAGCTCAGGAAATTTTTTTAAATACCCATACGCTGTTTTCCATCATTTCAAAAATTGAATTAACACAGTTATTGATTACTCTTTTTAAAGATTCTGTAGGCGCCAATAATGAGAGATTTGAGACTTTAAAACCAGTTATCGACCAATTTTCTCGAAGAATAAGCGAATTCAAAGACGCGCCCTCATCACCGTCAACTCCGGTTACTCCTCCGATTTCCCGGGAACGCACCGTAAGCAGTATTTCTTCGCTTTTGCCAAGAATGCTTTCCTTCAGTGAAAATTCTCCTTCCACTGATAAATCCTGCCCGCTCAAGCTGGATCCGGAATTATACGCTCCTTGCGGCGCTGATATTTACCTGGCCCGTGTTCGGGAAGAACGGCAAATATGCAAAATACAGTTATATGAAGCGGCCGGAATACCGGCGCCTGAAGATTTACAATTATTCGCCCGGCAATGCCGGTTTACTCGCGAATTGCTGGAAACGGGAAACCGGCTCGATTCGCAGCAGGAAATAAAATTATTGTCGGAATTGCCTGATTTGGTGAATCAATTAAGAAAAAACAAACAGGAATCCGCAACTAATTCTGAATCAGATCAAAAAGGTCTGATCCAGAAAGAGCGAATCCGCACGGCTGAATTTAAATTATTGCAAAAACACAGCGCATGGCTGGAATTGCGTTATGAGCAGCGGGTCAAGACGGCAGATTCAGGAGTTGATGAACTGCACTCTGAAAAGAAATCAGTCGACGTTCAATTGAGCAAGTTAAGATGTGAAATTCTTGTCAGCGAATTAATGCGTTCCAGAATAAAACGCAACAATCATTTGCGTCTTGAAATACAAAGTTTAACTTATTTGAATACTCACTCTTCGCATCATAAAAATTTGTTGGAAAATTCAATTTCACAAAAAGTAAACGAAAAATCCACCCTTGATAAGGATATTGATGAAGCGCTGCCCGGCTATCAGTGGAGTGATGACAAAGAAAGAACCCCTCACGAAAGTCGCATTGCTTATATAAAGAAAATTTTTTTGAACTCTGTCAGGACTATAGAAGCATTGGAGGCCGAAACCAGCCGGCTGCGTCAAATCGTGGCCAGGTTAAGCATACGTTTATTATCCGGTGTTCTGCTGCAAACTCTGAATATCAATTTACAACGGGTGGCCGGCGTTGATAGCGGCGTGACTGCAGATGTGGCAGGATGCATCACTTACTGGAATCGGGCGATGACCATTGTTCCTCATTTTCAGGACAAAATTCAGCTTTTATTGAAGTATTTACCGCAGTTTATTACTGAAGATCTGAGCTGGTTGAAACCCCTGGCGCCTCTCGCATTACTGTGGGCAGAGGAAGCTGAAGCGGATAATTTGATTCAAAGCATGGCGGAGCGAGAAAATTATTACGAGAAAGCACTGGGAAGTCTTTCCGGTCAATTGCAGAAGGAAAAAGCAGCATTGACGGCTATCGCGAAACAAATACAGCATGCCTGTGAACATCAGATTTCGGTTATGGAAATAAAGATTGACCCGGGAAGTGCTTATACCTGCTTATATGAACAGGTTAGGGAGTTTGACGAAAAACCGGCAAAACTTGAAATTCAAATGAAAGAGAAGCTTCGCTCGCTGGAGCGGCTCAGTCCACCCAGGAGTGAGGCGATGGTATTTCTTATTGCCAATGGAGTTCAAAGTGTCACGTTTCCCTCTGAAATAAAGTCTATGGTTTTTAAAGATTGGCGGGAATTTTGTGTTGATAAACTCCTGGATTCCGAACCAGGCGGCATGAATTTTGCAACTATGGAAGTTTGTACTACCCATCATATCAAACAGCTTGCAACACTTGAAATTGAATTATCCGGACCCGTATTTCGGAATTTACGCAATGCTTTTCTGAAAGATATTATTGATATCACTGCGCAAGCTCCGTTCTTTACCCTTGAAGATTATTTTATGAGATTGTTAAAAGATTTTCACGGGCAATTTACTCAACTGTTACGGGACTTAGGCCCGACAAGAAGGGAAAAACCCAGCGAAGAGAAATGCCGGACAAATATAATGAGTTTTTTAGAATATCTGAAGGGAGAAGAAACCACTCAGACCTATCCTCTTTCCCGGCTAATTCCTCGCCAGGGCGAGGGTAATGGAGATATTTGGGTCAACAAAAACAGTCAAAAGATATTCGATAAACATTTCAATCCTTCGAAACCGGCTAAAAAATTTGTCGAGGCGCCAGTGGCGGAACTGGTTTCCGATTGCCTGAAGGTTTTGCTGTGGCGAATTTTACTAAAGTTTGCTGACCACCAGTCCAGCGGATTTGAAGAAAATCTGCCTACCCAAAAAATATTAGAAAATACGATAGCCTACCGCCTGCGCGTGACCGATTTTCACTGGCGCTTGGCGAATTTTCGAAACACCGCACTTAAAAATTATCTACAGAAGACACCTGACCCTCTGGAAATCCCCTTATTTAATTGTGTCAAGTGGTTATGGAATCTGGTGAGTAAACCAGATTTATTATCACCTAAAGATTTCGACAGTTTCATACAACAATATGGTTTACCGGAACGCCAAAGTGCGTTTCTCGATCGCGCTCGCAGAAGTTATGCGGGTCGCCTATACACCGTTCTGGGCGATATACAGAAGAACTGGAATACGAGCCAGGAAATCATTGCTGAATTTAAGAAATTACGAAATAAAATCGAACAACTGCCTGAAGATAATTTTCAGTGGGCGCTTATTACCGCGAAACTGATTAAAGATGAAATACAGTTACAATCTGCGGATGCTATCGCCAAAGTAAAAAAAGCCGAGGAGACAGCACGAATTGAGATCTCAAAAAAATTAGAATTTCATTGCGCCGAGCAGAAAAAATTATCGGACGCGCTAATACGGCGTACCTCGTGGTCAGAAGAAAATCCTGGTGACACCATGAAGAACAACATCCCAGGAGTTCCCGCTGGAGGGAATTCTCCTTACGCGATGGGGGATCGCAAGGGGGAGAATCGCGATTCTCCCCCTTCATTCCGAGCAATCGGCTCCGCCGATGCGCAGGATATAAACAGGAAGCCATGGACGCTGTACTCAGCGGGAATGGCTGATACAAGCCAGTTCCACCAGCTCTCAGCGCTTTGTCGAATCTCTACCCGCCAGCAGGCGGCGCAAACATTTTTGCAGATGGCGAGAGAGTGGCGCGATATACAGTCCACAGCTATTGTTGAGATTAAAATTCAAGGTTTTGTTTTAAAATTAATTCGCGCCGAAAAGGAGCTGGAAGGATTAGCGACCGCCGGCAAAAAAATCTATGTTCAATGGGATGCGAAAGAAGGAGTTTATCATTATCACTATTATGTTAACTGGAATGGTATTCCTGAGAAAAAAGATCTGAAAGCAAAAACAGCGCATAGCGAAATTGAGTTTGCCGTAAAAAATCCATCGAAAAATAATTTTAACTTTTCTCCATCCTGTATCAGTGACGCAACTGACGTTATTTTCAGGGCCGAGAAGGCCGACCTGGAGCAGAAAATCCAAAGATCGGGTGGTCTGGATTTATCGAAGGTACCCTTGCAAGTGGACGAAAGTTTCCGGATCAGCATGAAACGATTGCAGAAAGCTAACGGTTATCTCGCCCGCATCGAGGAAGTTAATAAGAAATTGGCCCTCCCTGAATTTCCACAAGTGGATGCCGATATCTCACCGAAACTGCCGGAATTACTCTTCAGTACTACCGCAGTCACGGAAAAGGAGTCCTCGGAGCAATTGGCTGAAGCGCAAGCGACCCTGAAAGCAGTCTTTGATCCATTATTGAATATCGCCGCTCCTTTAAGAGAATGTTTTCATCAATACCGAAAACTCACTGTTCAGGAAAAATTATTGGTTTCACTTAAGGAAGAGTCTAAAAAAAGTAACCAGCTCACGACGGAACGGTTTGTACTGGAAAACCATCGTATAAAGCTCAATGACGTCGCCCGTGAGATAGCTCGCCAATGGGTAGCCCAAAAAATAAATGTGGTAACGTTAAAAAAGTTCAACATTAATTGCGATTTGATTAAACCCAGTGATACTCAATTAATGGATTTATTAGCTAACTATTGTCAGGAGCAACCTTATGCCTGGTATGATTCTGTCACCAGGGTCGCCGTCGTGCTCAACGATGGATTATTAACAGCTTTAATCAGACTGGCCGGTGGCATTTTGTATGGAGAAGTCACGGGTAAGGAAACAGCTTTCCCGATTATGGATGATAAATATCAACCGGTGATAACCAAAATTTTCCCCCAATCGAAGGAGGAGAAATATGCGCCTGCACCCTGTCCGCTATTGGCAAGTTTAGAGAACACACAGTGGGTGAAACGCTTATCCGCACTTGAAAATCTGCACCGGATCATTAGTGCAATCCCCGAGCCACGTTTTTCGGAAGTTATAATCCATTTGGAACTTCTGCACAAGGATTTAGTCAGTGGCGCATGGCGACGTAAAAGAGTGGAATCTCCGCAAGAGAAAGCCAAAAAAGCCGAAGCGTTAAATATCGATTTATTGACCAATACCCAACAATTAATTGAAAATGCCATTGGGTCTGAAGGTCTGGAGCTGATAGACAGATTAGGGGTACAGGATTGGGATATTTATAAATCCATGTCCCCTCATATCTCCACTTTATGGAGCTGGAAATTCGACGAAGAATGCTCTGCTGCTTTTCAGGCATTATACCAGCATTTTATATATTTACTGGACCTGGATCTTGATATATCCGGTGACTATACCCAATCCGCATCGATAATGGCGATGCTTTCTATTCTGGAAAATTTGCGAACTTCTCAAAATGTCAATGTTAAAGTGGCCTGGTTTGATGAGGTCGATTTGGAAAAAATGAATAGTGGAACAGAATGTGCGGTAAAGGATAGTAAAAACACTCCCTGTCTTGACAAAATTCCCGACTTGAAGAAATTAAAGACTGATCCAGCCAATTTTAATAAAAATCTGCGTGAAAAATTGATTAACGTCGGTATTCTGCCCAAAAATATCCCCCTTTGGGAAGAAGTTTGGGAAAAATTAACGAAAAAAGCCATTATCCATAACGGGGGGGAAACGAGAATAACCGATTTAAGCCAAATTAAACAAAATCTGGATGAATTGTTGCAGGGCAAAGACGATCAGAAAAACTATCAAAATCTGTTTGAACAGATTTCCCCACAACTGCGGGAATATGTGAAATGTCTGGAAAAAATAATTTATTGTTGTGATGGCGTTTCTTCCGATGAACGCATTGCTAATCTGCGCAGCCAGAAGGGCGCTATAGCCGAGCTGTTAAAACAGTGTTTTATTGATTTTAATTTTACCGCATCTTCCTCTGCAGACTATAAAGATGACCAGGCTGTGGTTAAAGATTTCCGGAAGCTGGAGCAATGGCTCATTTTGGAGCAAAATAAATTTAAAGATTCATTGGTTTCTCCCGAACTGGTAACATCGCATTTACCTGAGCCTTTAATTGAAAGAATAGAGGAAACATCCACTGTCTTGCTGACGCCAAAATCCGCTCTTGAATCTGGACATGAGAATCACTTTCAAAGTGAGGTAGATGGAGTGCGCAAAACAAAAAATGAAAAAAATAAAGAATTAAGAAAAAAAATTAAAAGTCTTAAAAAAGAAAAGGAAGAGCTTAAATCTTTTGGAGGAGAGAGCCCTTCTTCGGTTGCACGATATAAACATTCTCCTGAGAAAAAAAAATCGGTTCAGGATCCCTCTACCACGTTATCGATGCAGGTGCGGCTTTCCGATAGCGCAATTAATGAAGCAAAAAACCATTTAAATAGGTTACTGGAAACGCGAGAACTTTTGCAGTCTTTAGCAAAAACCGCCTCGGAAAAAGCATTATTGGTAAATGTTTTGCCGGGATTATCACTTCTTCCCGATAATCGTTCTGCATTGGATTTATGTAAGCAATTGTCCGAAATTTGGCAGCAGAAACTCGAACATTCCGCTGATCTAAAGAAAAAAAACGAAGAGTTGTCAGAGAGAGTATTAGAGCTAAAAACAGCTTGTGAATCGAAAGAACCTAAACCTGAATTTTTAAAGCCCTGGATAGAGTCAAAAATTAAAAGCGCTCGGGAAAAAATTAACGATACCGACAAAACATTAATCGAATTAAATATTCGCTATAATATTTTGGTTAAAGAAGAAAAACAAAAATCTGTTTTAAGTCAATCTTCAACAAAAAATTCTGACGACTCCCGTCGTCAAGCGGAACAGATTTTAAAAAATCTTGAAATTAAATGTAGCGCAAAAGAAACTTATCAGAAAATTTTGAAGAAACAGGAGATTGGAACTCCTAAAAAATCTCCTCTCGCTGGTAAACTGGCGCAAGATATCAAAAATGTAACGAATGAAATTAACGGATTAAAAAAACAGATGGAACTTCAAAGAGGATTTCTGCAAACTTGTACTCCAGATGAACCTGAAGTAAAAAGCAAAAATACACAGGAGGAATTGAAAGAATTACGACAACGCATAATAACATGCGCGCAAACCCGGGATGATCAGGCGCAGGAGATCCAGCAGTTAATTCAGCTGAGGCCATCTTCTTCAGTGATCGAGGATATCAAGGTACAAGACCGGCAATCACAATCAGGTGGTCAGATTACGAAAGAGTTGAGCGATGAACTTCAAAAACAGCTGGTGGAAAATACAGAAAGATTAGAATCAGTGAGAGATCAATTCTATGGCCTGAATGAATGGATCTTAAAAGACGTTCAGGTTGAGATTCAGTCATTGCTGGGCCAAAAGGAAGAAATGGAATATTTATCCACAGACAGTCCTGCATACCAGCAGTGGGAAGCCCGTGTGCAATTGTTAATGGCGCGGTTACAAACTCCTCTTGCTCCAGCCGGCGGTGATACTGCATACCCGCAATGGCAACAACAAATACAGGGATTGGTAGCGCGACTGCATCCCGAATTTAAGGCAGTTGATTTTCAGGAAGAGAAATTATTAGTTCTTGAGGTGAAAGGCACTATTGTTAATGAGGTTACCAGAAGAAATCATGCAAACCTGGTAAAAGAAAGAGAACTTATCGAAAGGTGTGCGGATAGTCTGAAAATGGAGCAGAGTAAATTGACAGAGTTTCTCTCAAAAACGCCCTATCAACGCCGCCAGGAAAATTTAAACGCTATAAATTCAGTTGTGCTCCATGATGCGCAGATAAGATTAAAAAACCGGTGCGTTTTCTGGAATTTTAAAGCAAAGATTGTGAATGAACAGCTAAAGGGTTATATTTGCGAGGAAAAGCTTTACTTCCGGGTTTATTCTGCTTTTAAAAATTTTCAGGAATCAAGTAAAAAAATTAATATTAATAAAATTGATCTCGATAATCAGGAACTGTCCCAGAGCGAATCAAATTTTTATGTATTGAATGTTGGATATCTTAATCTTATCTCGCGCTACGATACATTAAAGATGTATGCCTTGGAGAACGAAGAAGCGCTCCAAAAATTAGAAAAGAATGAATTGCCCCGGCGGAAAAATAATTGGTATAATCTAAATTATCTGGAAATTCACGCAGAAGTTAAAGATGATGATTTGATGGAAAAAATACAGGGATTAAAAGAATATGGTGCGGTGGTCAAACTGCCGGTTTTGATTAAACACGGCGCCAGGATTAAACTTTTGGGGTGTCCAAACAATGGTGTGTGGACAATCACGGTTTTAGATAGCAATGTCTTTGCATCCAGCCCGGGGTTAATTTTTACCCCCGAGTGCCAATTATGGAACTTTAATCAAATTCCTGAAAGTATTTTAAATGAAATTCAGATGAGTGGGGCGCACACCCAGCCTGGCGATAATGAAACAACTATTCTTAACAAATACGAAAGTTTGCAGAGAATTCAGTCTCATACGTTAGACCAAGTCACCGTATTCGATGAGTTTTCCAGGGGAAATAATACGAATCATACGACAGATGAAGATTTGTCTATAGATTCGCTGTTAGACGGCACTTTTAATTAACATTTTATGAGGAACTAAATATGAGTAGAAAAGGATTAACACCAAAACAGGCAATTCAGAATCAACTTCAGAATGCACGCAATATTTCTGAAGAAATGGAAAAAAAGATGCGAAAAGAATTGCAGAATCTTGATGAAGAAATAGCGCGCGTGACCAAGGCATTGCCGGATGCGCCTGAATTTAAGCGTCTGCAAGCAGAATTAATCGAAAATAAAAAAACCGCGCTTTCGAGTCATGAGCGCCTTCAAAATAACCTGAGCGCCCATCTTCAGCGTAAACGAATTTATTTACGTTTATTAAATTTAAAAGCAGACATTGCTAAAGATTTTGCGCCTTTCGTTAATAAGTCCAATGACAGCGAAAATCTTACCAATCCCTATCAGTATAGAAGAAAGTTAATAGCCGAAATGCTCGACTATGCGACATTGATTCGCCACATTCAGGTAGAAATTAGCGCCTGTGTCCAGCTTGCGGCTGATATTTTCCGGGAAAACAGTCCGGATGACAAATTAAAAATAGCGGAAGTTGAAGTAGATGCGATAAGAAATTTATTATTGAAGAAAGTTGCGGATGGCTTTCTTCCTCCGGACAGCAAATGGGATAGCCAGGACAGTGTGAAAAAATTTTTAGCGCCGGAAGATTTCGAAGCCATAGAAAATTATTTAAAGACGCTCAAATACAAAGAAACTATTTTTGAGGAATTTATTAAACTTATCCCCGAAAATTCTGAAATCCAATCCATCAGCGAGCAAATTAAATTTTTTTATCAGGGTTGTCAGGACGCCATATTCCTTGCCGCAAAAGCTTACGATAACATTCCAAATCTTCAGAGCAATTATTTAGCAGTTCAAAGTGCGAAACTGCAACAAAAAAATCAGGAGGCTCGTTCAAGAGCAGCCAAAATTATTCGTGATAATCCTCAGGTCTCCGCAAAAATAAAGACATTGAAGCTCAGTATCCAAAACTATTTAGATTATTCTAAAGGTGTTTTGAAGCCCAGTGACAAGGATAATGTTAATGACATTGAATTGAAAATCATGAATTGGAATGATAGCCGGGATTGGGTTACGCCTTATAATTTGATATCACAGTTATCCCGTTTTTTACAAGCCATCACTCATGAAAAAGTTGCTGAAATTAAGAAAGGTCCGGGTTCTTCTCCTCCCTGGCCTTTGGTTTGGAAGAGAGCTTTGGCTTATATTGAAAAGAAAAGACAAGTTGCCTGATGCAGATTTGGAAATTTTAAATGAATTTCTGGAGGTCGAACAATCCGAAAATACTTCTTTCCAGGAATTATCCAAACGAAAACATCAGCATTCTGCTGACAGCCCGGAAGATAAAGACGATGATGACGATGAAAAATCTCCCGCGACACCAGAACGGAAGCAGACAGATAAGCAATTACGGGTTGCGCCAGGATCGGAATGCATTGCGCTGGTCATCCAGAAACTGATAATTTTTTACGATTATGTGAAATACTTGATAGACCAAAACCGTCCCTATGATAAAACTTCCTTCTTTGTGCGATATCAAAACAGCATCGCTATTGAGCTGAAGGGCTTGACGGATGCTCTGAAAATCAGTGCTGAACGAGTCCAAAAGGCTGAAAACCAGTTCGAGAAACTCCATTTAGTGGCAAAAAAACAGCACGATAAATTTTTTGAGGCGGAGAGTAATCAGTCAAAAAAAATTATGCAACTTCAGGAGGGATGGAAGAAGTTAACGGCGATATTTAATTTCAAAACTGAAGGGGTTGGAGCCGGGGTTCCAAAAACTGAGGAAAAAAATTCTCCCACTCCCTCATCCGCGGATCTCTGTAAAATTGTCCTGAAACGGGAAGCGGATGCCGAACATCAATTAAGGGCCGCCATTGTTCAATCCCACAAAGAGCAAAGCTATCTGCGCTTAATTTCTAAAATAAGCGATATTAATCCGCGTGGACCCTGGCAAAAACAAATGCGGAACTTTGCAGAGGCGATGTCGGAGTTTTCCCGATCCAAAGATAAGACCCAGGTAACTTTGACTACGTCTGAGTCGAAATTTATATTGTCGAGTCGCCACGAGCTAATGACTCAAATGCAGGAAAGTATAGGCGACGACAATACGGATTTTTTAAAACCTTACCATGCGGAAATGTTAATCCGCCATGACTTTGCAAGCCCGGCCCTGTACGGGCCCGAGTTTTTGGAATCAGATTGGCAGGCGTACGGAAAAATTTTTAATATTATGCTTGAAAAATTACAGTATGCCTGGTCTGTCCACGCCGAACGGGAAGATAAATTGACTGCGGACATGCGAGCTACTCTCATGAGCAAAGAAATTAAAGACCGCAGTAAAATGTCTACGGTTCTTTCCACACTGGAAAGTGATGCGAAAGCATTAATTGAAGACATATCGGGAATAACTAATTTAGGTGTTATCTCGGTTTATGATCGGACAATCGAGAAATTAAAAGATTTCCAGAGGAAACTTCAGTCAGCTCAAAAAAGTCAAAAAAATAACATAAAAAGTTATCAGGATTTATGGGAAACCACTTTGGAAGTTCTTCTAAAAAATCTCCAAACTTACCAGGACTCAAAAAATTCCAAAGACCATGATGCCGGCGAAGCGGTTAGAGATTTGAATAAAGCCGAATATGAAATTATTAGCGCTTTGATAAACCGATTGTCGATTTATTCAAACATTTTCGAGATGAGGCACGCGGAATTTGTCAACTACCGCAAAGGCAGCGTAGTTGATGATAAATCATGGCCGGAGTTATTTCGTGGGATCGCTTTTGATGCGAGAAAATTACTTAATGATAAAAAAAATAACCTGGCTTCTTTCAAAGAAAGTTTTAATTCTTTGAGGACTAGAATGTTGTCACTTAATCAACATTTTTTATCCAGTAAAAGTTATCAATCATTACAATCTCAAATGATGGCTCTGGATGAATTAGAGCAACAAAGTGGAAAAGAAAGTCAAAAGCTGTTAGAGGAATATCAACAGGAATTAAAGAATATTGAAAACTCTTACCAGAGAAATCTGGAGAATGCCTATCGACAGCTCGATCAACGGCTTGGATGGAGGGAATATAATCGAGCAAATTCGAGGGCGTTACTACTCGGTAAGCCCCTCTCAGATTGGGAAGAAAAATCAAATTTAAGAGAGAATGACAGATTGACAGTTCTTAAGGAATGTAAAGAAAAAATTGAAAAACAAAAGGCTGCTGCACATAGCGAATATAAGGATAATTTAAATAAATTGCAGATCAGGAAGGAAAAAGCTGAAAAAATTGCTATTAAGAAAAAACTCCAGGTTTTGATTGACTGTATGGATAGTTATCAACCCACGGTTTGTTCCGGCCCGTTGTCCGCCCTCTGTGACTTTAGTGAGTGATCGAAGATTATACCATAAAGAAGGAATGGCAGATCTTACAAACAATTTCCTTGAAAATTTAAGAAACATACTCGAAAATTTGGGCGGTAGTGTCGAGGGCAGTTTTTATATAAATTTGGTTAATGAGCTTAATAATAAGGACATAGACACAAAATATAAAACATTGATCAAATATATAAATCAAATTTTGGATTGGCAGACTAAGCCTGTCCAAGATGATAATCGGAAAAATTTGAGCGCGGTGAGTTCTTTACTGTCATTGCTGAATGAGAAACCTGTTGAATTTGATCTCTATTTATCTTCGAAATTTACGGCTCCTAAATGCATAGGATTAAATAGAAATGCCATTATTTTAGATAATGATAGTAATGTTTATTTTATGATTGATAATAAAATAGTGTTAGAAAATAAAAAGGAAGGTGCATCAGCTCAACCCCAAAAGGCGCCTGTCAACCGGCAAAAATTAGCTCCGGCTGTCTCTGACAGTCCGCAACTTTGTACAGGTAAAGAAAATGAAAAGAAGCTGATTATCGAGGAAGCTCTTTTGAAAGGTAAAAAGGCAAATACCAGGATATCACAAAAAGTTCAATTCCAGTCTGTTGATCATTATGCACCAGACCAGGCCGATCTGATAATAAGCTGGATAAAGGAAGGAAACGAATCGGGTGATGATCGATTGCTGGTGAGTTTATTCAGAAAATATAATGAGGAAGAAAAATCAGGTCCCTTTGAATTGAAAAAGTCACTGGCAGAATTTTTAAAAGCCACTCAGGGAGTCCAGGTGTTTGCAGTTATGCTTTTGCACTCCGCACGTCAAGGGGGAATCAGTATAAGTTATAACAGCCCGTTATATCGTGAAATCGTTGAGGGCTGCATGGGCGCCTCACTTCCCAAAAAACGCCATTTATTAAAAAGTAAAATCGCGGATCAGATTCGTGAACTCATGAAAATTCGCCTTCAACATGAAGATAATTTTTATTCTTTTCGTCAGACACTCTGCGGAGTGCGCGAAGCTAAATACGATAAGTCGCCGGAAGAATCTCTTGAAAGAGAATTGATAAAATCTCTTATCGATGAAGGCGGCGTCCATTATCGGGTTCACTTAGTGAGAGATCAAATCGCAGAAATGATCATTCCTGTTATGGAGATTTACGAGAAGCTGAATAATCAATCCGTGGCGAGGCGTCAGTTGCAGAAAGATTTAGATTTAATCTATAAAACCACCGGAAAAGGAGCAATAGAGCAAATACAATTACAATTACATCATTCAGTTCAGCATTCAAAAGAGATAAAATTAGATTCGTCGAGAGGTTTGATTTTGGATTCAAAAACAGTCCAGGAAGAACCGAAGCTGTTTACTCTTTTCATCAATACTTTTTTCAGCAAGGTTCAGGAAGATTTAACTGACAAGCTTCGAGGCGGCAGTAAAGGTTCCAGAGTCGCGCTACCGTCGAATTTAGAGCTGAAAGCACCCGCTGAGATGAAGAGCATGGTGGACGTTATCGCAAAGATTCCTGAGCAGCCTGTTTCGGCGCTTGCGAATGCACTTTTTAAAGACCTGATTTTAACATTATCAGGCCCTCCGCCCAAACCGGTTATAATAGAAGATGAAAAAATTATTTCGCCCACCATTGAGATAGTGATTACCGAACAGAGTCTTCCGGAGTCTTTGCCATCCGGCAGTCCTGAAACTCAGGCGTCATTAAATATTTCTGAAGTCAGTCCTCCCATAACAATTTCTCTGCCGGTGGAGGAGGAGAAAGCAGCCCAAACTATCTCTACCGAAACTCTGGTGACGCAGAACTCAACACCTGTTGCAGTATCTGTTGCGGATAACACGGAAATCAATCAGGTCGAACTGATCTTAAGTCATTTAGCTGATATATCACGTGCTGAAACGGACATTCCTTTACCCTTTATTAATTTAATAAAAGGCAATCTACTTCAGGAGTTTATGGAAGTTTTTTTCTCGGATGTTTTAAATCAGGAAATTATCATCAATGTGGATGGAACCGGTAGCATGAATGTCAATGTGAAACGCAAAGAATGGAGCTACGGCCTGAAAAAATATTTAGAGGAAGAAGTGAAGGAGTTATCCACTGAGCAGAAAGCCATGCACACGATTGTTTCTTCGTACGTGCAGATTGAAAATCCAAATAATAAATATGCTCAGGAAGTATTTTGTAAGCTGCCTGCACAGTCTCTGCGGGCTGCGGTGATTTCAGCTGCGCCAATACTTGAAGTTAAAAAAACAAAAACTCAGGATGCTGCTAAACGAATTCCGAAAATCAAAGGTTTAAAAGCATTTACTAAAAAAACTGCCACGATTTTACAAGCAAAATTCTGTATTTTTGAGGATAAGGGTACCGGCCAATTCGACCAGCCGGCGATGCATCCTTCCAATGCGCATGAATATACTCAAGCAATTTTTCTGGTCCACAAAAAAATAGCTGGCAGTGATCAATACTTCCCTTTAATTCCGGGCGCATGGCTGAAAACACTTCAGAATGGAACAGCGGTATTAAATGTTTTTCAGAAAAAGACAAAGACAAAGATAATGTCTAGAGTTATTAAATTGGACGATGAAAAAGTAATTACCAAGGGTCAACCACAGGATGAACTGAAGGATGAAGCGCTCTCGCCCGTTACGGAAGATTCGAAAAATGTCCCGGAGAATCTACCCGTCACTGATTCTGTACTGGAAGAAAAGCTGTCCCCGAAAATCAAGCGTTCCGAAGCGCCCATTCCGGTCCCGGGCGAGTTATTGACTCTGTCTTTCAAAACCGAAGATATTCAATTTGGTAGACAGGAAGAAAGATTGATACAAACTATAACAAATGACATAAAAGGATTAGCGGGCACAGGGGAAACATACCTTTCAGAGCACCGGTCAGCGTACCTGGAAGAGCCTGAAGAAATAAAGAAAAGATCTATATTACCCCTCAAAGAAAAATCCATTAAAGTTTTTTTAAACATCTGGTCACACTTTGAGATGGATCTCCCAATGTTTGAGAAGAGTGATGTTATCGTACGCGATTATTTCAGGGAGACTTTGTTGAAAGATGATGAGAAATCTGTGGGTTTGACGTCTTCCACAAAATCTCAGACTTTAAAATTCCTGCTGGAATTGCCTTTCCATAAGCTGCTGGATCCTACCATCAAGCAGCCGAATTCTACCGACAAGGAGCCGGATTCTATCGTTTTAATGAAAGGAAAATTTTTTCGGCTGGACAACGATTATTTTAGAAAGTCTGATCTGACCGGTCAAACCGATGAATTATTTTGGAGAGCCAGCTTTATCGCGCTGCCGGCTCAACTTTCATGTAAATTTAGTGATTATTTACAATTGAAAGATGAAGTTGAAAAAAATCCCAAACTGGTCAAAGACACACTGCAACAGGAATTAAGCAATTATTTAAAGATAACTATTGTTTATTATAAGGAAACTGTGCCGACAGTCAGCCGAAACCATCAGGAAAATGCCGTCATTTATATATTCGAGGATAAAACAGGTTGTTATCCTTTGATTTCAGTGTCCAGTTTGTTCGATGAGCCTCAACAGATTTTGGAGTTGATGCGCACAATGGCTCCATTAAGAAAAGTAGAATTGCCCGGCAGTCCAGAGACTGCCGGCGTTTCGGGATTAACCGGCCCGGCTTCGCCGTCACTATTTAAGAACTTGTTCACGGCGAGAAGTACCGGGAGTCCCTCCTACGACCATATTACTGAAAGCATAAAACAGGCGCCTTTAACAGGCAGTCCTGTGACTCTGGAAAATAGACTGTCGCAGGAGGTGTCAGGAACGACATCACAGGTGGCGTCACCGGCGGGCTTCCTTAGTGGCTTGGCGCAGCGGGCGCTTTCGTGGGGATCTCCAACGGCCAGCCTTAACGACGGTTCTAATCATGGCTCCAGTTCCAGCGCTAGCTCCAGTTCCGGCGTTGAATCTTCGTCACCGCCACTATCGACGGTGCTTTATAGTCATGTACAAAATTTATTTGGAAGTAATCAGGCTGCCACTCAGACTACCAACCCTAACGGTTCTGAACCAGGTTCTAGCTCCAGCTCCAGTTCTAGCTCCAGTTCCAGTTCTAGCTCTAGCTCTAGCTCTAGTTCTAGCTCCAGTTCTAGCTCTAGCTCTAGCTCTAGTTCCAGTTCCAGCACAAGCCCCAGCTCTGACATTTACGCCCAAGTGGATATGACTTTTACGTTTTAATGCCTGCTGGAAATTGCCCATAGGTTGTCGTAGACAGCAACGTCGCCCAGATCTTCGCCACTGGCGAGGGTTTGAGCGCCTTTGCCGGTTTTAACAAGCGCCGCGGGACAGCCGATGGCCTGTGCGGCGCGGAGGTCGCGGAGGCTGTCACCGATGAATAATCCTTCGCGGGTTAAATCCACGCTAAAATCTTTGGCAATCTGGATAAGCATACCGGGCAGAGGTTTGCGGCAGGGGCAATGATCTTCACTGCGATGCGGACAAAAATAGACGCCATCCAGATGAGCGCCCGACTTTAGCCGCTTCAATGTGCATTTTGAGGTGGATCTTAAGCAATTCCGCAAGGGAAAAATAGCCGCGCGCCACCCCGGACTGGTTACTGGCGACGACGACGCGATGACCTGCACGGTTCATTTGAGCAATGGCGGCTAAACTGCCGGGAATAGCGTGCCATTCGTCGGGGGACTTAATAAAATCCGGCGAATCTTCATTAATCACGCCATCCCGGTCTAAAATAATCAGCATTATTTGAATACTTCAATCAAACCGTAAATGGCCAGGGCCGTGGCCAGCAAAATTTCCAGACCTAACAGACCGCGACCGCCCCACACGCGGTAACCGCCGGCTATTTTTTTCACGTAACGTCCGCTCCAGGCCATCAATCCGGGCAGAAGCATCAACAATACCACGCAAATCACTCCCGCATACGCTAACGCTTTTACGAAAATTCCCGGCCAAAACACCACAATCAGGAAAGGCGGTGCAATCGCCGTCAGAGTGACCTGCCAGCGGTGAAGTGTTTTTTGTTTATTGATGCGTAAGCCGTCCGCCAGAAAATCCCACAAACACAAACCGACTCCCAAAAATGAAGTGACCACGCAAATCACTGTAAACAGGTGCGCAGTAGACGCTATGGTATGCGATCCTCCCGCACTGAGAGCGGAAGTTAAATCACTGACGGCGTGCGCAGAGCCGGACATTTGCGTCAACTGACCGCGGTCGATGGTGCCCTGCACCGCTAAATCCCACAATAAGTAGCAGATAAGCGGAATCGCACTACCCACACCTACGGCCAGGCGCAGGGCTTTGACATTGCTATTAAAATAAGTTCGCAGACTGGGAATAACCGTCGCATAACCAAACGACGTAATGACCACCATCACCGCTCCGGCTAACAGCCGTGTCTGACCTGCCTCTAATTTTGGCAGTTGGGCATGCGGGATTACCAAAAATACCAATAAAAGATAAGCGCCCATTTTCACCGTCATCAACAGCCGGTTAGTGCGGTCGACGGTGCGAATTCCGCAGTGGATAACGGCGCCGAAAATGACCACGAATATCAGACCATTCAGCCATTGGGGAATCGTTAAATGCGCACCTGCAAACAGGTGCATGACTAAATCCGAACCGCCGGCAATATACGCTGATAACAAGGCGTACAGCAGCATTAAGTAGATGATCCAGGTAATCAGCCGTCCGCCGTTGCCGAGGGTGGCTTTGGCCATCGACACCATGTTGGTATGTTCAGGCAGCCATAAATTGACTTCCAGAATAAAAAACGCGCCGAAAGTCATGATCAGCCATGCAAAAAAAAATAAACCTATTGAATGAAAAAATCCGCCGCCGGCGGTCGCCATTGGCAATGCCAATAACCCACCGCCAATGGAGGTGCCGATGATTAATAAAATGCCGCCAGTGATTTTGCTGATCATACTGAACTATTCCAAACGGGTAATGCCTGCGCGCCAATGTTGGGCTTGACCACGTATGAAGTCTGCCACAGATACAGGTTTTCCGCCAGGCCATTGCACTTGCAACAGCCGCAGGCAGCCCTCGCCGGTAGCGATATCGACCCCGGCCTTTTCGATGCCGGCCACCGTTCCCGGAGGCCATTGAGGGTTGTCGGGCCGTGCTTCTGCCTGCCAGATACGCAGAATTTTGCCTTCATGATGTGTAAAAGCGACTGGCCATGGATGATAAGCGCGCACCGACCTTTCTAATTCAGCCGCAGGCAGCCGCCAATCGATTTGGGCGTCATTTTTAGAAATTTTACGGGTATATGTGGCGAGTTGTTCATCCTGGGAAATGCCCCGAAGTGTGTTAGCGGCAAGCAATTCCAGACTGGTCAATAGGGTCTGAGCGCCCTGTGCGGCGAGAACGTCATGCAATTGCCCGCTGGTTTCCTTACCGTTGAGCGGGTAAGGTGTTTGCAGCAAAATGGGTCCGGCGTCCATGCGCGGCGTTAGCTGAATAATACTCACGCCGGTAATTTCATCACCAGTGAGAATAGTGGATTGAATCGGTGTAGAACCTCGCCAGCGCGGCAATAGCGAGGGATGCACGTTGACCGCGCCGTAGCGCGGAATTTCCAGCACAGCCTTGGGCAGCAGTAACCCGTAAGCCACTACCACCATCAGATCAGCCTGTAAATCCCTTAATTTTTGCTGTTCGGGCATGTCACGCAAACTTTCGGGTTGATAAACCGGCAAATGATGGTTCAGCGCCAGTTGTTTAACCGGACTGGCAGTCAAACGCTGTCCCCGTCCGGCGGGACGATCGGGCTGGGTATAAACCGCGATAACCTGATGACGTGAATTTAACAACGCCTCCAGCGAGGGCGCCGCAAACTCCGGCGTCCCGCAAAAAATAATTTTTAAAGCCATTCCCGCTGAGTACAGCGGCAATGGCTTTCTGTTTATATCCTGCGCATCGGCGGGAACTCCTGTAATTTTTAATATCATCGAGTGATTGTAAATAAAAACCCGGAATCTTGAAACCTAAATTACAGCAATTCCCGCTGGGTACAGCGGCAATTGCTTCCTATTTATATCCTGCGCTCGGCAGAGCCGATGCTCGGAATGAAGGGGGAGCGCTGCGCGCGCTCCCCCTTGCGAACCCCCATCGCGCAGAGAATTTTCTACGAAAATTATTTTTCTTTATGAAAAATTAATCATATATTTCATGTGCTTAAATTTATTTTATTCCCAGCGGGAATTGCTGCCCTAAATTCATCAGTTGCCACCTACTGCGAAGACCTATTGCACTGAATCTTGAGGATTTTTTGTGAATTTTTTCCTTCACCGTACGGATGAGTACGGCTTCAGGAAAAAATCCACAAAAAATCCTCAATCTTCAGCGCACTAGGTCTTCTCGCTACGGTGGCAACTGCTGAATTTAGGTTAAAGTTCCTTGATAAAAAGCAAAAATTTGGCTAAAATATGGGGTGTAAATCGCCAAAAATTGGCAATAATTCTGGGGTATTTTTATTAAAAGACAAATTATCAAAGAGTTAATTTCTTGGGCTGATGCGAACAATCACCTGCCTTTGCTGTTGCGTGGGGCTCGACAAGTGGGTAAAACTTTTGCCATTGAGCAATTAGCAAACAGCCGATTTTCCCATTTCATTAACATTAATTTTGAGCTGGAGCCTGAATATTGTCATTGCTTTGTGTCGCTTAAACCCGAAGACATTATTAATTCCATTCAAACGCTTTGCCGTCAAAAAATTATCCCGGGGACAACTCTGTTATTTCTGGATGAAATTCAAAATTGTCCACGCGCTATCATGGCGCTGCGTTATTTCAAGGAGCAAATGCCCAATCTGCATATTATTGGGGCGGGGTCTTTGCTTGAATTTGCACTTAACGATGAAGATTTTAGTATGCCGGTCGGGCGCGTACAATTTATATATTTAAAACCGTTGTCGTTTCAGGAATTTTTACAGGCGCAGGAATTTGATGACTTACTCGCAGCTACAAAAAATTGTACTCCGGCGAAACCATTATCTCTGATTTTTCATCAAAAATTATTGAAATTAACGCATGAATATTTAGTCACTGGCGGAATGCCCGCGGCAGTCCAGTCTTATTTAGAGACTCGTGATTTTTTACAAACTCAAAGAATGCAAACGGTGATCATGAGTACGTACCGCAATGATTTTGGTAAATATGCGAAATTAAGCCGGCATAAATATTTATTAAAAATTTTTAACCAGACTCCAGGATTGGCCGGTCAACAAATCAAGTACAGTCGAATAGACCCGGAAATGCGTTCCCGGGATCTTAAACAGGCGATAGAAAATTTAACCCAGGCAGGGATTATTCAGCCTGTTTTCGCCACATCTGCCAGCGGACTGCCGCTTTCGGCATTAGTCAATGAGAAGAAATTTAAATTATTATTCCTGGATGTGGGATTACTTAATCGTAATGCCGGTGTTGGGGTCAACGAATTACTGAACAAAGATATTTTATTAATTAACCAGGGTGCAATCGCCGAGCAACTGGTTGGCCAGGAATTGACAGCATATCAGGATTGCTATGATGAGGCTAAATTACATTACTGGTGTCGTGATGTTAAAGGAAGCCTTGCAGAAGTGGATTACATCATCAATATTAATTCGCAGATTGTTCCTATTGAAGTTAAATCAGGTAAAAGCGGCCGTTTGAAATCCTTGCAGCTCATGATGAAAGAAAAAAATTTGCCTCTCGGTATCCGTATTTCCCAACACGCTTTACAGTTCCATGACAAGTTATTATCCATTCCATTTTACCTCATCGGCGAACTTAAACGGCTCGTAGCCCTGATTTAGTCCTTTTATTACGTGATTGCATAGAGTGTCAATTTTCAGGGGCACTACAAAGCGATATATGCCCAATATGAGGCCATGAAAGCCGTTAACAAGGCTTTAGTTGGACTATATTGGGACATTGGACATTTAATCGCTGAACGCCAACAGGGCGAAAGCTGGGGGAAGGCCGTTGTTAAGCAGCTCGCCGAGGACTTACAGGTGACTTTCCCTGGCGTGCAGGGCTTTTCAGCGGCTAACTTATGTAGGCGGTCGGAGAATTTGAACCGGAATATGTTGGCAAGATGCAATTCTATTTGCGGGCTTTGGATCTGCAAGTGAAGCTGCCTGATGAAAATCCATCTATCGGAATTATTCTCTTTTTCTCCTATGGAGTATAAAATAATCACCAAACGCCAGCGCCCATAGGAGATTCTGGAAAGATTCCAACTCCACGTGGCGCTGACGCATGGAGTGGTTCGTATTGACTGAGCGACTCAATGTCTTGGGTTCATCCTTCTGAACGAATTGGCCTGAACAGCCAATATTTAGGGATGCAGGCGTATAACGGGGGGCATGCACCTGCATAGTTTTTTCATCAAAAGGAATTTTGCTTCGCAGAGAAGCGAAGTCATACACAAGAATTGAATTTTCAGTTAATATTGTCACAGCCATGTTTATAAGTCCGTTATAAATTTGGTTAGAGGCTCCAGGTGTTACTAGCACCTGGATGTCTCGCTAGGGATTATAAACCGTACAAAAAATAAAAAGCAACTCAATCTAATGAAACAAAGAGCATCGTTAAACATTTAGCTGAAACCACCGTAGGCGACATCGCTCGTACGGTGGTGTGAGAGGACAGAGCTGTGAGGTAGTATTGCTCATATATTTGTCCGTGTATTTAAAAAAATATGTAGTGTCAGCTTGAATCTTATAATTTTATTGTTTTCGGTTCGAAAACAGCGAATATCTACCTTGGTCATATAAATCTCATCTTAGAGATTATTTCTTTAAAAAAATATTTAGACCAGATTTCAACACTGTCAGGATCTTTTAAAAAAGGCATCACTTCTTTTTTGGCGGAAGTGAAATCAACCGAGTCAATTTTTTCCACCAACAGGTCAAAGATATTCGCAGGGGCTATTGCTTGATCTTTAGGCCACTGGCCGGTTTGCTCAAGTCTTTTTTGCAAATGAGCGAGATGCACTGGCACATTTCGGCCTACGTACCAAACTAAATCATACCAATCTCGGCCTTTAACTCGTTTTTGCCAGGGACGACATAAAACGGCGTGACATTTTCCAGCAAATAGATCTGATGCTTGATAAGTATTAACCATAAAAGGGATTGGCTGCAGTAAGGATTTTACTTCAGTTTTAAAGCCTGGTGGAGGATCAATATCTATTTCGATTTTGATTCTGAGTAAGGTATCTCGATGAATTTTGTCGGTAATATAGTCGGGAGCCTGGATTTCCAAAAAATGTTGCTTAGTCCCAGCTTTTATAAAGGCTGATTGAATAGCCGTTTCTTTGTTTTTTATTTTATCACTTAATGAGACTTTAAATCCAAAGCTAGTAATTTCTGCTTCCAAAAAGGAAAAATAATGGTTAAGCTGAAATTTTTGGCTAGGTTCTAATAAAGAAAAATCCAGGTCTTCAGAAAAACGATCTAGTCCATATAATATGCGCAGTGCAGTGCCACCATAAAAAGCTGCTTTCTCAAAGAATTTTCCTCGCCATAGACCTAGCAAGGCGATTTCCTGAATAATTTCTTTTAGTGCATTTTGATAATCTTGGTATGTTTGACAAGAATATCTGGCTAACATAGTTAAAATTAATTCATGCATTTTCTTTCTTAAATTTTTTTAAAAAATTATTTAAAAGGCTAATATTTTTATTGTTAAAAATGATATTGATTTTAGTAAATAACTTTTTATCTATGGTAGCGATTTTTTCTGGAGGAATTCTAAGATCTTCAAATAAAAAACTCTCTACCTCGTCTATATTTTCAAGGTGCAGATTAGGAGTAGCCAGCAATATTTGATCAGCAAGCGCTTTCTCTGGGGTAGCAATTAAAATGGGGTGTGTGGAATCGTACATCACTTGGGTAACCCCGACGCAATATTTGGTTGGATTAAGATAGCGATAGCTGAATACGCCTAAAGGCGTTTTAAACAATTTATCTTTCTTGCTGGTTACACTGGTGAGGGTTTCGACTCGTTCAGGAATAAATCCATAAAAAGCTAAGGCATATTCCAGTGATATATAAGACGGCCCATAAATTAAGTTGGCTAAAGTTTCTTTAACAAATGGCTTATGTGGATTTTTCCCATCCAGCACATATAATCCTTTTTTCACGCGGATCAATTGCTTTGATCGTAGCAACATCGTGATTTTTGCTCGCGGTTGCGCATAATCTCGAAGTGCGTACTTCATGAAGAGATAATCCACCTCCTCATTAGGAGTTAATTTTCTGATATCGGCATTTAACATAATTTTATCCAGTATGTCTAATAATTATAGACATACTGGAAAGATTGTCAATATGATAGGTAGAGCCATGGACAGTATGACTCATTAATTTTTTGATGACTCGATTAGATTACTCGAAGATTTCTTCGAGAGACTCAAATTTTACGGTATTGTGAAAAATTTCTGGATCTTTAATATGGACGGATGGAACTGGAATACTGGCTCAGATTAAGCAATGCCCGCCATTTATCGCCGCTATGGTATACGCGGTTGCTGCGGGATTTTGGCAGTCCGCGCGCGGTTTGTGAGGCGGGGGCGGCGGGGCTGGCGGCATGCGGAGTCAAGGCGGAGGCTATCACCGAATTACTGCAGCCGGACTTGGCGTTGCTGGAGCAGGAGCGTCGTTGGGCGGAACAGCCTCTTCATACCATCCTGACGCTGGAAGATGAGCGCTACCCGCGTTTATTGAAAACTATCGCCGATCCGCCGCCGGTGTTGTTTGTTTGGGGTGATGTGACAGCGCTATCCAGACCGCAGTTGGCGCTGGTCGGCAGCCGTCAGCCTTCCCCCGGCGGGTTAAAGGCCGCCGGAGAGTTAGCCACAGCCCTGGTGGGGGCGGGTTACACTATCACGAGTGGTTTGGCGGCGGGAATTGACGCCGCCGCTCATCGCGGGGCATTGGATGCAAAAGGGACTACCGTGGCGGTGCTGGGCAGCGGATTGTCGCGCATTTATCCCGCGCGCCACCACCGGCTCGCCGCAGACATCGCCGTTCACGGGGCGATAGTGAGCGAATTTTCTCCGGAAGTGTCTCCTCTGCCAGCCCATTTTCCCAGGCGTAACCGCGTCATTAGTGGCTTAAGTGCCGGCACGTGTGTGGTCGAGGCCACACTGCGCAGCGGCTCCTTAATCACGGCGAAACTGGCGGCCGATCAGGGCCGCGAGGTCTTTGCCGTTCCAGGTTCCATTTATAACCCGGCGACGCCGGGTTGTCATCGCTTAATCCAGGAAGGCGCGAAATTGGTGACCGAAGCCGCCGATATCCTGGCGGAACTTAGGCCAGACAGTCCCTCTCTGCCTATTATTTCCACTCATATTCGGCCACAGCCCCTTGAACTTGATTATGATTGCCGCCAACTGTTACAGTGTGTAGGTTTTGAAGCCACCACGGTGGATCAGCTGGTACAGCGCAGCGGTCTTACCGCGGCGCAAGTGACTGAATTATTGTTGGCGCTGGAGTTAAAAGGTTATATCCATACCGCCGCGGGCGGTTATTTCTGCAGGTAGAGCATGCAAAAAAAAGAAGCATTAATGTTATTACAAATGATTCAGGAAGCGACACAATGGTTACTGGGACTGACGGAACCCGTTGTGAGGTCTACGCCGTCGCCGAAACAGCGGTCCTTACGGATTTTTTCTGAAGATGAATGCGAGTCCCTGTCATTGCCGTGCCGGCGGTTTCTGTTATCTTTAGAACAGCAGGGGATTGTCGGCCCCGTGTTGCGGGAGCGTATTATCCATCATGCCATGCAATTACAGGTTAAAAATATCGATTTGAATGTCATCGAAGGCATTACCCGAATTATCCTGTCCCGCTACCCGGAAAACGAGGACGCTTTAAGGCGCATGGAATTGCTGCTGACCGAAAATGACAACCATACCTTTCACTGAGGATTGAGCCATGGCGCAATTTGTGGTGGTAGTGGAATCTCCCGCCAAAGCAAAGACCATTGAAAAATATTTAGGCAAACAATACAGAGTCATGGCCTCATACGGCCACGTGCGCGATTTGGTCCCCAAGGAAGGTGCTGTCGATCCCGATCACGATTTTGCGATGAAATATCAGGTGATCGAAAGAAATCAAAAGCATGTGGACGCCATTGCCAAAGCCGTTAAAAGCAGCGACGGCGTTTACCTGGCTCCCGATCCGGATCGAGAAGGCGAGGCCATCGCCTGGCATATACTGGAACTATTGGAGGAGCGCGGCGCCCTCGGCGACAAGCCGGTTTCGCGCGTGGTGTTCCACGAAATCACCAAATCCGCGATTAAAAACGCGGTGGAACATCCCCGGCAAATTTCTCTCGATTTAGTCAACGCCCAACAGGCCCGGCGCGCGCTGGACTATTTGGTGGGTTTTAATCTGTCGCCATTATTGTGGCGGAAAATCCGCCCGGGTCTGTCCGCAGGACGTGTCCAAAGTCCGGCGTTGCGAATGATCGTTGAACGCGAAGAAGAGATTGAAAAATTTATTAGTCGCGAGTACTGGAGTATTCATGCGCATTTAACTGAAAAGGAACAAAAGTTTAGCGCACATTTGATTGAATACCAGGGCAAAAAAATAGAGCAGTTCAGCGTTACTGATGAAAAATCTGCGCGTTCGATTACCGAAACTCTAAAGCAATTAGCGCAAGGACGTTTACAGGTCGTCAAGGTCAGTAAAAAGGCGCGCAAGCGCCATCCCGCACCGCCTTTTATTACCTCCACTTTACAGCAGGAGGCTGCGCGTAAACTGGGATTCACTGCGCAACGTACTATGCAGGTCGCGCAACAATTATATGAAGAAGGTTACATCAGTTACATGCGCACCGATTCGGTGTCGTTGGCGCAGGAAGCGCTGGCGGAAATCCGTGAATATATTGCGGCCCGTTATGGCGCTGATCAGGCGCCTGCACAGCCCAGGGTTTATAAATCCAAATCAAAAAACGCTCAGGAAGCGCACGAAGCGATTCGGCCTACCTCAGCTAACCGCGAACCTGAACAATTGCAGGAACTTCTGAATGCCGAGCAATCCAAACTGTATACTCTGATCTGGAAAAGAACCGTCGCCTGCCAAATGATTGACGCGACCATCGATACCGTCGCCGTCGACCTGTCCGCTCAGGAAGGCATTTTTCGTGCGAACGGTTCGATGATTGTCGACCCTGGTTTTATTAATGTGTACCAGGAAGGATACGACGATAAGAAAAAAGAAGAAGACGACAGCAACAAAATGCTGCCACCGCTCAAGGAAAACCAATGGGTCACTTTGCTGGATATCCTCGGCGATCAGCATTTTACCGAGCCGCCGCCCCGTTACACGGAAGCGACACTGGTGAAAGGTTTGGAAGAGCGGGGGATTGGCCGGCCTTCTACTTATGCCAGTATTATCGCGACGTTAAAAAATCGCGAATACGTAACGCTGGAGAGTAAGCGATTTATGCCAACCGACGTCGGCCGCATCGTCAACCGGTTTTTAACCAATTACTTTACTCAATATGTCGATTATGATTTTACCGCGCGTTTGGAAGACGATCTGGACGATATTGCTCGCGGTGAAAAAGTCTGGGTGCCGGTATTGTCGGCATTCTGGAAGCCATTTAAAGATCTGGTAGGAAGAGATTCAGGAAAACGTTAAGCGCAGTGACGTCACTCAGGAAAAAACCGACGAAAAATGTCCGGATTGTGGGCATCCGCTGGTGATCCGTTTAGGCAAGCGTGGACGTTTTATTGGGTGCAGCAATTATCCGGAATGTAAATACACCCGCAATGTGGGCGAAGAAACCGCCGAGCCATCGGCGCAGGTCATTGCCGATCGTAAATGTCCGAATTGCGGCGGCGATTTATTAGTCAAGCACGGCCCGTATGGGAAATTTATCGGCTGTAGCAATTATCCTGATTGTCATTTTTTGGAGCCATTGGAAAAACCCAAAGACAGCGGCGTGCGATGCCCGGAATGCCATCAGGGAACGATTCTCCAGCGCAAGTCGAAGCGCGGTAAAATATTCTATTCCTGCTCGCGCTATCCCGACTGTAAATATGCGCTGTGGAACGAGCCTATTAAAGAAGTCTGTCCCAACTGCAAGTGGTCCATTTTAACGGTTAAAACCACCCGCAAAAAAGGCCGCGAAAAACTCTGCCCGCAACCGAATTGCGGTTACAGCGTCCCTTTTCCCGAAGCGGAATAAATTCCGAGCGTGTTAAAATTACCTCATTTATGCGAGGTCGCGTTTTTTGAAGGCGGTGCTGTAAATAGATATAGTGTTCCATTCACCCCATGCGAATCCTTCAGTGTTCCATCAGTCACCAAAAGCTGATCTCGCTTATTAGGATCATAGGTTACTTGCAAGGTCCATGTACCATAAGTATTGTTGTCCAGATTAAAATTAGCAGGTTTAGAAAAATCGCTGCCATCCGTACAAACTCCTTCCGTTCCTATATTATTATTACCAGGGTCGTACTGTAACATAGCACGTATAAGAACATCAAAAGAGCTTGGTTTTTCCACATTCCAAATATCAAGGTCATTCATAGTAATAGGCCCGCTGCTAGAGGATAAGGTCCCCTTCCAATGTGTACCCATTAAAGTCTGACATGTGTTAGCATTTACAAGAGGTGAAAATAAAAAAACCGATAACACTATAGCCAACTTCTTTTTTACTTTATTCATAAAAACCTCATTATTTAGATCAATCATTCTCGCCATGCAGTATAGATTAATCACCTGCTCGATGACAAGATTAATGTGATAAATGAGCCCTGTGTTAAATAATATCGGATTGACAAACTGCTGAATGGGGTGATAGATTGCAATTTTTAGTCAATTTTTGAAGATAAAATAGAGGTAATATGAGTCGTGAATCACACATAAATTTCTTGAGTTTACCCGCCGATGTTCAGTTTCTCATCCTTGATTATGCAGAGTTTCAACTTGAACTTGCAAAGTTACAATATATTGGGACTCCTGAGACTGATTCATTATTAGAAAAATATTATGCTAACACGTTGAAAAAATACAAAAAACCGATAGGTGATTGTGCATTACAGATCCCTTTGAGCATGTGGACTGACACTCCGTCTAAACAAGGAGACTATTTCCAGGATATAACAGGTTTGCCAAAAGGATTGGTCGCATTAGCCTGCCTCATCCACAATTCAAATTATCGCGAGATTGATTCTTTACCATGGAAGTTAATATTAACAGATATGTGGACATTGATGTATGCGTTAGATGGAGGGGTAAACATTAATCAGGCTCTTATTGAAGCAGTCTCGCGGGTTCCTAACCCTGATCTTCATCCATTCAATTATTATGCTCCGGTTAAAACAATATTGAAACGAGGCCCTGAAATAAACTATCTTCATAAGGGCGAAACGGCGCTCATATATGCTGCTGGATCAGGGCAGATAAAATCAGTGGAAGCGTTATTAATTCATGGCGCTATTCCACCTAAAGCTATAAAAAGCTATTTCAATATTTGTACTTCTTGTATGGGAAATAAAGTTTTATTTGTAACAGTAATGAGAATGTTAAGAATGATGTTTATGGCGGGAGGCGAATTAAAAGATGCCGAGGGCAACATCTTTACGTATTTTTTACAAAAACAAGAGTCCCTATCCTATCGAGAAGCAACAGAGGAAGATATAAAATTACTCCATCAAAATTTCGAAAACAAGAACCTAAATAAAGTAAGTAATGCGATAGTTAATGATATTATTAAAGACGGTATTGGGAAATTTATAGAAAATGAATACACTATTGACTTTCTGGATAATAGAGAATTTTTACAAGTTGCCCTTCATTATAACGTCAACATGCACCTCTTGTTCAATTATGCTTGTAAAGATACACTAAATTGTATGGCGTTCGACTATTTGTTGGATCATGGTGTAGATGTCAATCAAGTGGATCAGGATAATAAATCCCCGCTTTTTAATCTGGTTAATAATAAAAGGTCGCACTTATTTATGAATTCAGAAAAAGCACTATATTTATCGAAAAAAGAAGAAAAAATAGCGAAATTATTGGAAAAAAAAGCTAATGTAAATTATCAAAATAACGGCATCACTGCGCTCGAGCTTGCTTTTCACGATGAAGAATATTCTTTGAATATAATAAAAATGTTACTAAAGAATGGGGCTGACATATCTTCTTTAATAACTTTGGCATTAACAAATGACTCTGATCGTCTAAGATTAATAACTATATGCGAATGTCTGATGTCTGAATGTTCCTTTCTAATAAACGTTCTGGAGTGTTTATCAACGCCCCCAGTAATACATAAAGAAATAGGTGAAAAAACTCCTAAGACGAATCTATATCTTATAAAGATTAATAAATTAGAAAAAAGTTTTATAAAGATATCGGAAGGCTATTGTGCATCACAATATGATTTAGAGAGCAACACAGAAGAGATGTTGTACGACCATTTCTATGAGCTCATGAAACATTCTGATAATGTGAATAAGTTCTCTTTAGATTCTATTCGAAGAGAATTAAAAATAGCCGGTAATAGCGTAAACAGATCGGTAGTTGAGATCCCATTAAAATCTTTGCAGAATAAGGTCGATCAACATAAAAAAGAGATAAAAACAGGTATCGAAAAATTAAATGAAAAACTTGTCGAGAATGAAAAAACTAAATTTAAAAATAAGAACAAAAAATACTATGATGAGGCTTTGTTACAGTTAGAAAAACAAATTCAAAATTTTAAAAATTCTGCCGTTGTAATGAATGATGATGATGATGATTGGGGGGGTGACGTAGCAGGAGATTGGGAAAATAGCCCGAAAGAGGAAAAGATTAATAAACTCGAAGATTCTGACGATGATGATGAGGGAGATGCTATGGAATCTGAAGAGAATAATATACGAAAAGATAAATTACTGATTCGAAAAGATATACTATTACAAATAGGGAAATTTTATAATTTTACAACTTCAGAACGCAGCCCTGGATCATCCACTTTGTCTAATATGCCTCATCTCTATCAAAATCCGTCTTCCGGTTCATCTTCGAGTTCTTCGGCTATTTCCGTAGTGCAATCGAGATCAGGGCCAACGTGATCAGTAAGATGAGGGGATAATAACGCCATCGCATTTTACAAAATTAGATAAATGAGCGATGTCCGCTCCATGCGGCGCCCGGCCTGCAAAATGGCGCCGGCGGCCAATAAGGGAAAGCCCATGCGTTCCCGGGCTTCATAATAAGCTTGCGCTACAGCCTGGGTCAGCTTGCGGATGCGCAGCATATAACGTTGCCGCTCGGTTACGGCGATGGCGTGGCGGGCATCCAGCAGGTTGAAAGTGTGCGAGGCTTTCAGCACCATCTCATAAGCGGCCAGTATTAATCGCGCGGCTTGGTGAAATTATTAAATGATCTTTATGCCTTTCGTTTTAAAACATTGTCAATAAATTCAGATTTTGCAAGACTATATTCGAATTCGTCATCAAATTGAGTAGATAACTTGAATTTTAATTTTTCATACTCTAATAAGATTGTTGGATTATTAAGTAGAATTTTTTTAAATGAAGTAACTTTATTATAAAATGCGCTATCAACATTAACTATGTGAATGTTGTAATTAATGACAGAACTGGTCAGTTTAAAATAGCGTCGATTGGGCATGGTAATTTCATATTCCTTAATATAGCGATATCCCAGCTCTAACATTAATGGAACTACGTAACGATCCACTAAATCCAGAGACGTCACTCCTATGAGAATGTCAATGATAGGTTTGGCGCTAAGAGATGGAATTGAGGTACTCCCTACATGTTCAATTGATACAATCCAGGGTTGGAGGTATTTCTGAAGCTTTTCTTTTTCCAAATCAAATAATTTAGGCCAGTTGCTATTATAATTTTTAATTAAAATCATGCTATTTATTAAATCTCCGGTGTACTCACTTCATTAAAAAATTAGATTTAACCTGATATAAAGCACATCTTTCATTATGCATGGATTAGGTTTCGTCTGTCTGTAGAGCCTTTAGGGAATCACGCGGGTTAATGTGATAAATGAGCAATGTCCGCCACCTGCGTTAATAAACGATGCAGGCGGTTGAGCAGGGCGAGGCGGTTGGCGCGTTTGGCGGGGTCTTCGGTCATGACCATGACTTTATCGAAAAAAGCGTCAATGGGGATTTTTAAATGGGATAACTGACTGAGGGCTCGACCGTATTGCATCTGCTGAACGGATTCTGCGACGGTTTCTGTTTGCGCGGCTAACACTTTAGCCAGTTCACGCTCTTCATTATATTCGAATAAAGATTCATTCAGGGTAATAGAGTCAAAGCCGGCAGCCTGTTTTTTTAAAATATTACTCACGCGTTTGTTCGCGGCGGCTAACGCAGCAGCCGCAGGCAGTTTCTGAAATTCGCGTACAGCGTCAAGGCGCAACACAAAATCTAAAGGTTTGGTGATCTTTAAGGCTAACACCGATTCAAATTGTTCAGCAGTGAGAGGCTGGGGTCCCGAATAAAATTCCGTCAAAATAGATTTTAGGCGCACCATGGTAAAATCAAATACTTGTTGGATGACCGAGGGATTGGGTAAGTGAATGGCGTACGCCTGATGGGCCTGCTGCAGCAATTCCATTAAATCAAGTTCCAACAATTCTTTTTGGGTGAGCGGACATTTATCTTTGGCAGCCATTCCCGCTGAGTACAGCGTCCATGGCTTTTTGTTTATATCCTGTGCATCGGCGGAGCCGATTGCTCGGGGAGAGTTCCCTTCAGCGGGAACTCCTGTATCTTTGGCGATCAGTATTTGTAAAAGCATTTGTAAAATGCCATTGGCGGCGCGCCGTAATGCAAAAGGGTCTTTGTCTCCAGTGGGGGCCTGATTGATGCCAAAAATGCCGATCAGAGTGTCCAGTTTATCCGCGAGGGCGACCGCGAAACCTTCTTTATTACTGGGGATGGCGTCGCGAAAATGCCGCGGTAAATAATGTTCTTTAATGGCTACTGCGCAGGCTTCACTTAAACCGTCATTGCGTGCGTAATAATATCCCATGATTCCTTGCAGGGTGGGAAATTCGCCGACCATTTCACTGAGCAGATCGCACTTGGATAACTGCGCCGCCTGCTTTGTGGCGGAAGCATCGCAATTAATACGCTGGGAGATAAAAGCGGCTGTTTTTACCATCCGCTCGGTTTTATGCGCCAGACTGCCCAGTTGTTTTTGAAAGGTAACGTGCTCTAAATGAGGCAAGCGGCTTTCCAGGCTGTTTTCCAGATCATTTTTAAAGAAAAATGCCGCGTCCGTAAGGCGCGCGTTGAGGACGCGTTCATTACCATGTACGATTAATTCCGGATCTTTGCTGGCGATATTGCTGATTAATACAAAAGCCGGTTGCAGACGCCCCTGCGAATTCAGCACCGGAAAATATTTCTGGTTAGTTTTCATGGAAGTAATCAGTGCTTCCTGCGGAACTTTTAAAAACTCGGGATTAAAATGACCCACCAGGGCGACTGGCCACTCCACCAGCGATGTCACCTCTTTCAATAAATCCTCGTCAAGCTCCACGGTGTGGCCGGCGGGTGTGACCTCTGCAATGGCCTGCTTAATTTTTTCTAAACGTTCATTAAAGTCAGCGATGACCCGGCCCGGCTCGCGTAAAAGCTGCGCATAATCTTTAGGGACAGAAACGGTCAGCGGTTCAGGATGGTGAAAGCGATGACCAAAGGTTTGATTGCCGGAGGTGACACCAAACAGGGTCACGGGTATCCTCTCTGCACCGAACATTAATAAGATCCAATGGATCGGCCGGGCAAAACTTTCAGAATGCGTTCCCCAGCGCATCGGTCTTGCCATCGACATTTGGCTAATGGCCTGTTGCACGAGGCCGGGCAGAAGGCTGGCAGTTTTTTGGCCGGGTTTTTCTCCTTTGTAATAAAGACGCTGGTCTTTTTCAATCAGGGCTTCTATGGGGACTCCGCAGGATTTGGCGAAGCCCGTAGCCGCGGAAGTTGGGCGTTTTTGGGCGTCAAAGGCCTGACTGATCGCCGGGCCCTGCCGTTCAATGACTTGCGGCGCCTGTTCTGTATCAACGCCGGGGATATAAACCGCAATTCGGCGCGGCGTTGCAAAAATCTGTGCTTTGCCACTGTTAAGCTGGTGCTGATTCAATATTCCCATTAACCGGGAATGTAATTCCCCCGACAGGGCTTTTACCGCCTGTGTGGGCAATTCCTCGCAACCAATTTCTAATAATAAATCCTGCTTATCAGCCATTCCCGCTGAGTACAGCGGCAATGGCTTCCTGTTTATATCCTGCGCATCGGCGGAGCCGATTGCTCGGAATGAAGGGGGAGGAGCGAAGCTCTCTCCCCCTTCGACCCCCATCGGGAAAGGAGAGTTCCCTTCAGCGGGAACTCTTGCCTGTTTATCCATATGCGGCGCCCGGGCCAATAAGGGAAAGCCCATGCGTTCCCGGGCTTCATAATAAGCTTGCGCTACAGCCTGAGCCAGTTTGCGGATGCGCAGCATATAACGTTGCCGCTCGGTTACGGCGATGGCGTGGCGGGCATCCAGCAGATTGAAAGTGTGCGAGGCTTTCAGCACCATCTCATAAGCGGCCAGTGGTATTTGTTCAGTAATTAATCGCGCGGCTTCCTGTTCGTAGATATCAAATTGCCTGAAGAGAACTTCTACGTTAGCGAGTTTAAAATTATAGGCGGACATTTCCACTTCGTTTTGGTGAAACACATCCCCATAGGTGACAACGCCAAAAGCATTGTCAGTCCAGATCAAATCAAACAGATTATCAACGCCCTGCAAATACATGGCCAGACGTTCCAGTCCGTAAGTGAGTTCGCCACCGACGGGATGACAATCCAGTCCACCAACTTGTTGAAAATAAGTAAACTGACTGATTTCCATGCCGTCCTGCCAAACTTCCCAGCCTAATCCCCATGCCCCTAAAGTCGGCGATTCCCAGTTATCCTCGACAAAACGGATATCGTGTTCCAGTGTATCCACACCTAAATGTTGTAAGGACTGCAAATATAATTCCTGAATATTATCCGGGGAAGGTTTCAGCATCACCTGTAATTGATAATAATGTTGTACGCGGTTGGGATTGTCGCCGTAGCGCCCGTCGGCGGGCCGTCTTGAGGGCTGGACAAACATGGCTCGCCACGGTTCCGGGCCAATGGCTCGCAAAAAGGTGCCCGGATGAAACGTCCCGGCGCCTACTTCCATATCGAACGGTTGCAAAATGACACAACCCTGGGCGGCCCAATACTGTTGCAGCCGCAGGATCATGTCCTGAAAACTAATTTTTGCCGTCATTGTTTTTTGGCGATATTATCCACGGATTGTTGGAAGAGTTGTTCAGGTGCGGCGCCGGGAATGAAATCAAATTCCGTCATCGGCTTGTTGCTCAGAACAAAGCTGGGAGTGCCAGCCAGATTGAGCGCTTTGGCTAAATCATAAGTGTCGGAGATTTCCTGCTTGACGGCGGGGTCCGTCATATCTTTTTTCAGTTGTTCAACGTTTAAACCCACTGATTTTGCAATTTCCTGGATTTTGGTGGCGTTCAGAGCTCCGGAGTGTTTCATGAGGGCATTGTGAAATTCCAGATATTTATTTTGTTTATTGGCGGCCAAAGCCATTTGCGCGGCATAATTGGAGGCATCCCCGAAGATGGGAAATTCTTTATAAATAATTTTGACGTTCTTGCCTGATAACACTTTATCAATAACCGGCTGCATTTCCTTGCAATGGCTGCATTGATAGTCAAAAAATTCGACGAGAAGAACTTTACCATCAGGATTGCCCGCGGTAGGAGAGTTGGAATCGCTAAACAGTTTTGATTTATTCGCGGTGATGCCCTGCATGGCCTGCGATTTTGATTTGGCCATTTCTTTGGCCTGAAGCGCCTGTGACGCCTCAATCAGCACTTCCGGATTGCTAACCAGATAATCATGAACGATTTTTTGTATTTCCTGTTGCTGTGACGAGGAAAAAGATTCGTTACCCTTATTGCTGCCGCCGAAGCCAAAGCCATAAGCCGATGTTATTAAAGCAGCGCTGGTGGTTAGGGCAATCAAAATCCCTGGAATTTTTTTCATAGAATACTCTCCTGATAGGTTTCTAGTCAGCATGCCATATTGGCGGTTAGTTGGCAATTACCTCACGCACTTTGAGCATGGCATTTTTTTCCAGCTGGCGGATTCTTTCGGCGGAAACATTGTATTGCGCCGCCAGATCCTGCAGCGTGCTTTTTTTGTCGTTAAGCCAGCGTTGCGTGAGAATGTCGCGGCTTCGCGTATCGAGCCGATCCAAAGCCTGATGGAGGGAATCGTGACGCCGGTCTTCCCAGTTATGTTTTTCTAAAAGACATATTGGGCTGTAGTTGAAGTCCTGAATGTAATGCTCAGGTGCTGTTTTATAATGAGAGGATTCTTCGTCACTGTCGACGCCTTCAAAAGATTCGTCGTAGTTACTCAGACGTTCTTCCATTTGCCGGACGTCTTTGGCGCTGACGCTCAATTCAGCCGCGACGGTTTCGACTTCAGAATTACTGAGCCAGGCCCGGTTTTTCGCGAGCTTCCGCAGGTTAAAAAACAGTTTACGCTGGGCTTTGGTGGTGGCGACCTTGACAATGCGCCAGTTTTTTAGAACAAATTCATGAATTTCAGCCCGAATCCAGTGTACCGCAAATGATACCAGACGAACGCCGATGTCGGGGTTGAAGCGTTTGACGGCCTTCATTAAGCCGATATTGCCTTCCTGGATGAGGTCGGCCTGAGCGAGTCCGTAACCGTCGTACCCGCGTGCAATACGTACGACAAGTCGCAGATGGCTTAACACCAATTTTCTGGCCGCCTCTAAGTCATTGTTTTTAATTAATTTATTGGCGAGATCCTGCTCTTCCTCAAGGGAGAGCATGGAGATCTGGTTAACCCAATGAATATAGCTGTTGAGACTGCCAACGGGTAGAAATTGATCCATGCATTGTAATTGTGTACTCATATATGTTCTCGTAAATTTTACTTGAGGATATCTTAACATTTCTTTAAAAAAACTGCTAGAGGCCAGGAATTGAGGCCCGCAATTGACATGATTTTTACGTAACAATTCAATTTTGAGAAATACGAACTCACAACCAAAATTAAGGAACCTGTTAATGCACAAAAGAAAAAGGGACGAGGGGTTGGCCTCGCGACAAAAGGAGAGAACTCATAATAAAAATTATTTAAGCCTCAAATTGCCCAATGATCTTTGGGTCCATTTAACAGAATTTTTAAACTTTCGTGATCTGGCCTCTTTTTCCTATGTGAAGAAAATTTTTTTTTGATTGCTTTGCAAGCCATGACCAATATTTATAAGGAAAGATTTATTTATTTTCCTTTTTCTTACTCCCCGCTCGAAACGAAACATTCTCAATTCTCCGGGTAGTAGGAATCAACTAAAAGTTCTTAATAACATAAGACAACTTTATGATATTCAGTATCACACTTTATTTGATCCTGCTTATATCGAATTGTTTCAGGCAGTTAAAGCAAGAGATACTGAAAGAGCTAAAAAATTTATCGAGTATCAACTCCGGATTAACAAAAACAAGGTTATCGATCGGGTTTTTTTTCAAAAGGATTCCGATGGAGAGACTGTGATCACTTATGCCTCCCGCTATCGGCTCCAGAATTTACTGGATTTTTGTTTCCGGCGCCTTATTCTGGAATCACCTCAGGCAGATCGAAATGATAACACTGAAACGGATGCTTTACCTCCTATTTTTTATGCGGTTAAACAAAACAGCTTACCGTTAGTGAAATTATTGGTGGAGAGTAAAGCTTCGCTCGAAATTGAACATAAGCAAATCAAGGATTTTCATCGTTATCCTCTGATCGGGGCCGTGCTGGAAGAAAATGAAGAAATAAAGCATTATATCCTGCAGAAGCTGGGCATCACAAAAGCACAGAAACAACTTAAGGAAACGTTATCCTTTTTGGATTATGGGGAAGCGTTATCCTTTTTGGATTTAAATCCCAATAAAAAAAGATTTTTAATCGAAAAATTTTATCAACAATTACAAACTCCGCAACTTATTTCCGAACAAAAAGTACCGCAGAAAAAACATTCCGGAAAAAATTGTCTGACAAAAAACGAGAGGGCCCCATTTCTTGGACTTCCTCAAGCCTTATGGATTTTCACAGGAACTTTCCTGGCTGAAAAAGATTTTCGACATTTTTTAAAAACTAACCAGGTATTCGCATTCAAAATTTTGCAATTAATGCGAGATGTTTACTACTACGAATTTTCTTTACCTTTTTCCATCCATCATCAGATGGATGTGAGTAAAATGCTTTACAAACTATACGCTTCTATCCACCCACGTTATTACACCTTATTTGATTGTGATTATATTCAGTTATTCAGGTGGGTTGAGAAACGAAACCTTGTGAAAATTAGAGCTTTTATAACGTTAAACCGGAACGACCCCTACATAATGGATAAAGTTTTCTTTCAAAAAGACGGTTATGGCAATACAGTGGTCACTCTGGCCGGAAAATTAAAATTTCAACACTGTCTGGATTATTTGTTTAATACTCTTGTAATAAATAAACAAAAGTCTCAACGAGTAGGCCTGATCAGGCGGGGAATTTATCAGGCCACGTTATCTCAACTGGAAACGGAAATGTCTAATGAGGCGCTCTGGCTATTTGCCTGTGCTTTTGTTTGTAAGCAACAATCCGTTTGTGTGCAGATATGGGAGAAGGCAGGCTGGAATAGAAACTGGGGTGCATTCGATATGCAGCCTTTGTCATTTATGGCGGCGATGTTAAGTTCCGTGAGTTTATACGATGGCGAATATTTGGCTTAAAAAACAGTATAACTCATATGAACTTTATGTGAATAAAGACAAGATCGATATCTGTACTATAGATATGATTGCCATCAGTAAAAATGACGAGCTGATTAAAAAACTGGATTCAGTAGAATTGAATCGCCTCAGTAGTCTCGTAGAGTTAATCTTTTCTTCGATACAAAAGAAGGATCTAAAAACGTTAGAAAAAATTTGCAAACAAAAAAATAAAGCGCTATTTAAAGCTTACTCAGATTTTCCTAATACCTATTTTCGTATTCAATCAAAACATCTGTTGAATCCATTAGGTATGGCTATCGCCCAAAATTGGCTGCTTTTCTCTGCAAAAAGAAAAGAAACCAGGATACCATTCCATTATTGACTCTTTAAGTATCGCAGTTGATTTTGGTCATTATGCAATCGCTGAATACTTGCTCTCTCAGGGAGCTAATCCTAATGGCTTCAAAAATCGGGAAAACAAAAATGAAGCGCCTATTTTTTACGCGATAAAAAATAACAACCTGGCAATGGTTCAACTGCTCATCCAAAATAGTGTCAGTCGGACTTATTATTTTCCTTTGATTCATGCGATTTTGTATAATAAGATTCAGATTATAAAGTATTTGATAAATGCCATCGGATTTTCCGCAGCGTTGGCACAGATTCAAAAAGCCCGTACCGTTGACCAAGGCCGGGTTCAAAATAACATGATCGAGAATGTTTATAGGAACCTGATTTATCACCAAAACCAAATTCGGCAATCCCGTCAATCTTCCGCATCGTCATCCAGTTTAAGTCCGATGCAATAAACTCAGTCTGTTGAGTATAAAATGAACTTGTCTGTTATTGGCTTAAATGATATGATGGGCGGATGGAAACAAGTATTGATTGGAATAATCTCAGTTTTCGGCTAACTCCGGCTAAAACGATGTATGTGGCAAGAACCGGGGCGACAGAGGAGTGGAGCAAAGGTGAATTTGTTCCTTTCGGCCCTATCAGCATCTCTCCCGCAGCGGGAGTGCTTAATTATGGGCAGGGCATTATCGAAGGCCTGAAAGCTTTCCGGACTTCCGGTGGCGACGTGGTGTTGTTCCGTCCAGAGGAAAATGCCGTCCGGTTCGCGCGCGGGGCGCAACGGCTATGCATTCCACCCATCCCCATCCCACATTTTGTGGAGGTGATGATTGAAATCGTTCGTCAAAACATTGAATATGTTCCGCCCGTGGGTTTGGGAAGTCTCTATTTGAGACCCTGTTTGTGGGGGACCGGGGAAATTTTGGGCGTCGCGCCGGCGCCGGAGTATTGTTTCTCAGTATACGTTTCTCCCGTCGGCAATTATTTCAGGAGCGGCGCTGCACCCGTAAAGTTTATCGTGTGCGAGACTTTTCATCGTTCAGCGACACGAGGGATTGGCGGCGTTAAATTTATCGGCAATTACGCCCCTACGGTGTTGCACAGCCAGCAGGCGAAAGAGTCGGGGTTTGCCGGTACCATTTTTCTGGATGCCCGGCATGAAAAATACGTCGAGGAAGCCGGGGTGGCTAACTTCTTCTGCGTGAAAGGGGATAAATTGTTAACGCCACAGTTAGGTGAGTCTATTTTATCCGGCGTCACCCGATCCTCGGTCATGCAATTAGCGTCCGAAGTGTTAAATATGGAAGTCATTGAAATGCAATTGCCGATTGAAACGGTATTGCAGGCGGAGGAATGTTTTTGTTCGGGCACAGCGGCGGTGATCACGCCGATCGGATCAATCACTTATAAAGGCCGGGAAACCGTGTTTAACCATTTCAATTTTGGCCCGCGCACCAGTCAAATTCATGATTTACTGGTTAAAATCCAGCAGGGTTTGATTGAAGATTCGTTTGGATGGCTTGTGAAAGTGTATCCATTCACCACATGAATTTACATACGCAGATCTGCATGGGGAATGGTTACGTGAAAGTTAATTAATACTGGATTAAAAATAATGTTCATTCAATGTGATGAAGACCTCATCCGCCAATTTGGGCGTGCGGATGAATCGACGGATATCAGCGAACAGGATCGTTATTCAGAAGTTCTGGGCAACTGGCATGCCAGCATCATTAAGGTATTGGGCAGCCAATTCCTGATGTATGTCCACACAAAAAGTTTGTATTCCACACTCGATTTAATGGATGCGCCGGGCGGACCCGTGATGATTCAAACGGTACATAATTTGCGCGGAAAAATTCTGGAAATGTTAAACGATCATTATTACTTGACCGATTATCAGGAAAATTGCATCGTCCAGCCCTTCAAAAATATATGTTTTGGTCTCATCGACAATAAACGCATGGCGCGGATTGTGCAGGGTATTATCCTGGCTTATCAAAAACGTTTTTTGCAGGCCCGGCAATCCAGCACGAACGGCGAAGTCCGGCTTTGGGAGCTGGAAGACGATCTAAACAACACCGCGCGGCGTAATTTAGGCGGCGCCACTCCGGCTGAAATCCTGCGTCAACTTGTCTGGTCCGGCATTAACTAGTTTGATTTATTATTGACCAGATACTAAGCTTTTATGATCTCAGTGTAAAAATTTTATTTAATTAAGATAAGGAGAAATATATGAAAAATACGTGGACGATCATAAGCCTGGTCGCTTTATTCTCAGTGGGATTATCGGGTTGTACGGGTAACAGAACGGCGAATACCGTTGTTGGCGCCGGCGCGGGAGCCGCGGGTGGCGCGGTGGTAGGTGGCGCGGTAGGAGGTCCCACCGGCGCGGTTGTGGGCGGAGTGGGCGGAGCTGCCGGTGGCGCTTATGTTGGTAACCAATACGGCCAGTAAAACGAGGTAAGGTATGGGTATTTTGATTACGGTAATCATAGTCGTTGTATTCATTGCCGCGGTGGCGGCGGTTAGTATATATAATTCATTAATTTCGTTGATTGAAGCGGTGCGCAACAATGAGCGGCAAATTGATATCCAGCTCGACCGGCGATTTAAAGTATTTGAATCTTTGGTCAACGTCGTTAAAAATTATATGGATTATGAAAAATCCACTTTAAAAGATGTCGTGGCTTTGCGTAATCAGGCGATTACCGCTAAATCGCAAGGCGATACCGCAGGATCGATGGCGGCGGAAAATAAAATTTCCGGGATATTATCCGGCTTAAACGTCGTATTTGAACAATATCCGGACCTGAAAGCCAATCAAAATGCCCTGCAACTCCAGGAAGAAATCGTCAATACCGAAAATAAATTAGCCTACGCCAAGCAGGCCTATAACGACAGCGTGGAACGATACAATGCCACGAAAAAGTCGGCTTTCCAGTCGATGGTGGTTGGAGCGTTTCCGGGAAAACTGGATTTTGATTTCCCTTACTGGAATTTGGGCGGGCCTGAAAAAATAAAAGAGCGTGAAGATTATACCGTAAAGATGTAAAGGGCGGCCTTGTGGGTTAGGTTATGGCAAATTTATCTAAAGATTTTCATGTCAACGCCGCCGACTGGCGGCAATCATTGCGCAGCAATCAGCGCCGAACGCGAATGGTGATCGGCGTTTTTATATTATTATATTTGGGTTTGGGATTTCTGGTTGATTTATTTCTCAATGCCGAAAAATATCCGCAAGCGTCCTTAGGGGCTATCAGCCATGCTTTGCTGACTCTTCAATTAATTCCTTATGCGACCATGATCACTACCGCTGTAGCTCTGATCTCTTTATGGGTGACTTATGCGTTTTCAGATAAGTTAATGCTGCTGGGAACGGAATATCATGAAATCACCCCGAAAAATGCCCAAAATCTGCTGGAAAAGCAGCTCTACAATACAGTGGAAGAAATGCAGGTGGCGGCTGGTTTACGTTACATGCCGCGAGTATTTATTATCGAAGCGGACTACATGAATGCTTTTGCCAGCGGCTACAGTGAGAAATCAGCGATGGTCGCTATTACTCGCGGGTTGCTGGAAAAACTGGACAGGGCTGAAATTCAGGCGGTGATGGCTCATGAGCTCAGTCACATTCGTCACCTCGATATCAAATTAACTTTAACGGCCTCGGTATTGGCGAATTTAACGTTAATAGTTATTGATATTATGTTTTACGGTGTCCTGTTTGGCGGTGGCCGCCGAAATGGCCGTGACCGTGAAGGTGGAAACTGGTTAGTGATCGTGATCATGATTTTGCGTTACGTATTGCCGTTAATTACCGTATTACTGATGCTGTTTTTAAGCCGTACCCGGGAATATATGGCCGATGCCGGCGCCGTGGAATTAATGCGCGATAACGAACCGCTGGCGCGGGCGTTACTCAAAATTGAGGGCGATTATGAAGCGCATCAAAACGAATATGCCGCTAAATATCGTCAGACTCCGCACGAGCAGGTGCGGCGTGAAGCCTATATATTTGATCCGACTGTGGCCGGCCTCAGCGCCAAACAATCCAGCAGCGATTTTTTTTCCACTCACCCCAATATTGCCAAACGCCTTGCCGCCATCGGCTTTAAACTCAAATCCTGATTGTAGATCAGCGGTGTTAACCCGCCTCACGCAAGAAGAGTTTTTTCAGAGGGAATTTCTCTGACAATATTCCATTAATTGCAATATTGCAAAATATGGTATATAATTCAATTATGGAGTGGGAAGTACAATTCACCAGTAAGGCTGCTAAGCAGGCGCAACAACTAAGCGAAAGGGTTTTGCTTGTATTACAAGTACTCATTGAAGATTTAAGAGTAAAAGGCCCCGCCCCAGGAGAAAATTGGCGCAATTATGGGAAATTGCATACTAAAAAACAGGAAGATAAAAGGCATTGCCACTTGGTTAAAGGCAATCCCACTTATGTAGTTGTTGGGAAGTTTGTAAGCTAAATAAATCTATTGAGGTATTTTATGTCGGAACACATGAGAAAGCACCCTACTGAGAATCATGCAGGTAGCATCCGTATGCATCATGCTGGTGTTATCTATCAATTTCCAGTTAAGGTTGCAGAAAAATATCGGTTATCTGAACAAAAGATAAAAGCCACAGAAATTTTTGCAAACATCAATAAAAAATACACAAAACCCGGTGCATTACTTCGTGGTATTCGTATTCGGGAAGATTTAACCCAGGCTGAAATGGCGAAGAAGCTTAAAGTAACTCAATCAGATATTTCTCAAATAGAAAATGGTGTTCGGAGCATTGGACGCACAATAGCTAAACGCATTGAAAAATTATTTGATGTTAACTATAGATCATTTTTAGAATAATATATCAATATTCCTTTAGCCAGACGCACCCGATCGATTAAATTACCGGCCGCGCCACCGATCAAAAAATTCAGCGCACAGGCTGTCCATGCGTTTGGGTAAGACAAACGCAGCAGCCAAATCGACAGTGCAACAATCACAACTATTGAAATTATGCTGAAAAAGGCCACCTGCCAACCGCCCGCTTCTCTCAGAGAGCCAAATGCCGCCCCCTGATTATAACTTAAAATTAAATTAAAAAATGGCTATAAGCGTAAGGACTCAACATGAAAATGACATTAAATATTTAGTCAATTGATCCACAAAAATGACTAAAAGAATTAGTAAAAACCATGGTCCAGCCTTGGAAAACTGTGGTGGGCTTATTTTCATTTTGATACACCTTTAAAAAATGTCGAGTATCATTTGGCCTGTGGTATTTTCACAGCTATTCACGGTGGGTACAACGTCCATGGTTTTCTGGTTCATAATTGGCTGGAGGCTTGTTGCAAAGTATCGCAAATCCAACGGTTTAGACTCTTTCTATGTAATTTAGCAGAGATATATGCCGCCTTATGAAGTTCTGGGCTGAGACGAAGATTGAGTCTGCCGGAAAACGGCCGCTCAGGCCGCTCATGACGTTGCTTGCAAAACTCCAGATAATCTTCTATTGAATCTTTAAATGCGCGTTTTATTTCTTCGGGCGTTTTTCCTTGAAAAGTAATAACGTCTCTCACATTAATCACTTCACCATGAAATATGTTTGCCTCATCATCAAATTCAACGTGCCCAATATAACCTTTATAATTTAACATGGCTTAACTCCAGCTTCTTTTAAGAAACGTCTCACTGAAACCAGTGCCCCTTTGTCAATTTCTTTTTGCGGATGTGGCCGATGAAATACGGCTCTTATTCCATTTAAAGAAATCCTGACTCTCGAACCTTGGCCTTCCGATATTTCGGCGTTCATTATCCTGAATAAGGATTCAATATCTTTCCAGGCCACATTTGATTTAATCGGCGTTGCAAATATGTCTTCCAAAGTTTTCTTTTGTTTTCCATTCATATCTAATAGTACCATAAAATGGTACTAAACGCAACAAAATTCGAATAGCCAATCTGGCTTAAGATAGTGCTAAATTTGTATGAATGCTTAAAAAAGGATTTACCATTAATTGGGGAAGAATAAAATGTACACTTTATATTAATCTTGAAATTATTTGTTGAATAAAAAAACGTATTGTACCGCGAAAGTGTACACCCTCGAGGTACTTACGAACACATTAATTTGATCCTTAAGTATCAAATTATCAAAAAATTTGCTACAATAGAAATTGTCTGACGATTTCTATTATGGTTTGAAAAACAGCTTAAGTGTTATCCCTATTTTTACCGCAGGAATAAACCTAAAATATTAGGTCATCGGTCTGCGTCACCTGTTGAGTCACCTTTTGGGTGACGGTTTATCTTTTCATCTAGATATAAAACCCAGAATCTTCCTAAGCTAGGAATGTTTTCGAACCTTGCCAAATATTTGCCTGTATATTTATCAATATCAATTGCATAATAATCAAAAAATGATCTTGCAGCAAGGGTGGCATTACCCCTGAAACTTATTTTAATAGCGCCGGGAGAATCTTCAGTTGCAATAAAATTAAAAACTATTGCATTATTTGCTTTTGAAAATGAAAGCATCGCATGGGTCTTAGCTGAAATTTCAGGATTTGCATGGCGCAGTAAACCTACACTTAAGGTGAAAGTCTTTCTCGTGCTTATTGTAATATATGGGCCGGTCGTTTTGGTGCGGGCACCTTTGAAAACGGCTAGGTCACTAGCCATCAAATTTATCACTCATAATTCATTACCTTCGATTTGCAAAAAACTGTTTGAATCACAGCTTCCCCATCGCAAGATTGCTTTCAGGAATTACTTAGGTAGAATATACAGCGTACCAGTCAGGTGAATAAACACCTGAAAGGTACTAACCATAAATTAGAAAGGAACTCTAATCATGGCTGAAATCAGCTTACACTATTTTCGTCTTTTTTTAAACCGACCGTTCTGGCGGTTGTTTTCTGTCGAACAACGCTTTTTGGCTGCATATTTTTTATGCGGTTCGATGGCGCGTGGGCGGTTTTTGCCGTTCACGGGTTCAGGGAATACGACCAGAGAAGATGGTCGGTGGCGGAGAGACGGAATCCATCGGTGTGAGATGCCTCCAGTCCATGCGCAAGTGCGGCATGAGGCTGGACCCCGCTCATGTCCACTTGTGTTGTGGTGAAACATAAGGATTTTATTATTCTAAGAACGATCTATAGTTAAAACAAAACAACTCACCAATCCGCTTTGCAACTTCTCTCCCAATTCGACGGGTTCCATTTTCCATTTGAGAAATATCTGATTGAGTTACTTTAAGCTTCTTCGCCATTTCAGCCTGGGTTAAATCTTCCCGAATACGAATACCACGAAGTAATGCACCGGGTGCTGAAGCTTGGTTGTATGTAATTACAAATGTAAATAGGGTATATATTATTTAATTAAAAACTTTTCCGCTTCGCGTTCGGCGTATTGTTTTAATTCGGTTTTGCTGCTTTCCAGGCGTATGTAATAAAGGAATATAGCCAGCGCTTCGGGATTCGGGTCGGCTTGATGGTCCAAAGGATGTCCATGACCTGTCAGCAACCAGGGGATGGAGATATCCAGAGTCTGGGTGTAGCGGATAATATCGCTCGCCTTTACTTCATAATCTCCACGCTCGTGGGCTCGATAAGTGGTCACGGCGCCGCCACAGGCATTGGCAAAAGAGCTGCGATTTTTAAATCCTCGTGCTATTCGTGCAATTTTTAACCTGATTGGTACGGAATCGGATAATATTTTTATATCAATACGCTCGTTCATATATTGACGAAACCTCTGCTTTAGTATATTGTTGGCACCTGTTTGTAAGGATACACAAAGGATCAGCACATTCATAGCGAAGCGCCGAAGCCAGGATATTCGGCCCCCGCAAGGACTGAAGGAGAACAGCATCAATGGATAATGGCTTAAAAATTCAACAGCTCATTTTTGGTGAGAAGGGATTAACGTTTGTCATCAAACGAATAGATGATGATAAATGCTTCCATTTCCGGGTATCGGAATTATTCTGTAATGACCATCTGCTTGCCGAATTCAATCTGGCTGACATTCGGTTAATCAGTTACTTTGCCGCGATGGAAGAATATCAAACGGACACAATTTTTCTGAAAAAAATCAAAAAACGCCGTTATGCAAAAGAATCCCTTTAAAGAAAATATATATTCCCTCGCCCCTTTGGGGAGAGGGAGGAATACGGGGTTTGAAAAGCTCAGAGTAATTATATTTCTTCCGGCGTTTGGAGATAGTGTTGCACAGCCAGCCAGGAGCCCATTAAACCAAGCAGCGCACAAGCCACAATAATGATTAATTCACCCGAATAACTCATGCCCTGCAGTTGCCAATGATCATGATAACTTTCCGCCAGGCGAAGAGCAGGCGCCCGCAGCCACCAAAATAAAATACTCACCAACAGACAGGCAATCAAACCACCGAGCATGCCGTATAAAGCCCCCCGATACAGCATCGGACGGCGGATAAATGCCGGCGTTGCACCGACCAGCTTCAGCACCATAATTTCCTGACGGTGGCTTTGGGTGGCCATGCGCATGGTATTGCCCACAATGAGCGCAACTCCAATTCCAAACAAAAACATCAGGCCATAAGAAATGCGTTCACCCAATACCATCAATTCGTACAGCCGTTTGACCCAAAGAGTATCCAGTTGAGTAGCGTCCACATGGGGTAATTGAGCCAGTGAGGACAGTAGATTTTGACTGTCCGCCGGAGACTGAAAATCAATACGTGGGGTAATCATAATAATTCCCGGCAAAGGATTTTCCGGGAGGGACCGCAAAGCGGATCCCAAAGCAGATTGTTGCTGAAATTCCTGCATACCTTGAGCCGGTGAAACATAGCTGACTTCGGCGATATCGCTGCGTTTCTGTAGCTGTTTCATGAGCGCGGCGACTTGATCTTCTGTGACATCGGCTTGTAAATAAAGAGAAATAGTGGGATCGTTATGCCATTGCCGGGCGAATTGCTGACCATTTTGTAATAAAGCATATAACCCTGCCGGAAAGGTCATGGCTATACCAATCACCAGCAAGGTCATGCCGCTCGCAACCGGCGCTCGCAGCAATTCCCCCAGAGCGAACAGAAAAGCGCGCAGATGATTTTCCAGCCAGCGGCGAGCAGAATTCATGTTTGATTTTCCAATAAATGCCCGTCCTTGAGCCGGAGAATAGGATGATTCAGAATCGCGATCATGGACAAATCGTGCGTCGCGATCAGCACCGTAACGCCGACCTGGTGGAACGCTTCAAAGAGTCGCATGATATCCAGCGATAAGCCCGGGTCCAGGTTTCCAGTGGGCTCGTCCGCCAACAGGATTTCGGGTTTATTCACCACCGCGCGAGCAATACTGACACGCTGCTGTTCCCCGCTGGATAATCCTAAAGGATACAACTTTTCTTTAGCCAGCAAACCGACTTTTTCCAGCGCGGCCCGCACCCGCCGTTGAATTTCCACATGAGAATAACCGCTGACCTGTAAAGGTAAAGCCACATTTTCAAAAACCGTGCGATCCGCCAACAGCAGCGGATTTTGAAAAATCACTCCGATACGGCGACGCAAATAAGGAATATGGCGCGATGGCAGTTTCTCCAGATGTTTATTATTTAGGAACACCTGGCCCCGGGTAGGTTGTTCCATGCACATGATCAATTTTAATAAAGTGGTTTTTCCGGCGCCGGAATGCCCTGTGAGAAACATCATCTCGCCTTTGGGAATTTTAAAACTGACGTTGGTCAGTGCCTGATGACCGTTAGTGTAAATTTTGTTAACATTATTAAATTGAATCATGGGTTGATTATACAAAAAAATTGATCGTTAAAGAATGGGTTTTTTAGGCATGCAACGAACATTCATAAAGATTTCCCTATTAACCGGCATGATACTGAGTGTGTTTTCTATGGAGAAAGCATGGGCGGATAGTCAATTTATTTATCTGGGCGCCGAGCCGGTATTATCCTGGAATCATTTTATCTGGCAAAATGCCGATACTTCGAATAATTCTACGCCGAATGCTAATGGCGAGACCGTCATTAATCAAACCACCGGGGTTTTACAGGCGGCTTTATTTGCCGGCTATGGCGTGGTAATCGACTGGATTTATCTGGACGTTGAAGGAGCGATGCAGTTGGGAAAACGGTCGGCTTCCAGCACCACACGCAACGGAAATACTCAGGAACCTTTTTATAACACGGAAACCATGAACGATATTTATACCGTAGATTTCCGGCTTGGATTTATTTTGGGGCATACCCACAGTGTAATCTATGGAATTGCGGGGTTGAATACGGCTAAATTTACCGCCCAACAGGTAAACAGCGAGGGCGATATCGTCCAGGACAACGGCGGTATGCGCAGAAATGGTTTGCGTTTTGGTGGAGGTTATAGTTTAGAATTGGGAAAATTTTTTATGGTGCGAGTGGAATATGTCCATACTAAATTTTCAGATTTCCAGTTCACGGATAAGGTTCCCAATAGCAATGAATCCCACACCTGGGATCTCGGTTTATCCAGCAATGAAATAACCGCTGGTCTTGCCCTGACTTTACCCTGGTAATCATTGCCCGATGGGGGTTCCCTGACTTTACCATGGTAAAATAATAATTTTCGTAGAAAATGCCTTACCCGATGGGGGTTCGCAAGGGGGAGAGAGCGGAGCGTCGCCCCCTTCATTCCGAGCATCGGCTCCGCCGAGCGCAGGATATAAATAGGAAGCAATTGCCGCTGTACTCAGCGGGAATTGCTGTCCTGAAACAGGGCATTGACAAATTCTTTGGCGTTAAAGGGTTTCAGATCGTCAAGCTGCTCGCCAATACCAATAAAACGGATCGGTAATTTCATTTTGTGAGTGATGGCGAAGACCATTCCGCCTTTAGCGGTGCCATCCAGTTTCGTGATGCACAGGCCGGTGAGACCAATGGCTTGATGGAACTGCTCCGCCTGCCGCAGAGCATTCTGGCCGATACCGGCGTCGATCACCAGCATGACCTCCTGAGGAGTGGCCGGATTAATTTTACCTAAAACACGCTTAATTTTCGCCAGTTCAGCCATCAGGGGTTCCTGAGTGTGCAAACGTCCGGCGGTGTCGGCGATGAGCAGATCGATCTGTTTAGCGATGGCCGCCTGCATGGCGTCAAATATCACCGAGGCGCTGTCCGCGCCCTGATGCTGTGCAATGACCGGCACCCGATTGCGTTCCCCCCACACCTGTAATTGTTCAGTAGCGGCCGCCCGAAAGGTATCTCCCGCCGCCAGCATGATTCGTTTGTTTTGTTGTTGATAATAATGACAGATTTTGGCGATGCTGGTCGTTTTTCCCGAGCCGTTCACCCCGACCATCAAAATCACGGAAGGCTGTCCCTGAAGTTTCAGCGGTTGGCTATACGGCAGAAGTAATTCTTCCAACTGATTTTTTAATGCGGCAATCAGTCTTTGTGGATCATTCAACTCGTTGCGCTCAACTTGCGCCGTCAATTGTTTGAGTATTTGTTCAGAAACGTCTACTCCCATATCAGCCATGAGTAGTTGTGTTTCCAGTTCGCGCAGTAAATCGGCATCGATCTGTTTTTTTCCAAGAATCAGGTTAGCCAGATTGTCCACAAGAGTGCGGCGCGTGCGTGTTAAACCGGCGCTAAGACGTGAAAGCCATCCCTGTTTAGGAGGAGACTCGGCGTTTCTGGAAGGCTGGTTATTTTTCAAAAAATCAAACATGTTTTATATCATATTATTCGATGTTAATATTCAGACAGGAACCATTATATAGGAATCTCGACATGACATCCATTGAAACCATGAAACAGGCGTCGGCGGAAGCGGCCATTGGCGCAATTCAAAGTGGCGCTATCATCGGTGTAGGCACCGGTTCGACAGTCAAATATTTCATTAATGCTTTAGGCAGCGTTAAACATAAAATTGATGGCGCAGTGGCCAGTTCAGTCGAGACGGAACAGTTATTGCGCGCGCAAGGTATCACGCTTTATGATTTAAATGAAGTGTCACGATTGCCTTTGTACGTCGATGGCGCTGATGAATTTAATGATTATTTATCTCTGATAAAAGGCGGTGGCGCGGCGCTCACTCGAGAGAAAATTATTGCGGCCGTAGCGGATTATTTTATCTGCATCGCCGATCAATCCAAGCATGTGCAGACATTAGGTAAATTTCCATTGCCTGTCGAGGTTATCCCCATGGCGCGCAGCTATGTCGCCCGGCAAATCGTCAAAATGGGTGGGGACCCCGTATATCGGGAAGGTGTCAAAACCGATAATGGTAATGTGATTCTGGATATTCATAACCTCAAGATCCTGGAACCCATTGCCCTCGAATCCGCCCTTAATGATATTCCCGGAGTAGTAACCAACGGCCTGTTCGCAAAACGCGGCGCCGATTGCGTACTGCTGGGCACTCCCACTGGCGTAAAAAAAATACTACGCCCCATATAAAAATATTTTGTAACCATTCACCATGTAGAGGGGAACGCCCACTTTTGACTCAGGTTTGACGAAAAATCGTGCTCAAAATGCTCACATACCTGTGTATGCTCCGCTTTTTCGCCCAATTTTTCGTCAAACCTGAGCCAAAATTGGACGTTCTGCGTATGTAAATTCATGTGGTGAATGGATACAATATTTTTTTAAGACTGTCGCCGAAGTTTTTTATACACTTCGTCATCATTTCGTTTGCCGATTAAAGTAACATACACAGTATCCTCATCATATCGGTAAATGATGCGGTATTCCCCTACATCTAATCGAAATAAATCCTTATATCCATGTAGTTCTTTAGAATCATGGGGTCTTGGATTTTTGAGCAATTTTAAAATGGCATCCAGCTGTTGTTTCGCTTGTTTGGCTGCTAAGTCTGATAGAAATTCACTCACTTTTTTTGTGAGATCGAGCTTTCTTTGCGTCATCGACAATCCTCTTTTCCAGTTTTTTAATAAGCTCTATCGACTTTTTAGTACCTAAATAACCTTCTTTTTCTGCTTCCAAAGCTTCCGTTACCCAAAGCTTATCCTCAAGAGCAAGAAAGCGCTGGTATTCATCATAAGAAATAACAACCGAGGTTGGACGGCCGTTTTTTTCTATAATTACCGGCTCTTTTATCGCTGCTTCCAGGTATTGGCCTAGTTTATTTTTTAAGTTAGTTGATGAAATATGCATCATTTGTAGCTCCTCTTAAACTCTCGCTTACAATACTAGCACAATTAGCTAAAGTAGTCAGATTAGCTAAAAAGACTAAAATAGGCAAAATGCGCCGACGCGCATCGGACTGGAAATTCCCGGCCGGTGTGCGCCGGTTGTGTGGTATTTCCAAATCCCGCCATCGGCGGGAATGAAATTGTTGATATATTTTTTCCTACATGTTATACTGTTGTTTTCTCAGACAGGAATTTTAATTCTATATTCAAAGGAGGAAACTCATCATGCTTGTACTCACTCGTTCTATAGGCGAACGCCTGATCATTGGTAATGGGGAAGTCTCTTTACACGTTCTGGAAGTCAGAGGGAATCAGGTGCGTCTGGGTATTGAAGCGCCCCGGCATATCTCTGTGCATCGGGAAGAAATCTATCAACGTATTAGCGCCAATAAAGAAACCCTGCCATCGGTTTTGGATGGGGAAAAAGTCAAAAAACCCGAAGAAATTCCTGAAGAAGTCACCTAATTAAGCTATAATTATGTATAAGAGATAAAAAATAATTGTGGTTGGGGGTGTTTTATGCAACAGCCATTACAAATCACTTTTCGTGACGTTGATCATTCCGAGGCAGTAGAAGCCCGGATTAGAGAAAAAATCGCTAAACTGGATACTTTTTATAACCATATTACTTCCTGTCGGGTTGTTGTTGAGATGGTTCAGAAAAATCAGCATCAGGGTAGGCTGCATAATATATCTATTTATGCGTCCGTACCTGGTAAAGATTTGTCCGTTTCTAATCATCCTAATGAAAATCTGTACCTGGCGATCCAGACTGCCATGGATAGTCTGCGGGAGCAGTTAGACAATTATCATCAACGCCTGTATGGGGATACCAAGGACCACGGCGTGCGTTTAACCGGTGAAATTGTCCGGCTAGTGGCAGACGGATTTTATGGTTTTATTGCCGACGATGAAAAAAATGAGTACTATTTTAATTTAACTCATTTGGTTGATAAGAAATTTTACCAATTGCATGTGGGGGAAAAAGTTCATTTCATGCCTGGAATGGGCTATGAAGGGTATGAGGCAAGACGGGTTTCAGTCCCCCGAAAAATTAACAAGGAATTACATTGAAGGGAAACGCAGAAAGGCCGCCTCAGGATCTTTTGGCCGAAGCACAGCAGGCTTTACAGGCGGCTTACTCCCCCTATTCGCTTTTTTCAGTGGGCGCCTGTCTTCGTGCCGAAAATGGTCAGTTGTTTAGCGGCTGCAATATTGAAAATGCCTCGTATGGTTTGTCTTTATGCGCAGAAGCTTGTGCATTGGCCGCGTTAATACGCAGCGGTCACCAGCGCTGGTGTGAAATCCTGATTGTTTCCTCCGGCGCGCAGTTATGTTCGCCCTGTGGAGCATGTCGGCAGCGGCTGTTTGAATTTGCTCAATCCGAGAGTGTCTTCCATTTGTGCACTTTATCCGGCGAATATCAGCGGGTGAGTATGGCGGAACTTTTCCCGTGCCCTTTTGGACCTTTTAATCTGGAGTCATCATGACGGAATCAGCTATCATTGCTACAAAAATTATTCGTGAGCGTGCCGGAAATCGCGTGCCTGAATTTGGAATCATTCTCGGATCGGGCTTGAATGCGCTGTCGCAACACATCACGGATTCGGTGATATTCCCCTTTCAGGATCTGCCGGGCTTTCCCGTGAGTACAATTGAAGGACAGCGGCCCCAACTTCAGATTGGCCGCATCAATCAAACACCGGTGGTGTGCCTCCAGGGCAGAGCGCATTACTACGAAGGCTGTGAATCCAGTGAAATTCTCACATATGTGCGCACTCTTAAGCTGTTAGGCTGTCACACCGTGATTATCACCGGCGCCGTAGGGTCGCTACACGCGGAAGTGAAACCCGGGCAATTAGTGCTATTGAAAGATCATATTAATTTCCAGGGTAGAAATCCGTTGGCAGGCAGAAATGATCATACGTTTGGCAATCGCTTTCCCGATATGAGCGAAGCCTATGACCGCCAATGGCGCCTGCATCTGGAAAAAATCGGACACGACCTGTCAATGCCGTTGATAGAAGGCATTTATATAAGTGTATTAGGGCCCAGCTTTGAAACGCCGGCTGAAATTCGGCTTTTTCGCGAGTTTGGCGCTGATGTGATCGGCATGTCTGTGGTTCCTGACGCCATCGCCGCACGCCATTGCGGTCTGCGGGTCATTGGATTAACGGTTGTCTCTAATCTGGCGGCGGGCTTAACGACAACCCCGCAGTCGCATGAGGAAACTCTGCTGGTGTCCCAACAATCTGCCGAGCAAATGGTTCGGCTCATTCGGGCTTTCATGTCTTAATTTACGGATACAATTGGGTTATTTTCCAGTTTCCGGCGGAGTCGCGAACGTATTCGAAACGATCATGCAGACGATTAACACGGCCCTGCCAGAATTCCAGCCTTTCGGGTATCACCGTGTACCCGCCCCAGTGAGGCGGACGGGGTACTGTGGTCTCCGCATCAGCAAATTCTGCACACAAATTTTTAAAATGTGTTTGCAAATCGTGCGCATTTAGAAGTGGCTGACTTTGCCGGGAAACCGTGGCGGCGATCTGCGAAGTTTTGGGGCGGCTGTGGAAATATTCTTCGGACTGTGTGGCGGAAATTTTACGGGCGGTTCCCTCAATGCGAATCTGGCGCTCCAGCGCCTCCCACCAAAATAGCAGAGACACAGCAGGATTACCTGCGATTTCCAGACCTTTGCGGCTCTCGTAGTTAGTATAAAAAGTGAGCCCGGAAGGAGAGTATTCTTTAAGTAAAACCATTCGACTGGAAGGTTTGCCACTGCTGGAAACAGTGGTTAATACCATGCTGTTTACCAGTTCGGTGGACATTAAGGTTGCGCAGGCATCCTGAAACCACTGGTCCAACTGGATGAATGGGTCAGGATCAACTTTGAGCAGCTGACCGTGCTGGTACTCTTTATTAATCCTTATGAATGCTGTGATTTTTTAATCTCCTAGAGAGAAGCGTCCAAATGCTGGTTTAATTGTTGAGAAAAATTTAAGTGTAACTGGGCGCCGACACTACCAAGGATGGAAGCTAACAGAGAAGGTTTAACGGTGTAATCATGAAAAAATTTGGTGTTGAATTCTGTTTGCAGGGCATCCCATAAATTAAGAGTATTGTCGGCGAGTCCGAGCTTTACCGCTTCCTGACCAGACCAGAAATCACCCGAGAATAATTCCTTTTGATCACCCTTCAGCTTACCCTTGCGCCCTTCCAGCACATCGTTAATAAAACTTTGATGAACCTGATCAAGCACAACCTTAACTTTGGCGACATCGCCAGGATTAAGCGGCTCAAACGGATCGAGACGATCTTTATTCTGACCGGCAGTAAATACACGACGTTGAATTCCAATTTTGGAAATGGCTTCGTTGGCGCCAAAACCTTCCATAATTACTCCGATGGAGCCTGTTAAGGTATCGGGATTAACGTAAATTTTATCGGCGGCTGTCGCGACCAGATATGAACCGGAAGCCAAAACGTCTTCGCTTACTACGATCACTTTTTTATTATACTGTTTTTTTAAAGCCATTATTTTATCGTGGATAATGGATGCCTGCACGGGGCTGCCGCCTGGCGAATTAATAACCAGCACGACCCCCTTCGCAATAGTGTCCGAAAATGCATCATTCAGTTGTGGAATCACCTTTTCTGCTGAAAAATCCCCGCCGGGCAGGATAATACCGGTCAGGCGCACCAGGGATACGTAAGGTTGACCCGCGCCGGTCTCAGATTTGTTGCCGCTGCTGAAACTAAATCCCAGGCCAAAGAAAAGCAGCGTGAGAAATAACAGAAAAACAAGGATATTTACGATCCAACGGATATTACGCCATCGTCTTTCCCGGCGACGGTCGGCCAGAAATTCATGAGCCAGATTATCATCAATCATTTTTCTTGTACCCTTACTACTAAGACATCGCATTGAGCGCGATGTAAGATCGCATTGGCGCGCGAACCCAGCAATACATCAAGGCCATGATGGCCGTGAGTGCCTGCCACTATTAAATCGGCATGTAATTCCTGCGACAAATCGGTAACGGCCAGTTTCACCGATCCGCTTTCCAGGTATTGATGTTCGGGCGGAATGCCGTATTTTGCACCCAACTTTTCCATTTCCTTCCGGATTTCCTGTTCTAAAGATTGTTCCAGGTTAACGTCGACGGGAATGGAGAATTCTCCCCCATAGGCAACCGGTGAATGCTCCATGACGTGGACCATGCTCAGTAGCGCTTTACTTTCTCTCGCGATTTCCTGGGCGCGACTAATCACCTGGTCGGTTACCGGTGATAAATCTACCGCGACTAAAATGTGTTGATACTTCAGCATTGTGAACTTCCTTCTCTTTGATTGGCTATAAGTATATTACTAATTTTTACGAAATTTTCCACTGTTATTTGCTGTGGGCGCCAATGTGGATCAATATTCAGACTCTCAAGCTCTGAACTTGTTATTAATTTACGCAAACTGTTGGCTAATGTTTTGCGGCGATGGCTAAAAGCCTCCCTCACCACTTCCGCGAATACATTTAAATCCAGGGCCTGGACAGGAGGATTCGGATAAGGGACGATGCGTACGAAAGCCGATTCTACCCGGGGAGGGGGGGTAAAGGCCGTGGCGTCGACAGTCAGTAGCATCGTTAGCTGGGCATGATACTGAGCCATGACCGTGAGCCGGCTATAATTATGACTTCCGGGTAAAGCTGTGAGACGATCAACCACTTCTTTTTGCAGGAGAAAATGCATATCCCTGATTCGCGTGCTCCAGTCAAATAATTTGAACAACAAGGGAGTAGTGATGTTATAAGGCAGGTTGCCGACAATACGTTTTAAAGGTTGGGAAGGCAACACCGACCCCCAATCAAAATGGAGCACGTCAGCATTATGAATAGTGAGTTTCTCCATCGACTGATAATGCCGTTGAAGATAAGCCGTCAAATCACGATCAATTTCGATAACGTCCAGATGCCCGACCAGCGGCAATAAATATTGAGTCAACGCCCCGCGGCCCGGTCCGATTTCAATTATTGAATCGCTGGGTGAAATGCCAATAGCCGCGATTATCTCTTCGAGGATGGATTCATCAGTCAGGAAATGTTGCCCAAAACGTTTGCGAGGTCGAAAATGGAGGCTCATAATTCTTCTGGCCATTTCATGGCGCAATGAAAAACTCTGAGTATTTCAATGGTGTTATTCTTAACGCGATAAGGAACAATATAAGGAGTATCTGAAATGATGAGTTCTTTTGTATTGGGTACCCTTCCGTGTCTCCCCATACCTGGGTGCTCGGAGATAAGCTTGACCGTATCAAGCACTTTTTTAACAACACGATTGGCTGCTTTAACATTATCCCTGGCAATATAGTGACGCACTGTCTGTAAATCATAAACGGCTTCTTTCAGCCACTTGATCATCATTCAGGCATTTCCGTTTCATTTTTACTGTCCCAGCCTTTCACCCAGTCGACCACTTTGTGATGTTCAATAAATTTGGCGCCTTTGCTATCCGCTTTTTGAACGGCTTTCTTAATCGCTTTGACTTGCCAGGCTTGAGTGGCTAAATAATTCTCTATAGCTTCAGCAGCCAGGAAGGATTTAGTCCTGCCGGTGACGTCAGATAACTCTTCTAATTGATCGCGAATTTCTGGTGGAATTCTTACGCTTAAAGTTACTGTTGGATTGGAAAATGTCATAATTTTTCCTCATTGTATACATCGTATACGATAATTATAATTAAATAATTAATGTCCTGCAAGTTTGAGCGCTAACTCGACAGCGGCAAACAGGCTGGAAAATTCAGCATTACCGGCGCCGGCCAACTCCAGTGCGGTGCCATGGTCGACGGAGGTGCGGATGATGGGCAGCCCCAGAGTGACGTTTACAGCAGAACTGAAATTCAAAGCTTTAATGACGGGCAGTCCCTGATCGTGATACATCGCCAACACCACATCGCACTGTTGTAAGGCCGCGGGAGTGAAAGCCGTGTCCGCCGGCAAAGGGCCGCGCAGGTAATAACCTTCGCGACGTAACTGAGTTAAAGCGGGGGTAATGATATCCAGCTCTTCGCGCCCTAAATACCCATTTTCACCGGCGTGTGGATTCAGGCCACAAACGGCGATACGCGGCTGCTCCACACCAAAACGACGCTGTAAATCCTGATGGATAATCGCAATAGTACTCTTAAGTTTTTCGGCGGTAATCGCCTCCGGCACCGCGGCCAGGGGAATATGAATGGTCAATAGCGCCACCCGTAGCGAGCCTGCAGTTAACAACATGACCGGTAATGGACTATGAGTCAGTTCGGCCAGAAATTCTGTGTGGCCGGAAAAAGCAGTTCCCGCTTCATTAATCACACCTTTATGGACGGGCCCGGTCACCAGTGCGTGAAATTCGCCCCGTAAACAGGCGTGTGTCGCTTGAGTTAAGCATTCCAGCACATAACCGGCATTGTGAGGATTCAGCTTCCCGGGCTGACAGGGAACTGCCAGCGGAATATGTCTGATCTCCAATCCGGTTGGAATTTTTAAACCCAATTTTTGCGCCCGGGCAGACATTAAATACTGATCCGCCATAATAACCACGGGTAAATCCGGATGCCCGCACATTAATTGCAGCACAATATCAGGGCCGATCCCCGCCGGTTCACCGGGAGTAATAACGACTGGCTTGAGTTCCCGCTGAAGGGAACTCTCCTTACGCGATGGGGGATCGCAAGGGGGAGAATCGCGATTCTCCCCCTTCATTCCGAGCAATCGGCTCCGCCGATGCGCAGGATATAAACAGGAAGCCATGGACGCTGTACTCAGCGGGAATGGCTGAACGACTGGTTTGAGTTCCTGGTGTTTCATTATTGCGGAATGATCTGCACGTAAGCTTCTTTCCGGGCTTTTGTGACGGCGGCTTTAACGGCAGCTTCATATTTCTGACGTAGCAGCAACTCCCGGATTTGAGCATCCGTTAATGTTTGATTGCTGGTGCGCGTTTCCACTAATTTTAGTACGTGATAGCCATTTGGAGCGCGTATGGGCGCCGAAGCACTGTTAACAGTCAGACCGGGAAGTTGCTCCGCGAAAATTTGTGGTAAATCATTGGCTGTCCGCCAGCCAAAATCCTGATAGGCGGGGGTTATTTTATCGATAGCGACGCCGCTATCGATTTGCTGTTGAATGTTATGAGCATTGGTGAGCGCTTTATCCAGTTCTTCCGCGCTGGGCTGTTCGGATACCGGCAGGAAAAAATCCACTATTTTATATTCCCGCGGTCCTTGCGGGGTTTTTTTAAAGTCCAGGACATCGGCGTCGGTCACTTTGACCTGTCCGGCCACCATCTGTTGTTGTAATTTCGTAATCATGAGCTGGTCGGCTACTTTTTTGCGGAAATCTTCATAAGTAGTGTGTTGCAAAACCAGCTGCTCCTTGAGCTGATCAACGGTAAGATGATTACTTTGCGCAATCTGTTGTATGGCGTGATCCGTTTCGGCGGGCGTAGCCTGTAGATCATTGCGGGTAGCCATCTGTATTTGCAGACGATAATTAATGAGCTGTTCAAGCGCATCATCGCGAAGCTTTTCCGGCGGCGGCATTGGAATTTTGGCGGCGAGAATTTGCTGTTGAAGTTGGGCGAGAGCCTGATCGAGGTCACTCTCGCTAATGACTTCATCATTAACAATTGCGACAATTCGATTGACAGGCGCAATCGGTTCCGCCTGCGTTTTAGGCGTCTGCGGAGGGAAAGAAGGTTCTTGCGCTCCCCAGGCTAGGCCGGAATTTATTGCTAAACAAATGACTGATAAATAAATTATATTTTTAATCATTACCGATTTCTCCATTGAACAGATACTAATAGCCGCCAGTTTAACAAATTTACAATGACTTATCAGCCATTCCCGCTGAGTACAGCGGCAATGGCTTCCTGTTTATATCCTGCGCATCGGCGGAGCCGATTGCTCGGAATGAAGGGGGAGACGCTCCGCTCTCTCCCCCTTCGAACCCCCATCGGGTAAGGAGAGTTCCCTTCAGCGGGAACTCCTGAATGACTTATCTAAATGTATCGTCGAAACCACCGAGGGTGCTGGCCAGTAAATTGCCGGGGCTGGTGCCGATGGATCCCAGACTCTTCAATTGTAGCTGGACATAGTAAGAGTCCTTAAAAACATTCACCGGACCGTTTGAACCGGATGTGTCCGTCTTCTCCCAACTGCGCGAAGCGATTGCGCGTATGGTCCAGCAGCAGGTGTCGTATTGCAGCCCACCATAATAACTGTCGGGACGTTCCTTACTGATATTATATTGTCCATAGGCAAGTCCGCTCCAGTGTTCCGTTAATGGTAGAGCGAAACCGCTTGAGATCAGGTTGGTATTTTTGCTAAACCCGTAAGAGTCTGTGCTGGAGCCACCATTCTGGTCACGGACATACGTGTATTTCATGTTAAAAATATAAAGTTGCCGATGATTAAAATTAATTCCGATCGACGCATTATTGGTGGAACCTATAGAAGGATCATACGCATAACTGGTGGTGGTGGACCAGTCAGTCCAAGGATTATAAGTGACTTGTCCAACGAGCGGAGTCAGGTGAGAATCAGGAGAAATGTACTGAAAAGTACTGTTATTACAATTGGAAGAATTCAGACAGACTTTTTGAGGCTCCAGGTAATAACCGAAACCGAAATCCATTTTAAAATTCTGCGCCAGGGTGTTGCCATTTAATACCCGGCTGGTCAAACCAAAACTAAACTGGTTGGCATTTTGCAGCCGGTCATAACTGGTAAAGCGGTTGACGTCAAATAATTGCGGGAAGGTAAAAGGCAATAACGCCGAATCAAAATTAGGATATCTGTTCTGGTTCATGTACGGAACATACAAATAAAAAACTCGTGGTTCGAGTGTCGCCAGGTAATCGTGGTCCTCACCCCAGTGAATGGGACGATCAAGATACAGGCCGCTATCGATATCCGCGATTGGCAAATTACGGCTGGCATCAAAATCCTCGCGAGTGTCTTCATTCTTCGCCGCGGCGAGTTGCGCCGCATACACGGTGGTGTCCAGTGATATTTGTGGCGTCACATACCAGGCGGAGCCGTTGAACGGACGGCTGATGGAAGGGCGTAAATGGAGACGCTCGCCTACAGGCATCTGAAGAGTGGCGGGTTTAAAGAGACTGTAATAAGAAAAATTGACGGATTGGGAGCTTAGACTAAAGTCTGTGCCCCTCCAAAAATCCGCATAATCACTATTAAAATCCAGTTCGGGCAGGCGAGAGTACTGATCAACGGCTGGAATGGCGCCCGCCTGACCAATGAGGTGAAGGGTTTGATAGCCCTGTAGTAATCCGGTGAAACTCCAGTGTTTGGTTTGGTATTCCACATCCCCCTGGTTCAAAAGCTGATTCGCCGCCACGTCACTGTAAGCGGTGCCAAAATCCTGGAAGAAATAATCATCGGTCACATAGTTTAAATGCAGGTGACCGCTCAGGTTTGGGTCGGGGCGGGCGTTTTCATCGATGCGTATAAATCCGCGGAAGGTGCTGTCGCCGCTTAATTCATCCAGATAAGGAGTTAACGGCTGCCCTGGTGGCGGCTTCGGGGGGTTGGCGAGAGTATCCTCGCGAAATTGACCAAACTTCGTATCATCGGGGACCACGCTCAGATAAATTTGACCATTATTGTGGGGGTTTTCTAAATAACGAAACAATGAATTAAATTGCAGGCCGCGATTTTCTATATATTTAGGCGTCGTCGTTAAATCATAATTAGGTGCGAGATTCCAATAATAAGGCAGCGCCAGTTGAACACCATTATCTTTCTGATAAGAAGGCACCGGTGTTAGAAAACCGCTTTTCCGGCGGTTATCGATAGGGAAGGTATACACAGGCGCATAGAGCAGTGGAAAACTGTAAAATTGTAATTTCATGTTATAAGCCGTGCCGAACCCTTCTTTTTTATCCAGGATAATTTTGCTGGCGGAAATTTGCCAGGCGGGATCGACCGGTGAGCAGGTGGTGTAGGTGGCATTTGAGAGGTGCATCAGTCCGCTGGCGTCACGAAAAGTTTTATCAGCGGTACCCCAGGCATCATAGGCACGGCTGGCTAATTTAAATTTTTTGGGGTCCTCAAAAAAATGATAGGCTGCCGGCCCGGATTCCAGGGTGTGTTCATCAAAATGAATAACCGAGTAGGGTCCCGCCACCAGCTTGCCGGATTCTTCCACCTGCGTATGTCCTTCCAGGCGGACATAATCAATTTTGCCATTTTTGGGGTCACGGTAAATGATCGCTTTATCCGCTCTGGCAATCCTGCCGGGCTGGGTCAGGATCACGTTCTGGCTGACCGTGGACTCACCATATCTGTAAAGTATTCCCGGACCTGTGTAAGTTATTCGAGTGGGGGCTTTAGCAAATGACGGAGGTGTTTTTGTTTCAAGCAGGATTTGCGGCTCCGAATAATACCCATGGCAAAGATTTGCATAAGGATCATCAATCCAGCCCAATAAATCAGCAACGTCTTTATTTTCGTAAGCCAAAGTTGTGGAATCGGCGGCGGAAAAAATCAACAAAGCGATGATCGGTTGAGTAATGTGTATTCTTTTTCGGGATTTCACTTGCTATCCAAACCCAGGTTCTAATCGTTAAAACCCCGATTCTACTATGGTTGGCAACATTCATGCCAGTTATATCAATTTAATTGCATCCAGCTTTCGCTTGATGGCAATCGTAGTATAATGGCGCACATGAACGATACGTTAAGACAGGCGGCTCTCCAAAAATGGTTAATTTCATTCATTTCCGCGCCTTTCACTCTTCAGCCCATGACGCCGGGAGCGGGTAGTCGACGGTATTACCGGGTCACCGCTTCCGGTGGGCGTTTTGTGGTGATGGATTCTCCCGCAGATGAAAAATTCTTACTTTTCATACAAATAGCCAAAGGCTTGCTGGCCCATGGGGTGCAGGCGCCGGTGATTCATGCGGCTGATGAATCGCAGGGGTTTCTGCTGTTGTCTGATCTGGGACCGAATTTGTATGCGGATACGCTGACTTCAGAAAATGCTGATGATCTTTACCATCAGGCATTTACGGCTTTGTTGCGACTGCAGTCTTATCGGCAAACGGCGCTAAAAACGTTTGATCTGGTGCATTACCGTGAAAAAATGCAATGGTTTGTTGAATTTTTTATGCATTATTATCTTAAATTATCCCTGACAGCAGCCCAGCAGCAGGATTGCGAGCGGCTATTTGATTTATTAATTCTCACCGCGGAGCAACAGCCTAAAGCCTGCGTGCATTACGATTATCACAGCCGAAATCTGGTTCTGCTACCGGATGGCCAGACCGGAGTTCTGGATTTTCAGGACGCCGTGTACGGTCCCGTGACCTACGATGTCGTCTCATTATTACGGGATTGTTATATTGACTGGCCGGCCTCCCGCGTGCAGGCCTGGTTATTTCAATACCAGCAACTGGCTTTAAAAGCCGGTACGTTGAATGAGGAAGATCCGCAAGTATGGATGCGGTGGTGCGACTTTAGCAGCGCACAACGCCACATAAAATGTATTGGTTTATTTTCAAGGTTTCATGTATTGGGGCAGACTTCTGATTATCTGGTTTACATTCCCCGGTTGCTGAATTATCTGCGCGAAATCAGCGGCCGCTATACTGTGATGTCCCCTTTTCGGGCTATAATATCATCATGAAAGCGATGATTTTGGCGGCGGGAAGAGGGGAGCGCATGCGGCCATTAACAGACCAGACTCCCAAGCCGCTCGTACCGTTTCGCGACGGGCGTCTTATCGATCCTTTATTACAGGGGTTACGGCGTGCAGGAATCCGGGAAGTTGTGATTAACGTTTGCTATTTGGCTTCGCAAATTATCGACTATTTAAGTGATGGAAATAATTTTGGCTTACGGATTCATTATTCCCGTGAAGAGCAGCTGGGAGGCTTAGAGACTGGGGGAGGCGTGTTTCAGGCCCTGCCTCTGCTAGGCAGCGATCCATTTTTAATCATCAGCGCAGACATCGTCACCGAGTTTCCTTTTGGAGAGTTGATTAACAAACCGCTTCAGGGTCTGGCTCATCTGGTTTTTGTCGATAATCCTGATTTTCATGCGCCGGGAGATTTCCATTTAAACGCCGATGGGACGGTCGCGCTGCAAGGAGATAATAAGCTGACTTACGCCAACATCGGCGTGTTGCATCCACAGTTATTTGCAAATTGTGGCGCAGGGAAATTTCCATTATCGAAATTATTTCGCGAAGCCATTACCGGCAGGCTGATGACCGGCGAGCATTACCGGGGTGATTGGCATAACATCGGCACCCTTGCACAACTACACCAATTAAACTTCATCCGCATTCAGCAAGGCGGGGGAGAGTGAAGCTTTCTCACGATTATAAAAATAATTAATGGCCACGGCGCCCAGAAGGGTAATTAACCCTCCCGTCAGCTCTAAAGGCCCAGGATATTCTCCCAATATAATCATGCCCAATAGTGTCGCAATAATAGGCATAGCATAGAGATAACCGGAAACTTTGCCTGCGGGTGCTTTAGACAAGGCGTAATTCCACAGTGCATAGGCGAAGGCAGCAGGAAAAATCCCTAAATAAACCGCCGCCGCGGTGGATTGCCAGGGTGCGCCGGGCAATTCGCGAATTATATCCGGGGCATAAATTAACATGACAAATGTGCCGCCCCAAATCGACAGAATGACTAACTCCAGAGGATGATAACGATGAAATAAAGATTTTTGAGCGACGGCATAGTAACTGCCTAATATGGCCGCGATTAAGATGTATAACAGTCCGGCGTCGTATTTTAATCCGCCGCTTTCACCCATCGCTATTAATAGCAGACCTGCCAGACTGATCAGTACTCCCAGCCAGCTTTTTATCGGCACTTTTTCCCCAAGCAGGAAAAATGCGAACATCATTGTAAATACAGGCATCAGGCCAATAATAAAACCCGCAATGCCGGCGGGTACGACTATTTCGCCATAATTGATGGCGACATTGTAAACTCCAATGCCCACAATGCCGATAAAGACTATATGTAAGAGATCACGCAACCTTGGGATATGTCGCTTTGGCAACTTCAAATACAGGATTAATAAGCATAACGAAGCCACCAGATAGCGCAGTAACGCCAGTCCCCCCGGCGAATAGCCGTGCAAACCAATTTTGATGGCGATCAGGGCAGATGCCCAAAGAAAAACTGTCCCCCACAGACTCAGCTGTGTGACCAAAGAAACAGGGGAAAGGGGGTTTTTCATGCAGCGCTATTGTGCATTATTTAGTGGAATTTGGCAATAGGCTTTAAATATGCAAATACAAATAAACGGCAGGTACTAGTCAATCTCCGCCAGATCGCCTTTTTCCTCCAGCCAGTTGCGGCGATCGCTGGCGCGTTTTTTGGCGAGAAGCATATCTAAAATCTGCGCGCTGTTGTCGCCTTCTTTTGTCGTCAGCCGCACCAGTCGACGGGTTTCCGGATTCATGGTGGTTTCGCGCAATTGCAAAGGATTCATTTCGCCTAAACCTTTAAAACGCTGAATGTTGGGTTTGCCTTTCTTTTTTTCGGCATGAATGCGATCTAAAATTCCCTGCTTTTCTTCGTCGTCGAGGGCGTAAAAGACCTCTTTACCAATGTCAATCCGATACAGCGGTGGCATCGCCACGTGCACGTGACCTTCCGCGACAAGCTGAGGAAAATGCCGCAAAAATAAAGCACATAGTAATGTGGCAATATGCAGGCCGTCAGAGTCGGCATCGGCTAAAATGCAGATTTTTCCATAACGCAAAGTGGTTAAATCCGCCGATCCCGGATCGACTCCCAGAGCCACGGCGATGTCGTGAATTTCCTGGGAAGCCAGCACTTCGTCGGAAGTCACTTCCCAGGTATTCAAAATTTTACCTCGCAGCGGCATGATCGCCTGATAAGTGCGATCTCGCGCCTGCTTGGCTGAACCGCCCGCCGAATCGCCTTCGACCAGGAATATTTCGCAGCTATTGACATCTTGCTGCGAGCAGTCCGCCAATTTGCCCGGCAGCGCGGGGCCGGCGGTAATTTTTTTGCGCGTTACTTTTTTACTGAGCTGTAGACGTTTTTGCGCATTGAAAATAGCCAATTCAGCGAGCTCCTTGCCCTCCTGAATATGCTGGTTCAGCCATAAACTGAAGGCGTCGTGCACCACACCCGCGACAAAAGTGGCGCATTGACGCGAAGATAATTTTTCCTTGGTTTGCCCGGCGAATTGAGGTTCCTGAATTTTTACCGATAATACATAGCTGCAGGGTTCCCATAAATCATCTGCGGTAAGTTTGAGACCGCGGGGCAATAATTTTTGCAGCTCACAAAATTCATACATCGCTTCGGCTAAACCGCTTCGTAAACCATTGACGTGCGTGCCGCCCTGGATGGTGGGTATTAAATTGACGTAACTCTCAGTCACTTTTTTGCTGGAATCTTCCGGTAACCACACCACAGCCCAGTCTACTTTTTCGACATCGGCGCTGAAGGCGCCGATTAAGGGTTCTTCGGGTATGTGCGCGATATCTCTAATGCAGTCACTGAGATAATCTTTTAAGCCGGATTCATAATACCACTCAATTCTTTCATGAGTATTTTCGTCAGAAAAAATAATCCGCAATCCAGGGCATAAAACCGCTTTTGCCCTTAAATTATGCTTTAACGCGCTGACTGCAAATTTTGGACTGTCGAAATATTTTTCGTTAGGCCAGAAGCGTACCAGAGTCCCGGTTTCATGCGCCGGGGCATTCCCGACGGTTTTAAGAGCTCCGGCCTTTTCGCCGTCAGCAAAATCCATTTGATAAATGCGCCCTTCTTTTTTTACCTGGACCATAAGTTTTCGGGACAGCGCATTCACCACCGAAATTCCGACTCCATGCAGACCGCCGGAAAACTGATAGCTTTTATTCGAAAATTTAGCGCCGGAGTGAAGCCGGGTGAGAATCAATTCGACGCCACTGATTTTATGTTCGGGGTGAATGTCCACGGGCATGCCGCGGCCGTTATCGATCACCGCCAGTGAGCCATCTTTATAAACTTCGACCGTGATTTGATCGGCATGTCCGGCGATGGCTTCGTCAACGCTATTATCAATAGCTTCATGAGCGAGATGATTGGGCCGGGTAGTGTCTGTATACATTCCCGGACGGCGTCTGACCGGGTCCAGCCCGCTTAAAACCTCAATGGATTCCGCAGAATAGTTCGTGGTTTTTTTCGGTTTGCTGCTCATTTCATATTCCCAATACTGGCTCTGATCGCAGCCAGGTGATCATTAATGCGAAAAAACAGAATCAACAGTTCGCAAACAATGCGGGTTGCTAAAGGTCCCAGAATAATAATTTCCAGCACCACCCGCCAGCTTTCCTGATGTATAATATCGACAATCGCGATGACGATAAAGATTATCATAGCCACCCAAAAAAGAAATTGCACCAGCCACGGCGTCAGCATTTTGCGAAATGTGAGAAAATCTTTCATACAGGCTCCCATCTGCGATAGCAGGACAGTATCCTAAATTTCAGGCGTTTCAGCAATTGCCGCTGAGTACATATCCGGTACTCTCAGGTTTCTTCAGGTAACTCCTGGTTGCTATCTCAATTAATTTTTAACGTAAAAGGGGGGCTGTCGGGATATTTATTTTCCAGATAGCTTTTTTGTTCCCAGTATCGTGATTCATTCAAATCTTTTCTCACTCCCATGCCAGATCTATAATACCCGGATAAAATTATTTTTGCTGCTTGATACCCCTGATTAGCGGATATTTTTGCGAAACGTACCGCTTCTTTTACATCTTCTGGGTTTTTATCATGTATCTTATTAATATAATGAATATTTAATGCAAAGCTTGCATATCCAATTCCTTGCATGGAAGAGAGGCGATACAAATAGAGTGCTTCTTCTTTAAGACGTTTGTTTATTAGGCATTTCTTATAATAATGGGCCAATATATATCGAGCTTCCGCATGTCCCTGATTGGCAGCCAACCAACATAATCCTTCTGCCTCTTTGCTGTCTTTTCCCACCCCAATGCCTTCGTTATAACAACGAGCCAGGGCAAATTGTGCTTTCACATAGCCCTGATCGGCAGCTAAACGGTAGAAATGCACTGCCGTTTTAGCATCCTTTCTCTCTCTAATACCTCGTTCATAACAAACACCTAAATCATATTGTGCTTGTGTATTTCCTTGATCACCCGCTAAACATAATAATCGCATTGCTGCTTCCGCGACATCTTTTTCCCTGGTAGCTAACTTATACAGTCGTTGCCGATCCACAATCCGTGTGAGGGTTGAACTCAGAGAACCCGATTCTATAAAATTACTTTTTTTTCTCTTCATAATATAAATACCCCGTTGTGTTTAAAATTTGAAAGGGCCTGTTTACAATTGGCCGTAATATATTGATTAATAAGAGTAAACCCGTAGAATTGTATTCTCGAATAACAACAAAACGAGTTTGCAATGCCTGGACAGATGCTCACAGATGAGCGCTGGTCAAACCTAAGGATAATCATGAAGGAACATGGGATATATGACAAGCCCAACTTTATGCGCACAGAAGTGCCTTGGCGTGACCTGCCAACTTTTTTTGGCGTATGGATTTCGATTTACCAACAATTTAATCGCTGGTCATCGAAAAATAAATTTCGGTCACTTTAGTCAGAATGTAAAAAGACCCTAATATATTTCTGTGAAAAATAGTATTATGGGATTATGATGTATTCCTATTCAAATTCATTACGTTACATTTATAGCATTGCCTATTATATTGCCGTGCCGGGGCTTCTGTTGCGTTTATGGTGGCGTTCACTGCGTTATAATCGCCACTACGGCGCGCGCTGGCTGGAACGGTTTGGAGTTATTCCCCGGCTGAAAGACCCAAAAGTAATATGGGTTCACGCCGTTTCCATGGGCGAAACTTTGGCGGCGGCGCCTCTGGTTAAAATACTTTTGTCCCGCTATTCCGATTACCGTATCGTCATGACTTCCACCACTCCAACCGGCGCTTTACAGGTGGCTAAACATTTTGGACAGCAGGTCACAGCATTGCACACACCTTATGATTTACCGGATTGCGTCAACCGTTTTCTGGATCGTGTGCACCCGGATTTGGGAATTATCCTCGAAACGGAGTTGTGGCCTAATCTGCTGGCAGCCTGCTCGCGGCGCAAAATCCCGCTGATGCTGGCAAATGCGCGCCTGTCGGCCCGTTCGAGCCGGGGTTATCAGCGCATCGCGCCGTTAGCGCGGCAAATGGTGAACAGTTTTGCGTGTGTTGCCGCGCAGGCGGAATCGGACGGCCATCGGTTTCTGGAACTGGGATTGGAACCGCAGCGCCTGCAGGTAAGCGGAAATATAAAATTTGATGTGCAGCCCGCGCCGGATTTAAGCTCGCGTGGACAGGCGTTGCGCGACGGGTGGGGGGCTGCGCGTCCGGTTTGGGTGGCGGCCAGCACTCATGAAGGCGAAGAAACCATTTTATTGACAGCCTTAAAAAAGGTGCGCGAAAATTTTCCGGAATTGTTATTTATTCTGGTGCCCCGGCATCCCGAGAGATTCGCCAAAGTGGCCCAGCTTTGTCTGCAGGCAGGTTATCAAACCTCTCTTCGCAGCCGGAAAGACCCAGTCAACGACGGCACTGAAATTCTGTTGGGCGATACCCTGGGTGAACTCATGCTTTTTTACGCAGCGGCGGACATCGCGTTCGTGGGCGGCAGCTTTGTAAAAGTTGGCGGGCATAATTTAATTGAACCGGCGATTTTAGGAGTGGGCGTCTTAACCGGGCCGCATTTGCATAATTTTGCCGATATCAGTCAACTGTTATTTTCCGCAGGCGGCGCGCAGGTCGTCACAGACGCAGACACCATCAGCGCCGCGCTCATTAAGCTGCTCCGCGATCCCAAACAGCGTATCGGGATGGGTGAAAACGGCCGTCAGGCTGTCCTCGCCAATACCGGCGCGCTCGAAAAAAACTTAAACTGGATTGCCGCACAATTGTCCTAACCCTGATTCACATGATAAATTCTATTGAACATCCACATGAATTTTAATCCCTTCCATTTTTTGTAAAATGTGAAAAATGGCCATTAATGATTTTGTCGTTGGGTTTCCAGTGGCGCTTAACATTCGTTGGACACTTTTACTATTTTTATGCAATTTATTTGCTAATAATTCAAAAGAAATTGTCGCATTGATGTAATCGCGTAAAAGGGATTTTCCTGCGTCTACGTCACCAGACAGTAATTCATTCAATGCTTCTGCCAATAGGGCATGACGAAATTTTACGTCATGATGCGCTCTTTCTAAAACCGTTAATCGAAATTCTTTAGTTAGTGCCATTGCTGACTCCGCTTATTCTTATTTTTTTCAAGCTTATAGGCTTGCCACAATTTTCTTGCTAACGCAATGTCTTTATTTTGCTGTTTTTTGCTACCGCCGCAAAGCAAAATTACCATTGCAGGGCCTTCTTTGCCCATATAAATTCGATAGCCGGGACCAAAATTCAGTTTATATTCGTAAATACCGCCTGCCAGAGATTTCAAATGAGCGTCATTACCAACTTCCAGGCGATAAAGTGCTGTCGAAACCCGGGCAGCAGCTTGTGCGTCTAATTTATTAAACCATTGCTGAAAGACAGAAACTCCTTTTTCATTGACATATTCCTTCACCTGAATGTTCATTACAGTATGGTAACTTATACGTTACCAAATTGCAAATAGGACGATGGTAGATTCCTGAGATTCCTGATAAACGGATGGATTGCCAAGGTGAAGTTAAGCATAATAGGGAATGGAGATTTTTTTCAGAAAAAGGATTTTTGGGATTTTCGTATGCATCGTCGTCAGCGGATGTGCGGTAGGTCCCAATTTTCATGAGCCGCCTTATCCCGTCACTAACCGTTATACCGAGAAGCCGATTTCCAGAAAAACCGCCAGCGCTGTGGGATCGGGCGGCCAGTCGCAAAAACTGATACCGGCGCGCGATATTCCGGCAGAATGGTGGGCGCTGTTTCATTCGCCTGGTCTCAATCGTTTAGTGCTGCAGGGAATTGATAACAATCCAAACCTGCAGGCGGCTCTGGCGGCGCTACGTCAGGCCGAACAAAATTTACGGGCGGGAGAAGGACAATTATTTCCCGCCGTCGGCCTGACCGCCTCGGCCACCCGCGAACGCTTTTCTTTTGCTCAATTTGGCAATCCCCAGACGGCCGCCGCTTCCCAGAGCGGAACTTCCCAGCAGTCCACCAGTTCCAGTTCCAGTTCCAGTTCTACTTTTAATCTTTTTAACGTCGCGTTTAATGTTTCTTACACGCTGGACGTTTTTGGCGGGATTCGCCGGCAAATCGAAGCGTTGGGCGCGCAGGTCGATTATCAACGCTTTCAATGGGACGCCGCATATTTGACGCTGACCGCGAATATTGTCACCACGGCGATTACCGAAGCCTCATTGCGCGGGCAGATCGCCGTTACCTGGTCGTTGATCGCGGAGGAGGAGCGGCTGCTGCGTATCCTTCGTCAACAATTCAAATTGGGCGGCGTCGCCGGCTCCGAGGTGCTGACGCAGGCCACACAATTGGCGCAAACCCGCGCCACTCTGCCGCCCTTGCAAAAAAGTCTGGCAAAAAATCGCGATGCGCTGGCGGCGCTGGTGGGCAATTTGCCCAGTCAAAGTCATTTACCGAAATTTTATTTGAGTGAACTGAAATTGCCGGTTGATATTCCCTTGACTCTGCCTTCTGAATTAGTCTGCCAGCGTCCGGATATTCAGGCTTCAGAAGCACTGCTCCATGCCGCCAGCGCGCAAATCGGCGTCGCTACCGCGAATATGTTGCCGCAGATAACCCTGAGCGCAAATTATGGCTGGCTCAATACTGAACTTGCCAATTTATTTTCTCATGCCAACAATGTCTGGACTCTTGAAGGGCAATTGATGCAGCCGATATTCCAGGGCGGCACGCTGCTGTCCCGGCGCCGGGCTGCAATTGCTGCTTATGATCAGGCGGCGGCGCAATACCGCCAGACTGTTTTACTGGCTTTTCAAAACGTCGCCGACGCTTTAAACGCACTGGAAATCGATGCAAGGACTCTGCGCGCACAGGCCGCGGCGGAAGACGCCGCACGCGCCAGTTTTATTGTGGCCCGTAATCAATATAAACTTGGCGGAGTCAGTTATCTGATATTATTGAACGCCGAGGTGCAATACCAGCAAACCCGCATTAACCGCATTCAGGCGGAAGCTGCGCGCTACACCGATACCGCGGCCTTGTTTCAGGCTTTAGGCGGCGGCTGGTGGCACGTCATTCTCGATACAACACGGAGGGAAATGCATGGCTAAAGGGATAGCCCGGCCAATGTTGATGATGATCATCGGCGTCGTCATTTTATTTGGTGCGGTTTTCGCCTACAAAATATTCCAGGGACATCGGGCGCAAAAAGCCATGCAGGCGAATCAGACTCCGATTTTTACTGTTTCTTCGGCGACCGCGACTTTCCAGAAATGGCCGCGGCAGCTCAAGGCGACCGGTACATTCAGCGCAGTCCTCGGTACTTATGTCACCAGTGAAATTGCCGGTATGGTGCGTCGCGTTTATTACAGGGATGGCGACATAGTTAAAAAAAATGACCTGTTGATTGAACTGAATCCCGATACTGAAATCGCCACCCTGCACGTTTATCAGTGGCAAGCTCATCTTGCTGAAATTACTTATAACCGTGATGTCGCGCAACTGGCTATCCAGGGAGTCAGTCAGCAGCAGGTGGATAATGATCTCGCCAATTTAAGAGTGTCGCAATCGCAGATCGCCCAGGAAGAATCGATTATCGCCAAAAAAATGATTCGTGCGCCTTTCGACGGGCGTTTGGGACTGTCAACAGTAAATCCCGGTGATTATATCAATCCCGGTGATAAAATCGTTACCATTCAGGCGCTGGATCCGATCTATGTGATCTTTACGTTGCCCCAGCAAAATTTGCCGCAGATGCGGCCAGGACAGACCGTGAGTGTGACGACCAACGTCTTTCCGGATCGCGTTTTTACAGGGAAAATAAAGGCTATTAATCCCATCGTCGATGAGACCACCCGCAATGTCTCTGTGGAAGCGACGCTTCAAAACCCGCAAAAAGTTTTACTGCCCGGCATTTTCGCCGATGCCACGCTCACTTTCGGCGTGCCGCAAAAAATGCTGACTTTACCGATCACAGCCGTCAGTTTTAATCCTTACGGCCAGATTGTTTATATTATTAAAGATTCCGGAAAAAAAGATCCTCATGGTCAGGCCATTCTGACCGCGACTCAGGTTTTTGTGAAGGTGGGAGAAGCGCGCGGCGATCAGATCCAGATATTATCCGGTATAAAAGCCGGCGATAAAGTAGTGACCAGCGGCCAGCTAAAATTAAAAAACGGCAGCCCCGTGGTCATTAACAACAAAATCATGCCGAGCGATAATCCCGATCCGCAAGTGGGCAACGAGCAGGTAAAAGTAACGTCAGGAGTTCTCGCTGAAGGGAACTCTCCTTACGCGATGAGGGATCGCAAGGGGGAGAAACGCGATTCTCCCCCTTCATTCCGAGCAATCGGCTCCGCCGATGCGCAGGATATAAACAGGAAGCCATGGACGCTGTACTCAGCGGGAATGGCTGAGGCAACGCCATCATGAATATTACCGATATTTTTATTCGCAGGCCGGTATTGGCGACTGTCGTAAGTCTGCTGATTCTGGTGCTGGGTTTGCGTTCCATCGGGTCATTGCCGATCCGGCAATTTCCCTTTACCGAAAACGCGATAATTACGGTCACTACTTACTATATCGGCGCCGATCCCTCTACCGTCGCGGGATTCATCACAACACCTCTGGAGAATTCCATTGCCCAGGCCAACGGCATCGATTATATGACCTCTTCAAGCAATCAAAATGTGAGCACCATCACCGTGAATTTATTGCTGAATTATGATTCCAACGCCGCACTGAGCGATATTAACAGTAAAATTAACGCGGTCCTCAATCAACTGCCGCCGGCTTCGCAACAGCCGGCGTTATCGATTTCCATCAGTGAAACAATTGATTCCATGTACATTGCTTTTTATAGCGACGTTCTCGGCGATAATCAGATCACCGATTATCTGGTTCGCTCGGTGCAACCGAAACTCCAGGCTGTGAATGGCGTGCAGAACGCGCAAATTCTCGGCGAGCAGATATTGGCCATGCGTATCTGGCTGAATCCGTTAAAGATGTCGGCGTTAGGCGTTTCCGCGGCCGACGTCAGCGCCGCATTGACGGCGAACGATTTTATCTCCGCGTCCGGACGCACCGACGGTAACATGATTACGATTAATCTCACGGCGACTACCGGATTGCATACCGTTGAACAGTTTGAAAATCTGGTGATCAAGGCGCAAAACAACGCCATCGTGAGAATAAAAGATGTGGCCAAAGTCACATTGGGTTCGCAAAATTATAATACTTCGGTGAGTTTTGATACCAAGGATGCTGTTTATATCGGCATTCAGGTCGCCCCAAAAGCGAATTTATTAACAGTGATCAATGCCATTAAAAAATTATATCCTTCCATTGAGCAGCAATTACCGCAAGGTTTAAAAACACGCATTGTGTATGACGCCACCGCTTATGTGCACAGTTCCATTGAGGAGGTGGTGAAATCACTGGTCGAGGCTTTGATCATTGTGACGGTGGTCATTTTTTTATTTTTAGGATCTGTGCGTTCGGTCATTATACCTTCGGTTACCATTCCGCTGTCGCTGGTCGGGGCGTTTTTTGCCATGCTGCTGTTTCATTTTTCAATTAATTTATTGAGCTTACTGGCGCTGGTGCTGGCGATCGGGCTGGTGGTGGATGATGCGATTATCGTCGTGGAAAATGTCGAACGCCACATTGAAGAGGGTATGACGCCATTGGCTGCCGCGTTTCAGGGCGCGCGCGAACTCGCCAGTCCCATTTTGGCGATTACGGTGGTGTTAATCGCCGTATATTTGCCGATTGGATTTATGGGCGGATTGACCGGCGCATTATTTACCGAGTTTGCTTTCACACTCGCAGGAGCGGTTACTATATCGGCAGTTATCGCTTTAACCTTATCTCCCATGATGTGTTCTAAAATGTTAAAACCGAAACATGCACAAGACCGTAAAAATAAATTTATCCTATTTCTTGACCGGCAATTTGAGCGCTTGCGTTTGGGTTACGAGAAAAGATTGCATCGTGTGCTGGAATTTTTGCCGGTTATTATTGTATTTGCGGCTTTAATTTTAGGCGCAATTTATTTTCTGTATGCCACTTCGAAATCGGAATTAGCGCCGATGGAAGATCAGGGCGTGATTATCAGTCAGATTACGACCGCTCCAAACGCGTCTTTGGGACAGACCATACTATTTTCGCGGCAAATGGCCAAAAATTTTCTGGCCTGGCCGGAGGTAGCTCACACGTTTGAACTGGACGGCTCGACGGGATTCAATACCAGTATTGTCGGCGGCGTGTTAAAACCGTGGGATCAGCGCAGCCAGACGGAAATGGCCATGGTGCCGCACGCTCAACAGCAGCTCAATCAAATTGCCGGCATCAAAGCCGCTGCGTTTGAATTACCGCCATTGCCGGGAGGCGGAAACGGTTTGCCCGTACAGTATGTCATTCAAACCGCCAATCCGTATGAATCTCTCAATGATATTGCGCAAAACATGATTCAGGAGGGATGGAAAAGCGGCGAATTTTTATATTTGGACAGCGATCTTAAAATTGACAAGCAACAGGTCACTCTGGAGCTGGATCGCGATAAAATTTCGCAAATGGGTTTGACCATGCAGCAGGTTGGTAACGTGCTTTCCTCCAGTCTCAGCGAAAATTACCTGAATTATTTCAGTTTAGACGGGCGCTCTTACCAGGTTATTCCGCAAACCGAGCGCATGCAGCGTTTAAACTTCAATCAACTGTTAAATTATTATATTCGAACCGCGAATGGTATGGCGCCGCTGTCGACGGTAGTAAAATTTCACAGTGAAGTGGTGCCGGAAAACATTAATCATTTCCAGCAGCTCAATTCTGCGACTATTTCAGCCATCCCGGCGCCGGGAGTGACCCAGGGACAGGCGATAAATGCTTTAAATACTATTGCCAAACGGCTATTGACTCCGGAATACAGTGTTAATTACGCTGCTCAATCGCGTCAATATATTCAGGAAGGCAATGCCCTGATCGTCACTTTTTTCTTCGCGCTGATTATTATTTATCTGGCGCTGGCGGCATTATTTGAGAGTTTTCGCGATCCTTTAATTGTGCTGATCAGTGTGCCGATGTCGATCTGTGGCGCCATGATTTTTGTCAGCATGGGCATCGGTGGGGCGAGTTTGAATATTTACACCGAAGTCGGTCTGGTCACTCTGATTGGTTTGATCAGCAAGCACGGTATTTTGATCGTGCAGTTTGCCAATGATACCCAGCGCGAAGGTAAAAGCCGCCGCGAAGCAGTGGAAATAGCCGCCGGTATCCGTTTGCGCCCTATTTTAATGACCACCGCCGCGATGGTGCTGGGAGTTATTCCATTGATCACCGCCAGCGGCGCAGGCGCCGTAAGCCGCTTCAACATTGGCCTGGTGATTGCCACCGGCATTGCCATCGGTACAATATTCACTTTATTTGTAGTGCCTGCCATGTACCTGCTGTTAGCGGAAGATATTCAGCCTAATGAAGTTCCTTCGCCCGGCGCCGTTCCCGGTTAAGGTTCCGGATGAAGATTTGGCGTGCTATAATTTTTCATACCACGCCAAATCTGTTTATCATTAAAAGATTTGGCGTGCTATAATTTTTCATACCACGCCAAATCCGTTGGAGAAATTCATGATTAATCGGGAGAGCTACGTCGCTGAACTCACTATTCTCGGTAAAAAACCGGAACCCCAATTACTAGCCCTTTATGGACGCCGGCGTGTGGGGAAAACATGTTTGGTGAGGCATTGTTTCCAGCGCCGGGATGTCATCTATATGGAAGTCACCGGTTTGAAAGATGGCGATATGCGGCAACAGCTTGCTTTATTCAGTCAGGCGCTGGCGAACTGTTTTTTTTCCGGAGCGCCGTTAGCTGTTCCCAAAGACTGGTTTTCGGCTTTTGAATTATTGACACAGCAATTATTGAAACCGGCCCGGTCTAAATTGCGCGTATTATTTTTAGATGAACTACCGTGGCTGGCGACGAATCGCTCGGGATTATTGGTGGCGCTGGATCATTATTGGAATACTCAATGGTCGCGATTGCGTCATTTGATTGTCGTCATTTGCGGTTCGGCGGCATCGTGGATGCTGGATAAAATTATTAACGCCAAAGGCGGGTTACATAATCGTCTTACTAAAGTGATTAATCTTAAACCTTTTACGCTGGGTGAAACTAAACAGTTTCTCTCTGCGAAAAAAATGCGTCTCGATAACAAACATATACTGGATTTATATATGGTGATGGGCGGAATCCCGTATTACCTGGAGCAATTACAGCCGGGTAAATCCGTGGCGCAAAACATTAATCAACTATGTTTTAGCCCGGACGGGTTGTTGTTAACGGAATTTCCGCGTTTATTTCAATCGTTATTTGCATTATCAGAAATAAATATGCGAATTATTCGGGTAATCGCCGCGCATCGTTATGGAATCAGCCGTCAACAGATTATTAAAAAAACTAAAATTCCTTCCGGCAGCAATTTGAATAACCGTTTATACGAACTGCAGGCAGCGGGATTTATTCATGGCTACACGCCGTTTGGTTATGGAAAAAAAGAAACATATTATCGCGTGATCGATGAGTACGCATTATTTTATTTGCGCTGGATAGAGCCGCAGTTAAAGAGCGGTCATCCATTTAGCGGCAATCATTGGCAGGTGGAGGTAAAGACTCCCGCATGGCTCAGTTGGGCGGGCTATACTTTTGAAGGGGTCTGCTTAAAACACAGTGAGCAGATTCTGCGGGCGCTGGGACTGGAGCGAATTGGCTGCAAAATCAGTAGTTGGCGGCATGTCGCTGCGATCAAATCGGCAGCATCGGGAGCGCAGATTGATTTATTGCTTGATCGTAATGATGGCGCGATAACTTTGTGTGAAATTAAATACTGTGAAAAGCCTTACGGCCTTGACAAAGCAGCGGCTAAATTGGTATTGCAAAAAAGGGATATTTTTATAACTTTGACTAAAACCAGAAAACAGATATTTATCGCTTTTATCACCACGATGGGTTTAAAACCCGGCTTATGGAATGATGAAGTGATCGATACCGCCATCGATTTAGGCGAATTATTTTAGAGTTCTCCTACGTTATAAGTGGCGCGGGCCGAGCTGAGGGCGTTTTGCGAAGATTTAATGGATAAAGCATCGGCCTTAACCTGAGCGCTGTATGAATTAACGCCTAAAGGTGCTGGGAGTTATTCCATTGATCACCGTCAGCGGCGCAGGCGCCGTAAGCCGCTTCAACATTGGCCTGGTGATTGCCACCGGCATTGCCATCGCTACAATATTCACTTTATTTGTAGTGCCTGCCATGTACCTGCTGTTAGCGGAAGATATTCAGCCTGAGGAAGCCCCCGCACCCCGTACTCTTCCGGGTTAACCGCCTCCTCCTTTCGCAATGCTCACATACATTACATTTGTACGTTTCTGCCCGGGTAGGGGGGTTCATATTTCCTTAATATGGGAGAGTTAAAATGCATAAAAATTAGTTAAGTACATAATTTTTAATAAATTATCTATTACACACAGAGGGGTTATATGCACGCAGAATCAAAATATTCATTTTTCGAATTCGAATCAAAAACACAGGAAAAAGATGGATTAGCTGAGGAAAAAACTGGAAATTCGTTGGAAGAACTTTTCCTGGAATTATCTGATAAAAGAAATTCACAGTTTTCAGAGCTAGAGTATGTTAAGGGCTTATCTGAACTAATTCCTTTGACAACAGATGAAATGCATTCTGAAACGAAAAAAATTGTTCAAGAAGCAGAGAAAGAAGTGGTAATGCAATTTTATAAATTTCACCCAGATTCTGATGCTGCAAAATTATTAATTGAAGGATTCCAAAACTTAAAATTGAAAGCAGAAAAAAATAAAAAATCAATCAGCATTAAAATTATAGTAAATAGTAGGGGATGTATTTCTGAGAAATTTTATAAAGGTAATGAAGATACTCAACTGGATAAAATAGCGAAAGACCTGAATAGTGAATATTTTCATCTGGAATTTTGTTTGCATAGAGCTGAAGCTTTTGGCAGTTTTCATTCAAAATTTATCGTCGTAGACAGCAAAAAAGCTATGATTAGAAGTACAGATATTGGGAGAAATGATAATTATGAATATCACCGTCATGAATCTGCCATGATCGTAGATAAGCCTTTAGCAGTTTTATTGAGAAAAGATTTCATTAAATCTTGGGATTATTTGACAAAAAATAAAATTACTGTATCTGAAAAAAGCTTAATAAGCCCAAAGCAAGGAGCTTATATACCTTGTATTTTTGTATCCAAAACCCCCAGCGGCAATCCGTTTAAAAAGGAATGGGGACCTATAAAAATTTCCCTTATCAGCTTAATAGATAAAGCCATTTCGTCAATTAAAATTATCACTGCTAACATAAATGATCATGATATATGTTTTCATCTTGCTCGCGCCTGCTCAAGAGGAGTGGTCGTGCAAATTGTAATGGGAAAACATCATAATGATAAATCTGAGAACAAATATGGTGGCACTAATCTTCAGGGCATGCAGTCATTAGTCAAAATGATAGACGACAACTCTATGGAAAGATTACAAATTCGTTGGGCAACTGATTCTAAATTAGAATTAGTGCGTACTGAGGAAAAATTCGCGATTCACACTAAGTATGCGTGTATTGATGATAAGATAGTTGTTACCGGCTCCAGCCCTCTTGATAGACAATCTTTGTATAATTCAAGGGAAGCTGATATTATTTTTGAAAATCCGGAAAAGGCATATGAATTCAATAGTAAATTTTTTACTGAAAAGTTTACGTACGGTAAAGATTACTTTGAAGATTTTATAGATAATTTTGAGTACGTGTTTATTCAAAAAACTTCTTCCTTTCCGGGTAAAACCGTACAAGGATGTGCTTTTCATAATCAGATTTCACAAACTTCGCCTGGTCTCTATAAAAGATTTATAAAGGAAGTTGATCAAATAATCAGTGAATCAAAACTCAGTTATTATAATTTAACTTCATATCAAAGAGTTAAAGAGATAGTTACAAAGATTCACCAATTATATTCCAAAAAAATATACGAAAATATTAGTCAAGTTGAAGAGCTATATAAATATATACTTGAGCAATTTAATGAGGCAGGAATTCAATCAAAATCGCAACAAGAAATTGAACTTCATACTGTGATGATTTAGTAAGTCTGTAAAATAAAATTATCTATACTCATGTTTAGAAACCTTGAGTCAGGAGACGTTTGAGTTGACCGACAAAATATAAAGGTAAGGAAAGTAATTGATACTGAATATGGCTTCCATCAGCCAGTATGCTCTTTTCCTGCGTGATCTGCGGCAGATGAGCATTGAATCTGACACCCAAATTTAATTTTTTTTCTCTTAAAAAATAATGTAAAGAACGTAATATCCCGGATTTTCCTGCTTTAACTTCTATCGGAATGATCCGCGGCCCGATGTTAATCGCATAATCAACTTCCGCCGATGATGATTTTTTTTCTCTGACCCAATAATAAAGTTGCGGTTCCTGATAGGATGGGTTTAAATACAATAAATGCTGACCGATAAATTGTTCAGCGACTGCTCCCGCGTTTACCAAAGTCAATTCCGCAAATCCGGAAATGTCCAATAAATTTAATCCGAGACTTGTACACATTAGCCCAACGTCTAGAAATAGCGGTTTGAAAACTTTATCGTTGACCCCTGCGCCCAAGGGCACAACATTGCATGCGCTGTGCCTGACCAGATAAGCGACGCGTGCTAAACAAAGTTTCTCTAGAGTTTGAGCGATAACCAGACTTTTTTCGTCACGACTGATAAGGCTATATTTAATTTGCTTTCCGACCAGTGGGTTGCGCAGCCCAGTCTTTAAGAGGGATTAATGCAGTTCTTAAAATGGCCATATCACAATTCGTCAAAATAAAAGGTTATTTTATCCTAGTTATAGCTAAAATACAAGGTTATTTCGCCAAAAAAGTAGGGCTGTCCCATTATAATTTGCATATATAATTTAAGAGGCCACTATCAAAAAGCAAATTACCCTTAGACTGCTGGTTGCCTCGACAGATGACCCCGGCACCCTGATTCGGGTTCATTGCCTGTCGTGATTTATTTTTGATTTTTCCTTTAGGCCGGTGCTTTGTTAAATTAAAGACGCTGTTAAAAATTTACGGATGAGAGATTGACAGGTATGATCTTTTATTTTTAACAGGAATAGCCGATGCAGGAAGTATCGCCAAATTCATTTATCCGTTTCGGGAACAGGGCGGAGATTATGTTCTCTCATTAAAAGGGAACCAGGGGACATTACATGAAGATATAAAATTATTTCTGGATTCAGAGACAGGGAAGAAAGAACTTTCACGGATATCTGATTTTTGCGAAGAAACAGGTAAAGACCATGGCCGAATTGAGACACGAAAATGTTTTGTCAGCGATCAACTGGACTGGCTGGAACAAAAACCTCCGAAGAATCGGACCATAACCAGTCTCGCCTTATGGGGTGTTCAAATCAGAGTTGAAGACGTAAAAGCCTTGACGTCGAATCCGATTTTAACAAGACTGGATTTTAATAATTTTCCAGCAGAAAACGCAGCATTATCTTATTTGACAGACCATAAAACCCTTACCGGTCTCTCGCTCCCAAACTGCAAGATTAATAACAAGGCGGCTGTTATATTGGCAAAACACAATTGTCTTACTGAACTTGATTTAAACCATAATGATATTGGGAATCCGGGAGCGATAGCCTTTAAAGATAATAAAACACTCACCCATCTCGACTTACGGAACTGTCAAATTGAAACTCAAGGAGCGATCAAACTCGCAGAGAATAAATACCTTACCAAACCCACCGTAAATTCGCTCAGTGAATTTTGTAATTCACGCGCGGTTTCTTCCGCTGCCCGGCATTGCAGCAATTCAGTTATTTTGTGACAGAGCCTTACTTTGCCGGAGGACTCGCCGGTTCGGGTGCGGTGGCTTGCCGGGGTTCTTTGATGTCGGTGGTTTGGGAGATTTGTTTCGCTGCCTCAAGGTTAATAGGCTTCGTCAACCAGGTGCTTAATTTGGCGACGTCCGCGCCGCCCAGGGTGCCGGCGTTTTCCTTCAGAGCAACAAAATTATTCATATAAGCATACTGGTCAACTGAATAAGCTTGCTGGTTTTGATAAAGAAGAGTGGTATCGTCCAAAACATCCAGAAGAGTGCGCGCTCCTACGTTATAAGCGGCGCGGGCCGAGCTGAGGGCGCTTTGCGAAGATTTAATGGATAAAGCATCGGCCTTAACCTGAGCGCTGTATGAATTAACTCCTAAAAACGCCTGACGCGTGGCGCTGACTACCTGACGGTAAACATTTTCTTCCTTGGCGCTCGCGCTGGCGTATTCATACCGTGCCTGCCGGGTTTCCGCGATAACACTGCCGCCTGCAAAAAAATTCCAGTTCACGCCCGCGCCGATAGTGCCGAGCTGCTGCACCAGGGTTTCAGTGACGGGGTGGGGAACAAACGTTAAAGTACGATCATATTGGCGTTGATCCGTATAAGAACCCTGGATACCGAAACTGGGTATTAAGCCTGAAGCTTGTATCCCAATATTCGCTTTGGAAACTTCGGCGCTATAGTGCTGGGCCTGTAATTGATAGTTTTGTTTGGCCGCCGTGGCTGACCAGGCGGTAATGCTGTTAGGTTCCGGCGTCACTAATGGGATGCCTTTTTCACTCAGGCCATCCAGGAATTCATAATAATGACCCGTGATCACATGCAGATTTTCGAGGCTATTTTCTAATTGAGTAATGTTGGCGATTTCTTTGGCTTTGGTTTGATCGTATTTGGCCTGGGCGTCGTAGACGTCGGAAATCGGGACCAGACCCACGTCATATTTTTCTTTTACGGTGTCGTATTCCTGTGCGAAGGCGGCTTTATTGGCGCGGGTATAGCGCAAAATATCATTTGCCTGCAACACATTTAAATATGCGCGGACAGTACGGGCGATTAAATCCTGTTGCGCGAAATAAAAATTGGCGGTGGCGCCTTTCACAGCGGCTTCAGCGCCTTTTAAAGATTCCCATATCGCCCAATTAAAAATGGGCTGGGTAACGTTTAAAACCACGCTGCTGCTAAAATAATTCTGGTTGGTGGCAAACGCGGCGTCCTGGGTATAATTGGGAACGTTATAAGCGACCCCCGCCTGGACCGCCAAATTCGGAAAGAAAGCGGCGCGTGCGATAGGGAGGTTTTGTTGAGCGGCCATCCAGTCCGCCTGCGCCTGTTTATAACTGGCGTCATTCATAAGGGCTTGCCGGTAGACGTCGATTAGAGACTCAGCATCACTATTAAAACATATTCCCGAGAGGATGCCGGCTATGCAAATGATATTAATTTTCTGCCAGGTTCTGAACATGTATTTTTTCCTCAAAATTTTGCCGACATTGTATCATAAAAGCGCTGACTATTCCAGTTCCCAGACAGCATCTACGGCTTTGAGGGTTTGATGGATATCCTGTTCCGTGTGCGCCAGAGACAGGAACCCCGCCTCGTACGCCGAAGGGGCCAGATATACCCCATGCTCTAGTAAGCCATTGAAAAATTTTGTAAAATTCTGGAGATGGCAAGCCATCACCTGCTCGTAATAATGGATAACCGGCTCACCTGTAAAATAAATACCGAATAATCCACCGCAAGCCACGGTCGTCACGGGAATTTTAGCGGCATTGGCGCGCTCCTGGATACCCGACAACAGGAGGCTGGTTAATTGATCCAGTCTTTGATAACAGGCGGGGGTTAACTGCCGTAGGGTAGCGAAACCTGCGGCCATGGCGACTGGATTTCCGGACAGCGTTCCGGCCTGGTAAACCGGCCCTTCCGGCGCGAGCTGCGACATAATATCACGCCGTCCGCCAAATGCGCCGACAGGCATGCCGCCGCCTATAATTTTGCCTAAAACGGTCAGATCGGGGCGGATATCAAATAACCCTTGCGCTCCCTGCGGGCCTACGCGGAAACCGGTAATGACTTCGTCAAAGATCAATAGACTATCGTATTGGTTACACAGTTCGCGTAATCCTGGAAGGAACTCTGGCAAAGGTAATATCATATTCATATTGCCGGGTATGGGTTCCACGATTACGGCGGCGATTTCATCTCCCCAGCGTTCAAATAAAGCGCTGACCGAATCCAGATCATTGAAGCGGGCGGTGAGGGTTTCAGCCACAATATTGGCGGGAACTCCCGGGGAGCTGGGTACACCGAAAGTCAGAGCACCGGAACCGGCTTTGACTAACAGACTGTCGGCATGGCCGTGATAACATCCCTGGAATTTAATAATTTTATTGCGGCGGGTGAATCCCCGCGCCAGACGAATAGCTGACATCGCCGCTTCCGTACCTGAACTCACCATGCGAATTTTTTCGATATGAGGCATACGTTGGCAAATTTCCATCGCCATCTCTACTTCGGCTGCGCAGGGTGCGCCAAAACTCAGTCCCTGCTCGGCTGCGATTTGCACGGCCTTTATAACGTCCGGGTGAGCATGCCCCAAAATCATGGGACCCCAGGAACCGACATAATCAATGTAACAATTGCCATCGACGTCCGTGATGTAAGCGCCTTTGGCGGATTGAATAAACCGCGGAGTATTGCCGACCGCCAGAAAAGCGCGCACGGGGGAATTGACGCCTCCGGGAATAAACTGTTGGCCTCTTTCGAATAACTCCTGCGATTTTCCTATACAGGGTGCTGTGGAAAGGGTTGGCATTTTTTTGTCGCTCCTATTATGATCTAGCCAGAGGAGTGATTATTATGCCATACAAACGTTATATGTGCCTGCTTTGTGGTTTTATTTATGACGAGTCCAAAGGTTGGCCGGAAGACGGCATTGAACCCGGTACACGCTGGGCGGATGTGCCTGAAGACTGGTTATGCCCGGACTGCCGCGCCATGAAAGAAGACTTTGAAATGGTGGAAGTCTAAAACGGCCTTACAATCACTAAAATCACAATGCCGATAAGGAGAAGAACGGAAGCTTCGTTGAACCACCGGTAAAAAAGGGTGGACATCCGGTTTTCATCGCGCTGAAATCGCCGCAATAAATAACCGCAGTACAGATGATAGCACCAGAGAATGACGACCAAAAATAGTTTTAGCTGCATCCACCGTTGAGTCTGGTACCACGGCCAGTTGCTGCAGAGGAGCCATAATCCAAAAAGAGTCGTCAGAACCGCTGCGGGAGTCGTAATTGCGTAAAACAGCTTTTTTTCCATGACCTTAAAGCGCTCGATGCTGATACGATCAGAACTTAAAGTATGGTAAATAAACAGCCGGGGCAAATAAAATAGCCCGCCGAACCAGGCCACCATGGAAATAATATGAAAAGCCAATACCCAACGCATGAGAAAAATGGTATCATTTTGCTCATGAGTATTCCAGATTCTGCTCCTTTAATCAATTTTACCCTTGCGGCGGCGTTGAAAGTGAAAAGCCTGATCGACGAAGAGGGCAATCCGGCCCTGAATTTACGGGTTTTCATCACCGGCGGCGGCTGTTCAGGGTTTCAGTATGGTTTTTCTTTTGATGAAAACATCAATGCCGACGACATCGTTATCGAAAAAAAATTGACCGACAGTGAGGATGACGAAGACGGCGGTGAAGGCGGCGGCGCGAGCGGCGGTATGGGTTCTGTCAAACTGCTGATCGACGCCATGAGTTTCCAGTATTTGCAGAACGCGGAAATTGACTATCGCGAAGACGTCAAAGGCTCCGAATTCGTCATCCGCAATCCTCAAGCCAAAACCACCTGCGGCTGCGGCTCATCCTTTTCGGTCTAAATGTCTTTTAAGCTATCCGGCAGATCAGTTTCATTAAAATCATCTCCGTATAAGTAATTTAATGCGGGGGAAAATTGATTTATTCAGTATTGGGATGTTGTTGGACATGATGGAGAGAGCAGGATTTCATATTTATAAACGAATAGAAGTTGATGCTTCTCATTTTTTGGGGAAATACCGGCAATATCGTCAAACGGAAAATCATGCAAGTTAAGGGATTAAATAGATATCGAAGCGGCTGCTTTGGCCGGCGAGGGTGAAGCTGGGGGCCGGGCCAGGAATGGGCGGCGCCAGTCTTGGGCGCTTGACCACCACACGTTCCCGCGCTGTTTTTAAAGCCAGAGCCAGCAGTTCGGGCGCATCATTGTCCTCGCCCACAACTTTTCGCAAGAGTCGCATGGCTTTTTTTACCAGCGCCGATTTTTTTCGCTCGGGAAACATGGGATCAAAATAAATAATTTGCGGAAATTGGCCGGCGGTTAATGAAAGTAAAAAATCCCGGCTATCCGCGCAAATCAGTCGCCAGGAGAGTAGGCGGATCCATTCGGTTTGCTGCGCCCGCCGCCAGCCGTCTTCCAGCAGCGCCGCAATAATTGGCGAACGTTCAACCATAACCACGTCTGCGCCCAGCGAGGCCAGAACAAACGCATCGGCGCCTATGCCGGCGCTGATGTCGCAGATCGTGAGATTTTTTTTCCGGTGCAAACCCACTGCGCGCGCCAATAATTGTTGACGTCCGCCTCCATGCCGGTAACGGTGAAGCGCGGCGCCACTCTGAAAATCCACGTGAAGGACTTCCGCTGTATCGCCGGGCAACGATAATTCCAGAAAATGCGGGGTCAGTGTCAATAATAGAGAAAAATTATTTCTATAAAGTGGTTCAGTGAATTCCAGGCCCAGTTTTGCCGCTAATTGCGCGGCATCATTCTTCAATTCAGGAGAAGTATAAGTGACTGCGGCTTTAAGAGACGGCATCGAGTAATTGACCAGCGATATCGATATTATAAATGCGATTTAATTCGCGGGCGCAGGTCGGGCTGGTGACGTTGATTTCCGTCAGATAATCGCCGATCACGTCAAGCCCCGCGAATACCAGGCCTTTTTCGCGCAGCGTTGGTCCGACCTGTTCACAGATCCATAAATCCCGGTCAGTAAGTTCGCGCCCCTCACCCAGCGCTCCTGCAGCTAAATTGCCGCGGAAATCGTTAGGATGGGGAATCCGCGCCAGTGCATAGGGAATGGGTTTACCATTAATCATTAATATGCGTTTATCTCCCTCGCGGATTTTATCAATGAAACGTTGCGCCATCACCAGGCGTTGTCCCTGTTCCGTGAGAGTTTCAATAATCACATTGAGATTAGGGTCCTGCGCTGCGGCTTTAAATACCGAACGGCCACCCATGCCATCGAGAGGTTTTATAACAGCGTTTTTTTCGACACGGACAAAATCTTTCAGTAACTCCATTTGACTGGTCACTAATGTTTTGGGACAGCATTGCGGAAACCAGGCAGTAAATAGCTTTTCGTTGGCGTCACGCAATCTGGCAGGATTATTAATGACCTTAAGTCCCTGGCGATGCGCCTGCTCCAATAAATAAGTCAAATGGATATACGCCATGTTAACCGGCGGATCCTTGCGCATAAAAAAAATATCCAGCTCGGTTAATGGCCGGGAAATCATTTCTTCCAGTTGAAACCAGGCGGCGGGATTGTCTTCGACCGCGATCTTTTGCATGCGTCCCCAGCAAACGCCCTCTTCAAGCCAGAGCGAGTGTGGTTCTAAATAATAATTTTCCCAGCCCCTTTCCTGGGCAGCCAGCAAGATGGCGAAACTCGTATCTTTTTTTATATTAATTTCCGCAATCGGGTCCATCAGCATCCCGAGCGAGGTCATGGAGATACCTGCGTAGAAACTGCGGCCAGTTCTCTGGCTGAGGCCAGTAAAGCGAGACGTGCGATGACTCCGTATGCGTAAAAACGGCTGGAATCCGCTCCGCATTTTGCCGTGTGACAGGCCTTGGGAAGCGGCAGTGGCGCAAAATCCATCCCCGGTGAGTTTAAATTTTCCCGCGGCCCGCGCTGTTTATGAATGCGGTAAAAACCCCCGATCACATGACGCCCAATGGTGTAAATAACCGGTTCAGCCACCGCATTGTCCGCCCCAACCGTTTCAAAAGTATGCACGCCTTCCTGGATAATGGCTTTGGTGACCTGTTTTCCACCTTTAATGACCGACATTCTTTGACGTTGTTTACGGTTTAAATGCCTCAGTTCTTCGGGGTCATCAATCATCATCACGGCCATGCCATAAGTGCCCTGATCGGCTTTAACCACTAAAAATGGCGGGGTATCAATTTGATATTCGGAATATTTTTCGCGGATGCGGGTTAACAAGCTGCCGGCGCGGGTTATCAGGCATTCCTGACCATCGGGATTATTGAAATCGACATCAGGGCATTGATCGAAATAAGGCATTATCAGCCATGGATCGATCTGGATGGCTTGTGCAAACTGCTGACAGACCGCCTGGTAGTGGCTAAAATGCTCCGACTTCAATCGGGTGGTCCAGCCTAATTTCACCGGTGGTAAAATGATTTGCCCAAGGCCTTGCAGGATTTCAGGTACACCGGACGATAAATCATTATTCAACAGGATGCAGCAGACATTAAATCCGTTTACGCCGATGCTATCACCGCGACGCACCAATGGTTCGATGGTTAATTCACGCCCCGAAGGCAGGGTTTGCCTGTGAACCTCTGTGATCTCGGAACTGAGCGAGCCGATGCGAACTTCAAACCCTGCCTGTAATAAAATGTCGTGCAATACCGCCACACTTTCAAAATAAAAAGGGTTACGGGTATGGCTTTCGGGGATAAGCAAAATCTGCGAAATACCTGGGCTTAACTCGGCGATGGTAGCCTGCATAGCCTGCACGTAGAGTGGCATGCTGGCGGGGTTCAGGTTATTGAAACCTGCGGGGAACAGATTGGTATCGACCGGCGCCAGCTTGAATCCTGCATTCCGTAAATCCATCGATCCATAAATAGGCGGGCGGTATTGGAGCCATTGCTGACGAAACCATGCTTCAATAGGGGCGCAGGATTTTTCGAGATGTTGGCTGATGTCAAAATTTGTGCTGACTGTACGCATGATGTACTCCGGATTTATGTTGAATATGTTATCATACACGCGATATGCGGTGGAATGGTAAAATTATTGGCGCAATGATCGGTTTAATCCTTGGGCATCCCGGATGGGTGGTGTTGGGAGTGATCATTGGCCATTTGTATGACATAGGCTTTTTCAGCCGGATATTACCTCAAGTCGCAACGCATAGCCCGCAGGGAGTGCAAAGGATTTTTTTCGATAGCACCTTCTCGGTGATGGGGTATCTCGCCAAAGCCGATGGCAGGGTGAGCGAAAGCGAAATTCGCGCAGCCGAACAGGTGATGCAGCAAATGGATCTTGGGCCGGAAATGAAGCGTGAGGCCATCGGATTATTCAATCAGGGCAAGCAGGGGGATTTTGATTTAACCGCGGCTATGCGACGTTTAAAAACCGCCTGCGGGCAACATCCCCATTTATTACGGACATTTTTAGAAATTCAAATCCAGATCGCCAATGCAGAAGGCCAGATTAGCCAAGGTAAACGCTCGGCTTTACAGGCCATCTGCGCCGAATTGGGCATTCACGGATTTATGTTTGAGCAGTTTGAACAACAGGCTTATGCAGAGCAGAACTACCGGCGCAGTTATCAGCGGACAAGGTCTAACCCCGTTCAGCATCTGGCGGATGCCTACCAAATTTTGGGTGTTTCAAAAGAAGCGGGCGATGCTGAGGTAAAAAAAGCTTATCGGCGATTGATCAGCCAAAACCACCCTGATAAATTAATGTCACAGGGATTGCCCCCGGAAATGATAAAACTGGCGAATGAACGTACTCAAAAAATTAAAAGCGCTTACGAAACCATTAAAAAAGCACGTAATATTGCTTAAACGCAGTAGAATTGGAGGATCCGCATGTCATCCAGCATTGATTCCAGCGATCTCGGCGCCGCCCTGACATGTCTTCGTCAGGGACAGATTATCGCTTATCCCACAGAGGCGGTTTATGGTTTCGGTTGCGATCCATTTTGTTTAGAAGCAGTTAATCGCGTATTGCTCCTGAAAAAGCGCAACGTTGATAAGGGCCTGATTTTGGTGGCTGCGAGCTGGGAACAGGTGGAATCCCTGGTTGAGCCTATTCCGCCTCGGGCGTTGACCCAGGTGCTGGCTACCTGGCCGGGTCCTTTCACATGGATTTTTCCGGCCAGTCCGCTGGCGCCGGAATGGATTCGCGGACGCCACCGTGGCGTGGCGTTGCGGGTCAGCGCACACCCTGTGGTGCAGGAATTATGCCGGGCTTTTCGGGGGCCGATTGTCTCCACCAGCGCCAATCGTGAAGGCGAGCCGCCCCTGCGTGATTTCAGAACGCTGCAAATAATGTTTGGCAAACAGGTGGATTTTATTGTTCCCGGCAGGGTTGGCGGGCAAAGCCGTCCGACGATTATCCGGGATGCGATTTCGGGAACTGTTTTACGCGATTAGGAGTTTAATAAATGAAAGAAGGTAGAAAAAAGATAAAGACACATCAGCTTCGTCCTTTAATAGCGGCTTATGAAGAGATCAGTCATGAGGGAAAAATCCTCGAAAAAATGGCTGAATACGTGGCGCGCTACCGTTTTTTTATCATGAAACGGTCCTCGGACAGCTATGAACATAGCGCGTTTATTGCGGACTTCAATCAAATTTATATTTACCCGCTAATCGCAATGTTAAAAGACAGATATTTGCTGCATCCCCTTAAAGCGCAAACCAGAATTGATTGTATCCAGAAAATATTAAATAAAATGATTGAGTCAGTCGATCATAATGACACCTGGGCTGTATCGCTTTTTGTCGCAGCTTATCGACAATCCTGGAGTTGGCCGCCTTATCGACATCTCACTGAAGAAATTGCGATCCATAATATAAAAAATCTGAAACGCAGAAAAACTGTTATAAAATTTTCATCTAACAAAATTCCTGACAATTTCAGGTTTAATCTGTTCAACAAAACCCTGGCCAACATTAAAAACAGAAAGGAATACCTGAAAACTCACATGCCGCATGATTTTAACCGGTATCTGTATCCAAAAAAGTTTTTGGCATGGTTTGTGTTGCTAATGGTCTTTATTTTATGTGTAAAATTTGTTTTTTCAAAAGATAATTTTTCGGCGGTGATAACGCTGTTGATGACGCCTCTTTTACTGATAGGGCAAGCTTCTTTGTACGGTTTATTCAATGCCTGTCTGCCTTCTTATTTGGATCTGGACAAATTACCCGGATCTCTTGGGTTGGGATTGTTAACGGAATTAAAAGAAAATATTGATGAAGAAATAGAAATCCTGAGAAAGCGGCTTCCGTCTAAAAAAACCGTTCACGTTGTTGCGGAAGTCGAGACCAGGCTTTTATCGAATAGTTTTGTTCCGCTGACAGCCGTCCCATTTCCTCCAAAGAGTGATGATCTGTTTCCGGTTCCAGCTCGGGTTAAAACAAAACAGAAGACCCATTCCAGTCAACCTTCGCTGTACCTGTCTCTGTCCCTGTCGGAAGCGCCGATCATTTACACGTGGAAAACCAAACAATATGGTGAAATTAAATTTCAGCCAGGCCGTGTGAGTGACAAGATTTTCCCACTATGGTCAGCCTCAAAGCGCTTTGATCAACGCTTTGTGGTGTTATTTCCCCGGGAAACTCTGGCTGGAGAAGAAAAATTAATCACAGCTTTTTGGAAAACCGCGCGAGTGGGTCGTATTGTTCACCCTAAAGAACAGGCGGGTTACGTTCTGATATCTGACCCGGAAAAAAGAAACCCTAAATATGAGTTCTCGTCTTCTGCAATCTTTAAAATTAAAACCCCTCCTCATTCTGAATACGGCGCTTATCGACAGGCTGTTTCACCCTGCGAAGTAGAAGACTCAAAAGCCGATGATATACAACTATTATGTGCGGAATCTCCCGTAAAAATTAAAAATCATTAATACTAAAACAAATTTGATCCTCTAATCGCTGTACTCTATAATTAACTTATGATTAATTTTAATTGGTATCAGTTTTCTGAATTAACAGTTGAACAACTCTATGCTGTTCTCGCATTACGTTCGGATATATTTGTCGTTGAGCAGCACTGTCCTTATCTTGATCCCGATGGTAAAGATATTTTTGCACTGCATTTATTAGGCATGGAAAAGGGTTCATTAGTGGCTTATATTCGTCTTTTCCCTCCCAACGATATTGAGAATTATATTGTATTTGGCCGAGTGGTTACTGCAAGATCAGCGCGTAAAAGAGGATATGGAAAAAAGTTAATTCAGGAATTGCTAGCTTATTGTGATGCCAATTTCCCAGAGACCATCATTAAATGTTCTGCGCAATATTATTTAAAGCAATTTTATGAGGGATTTGGATTCAAAGCCTATGGAGATATCTACGAAGAAGATGGTATTCCACACATAGCAATGCAAAAAGATCCGGATCAGGTTTATCAAATTGACAAACCTGACGCCGAATCCGATTCGTAATTTCTCCCTGACTAACGGATATTATGAATATTGAAGTGTAAAGGAACAATCGTTGCCATGTTCTCCTCCGATAGTGACCTGCAGGTTCTTATAATGTTGACGAATTATCTTGCTGGCGTCGTGATTGTTGGCCACAACTGAAGCGCACTCACTATTATTATCATCATTAATAGAAAAGAATTGATAAACGCCAATGTCAGAGGCGGAATTTCTTAAAGGCACATCATAATTAAACAGAACAGTCTGCAGGCTTTTAATGTCTTTGCTTAAATCGGCCCCATTACCGATTTTCATACTGTAGTTACCTTTATTTACTGTTTGATTAATGACCTTGACATGAATTTCCTGGGCAAAGGCTGCCACGCTGACCATTAATCCAGCAAAAAAAATGGCCGCTTTTTTGAATATCATTTTCATAAAAATCTCCCTGTTAATAAATAAGATAAAGCATCATATTATATATTTTTAGAAGTGATCAGATCAAGTCTGAAATTTTCTCTTTTAGTTGCCTTTCTTGCAGAGATGATCCTGATCACGTTCAAACGGTTTCAGGCAGGATTTGGGATAAAAGTTGATAATAATTGAGCACTTTGAGTTTGTAGCGTGCATTCAAGTTGGGGGTAAAGGAATGATAATTGGCCACGCCGCTCCAATAGTCGTGGGATTGTGTGATTTTTGTGCTTAAAATCCAGGCGCCGGCCATGACGTTGACGCAGGGATCATAGCGTAATAATTTTTCGGTATACCCGTATTTTTTAATCGTGGGCAGCCAGCTCGAATTAATCTGCATGGGACCGTAATCGTAAGTGCCATTTTTATTCTGCCGGGCGACACCAACGTCTCCGCCTTCGGTGGCGATGACGGAAATAATCACCTTGGCCGGGATATAATAAGTAACGGCTGCCTGATTTATACATTCAATGGGCACGCCATGAATTAGCAATGCACTGGCCATTGCCATGCTCCTCTATAAAAAACATATTTGGACGGAAAGTATGCCATATTATCGTCGGGATGTCTACCGCCTTAATCATTTCTTAAGCTTTTGCACATTAGTCAGAAAAGCAATGCTGAACCATGGCATCCGTAATCTCCGCCAGATTTGCCGGCAGCCAGTGAGGATGGCGATCCCTGTCAATTACTGCCGCGCGAACTCCTTCCATAAAATCGTGGCCGCGAATCAAATGCCTTACTAAACGGCTGTTTTCCGCCATAACGTCTGGAAAATTTAAATATTCGCAATGCTGTAAATGAGCATGGGTAATTTTAAGGCTAAATGGAGACTGAGCGGCGAGAACCGCGGCTGTGGATTTACACCATGGGTCATTGGACTGACTGAGTCCATTCATTATTTCCTCTATTGAATTTCCTGAAAAATGCGCATTAATTTGTGCGGAATAATCCCTAAAGGTATGAAGATGAGCGGCGGGCTTTTGATGAAATCCATTGATTATTTGGGTAACGGCAGTAAAATCATCGCTATTAAAAGCAGTATTTATCAGTGTTTTTTCCAATTTATCGAGGTCTGAGCTGGTGATCACCGCGGTCACTAAACCTGATTCAAAAACATCTCCCGCCAGTGCGCGCTCGCCGGTCAGCGCTAAATAATTTCCGGTATGAGCGGACAAACGAGTGAAATGATAACCCGTGCCAACATCTGGAAAAAAACCAATGCGCGTTTCAGGCATTGCCCAGATCAGCCGTTCGGTGGCGACGGAATGTGAACCATGAATCGACAGACCGACGCCGCCGCCCATAGTAATGCCATCTAAAAATGAGACATAAGGTTTTGAAAATTGAAATATGGCCTGATTCATCGCGTATTCCTGCTGGAAGAAAACCATGGCTTCATCATAGCGGCCTTGTCTGGCGCATAAATCATAAACGGCACGCACATCGCCACCCGCGCAAAACGCCCGGTCGCCTGCGCCGGTAATAATGACGGCTTTGATAGGTCGTTGTTCCTGCCACAGAGTTAATTGTTGATGGATGGCTGTGCACATTTGCAAATTTAGCGCATTCAAACTTTGCGGGCGGTTTAATATAATTTTGCCCACATCGCCTCCGGCGCCCGGTATAACCCTGAAAATAACATCCATCATACTTTCTCCAATAGTAACTACTCGCTCCTAAACACGCAAACGCAGAACGGTCAATTTTGCCTGCTATTCAACGAAAAAGTGCTTGAGCAAGCGGAGCATACTACTGTATGTGAGCATTGCGAAAGCGCTTTTTCGTTGAATAGCAGGCAAAAGTGGCCGTTCCCATCTACAAGGCGCAAGTAGTTACCTCCAATAAACGTTGAGTGTACTCAGTTTGGGGATGACTTAAAACCTCAATGGTGGGGCCGGATTCAACAATCTTACCCCGATGCATGACGCCTACCCGGTGTGCGAGATAAGCGACCACGCCGATATCATGCGTAATCAGCAGATAAGAAACTCCCAGTTCATCCTGAAGTTTTTCGAGCAGGATGAGCATTTGTTTTTGGATAGAAACATCGAGTGCGCTGGTGGGTTCATCCAGAATCAGTAACTGAGGCTGTAATGCTAAAGCACGGGCTAAACAAAGTCTTTGGCGTTCTCCACCGGAAAATTCGTGGGGATAACGCCATTTTGCAGCGGAGGGCAGCTCGACCAGCCTGAGTAAACGGTCCGCTTCCTCTAAATATTTTTTCCGGGAAACAGCTTTATTTTGCGCGCGCAAACCTTCGACCAGACTGTCCGCAATCAGCATTCGCGGATTTAATGCGGAATAAGGATCCTGAAAAATAATCTGGATATTCCGGCGCTGGCGGATCATTAATTTTCGGGACACCCCTGTTAAAGAGACGCCGTCTAAAGAGATAAGTCCCCTGGTAACCGGCAATAAACGAATAAGTGCTTTGGCCGTAGTGGTTTTTCCACAACCTGACTCTCCGACCAGTGCAAAGGTTTCACCTTTAAGAATATTGAAACTGATATCATCGACTGCTTTGACGTAGTCAACGGCGCGACGAAAAATTCCTTTTCGAATGGGAAAATACACCCGCAAATTCTCGGTTTTTAATAACGTCACTGAATTTCTCACAGGATTTTTGCGAGCTTGCGCGGGTAGAATCGCATTCAGGAGTTTTTGACTATATGGATTGCGGGCGTGGTTAAAAAATTCCTGCCGGGAACCTTTTTCCACCAGATGTCCTTTTTGCAGGACAACGATTTCATCCGCCAATTTCGCCATAATTTTTAAATCATGACTGATAAATAATACCGCCATTTGCCGTTGCCGGCTGAGTTCCGTTAATAATTCCAGTATCTGTGCCTGCAGACTTGCGTCGAGGGCCGTGGTAGGTTCGTCCGCGATTAATAATTCGGGATCACCGCAGAGGGCCATGGCAATCATTGCCCGCTGACGCATGCCACCCGAGAGCTCATGCGGATATGCTTGTAAACAGCGCGCAGGATCGGTAATTCCCACTTCATGCAACAGTCTTTCTGCCGTCTGTAGTGAGTTGCGGTGATTCATTTTTTTATGCAGCTGTAGAACTTCGGTAATTTGCTGACCGACGGAAAATACAGGGTTAAATGCCGACATGGCGTCCTGGAAGATCATGCCAATTTTCTTACCCCGGATTTTACGCATCTGGCTTTCAGAATAATTGAGAATATCTTTTCCGCAAAAGTGGATAGCGCTTTGAGTGCTGACGCGCACCGCTGTTGGCAGTAACTGCGTGATCGCCAATGCCGTTAAAGTTTTGCCGCTGCCGGATTCTCCGGCAATGCCCAGACACTGGCTTTTATGGACGGTAAAACTGACATCATTCACCACGCGCTGACGGCTGCCATCGATTTGCAGGCTTAATTTGCGGACATCCAGTAACACAGTCACGGCGTTATCTGTAAGTAAGGATCAAAAGCATCGCGCAAGGCGTCAGCAAATAAATTGGCGGCTATCACCAGGCCAAACATCGAGATCAGTGCCGCCAGCAGTGGCCACCAGACCACCGGTTCGCGCGCCAGCTCCAGGCGCGAACTATTGATCATGTTGCCCCAGCTCATTGTTGTTGGGTCAACGCCCACGCCCACGTACGACAACACAGCTTCCGCCAGTACTAAAACGCTAAAATCCAGCACCAGAGTGATAATGACAATGTGAAAAACGTTGGGGATGATGTGTCGCAGGATAATTCTGACATCACTGACACCCAGCGCCCTTGCCGCCTGTACGAATTCCATTTCACGTAATTTCAAGGTTTCGCCGCGTAAAAAACGGCATAAACCGGCCCAGCCGGTGATGCCGAGAATAAAACATAAAGCCAGCAAGCGCACGTCGGCGCGCGCAGCAAGCGTGGGATATTGCGCGGCATGATTGTTCATGTAAACCTGAAGCATAAGCACCGACGCGGCAATCAGCAACACACCGGGAATAGAGCTTAAAGTGGTGTAGGAATACTGGATAAGATCGTCGATCCAGCCGCGAAAATATCCGGCGAAAGTGCCCAACAATAACGCGAATGGCAAGGCAAACAGGGTAGTGATGGTGCCAATAATTAAGCCGGTGCGAATGCTTTTAATTGTTTGATAAAAGACATCACGGCCGATTTTATCGGTGCCGAAGATATGATAATGAGTAGCCAATAAGACGCCGGCGCATACAAGAATCCATAAAAAAGTCGAGGTTATCCACATTGCGCGCCAAGCCGTATGGGTTTTTCCTTGTAAAATTGTTCTCAGGCTGACGGCCCATGTTTGTTTTTTATAATGACTATACAAAAGCACAAAAACAGTCAATAAAAATAAACTGATCATCAAACCCAAAGCCGTGCCAAGGCTGACTCTGAAGACAATGTCCGCAGAATCGCCATGGACATAAGACAATGGCGGGAATCCCCGGACTTTTTCTCCATTGGGTAGTTCAACAATCGACTGGATAAATAAATATTTGGAAAACGGCGCAGAATAAGTGACTTCGGTTTGCTGCCCCAATGGCCGCACCAGCCGGTCGAGAAGGGTGAACGATCCACGAAAACGAATAGAATCGGTCAGACCGATCAGAGTGTAAAACAGCAGAATGATGGACGCGGACGCGCTGGCGCCGCTGGTCATTACCTGCGCCCAGGGTCTGCGCCAGTGTGGATAACGGCTTCCCCAAACCATGAAAATGAGAAGCGCCACCACCAATCCCCAGATCAAATAATCGCTTGGCAACATATCCAGATGCAAAGAAAACTCCTTTTAGTTTAATTTCACCCTCGGGTCCACGAGAAGGTAGGAGAAATCAGTGAGTATTAATCCCACAATATAAAACAGGGTGCCGAGAAAAACCATCGCGCGGACAATATCAAAATCCTGTTGGGCGATGGCGTCGATAGTGTAACTTCCCAGTCCCGGAATGCCGAAAAAAGATTCCAGAATTAAACTGCCCATAAATAATGTGGGGATAAGAACAACAACACCGGTTAAGATGGGAATCATCGCATTTTTTAAAATATGCTTAAAAAGCACAGCTATTTCCGATAAGCCTTTCGCACGCGCAGTTCGAACATATTGTTTATGCACTTCTTCGAGAAAGATAGTGCGGTACCAGCGAGTTTCTGCGCCTATTCCGCTGATAACGCCAATCATAATAGGCAGAATCACAAATTTAAACGCTTCCAATCCTGTTTGATATCCGGAAATCGGTACCAGCCGCAATATTTTTCCGAATAGGAATTGACCGGCGATAATATAAAACATGCTGGAAATAGACATGATGATGACACAGATGAAAACTGAAAACCGGTCAAAGAAAGTTCCGCGGAAAAGAGCAATAAGTAAAGCAAAACTGATATTTACTCCCAGACCAATGATTAATGTGGGTACGGCTATTGCCAGGCTTGGCCACATGCGTTGTGAAATATCATAACTGATGTCACGTCCCTGATTAGACGAGCCAAAGTTAAATGCAAATAATTGTATGGATTTATTAAAATATAATGTATCGGTAAATTGATGCCGGCCTCGCGACTTCGAATTATAAAAAAGCGGTTGGTCGTATCCATAAGTTTTTTTCCAGGCTTGTATGGCATCAAAGCTCACCCATTTTTCGCCAAGATGTGCTCTGGCCATATCGTCGGGAGAGTTCACCATAAAAAACAACACGAACGTAATTAAGTTGACGCCGATCAGTATGGGAATCGCGTAAAGAATGCGTCGCAATAAATAAATAAACATTTAATCTCCTGGGGTCAAAGTCTCGAATCGTGAAAAATTCATTTTTTCACGATTCGAGACTTGACCCCACAAATTTTTTTACTCCGGGGCTGTGTTCGCGGAGCCACCAGGTGATGGTTAGTGGCACACTGAGTGTGGCTATTAAACCGGCTAATAACCAGAGCGGCCAGGTTTGCGGTTTATTCCATTGCTGACGCAACTTTTCACGCTTTGCGCCGTCTATTGTCAAATATTTAAGGGTATTGCCGGCCAGTGCGTTAGGCTTGCGGGGTCCGACCCAGGATTGCTGGAGCATAAAAATAATCGGATTAAAGCCCCATATCCAGGGATTGTCTCGCCGCACGATCGCTAAAAATTGCGAAATGGCGGCTTGCCGTGGAGCACCGTCCGGCAGGCCGGCTATTAACGTAAATAACTGATCAGCTTGCGGATTCGCGTAATTACTGGCATTTTCGCCGCCGAATTTTACTTTTCCATTAGGGCCGTACAATAAAAATAAAAAATCTTCCGGGTCCGGATAATCCGCTACCCAACCCCAGGCAAACATTTGTACCGCGCCGGTGCGCACTTTGTCCTGGAAGCGGTTGTACAAAGTCGCTCGAATATTAAGGTCAATTCCCAGTTTGGCAAATTCCTTACGATACCAGTTATATTCGGCGTTATCATCAGGCCCGCCATTGCTCACTAAATCATAATTTAAAATGAGCGGTTTTCCGGTTTTGGGATCTATACCATTGGGATAGCCTGCGGCTTGCAACAATTCTTTGGCGGCGCTTAAAGGTTTACGAACCGCGTGATTATTTTGCCAGGAATAAATGTATGGATTGATGCCGGCTTCCCCGGATTGATAGCCAAATATCCCGGGTGGTATGGGCCCTTGTGCCGGAATACCGCGGCCGTTGAGAAAAATATTAATAAATTCTTCCTCATCAAGGGCGATGGCGATGGCGCGGCGTAATTGTTGTTGGGTTTCGCCATAGCCGCCGGATACGGGGTCTAGCATGTTAAAACCCGTATAATAAATTGACGGACTGATGGCGGTAGACAAATTCATGTCTTTTTTCTGCAAGCTCCGAGTCAGATGAACGCTGCCATCATTGTCGAGGTGTATGGCCTGATCGAAGCTATCGGCGCTGATTTCTGAAAGATCGTAGTAACCTTGCATAAATTTATTCCAGCGGGGAATGCTTTCGCGATCCAGAGTAAAAATCACTTCATTTATAAACGGTAATTTTTTGCCACTGTTTTGTAAATAGCCTTTTTCTGCATCGCCGGGTTCACCCTCGCTGGGATAAAATTCATCATGAAAATTAGGGTTGCGCGCTAAAATCATTTGCCGGTTAGGATTATTGTCGATCAACATATAAGGGCCTGTGCCCACAGGATACCAATCCAGTGAAATATTGCGTTCCGCCATGCCCTTTTGCGCATAAAAATAAGTGACTTCCCATGGTATGGGGGCAAAAAAAGGCATCGCCAGCCAGAATTTAAATTGCGGATAAAATCCTTTGATTTGAATTTGATAGTGATACCTGTCAATGACTTTAACGCCGGTCAATGCGTATTTTCTTAAATCGATATAAGGGCGGCTCTGTTTCGATAAATTGTCGGCTAACACGGACAAACCCACGATATGCTGACTCATAAAGCCGTAGATAGGCGACTGGACAGTGGGATCGGCCAGGCGTTTTATTTCATAAACAAAATCATCAGCGATTAACTCGCGGGCGCCGTTGTACTTAAAATCATGCAGCGTATGTATGTTTGCTAATGCTTCTTCGCTCATATTGAGATAATAAAAACGGCCTTTGGCATCCAGAGCGAAAGCCGGGTGAGGTTGATAAAAAATGCCGGGTTGAACGGTGATGTTATAAATACTGTACGCGACCTGCTTTGAGTCTGGATTATCCGGAAGTTTTTTTCCTTCGGAATTAAAATAGTCCACTTCCGGCATGGTCGCGGCGCTCAGTGGAACTAGAGTATAAGGTCTTTTCAGATAATGATATTGCAGCGGGGGCTCATAAATTTGCATAGTGAACTGAGCTTCATCCGTAGCGTAAGAACGGGCTGGATCCAGGGTCTTGGGTGGATTGGTAAATGCTAAATAGGCAATATTTTCCTGGTGAGTATGAACGTGCGGGTTATTCCAGGTTTGTGCTCCGGCGCCGGTGGTGGTGATAATAATCACGACCGTCAGTATGGTTTGATAAAATATTTTTCTGCGTAAATCATTCACTACACTCAGTCCTTAAAATCATGGCAATGATCAAATGCCTGTGCGATAATTCCTTTTCCCGATTTTTCAGAGTGAAAAAGTGTAACATTTTTCAGAAGTTCACGTCACAAGGATTTTTCGCCTATGGATAGTGAAAACAATAACCCGCCACAATATTTTTGCTGGAAAGGTGAGCAATTATATGTGGATTTACTGGTGCAGACTTTTGCCAGCCATGATGAAATTGTGGGCTTGCAGGGCAATCGCTTAAAAGTGCGGTTGGCGTCTTCTCCGGTGGCCGGGAAAGCCAACGACCATTTGCTCAAATTAATGGCTGAATATTATGGGGTGCCTAACAACAGGGTCCATATCACCAAGGGTCATCAGAGTCGCATGAAGCAGATTTGTATCAATAATCCCCAAAATAACCTTCCCGATTTTAATTAATTCATACGTTGTACAGCAGGCCCAAAAATATTTTGCAAATTCTCATTGTCTCTTGATAAGTTGTGTTGACGCTTCAAAGCATTGATCCCATCTGCAAATAGACCAGTGCAACATACTGGAGCGCAAAGAGGTGCACAAACAATATGTGTGATACCTCCGCAATCATCATCATTTGTACATTTAAGATAAAAATGGCAAGCTTTCCGTGTATATTTCCAGGTATCTTGATAACGTGCATCACGACCAGGATAGGTGATATCCAGCATTTCAGGATCAACTGAAGTTATAGTCACCAAATTTGTAGGAGGAGCCGGTGTATTTTCATCTAAATTCAAAAGATATGACGCGGATATATATTTTAGAACGGTTGGTACATCCTGATAAGTGACGGGATGAGCCTTTTCTTCTTTAGATTCAACTATGGCTTGTTCTTCTTTAATATCAGCTAAGAGAGGAAGACTAATAGGAGCTTTCTCTGTTCTAAAAATTCTAAACATATGGTATCACCTCATTATATAAAGCAGATACTTTACAATCGCAATATTAACAAATTATTAACGGTATTTTATAGCGGCCTCTTATTCATCCACCCATGCCGGCAAATAATTTTCAACCCGGCGGGATGTCAGGTGATTAATTCGCCACTGTGGATCATGCTTCGCGACTAATCGCCAAAATTTGTTTGAATGATTCAAATGGACGGTATGACAAAGTTCATGAATCATAATATGGCGAACAATATTCGCGGATAGAAAAATCAGTTTGAAATTTAAATTAATCGATTTTTGCGATGAACAACTTCCCCAGCGTGTTTTTTGGTTGCGAATGGTTAAATTTTTAAAGGGCAGGTTTAACTCCTGGCTTAAAATGGAGAGACGCGGCGCTAAAATTTGTTCGGCTTTTTGCCATAACCATTGCCGTAATACTTTAAAACAAATCTGAGTATCATCGATATTGCCCAGGACTGTTAATTCAGAATGCGGACGCAGGATTAATTGAGTTTTCCCCGGGCTGAAAAGATAACTGATTTTCCATTGTTCGCCACAGGATTGTAAATGCAGGTGCTGAGGAAGCGGCATCGGAGAAGTGGCGTTGGCGAATTTTTGCAGTAAATGAGCATTTTTTTCGATCCAGGGACGTTTTTCATTCAATAAATCAGGGACGTCGATGAGTCGCCAGCGCATCGGCAAAATGACCTCCAGGCCATTGCGCGGAGAAATTTTCAAAGACGCGTTTCGAGCCCGGCTGCTGCGACGGATCGAATGAGCCGGTGGCCAGGCCTGCATTGCGCCAGGAGATTTTTCTTCGGCGGAGAGTTTCGGATTATTGTTCACACCACCCCATATCCACTTTTACTTCTCACAAGTCATTTAAAACTAATTTTTTGTAATTGGCAACAAATTGGCGCCGGGTTTTTTCGAGATCCACAATAGGGCGCGGGTAGTCGGGTAAATGCCCAAATTTAGCGGGATCATGAATATCTTTGGCGTTTAATTTATTTAATTCCGGACAATAATGGCGAATAAAATTTCCCTGCGGATCAAATCGCTGACTTTGACGAAGTGGATTAAACACTCGAAAATACGGCGCCGCATCAACGCCGGTGGAAGCGCTCCACTGCCATCCTCCGTTATTGGCGGCTAAATCGCCGTCAATTAAATGTTGCATAAAATACTTTTCACCCATACGCCAATCCAATTGCAGGTTTTTAGCCAGAAAAGACGCCACTATCATCCGCAGTCGATTGTGCATCCAGCCCGTTATGTTGAGTTGCCGCATGGCTGCGTCAATGATCGGTATTCCAGTCATGCCTTTGGTCCATGCTGAAAATAATTTTTCATTGTTATTCCACGGCATTTTTTCGGTTTTCAGCTGGTAAGCTCTGCGCATGGAAATTCTGGGTACGGCGACTAATAAGTGTTTGTAAAATTCTCTCCAGATTAATTCCGCCATCCACGTAACCGCACCTTCGTTTCCGGTAAGCAGTTGATGGTCATTGGCTTTTAACGCGGCTAAAAAGCATTCGCGCGGGGAGATCATACCACTGGCCAGATAAGGCGATAATTGACTGGTGCCTGCTAATGCCGGGAAGTCACGACTCTGATCATAAGAAAATAAATGACTATCAATAAATTGATGCAAACGCCGGCGCGCTATTTTTTCGCCCGCGGGCCAAAGTCCGGGATCGACGGTGGCATGGAAGCCGTCCACATGTTGAGGGATGGCTGACGATTTAATCGTTAAAACGTTTTGTTTTGCCCGCACGTTCAAAAGTTTTATCGGCATGGACTCCGAAAATATTTTATACCAGGCGCGTTTATAGGGAGTAAACACTTTAAAAAAACCACCTTGCCGGGTCTGAATGCTGCCGGGGGGCAAAATAACCTGATCATCATAACTGAAGCAGCGGAGATTTTCTGACGCTAAATATTTTTTTATCGTTTGATCGCGGCGATGCTCATCTATTTCGTATTGGCGATTAAAAAATAATATTTCCGCCTTGCATTTGCGCATCACCTGCAGAATGGTGGCTGCTATTGAAGTGTTTTCATCGATGGTATAAATCAACAGGGGAATGTTTTGCTCTGACAAATCTGCTGATAGTGCCGATAAACCTCTCAAAATAAATTCCACCCGGCAGGCAGCGGTATCGTGTTTTTTTAAAAACGCGGGGTCTATAATATACACGCCAATAATTCCTGACTGACACTGTTGTGCCGCAAAATAAAGGGCTTTATTGTCGCGAATTCTTAAATCTTCCCTAAACCAGATAAGACCGTACATAAGGACTCCTTCTCTTGATAATGCACATTTATTATGCGATCATGGCGTCATGCAAAATCCTCATCAAGACTGGCAGCATGCTCTGGCGAACGCGATTACCAACCCTCAGGAACTTTGCGAAGCATTGGCGCTGGAGAACAGGGAATTTCATAAACGCGTCAATTCCAGCTCGCAATTTTCACTCCGTGTCCCCCGCGGTTTTGTAGCGCGAATGGAAAAAGGCAATTGGCAGGACCCTTTATTATTGCAGGTTTTGCCACTGACTAAAGAACTGGAAACGGCCCAGGGTTTTTGCCAGGACCCTTTACAGGAAAAACGGGTAAATCCTGTCCCGGGGTTATTGCATAAATATCACGGGCGCGTGCTTTTAATCGCTGCCAGCGGCTGCGCGATACACTGCCGCTACTGTTTTCGCCGCTATTTTCCTTATGAAGATAATACCCCTGGGCAATCCGGCTGGCAACCGGTTCTGGAATATATTGCTAAAGACGACACGATTTCGGAAGTCATTTTAAGCGGCGGAGATCCGCTGATTTTAAAAGATACCTCACTGAATTATTTAATTACAAAGTTGGCGGCGATTAGTCATGTCAGGATTTTACGGTTACATACACGCTTGCCGGTAGTGCTGCCGGAAAGAATCACGCCGGGGTTGATCCACACATTAACGGCTTCACGATTAAAACCGGTGGTGGTCGTACACTGCAACCACCCACGCGAAATAGACCAAAACGTACAGGTTGCTTTATCATCTCTGCATGAAGCCGGCATTATTCTGCTTAACCAGTTTGTTTTGTTGCGTGGCATCAATGACAACGCAGATGTTCTGACAGACCTGTCCCAGCAACTATTTAGTTGCGGAGTTCTTCCCTATTATTTGCATTTACTCGATCCCGTGCAGGGCGCCGAGCATTTTGCCGTCAGCGCTGAGGAAGGCCGTCATCTAATCCGGCAAATCACCGCGCGTTTACCCGGTTATCTTGTGCCCAAACTGGTGTGTGAGTTACCGGGCGAAACCGCCAAATCCCCAGTTCTGCAAATCAGTCCTGCGGCATTGGCCGTAGAATCTATAATATAACAGTGGATAGAGAAATAAATTTTTTATGGAAAAGACAAATCTCCAACACAGTGATCACTGGTTAAAGCCGTATGCGGTTAAATATATCTGGTGGAAAACGCCGGAAGAAGCGCTACGTCAACCTGAGCGAGTGGTTGCTCAAGGAATGGAGTTAGGAGACTACAATGACGTGCAAATTCTGGTCAAAAAATTGGGTGATGATTATCTCCGGGGAGTATTACAACATGCTGCCGCAGGTGTTTTTTCGCCAAAATCCTGGGCATATTGGCATTATCGTCTGGGTTTAAGCCGAGGTATACACGTGCCGGCCTTGCCAAGACGGCGGTTACGATGAAACGAATTCTTTCACCTCAGATGTCAATTTTACCAGCAGCACAAATACGATTATGGCTCGCTTTAAAGCCTGCGTTGTCATTAGGTTTTGTGTTATATGGAGGCACTGCTATCGCATTACGATTAGGTCATCGGCCATCCGTGGATTTTGATTTTTTTAGTGATCAGTCATTAGAAAAAGAGGCATTACGATCTGTTTTTCCTTTTATTGCACAGGCTACGATTTTGCAAGACGAATTGGAAACGCTCACTGTATTAGTTAAGGATTTAGAAAGTACTGAGGAATCGTATGTCAAGAACCTATTTCCAGGGAGGAGACTTAGAATTACTCTCATTGGAAACGAAAAAAGTCTTGATTAACGCTGTCAGCCAAGTTCGAGATCTTCCTACTGTTTCGATTCGTAATCTCATAAATTGAGTACGTTTTAATATCAAAGATGATTTTATCTTATTTTCCTATAAAATACTGAATACACGATGTAATTATTTAGGGCGACTGCGGGGATTGAGTCCTTCGTCAACCTGTTCCAGAGCCATTTTTCTAAACGCCAAGGGGCTGGGGACAAAGGGGAAGGGATCCTGGGTGCCGCCGGTGCCGACTATGCGCAGCGTGCCATAATTGAGAATGCGGCCAGAATAGTTTGATCGACGTAAATAGCCTCAATTTTATCGATAAATAACTCCAGGGAATTGATGTTTATCCAGCCGGTTTTTAGCATGATGCGCTTGTTCGTAATACCATATTCAGAAGCCGCAAAACGGATCAGTGCGCTGATGGCGGAAAATAAAGTGGCGATCAGGCACACCAAAATCACCACGGAAGCCATGCGTATGTTTAGAAACGGCACGTAACCGCGAAATAAAACCGGCGAGATACTGGCAAGGAAGAAAGTGGCCACTAATAAAATGACCGGCATGGTAAAGACAATCCAATGCATGCGCGTCAAATAAAATACTTTTTCATTTTTTAATAAATTTGTCTGTATATAACTCATGATACTTACTCCACTTCATAACCATCTATTTGTCTCAATCCGCGGGGTAGCAGGCTACCACGTTGTCCGCGTTCACCGTGAAAATTAACCAAATCTTTTGGGGTTAAACGTAAAGAACGTTTTCCCGAATTCAAAATTAACGGGCTGGCTTTCCCAAGCACGGCGATAACCGCGCAATATTCTTCCCGTTTAACAGCGCGTGTATTGGGGATTTGTATTATTTTATTGCCTTTTCCCCGGGCCAGCTCAGGAAGATCCGCAATTGGAAATACGAGCAGTCTGCCTTCATTGGTCGCTGCTGCCAAATATTGACTGGATTTATCGGTGATTGCCGCCGAGGTCAACACTTTGGCGCCTTCGGGCAATTTCAATGCGGCCTTACCGGTGCGGGTTTTGGAATATAAATCCTGCAGTTTTACAATAAATCCGTAACCAAAATCAGAAGCGATGACAAATTCGGTTTCAGGATCCCCTGATAATAAAGCCGGAAAAGTCACTCCCGACGATGGTTGCAGATATTTGGTGAGCGGTTCCCCCTGCCCACGTGCGGATGGCAGTGTATGCGGTAATAGAGAATAACTTTTACCTTCGCTGTCGATCACGACGATTGGCAGGTTGCTCCGGCCCATGACCTGCTTCAAAAATTCATCGCCGGCGCGATAACTCAGACCTGCTCCATCGACATCATGGCCTTTGGCCGCTCTGATCCACCCCTGTTTTGATAACACAACGGTGACGGGCTCCACGGCAATCATTTCTTCTTCCCGTAAAGCCTTGGCCTCGGGGCGCGATACAATGGGAGAACGGCGATCGTCACCGTAACGCTTTTTATCTTCCTGAATTTCTTTTTTCACCAGAGATTTCAGGCGGGATTCCGATTGCAAAGTGGTTTCTATCCGGTCGCGCTCTTCGCTCAAATCTTTTTGCTCGCCACGAATTTTCATTTCTTCTAATTTAGCCAAATGGCGTAATTTAATTTCCAGAATCGATTCAGCCTGAATCTCGCTGAGGGCGAATCGTTTCATCAGCACGGGCCTCGGTTCGTCTTCACGGCGGATAATGGCTATTACTTCATCGATATTTAAAAACGCGATGAGCAATCCATCCAGAATATGCAAGCGCGCCAGAACCTGTTCTAAACGGAATTGCAGCCGGCGTTTGACGGTTTGTAATCGAAAAGAGAGCCATTCGGTGAGGATAGTGATTAAATCCTTGACCTGGGGACGTCCGTCTAAACCGATCATGTTCAGATTAACGCGATAATTGCGCTCCAAATCGGTGGTGGCGAATAAGTGCGCCATTAAAGTTTCTATGTCAACACGGTTGGAGCGTGGCGTGATCACCAGACGTGTGGGACATTCATGATCGGATTCGTCGCGCAAATCGCTCACATTCGGCAGCTTTTTCGCCATCATTTGCGCAGCGATCTGTTCCAGTACTTTTGCGCCGGAAACCTGATAAGGCAGTGAGGTAATAATAATATCGCCATTTTCTTCGGCATAAACCGCGCGCATGCGAATACTGCCGTTGCCACTGTTATAGATTGCCTGAATTTCTTCAGGTGAAGTGATAATTTCTGCTTCGGTCGGGTAGTCAGGTCCTTTAATAAAATTCATGAGATCGGCGATGCCGGCGCGGGGATGATCCAATAAATGTACGCAGGCATCGGCGACTTCGCGCAAATTATGCGGAGGAATATCGGTCGCCATGCCGACGGCAATGCCGGTAGTGCCATTCAGCAGCACGCTGGGCAATCTTGCGGGCAATAAGATGGGTTCTTCCAGTGTGCCGTCAAAATTGGGTTTCCATTCCACCGTGCCCAGTTCCAGTTCTTCGAGCAGCACCTGCGCGAAGGGGGTCATTCGCGCTTCGGTATAGCGCATTGCCGCGAAAGACTTTGGATCGTCTGCGGAGCCCCAGTTACCCTGACCATCCACCAGTGGGTAACGGTAAGCAAAATCCTGAGCCATCAAAACCATGGCTTCATAACAGGCGGTATCGCCGTGCGGGTGATATTTACCTAAAACATCGCCGATCGTTCGGGCGGATTTTTTGTATTTCGCGCTGCTTTTCAGCCCCAGTTCAGACATCGCATAAATAATTCGTCTTTGTACCGGCTTCAGACCGTCGCCAATATGTGGCAGCGCGCGATCCAGGATGACGTACATGGAATAATTTAAGTAGGCTTTTTCGGTAAATTCGCCGAGCGGTTGCCGTTCAATTTCCGCTAAATGGGTTGAGGGCATAATGAAGAACCTTTATTAACGATGAAAATTGGCTAATTTTATGATAAATTGAGGGTATGGACAAGCGAAGTTATTCAAAGCTGGATCTGCTATTGATCCAAATCGAACGCGGTTTAAGCACGGTCTGCGCGAATTTGCCGCCCCGGCGGCCTAATCCCGCCGTGGACATTGCGGAACCGCCGCTGACTCAGACGGAGAAACGCGCCAGCAGTGAGATGATGCGGGTGAATCATACCGGAGAAATTTGCGCACAGGCTCTCTATTACGGTCAAATGGCCATGGCGCGTTCGCCGCAGATCCGTCAGATTTTGGAGCGGGCCGCGTCAGAAGAAACCGATCATCTCGCGTGGACCGCTCAACGTTTGCAGGAATTATCCAGTCATCCCAGCTATTTAAATTTTTTTTGGTATAGCCAGTCTTATTTATTGGGACTTGTCGCGGGGATAGCCGGGGATCGCTGGAGCCTGGGATTTATAGAAGAAACCGAACAGCAGGTCACCCGTCATCTGGATGGCCATTTAAACCGGTTGCCGGTCAAAGATGATAAAAGCCGCAAAATTATCGCGCAAATGCGCGAAGACGAGCAGCGCCACGCCCAAACCGCCGCGCAAGCAGGCGGCGCGCCTTTACCTGGATTTATCAAGCTATTGATGTCGTGGCAAGCCAAAGTCATGACTATAACAGCGGCGAAAATATAACACATCGGCATGAACAAGTGAAACCTTTTGAAGGATATAAATATGAAAATGTTATTAAATTCAAAAATGTTTTTTTTAATAGGAAGTTTGCTGGTAACTATGTTAAATGGTAAAAAATTACCTGATATAAATAATGACGCAAAAGCAATAATAGCAGACGATTACTCTAACGAAAAATATTCCGCTAATTTTGCCCGATCCGGTGAAGTCAATTGTGATAATATTGCATCTTTTGGTATGCGTTCCATCGATTCCACAGATGATAATAATGAATATTTCCTGGAACTAAATACCCCCATCGGTTGCAGAAGAATTTTTAGTGGTATTTCGGCTTCCGGACAAGATTTCGTTAACATAATTTCGAATATAACTATTGCAGTACAAAAAGGCCAATTTAATGGTACTGGAACAGCAACCAATAGCTCATTTACAAACCCGGTTTGGCAAGAGTTGCCTTCCTATGTCTTTATCGGGGATCCCATGAGCGCCCCGCCCGGGACATTTTGTTACGGTTTTAGGATACGTTCAAAGTATCCCTATAACTATTCGGAATTTCTGCAAAAACTAAAGGATGTTTATTATCCTGTTATAGATAATTATAAAATCAGCAAAGATCAGTGTGAGAAGATACAATTAAGGGTAATTATTGGAGGTTCCTTTTTGGGAGTTTCCGTAATCTGTTGGTGTGCTGGAATAATATTGATATGTCGAGACGTTAACGCCAGACTGCATGCAGAGAATCTGATTAATAGTATCCCTTCGACGATCTATTCATTTCTCGGATCTCATCCGAATCGTCGCCGCGCCTTTACCGGGATTTATCAAATTATTGATGAGGCAAGCGAAAATCATGACCGTAACAGCCGCGGGAGTATAGCACTTGAAAGCGTTTGATCCTTCGCCCTCTCTTGAAATAATATGTAAAAACGTACATGAAGAAGTGCTGGCGGCTATTCGAGACAATGTTTTAGCATCAATACGCAGATTATCCAGCAGATATTCTCTCATTTTAATCATATGTTTAACCAGTATCTCACATTTTTTGTGAGTTACTGGTTATTATAGCGAGATTATTTTGCAATTTTAACTAGTTTTTTAAGTAATATTATATTATAATAATTAAAATATTTACAATACCTTAAATTAAAACATTAGAGTGAACGGGGCTTTTATGAAAAATTACCAAAAACAGGCTATCAAAGTTACTAATTCAAATAAATCTAAAAATTTTAATGCAGACAGTCGATTCAATAACATTAGTGAGAGAACAAAACAAAACAGGTTCCTCCCTTACGGTAAACCTTCCGGACCACTGTCAAGATCGCGCCTGGCTTCCATTGAATCCCCGGGGAGAGCAAGACAGAATAATCCCATTAAAGAAGGGAATAATGATGAAGGCAAAAAAAAGAACATAGAAAACAGTGCTGAAGTTAAAGAGAGTGCAAGGAAGAAAAAGAAAAAAAACGTAAATCAAACAAAATCCGGTAAGAATAAACTTAAACGCAAAGCCCAGAAATTAAAAACAGAAATACAAGAAAGCAAACTATCTTTAAATCCGGATTCAAATTCTGGTTCATCAAGCAGTTCGGCTTTCATTAGCGATAGCAGCTCATTTAGCGCTTCTTCTACTACTGCTAGCCAAACATTAAATTCCAATTCCCCGGATTTCAATGAGGAAGATGGATTAGCATCTTTAATCGCAGCAATCCAAATCAAAGATTCACCTCTTGCCGATGTAGGGCCGAACGCTTTTCTGGGTTATCCGGAAAAGCAATACAAAATGGCCCAGGAACACCTCAGGTTAGACAATATTAAACAGGCAACTATATGGTTTAAAGCAGCCGCGGATCAAGGCCATAAAGAAGCCAAAAGTGAATTAGAAAAAATAAATGGATTGGATCTCAAACATAACCGTGTCCAGGATACGGGTTCCTCGTCAGCCGATGATCGGGAAACCCTATATCAAAAAGGTAAAGCTGAAAAGAATGATATTGTCGCGCTTGCCTTGTTTAAAGCAGCCGCCGAAAAAGGTCATGTGGAGGCTCAATTTAGCGTGGGGCAATTGTACCTCAACAAGATTATAAATAAGCCTCTTCAAGCAATAGAATGGTATAAAGAGGCTGCTAAAAATGGCCACGAGAAAGCTCGACATGAATTAGCTGCCTGTGGAATTAAGTTTGATAAGGACCAGAAAACCCCCGGCTTGCAAAATACGGGAGCAAAGCAGCCTATTCCTTTGCCTGCAAACTATCAAAGTCAAAATCGTTACACCTGGGTTTGCAGTTTGTCTTCCTCTTCCTCTTCTTCTAGTCAAGAGATTGTTTCTACCCCGAAGAAAAGTGAAAACCCATCTTTAATTCTGCAGTAGAAATTGCTGCATTAGTGACAGTAGAGATTTCCTGGCAAGGCGTTGTCATCTTGCATTATCTTTTTTATTTGTTGAGTCAGGTCATTAAACAGTACCGATCTTCCCGTCGATTTTCTCCATACCAGCCCCAGCGTCCGCGATGGTTTCGGGTTGCCAAAAGGAATATAAGCAACGCCATCGTTCCGGCGGCCGGCTAATTGGGGTATCAGGGTAACGCCCACTCCGGCGGCCACCATGTGGCGCAAGGTTTCCAGGCTGGTGGCGCGGAATTCCTTCATCTCCTGCGCACGGGCTTGGTGGCACACAGTCAAAGCCTGCTCACGCAGACAGTGGCCATCGTCCAGTAGTAGTAAATCTTCATTTTTCAAATCAGTTATTTTAACGATTTTTTGTTTTGAAAGGCTGTGACCGCAAGGCGTTGCTAATAGAAATTCCTCGGTAAAAAAAGCAGATGTTATCAAATGAGAGCCGGTCACCGGTAGCGCCAGGATAGCGGTATCTAATGTTCCCAGGTTTAATGCTTCCAGCAAGGAATGAGTTTGGGCTTCCAGCAGATGATAGGTTAATTTTGGGAAAATTTGGGTTAATTTGGGAATGAGCAGCGGCAACAAATACGGCGCTACTGTAGGGATAATACCTATTTTTATTTTACCACTGTAAGGATCTTTTGCGGCCAAGGCTTTTTCCCTCATGGCGTCCATTTCCAGCAAAATAGTTCTGGCGTGAGCGGCCATCAGGGCGCCCATTTCGGTTAATTTAACCGATTTATTGGTTCTTTCCAGTAGCTGGACTTCCAGCCGGTCTTCCAGTTTTTTGATTTGCATGCTCAGAGTCGGCTGGCTTACAAAACAGGCTTTCGCCGCCTTGCCAAAATGAGAGTATTTGGCTAAGGCCGCCAGGTATTTCATACTTTGTATATTCATAATTTTTCCGATAGATTCTGTAAATTAATACCTTAACATTAATTGACTATTCTTATCAATAAATTGGACGTCCCCACAGCAATTAAAATGCTACAATGGGGTCGGAATCTTCACAGAAAGTAAAATTGGGGTCAGAATGAACGATTATAAATATGATTATATGAAAGAAGCAGATGCCAATATCGTGCTTGATGCCTATAGCAGAGATTACAGCGACCGCGTACATTTAGAAATTGTTAATTTTTCATTTGCTCCGGTGACTTATCTCCTGAAAGAAATTTTAAATGAAGGCCGACTGCTAGGGGAAATGTCATTAACTGTTCACCATTTTCGTGATCTGGAACAATCTGATTTTGCCCAACGGTTGTCTGATTTTTCCGAAGCTCTGAAAAATCAACGTTATCTGAGAAAATTCTCACTGACGCAAAAATCACTCAAAATTAATGATGCTATCGTTGATGGTATTTGCAGCGGCCTGGTCAGCAGTGAACAATTATCAGCGCTTGGACTTCAGGGACTGGTATCTGATAAAGGCGCTGAAATGATAGCCAATTTCCTTAAAGAGATGCCCTGTCTGGCAACATTATATCTTCAGGAAAATGCCATCGGCGATAAAGGTGCGGCTCAATTAATCGAGGCCGCTCATTACAGTCGATATTTATCAATTATTGATTTTGGTTTGAATAATCTGACTGACCGGTCGATAAGCGCCATACTTGCCGCACCACGGTTATGCCACGTTAAGACATTAGGCAATCAAATAACGTCATCCGGCCAACAACTGCTTAAAAGGCATAGAAAACATGCTGATTTTTTAAATCATTATTATCACGAGCAGTTTCAGCTTTTTAAACAACCGCCGACTGCAAAAAACATGATGCGCAGGGCACGGGAAAACTTGACCGATATTTTATTGTCAGCGCCCGAACGTGAGTATAAAGAGACGCAATCAGGCGAATTTGAGTTTTCTGAATCCCCCACTCAGCAGTTATCTTTGCAGCAATTACTCATTGCTGACCCGAAACTATGGGAAATACCCTGTGAAAATGAACATGAAGATAAATCAACCCCTAAAATATATAAAGACATCTTGATCTGCGCCTACAGCGCGACTTTACATAATTTTATATTTTCTTCTCGATTTGTGCCGGGAATATTGTATTGGCAGGGCGATCCTCACCATTTTGGTACAGTCTGTGACAGCAAATTTACCCCCGCAACGGCGGCAGAAGTGGAAGAATTATTAGAACGCGCACGGCCTGCCGAAGCGCACCGGTATTGGGTTATCGACGAGAAAAGATGGCGTGAAACATTGGTTGCCGCTGATAGACACCTGAATGATTTCGATTTTTTTCCTACCGAAAAAGAAGTTGACTTAAGGCCTCACGCATTTTATATGGCCGACGATCTCTTCCGAAAAATAGCGCGGGGAATATCCAATATCACCACTCAAATGGAGTTGGCGGGCTGTCATCATTTAAATCCCGTCACCCTCTGCCAGGTGTTGCATCAATTCCCGCGCCTGCAATTTTTAGGCTTGCGCCAGGCCAAACCCTGGGGCGCCGAATTAAAAACTCTCACTCAAACCTGCCCTTATCTGGAAGAGCTGGAAATTTGTATTGACACCGCGGCGCCTTTAGAAATGCTCTCGAAATTCCACTACCTGCGGCGTTTATATCTGGATTTATCCGGTAATCTGCAATTGCGGAATTTAAATTTTCTCAAGGATTGCGGCGACCGCGTGACTCTCCTGAAACTATCCGGCTGCACCAATCTAACCGATTTGACTGGATTAAAGTATTGCCCGAATTTAGAGGAAATCTGGTTTGAAAAAATGACTCTCGTTGACTTCAAAGGCTTAATCCAGCAACTAGGCCAATTGAACGGCCTGACTCTTTTGGCGTTTCACGAGTGCCAATATTCCGCCGACAGCCAACTCCATAAACTCATTCGTCAATGTTTACCGCATACCCATATTTCTCCGTTGGGAACAGTCGTGAATACTATTAAAACCGGAGAAACCGTAGATGAGAATTTTCTAATTCCGACGTGTGAAACAGACATACCAGACTCTGACCCAAGTTTCAGAGAAATGACTTGCAACTTTTCATATTCAGAATCCCTCGAAAAGACAGCACACAGTTTCGCAAATCTTCAGGAACAGCAAGGGCCGCTGGCCCGACTACCGGCGAGACCGATGGTCGACGCTCGATCACCTCAAAATAAAAGATGACGGCCATATCGTTTTCTCCGCCTCGCCTGTCGATCAACTCGATTTAAAAATCTGTCCGGACGTCAAGCTCATGCCGTTCGAGAAAATTGACGTCCCGCTATTGCGCAACTGCGAATTGAAAAGCCCGGCATCGAAAACCCCCTGTCATTATTACGTCGGTCAACTGACAGTGACTGTGGCCGCCGATCAATGGACGCCTATTCCCTCGCGCGAGGTATTCAGCCGGCCTATCGCCGGTTCGGAACCTTTAATTTGGGCGCGATCCGCCGTCACCGGCCAGTTGTTTGTCCGCCTGCAAACCCGGCAACACCACACTCAAAAAATGCTGCTCAGATACGCATTCGCGGCAATGAAGGTAACCAGCCATTTACAAACCTGGCGTCATCAGAAATTACCCATCCCCATTCGGGATGCGTTCACCGCGTTAAGTAAAAATGAAAAAATCTTGGCGTACTTTCCCAAATTTCGGCAGTTCATCACTGATATGCAATCGGCAGAAAATGATCAGACCCGATATGCTCGCATCAAACGCTATTGTCAAATGGATCCCGCATCCGGTTTTACCGATGCTCCATTCGACAAGAAAGCCTCTCTAGCTGTGCTCGAATTCATGGGCACATTACGGCTGAAAGACGTCAACACCAGGACCGACTTACATTCGATCTTCAATACCTTACTGCAACAAAAAGGTGTCTGTGGAGATATCACCCGCTGCGCGAAACTATTGTGCGGATACTACGGTGAAATACCCTGTCATATTGGACTCAGCGTAACGCATGCCTTCCTGAATTGGTCATATCGGGAAAAGGATAAATTCATCACCAGCACTACTGACCTCGGCGGCGGCAAGGCGCAAGTTACTTGCCGGCCACTCGCTCATCTCCCTGCGGAAATCAAAACCAGCCTGCGCCCGGCGGAAGAATACACGACAGACTTAAAACCAAAACATCACAGCGAAGCAGAAGAATACACCGCCGATTTAGAAGACAAACATCAGAGCGAATTGGAAAAACATAAAGCACAAGTCATCGCACAGGCGCTGATTGAATTTAAATCCGTTATTTCAGACGGCGAAGATTCTCGCAATCTGACCGAATATTGGCGCCTCCTCTTATCCTGTCCCAATCCGCTGATTTATTTTCCCAAGTCCGCCGATATGCAAAAAGCGCTGGCCGCTTTGCGACTGTATGCTTTGGAACAACTCGGCTTCGCGCCCCGGCAATTATTCTATATCAATGATCCCGAACAACTCTCCAGCTGGTGGGAAACCGTTCACATCGGCGGTCATCAACTGGAAATTGTTCCGGGCTGGCTGCAACAATTTCTGCTAGAGAAAATTCCCCGGATTCTGGTGCTCAATCTGGATAAATTTAAACCCTACGATTTAGCCTCTAATCAGGGGATCGGCGATAAACAACGCACTCTCCAAAATCTGATTTTGCCTGAACATATTCAAGTGATTTGTTTCGCTCCGCTGGAACTGGCTCGTGAAGATATCTTTTTGTCCCGATTCACCGAGGTTGCCTGGCGCGAGGATTTATTCTCAGCAGCCGAACCCATTCCGTATTTATGGCCAACGCCTGCGGAAGAAAAAACACCGGCGCCGGAGGTTATGCATTTATACGGCGATTCCCGGCTTATCTCAAATTGCCTGGGCGTTCCGGAACTGGAAGGCGATCGTCCAGCATTTTCCCCGGGGCCGTTAGCGCGCGCCATGACTGAAAAACACAATCTGCTATTAACAGATGTGCCGGAAAAACTCCATTCTTTGTTATTTCTCGCTGCATTCCGCAGGCAAGCTATGGTTAACGGCATCCCGCAAGAATTCCCGGACATCAAAATTTATCACGGCCAACATGCGCAACCCGACAGTCCCTATATCCGGTTCGTCGACGATATTAAAAGTATCGTTAGCCCGTTCTACCTGAATCCACACTATTACCCGCTCCTGGTGAAAGGCAGGCGCCGCATTGATCCCGAGACCGGTTACAGTTATTCAAGTCCTGCGTTGTTATTGACGGACGAGTTGCCCGGCGTCATCGTGGTGACGCGTTCGCTATTGTATTCCGAGTGGCGCCGGCTGATCGATGTTGTCAACCAGCGCCAAAAACCCGTCTCACTGTATCTGTGCCCTGGCGTCCGGATTGCGGGTACCGAATATGCGGCGCCTCTGCCGGAGGAGATCAACATCAGCGAAGAATTTAAAACTCTGCCGGACCGCAGTGGCGTGATCGAATCCACTGAGCCGGAAAGGACTCTGGCCGAACTGCAAAAGCACCATGATTTCTGTGCAGACGACGTAGTTACCCTCACGCCCAGCGTGGGTCTGGAACTACTGGAGCTGATTAGCCGCAAAGGAAATAATTTTCTACTAAACTACAAACCCGGCTGGCTCCTGTCGCGATTGCGCACAGAAAAAACCATCACGATATTAATGGGCGATATGACGCCTTCACTCTTCAACGCCCTGGAATCTTTATTTTCCCCGGCATCGTATCTCTATACCAACAACGGCAGGGAACTTTTCCTGGACGAGTGTTCTGGATAACCAGCGCGAAACACAGGCCGTTGCCCAGCACGGTTCCCTGCTACAGATATGGTGAGGAACTGAAAATTACACCGGAAGAAAAAGACAGCGCAGGGCATAGACGCATTTTCTTATCGTGAAAAAGTCCAGCAGGTACGCGCCTTTATCCAGGATGAACACGAAGCGGGGGCGGTTTTTTTAGAACTGCTCGGGCCGCCCGGTTCCGGCAAAACCACCAGCGTCACTCAGGCGATTAAAGATATCCGCAGCAGCGGTCAATCTGTCCAGCACTTTTTATCTGTCGACGATTACATCCAGTGGCGCACCGCAGAGGCAGATGATGAGAAATCTTTGTGCGTTCTGCAGTTAGACGATTGTCGATTGTCCGCGCCCGGACATCTGGAATTCCTGCGCGATATCGCCCGTAAAAATCAATTCTACTGGAAAGGCGCCTGGTATCCCAAATTAAAAGTTATTATGACCAATAATCCCGAATCCGATCCCCGTCATGAAAAACATCCGCTGTTTCATGATCTACCCTTTCCATCCTTATCGTTTACACCATTTACTTCGGCGGAACTGGACGAATACATCCTTCAGCCGTTGCTCAGGGAAATCAAAGCGATCAGCGACAACCTTGCGCCCTTCAGTGAATTGATCTTATCAGCTTATCAATACGTCGCTAAATCTCTGTCCTATGTGTGTATTTCTTCACGAGAATTGAAGACCGTCTGCCATCGACTGGCGGTACTGCTGCGCATTTATCCCGAAGAAAATCCGGTGCAGGTTTGTGCCCACGCCTGTTACGAAGAATTTTTCGGTTTATTCCAGGAAGAAAGTCAACGCCAGGCATTTTGGAAATCGCTGCGGCAATCCATCAACCTGACAGACGAGTCAGAGCGGCTGCCAATTACTGTAGACCCGATATTAAAAGATACTCTGCAAAAACAGGGCCTGCAACTGACGGAGCAGGGCGACCAGATGGTGGCTATGATTCAGCGTCTGTTACAGATGCGCGAACTGGATAGCCGGAAAAATTCCCATGGCAAATGCGGATTACTGTTCGAAGGGCCGCCCGGCATTTTAAAAACCGAATTGAGTATCGCGGTGCTGGAAGCGCATGGTGTCACCACTGCTCCTGTGGCCCCTGACGGAAAGGCGCATTATCTCAACCTGGTCGCCGGCAAGCCCGTGCTGATGGAAAAACAGCTACGGGTCGCCCACTCCGCCGAGTGGATTGTGGTGTGCAATGAATTGAACTTACTGAAACTTGAGACAATCGAGTTGTTGATGAAATTACTGGATGCCGGGTTATGCCTGATTGCTACCGGAAATTCCAGCCTGGCCGGCAGTGGCCGCCAACCTCTTCTCCCGGCGATCAAAAATCGTTTACAGGTTTTCTATCTGAAAGACTACAATCGTCATCAATTGATCGGGTTCGCCAGGAATCGAGGTTTGCAGGAAGGCGCTCTGCTGGCTGATATGTTTCTGGCGCTACGCGATTATCAAACCCGGTATCAATTGGCAGTCGCCAACCCACGGCATTATTTTCGCTGGTTAGAAACATTGGTGAAATTGCCGCGAAACAAACGCACGGTTGCCGTGATTGCACAGCATTTGCTGAAAGCCGCGTGCAACCCGCTGTTAAGATCGCAAAAATATGTGAAGCCTGGTCAACACCATGCCCTGGAATATATTTTGCGCCGTGTTCCCGCCAAGAGTTTTCCGAAAGCCGGGAGTACTTTCAGGGACGCGAATAAATTGATTATGGTATGTTCCAACCCCAAAATTAAGTTGAAACCGGCAACGTCGCCGACTTCATCCAGCGATCAATGTCTGATGATGTAATTAATAAGTAAATTATAGCTTCGAAATTAATTTAAAGTTCGAATGGGATAAGCCACGTTCTTTTGCCAATCGGAAAAACAGATGACTGTCGTTTTTGAAATTTAAATTCAGGCGTTTTTCGTAATGAGACAACAGCACGCCGTCAACGGTGACCCCGTGGAATTTCTCTCCAGTGCTTTTGTTTTCATCCAGTAAAGACAGCACGCTATTGTTATGGGGGATTTTATCCATGAAACGATCATTATGATCGCTGATTAAATAGGGATTGATATTGAAATCCGCGCAAAAAACCATGCTATCATTGGCGTATTGGTGCAAAACCGCAGCGGTTAAATAACAATATATTTTTCCCTGGGTCGATAAGTCTGATTTTGAGGTCTTATGTTCATCGCCGGAAAAAGGAAAATGCGCCAAAGCCAGATATCTTTTTTGTTTATTTCGCTCTAACTCCCATATCTGAAAGCGGTTGGCTATTTTTTCTTTTACCTCGCAATTTTCAGCCTGTTGGCACGGGACTTTATTCACTTTGTAATTTAGGTCTGCGAGCATCAACAATCCCCAGGGTTGATAAGAGGGCATATCCGGTTTATAAAAGCCGATGCCGGCTGTCAATCTTTTCATCCAGAAAAATTGTTTGAGATCGGAAAATAATTTGTTGACATGATCTGTTTTTATAGGCCCTTCACACAATGCGATCGCATATATCTGTGGATGGTGGTAAACAATTTCAGCGATCACGCAGGCGATCATGGTGAGTCGTTTGACATATTGATGGTCATTTTCTTCGAGTTTGAAACCATTATTATAACCACCGCCATTTCCTCGTCGCATGCCTTTCATCATGACATTCCAGAATAAAATATTATTGACAACCGGGTGGTGATCAGAAATTTCAGCGGTGATAACGTCATTGCCATTCAAACAGGCAAGACTGTATTCGTTAAATGACTGGGTTCGTTTTTCATCTCTATTCAATATTTTGGTGAGTATCGTTTTCATATATGCCTCTTTTAGTTAAAAAATATTAGATGAAGTTATAATGAGGCTGATACGATAACGAGTAAAATCAATTAATTTTATTAAATCAATAGATAAAAACTATATCACGTGCTGGATAGCCGCCGCGAAGCAATCGGGACGTAAAATACCTAAACCGGGGGAATTGGAACATCTCAGTGGAAAATGGGTACAGCGCGTTCCCAAATCTGTTCATTTACGATTGGTTGAAAAAGCTAAAAAAGAGGGTGTGAGTCTAAATACGCTAGTAGTTGCCATGCTTGCAGAAGGATTAGGCAAACAAAAAACTTCCCGTAATAACGAAAAATCGCGTCATTAAAAACTGGTACCGTTTCAATTTAATTCTGTTCAATCTTTATAAGATATCAGGGTTAAACGGCATCGTCATTTAATAATTTCTTAACAATTAAGTATTAAAATATGCATTATTAAGTTAAAAAGACATTTATTACCAGTTTGACGCGTACAAAATGAAAAAAGAATACATTAAACAATTACAAATCTCTCAAATAAAGGAGAACAAAGAACTGATGTGGGACACTCTCTGGGGTGGAGAGGTAGAATGTGATTTTGAAACTCTGAATTTTGAGACTTTTGAAAATTGGACTAACTGCGTTCAGGAACACGCTATCGGTAAAATTTTTCGGGTTTTGAATTTAATCCGCGGTGATAAAATGGATCTTATCCAACTCTTATCATTACCTCTTCTCGAGTGGGAAAAAAACTTAAAATCACAAAAGTTATGGGACTCTTTTGTGGAACGCGTGGGTGAAAAGCCCTTCAGTTTTTTTTATCATGCCATCGCCCATAACGCCATTGAATCTATAAAATTTTTTACGAAAGAAAAAAAATGTGCCATCACTCTGGAACATTTAGAGTGCGCCATTAATAATCATGCCGAATCTGCATTGTCACTTCTTTTAAAAGATTTCAAGTTAAGCCCTCCTGAAAGGAATTCTCTTATCGAGAGAGCCTGTTCAAAGGGAAATGTCACCATGGTCAACATGCTGTTTGACGGCCCTGACGGTGATCTGCATTATTTCAAAAAAAGGATAGAAACGGATAAAGAAGATATTTACTCAGTTGTTTCTTTAGCCTATCGAAATTCAAATATGCAGGATGTGGATAAGGCTCTGCAAAAATATATCAATTTTCTTAAAATAAGAGAGAATTCGCAAAATATTCTTAAAAAAATATTTCAGGCGCGGCAGGATTACCTGGAATGGGGTACGCAGATTGCTAAATATCGTAGAGAAAGTGATTTAAATGAACTTTCCACGGTATACCTGCCGCAAGAGCAATCAATTAGTTTAGAGCAGGATATCAAATTTGGTCTTGAAAATTTTAACGTCATTAAGAAAATCCTGGAAAAAAAAGAGGTTAAATTGGAACTAACGGAAGATTTTAAAGAATCATTCCCACTTCCTTCTGATTTAAAGGATCAGGGCAATTTCTATTCCATGCGCGCTTTGCTCAGCATTTTTTCCGAGGAGCATTATCAGGAAGGGATCAGACGGAAAAATCCTGATGCCAAAGAATTTAAAGCCTTACGGGAAAGAAGAACTGGAGTCAAACACTTTACGAAATTTTTAAAAAACCGTTATGATCATGCCTCACCTTTTGTTGAAGCCATGTTTACCCTCCCCGATCCGGATAACGAATACTTTGCCCGAAGACCTATTATGGATCCCTTTGGTCATAAGCATGAACTGGCGTATGCTCATCTTTATAAAGGCATTGAAATGTGTGGGGTCTCGCTCGAAGGGCAATTGTGGTGTCACGGCAAAGCGCCTGTCAAAGAAATATGGCCCTTTATAGAACGGTTGCATGCGGAAGTTTTCAGCATGTCTTCCGAGGAAATTCGTAAAAATCCTATGGATTTTTATAACAAAGTTGTGGAAGTCATCTGGTTAATGGGGAATCTCTCGCCCATGATGCGGGGAACAGGGCGTTATGTCGAGCAATGGCTGGCCTTGGTGCATAAATATCATGGTTTATCCATGCCGATTTTAAAACCCGGATTGCAATTGGACTGTCTGGATCTTACTTTCAGTCTGCCGGTTTATCAGAAACTGTTTTTGAGCTTTTGCGAGCCGAATTCACTGGAACCCTTTGTTGCCGCGGCTCATCAGAAGCAATGTGAAACCGACCCTGACACTATCAGACTGATGGAACATTTTAAAATCAATCGACCTGAGCCGTGTGAGCCCCTTAAGATTCCCATGATTGAATCTGCTCCTGTACCTGTCTTACCTGTCTTATCAGATGTACGGAATGTCCCTACTGCGTCTTTGTTAAGCCTGAGCCAGCAGGAGTTGTTTAAAATGTCCAGGACAGGTGGATTGGTTACGGAAACTCAAAAAAGTTTTGATTTATAAATAACAACGCTCCAGCACTTCTTCAGCAGGGCTGTCCCGAGTTTTTTTATATTTTAATCATTGCCATGTATATGTGAAAATATGTAGAGAGATAACTATATTGATTTAAACCCCCTCCGCGGTATTCCCGGCATCCGCCCAAAGGCTCGCAGGATCTTCACTGCGGGTCCTGTCAGACTCCACTCAGGCCCCGTGCTCGTTACGCGTAATAGCAGGCGCATAGCACGGTTAGAGAGATTGTGCAGTGAAACTATTCAGGGCGCTTGAGTGGAGCCGGTCCGCTTCACTGCGCGCGCGGCCTGAGTTCCGTCTGCCACCCGCGCTCATTGCGAATGGGCGGATGGCCGGGAATACCGCTATGTGCCCCGTCGAAGTTTTCCTCAGGAACGCATCCATGAAATCAGAGGCCAATCATCCCGCTATCCCAAACCAAAGTAGGGAAATTCAGGTAATGAATATAAGGTTTTACCCTTTAACAAGTGCCTTGTATAAAATCGTATCTATGATTCCAAAATAGGTAGTGACGACAATATGGTAAAATTGATTCAATGTGCAACTTAAGAAGGAGATACAGTCAGGTTATGGTTTATAAGGAATTATACAGATGAATTTTGGCTTTTTGTTTTTTTTGGGATCATAGATATGATTTACATGAGGCGCTTGTTAAAGGGTAAAACCTTATATTCGTTACTGAATTGCCTGCTTTGGTTTGGGATAGCGGGGATGATTGGCCTCTGATTTCATGGATGTGTTCCTGAGGAAAATTTTGACGGGGCACATAGCGGTATTCCCGGCCATCCGCCCATTCGCAATGAGCGCGGGTGGCAGACGGAACTCAGGCCGCGCGCGCAGTGAAGCGGACCGGCTCCACTCATGCGCCCTGAATAGCTCCACTGCACAATCTCTCTAACTGTGCTATGCGCCTGCTATTACGCGTAACGAGCACGGGGCCTGAGTGGAGTCTGACAGGACCCGCAGTGAAGATCCTGCGAGCCTTTGGGCGGATGCCGGGAATACCGCGGAGGGGGTTTAAATCAAAAAAGTTATCTCTCTACATATTTTCACATACACAATGATTAAAATATAAAAAAACTCGGGACAGCCTTGACTTCTTCAGTATTGAGTTGGTTTTTTTCAGCACCATCGGCCTGCAGGCGAATTTTGCCTTCCGCCAAAGCCGGCAGCCGGTTGTATTTTAAGAATAACTCTGCGCGTATTTTCCTTCAAACAAAAAATCTAAGCCCAATTTCAATCTTTATGATAAAATATCAGGGTTAAACGGCATCTTTCATTTAATAATATCTTAAGAAATTTATTCCCAAGGGGACGTGTACAGAATGAAAAAAGAATACATGAAACAATTGGAAGAGTTTCAATTAGAGAAGTGGAAAAATCTGGCGGAAAAAACTATCTGGGAGGGGGAGGTAGAATGTGATTTTGAAACTCTGAATTTTGAGACTTTTGAAAATTGGACTAACTGCTTTCAGGTACTGGCTAGAGATAAAACTTTTGGGGTTTTGGATTTAATCCGCGGTAATAAAGTGAATATTATCCAAACCTTATCATTACCTATTCTCAAGTGGGAAAAAAACTTAAAATCACAAAAATTATGGGACTATTTTGTGGAGGACGGGAACGAAAAGCCCTTCGGTTTTTTTTATCATGCCATCGCCCATAACGCCATTGAATCTATGAAATTTCTTATGGAAGAAAAAGAATGTGCCATCACTCTGGAACATTTAGAGTGCGCCATTAATAATCATGCCGAATCTGCATTGTCACTTCTTTTAAAAGATTTCAAGTTAAGCCCTCCTGAAAGGAATTCTCTTATCGAGAGAGCCTGTTCAAAGGGAAATGTCACCATGGTCAACATGCTGTTTGACGGCCCTGACGGTGATCTGCATTATTTCAAAAAAAGGATAGAAACGGATAAAGAAGATATTTACTCTGTTGTTTCTTTAGCCTATCGAAATTCAAATATGCAGGATGCGGATAAGGCTCTGCAAAAATATATCAATTTTCTTAAAATAAGAGAGAATGCGCCACATCTTCTTAAAAAAATATTTCAGGCGCGGCAGGATTACCTGGAATGGGGTACGCAGATTGCTAAATATCGTAAAGAAAGCGATTTAAGTGAACTTTCCAAAGCATACCTGAACAAAAAGGGATCAATTAGTTTAGAGCAGGATATCAAATTTGGTCTTGAAAATTTTAACGTCATTAAGAAAATCCTGGAAAAAAAAGAAGTTAAATTGGAATTAACGGATGATTTTAAAGAATCATTCCCACTTCCTTCTGATTTAAAGGATCAGGGCAATTTCTATTCCATGCGCGCTTTGCTCAGCATTTTTTCCGAAGAGCATTATCAGGAAGGGATCAGACGGAAAAATCCTGATGCCCAAGAATTTAAAGCCTTTCGGGAAAGAGCTAAAGCCAAACCCTATACGATATTTTTTAAAACCCGTTACGGTCATGCCTTACCTTTTATTGAAGCCATGTTTACCCTCCCCGATCCGGATAACGAATACTTTGCCCGAAGACCTATTCTGGATCCCTTTGGTCACGAGCGGAAACCGGCGTATGCTCTTCTTTATAAAGGCATTGAAATGTGTGGGGTCTTGTTCCAATCGCAAATTTGGTGTCACGGCAAAGCGCCTGTTAAAGAAATATGGCCCTTTATAGAACGTTTGCATGCGGAAGTTTTCAGCATGTCTTCCGCGGAAATTCATAAAAATCCTATGGATTTTTATAACAAAGTTGTGGAAGTCATCTGGTTAATGGGGAACCTCACGCCCATGCAACGGGGAACAGGGCGTTATGTCGAGCAATGGCTGGCCCTGGTGCATAGATATCATGGTTTATCCATGCCGATTTTAAAACCCGGATTGCAATTGGACTGTCTGGATCTTACTTTCAGCCTGCCGGTTTATCAGAAACTGTTTTTGAGCTTTTGCGAGCCGAATTCACTGGAACCCTTTGTTGCTGCGGCTCATCGGAAGCAATGTGAAACCGACCCTGACACTATCAGACTGATGAAACATTTTAAAATCGATGCGCCCGCGCCCTGTGAGACTTTGGAGTGGCCTGTCTTTGCGAGAGAAAGATCCGATATAATCAAAAAGACGTTATGGGAGCATAGCAGTACCATTTCTCAGAAATTACAGGGAGTTTCACAAGCCGACGTTCTGTTATCTCATGAAAAGTCTATTCCCAGCTCCTAATCAAATTTTTTTAGCGTGGGTTGGTATTTAACATGAGATAGCGTAATATAACTTCTGGTCAAGAAGGAAATAATAACAATTACATTAAAAAGAGCTGTTATATGAAAAAATCAAGTCCATTGTTAGATGAGAAAACCATAGATCAAATGTTTGATCCAAATAAAAATAGTAATTTGCTTGTGTTAAACAATCAAAATTTGGATGATAAATCTATACCTAATCTATGCAACTACTTAAAACGTAATCCAGACATTAATACCCTTTCTTTAGATGGAAATGTTATTGGTCCTGAGGGAGCTACATTTTTCGCTAAAAATAATAAAACGATCAAAATGCTTTATTTAAACGACAATAAAATTGGTGATGTCGGGTGTGACGCCTTAATAAAGCACCATAATAATCTCAACTACTTGTACGTTTATAGAAATAATATTGGCGATCGTGGTGTTTTAAATATCCATTTAAACACAAGCTTAGAAGTCTTAGATATCGCATATAATTCTCTTACAGATCTTGGAGCGATTTATTTGTCATGTAACACCTCTTTAAAAAAACTCTTTGTGAGGGCTAATAAAATCAATCAATTAGGAGCTTATCATCTTGAAGAAAATCAGACTTTACACTGGGTTGAGATGTATGTTCAAGGTGGATCACAACGACCACAGAAAGATTTATTGTTATTAGAACATAAAAATCAGCTTATACAGGGAAAATATCTCAAAGAGCTTACCAATCTTTTATATCTATTTGTTATACCGCCCTTGGCTATGATAATTTTACAATACAGAGAGGAAGACATTGTTCCTAGATATTACGAATCAATTCCAATCAACATGCCCGAGTCTACACAGGCTGCTGAACCAGGAGATTCTGAATTTAAGCGTGCCATGCAGTACAGTAAAGGGGAAGGTGTCGTAGGAGATCAGAAAGAAGCCTGTTTTTGGTATCAAAAAGCAGCCGAAAAAGGTCATGTTAACGCACAACTCCATTTAGCCGCTCATTATCTAGAAGAAACAGATGAAGAAACAGATGAAGAAACAGATGTAGAAGGAATAGGGGTTGTTAAAAACTGTGAACTAGCTTTTAAATTGTATTTAGAAGCAGCGATGCAAGGCCATACCAATTCACTCTGTAACTTGGCTATTCATTTTGCTACAGGTAAAGGCGTTGAAAAAGATGACGAATCTGCAGTTTTTTGGTATACGATTGCGGCCCAAAGAGGTCATAAAGGTGCACATTATAATCTCGCAGTTCACTACAATAATGGTAAAAGGAGAAACCCGAAAGAAGAAAATAAAGAAATAGCTGAGGCTGATAAACAGTACAGAAAAATGTTTTCTGAGACATCTGCCTCTACAAATCCTCATTTTTTTATCAATAGGCGAAGCAATAATTTGGAATTAAATCAAGAATTTAGCAGTGATGAGGTCGCTAAGACACGTACAGTAACTCCCCTGTTTTCTATCGCTAATCTAAAACCAAAGGACAAAGTCACAGAGAGTTTTAAGAAACTTACTCTGGGGGAATTTAATTAATTCTAGAGATAGCAACGCTCCAGCACTTCTTCCGGACTGAGCTGGGTTTTTTCAGCTCCATCGGCCTGCAGGCGAATTTTGCCTTCCGCCAAAGCCAGCAGCCGGTTGCCGTATTTTAAGGCTATTTCCAGGTTATGAGTGGTGAGCACACAGGTAATCGATTTTTCCTGAAGCAATCGTTCGGTATACCGGATTAAACTGGCGGCGATTTTGGGATCGAGGGCGCTGGTGTGTTCGTCCAGTAATAATAATTGCGGCGGATGTTGCAAGCATAACGCCAGCACCAGACTTTGCCGTTCGCCTCCTGACAGCGCCGCCACGTGCACGTCTAATTTTTTGGGTAACTGTCCGTGGAAGGAGACTAAATAATCCGCATAAAATTGTTTTTCTTCGCGGCTGCTGATTTTAAAAGAAATATTTTGAAACCGGGTCGCCCACAGTAAACAATTTTCGAATACCGTTAAATTATAAAACAGGGAATCACGGAGGTCCTGAGTGACGGTGACCACCTGCTGACTCAATTGTCGCATGGGAATGGCATCCAGATTTTTTCCCTTAAGCAAAATTTCTCCGGTCGTTGGCTGGTAAGTGCGATTCAATAATTTCAGCAACGAGCTTTTCCCGGAACCATTACTACCCAGCAGAATAATGCGATCGCCGGGATCAATCGAATAGTTAATATCGTCAAGAATGGGCCGGTGGGCCCCGGAGAATTTTAGGCGGACATTTCGGATCAGGCATAGATGGTTTTCAGTTTTCATGTGAAACGCTTAGGCCGGCCGGTGGTTAATCTCAGAAAAAAAACTAATATAATTCCCAGAAGCAGTTTCAGATTAACGGGATTGACGCCCCAGGCCAGAAACTCATTAATCGCGAGAAAATACAGACAGACGCCGATGATGCATCCGCCAAACTCCATAGGCAAGTGAAAACGATGCTGTTTATAAAGGGGTTTCAGAATTTGCCGTCCAATCACGACCGTACCGATGCCGGTTAAAGCCATCCCGAATCCCATATTTAAATCCGCATAGCCGTTAATTTCGGCAGTCATCGCGCCACACCAGGCTACCAATGCATTACTTAATGCAAAGCCGGCAAACCGGCAAAGCTCGATACGATGGCCGAGGCGATGCAATAATTGTTGATGATCGCCAAATGCCCGTAACACCAGACCATAACGGCTAATGATTAAGAGGCCTAATAAAAGGGTAATGATGACGGCAAAAACAATCGCGAATATCCAATTACCGTTCATATTGTCGATACCCAGAAGGCTACCTAAAGTGGCGCTGTTGTACAGGCTAATGTTGGGCCGGTCCATAACGTCAAAGTTAATACTGTAAAGCATAAATAAGGCTAAAATTCCGGCGAGCAATGAGTTAATGCGGCCTTTATACTGAATGAGGCTGACGCCGATGCCGGCCAGTGCTCCGCCGGCGCCCGCCGCCAAAAAAGCCAGACCGGCGGGAACGCCGGCGACCAGTAACCTCGCAAAAATCGCGGCTCCCAGAACAAAGCTGCCGTCAACCGTTAAGTCGGTAGCCTGCAAAATCACATAGCTGATATAAATACCCAAAGCCAGGGGAAAAAATAATATGCTTTGACTGAAGGCAGTTAGCAGGATATCCATAGTTTAACCGGTTAAGGGCTAAGAGTTGGGTTCAGCTTTACTCTGAAATTGTGTTGATGCGCATAAGTTTGAATGCCGTTAATATCCAAACCCTGCTGCTGGGCCGCATTGGTATTGATAAAAATCACCAATTTTTTTATGGATTGGATAGGCAGCCGGCTGACCGGCTGGCCGCTTAAAATTTTGATGGCTAATTCACCGCCGTCCCGGCCAATCTGTTTTTCCTGCACGCCAAGCGCTGCCGCTGCGCCGCCGGCGACAGAACCTTCGTCGGAAGTGATCAACGGCAAATGTCTTTTATTGGCGTTATAAACCAGGGTGTTGATACCACTGGCCACCAGATTATCTTTGAGAATAAATATCGCCTGACTGTCCTTATCAATTCTCTGGCTGGTGGCGTAGAGATCGCTGAGATTTTGAATCATCAGCGGTTGAACGGTGATACCCTGCTGTTTGGCGGCGTCGACAGTGGTTTTGGCTTCAGGAATCACTTTATCGTCCGCGCTATAAATAAGGGTCATTTTTTTCAGATTGGGTAAAATGGCATGGATAAACGCCACCTGCGCGGCGCTGTCGATTTCATCGCGTATGCCCGTAAGACGATCCGCCAGTCCGTTTTTATCGCGGTCGGAATCCGGAATCATCGCCGCAAGGCCGAGAATCGGCTGGTTTTTAACCATACTAATGGCCATTTGGGTGGTGGATGTCGCCACCGGTACAATCAAATCCACTTTCTGGTTTATAAATTTTTGAATAATTGCCCGCTGGATATTTAAATCATGTTGGGCATTTTCTACTTCAAATCGCACCTTTCCGGGATAATCGTCAGAAATGGTTTCTTCAAAACTTTTTACAATCTCGCGCAGAGCGACATGATCCAGGGGGAGAACAATGCCGATGGTAACGGGTCTGGCGGTTGGTTTGGGGGTCTTATCAGCGGCAAAAACCGCGGTGGCCAGCACTAATAAACTACTTATTATCAATAACATAAATTTTTTCACGGTCATTCTCCGGGTAAGGCTAAAGGGGAATCAGTTTTTGTAATGTTACATGATTACAAAATCTTTGTCAACTGTGTTTGGGTATTTTTATATAAAAACAGGAAAAATGAAGGAAGATTTGACAAATTATTAATTAAGTGTTTTTTTTTGCAAAATATCTGCAAATTATAGCCTTAAATAAGGAAAAAAATATGTTAATTGAATTTTCTGTTAAAAATTACTGCTCATATAAAGAGTAGAAACGATTAAGTCTTATTGCAAATCCCGGCAAAGAGTTAACTGCGGAAAACACTATCTTATTACCGAATGAACAAAATCTTTCTTTACTTAAATCAGCCGTGATCTACGGGCCAAATGCTGCGGGAAAAAGTAATTTGCTAAGAGCCTTATATTTCATGCAGCAATTTATTTTAAATTCCACAGAGTTAAATAAGGGACAGCAATTCTCGCTGAATACAGCGATAATTGCTTCCTATTTATATCCTGCGCTCGGCGGAGCCGATGCTCGGAATGAAGGGGGAGACGCTCCGCTCTCTCCCCCTTGCGAACCCCCATTGGGCAGAGGGTTTTCTACGAAAACTTTTTGGTTCGATGAGTAGTTTATTTTTATTATTCAATCAGTTATAATTCGCCGAGAATTGCTGAATAAGGGACCTTTTCCTATTGATTGCCCTTCTTTTTACCTCGATTCTCGGACAGTAGAGATGGCAAGCGAATTTGAAATCATTTTTATTAACGAAGGCGTGTTATATCAGTATGGATTCGCAGTGACAGACACCCGCGTTTATAAAGAATGGTTAATCGCTTTTCCAGAAAAAAGACCACAACAATGGTTTATTCGTGAATATAATATTGAACTTAATAAAGAAGAATGGAAATTTGGTTCTAAAATGCTTGGCGGCAGAAAAATTGAGCTTTGGAAAGAAATGACGCGCTCTGATACTCTTTTTTTATCCACAGCCACCCAGTTGAATAACGAACAATTAGCTCCCTTATATACTTGGTTCAAAGAACATTTAGTTATCTTTATGAATTTTCAGCCTCAATTTTATTTAGAAAATTTGAATGATTCTTCTTTGCTTGTCGAGTTATTTAAGGCTGAAGGAGGAATAGAAAAGACTGTAAATTTTATTAAAAATTTTGATTTAGGAATTACTGATATCAGAGTGATGAAGAAGCCAGATGATTCTAAAGAAATTCTTTTCTTTCACTTAAATGAAAAAAACCAAAGAGTAGCATTTGAGGTAAAAGAAGAATCGGAAGGTACTCGAAAATTACTTGCCCTCATTCCTTTTCTATTTAAAATTTTAAAGGAAGAAAAAATTCTTATTGTTGATGAAATTGGTAATAGTTTGCATCCTTTGTTAATGCAAGAAATCTTTCGATTTTTTCAAAACACAGATGCTAAACAATCCAACGCGCAATTGATTTGCTCCACCCATGACGTCAGTTTGCTTAACCCTGAATTATTTCGTCGCGATCAAATATGGTTTGTAGAAAAAAAACCAGATCAATCTACTGACTTATATTCCCTTGCCGATTTTAGTCCCCGTAAGTATGAAGCCTTCGGTAAAGGTTACCTGGAAGGGCGCTACGGTGCTTTACCTTTTATCGGCGAATGGAAGTTTGATGAATAAAAAAAGAAAACTCTCAGTTGAAATCTGGGATCGCAATGCAAGGCGGCAAAAACGGATTCCAAAATTTCCTGTTTTAATAGTTTGTGAAGACAGTAATATTTCACAGAAATGCTTTAAATGCATAAGGGAAAAATATTTATTAAAGCATGTAGATATTCCTTCAAGGAAAGGCGAAGGAATATCTTTAAGCCAATTACTTGAATGGGCTATCGAGGAACACAAAAGATTAGATAAAAAATATTTAGAAGTCTATATCGTTTTCGATAAAGATACTCACCCTGATTTTCCAACTCTCGATACCATTACCTAACGCATTTCAAAGAGATTTATTATGAATAAATTAAAAAATATACATCCAGGTGAAATTTTACTTGAAGAATTTTTAATTCCTCTGGGGATTAGCCAAAACAGGCTGGCTACAGATATGCAAATATCTCCGCGGCGAATTAATGAAATAGTTCATGCCAAACGAAATATTACCGCCGATACTGATTTGCGACTTTCCCGGGCGCTGGGAACATCAGAAGGCTTTTGGATGGGCCTGCAAACCGATTACGATCTTGAAGAAAAAAAATTGGAAATATTCTCACAACTTAATAAAATTGATAATTTGATCGATTCTTCGCAGAATGCATTACCTAAACGAACCCGGAGCCACAGCAACGCTTGAATTTTTTGCCGCTGCGGCACGGACAGGGTTCATTGCGACTCACTTTGGGAGTAGTTCCTTTTATATAATACCAGCGACCGTCCAGCCGTTGAAATTCACTCAGTTCATGAATAATATGGCAGTGTTTCAGTTGCCTGTAACTGGCGATAAATTCAACGAATCCAATCTCGGTACCCTCCACAACCGGAGGCGCTGCAATTATTTTCAGGCCTAACCATTGCGCCTCTGAAGCCCATTGCCGCGCCACTTCAGGATTAAAATTTTCCGCGGCAAAGCCGCGCATCGTTTGCTGGATATAAGCAATATTGGCCTGTGAATATGCCGTGTAGCGTGATCGCATTAAGGCTTCGGGCGTATCTGGAAAAAACTGGCCGGATAAATAACGTCCACAACAATCGTTGTACATAAGTTGCGAATGACAGGGACATTGATTGCTCATAATGAAATTTCAAAACCAAAATTTAATCAGAATGTCATGAATTTTATTGAAATATATTCATTTTCATTTAATTTGTCAATCAGTATAATTTTTAATTGTAAATATATTGGTTAATAAATTGAATAAATGTTAGACTGGTTGTAAATTTAATTTCTATGATTGTTTATGGAGAAATCAATGTCTAGAGAAGCTGTCGTGTTTTCTGATACCGCAAATCAATTCCCAGATAAAATAATTTCGCCGATTCCGGTATTGCTCATTGACTCTGACGGAACTATTTTTTCTGGAAATATGAAAAAAATAATTAGCGCGGTGATCAGGCTTTTAAAAACACCACCCGGAGAACGCAACAGTATCGAAGAATTTTGCAAGAAACTGGGTAATAACGATCTTCCGGTAGAAACTATGGAATTATTGAAAATATGGCTTAAAACACAGGAAGATTTTCAGCTCCCATGGTCGATTCCCGCTGAAGAATTATATGAAATCCAGAAAATTATCGCCGAATTTTTTCCCCTGATTAAATCCATGAATACGACTCTTACTGCTTTGGATATTTTCAAAATGGTGATGGAAAAAAATGGCGTTGTCATGGTATTAACTTTTAATATTTATGCGCCCTTTACGATTCGCCATTCCTTGATAAAAAAAGGCTTGTCTGTTGAAGCAGCCTCCAAAATTAAAATTATTTGCCCGGAGTCCGGCTTAACAACCTGTCACGAAGATGGAATTTATACCTGCCCGTTATCACAGGAAAACCAAACGTTAAATAAAAACGCATTTATTGAGGAAGCGAAAAAAATTTGCTGCGATGAATTCAAACTGTTTCATTGTCAATATATATTTGCTGATGATCAGCATACGCTATCAGCTCAACTAAAATGGCCTGATCTTAGCGTCGTGAACGGCAATTATGGCTGTGGGCAGCATCTGGAAATATTGAAAAATTATATTAAAGATGACGCAGGTCTCGAATCGAAACAACATCATCAGGATTTAGATAATTCTTACGAATCTGGCGCATGCATTTTAGATATCGTTGGAGAAAACAAGACCCCCCAGTTAAAATATTTAAATTTACCCACCGGCGGGGACGTGTTGAAGACTCACGACGACGAACAGGATGAAGTGAATTCCATGCGAAAGATGTCTTTTGAATTAACACCTCTCGATCTTTCGCCGCGGTTTCCTCAAACGATATCTCCAATGGACACTAAAAAATTCGGTCAATCTATCAATTTCTTTCCTGCGGAAACATCATTGCCCGGCAGTTCTCCGGATACCATGTCCGACTCTACCAGCGATGAAAATTTAAACCGGAAAATTCACCACTACACCATTCCGATTACCAATATATCGCTCAGTCCTCTGACGATATCTTCCAGTATGGATAGTATTGAACAACCGCTATTTCCGGAATATCCTGTCTCCGAGCCAGGTAGAAGCCCACTCGCACGCGATCCCAGTAGAAATCAACTCAGCCCGACTTCTTTGCAAAAGGGCGAAGAAAACCCGCATAGCTTTACTTTTGAAAGCTTTAAAGTTTCAAAAAGTAATTCGATGTCAGACTTCCCGCTGGTTGGGCGACAGAGTCCACCCAAACTGCGGCCGGCAGTTAATTCTTCTTCGGCACAAAAAACTGAGAAGCCCTGCTGCTGCCTGATTTTATGAGATTAAAAAATTCGCTAATAACTGATGTCCCGCCTGGGTAGCGATGGATTCCGGATGAAACTGTACGCCTGCCAGCGGTAAATGGCGATGCTGAATTCCCATAATCTGCCGGCTTTCTTCATTGTCCGCGTTAAATGTCCATGCGGTCACGATAAATTCGGCGGGAAGGGTAGCGGGATCAACGATCAGGGAGTGGTAACGCATCGCCGTAAAAGGCTGCGGGATTCCGGCAAAAATACCCTGTTGATGATGGTAAATTAATGAAGTTTTACCGTGCATAATTTCCGGAGCGCACACTATTTTTCCGCCAAATGCCGCGGCGATCGCCTGGTGACCCAGACACACTCCCAATATGGGAATCCGTCCGCATAACGCGCGAATTAAGGGCAGAGTTATTCCCGCATCTTCAGGGCGGCCCGGACCAGGCGAAATGATAATATGGCTGGGCCTGGCTGAAGCCACTTCAGCAATACTGATTTTATCGTGATGATAAACCATGACTTCGAAAGCTAATTCCCGCAGATATTGCACGAGGTTATACGTAAAGGAATCATAGTTATCTATCAGCAGCAGCATCTTTTCCAGCCAGTTGAATTTGTGCGCGGAGTTCCTGAATTTCTTTCTCGTAACTGCCGGCCTGAAATAATCCGGAGCCGATAATACAAAAATCGGCTCCTGCTGCTACCACTTTAGAAATATTGGAGCCTTTAATGCCACCGTCAATGCCTAAAATAACACGGGGATTAACGCTGGCAATGAGTTCCCGGGCTTCGCTGCAGTTTTTCTATACTCGATTCTATAAACGATTGGCCGCCAAAGCCTGGAAAAACCGACATCAATAATAAAAAATCGATAGATTCCAGATAGTCCTGTACCAGACACAAGGATTTGTCGGGATTGAGCGCCAGGCCCGCCTTCATGCCGTGGGATTGAATGTGCCGAAGACAGCTGTTAACGTCAGTCGTGGTTTCGGGATGAAAGGTCAGCATATTGGCTCCCGCTTTGGCGAACGCTTCAATATAATTTTCCGGTTTTTCCACCATCAAATGCGCATCCACCGGAGCTTTAATTCCTGCCTTTCGCAAAGACTGGCACACCACCGGGCCAAAACTTAAATTGGGCACGAAATGATGATCCATCACGTCAAAATGAATCCAGTCGACGCCGGCCGCCATGACGGATTCAATTTCTTTACCGAGCTGTGAAAAATCAGCAGATAAAATGGATGCGGAAATTTGCACTTGTTTCATTGTCGTTTCCTTTTTTCTCCAGATATCCTGCTTTCCAGGCGAGACATCAATGCCTCGGCGCGGTCAACGTCGTCGCGCAATTCGGCTATTTTGCGATAGAAATCTTCAGCCTGGACCCGGGTGGGTAAATACTGCGCCTCAATCTGGCAGAATTCACGAATATTTTCGCCGATGCCCCGGCAGGTTTTTAGACCGAAATCGACAACCTTTTTCGCTCGCCAGGTGATTTCATGAGCGGCTGTGTCGCCGAGAAAGCGCGATAAATATTCTTCGCCATCGATATCCGTCCGCCGCAAAATATCGCGAATGGTTTCGCCTAAATCTGTATCGCCGGTAATTTCAATGCCTTGATTAAATAAAGCCGGACCGCTGGCGCCGGAATAACCCACACGAATCAGTCCGGCTAATTTCCCGCTGATCGTGGTGTCAACCAATCCCGGCCAATCACCGGTCAGGCGCACACCCTGCTCCTGAATCAGAATATAACAATCCATTTGCCAATCGGTGACGGTCACTTTGACAACCCTGCCTTGCAGTTTATTCAGCCTGTGCAAAGTATCGGGGTCTAATTTTAAAAGATGGTTAATCGCCTTTTCCAGAATGATGTATAACATTAACAGTAATTCCTGGTTATTTTAACTATTTGATTTAATAAAATAAATCTCCCTTTTAAAAAAACAATTTTCGTAGAAAATTATCCCCGCGATGGGGGATCGTAAGGGGAGAATCGCGATTCTCCCCCTTCATTCCGAGCAGAGGCTTTGCCTCGCGCAGGATAAAAACAGGAAGCAATTTTCGATGTACTCAGCGGAAATTGCTGTAACATTAGTATTTAACTCCATGATGGATGGCGACAATGCCTCCGCTTAAATTATGATAATCGCAGCGATCAAAGCCTGCCGTTAATAGCATATTTTTCAGCGTTTCCTGGTCCGGGTGCATTCGGATTGATTCAGCCAGATATTGATAACTGGCTGCGTCATTGGCCACCAGTTCTCCCAGCCAGGGCAATATTTTAAAAGAATAGGCGTCGTACACCGGCTGTAAAACGGAGATCACCGGTTTGGAGAATTCCAGAATCATCAGGCGGCCGCCTGGTTTTAATACCCGATACAGAGAGGCCAGCGCCGCGGCTTTATCGGTGACATTGCGTAATCCAAATCCCATCGTGATCCGGTCAAAATAATTATCGATAAATGGCAATGATTCGGCGTTGGCTAAAACGCAGGTTATATTTTTATGCAGGCCTGCGTCGAGCAGGCGCTGGCGGCCGACCCGAAGCATGTCTGCGTTGATGTCGGCTAAAAACACCTGTCCGTGATCCCCAACCAATGGACTGATCAACCTGCTTAAGTCCCCGCTGCCTCCGGCGATATCCAGCACGCAATGTCCGCGCTTTAACGCGCAGCCATTAATTGCGAGGCGTTTCCACAACCGGTGAATGCCTAACGACATTAAATCATTCATCAAATCGTATTTTTCAGCGACGCTGGAAAATACCTCACCGACCTGCCGGGTTTTTTCTTTAGGCGTTATCTGTTGAAAGCCAAAATGAGTTTGCAAATCAGCCATTTCCGCTGAGTACAGCGGCAATGGCTTCCTGTTTATATCCTGCGCATCGGCGGAGCCGATTGCTCGGAATGAAGGGGGAGACGTTCCGCTCTCTCCCCCTTCGACCCCCATCGGGTAAGGAGAGTTCCCTTCAGCGGGAACTCCTGTTTGCGAATCTTCCTCACTCTCACTCATCTTTTTCATCCTTGCCGTTACAATATGGAACGGCTTAAATCTTCGTCTTTTGCCAATTCGGCTAATTGATTGTCGACATAAGCGGCGTCGATAATCACCGCCTGTCCGGCGCTGTCGGTCGCTTCAAAAGAAATTTTTTCCAGTAAACGTTCCAGCACGGTGTGCAAACGCCGCGCGCCAATATTTTCCGCTTTGTCATTCACCTGTTGCGCTATTTCCGCCAACCGCTGAATGCCTTCTTCGGAAAACGTGAGATTGAAGCCTTCAGTGCCCAACAAGGCGGTATATTGCTGAGTCAGTGAAGCGTGCGGTTCCGTTAAAATTCGCACAAAATCATGAGTGGTCAGCGCTTTTAACTCAACGCGGATGGGAAAACGTCCCTGTAATTCGGGAATTAAATCCGAGGGCTTGGTGAGATGGAAAGCGCCGGAGGCGATAAATAAAACATAATCGGTTTTAACCATGCCATATTTAGTGACGACCGTACAGCCTTCCACTAAAGGCAATAAATCCCGCTGCACGCCTTCACGCGACACATCGCCGCCATAGCCTTCGGTGCGCCGGACAATTTTATCGATTTCATCGATAAACACAATGCCATTTTGTTCGGCGTTTTCAACCGCCTGGGTTTTAATTTCATCTTCATTAACCAATTTGGACGCTTCTTCTTCCTGCAGGGTTTTTAAAGCAGCTTTGACGGTCATGCGCCTGACTTTGGTTTTTTTACTGGCGATGTTTTCCATCATGCTTTGCAATTGGCCAACCATTTCTTCCATGCCCGGCGGACCCATGATTTCCAGAGAAGCGCCGCCGGCTATTTCGATCTCGATTTCGCGATCGTCGAGATCGCCTTCGCGCAGTTTTTTACGAAATAATTGCCGTGCGGCCGATTCCTTGTTCTCGCTGACGGCGGGTTTTTCCGCAGATTTTTGCGGGCTGGAGGGCGGTACCAAAATATCCAGTATTCTTTCTTCGGCGAGTTCCACGCGCCTGGGCCTGAACTTTTTCCATGGCGTGTTCGCGCGTCATTTTAACAGAAATATCCACCAGATCGCGGACGATTGAGTCCACATCGCGTCCTACGTAATCCCACTTCAGTAAATTTAGTGGCTTCTACTTTGATAAACGGCGCTCTGGCCAGAGCGGCAGGCGGCGGGCAATTTCAGTTTTGCCAACGCCGGTAGGTCCGATCATTAAAATATTTTTCGGAGTAATTTCTTTCTGAAGTTCTTCAGGCAGTTGCCTGCGGCGCCAGCGATTACGCAGAGCGATGGCCACGGCGCGTTTCGCTTCTTTTTGACCGATGATATATTTATCCAGTTCAGAAACAATTTCTCTGCGGAGTCATGCTGGACTCCGTCAATGATAAAGTATTTTTCATTTAACTCTCACTCTCTAGTTCTTCAATAGTAAAATTATGGTTAGTCATCACGCAAATATCCGCGGCAATCCCCAGGGCTTTTTTGACGATGTCCTGTGCGCCCAATTCAGTATTGTCCAGCAGCGCTTTGGCGGCGGCCTGGGCGTAAAAACCGCCCGAGCCGATAGCCATTAAACTGTATTCAGGTTCAATCACATCGCCATTTCCGGTCAGGATCAGCGAGGCTTTCCTGTCGGCGACGCACAGTAATGCTTCGAGGCGTCTGAGCATTTTATCGGTTCGCCAGTCTTTGGCCATCTCCACGGCTGCCCGTACCAAGCTGTCCCTGATGTTTTTCCAGTTTAGCCTCAAAACGCTCAAACAGGGTAAAAGCGTCGGCTGTTCCCCCGGCAAAGCCGGCAATAACCTGATTATTAAACAAACGGCGAACTTTCCGGGCGTTACTTTTCATCACCATATTGCCCATAGACACCTGACCGTCTCCCCCAATAACGACCTTGCCATTGCGGCGAATAGAAAGGATCGTCGTACCATGAAACTGTTTCACTTATTTTCTCCGGCTTAAATACTTATCAATTGGGGGCGGTCGGGCGGGATTTCAACGTAAGGACTTGACCCCATAAAATTTGAGTTTAAGATACTCAAAGCGCCATGGGGGTTCGCAAGGGGGAGCTAAGCTCCGCGCTCCCCCTTCATTCCGAGCATCGGCTCCGCCGAGCGCAGGATATAAATAGGAAGCAATTGCCGCTGTACCCGGCGGGAATTGCTGCAATTTGTCTAAGCGAAAAAAATGAAACGGGAGGTCGTTATGCAGCAAGAGCAAAAAAAAGTAGAAGAAGTAGCGGGAAGCTTGCTTGACGATATCCAATATAACTTTATTCACTATGTTGATTGTTTGAGAGAACAAAAAAAGGAAGAGTTGGCTGCTGCCCCACTTAATCTTTTAACCGCTCTATTATCTCTTTCCATGGGAGAGTCAAAATTTATTCCCGCTATAGCAAATAAAAATTCCACACTTTTATTAGGGTCCCATTTGGTATTTTCTGCAATGGAGTTTGTAGAGTGTTTTTTAGAGCAATTTTTACCCCAATTGCTGATGTCGCTGGATACATTAAGCTCTAAATTTACTTTAAACGACAAAACCATACTGAAGGATAATTTTAGAAGAATCGAAGAAAACAAAAACATTCTTGTACAACCCCATGTAGACACATGGAGTTTAATTCCTTTTCATAAATATGATATCAAATCTGACCCTTTTCTTACTTTAGGTAAATACAAACATAAAAAACCTTATTTCGGGTTTTCTATTACTGATTTTGATTTTCCTCCTAACAATAACTTTCAATCTGCTTATCTTTTTCCCTGCTTCCAGTCTTTCTGTACTCATTATCAAAACGAAAGAGGCTATTTTAGTAAATTCAGTGAATTGATCTGACATTCCTGGGACGTTTTTAGGATTTTTTTAATTAAAACTACCAAATAATGTGCTTAAATCCCCACTTTAGTAGAAATTTTTCGTCATTCCTTGCTTCTATTTCCCACCGCATAATTAAGTAGAACAATGATTTTTCTTGAAGTGGGATTTTTTTATAAAAAGTTAGCAGAAATAATTGTAAAGTGGGAAATAGAATCAAGAAAAACGCCGTTTTAATTAAAAAAATCCTAAAAACGTCCTAGGAATGTCAGATTGATATCTCATAATTTGTTTTCCCCAAAATCCAGTTTCCAGGAAATGTATCAATTGATCGAATCTAAGCAAATTACGACATTCAGGGAAGTGATTCATTATGTCTATAAACATCAGGATCATAACAACAGGTCAGCCCAAACTTTAAAGAAATATTACGATATTGATTTTTATATTCCAGAGATTTTAAAGCTTTTAGAAGATACAACACCATTTGCGAAGGATGTGAATAAAATCGTGTTTGAATACTTTACTCCCGGACTGTAGGGTCTGGAATCTTCTGATCACTCAGGGTCATACCCCCATTGCAATTACAACAAAATGACAACAGCAATTCCCGGTGAATTTTAACTATTTGATTTAACAAATTAAATCACCATTATAAAAAAATAATTTTCGTAGAAAATTATCCCCGCGATGGGGGATCGCAAGGGGGAGAATCGCGATTCTCCCCCTTCATTCCGAGCATCGGCTTCGCCGAGCGCAGGATAAAAACAGGAAGCAATTTTCGCTGTACTCAGCGGGAATTGCTGAAATGACAACAAGATCGTTGCAAATTTAAAATATAAATTTTAAAATGCATGGATGATTATCCGTAATGCGATCCATGATCTCAATCGGGCGCTGATGCGCCAATCCGCCGTAGGCATTATTGGTCCTACATAAACATGTCATTTGGCCTGTTGAATTATCGGGAAGTTTTAATGGCTTTTGGGTGTACATCTGCCGGAGGTGGAGCAGGAGAATCCACGGCCATTCCAGGGAGTTTGGTGTAAAAATCGAATTGAAAGGGAACAGCCGTGCTCGCCTGAACATCCGTTGCCGGAGAGGTAGGGTGGTGAGATACCCAAAGGTGCGTCAATATTAATATTCCCGCCAGAGCCAGGGGCAATGCCGCCCAGCGTTTCCAGTTAAAGGCTGCTTTTGGGCGTTTTCGAAGAGCGGCTCTTACCTGCGTCATTGTGGTTTGGGTGAACTGTCGTTGAAAATAAAATTATCCAGAACGGGCTTTTCACCATTAATCAGTAATTTCCCCTCTTTGTAATTAAGGGCCATACTCACCTGTCCGCCCTGGGGAGTCAGCAAATGGTGTGACAACCAGTGGTCTATATATTCCTGGGCGGTGTTTTCCGGATTGCCCTTCAATCCTGGGTTTTCTGTTTGTCTGGTTTGATAATACGTGGTGAGATTTTTTTTCAGCCATGCCTCCGGAACGTTGGCAATAGCCTGGATATTCAGATTTTCTAACAGATGCAAAAGCCCGGAATTTGCCGCCCCGGTGAGCGGCGAATTAATTTGCGCCTGCAAAGTAACAGGGCCCTCTTCAGTGTTGAACTGTAATTGCTTGAGATCCACAGTCATCCCTTTTGCAAAAAGATCTATCAATAAAGAATATAATTTAAAACGCTGGAAATTGGAGTCATACAAAAACACATGGGCAAAATTTTCTAATAAAGTCGTGTTCATATCTTTTAGCGCCAGCGCCAGGTGAAGCTGGCCTATTTTAAATTGACCGTCGCTAATAGCCTCAGCATGGTTGCTGAGATTAAAGTCTGTCAGTTGATCATGCTGGCTCTGATCAAGATCGGCGGCGAAATTATTGACGAGGATGGCATTGCGTCCGTAAGGGAAAATGATCATTTTGCCGGCTTCAAAATGACGGTTGCCGTACCATAAGGTCTGAATTTTACGAATATCGAGGTGCGAATTAAAATTATTTAATTCCAGAACTTTCACTAAATCAATGATATTATTGCCGACTTTTTCCGGGTTACTCTCATATAATGAACCCGCGCCTAATCTGAGTTGCGACTGAAAATGGTGGTCGCCGGGGGTGAAATTAATATTTCCGTCAAGCTGATTGATTTCGATTCTTTGACGTTCGTTGCCCAGTAACAGATGTGTGATACTGAGCTCGGTGTTTAAACTGTTTGCCAGGGTCCACAGGGTGTTGGCTTTAAAATTTAAGTTGTCGTCATGGCTTTCATTTTGCAATGCGGCTCGCGCTATCGTCCAGTGGGTTGTACCGCCAGTGTTCGGCCTGACCAAAGGACCGTGCTGAATACGTTGGAAAACGGTGAATTGCGATAAAGGAACAGATTCGCCGCTTAAAGTTGTCTCCACGCTATGAAAGGTAACCTGAAGCTCTGCGCGCGAATGAAACCAGCCCCGATTAAAATTAACGAGTTCAAAAGAGACGTGAGGAGTATTGAATTGAGAAATTATTTGCGGATAATTTTTCTGTACCCAAAACCCCATAGTGAGCGGCGCCGCTAAAACCACAGCGATCAGAACAATGGCAACTGCCGATAATGCAATCCAGAGTTTACGCATAATAAATCACCGCTACATTTGTTCGGGGGCTGAGATGCCTAAAAGATTCAAACCATTTGCCAAAACAATTTGCACGGCCCGTACTAAACATAAGCGCGATTGCCGAAGCTCTAAATCCGGCACTAAAAATTTTTCGCTGTTATAGTAACCATGAAGCAGGCCGGCCAATTCCTGAAGGTAGTGAGCTAACAGGTGTGGTTCGTAACGCAAGGCGGCGTTTTGCAATAAATCGGGATAGTTGGCGAGATGACGTAACAATTGCCGCTCGACAGGAGTTGTCAATAAATGGAGTTGTTGCAGTCCGTCGTCTTTTGACCATCGCTCGTCTGCAGCCGCTAATTGCTTCCAGACGCTACAAATTCGCGCGTGTGCGTACTGTATGTAATAAACCGGGTTATCGTTCGACTGCGATTTTGCCAGCTCCAGATCAAAATCAAGGTGTTGATCCGGTTTGCGCATAATATAAAAATATCGCGCGGCATCGTTGCCCACTTCATTGCGAAGTTCACGAAGCGTCACAAAAGAGCCGCTGCGAGTCGACATGGGCAATTTCACCTTGCCACGGTACAGATTGGCGAATTGTACTAATAAAACCGTCAGTTTATCCGGGTCTTCGCCTACTCCCTGTAAAAAAGCGCGGATTCTGGCCACATAGCCGTGATGATCCGCCCCAAACACATTAATGATTTTAGTATAGTCCTGCCGATATTTGTGTAATTGATAAGCCACATCCGAAGCAAAATAAGTGGTGATTCCATTCTCGCGAATCAGGACACGGTCTTTTTCATCGTTGAAACTTGTTGCGCGAAACCAGGTTGCGCCATCACGCTGGTAAACATGATCGTGTTTTTGCAATAAATCTATTCCTGACTGGACGAGACCGGTTTCAAACAGCCGGGTTTCAAAGAACCAGTCATCATAGACCACTCCGAATTCAATTAAATCGTCTTTAATATCCGCTAAAATTTCCTGCAGGGTAAATTTTTGAATGAGATTAAAATCTTCCTTGCCCAGCAGAGTCATCGCTTCTTCGATATAGGCGTCGATATAACGGTCGGCGTCTGTTTCCGGGTCGTATTTTTTGGCCGCCGCCTTTGCCGCCGGCAGCGCGCTTTTTTGAAAGCGGGAATTGTAGTGTTCGCGAAGTAAATGGGCGATATCGGTAATATAATCGCCCTGATAGGCATTTTTGGGGAAGCCGGGGTTTTCGCCAAACGTTTGCAAATATCTGAGCCAGGTGCTGAATCCCAAAATTCGCATTTGCCTGCTCGGCATCGTTTACATAATATTCCTGATGGACCTGAAAACCCATGGCTTTTAATAAATTGGCGACACAGGCAGCATAAGCGGCGCTACGTCCGTGGCCGACGTGCAGGGGACCGGTGGGATTAGCGGAAACATATTCGAGATGTATACGCTGTCCAGCCCCCAGAGTTCTCCACCCATAATGATTTTCAGCCAGCAGAATCGCTGGGACGGTTTGTTCAAGAGCAGCAGGAGTCAGAGTGAAGTTGATAAATCCTGGCCCGGCAATCTCTACCTTAGCGATTTGCGGGGAATGGGGTAAATGATTTACCAGTAACTCTGCCAGCGCTCGTGGTGGTTTCCCGGCGTTTTTGGCTAAAATCATCGCCACATTACTGGCAAATTCACCGTGTTGAGGATCGCGGGAGGCCTCAATCTGAACCGGTATTTTGCAGGATTCAGTGGAAATTAGTTGTTGATCACATAAAGTGGCCAGGGATTGTTGTAATAATGAAGTTAAGTGCTCTTTCATGACTGATATTATGCCCATGCCCGGCGAAGGCCGTCAATCTGAGACGGGAAAATTAAAATATATTTCGGGGTAAGGCTCATTTTTTAATGTAAAATGCCACCATTCAGTGACTAAGGGTTCGAAGCCATATTTTTCCATGATTGTTTTTAAAATAAATCGATTATAATAGGCGACTGTATTTACGGCCCGGCTGTCAGGGTGAGACCATTCGTCCATGCAATCAAAACCTGTGCCCATATCCAGGCCGGAATCAGGAAAACGTTGGGGATAAGGGGCGATGCAGGAAACTAAAGTCTGACCTTCATGGTAGGGAAGGGGAGGAGGGGATCGCAACGGTACAATTGTTAAATCCATCGTGCTGCCTCGGGAGTGGCCTGATTTTTTGGCGACATATCCGAGCTTAAAAAAATCGGCTTTATTGATGCGGGGATAAAATTCAGCCTTCATCTTTTGATCTCTGGTTTTGCTCCAGGCGATAAATTCATCCACCGCCATTTGTGGACGGTAGCAATCGTAAACTTTTAAGGATAAGCCCGATTGCAGTAATTCTTTTTGCACTTTCGAGAGCGCCATTGCCGCCGGACGTGTCAAAATACATTCCCCGGCCTGATAACCGCGAATGGGTCTGCCGATAAAATTATGCGACGTCGCATACCGAATGTCCTGGCGAATAGAGGGGTCTATATCCCGCAGATAAACAAAACCGGAGTGAAGATTGCCGCTATAACTAACAGTGATGTTCAGGCCGAGAAGGCTGCTTGTGCATACAAACAAAAGCCGGTAAAAATTTTTCATAATCCCCCCATTGTTAAAGAGGAGCCGTCGCTGAATTTAACCAAAGGCGCTGGCTTTCGTTAAGATCGTCAATGAGCAGATCGTAAATTTCGCGGTGATAATCGTTGATCCACTTCACCTCCTGCGGAGTCAATAACGTTTTATCGATCAGGTTCTGAGCGTAAGGGACTTTGGTCAGGTCTTCAAACACGTAAAATCCCTGTATATCTTCAATAATCAGGCACAAATTTTCGATGCGAATGCCATATTTTTCCTCGAAATAAACACCCGGTTCGTTACTGACAACCATGTCAGGTTCCAGCGGAACTTTACTGTAACCTGGCGAAATGCGTTGCGGCCCTTCGTGCACGCATAAATAACAGCCGACGCCATGACCGGTACCGTGACCGTAGTTTAAACCCGCCTGCCATAAAGGGTGACGGGCCAGCGCGTCTAAATGCTCACCGCAGGTCCCTGCCGGAAAGCGTGTGTGACGTAATGCCAGGTGACCCTTCAAAACCAGGGTATAGTGAGTTCTTTCTTCCGCAGTCGGTAATCCTAAATGCACAGTCCGCGTGATGTCTGTAGTCCCGTACCAATATTGGCCGCCGGAATCTATTAAATAGAGATTACTGTCATCAATCCGCCGGTCAGTGGCTTCAGTCGAGCGATAGTGCACGATTGCGCCATTGCCGGCAAAACCGCTGATGGTGGCGAAACTAAGGTCCAGACAATCGGGGTCCTGACGGCGAAATTTTTCCAGCTCGTCGGCTGCGGATATTTCTGTGACGCCGGTGGGCCAGGTATTTTCCAGCCAGTCGAAAAATTTTACCATGGCCAACGCATCACGCCGGTGTGCTTCGTGCATACCGGCGGATTCCACCGGATTTTTAATCGCTTTCATCATTTGCACGGGAGAAGCTTCCAGAAGCAATGTTGCCTGGTTTAACTGTTGCTCAACCCACCAGCTGGCGCTGGAAGGATCAACCCAAACCCGGCCCTGCATTTGATTAAGCGACGTTTGAAAAGCATCGTAAGGTTGCAGATCAATTCCCTGCGATTCTAAATATAATTTGTCGCCTTCATTGACTTTTACAGGGTTAATAAACAGTGTGGCCTTTTCCGGAGTGATAACGGCATAGCCAATGACTACCGGATTAAATTCCACATCACTGCCGCGAATGTTAAACAACCAGGCGAAAGCGTCCAGTAAAGTCAGAACGTGCGCTTGTGCATTTTGCTCAGACAGAATTTGCCGTAATTCTTTTATTTTATCTTTAGCGCTGATTCCTGCATGTTTTAGGGGATATTGACGCAGAGGGTTAACCGGCACGGCCGGCTGATCCTCCCAAAGTTCGTCAATTAAATTATTTTCCAACGGTAGCAGTTTGCCCTGCACAGTTTCCAGCGATTTTTGCCATTGATGCGCTTGCGCGATAGTGAGTAGTCGAGGATCCACTCCGCAGGTTTTTTGTCCGGCGTTGTTTAAAAACCATTGATGGAGTGGAGGGGCCCCCTGAGCCTGTTTCATCAGGTGATAAAGGGCTGAATTGAGTTGCTGCTCCGCCTGCAAAAAATAACGGGCGTCAGTCCACAGCCAGGCTTGTTCACGGCCCACCAGTACATCCCCGGCGGAGCCGGTAAAATCGCTAATCCAGGCACGGCGTTGCCAACACGACGGCACATATTCGTTATTGTGCGCGTCACGAGCGGGTACGAAATAAAAATCCAGATGATTTTTTTCCATTAACCGCCTAAGCGCGGCCAGCCTTGTATCCACATGAGTCATATTATCGCCTGTTCGGGTGGTGGTTATCCGGCTAATTTAACAGATCAATTTTACCCACGCTAGCCTCTACCCTCCCAGCAATTATTTCAATATGTGAAAAATTAAGTAATAATATAAAGCATGTCTATATGGAGCAAAATTTTTTGAATGTTTCCGGTAAAAAAGATGGGATGATTAATAAAATTATCCGGGTTTCTCCGTTTAATTTAATTATGATTTTATGGCTGATATTGGGCATAACCTGCATTTGTTTAATACCAGTATCCCCTCGTGATGAATTATGCTATCTGGGAATAGCCTGGAATATGCTTAAGGCCCATAATTGGCTGCTCACATACTCTATGGCTGATCTCCGGCAGGTTGATTTGGAAAAAACGCCTTTATTGTACTGGTTTATTTTAGCGGGTTGGAAGTTATTCGGCGTGAATGAGACCTGGCCCAAAATACTGATCTTTCTATTGGGAACCGCAAATATTTGTCTGACGGTTATTCTGGCACGAAAAATTTTTCCTGAAAATGTCCGGATAGCCTGGTTATCTTCGGCCGTCTTACTATGTAATTTTTTTTGGCCGCGCTATTTTGGATCAACCATCCGGTTTGAAGGTTTGATAACATTTTTTGGGCTATTGTTTTTGCTCGCCATGTTGAAATATCTTCGTGATAAAACACTCTGGTCACTATATGCCGCGGGAATAGCCCTGGGACTTTGTCTGTTTTCAAAAGGAGGAGTTGGATTTATTTATTACCTGCCTTTGACCCTATTGATGCCTTATTTATTGAACAGGACTTGGGATATACGTTGGCTCCTTCCAACAATGACAGTCGTTGGCATGGCCCTGATCCCCTCAATAATTTATCTTATTTATGTTTATTTTTCTTTGGGATACAGTGATTTACATTATTTATTGTTTGGTCAGATTTCCCAGCGCGTTGGGCTTAAATTTAATATTGTCGATGCCGTCGCGCTCACATTATGCTTTTCACCTTTGATGCTTTTTTTTCGATTCAGGAAGTTAAGGTTAGATAAACGGGTTTTAATATTGATGGTACAGATTTTTTTTACTTTTTTGTTTTTTTCCTTTGCGGTTCTTTTCAGGTCGAAAAGATACCTTCTTCCTGTCTGTCCTCTGATTGCTTTGGTAATCGCCTGGTTCGTTGATCAATGTTACAGCCGTGATAAACCAATTATGCTTTTCGCTATTCTATTTAGTTGCCTGTTGACATTAATCAATATCACAGAACATTTTGGAAAAAGGAGCCGTTTCTATGAAAACATAGCCCTCCTGGCTGGTGAAGTGAAATCTCTGCAGCTGGCAGGATATCCGGTGGCAATATTCGAATCAAAATTGATGGCTCCTTTTCTGGATTTTTTAGGGCGCCTCCCAAAAGATTTACCTATTATTGGCAGTCAGGAAGATCAGACGCGATGGCTAAACGCCCATCCACACGGATACATCATCCGCATCTGTGAAAAAAATGTTGATCATTTGCACCATTGTTATCAGATAAAGAAAGACTTGTTAATTATATCTGTTTGGGGCGATAAACCATTAAAATATTGTGTGAGTGTTCTGGGCCATTCGTTCGGGGTATGCACTGGAAGATAAAAATGAAGCTAAATTTTTCTAATCAGATTACTCGAATAGCTCCATTTAATCTAATTCTGATTTTATGGCTGATAGGCGGCTTATCCTGCATTTATTTAATACCCGTATCTCCTGGTGATGACTTGCATTATCTGGGAATAGCCTGGAATATGCTTAAGGCTCATAGCTGGCTGCTGACTTACTCAATGGCCGATATCCACCACGTAGATTTAGAAAAAACACCCTTATTGTACTGGTTTATTTTAGCAGGATGGCATGTATTTGGAGTGAATGACACCTGGCCAAAAGTCCTGATTTTTCTGTTGGGAACTGCGAATATTTGTCTGACGACCGTTTTGGCCCGGCAAATCTTTCCTGAAAATAACAGAATAGCCTGGTTATCTGCAGCCGTTTTACTGTGTAATTTTCTTTGGCCGCATTATTTTGGCGCAGCCATTCGGTTTGAGGGGCTGGTCACATTACTGGGTTTATTGTTTTTGATTTCGTTATCAAAATACCTTCGTGATAAAACAGTCTGGTCATTATATGCCGCGGGAATAGCCTTTGGACTCTGTTTATTTTCAAAAGGAGGAGTTGGGTTTATTTATTTCCTGCCTTTGGCTATTTTAATGCCTTATTTACTGAACCGGCATTGGAATATTCGTGGGCTCTTCGCATTCAGCGCAGTCATTGGAATGGCGCTGATCCCCTCAGTCCTTTATCTTGTTTATATCTATTTTTCATTGGGATCCCAGAGTGTTCATATTTTATTGTTTGGACAGATTTCCTCGCGCGTCGGACACGTTTATCATATCGCAGACTTAATGATGTTAATTTTATTTTTTTCACCATGGATGATTTTTTTTCGTTTCAAAAAACCTAAATTCGACAAGCGCATTTTAATATTGATGGTTCAGATTTTTTTTACTTTGGTATTTTTTTCTTTTGGGGTTCTTTTTCATTTTACACGATATTTCATACCTGTTTGTCCTTTGATAGCTTTAGTCATTGCTTATTTCGTGGATCAGTTTTACTGCCGTGATAAACCAATCATACTGCTTGCGCTTTTAATGAGTGGTGTGATGATAATGGAGGGTGTCATAGAGCACTTTGGAAGCATGGCCAAATCTTATGATACCCTGGCGGGTTTGGCCGCAGAAGTTAAATCTTTACAATTAGAAGGAAATCCTGTGGCTTTATTTGGGCCAAAATTTTGGGAACCCACTTTGGATTTTTTAGGCCGTCTGCCAAAAGATTTGCCTATTGTTCGCAGTCAAAAAGATCAGATGCGATGGTTAGGAGCCAATCCACACGGATATACCATCGAAGGTTGTGAAAAACCCATTCCCTATTCGCGCCACTGTTATGAATTAAAAAAAAATTCTTTAGTTATATCTGTCTGGAGCGACAAACCGGTTAAATATTGCGTTCGGGAATTGCTGCTTGCACAAACTCCCCGGAGCTGTGAAAATACATAAATGTTAAGAATATTATTGACAAACGACGATGGCGTATTCGCCAAAGGATTAGCCGTTTTAGCAGATACTATGAGCGGCATCGCCCAAATTAATGTCGTCGCACCGGATCGTAACCGCAGTGGCGCCAGCAACTCATTAACCCTCACTGCGCCCATGCGCGTAAAATATCTGGAAAATGAGATGATCAGCGTCGAAGGCACGCCTACCGATTGCGTTCACATTGCCGTGACCGGATTATTGCTGCGCCCTCCGGACATGGTGGTGTCGGGTATCAACGCCGGGGCTAATCTGGGGGATGACGTCTGGTATTCAGGCACTGTCGCCGCGGCGATGGAGGGCCGGTTTCTTGGTTTGCCGGCTATTGCGATTTCTTTAACGGGAGACCATCAACAACATTATTCTACCGCTGCGATGGTCGTCTACAAAATTGTTGAAAAGCTACAGATAGAGCCATTGCCCGTGGGTACTATCCTGAATGTGAACGTACCGGATGTGCCGTATGGAGAGCTGCAGGGCTATGCGGTCACCCGTTTGGGAACCCGTCACGGCGCTGAACCCACCATTCGCCAGCTGGATCCCCGTGGCCACCCCGTTTATTGGGTGGGGCCCGCCGGCGCGGCAGCGGATGCAGGTCCCGGCACGGATTTCGCCGCTATTTTGGAAAGAAGGGTTTCCATTACGCCCATCCGCATTGATTTAACCCATTATGAGGCTTTTGATCAGCTGACCGCATGGGTAAATAATTTGTGAGATGGCTTTTGTTGGCCTTTCTGACCGGAATGCTCTGCGGATGCGGAAACTCCCATACCCCGGCGCCTGTCATCAATGCCTGGCTACAGCCGGAAGCACAAGCTGCGGATTACATTGTTTCCAGGGGCGATACTATTTATTCCATTGCGTGGCAATTTGGTTTGGATTACAAAATGCTGGCGCAAGCCAATCACTTAAAGCCTCCTTACTCCATTTATCAGGGGCAACCTCTAAAGATGACTACCACGGCGCGCGGGGCTTTGAAGCCGCTTCCACCAAATCAGCCTGTCAGAGTATTAACACGGACTCCTGCAACGACATGGCAATGGCCCGCGGTAGGAAAACTGGTGCGCGGCTATTCCCCCTCATTGACCGGTAATGCCGGAATTAATATCGCCGGTCGTTTGGGATCTCCCGTGCGTGCCGGTTTATCCGGGGAGATAGTCTATAGCGGCAGCGGTATCCGCGGTTATGGAAATTTAATTATTATCAAACACAACAGCCATTATCTGAGTGCCTATGCTTATAATCAAACGATCCTTGTAAAATTAGGACAGCAAGTGCGAACCGGTGAGCCGATTGCGACCATGGGCCGTGACGACGCCGGCCAAATTATGTTGCATTTTGAAATTCGCTACGATGGCCATCCGGTTGATCCAATGCGTTTTTTGAGCTAAAATCATCTTTTTTCATGGAGGAAATAGTCATGCCCGGTAAAATTAAATCTAAAGGCAAATCAGTCAGGCGTGAAACCGCAGGCGAACCTGATGAGTCATTATTGCTGGAAATGGCGATAACGCCCACTTCCGGCAGAAGGAAAAAATCTTCATCTCAGGATAATCAGGTTTTGTTTAGCCGTCCTTCCTCCATGACTTCGAATGAAGACAGTGACCATGAAAATGCGAGGGAGGAGAAACCCGCCGCTCATCAGGAAGACAGCGCTCCCTCGGGCCTTGAACACGATCCCACTCGTCTGTATCTCCATGAATTAGGCTATAAACCATTACTGACCGCGGAAGATGAGCTTGCGGTGGCTCGCCGTATAAAGCAGGGAGACGCTGCCGCCCGTACCAAAATGATTGAATCCAATCTGCGTCTGGTAGTAAAAATTGCGCGGCATTACTGTTATCGTGGTTTGGACCTGCTGGATTTAATCGAGGAAGGGAATCTGGGTTTGATGACGGCCGTAGAAAAATTTGATCCCGAGCGGGGATTTCGTTTTTCCACGTATGCGACGTGGTGGATTCGCCAAACGATCGAGCGTGGCATCATGAATCAGGGCCGAACGGTGCGTTTGCCGATTCATGTGCAAAAAGAGTTGAATATTTATTTGCGGGCTGCCAAGGAGCTCACCAAAACACTGGATCATGACCCTACTCCCGAAGAAATTGCTGAATTGATTGATCAGCCGATTGAAGAAATTCAGCGGGTGATGGCGCTGGCGACCGAAACGACTTCCCTGGACGATGATGAATCCAGTCAGGATCAGCATAAACCCTCCCTCGCAGAAACCTTGGCGGACGAACATATTTTAGATCCGGCGATTTTAATTCAGGATGACGACCTCAAGCATCATGTTGATGAATGGCTGGAAAGTTTGGGTAAACGTCAGCGCGAGATTATCGTACGCCGCTTTGGTTTAGCCGGGCATGAACCGGCTACTCTCGAAGACGTCGGCAAGGCAGTGGGATTGACCCGTGAGCGTGTGCGTCAATTACAAATAGATACTTTAAAAAAACTCAAAGAAATGATCAAAGAAGCCGACCACACCGATGAACACGGCGGGTTATAGCAGGGCTGTCCCGAGTTTTTTTATATTTTAATCATTGCCATGTGTATGTGAAAATATGTAGAGAGATAACTATATTGATTTAAACCCCCTCCGCGGTATTCCCGGCATCCGCCCAAAGGCTCGCAGGATCTTCACTGCGGGTCCTGTCAGACTCCACTCAGGCCCCGTGCTCGTTACGCGTAATAGCAGGCGCATAGCACGGTTAGAGAGATTGTGCCGTGGAGCTATTCAGGGCGCATGAGTGGAGCCGGTCCGCTTCACTGCGCGCGCGGCCTGAGTTCCGTCTGCCACCCGCGCTCATTGCGAATGGGCGGATGGCCGGGAATACCGCTATGTGCCCCGTCGAAGTTTTCCTCAGGAACGCATCCATGAAATCAGAGGCGAATCATCCCGCTATCCCAAACCAAAGTAGGGAAATTCAGGTAACGAATATAAGGTTTTGCCCTTTAACAAGTGCCTTGTATAAAATCGTATCTATGATTCCAAAAAAGGTGAATCATATGAAACCGTCGGTTTGCTCAAAATTAGTCGGTGATGAGACGTTTTGGACTGAATCTATTAAAAAAATTCCAACAAATTTGCGGATATCGAATCGGGAATGCAAAAATAGCACTTAAAACTTTACGGAAACTATTAGGGTCTGCTTACAATTCATTAATTATGTTTTACACAAGAATTTTGTCATTGCGAGCATTAGCGAAGCAATCTACCGTCTTAAAAGTCAAGCGAAATGAGCAGCTAATTCGTTTGCGCTTGCCATGGTTTATTATCCCGTACCATGGCATTCAGCGTACAAATTATTTTACGCATGACGGCCACCAAAGCGACTTTATATTCCTTGCCTCTCACCCGAGGCCATTAAAATAATCCTTCATGATGGGGTTAAAGCGGACGGCTACTAAGGCTGCCATGTACAACACTCTTCCTGACTGAAGCGCGGCCCCCCTGAATATAGCGATGTCCACTCTTTTTCCCACTATCCTTGTTGATGGGCGCCACACCCGATCAGTCGACTGATTTCCGATCGATTGAGATGACCTAACTCAGGAACCTCCGCCACCAGCACTTGTGAAATCGACTTTCCCTACCCCTTTAAAGGCTTGTAATAAAGTGATCTGTTTCGACTTGTTTTCATCGGATGCCAGGAGATCGAGCCATTTGCTGATTCAGCATGTCCAGCTCTTTTTTGAGCATTTTAACCATGCGTTGAAAAGAGCGTTTGACTTCTTTTGAAAAAAAATCGTAACCCGAGCGGCATTCTTCCTGATGAATAAGTGTCTTCAATTGTTGGCGGCGGCTTGATAGCTTAGCCATCGGTTTGTGTGGCTTCATACTCCTGATTTAATGGCATTAAATGCTTCCATGGGCTTCCACGAACAGCGCTAAGGATTGACAGGCCAGCTTATCCGTTTTGGCGGGCTGCCCTAAGCTCTGGGCAAAATGATGAAGCTGATTCGGATGAACACAAAAAACGGCTGAGCAGACTGTTTCAGACATTGTCGAATCGAATTCTTTTTCATAACCGCCTGTAGGCTCTAGACCCATCCAAAGGGCTGGTTTTCCTTCCCGATTTGTTTTAGCCACTGCCCAATACCTCGCGGATGATTGGGAATCACCTGGTGCTTGCTGCGTTAGCATGATTCCAAATATCCAATTTGTTCTTTGATACATCAATGCCAAAGATGATTTTTACTTGAGTTTGGTTCATAATACACTCCGTTAACTTGAGCTCTTGATTGTAAGTAAATATACGAACTTTAAGTTCATTCTACCGTTCGAGCTTTGAGTTAAAAAAATGGAGACGGCGTATAAAGATTGCTACGTGTTTTAAAACACCATCCAGACTCGATACTACCGCCTCCGGCCATGGGGCTGTTGCAACAGCCACATGGTTTTATTAACTGCTTTTCTTGCCTATTGCAACGATTTGTGAGTTTTTTATAAGATACAATCCAGTTTCTTACTTTAGACAAGCTCCGAACTGGATTGCTTCACTGACGTTCGCAATGACGGCGAATAATTAATGAATTGTAAACAGGCCCTAATAGGTAGTGACGACAATATGGTAAAATTGATTCAATGTGCAACTTAAGAAGGAGATACAGTCAGGTTATGGTTTATAAGGAATTATACAGATGAATTTTGGCTTTTTGCTTTTTTTGGGATCATAGATATGATTTACATGAGGCACTTGTTAAAGGGTAAAACCTTATATTCGTTACTGAATTGCCTACTTTGGTTTGGGATAGCGGGGATGATTCGCCTCTGATTTCATGGATGTGTTCCTGAGGAAAATTTTGACGGGGCACATAGCGGTATTCCCGGCCATCCGCCCATTCGCAATGAGCGCGGGTGGCAGACGGAACTCAGGCCGCGCGCGCAGTGAAGCGGACCGGCTCCACTCAAGCGCCCTGAATAGTTTCACTGCACAATCTCTCTAACCGTGCTATGCGCCTGCTATTACGAGTAACGAGCACGGGGCCTGAGTGGAGTCTGACAGGACCCGCAGTGAAGATCCTGCGAGCCTTTGGGCGGATGCCGGGAATACCGCGGAGGGGGTTTAAATCAATATAGTTATCTCTCTACATATTTTCACATATACATGGCAATGATTAAAATATAAAAAAAATCGGGACAGCCTTGCGGGTTATAGGTATTCCGCTCGACCTGGCGGAAATTTGAGGGTACAATAGCGCCCTTGTTCATTAGTAATAAAGGTTTCTATGTCTGAATTAAAACAAGCCTGCACGCGCACGCATTACGAGATTCAGCAGGATCAACTACCCTTATGCTGCCCGCTGCCTAATCAACGTTTGTGGGATGCGCATCCACGTGTTTATTTACCGATAGAGGAAACGGAAACGGGTGTGATTGAATGTCCGTATTGCGGCGCCGAATTCCATCTCAAGATAGAAGATTAAAGCCGAGAAAATAGAGGATGCCGAGCAATCTACTTGGTCAGGCCACCAGTTATTTTTTACTCCTTACCGGTTTTTTTGTACCCTTATCCATTACCGCCACGGACATCTGTATGGCGGCAACCGCGATTCTGGGTTTACTTTCCGGACGTTTTTTCCATGAATTTGACAGTATAAAACGCAATGCAATCGTCTGGTGTGCCGTATGGATTGTGGTTCTGGCGGTGCTGTCGATGTTGTGGAGTATCAGCGGTTGGCATGCGCGGATCTCCGCTCTGCATAAATACAGTAAATTATTATATATCCCTTTCTTATTAGCCGTTTGCACAGATCCTAAATGGCGCGACCGTACAGTGTGCGCTTTTTTGGCGGGGGTGCTGATTACGGTGATCTTATCTTATTTAAAAGCATGGACAGGATTACATGTCGGGCGCAATCCAAATCCGGCTTTTATTTTTTATACGCACATAGAAACCGGGTTTTTAGTTGCGTTTGCGTCATACCTGTTAGCCCTGACCGCCTGGAAAAAACCGCGCTGGCGGGCGGCCTGTTTGATCCTTCTGGTGATCTTCACTTATCAGGAATTTTTTATCAATGACGGGAGGACGGGTTGGGTCGCTTATCTGGTTTTATTATTATTATTTACCATACAGTGGGGCGGCTGGAAGGGATTATTTGCCGGCATCACAGCGGCAGTGTTATTGATGGGCGCTTTTTATTATACCTCTCCCACTTTAAAAGCCGTGCTGGAAAAATCCAGTCAGGAAATCACTCTGTACTATCAGGGACAGCCACAGACCTCGCTCGGATACCGTCTGAGTTTTAATTCCCTGGGCTGGCGTCTGGTGAAAAAACGTCCCTGGCTGGGCTATGGCGCGGGCAGTTTTGCGGCAGCGTCCAAAGAATTGGGTGGAGTTCCGGGTTGGAAAGTTATTCATACTCCGCATAATTTGTATCTTTTGGTGACGGTTGAATTTGGTTTCGTGGGCTTGTTATCATTACTGACGCTGTTTGGCCTGCAGTGGGTTACCAGTTTCCGTCTGGGTGAAATGAAATATTTCGCACAGGGATTGGTGTTAGTGTTTATGGTCAGCGCCTCTTATAATGCGTTTCTTTACTTAACCGTCAGCGGTCATTTTTTTGTATTATTCACGTCGCTGTTTTTTGCGCAATATCGTCACGATTTTTCCTGGAAACCCGGAGTTTCCGGCCGCCATTCCCGCTGAGTACAGCGGGAATGGCTCCTGTTTATATCCTGCGTCCGGCGGAGCCGATGCTCGGAATGAAGGGAAAGGTCGCTTCGCCCCCTCTCCCTTGCGATCCCTCCTCCGGATAGGATTTTCTACATTTTTCAATAACTAGTTCTGAGGTGACGTGACCTCTTGATTCACAAGGTTGTCGCGCGATTTTTCTTCGAGTTTCTTTAATTTTTCTAAAGTAATGTTACTAAATTGAGCAACAAATTGAATCGGGTGTGCATTAAGTAATCGTTTCTCAGCTAATGTTAGCCCTCGTGCGTTAAAAAAGCTAATCATATTTACAACATCTTCTTGCTGTAAAGAAATAAATCGTGCTTCTCCCAGTGGACGATTTTTATTTGGCGGATAATATATCCATTTTTTTCCGGTAGTTGTTTGTAATTTATCTTCTACGTTAATTTTCGAGTTAATATCAAATACCTTTAATGAAGTTGATATAATTGAAAGTTTCTCCTCTCTTGAACTAACAATAGCTTGTTCATATTTTAACTTACAGCAATCAACTAATTCTTGAATCTTGTTCTGTATCCTTTTAGTTTCATTTTTAGCATCTAGTTGCCCTCCGAGAGAATGTTGGTTTAATAAAGGAGTTATCATTTTTTCATCAATCAAAGGCTTTACTTTTGCAAAAATGTTATTCATTTTCATCCATTCACCAGAAATTAAATCTTTCTCAATACGTATTTCTACTTTAATGGTACTAATTTTTTTAATCCTGGGGTTAAGAGCCAAAATATTTGACCAAGAAATAGAATGATCAGGGTATTGTTTAACTTGATCAGAAACAAGTGACCATAGATCAATCAAAATAACATTTTCCCAAGTGGTGGGGTTTCTAATATCTGATGAAATACTTCTATTTCCTAACAAAAACATATGATCCATTTTTGAGTTTTGATCTTCAATATAAATAAGCTCAACAACTCCTATAATTCCTTGAAAAATAAATTGAACTAGACCGAGTTTACAAAATTCTCCACAATTTGCTGTTTCGTAAAGCTCCGCTAACACAGCGCACAAAAAACAATCCAATAGAGTAACTTCTCGTTCACTGCTAAGGGATACTCCATTTTTATGTAATTGTAAATAAATTTGGTCTCTTAAAGAGCGATAAAATTCTGTTACCGACTTAAGATAATCCCGAGAGTCTATCTTATTTAGAGGCATAATGTTATACGATCCTAGTGGAATTTTCTCACTGACTATTGCAGCAATCTTTCTTGCCTGATCCAACATATCTCTAATACCCCTTTTTTCTTTCTGGAAAGGTTATTGCCACAACGGAAGGCAGGAAATTCGATTCCCGTTGAGCTGGGGGTTGCTGTTGTGGTTGAATATTTATTCCTATGGGATATAACATATATTTTGCCTCTTTGTTAATTAAACTGAAAAACATAATACCATGATTTGACTAATTTTGGAACAAAATTAAAAAGTAAGGGTCGGACCCCACGACATAATTATTAGATTTGGAGTAAAAAATGATCAATCGCCAACACCATCGGGTAAGGAGAATTTCTTCAGCGGAAACTCTTGAGTTTCTTGTATTTCAAAAAAGTATAACGGAAGGCATAATTAGCGAGGATGACGCCCGTCTTGCCGTCTCGCCAGCCCTGTTTGGTGAAATACCATTTCCCCCAGGCCCACACCGGGTTGAAAATGATTCGGTAAAGATTGAATTTTTTGCCTTTGCCCGCCAAGTCTTGTGACGCCATCGCCGTATAAAAATTTAATTTACGGCGAATTTCATCTCTTGAATGAAAAGTAAAATGCGAGATTTTCCCCGGCAAAATCTCTATACTTTGATAACCCGAATAACTTTCATGCACCAAAGTGCTGCCGGCGAAAGAAACTTTGTTTTTGTTAACCAGTCTGATGGGAAAATCCGGCGATTCTACCGGATAAATGCTGTGGACAGGCTTTCCCAGCGCGATCCATTCTCTTCGCAGCCGATATGCCTGCGCGGCGAAACCGTTTTGTTTGAGGAGCCGGATCTGTCTGATGAGTTCATCATCGGGAATTTCATCCGCATCCAAAAATAAAACGTGCGGATGACGGCACAACGATAAGGCGAAGCTCCTTTGATTTTTAAAGTTGTCTAACGGACGAAAATGCCATTGCGCATGCCATTTTTCCGCGATAGAGCGAGTATGGTCTTGGCTGCCGCTATCGAGCAAAATAATTTCGTCCGCGATAGCATGGACGCGGCTTAAAATAGTATCCAGATATTGCTCGCTATTTTTCACAAGCATGTAAAAAGATAATTTCATTTTTTCCCCTTCGTTAAATAATGATGAATGGCTTTGGATGCGCGCAAACCCGCGGATTCAGCAGTCACGGAAAAAGTTTCATTGAATAATTTTTCCTGAATTGAAACATAAGGATTCCCCTTCATTCCGAGCAATCGGCTTTGCCGATGCGCAGGATATAAACAGGAAGCCATGGACGCTGTACTCAGCGGGAATGGCTGAGGATTCGTGCGCAATTGTTCCCATAAATCCGGGAGCTGATCAATCACCGGCCCCATTTGCCAGAATAAATAAAGAGTATTCGACTGATTGCGCCAATCAACGGTGTGAGCATTCAGGAATATGCACGGCCTTGGGGTGCGGATAAATTCATAGACCTGGCTGCTGACATCACCCAGGTAAATATCCCCAGCCTGAGTATAAGTCATATCCACTGATTTTTCGCTGCCTAAGTCCACGAGAATATGCTTCGCCTCGCAATATTTTTTGGGAAAATCGTGCGGCTTCAATGTTCGGTTAAATAAATTGGTATGCGGGGCAAATATAAAATTATAAGTTTTTTGCTGAAGAAAATATTCCAATATTTCCACACCCCAGCGCATCCACGATGAAAGTTCAGGGACAAAATGCGGATTGTAAATGACAACCGGTTTATCATCGGAAAAAAGCCGGGGTTTGTAGTGGATAGGGACCACGTCAAATTTGGGATAACCGATCACCATGCATTTACTGATTTCGTCGGACCTGACGTTAACAAAACGTTCCAGATATTTTTTGCCGGGAAAAAACACCAAGTCCATCAGTTTCATACTATCAAAGGTCTCCATAGGTCTATCGCCAGCGCCGTGCCGGGTACTAAAAAATAGCGGTTTTTTAGCGCTATGTTTGCTGTTAGCGATTAACTGGTCCATATCTGAATCTGCGCTAATAATTGCGTCGTAACGTAATAGTTTCTGGATATGGCATTCGATAATGCGTCGCGAGTGCAGGCGTTTTTGGCGTAGCCGATATTTGATTTGAGTGATGAACGAGGTAGACAATATTCGCAACCGGCAACGGTGATCGGGATACAGCGCCGCCAGTTTTTTGATAAGCGAACGGCTATGCGCCTGGATGAATATGACGCATTCATATTCCTCGCGCCGGGACAACTCAAACGCGATGGGCGCCAGATGATGAACATGATGAACATCGTCCAGAATTAAAAATGCGATTTTAGGCATATCAGCTATTTCCACTGAGCACAACGTCCATCCCGGCGAGCACGGAGGGGGGTTGCAAATCCTGCATGCACCGCCAATGGCCGAGTGGGCACTGGCGTTTCATACATGGCCGACAGGGCAAATCCAGGAACAGGGATTTGCAGCGTTCCCCCAGCGGCGGAGTGATGTCGGCAGGAGTAGGTCCGTAAATGGCCACAATGGGCCGCTCAAGCGCCGCGGCGATATGCATCAGACCCGAATCATTGGTGACCACGATGGTGGCCAGCGATAACAGATCGACGGCTTCGGCAAGGGTCGTTTTACCCGTGAGATCCCGGCAGCGGTGCCGGGTGAGCACGTTGACTTCGGTGGCAATGTCCTGGTCTTTTGGTGAACCAAATAGCCAGACTTCCCATCCCTGGAGAAGCTTCACATTGGCGACCTCGGCAAAATATCGCGCCGGCCAGCGCTTACTGGGCCCGAATTCCGCACCGGGGGCTATGATCAGCAGAGGGTGCTCTGGAATGGATAAAGCATATTTTTCCAGAGCCGCGGCCCGTTTCGCCGGGTCGATGGTCAACCGGGGTTTAGGCATGGGATCAGGGAGCGCCGCATTGGGAGGCAAACCCAGAGCTGCAAAGCGCTGGAACATGAGCGGCCAGCGCTGTTTGTCCAGTCGGCGTGCATCATTAAGCAAAAGCCGTCTTGGCCATTCCCCAAGCCACCCTGTGCGCAGGGGAATGCGCGCCCACCAGGCCGGCAAGGCCGACTTCAAGGAATTGGGAATAAAAATAACCTGATCGTATTGCCCGGCGGCTAATTGTTTGCCCAGCCTAAAACGCTCCCGGAGCCGGAGCCGGCCATGCTCAAAAGGCGAAACCAGAGGCCGCGCCACCTCCGGCATCCGTTCCAGAAGCCCCAAACTCCAGGCAGGTGCAAGAACATCAATAATTGTCGCGGGGTTCTGCTCTTTTAATATTTTAAACAGCGACTGGGTCATCACCATATCGCCGACCCAGGCCGGTCCGACGATCAGTATTTTCTTTGCACCGTTAGTGGCCAATTTGATTCCTCTATAGTAGAAGTTCTATACTATACGCCATGTCCGATCAAACTCATATCCCCAATTTTGAGGCCACCCGTGTACTGGTTTATGGCGATTTAATGCTGGACCGGTATTGGTATGGGCAGACCACCCGCATTTCACCGGAGGCGCCGGTTCCGATAGTCCATGTCGGCAGCCAGGAAGTACGTCCCGGCGGGGCGGCAAACGTCGCCCTGAACGTGGCAGGTTTGGGGGCGCAGGTGATGCTCCTCGGGCTGGTGGGAGAAGACCCGGAAGCCCGGCAATTGCGCGCGGCGCTGCATGACCAGCGTGTCGAATGTGAATTGCTGGCGGTGCCGGGCCACCCGACGGTGACCAAGCTCCGGGTCATCGGTCAGCAGCAACAATTGATCCGTATGGATTTTGAGCAACTTTTTCAGCAGGTCGAGGATCGCAGCCTGCTAGAAACTTACCAGAGGGAATTGCAGCGCGCCCACGTGGTAGTCTTATCGGATTATGCCAAGGGAGCCCTGCATCATTCCGAACAGCTCATAAAAATCGCCCGGCAACAGGGCATTCCGGTACTGGTGGACCCCAAAAGCCGGGATTTAAACCGTTACCGCGGAGCCACGCTGATTACCCCCAATAAAATCGAATTTGAAAATATTGTCGGCCCCTGCGGTAATGAAGAGGATCTGGTGGCCAAAGCCCGGGAATTAATCCGGGTTTATGACCTTGGGGGGCTTCTGGTCACGCGCGGCAGGGAGGGCATGACCCTGATTGTCGCCGGTCAACCCGCTCAGAATTTCAGCGCGAAAGCGCGTGAAGTCTATGACGTTACCGGAGCCGGCGATACGGTCATCGGCGTGATCGCCGCCATGCTGGGAGCCGGATGCGACCTGTTTAACGCGGTGCGGATAGCCAATATCGCCGCTGGTTTGGTGGTGATGAAACTGGGCGCGGCCACGGTCAGCGTACCCGAGCTGCGTCGCGCCGTATTACGCCAGGGCGGATTACTCGAAGGAATTTTGAGCGAAGAAGAATTACTGGTCGCTGTTGCGGACGCCCGCGCCCACGAAGAAAAAATCGTGATGACCAACGGCTGTTTTGATATTTTGCATGCCGGGCATATTCAATATTTAATGGAGGCGAAGGCGTTGGGCAAGCGCCTGATTGTGGCCGTTAACGACGACGCTTCGGTGGCGCGGCTGAAAGGTCGGACCCGGCCGCTCAATCCACTCATCGAGCGCATGACGGTATTGGCGGGATTACGCGCAGTGGATTGGGTGGCGTCGTTTAGCGAAGACACTCCGGCGCGATTAATCGGGCGGGTATCGCCGGATATTTTAGTCAAGGGCGGCGATTACCTTCCCGAACAAATCGCCGGGGCGGATCATGTGATCGCGCACGGCGGCCAAGTTAAAATTCTGGATTTTCGTCCGGGATGTTCTACCACGGGTTTAATAAACAGGATACAGAAGGAGATCATTTTATGATTATTGTCACCGGCGCCGCAGGTTTTATTGGCAGCAATGTGGTGAAAGGGCTGAACGCCGCGGGTTATGACAATATACTGGCGGTGGACGAACTGACTGACGGGCATAAATTTCAGAATTTAGCGGTAGTGAATTATCTGGATTATCAGGATTGTGAAGATTTTCTGGCTAAAATCAAGGCTAAAACAGCTTTTGCGGAAAAAATCGAGGCCATTTTTCATCTGGGCGCCTGCTCGGTGACGACGGAATGGAACGGTCGCTACATGATGCGCAATAATTACGATTACTCCAAATATCTATTGCATTATTGCATGGACGGCGGAATTCCCTTTATTTATGCTTCCAGCGCCGCGGTTTACGGCGCCAGTACCGTATTTGACGACCGGGCGCTGCAGCAGTCGCCCATCAATGTTTACGGTTATTCGAAGTGGCAGTTTGATTGCTATGTGCGGCGACAGCAGATTGAGTCACAGGTAGTGGGATTGCGTTATTTTAATGTTTATGGTCCTCAGGAACAGCACAAAGGCTCCATGGCTTCGGTCGCTTTTCATTTTATGAATCAGTTAAACGTGGGGGACGAGGTAAAATTATTTGCGGGCACGGACGGTTACCCTGACGGCGGACAACTGCGGGATTTTATTTTTGTCGATGATGTCGTGAAGGTCAATTTATGGTTTTTCCGCAACAGCCATCTGCCGCAGGCTCGTGGAGTGTTTAACGTCGGCGCCGGCCAGGCGCGGACATTTAACGATATCGCCAAAACTCTCATCCGGCTAAAGGGCAGGGGCCAGATCCGTTACGTGCCTTTCCCGGATCACCTGAAAGGCGCCTATCAAAGCTTTACCCAGGCGGATATCAGTTCCCTGCGCCGCATCGGCTATCAGGAACCTTTTACCAGCCTGGAAGAAGGTTTGGAGCGGTATTACCATCATTTCCACGGCGCGCGCGGCCGTCAGCCTGTTTCTGGAATCTGTGAGTTATAAATCATCACAAAGTGAATATGACAAAGACTTTTATGCCTGGTCTTTGCATAATGCTGCATTGATTCGAGAAGGTCAGTTGTTGAAAGTTGATCTGAAAAATGTGGCGGAGGAGATTGAGAGTATTGGAAAAGGCAATAGACGCGAGCTAATCGGTCGATTATCCATATTATTAGCTCAGCTTTTAAAGTGGAAATTCCAGCCGGGTAGTAGAGAAAAAAGTTGGGAACTCACTATTAAAGAACAACGTTTTGAGGTCCAGGATCTTTTAAATGAGAAGCCCCAGTTTAAGGCACGAATTAGACGGGCAATTAAATCATGCGTATGAAAGAGCATTAATTATTGCTGAAAAAGAAACGGGTTTAAATCACGAAGCTTTTCCGGAATCCTGCCCTTTTTCTCTGAAAGAGGCCTTGAAAGAAAATTTTTTCCCAAAATAGCAAATAGTGTGTCAGAGTCGACTAAAAAGATATAAATATAATAGGGCCTGTTTACAATTCATTCATGCGAGTACCGATTATTTAAATTTTGCCAGAAAACAGGGATATCGGCTGCCGCCTTTTCATCGCCGGCTTAAACTTGTATTTTATAGGCATAATACTTGCCGTAATCCCTCATCGAGTTCATCTAAATCTTTTATGGAAAGATGCCCGGCAGGTTTTTTTAACCGGCTTTTATCAACGGTACGTATTTGGTCACAAATAGCAGTGACTTGTTTGCCCAGGCAGGAAACAGCAATGGTAATGGGCGGATGCGCTTTGGCAGATGTCGAGAGTGGAATAATGACTACTGTGTGCCGTGCCTGATTTATAGGCGTTGCTCCAACTAAAACACATGGTCTTAACTTATTTATTTCTGAACCTCGGGTGGGATTCAAGTCAACCCAATAAATATCACCACGATTCATCGTTGATTCCATCTGTTAGAGTTGTATCCCATTCCTGCATTTCAGCGTTCAGCGTGGCGTCTTTTTCAACGGCGACCGCGCAATTATAAAGCGCTTGCTCCCGTCTTGAGATTTCCTTCTCGATCAGATGGGTGATGATTTTGCTGCGTTGTCGCGGAGGAATGGCCGCTCGCATTCGCACTGCCAATTTATCCGGAACTGAAATAAGTACCTTTGTCATAAACCACCTCTTCTTCTCTCTGTCATAGATATATTATATCCTATATATAGGGATGTTGCAAGGGTCAAATCTTGAATTGTGAGCAGGAAGAAGTGATTTTAGGGTATTCCGTTTAGGAAGAAAACTGGACATACTCACTCAGTATTATGTCCAGACCTTTGCGAATCCAATATGCCGGCGCTTGGTTTCATGTAATGAATCGGGGTACGGCGAGAAAATCTATTTACCTCAACGATCAACATCGATATTTATTTCTATCTTTACTACAGGAAATTCATATCCGTTATCAAGTTGAAATTCATGCCTATTGTTTAATGAGCAACCATTATCATCTCTTAATCAGGACAACTCACCCTAATCTTAGCCGGGTAATGCAGCATCTGGATGGAATTTACACTCAACGATTAAACAGACTTGTCAATAAAGATGGTGCACTATTTCGTGGACGCTATAAAGCTTGCTTAATCGAGGCAGAAAACTCAAATCCAGAAGGCTATCACAGACTGCTATAAATCTTGTATATTTAAAAAAATTGTTATAAATTTATGTCAAAAAAACCAATAAAGGTTATGAAGGAAAAAATAAATGAATCGATATGAATTAGACAATAATGAAGATCCTTTCTATACTCCTAAAATCATGGCAGGTATTGTGCGGGCTCATCAGCTACTATCACCACCAGAAACCAGAACGGTTTATCCGCCACAAAACATCAGTGATTTAATACTCAAACAGGACTTATTAAGGTATTGGCAGATAAATGAAGGTGTCCTTTTAAAAAATCGGCGTGTGGCTTATCTATTCAACCTCGCCTCCGATGAAAAGCCACAATATATAGGTCTCTTAATTCAATATACCTTATCAAATTCAAAAAAGGCAGAAAAACTCTGGGAACAAAATAAAAAATTAAAAAATGAAAATATCAGCGTCTTATTAAAAGACATAACGGCGAAACAAGTATCGGAGTTTTACAGTAAAATAAAACTGACGCTTTTGGGCGCGAGTGATCTTCAGGCTCGATTAATGCCATGCATATGCCAGGCTTTGGAAAAGATTGATTATCATGATCAAATTAATATTTCGGGGTACCCTTTTAAAAGTGACCTGAAGGCGACTGAAACTGGTGTGATATTGATATCAGATATATTGGATTTTATGGAAAATGGTGGTACTGAATTTAAATCTCATCCTCGTCAACTAATCCCCTCATTAATAGAAGCTCACAGGAAGCTATGCCGGAAAGCAGTTTTAAAATGTTGGGGAGAAACAAATCTAAAAAATCAGCCATTATATCAGGAAATTAAAAAAACCCTTTATTGTCAATCAAATTTAATAAACATGGACAATAAAGATAATGGTGGTATAGGAGAATGGCTGATGGAAGATTTACCCTTAGAAATGCTGGCAGCTTTGTTATCCACTCGAAAAATAGGAGATCATCTTGTCATACTTTCTCAAAGAAACCAGGTGAATGAAATCGATGATCCAAAAACGGGTTTCGTTGAGCCTGTTGAATTTACTATTAATAAAGTATCATCCATATACTTACCTGAACTCCAAAAGAAAATAAAAAACAAAAAAGAGGAAATAAGAGAAGAAATAAAGATGTTCACTTCATTTATTAATAAAGAAAAGAATTTTAATAACACATTTCAAAAATTTCTGTCCTGTTATTCAGATATCAATGAGCTCGTTTCCAATAAAGGCATGACGAAACACAGAAAATTTAAAGATACTAGAGATGAAGAACAGGATTTTTTATTTAAAAACATCTTTTTTTCTCTACAAATGAATGATTTTTTTATAGTAAGCTGGTTGAAAATTATCACCGAAATACAAAAAAATAACTTACCAACTCTTCTTGAATCATCTTTTTATGAAGAGATCAGTAACAAAATGCTTAACTTATTGCAACTTAATTGCGGATTTTTATATAGATTGGATTACAATGCTCCCTTAATGCCTTATAAAAATTTTTTAAAAATACATTTTGGATTGATAATCGCTATCATAGAAAATCAGATAAGAATTTTAAAATCCTTCGAGATGGCTTGTATTTCCGAAATAAATTATATAGAACCATCTTTTCATCCTATTTTTGGCATGGTTATGCAAGAAACTAAATCAGTTTCGCCACAAAACATTAAGCAGCAATATGAAAAAAAGATTACGCAATATGAATCTGTACTAGATGATAAAAATTTAGAAAAGTTACAAGAAATTTGTCTTTTGAGATTCAAGTATTCCAAAGTGGAAATGGAAGATGAATTGTTTTTTTCCTCTATATCTGAAGATATTGCCACTGCCACGCAAATTCATTATTTACTTTCATTATGTGTCGTAAATCCTTATTTGAAATATCAGGCGAAAATTATTATCGATCAATATAATCAAATTTCAGGAATTGACATAGAATCAATGAATCTTTTTATTATGAAAATTGATCATTTTGTTAATGATGTAAATTATATGTTGAAAGATTTTCCACAAACTAACAATTCAAAGGATTTTATCGAAAAATATAATAAATTTATCTCGATAGATTATCATTTGTCGGAAATATTATTATCTTTACAAAAAATAATATGCTTACTGAGTTTGTTAATTTCAAATTTGTTAGCTTCAACAAAATTTTCAGATCAAATTTCTGAACTTCAAAAAAAACAAATGGATTTAATCACGAATGAAAAAATGATTTTAATGTTTTTAAGAAGCGAGAGAAATATTAAGCATATTACCAAATGGTATTATCTGGAAGATAAAGTTATTACCGTGATGGATACCAAGAAAGAAAATTTTGGTACCGATTCAAAAGCGTTGGCTAAGGAAAAGACTTCCAATTCTTTTGGTAAAATACGACTATATGGTATGAAGCTTGGATTTGAAGTTGATAAAATTTTAAAAATTCAACAGGAGCTGTTTGATTCCTTATCTGGCAACCATAAGATCAGTTTATTCGGCTTTCCTCAATCAACTAAATACGAACAAATTGTACAACAGGCTAATAAAAATTACCTGGAACTCATAGCCAGCGAAGAGAAAACACAAAATGAAGAGCATAAGAAAAATACTCATGCGCAGCGGAAAGTGGTTAAAAATAAAATAAATCTCAAAATAAAAAATACTTTAGAGAAAAATATAGAAAATAAAGTAATTTTAGATGTCAAACAAAATCCGATCCATGAACAATTTAAAAAAATTCAGCAACAATTTTCCCGGCTAGTTGCAAATAAATCAGATGATGAAGTTCGTAAAGAATTGCAAAAATTATTTAATGAATGCCAGGATCCTTCGCTAATCATGGAAATGAATGACTTTCTGGCAGATTATTTTTTCATGACCGCTAAAAATATCTATGACCACAAAGATCAATTAGATATGCAGATAATCAATCGGCTTCATATCGCATTGTTTTATAAAAAAACCGCTAACAATCAATTCAAAAACCTGGAGGTTGATGATTTATCCACAACCCATAACAATTTTTTTGTAAATAATATTACTACGATTGAAACCATGCTATCTGATATTCATCAAGCTCAGGAAGAAGAATCTGCCAGGATCGCACTGCGTTTACAAGCGCTGGCTATAGGCAGGGAAAAAGCTATGGAAAGGTTTGAGGAAGAATTTGGTAAAGGTTCTTGGTACTCTAACCCAAATCCTAAAAATATTTATGCGAAGGAAAGAGATAATCTTGAAATAAAGAAAGTAGAGCTATTAGAATTAAAAAGAAAAATAGTTGAAACCGATTCATTATTGAATAATGTTGTTTCTGCCGCATCTGTAAAATATTTAAAAAAACCAAAATCAGGTATTCCTCAACCTATAAAAATTATTCGAGAAATTCATGAAGAAAAAAAATCTTTAAATTTTTCAGACAGCGTTAAAAATTTTCAGTCAGACATTAAAGACCTGATTAAGAAGCGTATGAAATTGTATCCTATTAATCCGGAGCCTAATCCTTTTTTCCCTCATAAGATACTTGAATCCATTTTTAAATTTATGTCACTTATTGAAATATCAGCAAATCGGAAATGTGTCATGTATGTGGTTGGAGGATTAATTGTCAAGTTATTTCATGATAGTGAAATAGCAGAACAGGAGTTTAATTACTCTGATGTGGATATAGTGACTGATGTTGACCAGAAAATTTTGGTTAAAGCCGCTAAAAAAAGCCAGATTAAATATGAAATTTGTTTCATATCTCCTGAGTACGATTCTTTTAAATTCTATTTTGAAAATTTAAATATTGATGTCATGAGCGTTGTAAATTTTAATTTGTGCAGAGATCGAGAGTTACGTGATATCAATATTAATGGAATATATTTAGGTATTGATTCAGACCAGAAATTTTATTTAGTTGATGATAACGAAATTTTATCTCAGATGATTGATACTCAATTGTTAGGAATTAAACATCCTGGATTAATTAAAGCTTGTACTGGGCATTTTAAAGAAAAGGATATCATTCAAATCATGCCGCAATGGGATCAATTATATCAATGGTTATTGAAATTCGGACCCATTCCTCCATTAAAAGATGAGGACTATATAAGTTTGAAATATACACTTAAATGTTTTATTGATGATCCTGTGAGAGTATTACGAATCGCTTTTATGTTGATGAGAGGGGACATTAAATTTGCTAATTTCGATTATGCATTGCAACTTTGTTTTAAAGATTCCGAAAAAAATTTCTTTTTGCCCGCAATCATAGAACAACTGGTTCTGCGGAAAGGCTCAACGACGTATTATGCGATCACTTTTGATAGATATGTCAAACATTTAATAAAAAAAGCCAGTAAATCTTTGAATTATGCGGCGGAAGTTAATTCTGAATATAGAAGTCGATTAGTTGAAGTATTTCGCAAAATGATGAGTTGGTGTTTTAATAAAGAATATTTTATAAAAATTTTTACGCTTCCTCTGACAATGAAAATTGAAAATAATCCTACCGTACGGGAAAATATAATAAGAAATTGCCATCAACTCTTTTGTCAGAATCAAACCCAAGCGCCTGTCTATCATTTTCTAATGCAAAGTCTTATCGAAGCATACACTTCAAAAGTGTCTCCTAATTTAGAAATCAGAATGTTGCCATTCGTTTTAGCCCTGGTGATCACTACTCAAAAAAGATTTCCCAAGAATGACGACCAACTCAGCAAGGACATAACCTTAATAACGCGGGAAATTCCGGGATTGGACCAACTATATTGTGGATTTTCAGATCAAAAAATTCCCTTTCCTGCTAAAAGATTTTTAACTTTCTTTCTTGAAAATATTAAAAAGAATTCAGAGCGAACAACAACAGCAAATGATATGACATGGGGTCAGCTATCTTAAGCAGAAGTTTTATACAATATTTTATAATAGAATTATTTTTAAAACTCCAAAAGATACTTCCTCTCCCAATGAGGATTATTGCTCTTAACAAGGAATCTGCTTAAAATCTCAGACCCGATACCATCATCTCCTCGCTAGAACAAATTATCCGCTCTCAATTCAAGATTTGACCCTTTAAAAACCCCATTCCCGCATTTCGGCGTTCAGTGCGGCGTCTTTTTCAATGACTACCTCCAGCTTGAGCCTATGGGGTAGTCGTGGTGTTAACCGGCGGAGGTGAGGCCCCGGCAGCGGCTGAGTTGATATCGTCATTGCTGATATTATCATTGGACGCCGTTGTGCCCGACGACGGCGGATTGTCCTGATTACTGCTGGTGTTTGTGCCACTGGAAAATGCCGCGATAGCAGAGTTAACATCATTCACCTGCGTTTTCAGCAACATGCCCGCGGTCTCGCTGGCTTGCAGATTCAGCATCGCTAAAGCACCCATCATTTTTTCATTGTCGAGATGGTTTTGATGAAGCTGGCTGGAAATTTCCGCTAATAATATCGTGTTTTTTCGGAGTAAATTTTCTGATGAATCCCCGGCGATTTCCTGGTACCATTTAGGATCGCTCAGGCGGTAATTGGCCCGGTATCTGGCAATTTGCATGGGGCTTGCGTAGCGATACATGACTACAGACTCACCGTCAGCGTTTTTCAGGTTTATCACCTGAGGTTCCACGCCAACGGCGCGGCTAATGGCGTCCAGCTGCGGGTCCGCGACTGTCGTCATCAGCGGTTTACGTTCCGCGGCGAGTCCCGTAAAAATATTGGTGGCGACGGATTTGGTGGCCATCGCCGAACGAATGGTCATCTGATAATTTTTATAAGCTTCATTATTGCGAAACTGGTCAATCTGCTGGGACAACACTTTGACGCCCTGTTTCTGATATTGTAACAGCGCGCCCCGCAACTGGCTGAGGTTAATGCCGTCGGCAAAAGATTGATCATATTGTTTGGTAGAAATGCCGATAAAATTGTCGCTGTTTTTCGACTGCTCGGGTGTATAGGCATCGGGCTCCACCAGCACGGAAAAGTTAAAGGCATCGTCATTGCGGCTAGGAGCGCCGAGATTCTTTTTCGTCCAGTAAGAACTGACTTCTATCCCCTGCACTAAAGAATAAATACTGTCGCTGGCTTCCAGATTTTTTAACTGGTTAATGTAATTGGTGCGCGCCGTGGTTTCCGCATTCACTTTTTTCACTTCCGGCTGACTTTTATTGGTGTAAGTCAGCGTCGCGGACGAAAAAGGCTGCAGGTTACGTTTCACGGCGCGATCCGTTTCCAGGCTCACCTGTTCGCGCATGCGGTTTTGAATGTCGTCCTGTTTGTTGTTCAATTGCATGGAAGTCGTAAAGCTTTTATCGAGTTGATAGGCTAATTCATTCACGGTTTTAACGCTGGCCTTGCTGAGTCCTTCGATTCTATTACCCAATTCCTGAATGGCGAGCTCCACGCGGTGATCCACCACAGGCTGAAGTTGAGAAGGTGCGGAAGCGAGCGCGTGAGCAGGCGCGGTATCGGCGAAGGCCAGGCCGCTGCCGATGAGCATGCTGAGCGTTGTGGCAAACAGAACAGGTTTTTTCATCATGGCGTTAATCTCTTTTTTGTTACCAATTGATATTGTCGGAGGATCCCGAAGGTGGTTGAGGATTGACCGGCGGGGCCGGCGTATCCGTATGAGTGGGCGCATTATTCACCGGCTGGGTATCCTCCACGGCCGGATGAGCCTGCGCCTGCTGCGCCGCCTGTTGCATCATCATGATAGCGGTCAACTGCTCAAACGCAGACTGTTTTTCGCCGGTTTGTTTCTGCTGGGTTTCCTGGTTTAACTGATCGGTGATGGTCTGCCCCACGCTGGCGAAATATAAATTGTTAAGCGATTTTCGGCAGTTACTCGCGCCGCGCAACATTTCCTCGAAATGACCCTGATCCGCTAAAGGCTGGTAGAGCGTGTCGCAGTTATTCATGCATAATTTTAACGTGTCGAGATGAGTGGTCGTCTTTGGCGGAATGGCGTCGCCCTGCTGGACCAGAGGCATGCACACCAGCGCCGCCACCGCGGTCGGCATGGCGCCGTTTTCATCGGCGGCAAACGCGCCGGTATACAGGCTCAGTCCGCTGAGACTGAGGGCTAGCAGCAATGGCCATTTACGCATAATCTCGATCCTCTAAAGCTTTTAATACTAATGTTAACCGGTCCGGGGCGAACACCCGCCCTAATAATCGCAGCCGCTCAAACACAATATTGCGGCGAAGGAAGATACCTGGATTGTCCTCTTCCGATTTCGTGTTTTCTTCCGCGTGCATCAGCACTTTCGCGGCGGCGCCCGGATAGGCGTTGTCTAAACACATCAGCAATCGCAATCCGCGCCCGGTCTTGATATGAGTGACCAGTTCGATCACCAGCGCTTCCTGCTGGAGTTCAATATTTTCAATGTTATCCAGAGTCTTGCCTAAAGCCTGGATGGCTTTTTCCAGTTCCGGGTCATTGTCGTGGGTCCAGTCCTCGACACCCTCCATAAAACTGATCACCCGATAAATCGTCGGGTCTTGATAGCTCCGCCAAAACTGGTGGACCGCTTCATGGCTTAAATCAGGCATTGTCTTCTCCTTGCATTGAGGTATAGTTTACCTGTTGAACCTTAAGGAATAATTAAGAAAAACTCCTGGTGATTTAATCATTCCTTAAGGTTCAACTGTTAAGATAGCAGTCAATCGTTAGAAAAATTGACCTGTTTTATTGTAAACACGAGAAGCGGGTTAAGTAAATCAAAGAGTTGGAGTAAAGATATGGGCGCATTTCAGGTTATTAAAAAGGGCGTAGCCGCTGGCTGGAACTTTTCCGCCTGGCTGGGCGCCAAGAATATTAAAGATAACGCTCTCCTGATTAAAGACTTATCGCAGTCGGCGTTTAAGTCGGGTAAGGCCGAGCCTGATTCCGCACCCAAAAAAGAAACCTTTGCCCAGGCCATGAAGCGCCTGAATATCGATGAAGCCGGTTTGAAAAAACGCATCCGCTCCAGCGGTCAGGTTATTTTCTTCTGCGGCGTACTAACCATTCCTATGCTGGCCTATACCATTTATATGTTCATGTCCGGGTTCTATTTATCCAGTTTTGTGTGCCTAATGCTGACTGCCTTATTGGGCGCTTATACGTTTCGCGAGCATTTTAACCGTTACCAGATGCGCCGGCGGCGGCTGGGCTGTACTTTCGCCGAGTGGGCTAAAGACACATTTCGTTTAAGTTCACCGGGGAAAAAATAATGAAAAAATGGGTATGGCCTTTAATTATATTGTTGACGCTGTTTTGCGGCGCGGCGCTGGCGGATTCCGCCAATCCGGTGATTGCCAGCAGCGCGGTGGCTAATAAAACCGATCTTTCCATCGCTTACTTATCTTCAGTCTTCGGCACGGTCAGTGGCGTATTAACCGGCACGTCCGGGCAAATGTTCGGCAAACTGATGTACCAGTTTAACCAGGGCATGCTCGTCGTCGCGGGATGCTGGCTAGCCTACAGCGTACTTTCCATTGTGCTTAAAACCGGGTTGACCGGTTCTTTCATGTCCCAGGAATATAAAGTCCCGATGGTGGTGTTACGTATCGCCCTCGGATTTGGTTTATTAATCCCCAATCCTTCCACGGGTTATACCGTATTGCAGACCATCGTGATGCAGGTCACCGTGCAGGGCGTTAAATTAGCCGACCAGGTGTGGGAATATGGTTTGGATTATATGAAAGCGGGCGGCGCGTTATGGAGCCGCCCGGTGCAGAAAGGCGGGGGCGCGACGGGCGCGGCCAATGCGAGCGCTATTATGAGCGACAGCGATCTGGACAAGATATTAGGAAGCACCGCAGCGGTGTCAGGAACATTCCCGGGTAATTTTGGCAACCTCAGCATGGTGCAGAAAATCATGGCCATGGAAGCCTGTATGGTGCGTGCCTCTCTGGATATGGAAAGCAATAATTCCGGTTCGGATAGCGGCAGTGTATCCAGTCCAACTTCCTCCACGCCGCTCAGTATTTACGAAGATCTGGATAACTATAAATTCGAATTTCCTGGCGGATATGCGACCAACCAACGTAATAGGTCGTGCGGTACGGTGTCGTGGAAATCCTTATCTAATAAGCAAAATATGGATTGTACGCAGACCGATGCCGGGGGCAGTTCGGATAATACCAGTTGTGGTTTCAGTCACTTGGCATTGCGGGAAGCAATTTACAGTTTATTACCGGCAGTTAAAAAATATGTTTGTTTAACCGCGGGAAACGCCGATCAATCCTCTGTCTGCAATGGCGTCGATCCTACGGACGTTGATCCCAGCTATATGGTGGACGGCATGATGAGCGCCACTTTAAGTTATAAAAATTTAATCGATCCGATGGTGAGAAGCGACGTTTTAGAAAATACCAGCAAAATGAAAACCGGCGGCGACAATGCGCTTAATTTTTATACCCAGGCCAGAAAAGAGGGCTGGATGGTCGCAGGCCGTTATTATTGGGATTTATTGCGGGTGGAAGACGCTTATGACCTCGCGATGAGCAAGAACGGTAGTTATGGCGGCTACATTCCGGATTCACAAAGTTATACTGCGCCAGGGGATTCAATAGCTGGCGGCGCCCCTTCGGCGGATAATTTGGCGAAAACCGGTCTGTTGATAGCGGCAACGGGTGATACCGGCGGTTACATTGACAAGGTGCGGGATGCCATTTCCGATTATACAGGTGCGGCCAAGTCCGGCAATGCGAAGATGGCGTCGATGCCTGGTTTTCTCTCTTCTTTGGGCGTTTTGAAAGTAGGTATGGCGTTTATGCCGATTCTTTCAATTCTTTATGATACAGCCGAATTAATAACCACTTTTGGATCTTATGCAGGTCCAATAGGATTAGGGGCAGAACCGATCTTATGGCTACATAAAGTGGGGCTGACATGCATCAGTTTGGGATTTAATATCTGGATAGGACTTGGTATGGGTATATTTGTGCTGATGAACGCATTTGGCTGGTGTCCTGCTGCGAATCAGACAAATAATGCCTGGCAGGCGTCGCTCAGCTGGTTGCAGCCTTTGGCGTTAGCAGGGGCTGCCGGACTTATCATTATCGGCTTTAGTTTGGGTTTTTATACGCCTCTATATCCCTATTTGCTATTTACTTTGGGAACTATCGGGTGGCTTATCGCGGTGATTGAAGCGATGGTGGCCGCGCCGCTGGTGGCTTTAGGGATTACTCACCCGGATGGGCATGATTTCTTGGGTAAGAGTACACACGCGGTAATGATGTTGGTCGGCCTGTTCTTACGTCCGGTATTGATGCTGATAGGGCTGTTCGCGTCTATGATTTTATGCCAGGTATCCTTGAGTATTGTTCTTTATACTTTCTCGGGTTTTGTGACGGATCTTTTTTATCTGATACATCCGATCACTGGTCAGACCACCGGCGACCCGATACTACAGGCCTCAGGAAAAGCGATGTTTGATGTCATAGCGGAGGGACGTGGTTCCGGTTTTGGTATGCTGATTACGATGCTGTTGGTGTTTCCATTATTTTTAGCGATATTTGCCTTGTTGGTTTACACTACGACCGTGACCAGCTTTTCGCTGATCCATCATTTGCCTAATTATGTTATGCAATGGATTGGTGGACCGCAAATGCATGGCGAGAATCCCCAAACCATGGCGGAGCAGATCAAGCAGGGTATGTCGGGTATGAGCAGTAAAATGGGTGATGCCTTGGCTCATACCAAAAAGAAGAAGCCAACAGCTGCTGAAATTGCTGCTACAAATGCCGCTGAAGAGGAGAAGCAGATGATGAGAGACCTTTAATTCATTTGATAATTTAGCCGCCATATCCCAATCAGGGCAATTATGATCAGAGGCCATGCGGCGGCAAAGACCAGCCAATGTATTAGGGTCATGCCGCCGGGCAAATAAAGGAATAAAAATACAATGGCAGTTTTCGCGATGTTAATAAATAGCCGCCGGTAGGAACGGAATTTATAATGATCCTCTCGTGGTAAATAAATCAGAATAAAAGACGGCAAAGCTTTTTTATTCAGAGTGATAAAAAGCAGTCCGAGGAGCCCGGTTCCGGCGATAAAAACCGCCGTCACCGGCGGGATTTCCCAACTCAAATGTGGCGTAAATCCCAGAGCAAGGCTTATGATCAGCGGCAATGCTAATATTCCTGCAGCCAGTTCCCGAATCCGGTAGCCGCGGGAAAATCGGGCCAAAGTGACGCCTGCTAACGGCGTCCACAATATCCACCAGCTATTCGCGAATATCAGCCATAAATGGCGCCAGGGTTCATCAAGCCAATGCTTTAACAGGCTGGGCGGGGCCATCGGTATATTCGTCCATGGTGCTAAAAATCCATTTAGCAGCCAGATCATTACTCCTAAAAAAACTACCCAGAGAAACAGCCCGGGAATGAGCGGAATTTCTTTCCCCATCAATTTGTTTAAAAGCCGCCGGTAAACTTTGGTCAGAGTGATTAGCAGTAAAATGGCCGTGACCAGTACGGGCGTCAGGGTAAATCCGCTGACGGTGGGAAAAACCGTGACAACGCTGGCTCCCAGCAGGCTGATCAGGCAAAAAGCGCTGCTATAAGCGATCGCTGTCGCCATCCGCCCCAGAAAATTAATGACCACCCTCACTGCGGGATTGCTCGCCAGCGCACCCACAATGTCGGCTAAATAAGCATCTTTCTGTAGGCAATAGCTGCAATAACCCATGCCGATGGCTATCAGCGTGAAAAAAGCCCAGGGGGATAAACCTTCATAAACCAGTAATTGCTTTAGAGTCTGTTGAAAAAGCGCCGGCTGCGGCGGGGTAAAAGATGAAGAAGTGTGCGCGCACGCCGCGCTGACGCCTAAAAAAACCGCCCCGAGGCACAATTGCAGACTGACTATCCGCCCTAGCCAATTCCAGAACGGATATCGCGGCGTTTCTTCACGCGGCGGCGCCAGCCTCTGCTTTCCCCAAGGACCAATGGCCAGGATCAGAACCATCAGCAGCGCCAGCCAATGGATTTTGAAAAGCTGGATCGCCGCGCTGGAAAAATAAACGATAACCCCGCTCATCGCCAGCAGCGGGATCGCCACTACCGGGATCAACTGCCGGTAAGATTTCATGAGTTTCATACATATAATGTAGCACGGGACTAGGGGTCAAGTCTCATCTAAATTAGATTTTCGAGACTTGACCCCCTCAGATTACAGATAATAACTCTCAGTTTCTATAGAATTTCTGGGTGAATAATTGCGGTAAAAATCACTTAAAAATGCAATAACTTTCGCTAAATCAGGGGCCTTACCTTGTGTAAATTTGATTTGTGAAATTTGATTGTAGATTCCACTTAATGATAGGTACCCTTTTCCCGTAGAAAATGACTTTGACAATAAATATGAATTCTCAGAATGATCTAAACAGATAAACTGGATTTGACTAAAAACTTTTAGCTGCGAGAAATAATGGCATTCGTTTAAATCCGCTGAGAAGAGAAATTTATCTTCTTTTTTGAATAATAGTTTAATTTTCTCTGCATCCTTATCCGCAACCCCAGGGAGATAAACAATCAATTTCAGCAGAATTAAAAGTTCCTGTACCTGTTCGATATATTTCATGGGTTGTGCGTTTATTGATATCGGCTCTAACCCTGAATTTATCACGCGGGATTTAATAAATTTATATAGTTGAATATCATCATGCAGTTGCAGCATGGCGTCATCACAATACATCGGATCAAGGGTTCTTGAATGTTCCAATTTTTTTTCGATAAAGTTATAATCTTTAACTTCCAGAGTATTGGCAATGCCCTTGCCTCCCTTTTGGGCTGCGACATTCAAAAGCAGAGTCTTAATATCCTTGTTATGATTAATGGAAAGCCGATAATTATCATATATTTTATATTCCAATGAGGCTTTATCAATGGAAAGCTCGTGTATTTCATTAATATTCAGGTGATCAAGCAGATGCTCTTCCCGCTTATGCGCCGCTAACTTTCCAGGTGAATAAAAATGACTAAATTTGAATTTCTGGTTTTTAATTTCTTCTTTGGCATGTATCAACAGGTTGTCATCTATTTTGGGAGTAGCACTTTTGTCCAATAAAGTCTGAAATACGCCGATATCGCCCTGTTTCAGGTAAATTTGATTGGCTTCTTTTATTAAATCCGGGATTTCATCTATCGTTATCGGTTTACCGGATTCCATTCTTTTAGAGATAACCAATAAAATGGCCGAGACCAAAGCAGCGCGATCATTTGCACTTTTGCACCCGTAACTATTGCAAATATCCAAAATTTCGGCCACCAACACCAGGCATGCCTGAACAAACCCATTATTTTCAGCAGGCTTCCATAATGGCATGCCCAAAGTAGTCGTTTTATTAAATAATTGGGTGGCTAATCTATAAATTGTCCACGCAGAAAAAGATTCGTCTTCTTGTTTGAATGACATCTCGGATAACAGATGAAATATCTTGGTGTGCAATTCATTCGCCAATGGGAATAACACGATTTCGGCGTCTCGAACGATTACTCTCAGATTCTCTGCTTCTTTGGCAAGTAATTTAAAATATTTTTCTTCAGCTTGTAATCGTGAGGTTAATATCTGAATTAACTTGTCCAGTTTAAGTAAATATTCATCAAAAAATCTTTCTGAATTATGCCGGTAATTTTCAGGAATGGATATTAATTGAGAAAATAATAATTTTTTCTGCGCTAACTTATCACTGTTAACAGAGAATAAATATTTTGAGTGATTATATTTTTCCAGAAATTTAATATAGTCCCGGGTTTTTTGGCGCAGTATTGTTAAGGCCGTTTCGTATAGAGAAAATTTATTTTTCCATTTATCTTTTTTTAATTTTATGGAATATTTTTTCAGGAGATTTTGAAATAATTCTACCATCACCACGCTAATAGTTCCTGCCGTTATTCCAGAAATGTCGAACCAGCGCCCTATGTTTACAGGTACAGCCAGGTATGAATAACCTTCAAAGGCATGATGGATTTTTCTCATGTCGTTAAACTGATGCCATTGTTTTTCAGATCGTTTTAGTATAATTGCTTTTCCAGTGATTTCATGGACATGCAGATGCTTAACACGGACCAATTCTTCAGAATGACCGAGCAATTTTGTGAACACGTTTTTTTGCAAAAACATAAGCAATGGCTGTTCTTTATCTTCAAGAGATTTTTTTAATTGATCAAGACCCTTACGAAAAGGAGAGGGCTGAGTCTCATCCTTGGATTCCTGTTCCTGCTCGAGTAGTGTCTTTTCAAGTTCTGCCCATATTTCCTGTAAATTATTGGGAAGCGCACGATCATTTTGGTATTTTTTTACAATAAAATCGAGCAGCAAGTTTTGAAATTTTTTGGATATATCCGGTAATTTATTTTTAACCCATTCATTAATAATGTGTGATAGAGTTTTAACGATGGCCTCTCTAACCAGTTTATTTTCTTTATCGGTAATTTTATTATCCGGATTTAAAAAATTATTCTGAATGCTATCATTTAAATAGTAAGCAAAGAGATTACTGCTATACCTCAATTCAAAGCCTTTAAGTGGACTGTCACCTGCCGCGAGTAAAGCCTGAATGAGTTGCGCACGGCGTATTTGAAATTGCTGGGAGATGGCCTGAGAGGCTCTATAAGCGGTTTCGTGATCATCTCCCCTGGCATAAAGTTTGATTCCTGTGCTGCCATTTCTATTGTTTATAAAAGTGATTTCAGCTTCTTCTTCTTTTTCTTCTTCAAAAGGGTTCTTCGAGTTAAGCTTAAATTTGCCTTTTTCTACGGCGGCAAAATTAGCTAACCATGGTTGGTCGACTGGAGCATGAGCGGAAGCGGTCACTATTTTTTTATGGGGTTCCAGTTTTACGCTGGTTAATTTTTCATAATCTTCTAGCTGGGATTTCGTTAAACCATAATGCCTTCCCAGATATTGAAATTCTCCATTGCCGTTCTCGGTATTAATCATTAAGACATCACGTAAAAAAATATCGCCTTCCCCATCAGGCCCGGAAATTTTTACCCGCTGTTCGTCATTAGCCAATTGCTCGATAAGACGTTCTACTGTTTTGGTAAACTGATACTCGTCTTCGTGTTTAACTTCAATATCAGGTTTCTCGAAAGCAGCCAGCCTGGAAATAATATAATTGCTAAAAGTTGAAATTTTAAAATTTTTTTCCTCCAACATTTGTTGGTGAAATTCTTTAATTCCATGTAAAATATTGTCATATTTACTGTTAAGTTTTTCATTGAGAATTGATTTTTGTGTGGCATTAATAAATTTATCAATAAATTTTTGCTGCTCGGATAACATAATATTTAAACGATAACAGGCGGCGCTTAACAATGATTCCACGGTAACCGCGAATATTCTTTCCATGATGGGTGGACGATATCCAATTTTCTCCAGGGGAGGTTCTACAATACTAATGACGCCGTCAGGATGCTCGGCGGCAAGTTCAATATAAATTTCCCTGTGTTGTTCTTCTTTTAATTCAGGAAAAGCGGATTCTAAAAGAGATCTATATTGGTCAAAACTGGTAGGGGTGAAAATATATTGGCGACTGTCTTCATATTTTTCGACGGGCATTACAGCAAGTTTTTGCTCTGATGTATCCTGAGTCAGGACAATTTTTATTAAGTATCCACGAATTTTAGCATTCTGCTTTTTTATTAAATTGGTATCTATCCTTAACGTTTCACTTTTTGACATTGATCACTCCTATAACATTAAATTTTTTTAATTATGGTATCTACTTATTATTAAGATAGAATTAAAGATCCAAAATTCAGGTTGTCATCAGGGGTGAAATGTTGTACGTTCTGTCTTTTTACGCGCTGTTAATCTTCAGCGTCTGCAAAATTTCTCCAAGGCTTAAGGGATAGACATGAATTGTTAAATAACGCCCGGTCAAAAGTCTGGCATAATTTCCGAGTAAAAGTTCTGAATTTGATCCAGTGATACAAATATTTTTAAAGACTTCGCTATCATAAACGCTTTTGACAAAACGCTCCCAGCCCTGAACGTTTTGAATTTCATCCAGAAACAGGTAGGCAATTTTTTCCCCGGATATTTTTTCCGCGGAGATCACCAGTTGATAAAGTTTTTTGGGGTCCTCATAAATGTCACTAAAAATTATAATATGAGAAATCAATTATTTTCTCATATTATAATAAGAACTAGATATAATATCATGATTTTATTGGTATTTTAATTGCGGGGGGTGTCAATCGCGATTTTTTGCCTGCGCGGAAAGCACTTTGTAGAGACGTTCGCTAATTAAACCCTGTTGATATTTCTGTTCGACGTCTACCTGCAGAGGCTGACCGTCGGTTTCGACGAGTTGACGGGTCACGGCGGTGACTTTTTCCGGATCGCTGTCGAGAAGTTTGTCGCGAACGGCTTCGTTAAACACTAAATATTCGCGTAAGGCGATGCGTTTGCCGTCTACCGAAGGCACCAAACGCTGACAGATAATTAACCGCGCCGTTTCAATGATATCAATAGTGCGCCCGAGCCGTTCTTCGTGAGCGAAACCGCCGACCAGGCGGCGAATGGTTTCAGCCACCCCGTTGCTATGTAATGTGGTATAAACCGGATGGCCGGTCAAAGCCGCTTCCAGTACCGCGCTGATCGTTTCCGTATCGCGTGCCTCACCCACTAAAATAAGCCGTGGTTTGCGGCGCAGGGCGTTACGCACGCCGGCGGCGAAACTGGGTAAATGCCGGGGAATTTCCGCCTGACTGACAATAGAGGTCGGTTTGAATACGCTGTCATAAACAAATTCAATTGGGGCTTCGTAAGTGAGAATTTTGCGATGACTATCAGGATCTTCCGCCAACTGCTTAATAATTGCGGCTAATAACGTGCTTTTACCGGAGCCGGTAGCACCGGTGACATAAATAACTCCTTCCTGTGGAGCAATGGCGTCGAGAATTTTTTGTGGCAATTCCAGAGACGATAGCGACGGTGGCGCAGCGGGAATCGTGCGGATAGTAATCTGAATGCCTTCATGCCCATCGACATGACAGCCGGTGCCATTGACGCGATGCCGGAACCTTTGCTGGCGATTAGGGCGCACTTCGTAATGCGTATCCAAATCCTCGCCGCGCATAATTTGCGTGGTGCCGTTTGGACCATAAATAGCGTTTAACAAATCGCCGACTTCCGCGTTCGATAATTTCCGGTTGGTAATTTTATATAATCGTCCGTATATTTCAGCGATAATCGGCTCATTGGTTTGAATGGTGATATCCGAAGCGCCGATCTGATGCCCAAACACCAATAACTCATCAATGTGCTTTGGCTCAAACCGGGTAGGTTCCTGTGGATACAAATAATTGGTCATAGTTCAATAATTCCCGGGTTATAAAAAAAATTTTCGTAGAAAATTATCCCCGCGATGGGGGATCGCAAGGGGGAGAATCGCGATTCTCTCCCTTCATTCCGAGCATCGGCTCCGCCGAGCGCAGGATATAAAACAGGAGCAATTCCCGCTGTACTCAGCGAGAATTGCGGCTCAAACCGGGTAGGTTCCTGTGGATACAAATAATTGGTCATGGCTTCAGATCCTGTTGAGGATTTATCAAAATAGGTTGCCACTTCGAACTATCCGTTTGCAACTGCGAGTGCGCGGTAATTCTTAAAATACGGTCATCAACGCGTATCTCATTACTATCGCCGGTGACACCCAGGTCCGCTTTGGCGACAAAAGGCGCGCTCACCATTCCCTGAGCCAGCATCTTACGATATAACACCATGCCGTTATAGTCACGGCGTAAACGGTTTAAATTCGCTGAAAAAATCGCATTGGCCTGCTGGATGCCGTTTTGCCAGCCTTCACGGATAAAACGGTTCCATACCTCAGCTTCAACCTGGTTTTTAGGCAATAAAGTGCGATCAGGCACGGGAGGCTTTGGATAACTCATCCATAAATAGGCGCGCCACGAAGGAGCGGCGGTGACGAAACGCGCCGGGCTGATAATTTTAAAGGTTTTAGCCGCCAGACGAATGGAGTCGCTGTCTGCCAGATTTAAACTATTGTCGGATTCCACCAGAACCGGCGGCAGTATGTTATCCTGTAACAACAATTGATTAAAATCAAAGATCTGATTCAGGTCACCAGTATTTTTTGTCAAGGACATATCAATCTGTTCGCTGCGCCATGCTAAAGCGCCGGTGGCGCCCAGAGATAATGCCGTTTCGTATAAAGCCTGCCAGCGCACCGGGTTAATTTGCCCCTGACCGCCTGGGAATTGGTCTACTTTTACGTAGCCGATATCGGCATCAGAAATTTCTGTTTTCGATGTGGTGTAGAGCGGGGGCGCGTCGTCGCTGTTGGTAGCGGGTGCGTCGGCGTGCGCACAGCCAATCAGCAGCAACAGTAACGTTGTGCTCACTGCCAAAGCTTTTTTAGAACGGCTAATTATTCTCATCACCCTGGTACCTCAGTTTCTTTTTATTTTTTCATGTTCGAAAGTAACGTAATTCTATAATTTTTCTGGCCGGAAGCACGGTAATGTCGGCTTTATTATGCGCCTGGTAAGCGACATTGCGTAATATATCGGCCATCGGCTGGTTCTTAACCGAGATGGATATGATCACCGGGATGGCCGGAGAATCGCCTAATACCCGTACCTGATAACCGGTTGATTTGGCAATCTGTTCCACCACAGGCAACACCGGGCCATACCAATCCAAAGAGGCCATCTGGGTCATGCCGGTAGTTTTAGCGTCAATTTCCGGTATATCGGTTTTAGGGGTCACGGCCATCTGCATAGCTGATAATTGTTGCAGAGACTTTCCTACTGAACTTGCGGCCTCGGCCAATTGTACCTGCGCGTCCTGATTATTCAGTTCCGCGGGGGCCTGATTGGTGGGCACGTAATGCAAATTGACCTCATTCTTGACGGTAGATCCACAACCCGCCAGCAATAAAGCACTTGCCGTTAAAAATATGATATTCTTGATTTTCATAGGCTTACCGTGTTAAATTAAAATTAATAAGGTTTCTTTTCCATTATTTGTTTACATAATGTACAGATATTGTATCGGATTAACCTTAAGAGAACATTAAAGAATTAGTTTACACTGAATAATATGAAACCACCAGCCATTACCACTGGGTACAGCGGTAATGGCTTCCTGGTTTATATCCTGCGCTCGGCGGAGCCGATGCTCGGAATGAAGGGGGAGCGCGGAGCTTAGCTCCCCCTTGCGATCCCCCATGGCGCAGAGAATTTTCTACGAAAATTTTTTTATAAGGGTGATTTATTTTTGTTAAATCAGGTAGTTGATATTCATCGAGAATCGCTGTGAAACCGCCGGCGGATGCTCATTGGCGGGATTCGGCCCGGTCGATTCGTTTCTTTATCTGGGACGGCAAAGCTGCTTTTCCTTTCGTGATTTTTTTATTGCATATTCGGATCTGGACTTTTATTGTGGCTTTTGTGGCCATGATTTTTTTTAGCGTCCTCAACCGTTATGGGTTTACCCCCCTGGTTTTTTTACGCTGGCTGCGTGCTTCTATCGCCGGACGCCGTAAAATCGTTATTCCCTGGTGGATGGAGTGACAGCTTTTATATCCTGCGCGAGGCAAAGCCTCTGCTCGGAATGAAGGGGGAGAATCGCGATTTTCCCCCTTGCGGTCCCTCATCGCGGGGATAATTTTTTACAAAAATTATTTTTTATAAGGGTGATTTATTATATGCTGGATTTGGGTAAGAAACTGGTGGTGATCGCCAAAAAACTTCGGGTTAACTTTACGTTTAAAGACCGTCCAATTGCCCTGGAGGATGTGTTTTCAGAAACAGGGTTATTGCCAGGCCTTACCAAAAGAGCGAACCAGTTGGCCTCTTTATGCCTTGGATATGGTCTGGGCGCCTCTTTTGAGGAAACAGAAGGTTCTTTGCTGGGAAATAAAGTAATTTTTGATGAATTTACCCCCGATGTCTTGCGCCTTTTGTGTATCACGGACGTGGTTAATGAATTGATAAAAAACAGCTCCAACCGGGAACTGATCGCACTCGACGAACTTATGTATGATTAAAACGCGATACAGGGATCGCATGAAAAAATGGTTATTTATTTTGTATTTATTTTTTATTACCACGGCTTTTGCCACGGATGATCCCAAGGAATTTTTTCGCGAATGGTCAAAAATAGACGTGACCGGACCGTTGGGCAGTGACTGGCCGGATTTTAGATACGAAGCATTTGTGGAAAACCGTAATCAGGAAACCCGCCTTGATTTTTCCACGGGTTATCGATTTTCGCCCCTGGTGAGCGTCTGGAACGGTTTTTCGTGGATTTCCCCCAACAACAGCACTACCCCACAGACCTATCGTGCCTGGCAGCAGGTGATATGGGAGTTATTGGACAAGAATCCGATCATCCTGTTCCAGACCCGCACCCGTCTGGAGGAACTGAAACGGGAAGGGCAGCCGGAATTGCTATTACGGGGCCGCGAACGCTGGCGGGTGGCCTTCCCCGAAAGATTGGGAAGAAAACTCACTCCCGTTCTTTATGATGAAATTTTCGTCAATTTCAATCAACCTGTCTGGATCAAACAAAGGTTTATTGATCAAAACCGGGTTTTCATTGGGGTGGATACGCCTGTATGGAAAAACACTTTTTGGGAGTTTGGTTATATTAATCAGTACATATACTCCACTCCCGTCAACACAATGGTCCATATTTTATCAATTTCTTTAATGATTTTCTTACCTTAATTTTTCTTCCATGAAAGGCCTGCCACTGAGTAGCCAGTCGCGCAGATGACGGGCCACTCTGCCAATATCTTTTTTGGCCCCGCGAATGGCGCATTCCCAGACTATCCCTATGCGCCAGCCTTCGCGCTGCAAAATTTTCATCACTTTAGCATCGTTGGACCGATTCCCGTGGATTTTTTTCCGCCAGAATTCTTGCCGGGTTCCGGGTAGTCTAAATAAGGCGCAGTCGTGACCGTGCCAGAAGCACCCGTGGACGAAGATGACCGCCTGATAGTGCGGCAAAACGATATCGGGTTTCCCGCGCAGACCGGTTGCCTGGCGGTGGAACTGGAAGCCCTGTTCCTGCAACAGTCTGGCGATCAGCATTTCGGGTCTGGTGTCGCGGCCCCGGATCCCGGACATCATCCGGCTGCGGGTTTTGGCATTCACGATATCGGTCATATAATATGAGGAGTCATGATTCGCGCTACTTCCTGAATGACAGGCGCCACCACGCTATTTCCGAACTGACGATAAGCCTGGGTGTCGCTCACCGGTATTCGAAAGCTATCCGGAAATCCCATAAGGCGCGCGCATTCTCGCGGAGTTAAACGGCGCGGGCGTTTTCTGCGTCCCTGGCAGACGAGAATTTCTGAACCGTCTTTATAATAGCGGGCTGACAGGGTGCGGGTCACACTCTCGGGATAAACCATCCCAAAACCAAAACCATTTCCGGCGGCGCGGTGTTTTTCCGCATAGGCCTGAAGATAATTCCATAGGTTCGGTGTCAGCGTATATTTGGCCTGGGCAGCATTTTTTTTATGGTCATAAAACCGTTCTCCGTCCCATGGCAGTAAAGGTTCGCTGCCATCTGTTTTGTGAAGGATCGATGATAAACGTGGACCTTCGGCGGGCAGATGCATATCGTTCCACAAAAAATCCTTTTTTTCGCGGAAACCGGCGATAAGAATCCGTTCCCGGTGTTGCGGGGTGAAGTGTTTGCCATCGATAATTTTGTAGTGGACATCGTATCTTAATTCATCCCGTAATGTCTCCAGAATGACGGTAAATGTGTTGCCGCCATCATGCGAAAGCAGGTTTTTTACATTCTCCAGCAGAAACGCCTGTGGACGTTTTGCGGCGATGATACGCGCCACATCAAAGAAGAGTGTCCCCTGCGTCGCGCATTCGAAACCGTGAGGGCGTCCCAAAGAATTTTTTTTACTGACTCCGGCGATGCTGAAAGGCTGGCAGGGAAACCCAGCCAGCAGTGCATCGTGATCAGGAATGCTTTCAGCAGCTATAGGGACGATATCGCCGGTAAACAGATGATGGTTACCGTAGTTCTCAAGGTAAGTTTTTTTTGAAAAATCATTCCATTCGCTGGTAAACACACATTCGCCACCCTGATTTTCAAAGCCCATGCGCATACCGCCGATACCGGCGAAAAGGTCGATAAAGCGAAAATAGCCTTTGCGGTCTTTTTGAGTATGGCCGCGGGCGATCGATTGAGTCGATAGCTGCGAAGATTTACTGTGGATCATCTTTCCCTCGATAGAGATTTAGCCAGATTATGACCCGGAAAAAATTTTTTTTCCAGGTGCTTTCTTTTTGAAGAAATTGAAGGTAATCTGACTGTATTCGAATTTGAACTGATAAGGGGGATATAAATATGAAAAAAAATCTGTTGTTACCTCAACTCCCCACTGATATATTAGCGGAGTTTTTGAAATTTTCTGATTTGCCTGATTTTTTGGCATTGGTTTTGACCTGTAAGATTTTTAAAGAAGTCATCAATGCTCCCAAAACCGCTAATATTCGTTGGCAGGTATTTTTTTCAGCATTTCCTTATTTAAGAGCAGAGAAGTATACAGATGAAATTCCAATTGAATCATTGGGAACTATGGGCTTGGGATTTCGTAAATATTTTCTAAATTTTGCCAATGAACTGGGATCAGAAGGCAAATACAGTCAGGTAATGAAAATGACCTGGCTGGAGGAAACCGGCCATCTGGAGAAAACTTTGCAGTTTTTGGGGGAGCGAAATTTAAAAGGCCACACGATCACCCAAACATTTAGGCAATATTTGCCTCCATTAAATTTTGAAAAACTAATTGATGGGAAACAATCTTTACCTAAATTGGAAAAAGAAGTCGAGCTTAGGCATAAAAAATCATTGGATTTAATTTTTAGTCAAACAATAGTGAGAGATTTTAAAAATGGATTTTCTGCCGATGAAAAAGGCAAATTTATTGATCTCATCAATATAGCCGTACTGTCTTTTAGCTGCTATCAGATTGAAGAATTTCTTAGATGTTACAATTACTATAAACAAAATAAAGATTTCATTTCGTCGGATACTTCTGCTGAATCGTTATTTATAAAATATGGCGTCAAATACGGCGCAAAAGAAATTGTGCACCACTTTTTGACCAAGGAAAAAAGAGTTATCTTTGATTCTGGCTTATTGAAATTAATCCTTGAAACAGAAGATGTTGATATTATAAAACTATTTATTGATTTTGGTAGTAATTCCTGGCCGCTTTATGACGGGTTAATTAAAAGCAGGAATCCATTGATAGTTTCTTTAACTTTAAACGGTGGTCTGAGCATTCTGTACGATTTGTCAATAGAAGGCAATCATGTAAGGTCGCCAACATTTATATTACTTAACGATTTATCCTGTTTAGGCAAAGAAAAAGTAAAACAATTTCTGGATATTTTAAAAATGATTGCTTCTGATGAGTTAGTATCTGCAGCCATCACTTTAATTGTAAATTACAATATGCCTGAGAATTTAGAGCAGCCTTTTTGGTATGAAGACATGTTAGTTTTATTCGTTCAGGCGGGTCTGGATATAGAAGAAGAGTATAAGGAGTATGAGGAGGGATGGGAAAGTCAAGCGAAGGATTTTTTAAATAAAACTTTTATCGAAATGGCCGCTATCTTACAATGGCCAAAATTATTAGAATGTATTATCAATCACGGCGCAAAAAAGCTGCGCGAGGCCTTATATCTTGCTAAAAATCCCCCCATACCCATGTATACACCATCAAATCAGGCAAAATGTATCGAGCTACTAGAAGAAGCCTTAAGGAATTCAGCTTCCGTTCATGCAATGACACATTCGACGATAAGTGTACTGAATTCTTCAAACGGCTCAGAAGTTAATAACAAAAGCTCCCTGACTTGCTTGCAAAACAGGATTTAATTAGAATGAATTTACCCAGGAAACAATTTTTTTTCCAGGTGCTTTCTTTTTGAAGAAATTGAAGGTGATCTGATTGTATTTGAACTGATAAGGGGATATAAATATGAAAAAAAATCTGTTGTTACCTCTACTCCCCACTGATATATTAGCGGAGTTTTTGAAATTTTCTGATTTGCCTGATTTTTTGGCATTGGTTTTGACCTGTAAGATTTTTAAAGAAGTCATCAATGCTCCCAAAACCGCTAATATTCGTTGGCAGGTATTTTTTTCAGCATTTCCTTATTTAAGAGCAGAGAAGTATACAGATGAAATTCCAATTGAATCATTGGGAACTATGGGCTGGGGATTTCGTAAATATTTTCTAAATTTTGCCAAGAAACTGGGATCAAAAGGCAAATACAGTCAGATAATGAAAATGACCTGGCTGGAGGAAACCGGCCATCTGGAGAAAACTTTGCAGTTTTTGGGGGAGCGAAATTTAAAAGGCCACACGATCACCCAAACATTTAGGCAATATTTGCCTCCATTAAATTTTGAAAAACTAATCGATGGGAAACAATCTTTACCAAAATTGGAAAAAGAAGTCGAGCTTAGGCATAAAAAATCATTGGATTTGATTTTTAGTCAAACAATAGTGAGAGATTTTAAAAATGGATTCTCTGCTGATGAAAAAGGCAAATTTATTGATCTCATCAATATGGCCGTACTGTCTTTTAGCTGCTATCAGATTGCAGAATTTCTTACATTTTACAATCACTATAAACAAAATAAAGATTTCATTTCGTCGTATACTTCTGCTGAATCGTTATTTATAAAATATGGCGTCAAATACGGAGCAAAAGAAATTGTGCACCACTTTTTGACCAAAGAAAAAAGAGTTATCGTTGATTCTGGCTTATTGAAATTAATCCTTGAAACAGAAGATGTTGATATTATAAAACTATTTATTGATTTTTATGATTTTGGTAGTAATTCTTGGCCGCTTTATAGGGGGTTAATTAATAGCAGGAATCCATTGATAGTTTCTTTAACTTTAAACGGTGGTCTGAGCCTTCTGTACGATTTTTCAAGAGAAGACAATGATGTATTGTTGCCAACACTTAAATTACTTAAAAATTTATCCTGTTTAGGCAAAGAAAAAGTAAAACAATTTCTGGATATTTTAAAAGTGATTGCTTCTGAAGAGTTAGTAGTTAATGCCATCGGTTTAATTCTAAATTACGATATTTGGGATTTCGTTTTTGGGCATGAAGACATGTTAGTTTTATTCGTTCAGGCGGGTCTGGATATAGAAGAAGGGCTTAAGGATTCGAGTGATGGTGAATGGGTAACAAATGCGAAGCCTTTTTTAAATAAAACTTTTATCGAAATGGCCGCTATCTTACAATGGCCAAAATTATTAGGATGTATTATCAATCACGGCGCAAAAAAGCTGCGCGAGGCCTTATATCTTGCTAAAAATCCCCCCATACCCATGTATACACCATCAAATCAGGCAAAATGTATCGAGCGACTAGAAGAAGCCTTAAGGAATTCAGCTTCCGCTCATGCAATGACACATTCGACGATAAGTGTACTGAATTCTTCAAACGGCTCAGAAGTTAATAACAAAAGCTCCCTGACTTGCTTGCAAAACAGGATTTAATTAGAATGAATTTACCCAGGTTATCACTCGGGAACTCCGCGAATACTAAACTAAACCTCTTCAGAATCATGCTGGTAAGTATTTTTTAAAATTGAAATTAATTTGTGTATAAAAAATGGCTTAACATCATCCTTCGCATATTCAAATGGGTAATTATAATGTAATAAGCTGGGGATAAAAGGGTCGGCGCCTGCCTCTTTGAGTTTATCTTTTACACGGCAATCAAACCTGTATACGTGTCAATGCCAAGTAATATTTTAGTCTATAATTAGTATTAAGAAAAAAAAGTATAAATCCTGAGGACTGGGTTTGATATTAATTTATAGAAGAACAAAATATTGGATAAATTATGAAATATAAAACAATTAAGTTCGCTTTTAGTTTGTACTTATTATGTTTTAACATTTCTATTTTTGCATATACTTATACTGTTGAGAATTGTGTTCCTCATGACCTAAAATTGCAATCCAGTATAGGTAATAACGGGACTATTATTAATGCCCCAGATTTGATAGGTGCTGCTATAATGAATGGCAAAAGTATAGCAAGATGTGATAATACCAATCAAATTACAATAACTGCCACTAGCGGGCCTAAGTCAGTCTTTGATGGACAATTCTATTATTCTGTTTATGGCCTCTCCAAATATGGTACTTGTGGGATTTCTTTTTCAAATAAAAATAGTCCATATTCAGTAACAATAATTAATCCGATTCCAGGAACAGGAGATTTACAATGCAAATTTAACAATGATACTAATACATTAACTTTCTTCTGTACTGGTTATCCGGATTATGATGGATGTCCTAACCCCCGAGAATCTATGATGGAAAACCACTAACATTAACTTCCGTTGATCCTGATTTCTCCTGTTCCTGAAGAGAATTATTTAAAAGTATCCCTTTTACAGTACTTAATTGCGGCGGTCTTTCAGCTTCAGGGAAGGCTGACAAACAGCATTTGTCTCCATCAGTACCGGATTTTTTGAATGTATATTCTTTGAAAGGCTCCGGTTGCTTTAAGATCTTCTGAAAATTTTGCCCTCCAGGAAAGTAAAAATTTTATTACCTGTGCATCATATATCGGTAAAATTATTTTTTTGAGTAAAACAATCAATTGCTTTTAATCCGGCGTTATTAATGGTGTTAAGATTAACCTGTGAAAACAGGGTTAAAACCGGGCGTGTTCAAAATTAATGGGAACTGCGAGAATGACTTTATGCAGAAGAGTATCATTGCCTTTTTCATCTTCTATAATACTATTTATTCGCGTATATAGCTCTTCAGGATTTGTACCGCTTATTATAATAATGCAACATTAAAATTTCCTTAACAGCAATCCCCTCCCTCCGGGTACAGCGCGTCCTGGACAGGTACGTACATTTTTAATGATTCCTTAAGGTTTATGCGTTAGAATGGTTCTTCAATGGGTACGATTTGTACACCATAAATTATCAGGATTATCATTTAGAAAAAGGGTGCAATACTATGACAAATGACAGTTTTTTAGCAAATCAGCGAACTGAACGGCTGCAGGATGCCATTGAATTAACCCAGATGATAGTGGGGATAGTTCAGTGCGCCCGCGAAATTATCCCTGATTCTGCCTCCCAGCGGGAGCGGCAGCCTATGGGACCTTCCCGGTAATTAGCGGTGGAAATAATGAGCAATATCCAAACTGATTTAGCCGAACACCAAACCCGCAAGCATTTGCTGGTGCAGTTGAAGGCCGAAAAGCCGCGCATTATGGCCGCTGTGGAAAAATTTTCTTTGCAGCAGGACCGGCGAGCGCCCGGCGCTTTACTGGCTTTAGAAGACATGCTCGCGGCGATAGATCGCGTGATTGCCGCCGGTGACTGGAACAGTTCACTGTTTTTACGCAATACCATAAAACCATTGGCGGTTCTGCGTGAAGATGCCCGGCAATTACGGGAACAGTTAATGGGTAATGTGACACGCAAAAAGGTCAACGCGCCGGTGCTGGCGGCTGACATGATAAAGGTTTATATCGCGATTTTTCAGTATAAAGCTCATAACGCGAAGGATTGGGAATCGCAATTGCGGGCCTTGCCGCAATACGTCCTTGGACGGCCCATTTACCGGCACGAGGCCGCGGTGCAGCAGGCGTTGCGCACCAAATTAATGCAGACTTCCGATGCTTACGTCTGTATAGGCGTCCCGGAAACTGCTATCCAGACGGGTGAATTTCATCCCTCGCAAATGGATAAACAGGGCAATGCGTTAGTACAGTTAGCGCCAGGCTCGGTACGGATCGAAAACATTTTAGAATTTGTGTATCAGGATCAGCGTTATTATTTTATCGATGGAAAATTAATTGAAAAAACATAAAGCAGGTAAAAAATTATGAAAGGCGGCGGTGGTGGTGGTCAACAACCCGGTGATCAAATTTCCAGTTTTTTCTGGATAATTTGTCTTCTCGCGGGCGCTATTTTACTCACCTGGTGGTTAAAGCGGGACTGGATCGTCGTACCCGTGTTTCAGCTGCGCATTTACGAATCTTATTTACTTGAATTCTTTGCCAAAGGCTGGATTGAATTCACCCATCTGGCGCCATGGCTGCATCTGCCGCAACCCAATATTAAAGAAATATCTAATATTCGCAATTACATGGTCAGCGAACCGGTTTCCAGCGTGCGTTTCCCCGTATTTGCCTACATCAATGAACAGCTTGGCGACTGGACGCGTTTTCCGGCGATGGCCATACTGGCGTTCCTGTCGATATTTGTGTATTTCCGTCATACCAGCCACCGCTTTCAAAAAGAATATTCGATGGACCAGTTAAGGAAGCAGGAAAGTCAGAACTGGCCGCAAATTACGCCCGTTTTATCGTTAGATTTATTGAAAGAAGATTTAGACATAGGACCCTGGGCGATGGCGCAGGTGCCGCTGGATTTTTGTAAACAACACGATATGTTGCTGATTGGCGAAGGTGAAGACAACAAGATTGGTCTGGAAATTGAAGGCCGAGCCCGCCTACCGGGTATTTTCCCTGCAGCTCGGTGCGCCGTGGCGCGGCATTCAGGCATTGCCTATCCATACCAAGGCGCTGATGGTGATTTTTTTAGCCCGGGCTTTGCGTCAGCGTGATGTCGCGAGCCGGTTTTTAAAACAGATCGCATCTTCCGCCGGACACGGTAAATTAGATTTTAGCGGCGTCGATGAGCAGTTGCAGTTGTATCATGACGCCAAGCCTTTAAAATGGCTGGAAAGCCGTCATGCTTACGTGGGTACGCTCATAGCATCATTACTGGAAATGGCGCGTATCGACGGCGTGCTGGCTTCCGCGGAATTTTTATGGTTAAAACCCGTGGACCGGCGCATGTGGTACATGCTCAACAGCGTCGGCCGTCAAACCGCAGTTGTCGAAGTAGCGGGATTATTCGCCCACTGGCACGCTGAAAAGAAATTAAAAAGATCGCTGAAAAACCCCATGGTCAAAGAGGCGGTGAATGCCCTGGACGAAGAAGTGCAGAAAATCCTCTATATTCCGGAGACTGAAAAATGGCACTAAGAAAACGCACCCAGCGTGGTTTAGACTCGCATCAGGAACAGGATTATAAAAGTATTATTCGCGACACGCGAACCGTCAGCCGTCGTGTCATGGATTTTTGGCGCACTCCGAAAGGCGCTGCGATTACTTTGATGATATCCGCCGTGGTGATTTACTATCTGAGTTATTTAAGCGAACCCGTTTTATTTGCCGGCGTGGCGATTTTTCTGTATTCGTTCCTGCAAAAAACCAAACTACCGTTTCGTATGCCTCAATTTTCCGGCGCTAAAGACCATAACGATCTCCATCCCAAACACGGTACGCCGAATCCGGCGCGGGGTATCTATTTCCTCGGTAATGAGATTTCCACCCGGGACGAATTATGGTTTAACAACGAAGACATGCGTACCCACGTGTTGATTTTCGGCTCAACCGGTAGTGGTAAAACCGAAGCGCTTATTTCCATGGCCTATAATGCTTTATTGCAGGCCAGCGGCTTTATTTATGTGGATGGTAAAGGCGATAACTCGTTGTACGCGAAAGTATTTTCGATGGTGCGTTCCATGGGCCGCGAAGATGATATGTTGTTGATTAACTTCATGACCGGCGCCCGCGATGTTGTGGGGCCGCAGGAAAAGCGTTTATCCAATACCATGAATCCGTTTGCCACAGGTTCTTCGAGCATGTTGTCACAGTTGGTCATCAGCATGATGGAATCCAGTTCCGCCAGTTCCGACGGTGATATGTGGAAAGGCCGCGCCATGGGTTTCGTGGAAGCCATCATGAAAGTATTGGTGGTCATGCGCGATGCCGGCCATATTTTATTAGATGCCAATACCATTCGTAATTATTTCCTGTTGCCGCGTTTAGAGGCGATTGTCATCGATAAAATGTTTATCCGCGACGGTCAGGAACCTATTAGTTTAGCCAATTTACCGCCGTCGATTTTAGAGCCTATCAATAACTATGTATTTAACTTACCAGGTTACAATAAGGATAAAAAAGGCCAACAGGTTTCACAGGTGCTTGAGCAACACGGCTTTATTACCATGCAATTAACCCGTATTTTCTCGTCTCTGGCGGACACTTACGGACATATTATGCGTACCAATCTGGCGGAAGTGGATTTAAAAGACGTGGTGTTAAATCGCCGGATTTTATGCGTATTATTGCCGGCGCTGGAAAAATCTCCGGAAGAATTGTCAAACTTGGGTAAAGTGATTATCGCGTCCCTGAAAGTGATGATGGCCAGCGGTTTAGGCGACGCCGTAGAAGGCACTTACGCGGATTTGATCACCAGTAAACCGACAACGTCAGAAACGCCATTTCTCTGCATTTTGGACGAATACGGTTATTACGCGGTAAAAGGTTTTGCTGTGGTTCCCGCGCAGGCGCGTTCATTGGGTTTTTCCGTAGTATTTGCGGGACAAGATTTACCGGCTTTCCAGAAAGCTTCAAAAGAAGAAGCGGCGTCCATCGGCGCGAACACTAACATTAAAATTTGTATGAAACTGGAAGACCCGACGGAAACCTGGGATTTTTTCATGAAGTCCGCCGGCGAATCCTACGTCACTCACGTCGATAGTTTCCAGGTGGATTCAGGCAATGTGATGGGTACTTATGCCGACGCCAAAGGCGCAAAACTGGAAAAACGTAACCGCGTTGATTTACTGGATTTAAAGGAACAGCAACCTGGTGAAGCGCATTTTCTGTTTAAATCGAAGATTGTCCGTGGACGTTTCTTTTACGCCGCGCCGCCACCTGTCAAACGCATGCGTTTGACGCATTTTCTGAAAGTGGGCGCACCGGACGATAATGACGTGAAGAAATTACGCAAGAGTTTTGACCATTTTAATAAACTGGTCGGCGAAGGCACGATTATTTTTAAACCGGAAGTGCTTCCCGAGCAGGAGATTGATAATGTCACGCAATTGCTGCAGCGTCATCAGGAGCTGCCGCTGATCGAGCGCTCGATGACCGCTTTGAAAAAGCTTCGGCAGGGTTTTGCCGCGGAAATGCCTAATTTTGCTAGTTTTGCTGAAGAGCCTGTGAAAGTGAGCGCTGAAGAGCTCAATATATTTGTGCCGATGCGCGCCAATGAACACCTGCGCGCGCAATTGCTGGATAAAAGCGACGGCTTCAAACAGCCCCTGCTGCCTCGCGGTGGTACCCGGGACCAGATCGAGTATTTACAGCGTTTATGCGGTAAAAACAGCCAGCAGTCCCTGAATATCGCTTCCGAACTGGTGCGGGACATGGAGCAGGGCACCCATTATCCGCCCGCCCGCAGAGGCAGCCTCAGCAGCGTTCAGACCGCCGGTATCGTCCGCCAGTTAATCGACGCCATCACCGTCAAAAAACAGGAAGCCGCTGCTGCTAAAAAATAAGGGCCCTCGCATAAATAACTTCGACAATTGGCGCTTAGATAGGGTTCAGATTTAAATGATTTTATTCTCGAAAAAATGTGCGCATAGCAGGCTATGTAAGCGTTTTTTCGAGAATAAAATCATTTAAAGATGAGCCCTAGATAAGATGCCAATTGTCGAAGTTATTTATGCGAGGGCCCTAAGTAGTCATTTATTTTTCAGCATCCGAGATCCCACGAAAAACTGTGTTCCACGGGAGTTTATAAGCTTATTTCTCACTCTTACCATCATAGCTTAATGTAAGCGGTTGCAAAATTGACTCAAAAGGAATTAACTCTCTGCTAAAGAACAAAAACTCCGCCTTAACGGATGTTAATTTAGGTCACAATGATCTAAAGGAACAGGATGATAAGAGTGTTTGTCTCCTGGCAGCCGATTCAAATTTGAAAAAGCTTAATGTAGGCCATTGCAAGCTTGGTTATAGGGCAGTCTCCGCTTTTATGACATACAATTCAAACTTGGAATCCCTTAATATAGCGCAGAGTCCTCTTCAGGATAACGCAGGACAAAACAACATCATCGTTCAGCAGTTACAAATGCACCCCTGTTTGACCGAAATTAATTTAAGCAGCTGCAATATTAGTAATGCGGAAGCATTCGTTTTGGCCATTCATCCAAGCCTCCTCTCTCTAACCTTAATAAATCATAACATTGGTTTCTTAGGAGCAATTGCCTTAGCTCTGAGTAAGAATTTGATCAAATTAAAGATCCCTTACCAACACAATTTAGGTTGGCTTTTCCTTTGGGGAAATCAAACACTAAAATCTTTAATTTGGCGCATCAATAAAGCATGGACCCAACAACTGTTCTTTGAGTATAAATCTATGGATTATTTGGATTATATCAATCTAAACGCGTTAGGCGGAAGAAATGCCCAATTAAAGATTCAACTCTATAAAGAATTTATTGAGCCATTTATATCGAAGATACTACCGCGTGACATATCTAATATCATTGATAATTACAATGAAGGAGGGTTCAAATACCCTTATGATTACAGCTTATTTTCTAACTCATTAACTCCTAAAATTCGAGAAAAAATAAATCAACAGCTGCCCAAAATAAGAGAGGAGTTTAGCACGCTTGAAGAAAAATACAAAAGTCTTGGACTACTCTAGAGCTGAAGCTGCCTGCAAAGAAGTACTGAAATCTCCAACAGAATATATTCATAGTAGTTTTTTAAAAAAATTTAACATCCATCAACCTCAATATATGCTTGGAATTATTGCAAGTGGAGATCAATTTATTTCAGATTCAAAAGTCACAAAAATTATTTTATCAGACCAACCCAAGACTATTGCCGTAGAATGAGCGATTAAATATCCTCATACTTGGCGGGTTCCGATAAGACTCAGACTCATGGATTAGAAAATACTTTAACGGATTGCGACCCAATGGTACTTCTGCTAAGGTACTCAATAAGGCGAAGTCTCCGCCCTACCCTTGGGTTTCTCAGGTGCAAAGGCAGAGACCTCGTTGAAGCGTCCCGGCGCAGTGGTGGAACACCGCGACAGGACTAGCCACAACCAACATAATCACGGAGTGTTGATCATGGTTGAAACCATTGTATCTGAAAATTCGTCTTTCGTCCTACCTTCGCACAGAGGTTTAACACCTCTGGAAATCATTGAAGACTGCCTCGAAAAAGTACAATTTCTTTCTGTGCTGGGCATCGCCAATGTTCAACAGATTGGGCAGGCGCAATGCTTGCAATTATTGTCCATCCTGGATGATTGGAACGCCATCGCGCAACACCAACTCAAAACAGTAATGACAACCTATATTGAACCTGAGCAGTCTTTATAAAAAAATATTCCTGAGCAGGCGAAACCTGATTTATTTCATGGTGCAGTTCTGTTCAGGAATTTTTTTATTTACAAAAGCTGTTCGTGTCAGACATGAGCATTTTTGTAATGATAACAATCAGAATCAGAATTAATGATGTTTTTTAAATTTTTTATCGCCTCTGACACCAGCTGGTATCCCTATTTTTAGAAAGACTGATCAAAAAAATTGATCTACTCGATGAGAAATGTGTTTCGTTGAAGGCGCATGGCAAAAATCCTATTACAAATCTTTTTAAACCTATTTCAAAAGAACTTTTTTTGAAACAACATAAAATCTCTGGATTAAAAGCGTTAATTAATGAACTCTGGATGGAAATGAAATCTTCTGAAACACAGAGAAGCATCCCCGAGATCATCCGTAGAATTCTAATAAGTTATCCTGATGTTACTGCCGGTGTTTTTTCAGAAAGCCGAACAGAAATTGTTAATTTTTGGAAAACCTATACCCATGAAGCATTTCCTCTTCATTCAACTGTAGAGACTGAAACTTCTACGCTCTAAGATTGCTCAGTATTGGACTTTGGACAAAAATTTCTTTATACAGCTATTAAAAAGAGAGCAATTCTAATTTAACCGTACAATTTGCAAGCCCGTCCCACCCCCAATCGGCGGTAAGCAAAGCCACATCAGGCCAAAATGAGCTCAATTTTGGTTGCGATATCTCTTTGCGCTTTTTTTACTGTCTGAATCACAGTACATTTTATAAATACTTGAAATGGAAGTACAACAGTGATAGTATACCTGCCATAAGTTAGTAAGTAGTAAAAATAGTTTAACAGCTGAGAGAGAAATAATACAATGAGCAAATCACAACCCCTTCCATCTCCGGAATTTATTCATTTGGATGCACGAGTACAACTCGGAAATTTTTTAGGAAAAGTTAAAAAAATGATAAAAGATCAGGCGAAAATACACTTAAAATCGCTTGATTCAAAACAACTCAAAACAATTACACATCCACAAATTTTTCTTAGTTATGCTTGGGAGGAAAAACCTTTACAACTTGAGGGGTTACAATCCCTTCTTAAAATTATAAAAGAGGATTTTGAAAATGCAGGACTACGACCTTGGCTCGATCTTGCGCAAATGACAGGTGAACTAGATGAAAAAATGCGTTTAGGAATCCAATCAAGCCAGTACGTATTACTGATTGGCACGCATCGCTACGCTGCACGCACTCAACCTGGCAGCAATACCAATGTTTATAAAGAACTTCAGTTTACTCTGGAAGAATACAAGCGTAGATCGAGTGATCCCGAAAGGGCTGACTTTTTATTACCTTTAATGCTGGAGGGTAATTACAATACCACTTTTCCCTTACTCCTTAATCAACTGATTCGTGATGGACGCTCTTGGTATAATTTTGAAAAAAATGAATGGCAATCTATTGATAACTATATTAAAGGACTAACAGAATATGAGCCGGTTGGTATTATACCCTGCTTACTCGGGTTAACCCGTCTTAACGATTATCCTGCTTACCGGGAAGCCTGTGTAGAAAAATACAAAGATCTTCAAAAACTGCTCATGTTAGAGTTAAATTTGAAAAGAAGCAAATTTGAAAAGCAAGAATTTGAGAATCAAAAACAGGAATTACAGAAAAAACAGGAAGAATTAAAGCTATCTTTAGAAAATTCGCAAGTAGACCCCTCCTCTTTTGAAAAAGAAAGCCGCCGGCTACGCCTGAAATTAAATAATTCAGAATCCTTAAAGCAGGAATTATCTGAGGAATTAGCTGAATTGCAATCAAAATTACCTTTAAATAAAAATCGAATTAATGAAATAGAAAACGAATTAAATGAAGAAATAAGTAATTTAAATAAACTGCAAATCCAATACGAAAAATTGCAGCAAAAAATGCAGCCGTCGGAATCATTCAAGAAACAAAAAGAAGAACTGGATATTATTCAGGCTCAACTCGCTTTACGTGAAGAAGCCATTAAAGAATCAGAGAAATCGCTTAAAGCGCATCAAGAGAAATTAGAAAAACAAGCTGCCGAAGAAAAATTTGCAATCAAAGAACAGATAGCAGAAATTAAAAAATCTATAGAAACAACAAAAAAATTGAAACCTGTTGATGTGACCGAATCGCCAATTCCGCCAAAATTTTCCATCAAACCTTGGCGGAAAACAGAATTTAAGTCTGATTTTGTAAGCAAAGCAGAAGATGTTGAGTTAAAAAAAATTTACATGTGTCCTGTAGAGAAGCGTCCACTATATGATGCGGTAACCCTACAGCTTGACACCGGAAAAGGCTATGATGAAGAACACACAGTGAGCGATGAAGCTGCGCGCAATTGGTTGATCGTCGGCCAAAATTCTACTTGCCCTTGTTGCCGGCTACCGGTTAAAGGAATAACGATTCCACGTCTGCTGCGAGACATCGTGGAAGAGCAAATCTCGGAGGCATTGAAGCGTAATTCCTCTCCCCTGCCGGAAACAAAATCGGAAGTATCTCTTTACCCAGAAAAAGCATTAACACAGTTCTACGTAAATTCAACCTACATGCCAGAATATCAAAAAAATATAAACCAGTTGCTGCAATTTGTCGCCGAAGGTGAACAGGAAAAGGCTGAAAAGCTGATCCAGAAAGATGAGAGCTTGGTATTGTGTGTAGGAATGGTGAAAGATTTATCAGGACGGGAATTTAAGTACATTACAGCCTTTCAATATGCCTTATGGGCAGTGGATTGGCACATGTGGACGATGATCCAAAAATACTTGCCAGAACAATACCAAATAGCTCAATGGCAAGCGTTAGAAACTTACTCTACTGCGTATGGTAAGCATTTTACATTAACAGGACTAACAAGTGCATTGCAGCATTATGTGGATAATGCCGTCATACCCGGGGAATTTGGTTGGGCCTCTAATCAGGAAGAGGCACAGTATTGGTGCAAGATAGGTATAGAACAAAAATTACTACCCGCTCACGTGGTGAATGAGTATTGCCGCACAGACAGAGCATTTTATCCGTGCCCACAGGAATGGACCTCTCAGTTACCGCGGACACGTGAAACTGCGTCGATATCGTGGTTTACACCCATAGCTTCTGGTGTGGAGCTTGGACTTACTTATGCTTTTTACAGATATAATAGCAAACAGTGTGTCCCTCATGAGGCTCCTAAATCGCCATATAGTAAAAATGAACCCGCTCGTGCTACTGAAGGTATGGGCGCAGACCTCAAAGCTCTCCAATCATTGTGGAACGCTCGCACTCAGCAATTGAAGTTACTCAAATCTAAATTACGACTACCATTTCAATTGCTTTATTCGAAATACATGTCGACACTGCCACTGTTATCTGAGACTACCACACAGCGCTTAATGCCACCGAAGACTAACTCTGCTCAACCAGCCATAAATAGGCGGCCATCAAATCCAGCGAGTGATTCCCTCGGTAAGTCAATCAATCAGAACTTTTAGCAGCAATTCCCGCTGAGTACAGCGAAAATTGCTTCCTGTTTTTATCCTGCGCTCGGCGGAGCCGATGCTCGGAATGAAGGGGGAGAATCGCGATTCTCCCCCTTGCGATCCCCCATCGCGGGGATAATTTTCTACGAAAATTATTTTTTTATAAAGGTGATTTATTTTATTAAATCAAATAGTTAAAACTCACCGGGAATTGCTGAACTTTTAGTGTATTTCTCTAACCATATAGGCTCATCCGGGTGACCGGATGGGCACATTCTTCTTTTTAAAAACGGAAAGCAGAAACAAATCGCCATCCGAAAAAATCAAAAATCACTCTGGGAAAAAGCCAGATTTGGTTTATTATTACCTGTCAATTTTTAATGCGTTTACATCAGACAGGACGTTACCAGCATTTGGATTATCTATTAAACGCAGGCTCCATTAGTATAGTCGAATATAACAAATTTTTAATTTCTGTTATAATAGAGTATAACAATACCTGGAAGGGAGTTTTGACTTGAAAGAGCAGATTTTAAAAGCGCTTTTGGACTGGAATCCTTGGCTGACGGGGGGGGTTCCCGGCTGAACTGCGCGGCATCAGCCGTGATTATCCGCTTTTTGAATATGCCCAGGTAGAAGAAATCAAAATACTGGAAGGGGCTCGCAGAGTAGGGAAGAGCACATTGCTTTATCAAGTTATAGAGCGTTTATTAAATGAAAAATATCGAATTTTATATATCAATTTTGACGATGAGGAATTACGAAACCATTCTTTAAAAACAATTATTGGTTTTTTTCTGGAAAAACAGCCTATCGATTGCATTTTTATAGACGAAATCCAGCATTGTGGAGAATGGGTCCATTATTTACGAAATATTTACGACCGCAAAGAATTTAAGCAGATATGGATTAGCGGTTCCGATTCGTCGTTAATTAAAAAAGAATATCACTAGTGTCCGGTTAAAAATCGAATAAACTCAATTGGTTATAAGTGTCCTCCGGTAGTGTACTGTTATCATCTGCTTGTAAAGCGCATAAAATCCCTGTTTTTTCAAAAATTGAGACTGATAAAATTTGTAATATTGTGTAGAGTGACGTTTTAAGCTGAAGTTCTTTCTTAACGATGGCAATAAGCACATAAGTTGCCACTGCAGACCATATTTGAGTCTTTACGGCGTTCTCACTTGTTCCAAGAAACCGTTTGATTCGCAAATGCTGCTTAATCCATTTGAAAAATAATTCGACTTGCCAACGATTTTTGTATAGCGCAGCAATTACCAGTGGAGGCAACGTTGTATTATTGGTAAGAAACACTAAATTTTTTTCTGTTTCTGGATCTTTAAATCGTACCTTGCGTAAATATTCTGGATAATCCTTAGAAGCATATACACCATTTATTGCAATAACTTGATCACAAATGATGCCAGTGGAACGATCGGTTTTTGTTGAGTATATTCGTCTCGCATTCATATTTTTTTTAGATCGCGTAACAAAGAAAGCGCCAGCCTGATGAATTTTATAGAGCCTTGCAAAATCAACATACCCACGATCCATAACATAAAATGCGTTTGCCTCAAAAGGAAGAACATCAAGTATTTTAACGTCATGCATTTTACCATCACTAATGTGAATAAAGGCTGGAATTGCACCACGCAAGTCCAACAGCGTATGCATTTTTATCGCAGCTTTTGTTGTACGAAATGGCGCCCAGTCAAACAAATTCAAACACAAATCAATTGTTGTAGAATCCAGTGCATATATTGTTGCATCAAGTTCAATATTCATTTTGTCTTTTTCATATAATTTTCTGGCACGAGAAATTAAACGCATCGCCAATTCATGATAAATTCGCCAATCACGTTTATTCAGAGCATCAGCCAATGTAGAGCGTGCTGGAATATTTCTTATACCCATATGAAAAAGTTTTTTATGATGTGCCGTTAAGCAAGCCTCAATATCGCGAAGGGACTCACGCCAAGTCAATTGTGAAAATGAAAGAATATAAAACCTTGTTATCCGGCCGTAATATCACGATACCGATTTATCCTTTATCTTTTAAGGAATATTTGCGATTCCAGCAAAGTGAATTTCCTTCCGGCGTGATCAGTAGTAAACAGGAAATCGAAGTTAAGCGGCATTTTGAGAAATACCTGATTTTTGGCTCTTTTCCAGCTATCGCTTTGCGCGAAGTACTAAAAAAAGAATTGTTAATTAATTATTTTGAAGATTTTATTTATAAAGATATCGCTTCCAGATATCCGGTAAATACTTCCAAATTAAAAGATTTGGGAATATATTTGGCCAGCAACAGCGCTAAAATATTCAGCTATCGCAACATCGCTCATTCTCTGGGGATGCATGTTAATACCATTACAGACTATATTTCCTGCTACAAAGAAATATTTCTTTTTAATGAATTATATAAATTTGATTATTCGCTCAAAGAGCAGTTCAGCAGTGACAAAAAGCCTTATTGTTTGGATACAGGGCTTGCGGCGGCTGTTTCATTTCGATTTTCCAGCGACCGCGGACGATTATTGGAAAATCTGGTTTATAATGAATTAAAACGCCGCAACCATGAAATCTATTTTCACAAGCAGAAAAAAGAGTGCGATTTTTTAATCAAGGAAAATCTGGAAATCACTCAGCTTATTCAGGTATGTGATAACTTAACCTATCCCGAAACCAGACAGCGTGAGATCCAGGGTTTAATGGACGCTCTATCCTCTCATCCTGAAGCTCAAGCCCTCATTTTAACCGCCGATGAATCAGGCCGGGAAAAAATCACTGTCGATGAAAAAGAGTATTCAATCAATATCATGCCAATCTGGAAATGGTTGTTAGAATCTTGATTATTCCACGATATATCGTATATTAATCATTTTAAGCAATTGATAATTGGAGATTTTTATTGAAAAGAGTCTATGAATCATTAATAAAGCTGTCGATCTCTGGACCGATTTGGGTTTTGGGAATTACGAATTATATTTTTTACGGACATTGGAAAAAAAAGAAGTTGATTTTTTAGTCGTGAAAAACCGGCAGCCCTGGTTTCTGGTGGAGGTAAAGTCGGCCAATAACCAATCTCTCAGTAAAAATCTCATCGATTTTCAAAAACAACTCGATGCGCCTCATGCGTTTCAGGTAGTCATGGATTTACCTTATGTAGACAAGAATTGTTTCGAAGCGACCGGTCCCGTTATCGTCCCTGCTAAAACTTTTTTATCCCAGTTAGTTTAACCTTAGGTTTAAAATTGGGATCATTCGGACTTGCCACTTTTTGCTGAAACCAAACGTCCTGATGCGAATTTGTGAATGATGCTTGCCAGCAATGTCTGATACGGTAACCCTTCCTGCACAGCCATTCTGCGCACCATATTTAGATCAGCATCGGAAACCCGAATGTTAATGCGGCTGCTTCTTTTCATATAATTCCGGGCTGCCTGTTTCGCTATCCGTTTTTCTTCCTGGGAGTTTTCGACAGAAAAAAATTCGCCCTTTTCAAAATCTTCCAGAACTTCATCTTCGTGTTTTTCGATATCAAAATGTTTTTTATTCATGTTCTTTCCCTCTGTGTTTTGAAATTTGCTCTAAATATTGTTTTGTATGCTTCCTGCTGGGAAATATCGTTTTCAGGAAGACTGTATGGCCCTCTCGAACAAAAGGCACTAAATAGATGTAGCCTTCAACGTCAACGACGTAAAAGCGCTGGCCGGCATATTTACTGGTATTGGGGTGTTGAATGGTATCCAGTAAATGTCCGTTGTCGATATAATATATAATTTCCTCAAAGCTTATGCCGCGCTCTTCCTTAAGCTTGATATTTTTTTCAGCATTATAAGCATATTCAACATCCATGGTATAATTATAACAAATCAATGCTCATTGTCAATCCATTAAGCGCCTATTAGGCGCTCATTCATACTTCTTATGGATTGCATTCCATAGAATGTGCTAAAATATGTGTAGTCCAATCCCGGGAAGTGTTTATGCTTGAAGTCTTACGTGAACTCAGTCAGCGCTTTTTGCAGATTAAGCAGGTTGCCTACCATCGATATTTTTATCGATTCATGTCATCTTTGCCCAGAATGGCCATCTTGCTGGGGCAGCGGGGTGTTGGTAAAACCACCCTTCTGGTTCAGTATTTGTTGGCGTATGCGGATGGAGATCGCTTTAGTCCCAAAATTTTATACGTTCAGGCGGATCATTTTTTAATAGGAAATTTATCGCTATACGAAATTGCCGAGCAGTTTCATCTGACAGGTGGAAAAGTAATAGCGATTGATGAAATTCACAAATACCCTCAGTGGTCACGAGAGTTAAAAAGTATTTTCGACACCTTTCCAGATTTACAAATTCTTGCATCAGGCAGTTCAGCGCTGTCGATCTACCATGGCAGCCACGATCTATCCCGGCGAGCAGTCACTTACTCAATCGTTGGACTGTCTTTCCGGGAATATTTGGAACTGACGTTAGACACTCAATTTGAAGTTTTAGATTTAGAAACCATTCTTACGGACCATTTATCTATAGCTGATCAAATCAACCAAAAAATTAGCAAACTGGATCAAAAAATTTTACCGATTTTCGCCGATTATCTTCGTCGTGGATATTATCCTTACAGTTTTGAGTTCAAAGATGAAGTTGTTTTTTATATCACCCTGGAACAAAATCTACATGCGACTATCGAAGTGGATTTGGCGGCTATTTATCCACAACTGACTGGCAATAGCATCAAAAAAATTAAAAAATTACTGGTTTTTATCGCGCAGTCTGTACCTTTCACCCCTAACTGGAATAAGCTGCAATCGCTTTTAGAAATTGGTGATCAGCGTACCTTGAAAAACTATTTCAAATACCTGGAACAGGCCGGCCTGATCAAAACAATAGAAAAAAATTCTGATCAATTACGGCAAATAGAACAACCTGAAAAAGTATATTTGGATAATCCGAATCAAATGTTTGCGATTGCTGCTGCCAATGCTAATACGGGCGCCATCCGCGAAACTTTCTTTTTAGACATGCTTGAGCCTGGGCATACGATACGCTTACCGCACCAGGGAGATTTTTTAGTGAATAATCAGTATTTATTTGAAATCGGCGGACGCAACAAGAAAAATTCACAAATCAAATCATCCCCTAATGCCTTCATCGCCGCCGATGATATCGAAATAGGCGGTTCGGGAAAAATACCTCTATGGCTATTTGGATTTATCTACTAAAATCCACAAAATTCGGATGTTTTTCTCAAATCCGCGCGGGCGCATAGTCAAAACTATGTAACGTTGCTGCAAAAAAAATAGACATTTTCTTGACAGTGATATATTATACTGTTATTGACATAATTTAAACAATGAAGAGGTCGAAACAATGAAAGAAGTTAATATTAAAGTTGGTGATATGATGGAGTGGCTATCAGGTCAGGGGATACCAGAAGATATTTTTCACAATGATAATTTTTATCAAGGCGAAGAATTATATAATATGTACAATTCATATTGTATATATTCGAACTTGGCTCTAGGTAGCTATTTAAATGACCTTTGTTCCGATCTTGTTTCAGTAATATTAGAATATTCTAATCCCTATGTTGATATAATAGATGAAACGATAGAAAAACTTGACTCATTCTGTTCTCTTGACACTACTGGAATGCAATTTGATTTTTTATTAAAAACGTTAATATGCGCTCTGAGAAGCGTGAAAAAAAATCAGAAAAATTTTAGTCCACCATGCGATATAAAACTGGGTAATTTAACCCTTGAGTCAAAAAATTCAAACTTAAATCCAATATACACGTTACTTTATATATGTAATATCCCCCTGGTGTTATCAGACAATCCATTTAACAGGATTTATATACCTTTGAAAAATTTCTTGAAAAACGATGCGGGTTTACAACTGCGTGAAGTTACTAATTACTTTCAAATAGTAGTGCCGAATTTAATAAATTACCTTGCGCAAGAAAGAATTTTACAAATTATTGATTTAGAGTATAAAAAGATTCCAAAATATACTTTGGAAACTTTCTTCGAAGATTGGAAATCAAAAGAGATGCTGGAAAACTTCAAAGAGACCATAGAAAATAATTCTTTCAATAACCAATTTGACTACATAATGATTCATACTGGTCTATATTATGGTCAAATACCGGAGGTAAGAATGAAGCAAAGGGAGAGATGTTTAAAGGTGCTAAATGAGCTAACTTTCTTATCACAATTGAGAGACGGACGCAAAACTACAGTGTCATTGCAACCTTTAGAGCCAGGGATGAAGTAATCCGAAGGTTAGGAGTTTGAGCCAAGAGTTACGTGTCTTTGTTATCGGACTTGCCACTTTTTGCTGAAACCAAACGTCCTGATGCGAATTTGTGAATGATGCTTGCCAGCAATGTCTGGTACGGTAACCCTTCCTGCACAGCCATTCTGCGCACCATATTCAGATCAGCATCGGAAACCCGAATGTTAATGCGGCTGCTTCTTTTCATATAATTCCGGGCTGCCTGTTTCGCTATCCGTTTTTCTTCCTGGGAGTTTTCCACAGAAAAAAATTCGCCCTTTTCAAAATCTTCCAGAACTTCATCTTCGTGTTTTTCGATATCAAAATGTTTTCTATTCATGTTCTTTCCCTCTGCGTTTTGAAATTTGCTCTAAATATTGTTTTGTATGCTTCCTGCTGGGAAATATCGTTTTTAGGAAGATCGTATGGCCCTCTCGAACAAAAGGCACTAAATAGATGTAGCCTTCAACGTCAACGACGTAAAAGCGCTGGCCGGCATATTTACTGGTATTGGGGTGTTGAATGGTATCCAGTAAATGTCCGTTGTCGATATAATATATAATTTCCTCAAAGCTTATGCCGCGCTCTTCCTTAAGCTTGATATTTTTTTCAGCATTATAGGCATATTCAACATCCATGGTATAATTATAACAAATCAATGCTCATTGTCAATCCATTAAGCGCCTATTAGGCGCTCATTCATACTTCTTATGGATTGCATTCCATAGAATGTGCGAAGAATCCGTGCAAAGAGGTCGTTTTCGTCTCGTTCATTCCTAGTGCGACTCCTAAATTTTTGCCAATAATTTTTATTATGGATTAGGAACGGTTTATTGAGTTTTTTTTTCGGCGATGAGGGTTGGTTCTGCAGAGGAATTGTCCCTTTCTTCCTAATATATGCATAAATTTCACAAATGAAAATATATTAAACATTACCCCACTATTAATACTTACATTGTACTAGTATTATCATAAAAACAAATTGAAGGAAAAAAATGTTTAATTTTACAAAAATAAGTTTATTAGGCGGTATAATATTATTAATGCTTCAAACTAACTCTTCTATGGCTCAAGATCAATATATGCAGATTGATTGTGGCAATCCGGATGTTGCTAAATATGACAGCGTTGATTGCCGTAGCCTGGTGCTGGAATTAAACAATACGTGTTCCCATGGAAAGATTACTCAATTTATTAATCATGGCGTAGGAAACACTTCTCTTGGGATGACGCCTGAGTCTAATAATGGTAAACATCTATTTGAATGTGGGCCAGTAACAATTAGGGATGGCAGCAAAAAAAATTCTCAGAACTTTTGTAGTATAGGGGATTTAAAATTTGAGTGGGACGAAACATATAACACGCAGTATCCACCCAATATTTATCTAAATAATATAATGCAAAATGGTACGTTCTTATGCGTCATCCTCGATTCTGATTCACCTAATTTGGCTGTAGAAATATACTCTAAAAAGACAAGTTCTACGATGACAAACGCATTGAAATGAAGGATTGTTAACGGTTGAGAAAAAGCGCTTAAAAATGGCGAAGCGAGGAGCTTTTAATTTTGAATGAATGCCCATCCCCAGAAAGGAATTTTTTCTGAGGGCTACTATCCTCAGCAGGAGCCGCTGCTGACCTGATGAGATGATAGCGATTCGGTTGTGTTAAGTGCGTCAGCTTTCTTAAGATCTTTAAGCAGTTTAAAGAAACTGGCTGTGGTACAAAGATTGGGAGCGCATTTTTGCTGATGCAAAAATCTGTCAACGATTTCATCGGGTTTTTCCTGTGAATTTGAAGAAAAAAGCTGCTGCGCCATCGCTAAAAGTTCTTCCGGGGTGTCTTCCGGCACCGGAATAACGTGAAAACGATTGATTAAATCTGAAGATAATTCAAATCGGCCTCCATCGGATGCCGGATTTTGTGCGGCGATCAAACGAAATCCTGAGCGTTTCGGCGCAAGGCCATCAGGGGTAATGCCGGTCAACAGATCGTTCAATAAGGGAAAACTGACCTGCGAATTCGGTTCATTCAGTACAACGGTGCAACCAAGATCAAAAGCTTTCAACAACCAGGCGGGATTAAGAATCAATTGCTCAGTCAATGTCACTTCTATAAAAGTATTACGTAAATCGTCAGCTTTGGAATCCAGTAAACTCTGAGGATCGTCAAACTGTTGAAAACCCCGCTGCTGCAGTAAAAAGCAGGCTAAAGCGCTTTTACCCTTACCGGACGGCCCCTCCAGTAATATGGCGGATTTGGCCTCCGAGGAAAATTGTCTTAATTCAAGCTGTTCGTTTAACCGGTATAAAATTTCAATCCGGCTGGATGATAACAGGAACTGTTCATTATTCCACTGGGCGTTTTCAAATTTTGATAAAAATTCTTTATAATCCGCGGCAAAAATATTATCGCTTTCGGAATAATCACCTGTCTTCACCAGTTTCTCATGAAATTCGCGATGTTTCTCCAATGGAAGGAGACCGGAAAATTCCTGCCAGGAAGCTTCAATTAACGCGCGGGTGATGTCAACGGTTTTAAATTTATCGCAATAAAAAAACCAGCGCTGAATAAGCTGAATTAAATTGCGATTGCTAACCCGTTTTTCTCCCAAATATTCCAGGGCTAAATGAAATATGTTCAGGATACTTTGTTGGTGTGCTTCGGTTATCAACAGTTTACAGTCTTTCAGGTTTTCAACCGCTTGAGAGCACATTGGCGCAATGATGGTTTTTTTGAGATCTGAATCAGACCATTGTTTTAGATACTCGACTGGAATTTTGTTCCATAACGGATGATGCTTTCGTCCGGAAAATGAGAAAGGATTGCCTGTAAAACTAATTTCATGCGCATCGGTTAGTGGAATGCCCTGGTAACTACGCGCTAGGGTCTTTCCAGAAGTGGGTACCGCATCCATCAAATGATCCAAATGTTTCTGGTGGAGGGCTAAAGTGGCCTCGTCAATGATCGCTGTGAGTTTATCGCCATCTGTTGAATGGGATTTTGCCCATTTTTCCAGATTATCAACACCGAAAAAATAATTTCCGCGCTTGCCGGCGATTTGCTTCGCTAAATGTGTTTTTCCCGAACCCGGTGGACCCAATAATAATGCGGCGTGATGACGATCCAAATCATTCATCACCCTTTGGCTTATTTTATTACGGTGTTCACTGCCATTGAGAATATGACTTGAATCTTTTTTAAGGTATCTGGAAAATTTTTTGTTTATTTTTTCAGGAGGATTATTAAGCCTCTTCTTCAGGGCAAACTTGGGATGATCATATTTAAAAAATTCTCTTAGCTCAACTGCGCTCAGACAATTTAACCGCCTCCATAAATAAGATAAATCTTTGGGATATTTCCGCAGTTTTTCGTAACGAATACCCCCATTCGTTTTTGTTGAAAACAGAAGCTTACAAACCACATTGATCCGGGCATACACTTCACTGGATTTTTCATATCGATTTAAGAATACCGATTTAATGGGATTGTCCCGCTTCTCGTCACGGTTTTCCAGAATTCTTAATATTTCCTGCACCTGATCAAAAGTAAAATTCGCATTAGGCGGCGTGTCCAGTCCATTGTGGGGAATATCATTAATGAATAATGCGAGTTTCCTGAGTTTAACGAAATTTTTATAGAAAGGACTTTGCTCATCGTGAGATTTTAAAAGAATATTTTTGTATTGTTCCCAGAGTTGCAGAGTCGAAAATGTTTTCCGGCGGGCAGTCTGATCGGCAACCAGGGTGGGATAATTTAATTTCGGCGTCACAATAATTAAAAGTCCGGGCAGATATTGAGGCTTCGCGGCATTGGGTAATTTTATTTGTGCATGCGGACTAAATAAATTTTGCATGGCTGTGTAAGCGTAAATGGACAATTCACCTTTTAAAATAACCGTTTTTTTCTGCATTAACGCCAGGCTAATCCCGGAAAGGTGACAATGAAATTGACAGTCCATATTTTTTTCATCAATATCGCAGGCAGCACTGGCGAATAGTTCAGCGCCCATGCCTTTATCGATAAGATGGTAAAGAGGTTTCGGATTCATACTATCGAGGTAGTGTTTCGCGATAAAGTCAGGGTCTTCTGTTTCAATGATCGTGGCGCCGCTTTTAAATAGAGAGAATCCTGGGTATACAGCTTTATTTTCGGGGACCTGTGTGAGATCAAGATAATTTATTGTGGTTAATTTGGCCCTTTCAATGTGATGGAAAAGTTCACGTTCCTGGTGTTTATTTAAAGATTCGGTGGCGACGATCAATCGACGTCGATCAGTTTTTTGATTCAACCATCCGCTGGTGGTTTGGTAGTGATTGCTTTCGTCAATATAATAATCCTCTGTCAATTGACCAAAATTGGCTTTGGAAAGATAAAAAATATCCCAACACGACTGCAGGGTCATGAAAAAAAATGAAGTGTTCCGGGGATTCAAAAAATTAATTTTGGAAGGCGCGAGGGTCTTGTTAATAGTGCTTCGACACCATTTCCATTGAAAATGATCGGGCAGCGTGGTTAATTCGCCGTTAACCATCCCCTGTTTTTGTACCTGCCAAACAGTGGCGGCATACTCAAAATCGGAATCTGTCGGTGGATTCTGAAAAATCAAATTGTTTTTTTCGCTCGATAAATTCGCTGTTAAAACACCCGACTGAAATACCGGGCCCTGATTGGTAAAGCAAACCTTGCCTTTGCTTTCAGCATCCCAATAATGGACATTATTAAACAAATCGATTTCAACAAAATTGTTTACTGACTTTTCATCCTCACTATTGCTAAAAGTAATCGAAAATTGAGGTTTTTTGATACCGGATGGCCAAATTAAATGCGGTGCTCTACGGGTTAAAGCCTGGCAGGCTTTCATCTTTTCATCTGTGATGAAACCGATGATGGAGAGTTTTTCATTTATGTGTTGTTCGCCGAATTTTGGAGTATTATCTAAAAAACTGGCGCATTTAAGCATTTCATTTTGACTGAATCCTTGCCAATGAATTATTAAAATGCCGCCTTCCTGCATAACCTGCGTTAACAATCCCGATACGCGGGTAATTTTTCCATTGGTGACATGAGTCGCTCTGAGACCCTGAAGCAATTGTTCATAAGATTCCACATAATAAACGGAACGCTGATCCGCGTGATGACAAACCGATTGATAAATACCTCTGGATTCTGCAATAGAATTCACCTTTATAAATAATTTTGGCAAAGCTATTATTTTTTTTATCAAATAATCCAGGGTTTTAGATTCAGGAAAAGTAAGGTAAGGCGACAATAGCAATTCATATTTTTCCGCCGTTTTGCTGATTTTGGTTGCCTGCGATAGCAACGGGTCCCGATGGGTAAGCTCGATATTACCGACATCAGCCCCATCGAAATCATGAACGCAGACATTTCCCTGACCGTCTATTGTTTCAGCCGCCGCATGTAAATCATTGCTGTATTCGCGCGCGGGTACTCCAATTAATTGACACAGGATCACAAAGAGAAAACTGCGGTGGCGACAGGCGCCTTTTTGTTGCTTAAAAATTTGGAAAATTGTATTTTCGTTATCCCCGATAAGCGGCTCGTTTTTAAAGTTATTTAAATATTCCTGTAATTTTTCCATAAATGCAGAAATGGAACGTTGATCGGGATCGCTCTGAATTAATTTTAATGATTTTAATATTTCTTCGAAAAATTTATTTTGCTGGGGAAGCTGTAGTTGTTGATCTATAAAGTTATGGATACTTTTTTTCGCCTGCTCCGTTATTACGGGAAAAATGATTTTTGGATTAATTGGCAAGAATTTTTCTTCAGCAATGTATTCGATTCTGGCCGCGGATGCTACAGGAGTCTGAAATTTAATGAAATAACGCTGGGTTTGGTCACTATAAACTATTTTTTCAATGTCAGCGTTGCTGACTGTTAGCCTGAGGATGCTATCATAAGCATAACGCAGGGGTAAAGGCATCCAGCCGTCTTCATCGACCCGGCATGGCGATGATAAATAATATTGAGTGTCAGGCATGGATTTTAAATCCGCCAACGAAATACTGTCTCTAATCTCAATTTTATTATCTAAAAGTTCGATATCCCGGGGATCTTCGGTGGATAAATTAATTTGACCATCTGTCATGACGACAGTATCATAAATATCGTGTCTTATAGTTCGCAGGTGAGAAAAATTCCCTTCAATTAAATTTCCGGATTTTGTGAAAAATAACTGGATCGGGCAGGAGATTTTAGTATCCGGACTGGTATAAGTGAGTGAGTCGATGGTTTTTCGAGGGTTGAAAGCCCGCCCCTGAGTATACGTATTGATTACAGGACTATCTTTATTAATATTTGAGTTATGTATATTGTGAAAACATCCCGCCGGCAGTTTAGGCATGACCTTAATATTTGTATTGAGCAGAGTAATGTTTTTCAAACCTGTTTTACTTAAATCTGGAATATTTTCCAGCTGTGCATCCCCGATACTCAGCATTTCAAGATTTGGAAATCGCGAAAAAATATAAGATAAATCGATTGGGAAGGAGCTCCCCTGAATGGCTAAAACTTTAATATTTCCAGGGATGTTCGCAAGAATATTTTTTGTGGTCAACATTAAAGAGACAAATTCCAGATTAATACATCTTTGCAAAAACTGTATCGTGAAGGTGTTATCCTGTTTTTCTCCACACAATAGAATCATTTTAAAATTTTCTGTACTGTAGGTCTTTAAATATTCAAAATGATATTCACCAGATATTCTTTCTCTAACCAGCAAGGAAAGCTGGACTAAATTTTTCTTTTCATCTATTATTAAATTTTCTGTCGATCCAAATTTCATGCAAAGAAAATGATAAGAATCTATAATGAACCAGTTATTTAAATTTTCGCTTTCCGATAACCGGTGCAGGATCGCTGCTTCAGGTTCAGTGGAGTGAATTGTTTTGGTTTCTAAAACAAAGTAATCGCCGGAATTTTTAAAATCACTTAAATTATAAGCAATCGGGTTTCCGGTTTTATCATCTAATCCATAAATTTCTTTAATGCCAATTTTCAAAAGTGAATTTTGTAATGGACCTGGAATCACCCATTTTGTTTTACCAGACAAAACTAATGCGGCGCTAAATAAGATTTTTTTAAAGACGGCGCCCTGGTTCTGACCTAACGAATTGAATTTCCAGCCCTTGCCATCTCTTAAATGTTTTTCTAAATCAAAGCCGGTGCTGCCACTGCCATCAGCGCTATAATGTACGGTTTGTGATGGTTCTGTCACGTAAAATATGGGAGAAACTTCAATTTTTTTCTTTAATATACCTTGACTGGGAATTTTATCTTCATATTTATCTTCTTTCATAATTTCATCTTCATATGTATCATCTTTAAAAAAAATGATAATTTATCTAAAAATTATTAAGAAAACATTAAATTAGACAAATATACTCAAAACGATTAGGGTTTCGGTGTTATAGCGCCCAGCGACCGGTGACCCCCTTATTTAATGTTTTCTTAAGATCCTATTGATAGAATCTTTAAAAATATCAATTGCCTATCGGGCATCTGGAACTACTTATCTTCGGGATATTGTACAAAAAGTACACTTTCCTCACATATTTTTAATGCTCCCTTAAGGAAAATCTGTTAAATTAGTCATCTGTAAACATGAAAAATGATTAAGGTAAAACAGTTTATATGAATAACTATTTGAAAAATTTAATTTTGTTGGCGACGGTAAGCCTGGCGGCGATCAATTTGGCCGGCTGTGCCGCGGATTTTGAGTCGGATCAGCCTGTTTTGCAGATCACGGCTCCCCAGAATAACGCCCAAAAACAAAAATTATATGACTATTTATTAAATGAACAGGGCGTTAACGTGGTTAAAATTGGAGAAACCCGGACCATAGTGATCGCCAGCGACCGTTTGTTTACCGCGGATTCAGCGAATCTGGATGCCGCATACGCCAAAAACCTTAAAGTGGTGGCGCAACTGATCAATACCGAGGACGCCACCAGCGTGGCAGTGACCGCTTACACCGATCGCTCGGGTGATGTGGCGCGCGCTTTGACGGAAAAGCAGGCGCAGAAAATACTGAATTATTTGCAAAAGAGCGGCGTGGATACCCGGCTGATTTATGCCAAAGGTTACGGAGATTTATATCCGGTAACTCTGGACAAAGCCAGGGGCTTTTTTAACCGGCGCATAGAAATTAAATTTCAAATCCATCAGGACCAGGCTTAATTATTATGAAATCATTATCGAACAAAATCGAACAGCAAAAAAATTACGAGTACCGCGACAGCTTTCGCTGGGTGCTGACAGGACTGGTCGCCATGATGATCCTCTGCGCGATTTTAACCGCCGGTGTGGGTTACAAAGCGATTTTTCCCGGTCAGGCAAAGTATTACGCCTCCATGACCACCGGCGAAGTCATTCCATTGCCATCGCTGAATGAACCCGTGGTGACGAATAAGTACATATTGGAATGGGCGACTTTAGCAACTCGCGCCGCGCTGAACCTGGATTTCGTGAATTACTCCAAACAATTAAAATCGGCTTCAGTTTATTTTACCAGCAACGGCTGGGACGCTTTTTCCAGCGCACTGGATAAATCGGAGCTATTAAAAACAGTGCAAAGCAAAAAGCTGTTGATGAGCGCCGTCGTGCCGGGAACCCCGGTGATCCGTTTTAACGGTGTGATCCATGGCCGCTATATTTGGCGGATTTCGATGCCGGTACTGATTACTTTCGGCAGCGCCAGTGATGAACGTCAGCGGCGGATGAATGTGACTCTGATCGTATCCCGCGTGCCGGTTTTAGATACGCCGGAAGGTATCCAGATTACAGATTTTGAGGCTAAATAACATGAAAAATGACGCATTAACATTCGTATTGCTTCGCAACGTATTTTACCGGGATAGCTACCGCTGGGCGGTATTGGCTTTATTTATACTGCTGATTGTTAATTGCGGATTAGCCGGGATACTGTTTTATCAATTTAAAAATCCGCCGCAACCGCAATATTTTGCGATTACGCCGGACGGCAGAATCATTAATAACTATGGATTAAATGATCCGGTATTCCCGGATGATCACGTCCTGCAATGGACCGCCGACGCGATACGCCAAACATTCAGCCAGGATTTCATGCATTGGTCGGACCAGTTGCAAACCGCTTCCAACAAGTTCACCGCGCCGGGCTGGCGAGAATTTCTCAAGGCGCTGAAAAGCAGTAATAACCTGGAGACGCTCACCAAATTGAAAATGGTCTCCAACGCTGAAATAACCGGCGCACCCCGTTTAATGCAAAAAGCAGTACTGGGCGGCCATTTTGTGTGGAAAGTGCAGCTGCCGATTTTAGTCACATTAACCAATGGCGCCCAGGTCATCCCTTTGCCGATGGACGTGACGGTCATCGTGATCAGGACGCCGGTAGAAGAAAATCCGGAAAGAATCGCCATAAACAATTTCTTGCCTGTGGTGCAGAAGTCGCAGATACAGTAATCGGTTGACGAGAGGTGAAAAGAATGAAAAAAATAATAACAATGTTGATGACAGGCTTGACGGTCGTGAGTTTCAGCGCCCTGGCGGCCTCTCCGAGTGATCAGGACATGGCGGCCTTATTTGGCGCAAGTGCGGCGCCAAAGCAACCGGTTCCAGTTCAGGCGCAGCCGGCTGCTGCGTCCAGCAGCCTGGGCGAATCCGACATCAGCCAGGAAGCGTTTGCAAAAACCGCCCGGCAAATGATGCCGTTGACCCCTGATCAGATTAAAACCCTGCGGTATTTGTTCGACCAAAGCCAAAAGGCATCGGCGTCGGATCCTGGCGACAAACCGCCAAAACCGACGTCCAGTTCCGTGATGGTTAATCTCTCACCCGGCTCGGCGCCTCCCGTCGTTCGTCTGCGCGCGGGCTATGTGACTTCCCTGGTATTTTTAGATTCCACCGGCACGCCCTGGCCCATTCAGGCTTATGATTTAGGCAATCCGAAAAGTTTTAATATCCGTTGGGACCAAAAAAGCAATACGTTAATGGTACAGGCCATGGACGCTTATCAGGGCGGTAACCTGGCGGTGATGTTAAAAGATCACAACACCCCGGTCATGATTACCTTAATGCCCGGTCAGCAGGAAGTGGATTACCGGGTTGATTTACGGATACCCGGATTAGGACCGAATGCCGCACCCAGTGTCAACGGCTTACCCGACACCGGCAATTCGCAACTCCTCAGCTTCCTCGACGGCGTACCGCCGGCAGGCAGTCAGGAATTGATGGTCAGCGGCGGCGCCTGTCAGGCCTGGATATCGGGAGACCGTTTAGTGTTACGGACGCAGTTAACCGTGTTATCGCCAGGCTGGTTATCGACCATGCGCAGCCCGGACGGCACCAATGTGTATGAGATGATGAAAGCGCCTGTCGTCCTGGCTTCCGCGCGCGGCAGAATAGTTCAATTAAATATTAAAGGGTTATAAGCGATGAAAAACCAAAAGATAAAAATCAGTTTTTTCCGTAACGCCAAAGTCCGGTTAGTGATCGCCGTCGCTGCCGTGGTCGGCATTGCCGCCGCCGGCGCCGCGCTGTGGCAGGCCAGCATCAAGCGTGAATCGCTGGTGAGTTCCATGAACGTTGGCCGCGCCCCGGATATTCAATCCATTCCCGGCGCAGGAAATCCCACGATGGAATACGTAAAGCAACAGGATCGCGATAATGCCATAAACGCCCAGAAGGCGCGCGATGATGGCAGCAGCTCGGTTCCCACCATTAATCGCGGTAGTTTTGTCGGTTCCATCGACACTTTTGGTCAGTTAGGAGCGGCGCCTTCTCAATGTCCCATCGATCCCAGCACTTTACCGGCAGTCGATCCCAAAAGCTGCACCGTAGACAGTTTACAACGTGCGCGCGATTCCGGTGTGAGAGCTCTGGAATTACGTTGCAAGGGCTGCACGTGCCCATCACTAAAAATGGCGGGTTATACGGTTGGCGACTTAAAAGAAGCCGGTCTTGATGCGAAATCATTACGCGATTGCGGATTTGGCCTTGCTGAATTAAAAGCAGCGGGATTTTCCGCCGCGGATTTAAAAGCAGCAGGATTTACCGCCGCCGAATTGAAAGCCGCCGGCTTCACCGCTGCGGAATTAAAAGACGCCGGCTTCACCGCTGCGGAATTAAAAGACGCGGGATTTAGCGCCAAAGAATTGAAAGACGCCGGTTTCACCGCCGCGGATTTAAAAGCGGCAGGATTTACCGCCAGAGAATTAAAAGACGCCGGCTTCAGCGCCGCGGACCTGAAAGCCGCCGGTTTTACCGCGGCTGATCTGGCCGCCGCCGGATACAGTGGCGACGAGCTGAAGGCGGCTGGTTTTTCCGACCAGGACATTCAAAAAGCGGGTCTGCGGGCCAGTCTGTCCAGCAGTGTCTGTAACCCGGAAGAATTGAAAAAGGCGCGCCAGGCGGGTATTTCCGCACAGGCTTTAAAAGCACGAGGCTGTGGCGTCGCGGCATTAAAGGCCGCCGGCTATTCCGCCGCTGAATTACGCGCTGCCGGTTTCACCGCCAAACAGCTAAAAGACGCCGGTTTCAGCGCCAAAGCCTTAAAAGACGCCGGATTTAGCGCCGCCGAATTAAAGGCTGCCGGATTTAGCGCCGCCGAATTAAAGGACGCCGGATTTAGCGCAAAAGCCTTAAAAGACGCGGGTTTCAGCGCCAAAGAGTTGAAAGACGCCGGTTTTAGCGCCAAAGCCTTAAAAGACGCCGGATTTAGCGCCGCTGAATTAAAAGCCGCCGGTTTTAGCGCAGGCCAGTTAAAAGACGCCGGATTTAGCGCTGCCGAATTAAAAGCCGCCGGCTTCAGCGACGACGCACTGCGCGCCGCCGGTTTCAGCGCCGAGCAGTTGAAGGAAGCGGGTGTGGATCCTTCCGCCCTGGCGTTAGCCGGTTATACCAAAGGTGATTTATTACGCGCGGGCTTTACCCCGATTGAAGCCGGTTACGTGACCGCCCCGCCGGCGGCTCCTGCCAACGCCCCGGCTATTGCGCAAGTTGTCGATCCGGCCACAGCAGCCAGCGCGTTTATGCCGAAAATTAACAATAATTCTCCCAGCGATCAGTTGGCCGAACTGGAACGTCAACAGGCGTTAAGAATGTCCAGACAGCAACGCCAGGACATGATCCTGCAACAGCAGGGCGCCATGGCCATGCAGGCCCAGAAATTGATGGTCGGCTGGAGTAATTTCAACGTGCAGAACTCACAGGCAGCGATACCGGATGTGGTTCCCGCGGGTGGCGGCATGGGCGGTAGCGCCATGGGCATGAGCGGAGCCGGAGCGCAGGGCGGCGATGTGGTGAAGGCGGGCGATATTATGTTCGCCGTGCTGGACACCTCCATCAATACTGATGAGAAAAACACGCCCGTGATGGCGCGTATCGTCGGCGGACCCTACAAAGGCGGTAAACTGATTGGCCGCTTCAGTCTGACCGATAAGCGCGTGATGTTGTCGTTCAATTTATTGAACCTGCCGGACCGTGGTAAATCCGTGCCGATCAACGCGGTCGCCATTGACCCTGAAACCGCCCGCACGGCGATGTCCGGAGAGGTTGATAACCATTACTTATTACGCTACGGCACGCTGTTTGCTTCTTCGTTCATATCGGGTGTGGGCAGCGCCTTACAAACTGCCGGTTCCACCACGCAAACGACGGCGATAGGTACGGTCACTACCACCAAACCCTTAAATTCGACGCAATTAGCAGTGGTTGGAGTGGGTGATGTCGGACGAAAACTGGGAGATGCATTAGCGCCCACGTTTAATATGCCGCCGACTGTGACCATACAGTCCGGCACCGGGATGGGTTTACTGTTTATGAGTGACGCTAACATACCCACGGCCAATCAATAATTTAACATAAAGAGGAAAAAAACCATGACTACGAAAAATAAATTCCATGACGAAGAATATCAGTTCCCACAGGATGAATACGTTGACGATAGGCACGACGAACTATCGGCTGCCCCCGAAGAAGCGCAGGAAGAGCAGCCGTTAATGGCAGAAGCCTCTGACGCTGTCCGCGGTGGTTTATCGAATATCTGGTCCAGCCATAAGCGGATTATTATTATTGTGGGAGTGCTGGTAGCCGTCTCGCTGACATTTACCGTCATGCGTTCCCTGCACAAATCCGCGGAATTGCCGGCCACGCCTGCGCAGACAGCGCCCGCCGCCGCGCCGGCAGCGGTGCAGGCCGTGGTGGACCCGCAGGTCATCGACCAATTGACCAGTCTGAAACAGGATGCTGTCACCAACAGCGCCGTGATTCGTCAATTACAGGGGCAGGTGCAGGATTTTAATAACAGTTTAAATCAGACCCGCGCCTCTCAACAGCAGTTAAACCAGAGCCTGATGATTCTGGTAGGTCAGGTGCAGCAGTTGACCACTGAAGTCAAAGTATTGGCGCAGCCCAAGCCGGTCAAAGTAGTCGTTGCCGCGCCAAAAGCCAAGCCGGCGCCGGTCATTACTTTTCAGATACGGGCCGTGGTGCCGGGGCGCGCCTGGATCGTGGGTTCCGATGGCCAATCGCAATCCGTGGCCGTGGGCGACCACGTGCCGCAATACGGTTCCGTGCAAAGCATTGACGCCGACGCCGGTGTGGTGCTGACGACCAGCGGCAAGACCATTAAATTCTAAAAATATGATTTTAGAGGGAACATTATGAAGACCCGACCACCTGTATTCGCAATAGCCGCCATCCTCGCGGTGGCCAGCCTGCCCGCATGGGCGGACAACGGCAGCGGCACTATCGGGAATTTGCCCGATATTCTTATCGCCAATTTGAATATCATCGCCGATATTATGCAAACCCTTGCGGTTCTCATTGGGTTGACTTTATTCGTTGGCGGCATGTTCCAGCTTAAACGCTACGGGGAAATGCGCACCATGATGTCATCGCAGATGAGTATCGCCGGTCCATTGATGACGATAATATCAGGGGTGGCCATGCTCTGCGCGCCCTTGATGATCGGCACCGCGCTGGTATCCTTTTGGGGTGTGGGCGGCGCCAACGATTTGCCTTATGATGGCGATGTTACGACCAGTTGGACCCAATATATTAAACCGGTGTTGATGTTGGTGCGCATCGTCGGTGTTTATGCGCTGATGCGCGGTTTTGTAATGGCGGCCAAGACCGGTAGTGGCCACGCACCCCCGGGAACCATTGGGAAGTGTCTGGTGCATATTTTCGCAGGTATTCTCTGCGTGCACATTGTAGGGACAGTCCAGTTAATTGGGAGTATCATAGGCATTGATTTTCCGCTCTAAGGAAATTTAATGTTTCCTTAAGGATTGTTCTGTACAATAGGTACTATTGAACATAGATAACAGAGGTCAAAAAATGAAAAAGCATTTAAAAATTAAGAGCATAGTCACCGCTTTAGCCGGATTGATGACCCTGGGTCTGGGCGTGGTAGCGGCTCATGCGGCCGATTACGTCACTTTGACGACAGTGGCGGCTTCCGTGGACAATACGGTCGGGCAACTGGCGACTGTCCTGGTGGACGTGGCGCTGATTTCAGGTATCGGTTTTATCATGGCTTCCTTCTTTAAATTCCATCAACATAAGCAAAACCCGCAACAGGTACAAATGAGTCAGGGTATCAGCTTATTACTGATTGGCTGTGGATTGACGCTCATACCGTTGTTAATCCCAACCGCGTCCGTGTCGATTTTAGGTACCGCGGCTAAAAGCCCGGCGAAAATCGGCGGTGACAGTATCCATAATTTGATTGGTAGCGGGAAATAAAATAAATGGTTCCAGGGATGGAATTTTAATGATTCCTTAAGGTTTGAGCTGTATAATAAGTAAATAATTAATTAATGCAGATGATTTTGATAAATTAAAGAGGTAAATATGTTTAAGATGAAAAAGATAGCTAAGATAATCGCCACGCTGGCCATTCTGGGCGGATCGTTCTTTGCGGCTGATATGGCGCTGGCTGACGGCACCTACGTAACGCTGGGCACTGTCGCGAAGTCAGTAGACGGCACCGTTGGACAATTGGCCACCGTGCTGGTGGACATTTCATTGATCGCCGGTATTGGCTTTATTATGGCGTCTTTCTTCAAGTTCCATCAACATAAGCAAAACCCGCAACAAGTGCAAATGAGTCAGGGTATCAGTTTATTGTTGATTGGCTGCGGATTAACCCTGATTCCTCTGTTAATCCCGACCGCGTCCGTCGCTGTGTTAGGCACTAACGCTAAAACTCCGGCAAAAATCGGCGGTGACAGTATCCATAGCCTGATTGGTTCGGGCAAGTAAATAAGACTCCCTGCATTAGGTGAGTTTCCAAAAGACCGGGCGAGTCCCGGTCTTTTTATTTAATGATTCCTTAAGGTTTCGCTGGACAAACTGTCTGCTTTATGTCAGGATAATCATCATTAGGTTAACTCAATAAGGAAGCGCGTATGATGAGTTTAGTAAAGAACATCATCGTCAGTATTCTGACCCTCTCAACCATTGTATTCACCGGCATGGCGTTTGCTGCAGGCGGGGAACCGGCGCTGGTAACGATGAGCACCATCGCGAGTTCAGTGGATACCACCGTGGCGCAATTAGCGACGGTTTTAATCGATGTCGCTCTGATTTCGGGTATTGGCTTTATTATGGCCTCTTTTTTTAAATTCCATCAACACAAACAAAATCCGCAGCAGGTGCAAATGAGTCAGGGCGTGAGCCTGCTGTTAATTGGCTGTGGTCTTACTCTAATTCCGTTATTGCTCCCTACCGCTTCGGTCTCGGTATTGGGTTCCGCCGCAAAAAAACCGGCGCAGATTGGTGGCGCTGATATTCATAACCTGATTGGCAGTGGTTAGTATGGCAGGTTCCTTACACATTCATTTAACCGCCACCGAACATAATTGGCGCTTATTTATGACGCGAAAAGGCGACCCTGCCTTTAAAGGTTTCGCTGAGCGCGTATTTAAGCGCGATGATTACACCTGTCAATATTGTGGTTTTCAGGCCCGGCAATTGCAGGAGGTAGTGAACGCTGACGGCAATTATCATAACAACCGTTTAGAAAATTTAGTGACCGCCTGTAATTTTTGCGCTCAATGTTTTTTTCTCGAAGCGGTAGGCAAGAGTGATTTTGGTGGCGGCCTTTTGATTTATCTGCCGGAAATTAGCCAGATGGAATTAAATGCGCTGTGTCATGTTCTATTTACAGTCATGGCCAGTGGCAACACTACCGATGATAACAACGCTAAAAACACCTATCGCAGTTTACGGTTGCGTTCACAGGTGGTGGAACAGGAATTGGGCGAAGGTTTCAGCAGCCCTTCGTTGTACGGTCATTTATTGATTGATGCCCAGGTGAATCCCGACCATAAAAAAAGTGTTAACAGGGAACTATCCACTATGCTGCGCCTGCTGCCCGACATCACCCGTTTCACCGTCCATTTAGAAACCTGGCTGCTGGATGGCCTGAAGGAATGCGGGTTACATTAAGGCTCTGCCCAATAGAGCCTAATTTTCAAAAAAGTCCGCCGTCGTAATAATCCCTCCATCAATGATGTCTTCCAGGTAATTATTCTTTTTAACTCCATTAGCAGAAATTAAAGCGGTAAATATTTGTTTTTTAGTCCTCGTGACTTCCTTAAAAATTTTAATCTTCTCTTTTAATTCTGAAAACTGTTTTTTGTTAATTGCGAAGGGCTGTTGAGTATATTTGATCTCACAAAGAGTGATAGCATCATCGTCCCGATCAAACAATAAATCTACCTGTGCGCCCTTTTCTCTTGATTTTTTCCTTGGTATATATCGCCACGTATCCGGTACAGACGCTGAACTCAGACCCAGTGATTGAGTAATTTCGGGGAGATGCTCATAACAGACAGCCTCAAATGCAAATCCAGACCAGCTATGCCAACTGGGAGAAAGATGACTGTTTATCCAGAAGCCCCTGGTTAAACCCCTTGTTAATAAAGTTTGTTTGATTGGCTCTATCCAATAAAAATAAAACAATGTATATCCATCAACAACTTTGTAATGAATCCCCTTTTTTTTATGAAAGTGCGGTGTAAACCCCAGAATGAAGCCAGCATCTTCAAGTGACTTAAGTTTTCTGATCCCGGATTTTCCCTGTAACGCCTTGCCAATTTTTCTTAATAGTTCCGTTTGTCCAATGCCATATCTATGTTTCGCAATATGTCTCATAATTTCAACATATATTTCTGAATCCTCAAATAAAGAGGAAAACAGATTATCAAATTCATCCAGAAAAAAACTATTCTTTTTAAATGCTAATTGTTCAATATTTTGAGTAGCGGATAAACCTTTTTCAATTTTGGACAAATAGTAAGGAACACCACCCATTACCATGTAAATTTCCAATATATGCCTGTCATTTAATTTAATGCCTGATTGAATCAGGAATTCTTTGGTGTCAGTCAGATTAAATGGACTAAGGTTTATCTTTGCAGTTAGTCGATTATGCAAGCCCCCTTTGTTATTAACAATCTTATCTTTTATCCATGATGCCGAAGATCCACAAATAATTAACTTTATTCTCTTATCGTTTGACCAATGCTGGTTCCAGTAATAATCCAGAGTCTCTAATATTCCTGAATTTTTGGTCGCCATCCATGGGAATTCATCCATGAAAATAACAATTTTTTTATTTTTAGGGGCAGAAATAATGGCGTTTGTTAATGCTCCGAAAGCTGCATCCCAGTTTTTACCTGCTTCCAAACGTGCGCCGTTATAAAAAACCAGTCCAATTTTCTGGGTAAAATGATTAATCTGTTTCTTTAAAGCTGCTTTTTTTTCTCCTGTCGTGTCAAAAAAAATAATGTTCTTTTCTGCGAAAAAATTCCGAATTAAAAAAGTCTTACCCACTCTTCTTCTGCCGTATATGGCAAGAAATTCCGGTACTTCCGATTCCAGTATGCGGCTCAATGTACGCAGCTCTTCTTTTCTGCCTGCTATCCGCGTGACCATAAATTTCCCCTTGTGTTATCATTCACCCTGGAATTGTATTCCAGGGTGAATGATAACACAACTTTATATCTTACGATTTCGCGCGGTTATTTCGCGATATATAAGTCAAACCGCTCCAGGTGATCACTGCCAGAAACAGCCATAATGTCCAGCCGGGTCCACCGATGTGGTTCCAGACATAAAACTGTGGGAAATGCAGCAGTATCGGTTGTACTAATTGCATCATAATAATCACAATAATGAGCGGCCGGCGTTTAAAATTTGGCGTGGGAAAGAGCAGCATCATCGAAGCCAGTAATTTGACATTTAATAGAAGAAACTGATGACGCATGGTGGACTGCGGGCTAAACGCCAACAGGCAGATAAGTAGCGCGGCGCATTCCAGGTGAAATATCGCAGACTCTTTTTGCGGGCTTTCCAGCGTCCTCCGAGAACGCCAAAGCAGTGGAATGTTGAAATGCTGAAACATCCACCACAAGAACAGAAAAGTGAGGAGAACAATAGTCATTACCATAATCAGCGCTTCATTTCCTGATAAGCCTTGATCCCTAAAAGAGCGCATTAGCCCATTGGTGATTGAAATATTGCGACCCCAAGTGATGCCGGGCACATGGGAAGACGATGAACCTAAATGCATCAATCCCCGCAGCGCAAGGTCCAGATATTCAAGGTTCCGCTTCCAGCCCACCACAATGGCCGGCAGGAGACTGGCGGCGATAACTCCGGTCATCATGGCGATGGCTGCCCGCCAGCGGCCTCTTAACAGTAAAAAGGGCAGGAAAAAAAGCGACTGGTATTTTATCAGAACGGTCATTCCCAGAACCACACCCGCCAGCGAAGGCCTGCGGTCTATCCAGAGAAGCCCCAACGCAATGCCCGCCAGTGTGACCGCGTCACATTCTCCCTGGAGAAGATTCTGGCGGATCGGGTCATAGGATAATATTATCGCCAAAGAACATATTCCCAGCGCTTGCCGCAAGTTAAGAGTTAATTGAAATGCAGAGGATAAGGCGCGAATCCCTGCCGCCAGGGTAACAGCTAACAGGGTCATATTAATTCCCAGCCAAATCAGAAGAGCAGATTCATAAGTAAAATGCGCCAGTGGCGACAGCAGGCAGGCGAAAAGAGGGGGATAGATATAGCGGGAAACTGATTGATAGAGATCTGCGCCGGAGGCTATAGCCCGTGCCGCTTCATACGCAACCCAGAAATCGCTGTGATCTTTTGGGAACGGGAACACCTTGTGAACAGCTCCAGCGACACAATAAGCCATAATCAGTGTTGCTAATGAAATAAACAGGTAATTCCATCGAAATTTAGCAGATATATTGTCAACCGTCAGGACAGGCAAAGTAGAGGCGCCGCCGGCCAGGTTTAATTTAGTCATGGGAAATAGTATGAAGATTTATACTTAAAAAGTCCAATCTATAGGCAATAAAAGCTTTCGAAACCGGGAACTTTTATCCGGGCTTCTCCAGCTTATCGCGATAGTAAGCCAGGCCGTTCCAGATCACCACTACTAGAAACAGCAATAAAGCCCAGCCTAGTCCGCCGATGTACCTCCATTCCAGAAATTTTGGGTGAGGCGCCAGCTCAATGGCAAAAACGAGAATGAAGGGCCAGCGTTTAACGTTTTGACTGGGTAATAATAGCATCAGTCCCGTAAGGAGTTGAACGTTTAATAAAACAAACAGATGACGGTTCAGTAACTGCGGACTAAAGGCCAACATCCCCGTCAGAAGAGCTGTGCACTCCAGATAAAAGATAGCTGATTCCTTTTGGGGGTTTTGCAATGTCTCGGGTGAACGCCAAAGCAGTGGTATTCCGTAACGCTGAAATATCCACCACAAAAACAAAAAAGCCAGGAAGGCAATGTTAGCTGCCATGATCAGGGCATCACTGAGCGGTAAACCATGGTCCTGAAAAGCACGCACTAAGCCGTTTGTGATTGAAAGATTCATCCACGAGTTTAAAGGTGGTACTCTGACCGCATGCGAAATTAAATTATGGTGTGACGTCGTCATTCCGCGCAATGCCATATTCAGATATTCAAGATTAAGCTCCCAGCCTACCCATAACGCCGGTAACAGAGAAGCGGCAATAATCCCGGCGATCATGGCGAGCGCTGCGCGCCATCGCCCCCTGACCAGCAGCAGAGGTAAAAAACAGAGCGACTGATATTTAATGAGGACGGTAATTCCCAGAAGTGCGCCCGCAAGCGTGGGCCTGCGTTGTAACCAATAAATGCCGAAGGCTATTCCCGCCAATGATAATGCATCGCACTCACCCGAGAGTATAACTTCGCGGACCTGATTATAGGATAATAATATTGCTAAAGAACAGATAGCCAGAGACTGCGCCAAATGACAATTTAACTGAAATGAAGATGACAAAGTGCGAAACCCTATGAGCAGAATGATCGGTATTAGAGCAATATTTATTCCCAGCCATATCAGGGACGCGGGAAGCAGGTTGAGCTGCGACAGCGGCGTTAGCACACAAGCCAGCAGTGGAGGATAAATATAAGCACTGACTGATTGATAGAGTTGAGCGCCAGACGCCACCGCTCGCGAAGCTTGATAAAGAACCCCAAAATCCTGAGGAAATGTCCCGTGCAAAAACAATCTTATAAAAAATCCCAGACAGCAATATATTAGAACAAGAGCCCCTGATAGGGTAAACAGAATATGCCATCGAAATTTAGCGGAGCTATTTTCAGCCGTGGGGGCGAAGGGGGTAAACATGTCGGCAAGGTTTAATTTAGTCATGAGTGAATAGTTTATTGAAGTATTCTTCAAAAGTACAACACTGACAACACTGATCATTAACGGTCAGCAATTCGCTGGATGCTTTTAGGGGACGGGTAACGAACCCGCCAGCTTATCGCGATAGTAAGCCAAGCCGTTCCAGACCATCACTACCAGAAATAGCAATAAAGCCCAGCCTGTTCCGCCGATGTGTTTCCACTCCAAAGACCATGGAAAAAAATTCGGTAACATGACTGGCTCAATGGCCAAAACGAGAATGAGGGACCAGCGTTTAACATTTTGAGTGGGCAATAATAGCATCATTCCCATAAAGAGTTGGACATTTAATAAAACAAATAAATGACGGTTTAGTAACTGCGGACTGAAGGCCAGCATCCCCGTCAAAAGGGCTGCGCACTCCAGATAAAAAATAGCGGATTCTTTTTGGGGGTTTTGCAATGTCTCAGGCGTACGCCAAAGCAGTGGAATTCCGTAATGTTGAAATATCCACCACAAAAACAGAAAAGCCAGGAAGGCAATAGTGGCGGCCATGATTAAAGCGTCACTGATCGGTAAACCATGACTTTGAAAAGCACGCACTAAACCGTTAGTAATTGAAGTATTCATCCCCCAACCTAAAGGTGGAAGCCTGATAGCATGAGTAAGTAATGCAGAGTCCGTCATCGTCATTCCGTGGAACGCCATATTTAGGTAATCAAGATTGCGCTCCCAGCCTACCCATAACGCCGGTAACAGGGACGCGGCAATAATCCCGGCGATCATAGCGAGCGCTGCGCGCCATCGCCCCCTGACCAGCAGCAGAGGTAAAAAACAAATCGACTGATATTTAATGAGGACGGTAATTCCCAGAAGGGCGCCCGCAAGTAAGGGTCTGCGTTTTAACCAATAAAGCCCGAGGGCGATTCCGGCCAAAGATACCGCATCACACTCACCCGAGCGTATGACTGCGCGTACCTGATTATAGGATAATAATATTGCTAAAGAGCAGATCGCCAGAGAATCCGCCAATTTACAATTTAACTGAAATGAAGATGACAAAGTGCGAAATCCCGCTACCAGAATGATCACTACCAAAGCGACAGTCATTCCCATCCATATCAAGGCGGCGGGAAACCAGTTAAGTTGCGACAGCGGCGCGAGCAAAAAAGCCAACAGCGGAGGGTAAATATAATGGCTGGCTGGTTGATAGAGGTTGGCGCCTGAAGCCACCGCTCTTGCCGCTTGATAAAGAACTCCAAAATCAAAGTATGCGTGAAAAATTGTCCTATGCAACAGCAATTTTTGAAGGGATCCCAGACAGGAATATATGAGAACAAAGGCCGCTAATAGCGTGAACAGAATATTCCAACGATATTTAGCAGATATATTTTTAGCCGACAGGGCGGGCAAAGTAGACACGTCCCCGGCCAGGTTTAATTGAGTCATGGGGAATAATTTAGTGAAATATTCCTAAAAAGTACAGCGGTACCCGCTTCCTGTTTATATCCTGCGCTCGGCGGAGCCGATGCTCGGAATGAAGGGGGAGTCGCTACGCGCAACTCCCCCTTGCGATCCCCCATGGCGTAAGGTATTTTCATTTATATTGAAAAATAATTAGGAAAATATAGGTACATTCCTAAGCTCATTGTGGGTAGGTGAATGAGCCAAGAAGGGGTTGTGTCAAATTCCCTTGTATATTGATAATAGTATGCGACTCTGGTATATCCGCCGGCGGTCTGCGTCGAAAAAAAGGCTGCGTGTTAAAGCTTTTAATATTTTTCAGATCTATCACTGCTGTTTTATAGGGTCGATCTAACGGATTTGATCGACTCGTTTTAAAGTTAGTGAGTTCATCAGTACCTTTTGTTTCCTGAGTTTTAAACTCATTAATTAAATCTTTAGGTAATTCATCCACAACTGCTATACAACAGGATTTCTTTTTAAAAACGCAACTCAGCAAACCGATTGAGAGACCTCCTAATAAAATTATACTGGTGATATCTAAAGCATAAAAAGCGCATTCTTGACCCAAAAGTTTGTAGAGATCATTACAATCACTTGAGCTTGTTTTAGCAAGTACAGGACGTTGACCGCATTGCCTAATATTTTGAGGAATGAAAATGTTAGGATTATCGTCCCCACAAATTCCGTACATCCACTCATGGACAAGATATTCCCAGCGTGACGCCAATACTGGAAGTTGGGTTATCAAATATGTACATCCCCCTGATAACGATAAACCGCCGATGATGCCTCCAAACCAACGGCATATCGTAGAGCTTCTTTTATTGGATTTAATGATAGAATTAACTGACGTCACCAATTTATATTCATTTCTATTCTGTAAACCAGGATTAATTGATTCGTGAGCAGCCTTGGAAGTATTTTGGAGATTTACTACTTCTTTGAGCGATAGAAAAGAGTAAATATTGTCATACGTCTCAGCTGATAAATTAAAGTCTTTGTCTTCTTTTGTTCTTTGCATATACCTATTCCTTTTTAATAAATTATCTTTACACTTTATAACCAGAGCAAGTTATAAGTCAATATCATATAACATCGCCGTCAGGGCTGTCCCGTCCATGCATCTGGCATCACAGGACGGTAATCTGCTATAATCGGTTTTTTTATACCATTTACCTCACTATGTTTAAATTACTGATCAGTATTTTCCGCGGAATTAACACCTTTTGGGCATGGTTAAGTACCCTGCTCAAACAAACCACCTTGTCTTATTGTGAAATTCAAACTGCCGATAGCCGTACAACGCTGGTTGCCAATGACGGGTCGTTAGTCACTATCCTGCGGATCGAAGGCGTGCAGATGTTGATTGGCCGGGAAGAATTCGAGCGCATTCTGAATGGACTGAGGCAATCATTGCAAACCGCGATGTCGCATCCCGGCTACATGATTCAGGTGTTTTTCAGTTATAACAAAGATGAAGTGCAGGGCGTCATCACCGAAATTTTGTCGCCGGCGGAAGCGACGGCCTCGCGCTTGGGATTGCGCCTGGATGATTTATTCAGCGAACGAATTAATTATCTCAGTAAATATTGCGCCCATGAGGAAGTCTATATTGCTTTGTGGACGCGATTAGGTTCACTCACTTCCGAACAAAGTAAACGCGCACGCAATGAGAAAACCAGAGACATTAAGAAAAATAAAATCCCGCCTTTTTTTCAGACTCAGAATATTTTCGCAGCCGTTCCGGATTTACGCGAAAGCCATGATTCATTTGTGCGTTCGGTGGAAAACGATTTTAATACCTGGGGCATAGTCACGCAGACTTTGGAAGTGCATGAAGCCGTTTATGTCATGCGCCGCAGCGCTGATCCTGAATTTACGGATAGAAATTGGCGTCCCTTATTGCCCGGCGATAAAATCACCATCAAAGAATATAAAGCAAATGCGTGGTGAAATTTCCGATATCATGTGGCCCTCTCTGGCCCGCCAGATTTTGCCGCGCGATGCTGAAAATATTGATTTGCGCACCGCACGGGTCGGCGACCGTATTTATGCTTCAGTATTTATCGATTTATTTCCCAAAGAGGTCCAAAGTTTTGTGCGTTTATTTGCTCGCACCTTCAAACCCATATTCCCTGGCGAATTTCTTTTTTAATTGAAAGCAATGGTTTGGGTCATGCTGGCATGCGTTCGGCCATCGCTTCCGTATTGACGATTACCTCCCGGCAAAATCGTTTAATCAGCGATTCGCTGAAATTATTCAGTTATATCAATTTAAGCGCCGATGACGCCGTGGTGCGTCTGAGAGTCACTGCGGCTACCTGGGCGCCGGAAGGCGATATGCGATTATTGCGCTCCAGGGCGTCGATGTTATCTCGCGCTATTCAGGGCTGGGGTTCCTGTGATGTCTCGGAAATTTCCGGAGACAGTTATGAAGGTGTGGTTTCCAGCATGCTGGCGGTTTCCTCGCACTCAGTGGCGACTCCTTCTATTGCGCCTTTATCCGATGTGTTGCATCATGCTGCCGCTTGTTTCGCCCGGCTTCGCCTTGGACCCATGGCGCGATTTTATTTCGTTCGCCGGACGGCAAACCCTGGCCTTATCATCCAGGTTCTCATTATCAAACGACCTGGATCGATTTATTTTACGCCCGTCCAGGTTCCGGTAAATCCGTGTTGTCAAATGCCATTAATTTAGCGGTTTGTTTATCGCCCGGCATTAGCCGTTTGCCGCGCATCGCCATTGTGGATATCGGGCCTTCCAGCAGTGGTTTAATTTCCCTGATTAAAGACGCGTTGCCGGCCAATCAAAAACATCTGGTGGCTTATCACCGTCTGCGCATGCGGGCGGATTACGCGATCAATCCATTCGACGTACAATTGGGTTGCCGTTTCCCCACCCCCCAAGAGCGTAGTTTTCTAGTTAATTTTTTAACTTTATTGGTCACGCCGGTGGGTTCGGAAAAAGCTTATGACGGCGTGGCGGACATGTCAGGTTTGGTAGTGGATGAACTTTATAAAGCGTTTGCCGACGAGGGCAACCCAAATGTTTATGCCGCCAATGTCGATGAAGAAGTGGACGGCGTGTCTCGAAGAAATTGGTTTTGTCCACGATCCGCAAACCACGTGGTGGGAAGTGACGGATGCTTTATTTATTGCCGGATTTACCCATCATGCTTTGTTAGCCCAACGTCATGCCGCGCCGGTGTTGGCGGATGTCGCGGCGAATTTGCCGCCTGCCGGCCATTACCGATTTGTATAGTAAAATTACCACGCCCACGGGCGAATCCTTAATTCAGGCCTATTCCCGAATGATTTCCAGCGCGGTGCGCGAATATCCCATTATTTCCCAAGTCACGCGTTTTGATTTGGGCGATGCGCGGATAGTCGCGTTAGATTTGGATGAAGTGGCGCGCAGCGGCGGGGACGCCGCCAATCGTCAAACCGGCGTGATGTATATGTTGGCGCGTTATGTGTTGGCCCGGCATTATTATTTATCGGAAGATAATATCGGCGATATGCCGGAGGCGTATCGTGAATATCATCGCGCGCGCATTTTAGAAATTCGTGAAGATCCTAAACGAATTGTGTTTGATGAATTTCACCGCACCGCGAAAGTCCAGGCAGTGCGCGATCAGGTCGATTCAGGACATGCGTGAAGGCCGCAAATGGAAAGTGCAGGTGGCATTAATTTCGCAATCATTAGAAGATTTCGATTCTGTCATGGTGGAATTTGCGACTTCTATTTTTATTATGGAAGCGGGGCCCGAGCAGGCCGTGCAAAAAACCGCGAAGATATTCGGTTTATCTCCCACCGCGCAAGCCGCTTTGCGCAACCGAGTGCACGGCCCGCGTGAAGGCGGCGCCACTTTCCTGGCGCAATTTGCGACAAAGCAGGGGTACACACGCAATTGTTGACTGCGACACTGGGCCCGGTGGAATTATGGGCCTTGAATACCACCGCCGAAGACGTGAACGTGCGCAACCGCTTGTACCGCCAGATCGGTCCTCGCGAAGCGCAGAAGATTGTTGGCTGCACAATATCCGAACGGCACCATTACCAAAGTTTTGGAAGATCGTTTAGCGGAAATCAAAGAAGAAGGCGGATTAGTCGATGAAGACCTCCGGCGCAGCATCATCGAAAATCTGATCGAAGATATACTAAAGCAATTACCAAAGAGAAGTTTAATATGCCGCATTCGCGTTTTATTAATGCCCTGTTGCGCCGGCCCGTGGATAAAACACCGGTGTGGTTAATGCGCCAAGCGGGACGTTATTTGCCCGAGTATCGTGCTTTACGCGAAAAAACCCCTGATTTTATGGAATTTTGCCGCACTCCTGAATTAGCCGCCCAAGCCACCTTACAACCCCTCGCACGATTTGATTTAGACGCTGCGATTTTATTTTCCGATATTTTAGTAGTGCCTGCCGCAATGGGAATGACGGTGCAATTTATTAAAGGCGATGGTCCGCATTTTCCGCAACCCCTTCGAACTCATCAGGACGTGAAGCGGTTACAAACGGGAGCACAGGCTCTTGATCGATTAAATTTTGTTTTCAATACTATTCCGCTGGTCCAGCGTAATATGCCGCGTCCGGTACCTCTCATTGGTTTTGCAGGCAGCCCCTGGACATGCGCTACTTACATGGTGGAAGGTGGCAGCAGTAAAAATTTTGCAGTCATCAAAGAACTGCTGTATCGGGAACCGCAGGTGCTGCATGATTTACTGGAGCGGGTAACAACCGTCACCACTCGCCTATTTAAACGCGCAAATTGCCGCCGGGGTGCAAACCGTGATGCTGTTTGATACCTGGGGGGGAGTGTTGTCTTATACTGATTATCCGGTGTTTTCTCTTCATTATTTGAAGCAAATCGCAGAGGGTTTGACACGGCATTCTAACGGCAGCCCTGTGCCCGTTATCTTTTTTACGAAAGGCGGTGGCCAATGGTTAGACCTAATGGCCCGGAAGCGGTTGTGATGCGCTGGGATTGGACTGGACCACATTCCCTCCGGGACGCGCGCCGGCAGGTTGGTGATAGAGTGGCCTTACAAGGTAATTTGGACCCTTGTCTGTTACTGGCTGAGCCGACGCAAATCGAGCAGGCCGTCCAGTCAATTTGCACTGATTATGGTACGGGGACAGGACATATCTTTAATTTAGGCCATGGCGTTTTGCCGCAAACTCCGCCGGAAAATGTCCGGGTATTGGTGGACAGCGTGCACAGTTTTTCCGTGCAGAATAAGCTATGACCTCTCGCCCTTTGATTATTATCGGTTCCGGACTTGCCGGCTACATGCTGGCAAAAGAATTGCGCAAACTCGATGCGCAGATGCCGCTCATTATTATCACTGCGGATGATGGCGCGTTTTATTCCAAGCCTTTATTATCGACGGCCTTGACTCAACAGAAAACGCCGGAACAATTGGTCGTTACGGCCGCATGCCACCATGGCGGAAGAGTTACATGCGAGAATAATTTGCCAATCCTGGGTGACGGCGATTGACCCGGTTGCGGAAACTGTCACTCTGGCTAATCAGGAAAAAATGGAATATTCCCAATTGGTGATGGCGTGTGGCGCGGCGCCGATATTGCCGCCACTCACGGGTGACGCGCTGCAAACTCTGCAAACCGTAAATAACCTGAGCGATTACCGTCATTTTCATCAATGGTTAAGCGACAGAAAACAAATAGTGATTTTAGGCGCGGGATTAGTCGGTTGTGAATTTGGAAATGATCTTATCAACAATGGATATGCCGTGACCATCATCGCTCCCGAGCATTCCCACTAATGACATTATTGCCGCCGGTGGTTGCAAATTTACTTAAGGAAAAACTGGCGCAAGCGGGCGTAGAATGGCGATTAGGTCATTTTGCGAGTGCGATAAATTACCGGGAAACGGAGCGGGTAGTCACTCTGGAAGATGGTCAGGAAATTTTGACCGACGTGATTTTATCCGCTGCCGGTTTACGTCCCCGGATTGAATTGGCGCAGAAGTGCCGGGATTGCAGTCAATCGTGGCATTGTGGTTAACCGCTGGCAACAAACGAATTTCTTCAAATATATTTGCATTAGGCGATTGTGCGGAGGTGGATGGTTTAGTCCAAATGTATGTGGCGCCACTGTTGCAAAGCGCACGCGCTTTGGCAAAAATTTTAACGGGCAAACGTGACCCCGTGCACTTCCCGATCATGCCGGTGGTGGTAAAAACATCTGTTTTACCCCTTGTGATATACACGCCTCCGGCTGGCGCTGATTGGCGAATGGCGCATCGAAGGGGAAGGCTATCATTTACGCGCGCTATTCCATGATCAGGATGGGCAGTTGCGTGGTTTCGCTCTTGCCGGCGATAAAATTCGCGACAAGCTTTCCCTGGCCAGCAATTGCCGCTGAGTACAGCGGCAATTGCTTCCTGTTCTTATCCTGCGCTCGGCGGAGCCGATGCTCGGAATCAAGGGGGAGCGCTTCTCGCAGCTCCCCCTTGCGAACCCCCATGGCGTAAGGTGATTTATACATGACAGAATTACTACAAAAAAACGGTTGTTTATATATTGTGGCGACGCCGATCGGTAATCTGGCGGATATTACCCTGCGTGCTCTGGATATTTTAAAGAGCGCGGATTTAATTGCCGCAGAGGACACGCGCCACAGTCAGCGGCTATTAAACTTCTACGCGATTAACACCCCGCTAATTTCTTTGCACGCCCACAACGAGCAGCAACGAATTATGGATTTATTGCCGCAATTACAGGCTGGAAAACGCATTGCATTAATCACGGACGCCGGTACGCCATTGATCAGCGACCCGGGTTTTCGTTTGGTGCAGGCTTTGCATCGTGAAAAAATTCCGGTGGTTCCCATACCGGGTCCCTGCGCCGCTATTAGTGCATTAGCGGTTTCCGGATTACCCGCCGCGCATTTTGTCTTTGAAGGTTTTTTACCTGCCAAAGGTGCTGCGCGCGAGCAGCGCCTGAAAGAACTCGCGACAGAAACCCGAACCATTATTTTTTACGAATCTCCGCATCGAATTGAGGATTTAATCTCTCAGTTGATCGCAGCCTGCGGTGGTGAGCGTTTGGCAACACTGGCGCGGGAGATGACTAAAATCTTTGAAACCATTCGCCATGCTTCCCTGGCTGATTTGCGGCAATGGGTGAGAGACGACAGCAATCAACGCAAAGGCGAATTTGTCGTCGTTCTTCAGGGCGCCCCTGTCCGCAGCGACGACGACGCCGGGCAGGACGAATTACAGCGCATTTTACGCCTGTTATTAGCGGAATTACCCCTAAAGCAGGCAGTTGCGCTAGCAGCCGACATCACCGGCGCCAAACGCAACCGCCTTTACACTCAGGCCTTAACACTTAAAGTTTTCTGAATATTCTCAGCTTGGGCGTCTGCAAAATATTCAGCAATTCCCGCTGGGAATAAAATAAATTTAAGTAGATGAAATATATGATTAATTTTTCATAAAGAAAAATAATTTTCGTAGAAAATTCTCTGCGCGATGGGGGTTCGCAAGGGGGAGCAGCGCGCAGCGCTCCCCCTTCATTCCGAGCATCGGCTCCGCCGAGCGCAGGATATAAATAGGAAGCAATTGCCGCTGTACCCAGCGGGAATTGCTGCAAAATATTCAAATTAATTGATCCCTCAAATTACTGGGTTGTGATTGGGCAGACGATCATCTAGTATAATCTCCTACAACAGGCTAGAGTTCTATGAGGAATGAGGAATGCCATGATTTATGGTATAATAAACAAATACTTAGGACAAATATTTTTGCTTTAATTTATCTGGGGAGAAATACGTGATGTATTTCGAGTTCCCTCAAAGTATCAAAAGTGACTTTGAGGGATATAAAATACTGATTGATTTTTGCAATAAGACGAAAAATCTTATTGCTGATGAAATTACGCTCGACTTTGAAAAGACAGGCTGGTTTGAGGCAAATTTAACAGCTATATTAGGGGCTATATTAAATAATGCGCTAAGTAACTTTAATGGTATTAAAATTGTGAACTTATCATGCCATAAAACAAAAGAAATTTTTGAGAAAAATCACTTCTTGAGTCATTTCGGAGGAGCAGCTATCGCAGGTCTTCATAACACAACCATAGAATACAAGAAATTTAAGATTTCGGAAACAAGATCTTTCCAAAAATATGTTGATGAAGATCTTCTGTCAAAAAAAAGTATTCCAAAAATGTCCCCTTTACTTAAAAAAGAAGTTAGCAGAAGTATCCTTGAAATCTTTACTAATGCAGACGTACATGGAGGATGCAACCACTTATTCAGTTGCGGTCAATTTTTTCCGCAATATAAGAAACTAGACTTTACTATTGTAGATATTGGAAAAACAATTAAAAAAAATGTAAATGAGTATTTAAATAAAGAACTGTCGGGTGAATATGCTATCCAATGGGCTATAGAAAAAGGCCATACTACGCGCAAAGATAACATTCCAGGCGGGCTTGGGTTCAATTTGATACATGAATTCATTAAAAAAAATAAAGGCAAAATACAAATTGCATCTGCCGATGGATATTTAGAGTTAAATGAGACCCAAAAAATTGGAAAAAGCTTCTCTGACTCTTTCCCAGGAACAATAGTAAATTTAGAATTTAACTTAAAAGATGATCATCATTACGTTCTTTCCTCAGAAATGAACGAAAAAATAGTGTTTTGAAGGAGTGTTATTATGAAAGAAATAAAAATAAACGTATTTGAACAAATAGGGGGAAATGCTGCTGTATCGACTGAAGATGGAGATGCCCTGTACAAAAGAATTGAAAAAAGTTTATCTGGAAATGCAAAGGTCACTCTTGACTTTATCAATATAGACCTCATCACTTCGACTTTTTTAAATGCCGCTATAGGTCAACTTTATAATAAGCATGATAGCCAGTTTTTAAACAACAATTTTGGAATAGAAAACTTGAGCGCAGAAGATATCGATCTTCTGAAAAAAGTTATTGAAAGAGCAAAAGAATATTTCAAGGACAAAAAGAAAATGGACAAAAGTATTCGAGAAGCACTGGATGAAAAAGAATAATATTATAGATATTCGCAGCTATCTTCCAGGCAACACTGATCGTTTCTTTTTTGACACCAATATTTGGTTATATATTTTTTGCCCCATTGGTGATTATAAAAAAGGTATGATTGAGCCATATTCTGCTTTTTTTAAAAAAATCCTAAACAGAAAATCCTTAATATGTATTTCTTCCTTGGTGCTTCTCGAATTTATGAGAGGATATCTAAATATAGAAATTAAAATTTTTGCCCAGAAACATAAGCTAAATCGTCAGATTAATTTTAAAGAGGAATTTCGCGGAACTCCTGAGCATAAAAAGGTATTATTAAACATAGCAAAAGCAGTTGAAAGTATATTAAAAATTGCGGGGAAAATCGGTGATAAATTTGAACACATAGATGTCGAAAATCTATTTCAAGATCTCGATAAAATCGATGTAAGCGATAGCTATCATATTAACCTTGCATCGATGGAGCAACTTAAAATTGTTACTAACGATGCTGATTTTGGATCAAATAAAAACATTTCTATTTTAACAGCAAATGGCAGACTATTACGACAACACAATTAGCTTAACGCAATAAATCTTACAACTCTCAATAAATCATCTATTTTAGTAATAAAAACTTAATTAAGGAGATAGCAATCTCGGTAGCTATTAAGCTTATACTGAAACATGGAAATTCATTTCATTTCTTATTACCTTAAGCGCAGACAAAGAGAACAATTCAATTTATTTTTAGCGAATAACATGGACGCCGCGCATTTTGTCTTTGAAGGTTTTTTACCTGCCAAAGGTGCTGCACGCGAGCAGCGCTTGAAAGAACTCGCGACAGAAACCCGAACCATTATTTTTTACGAATCTCCGCATCGAATTGAGGATTTAATTTCTCAGTTGATCGCAGCCTGCGGTGCGCTGCGGACAGGGGCGCCCTGAAGAACGACGACAAATTCGCCTTTGCGTTGATTGCTGTCGTCTCTCACCCATTGTGCAGACAAAAAATGTCTAAATAACATAATTATGTAAACTATACTTGATAAAAAATTACATTTAAGTTATATTAACATAATGGAAATTAATAAAACTGAACTGACAGCGATACTTACCCGATTTAACCCTTGGTGGACCGGGGAGCCGATCAAAAATTTACCAGAATGGAAGCGGGCAGTTTTTAATGAATTATTTCGCTGGGTTCTTGCTCCTCCCGCTCCACGGGCGGTATTTCTTTCTGGAGCGAGACAAGTGGGTAAAACCACCCTGTTAAGACAAAGTATAAAAGCTCTATTAAATGAAGGAATTCCTGCCGCCAATATCTTTTATGTTACTTTTGACCATCCCATTATTAAAATGGTCGGAGTGGAAAAAGTCATTCAGGCGTGGATCGAAAGAGAGCCTGCGGCATTGGGTCCCCGTTATTTATTTTTGGATGAAGTACAGTTTATGGCGGACTGGCAGGTTTGGGTAAAACATCAGGTTGATTTTAATCCCGATCGAAGAATTATTTTTACAGGTTCAGCGGTGCCGCTTGTCCATAAGGGTCAGGAATCTGGAGTTGGCAGGTGGCATACTATCCGATTAACTACGCTTTCTTTCTTTGAAAATTTGCAATTAAAAAAGAGCATACTGGAAAATTATGCCCGGGAAGAATTTGGAAGAAAATCTTTATCTGATTTAAATTATAAACGTCACTTTTTAAGAGGGATGATTGGAGAAGAAAAAATTAATGAAATTACATCATTAAATAATCTAATAAGTCTCCCGGAAATTAAATCTTTAAAAAACTTATATGAGTTATCGCAGAATGAATTGCAAAAAATTTCCGAAATAGCCGCTTCTTATATTCCGTATTTTAATCAATATCTCATTAGGGGTGGATTTCCCCAGACAGTTCAGGTTGAAACAGTCAATGAAGCCCAAAGTTTGATACGTGAAGATATCATCGATAAAGTATTAAAGCGTGATATGACTGCTTTATTTGGTGTGCGGAAATTTATCGAGCTGGAGCAGGTCTTTATATATTTATGTATGAACGATGGCGGCGTTCTTAAATTGGAAGATTTGGCTGCGAACCTGAATGTTTCCAGAACCACGGCATTACATTTTATAGAATTATTGGAAGCTACGCATTTAATTTATCGTTTACAAAAATTTGGTTATGGAAAAGATGTTTTGCGCGCCAGGTTTAAAGTTTATTTGGCAGATCACGCTATCGCTCCCTCAATCTTATTGATGGGAAACAGTGTTTTGGAAAATGCTAGCGCTATGGGGAAAGTAGTTGAAACTGCCGTTTTTAAACATCTTTTCACACATTCCGAACCGGGTTCAAGCTTGAGTTATTGGCAGGATGAAAAACATCACGAAGTTGATTTAGTGACTATGCGAAGTGATAATTCAATAATCCCTTTTGAAATAAAATATAGAAATAGTCATACCCGTGTTGGAGATTTACGTGGCTTGATGAAGTTATGTAAGAAATATTCAGCCAAACGTGCTTATATGGTTACCCAATCGATAACCGATTTTGGTTCTTTTGAAAACCCTGATTTACCCGAAACCCGGTTTATGAAAATTCCAGCCGCCCTGTTATGTTATTGGCTCGGGAAGTTTGAATCTGAACAAAATGGCGCGAAAGAAAATAATTTATTTTAATTTGCTTGCAATTATGGGGAAATTACCGTTGAGCAGGCCCGCCGGGAAGCGCAAAAATTATCAGCTTACTAAATGAAGACGTGACGGACATTGCGGCGCAAAGCGGGTTCTGCTAAGGTAAGCATTAAGTGGAAGCCTCTGCCCCTCACCTGTTCCAGGCACAAAGGCAGAGACTTCTTCGAAGCGTCCCACCACCGTACGGACATACGATGATGAGACTAGCCACAACCAACCACAAAGGAGTTGATCATGGTTAAAGCCATTGTATCTGAAAATTTGTCTTTCGTCCTACCTTCACATCGAGGTTTAACGCCTCTGGAAATCATTGAAGACTGTTTGGAAAAAACACAACTGTTGTCCGCCCTGGGCATCAGTAACACTGAACACATTGAACAGGCGCAATGCTTGCAACTGTTCTCTATGCTAGATGATTGGAACGCCATTGCGAAACACCAACTGAAAACCGTGATGGCAACCTATATCGAGCCTGGACAGCCTTTATAAAAAAATATTCCTGGGCAGACTGAACCTGATTTATTTCATTGTGCAGTTCTGTTCAGGAATTTTTTATTTTTCTTTTCCCCTCACCCTCATTCAAAATTAAAATAATTATCAACTGATCCCTCTGAGTGAGGAGCCTGGCGTCTCTTCAACATTCAATCTTAGGATAAATTGATTTCAGTTTTTGGCGAGTTTTCTCAATACTGAATTGCCATACACATTTGAGATATACCCAACTGTTGAATTAAAGGGTTTATTCATTTAAATTCTGATTTTTTTAATAATTAAATCACAAAAACCAGGCTCATGTGACAGAGGCAAAGCAAAATATGCTCCCTCGGAGAGTGTTTAGACCTGGTAATTCTGGTAATATATAAATCAAGCTAGCCAGGCAGTCGCTGTGACGGGCGCAATCCTGTTGCAGAGGAAAGTCCGGGCTCCAAAGGGCAGAGTGCCAGGTAACGCCTGGGCGGCGTGAGCCGACGGAAAGTGCCACAGAAAATATACCGCCGGCGTGATAAGCCGGTAAGGGTGAAATGGTGCGGTAAGAGCGCACCGCGCCACTGGTAACAGCGGCGGCAGGGTAAACCCCACTGGAGCAAGGCCAAATAGGGATCCATCATCACTGCGGCCCGCAGTTGGGATTCGGGTAGGTTGCTAGAGGTAAGCGGTGACGCATATCCCAGATGAATGACTGTCCCCGACAGAACCCGGCTTATCGGCTAGCTTGTTTATTATGCCAATGGATGGGAACGCCCATCCGCGGCCAAGGCGTTCGGTTGCCGTCCACTTTATCCAGGAGGGATATTTACAATGGCTTCAACTAAAATTCAGGTAGTTTTTTACAGCATGTATGGCCATATTCATCAAATGGCGGAGTCGGTCGCGGAAGGCGCCCGGCAGGTCAAGGGCGTGGAGGTGGATTTATACCAGGTGCCGGAGCTGGTCCCTGAGTCTATTCTCGCCAAAAGCGGCGCGGATAAGGCGAGGGAGAAATTTGCCAACGTTCCGGTGATAGAAGCGCAGCAACTTGCACAAGCCGATGCTATTATCTTTGGGACACCCACACGTTTTGGCAATATGTGCGCGCAAATGCGCAATTTTCTCGATCAAACCGGAGGATTATGGGTGAAGAACAAGCTGGTAGGTAAAGTGGGTAGTGTATTTGCTTCGACCGGCACTCAGCATGGCGGTCAGGAAACTCCCCATCACCAGTTTTCATTCCACCCTTATGCACCTTGGCATGGTGATTGTCGGTCTGCCTTACTCCGAAGCCCGAATGACCACGATGGAAGAAATATCCGGCGGCACCCCCTACGGCGCAACGACTCTGGCGGGAGGCGACGGCAAGCGCCAGCCATCAAAAAATGAGCTGGCGATGGCCAAATTCCAGGGACAGTACGTCGCCGAAATCGCCCAGGCCCTCAAGCGCGGGCGCCAAACCTCCTGATTAAGAGAACTCGTCTTAATGTAATCTTTTTCATTATCAGAAATCGGAAGACTATCAGTAATTCCCGATGAATTTTAACCGTTTGATTTAAATGTAGTAAGTCTTGCAAAAAGCGAGGATATGATTGCGGTCTATATGAAGAAAAAGTATTTGATTTAATTCCAAAAAAATTTGTTGTTTGCCAGGAAGAATCCTCTGGCGTCCCTCATAATAAAATTTTCATGAGTAATGAAAAGATTAAGGCTGTTTTTTCCATAAAAGATAATCAATGTGATTTAGATGCAGGCGTCGCCTATATGATCACTCGTTATCCTCAAGAAATTGCTCAGGTGCTACATTCTTTTTTACGCATTCCTTCGTTTTATGTCGATATTCAAGCCGTATTTTTAACCATAGTTTATTTATCACAATTAGATAACCGCCAGAAGCGAGTGATTTTTGGCAACAGTGCCAGCTTTACGAAGCGAGAATAGTCTCGATAGGCAGGGCGTTTCTCCACGCATCCATTGGAGTCTAGGGTTAGATGATTTCGGCGATGATATTACCTTGAATGAAGAGTTGCAGTGTTTATCTAAAGAATCCTTAATTAAACGCATCAAACAGTATTCTCATAGTAATCGAAAGCTTGAAGAAGATTTAAAAGCGGCTAAGCTTGAAGTAAAGCAAATGAAAAATTCCGTTGGGCAAGCTGCGTATCGCATTCAGCATTTGGAAGCAGCACTGAAAGAAACTAAAAAAAATCTTGCCAGTAATCATCAGCCAGATCCAAAAGGATATTTTTCCATATTAGCATTATCTCCCAATTTTTCTGGTGAACAATTCGAAACTCTGCTCAAAGAAAATTATCGATTGTTGAAGTTGCGCTATCATCCTGACAAAGGAGGAGCCCCGGAACTATTTAAAAAATTAAAAGAAGCCTATGAATGTCTAAGTAATCCATCTTCCCGTGCCCAGTATTGCCAAGTGGCTTCTCATACTTTTTCTTTTCGTTAATTGATTCATTAAAAGAAAAGTAAATACAGCTTAAAATCTCACAAAATAAATATAATATCTGTTTATAAATATTTTGTTACCTTATTTATGTCAGGTAATAAGTTAAAATATTCTTCTCCTGGAAAGTTTTCTATTGTTTTTTTAAACTTGTGGCGTCAGGTATTGTAAATTTTTGACATCTTCATTCATAGCTGAGAAAATTAATCCAAAAAATACCGATAATTAACTTTGAAAATTCTTTCAATACGTTTTGCGATTTGTTTTCCAATTGGTCGCCTTCCATTTTCCATATTAGAAAGGTTAGCTTGAGTAACATGGATTTTTTGCGCAAATTGCACTTGCGTTAAACCTTCCCGACCTCTAAGTCCCTTCAATAAAACGCCCGCTTTAGAAAATTTACTTTCGATCTCAGCAAAAACTTTCTCGGATGCTACAGGTAAATGTTCTTTTGAACGAACTGAAGCAGGAGTAACTACATATTTTTCAGCTACCTGTTTCGGGATAGCGTAAGATTTATTCTGATAATTAAAGTAAACTTTACCTCTTCTGTCGTCGTCATGCCCCAGGGCATTAGTAGGGCGCATTTTCGTGCGTGCCAACATAGTAAACCTCTATAATTTTTATTTTCTTATCAACAACTTGCCAACAGCAAACATATGTTGGCTTTCCCTTTAAGATGACAGTGCCTTTTATCTATGCTTTTCTTATCATTAAGCTTTCCATAATTCGGCCACCCATCCCCTGGAAATGGGCCATTATGGGATAAGTCCTCAACCAATAAGCGCAAAATTGACTCGATTGAAGTACTTAACTGCTTCTTTTGCTTATAAGCTTTACTTGAAAACTGAACCATCCATTTCATTATTGTATAATATATCATTATTTGATATATGTCAATAAATGATATCACCATTCTCAACTTAGTCAACCCCCTAGCGTGAGTTTATCACGATGGTTTGCATAATTGTAATTCAACCTCTAATTATTTGTATTTTAATAAATTATTTTAATTGGGACAGGCTCTAACTAGATAGACGGCACGGCGATTTACGGTGTCTGGGAAGCAATCGAGTTTTCTGTAAGCATTTTTGAAATAAAATTCTGAATAAATTCTCTGGATTTCAAAATCACACAATTCTTATTTCCACAAACTTCTATTAGTCGATCAACGCGCTTTGCAATAATACTATCATTCGTATCTAAAAGTATCACAATCTGTTCTGTCTTTTTTAATAATTCCCTCCAATCCTTATCATTTTCAGTTCTATTGATAAAATTTTCTGATTGAAATACCGTAGAGTATAAAACCAATGAACCGATTGTAGTTTCACAATCTATACTCTTAATCTCTAAATCTTTTTCTAAAATGAGACAATTCATTTTGTCTTCTGGGGGAGATTCGGGATTAGAGTATGCGCTAGAAAAGAATCCGAACGATTTGAGTGGGCTATGGGCTTTAATAATCGTGCATGCAGCCAGTAATTCGATATCCAATTCAACTATTTGCAGTGAATTTGAACCGTTTATAATTATTTCAGGATCCCAATCAATAAAATTACATTGGGCTAAATGAATATTCCGTAAACCTGTCGGTAATTTATTAAAATCCGGGCAGACATTTACGCATGAAAAAAAGGCAATGGTTTTAACATTTAATTGAGAGAAATCCAGTTTTTCTTTAAAGTTTAAACCACAAATTTCGAGATCGAATTTAATATTTTCTGATAAATTAGGATTACTTATAACTAATTCTTTATACTCATCAGCGAGCTGTTGATGGCAAAAATTGTTAATTCTTTCATTGATACCTCCTTCCAGGTTTGATAACTGGTGTTCATGGATTCGAAGCAGAGGTATTTCCTCTTTCTCAACATTTTCCCCAAGATTGTCTTTAGATTCCAGGAACGTTGTTGTTGACCTGCTTTGCGAATAATCCGTGTATAGTTGTTCAGTGCATACCTTTGACAATATTCTGGCAAAGCCCTGGAGAGTTTTATCTAACAGCTCGTGATTCACGCTTAATAGGGAGTGAGGATACGTTTTCTTCAATTCTTCCCACGATTCCCTGTTTGGAGTATTGAGATCTTTAAATAAAGATAACAAATGATCGGCGTTGGCGGCCTCGAAAAACTGCTTACGCTTTTCATTCCAGATTAAAAATTTAAATCCATTTTCAAAAAATATATTCATTAAAAAATGTAAACAGTTCAGGTTTTGATATCTTTCATTCAAAGAATCCGAGGGACGCCATCTCTCAGGTAAAGACGTAATGAGTAAGGTTTGCGGCCGCGGGTATTGAGCCAATCTGTTTATTTTAAAGAAATTGGTTAACCCTGCAAATTGGCGCAGAGGAATCATTTCGCCCTCCGGACCCGTGCCATAAGCGGTGCTTTGATCAAATGAAAATTTATAAAATGGCGTCAGTAATTCGGGCAGTGCGCCAGACATTCCGGGATAACAAAATCCAAGAATCGGATTTTCTATCATCGGCGGCTCCTTGACTATCGGTACTGATGATATTAATGATTTTGGATTATTTTTGTATTCACTTTTAAGACGTGAAGGGGTGGAATCCAGGATAATCTGGCGGCCATCCCGAAATTTCATCACCACAAAACTATGGCCTTCATTAGTGATGGTTCCTCGCTCACAACACGTGCCGGAGACCAGGTGCAATGAAACAGGCAATTTGGCAAGCGCTGTGGTGAGCAGGTCGAATAATATAATAGCGCTTTCAAAACAAACCACTGTGGATTTTTCGATACAATAAGCAATGGCGGCTTCCAGTCCCCGGTGATAGGCTACCTCCAGTTCATGGCGCGCCTGCGCATCGTTACGATCAAAATATAAAAAGCTTTTGGCCAATGCTTTCGCGAGTTTCTGCCCAAATTTGGTTATCTTTGCAGGTTTATTTTCGGGAATTTCCTTAAGGACTTTCTGAACTGGTAGCGGCAATTGCGTCTGATCAATTATAGATTTGGTATCCTGAACTGGATTAAAATGCGGGTCAACACTGATGCCGCCCTTTAGCACTTTATATTCCAGGGGTTTCGTGAATAATTCTGCCTGAGCGTCATTAAAAATCGCATAAAATCGTCCGGATAACCATTCCACTTTTATATTTTTATCAGTCATTTTGGGATAAAAACCCAGAGGGACCAATAGCGGTACCGCATTGCCATGATGTTTCAGTGGCGCCTTCAATATAAAAGTCTTCATTTCCACAGCAGACTTTGGTTCCTGAGCAGGAAAAAAATGTCTGGGCATTGCTTCTTTTTCCATGAAACCATTGGTTAGCGCGAGTTTCCCGTTTTTCAAAATATAATTATACAAAGGGATATTAAATGATTTTTGATCCAGACAGGTAGCCAGGTTCGGGTATTCCTTCTCTAAAGATAATGCTCCTGATGAAGAATAAAGTTTTTTTGGAGGAAGCGTTGGCGTGATATTTTTATTATCAGAAACCTGTTTATTCTTTAAATCCAATCCAGAGAACAATTTAAGTGAACCGAACAAATTCCATGGCCCGGATTTTATTTCCAGATTCTGTAGTGTTTGCGCAAAGAGTGTCATTTTTTCCAGTAATGATTGGGTTTTCGCCGCACCATTTTTAGCGCCAATCATGAGACCAAAGGGTGAGTCAACCGTAGAGAACCAGTTGGTCAATCCCTGATGTAATTTCTCCGATTCTTTTTCCATCCATGCGGCCACCTGCTCTAATACCTGCAAACAGCGATAATTATCGGGAGCATTTTTGCATAATAACCGGATTTTTCTCCAGGGGACGGATTTTCCTTCAAGGAGGGATATCGTATTCCAGTGAATACACAGCAGAATTATACCGGTTGGGAAATCGTGGCCCTGTTCCTGAAATTTTTTAATCTGATTATTAATAATATCATTCCCAATTTTATTATTGGCAATGGATTTTAAAGGCAGTAATTCATTTAAAAAAATCATCAGCACGGGATCTGACTTTGAAAAAAGATGGCGCATTATTGCCAATGCCTGTAATGAATGGAGCGAATTCACCATCGGTGAATTTTTAATTCCCATCGCGGTTGCAATCTGAAAATGCAGACTGTGCAGTAATATTAAATGACGGCGTAACTGCCGGTCTTGTTCCGTGGCATTGGGGAGCAGGGCAGGCAATTCAATCTTCCCTCTTGTCATATCGAGCTTTCCGGAAGACACCCGGCAGGGATTTTCACTCACTATTAAACGATCCGATCCGGTTAACCTTAGAAAGTCTATGTTCTGTTCTTTATTTTCGGATTCGGTGACATTATTTTTTGTTTCCGAAGGCTCTTTCTGTAATAAACCAAAACCCATCGCACAGGCCATATAAATGTTCATTCCTGCCTGATCATGCCTGATGACATTTTTTAAACCACGGATGCTGGCCTGACCGTCTGTCAACTGGTAAGCTTCCAGAATAATTTCTTTATTATCGGGTGAAATGGGATACAGACTCAGTAACTCCTGAGGTGACGGGTTTTGAGCCCGCTTAATTTTTACGCGGGATAAAAAAGGAATGGATAACTTTTGCCGTCCCTCAAAATCGTTCGCCGTCATTATCAAACCAAATCCAGGATGCGCATCACCGGTGAGCGCTGAATTTAACGCGCCTTCAATCACTTCCGTAGGCAACATGTTAATTTCATGAATGATCACCATCCACCCTTCACGCCTGGATTTTTCTATGAAAGTGATAAGATCGCCATGCATGCCCGCAGTCCAGGTAAAACAGTTTTCTCCAAAAATATATCCCCATTTTTTGGCCATGTATTCGGATAAAAATGTTTTACCGGTGTTGGTATCACCCAAAAGTAACAGGGCGCTTTTTCCGGGTATGATTTTTTGGTGTTTTCTTTCATAGAAATCATGCATCTGAAAATAATCGGCAATGCTGTACATGAGTTGCCGGCTACTTTCGATGTTCCACAGTTCCTTATCCTCTTTCAGTATTGTGTCGACCCAATTTTTCGAAAAGGGAGAGGCATCGTTGTCAACATCGGCGAAAAGCATATTTAACCAGCTTTGAAATGTTATCAATTTTGAAGAGGATAATTCTGTTGACACGATTTCGAGAATTGCCTTTTTCAATGCGCTGCGGTATTCAGGGGTTTTCTGATTTTTTTCAGCCGTTTTAATCTCTTTGGGATCATAATCCCAACTGGCCATTCCGGCGATAATGGCCAGGCAATCGCGAGGGTCTAACTGAACATCCGGTTGCAGCGTTTCAATCTGGTTGCGTATTTCGATCAGGAAATCAGCCATGGGCTCAACTTCATTATCGTTGATTTGACATTCTTTTTTTAAAGCAGGAATAATGATCTCATTGCGAATCACTTCGCGTGACAGTGGGGGAAAAGCAACGGTTGCGGAGATGGATTTTAAAATGGCATGTTCATGCCGGCCACCCGTTTGTTGGGCGGAATTCATCAATCCCACCACGCAATGCTGAGGGCTTAAACGAATGGTTTCACCATCCGGTAGAATTATATATTCCGGCGTAGTCACCATGGCCTGTAACCACATCAGCACTTCCGGCCTGACCAGATTCATTTCATCAAAAGCTAAAATACAAAATTGATTATGCCCGGACGGATGGGATTGCGCCCACTGGATAATCAGTTTTTTTAACTGATTAAATGTGGTTTGAGGACTCAGGGTATAACTAAAAACCTGGGCGAGCCCATCTTTCACCAATTGGGTCAGCGAAAATGATTTGCCGCTGGCCTTCCGTCCTTCGGCCAAAATAATACGATTCCCGTCCAATATGGCCTGCCTGAGACCTTTGTAGCCTGCCGGGTAGTTGTTTCCGGAAGGCAATGGTTTACATTCAACGGTGAACTGTTCCAGGTGCTGTAACCAGGGATATTGATTAAGTATTTTGGGATCAATCAATAAAACCGTTTCTCCATTTTTTTGATAAAGTTTGCGAATTTCTCTATTGAGACTAATCAGAGACAATTCATTAAAAAGATTGGGAAATTTTTTGATTAGAGTTTCACCGGTAATCACCACCCGGCATCCTTCTTCCAGCAAACGAATCAGGATACCATCCTGATATTGCAGTCTGGCATCATAATGCGTGAGCAGATTGGCATCCGTGTCCTGTGAGGTATGAAGAACGACAGTTTTGCGGGTCTTTTCCTGTTTTAAGGCCAGGCTTACGGCGCATTGATCTTTTTCTTTCGCCAAACAAAGTTTTACGCCGGGGTTCGTTGTCAATGATTTTTTATAATCCGGAGGAGAAGTAGCGGATTGCTCAGTGGTAAATAAATCTTTCCAGAGGTCAGGGATGGTTACGGAATTAACTACCGACAGGCGGGTAATTTTAGGGTGATGGATTAGAAAATGCCAGGATTCCGGCGATAAAATATCAATTATTAAAAAATGTACCGGCCCTTCCTGATCAAAATAATTTAAATAACCGCCTTTCTGTAAATGCCAGTGATATTGATCGTCGCCGGTATTTTTTTGAGTATATACCAATTCACGCAGTGGTGAGATTAATGATTCATTCAAATAAAATATATGCTCTTTCCTGCTGAATTCCTTAATTTGATCCGGGGAAACTTTTTGCAGAATTTTTCCTGAAGTGGACAGTTTTAAATCCTCTGCAGATTGCGGAGCTTTTAGAAAAAATTTCACTCGGGTGAAGTCATATCGAATGCCGTCCATTTCAAAGGGAACAGGATTAAAGTGCCACTCACGAAAAAATTGTTCAACCTCGGGGTCTTTGAGATTCACGTTTTTTAAACGAATTTGTAAAGTCCCGGCAGGGTTTTGACTGAGCTGTTTGGCAAATCTGGAAATTTTTAACCGGAATCCTTTTTTGAACTCTGTGGTCTCATCCATAATGTATTTATGTAACCATCTTCTGAGTTTATCAGCAGAATAATAGCGGCAATCCAGGTCGATGGTTGTTATTTTTTCATCGTACTGATCGACAGATGTAAACACGGGAGAAGGAGTGAAATTAAAATTTTCAGGAACCTGACGAATCTGCTCAAATCGGTCGCGAAAACTCCGGGTCATAAAAGACAGTCCCAAATCATTGACGGGATTTTCCATGAACGCCACAATCTGTAACCTGGGCGAAATGGCGATCATTTTATTTTCCGTGAGATCCGATAAAGAGACGCCGTCCAGAATCCCATTCAATTGTTCCAGCGTTGCTGATTTTGAGGCATCCGGATTCCAGATAATTAATAAACCACCTTCCATAAGGCATTTTTTTAATTTGCCTGGCTGTAGTTGTAATTTTCCAGTACTGGGATCTAAACACGTAGAAGCCATCAGCCTCTCGATGTCATTTGGAATGGCAATATCATATAGGCATACTTCGCGCTGTTCCCGGGCTGCTTTCTCCATCAAACTGCCCGTCAAACCCGAACGAATTTCAGAGTTACAAAATATAAAAGCGGATCTGGTCCAGCAAATTTGGCCAATGGCCGGATCCAGATAGGCCGGCAACGGAATAAATGGTTCTATTTGTGATTTAGTAATCGATATTTTACTCATATATATAAATTATTAATGATTGTGGGGTTTTTTAGAATAAATTATAAATATTAAGGAATTATTAAACGGATACTTCTGACAGAGGCAAAGCAAAATATGCTCCCTAGGGGATTTGAACCCCTGTTCTCGCCGTGAGAGGGCGGTGTCCTGGGCCACTAGACGAAGGGAGCAAAAGTGCGATTTCAGCAGGCAAGCCGGCATTATAGGTAAAAAATCAGTCAATTACAATGGAATCGATTGTGAGTTAATGATAGAATTCTGGTTTTTAAGCCTCGAAGGTGAGTATTTTGATTTATAGACGGTTATTGTCACGCTTACGGCGGAAAAAAACCGATAAAAACGGTTTACCCCGACATTGGGATAAGCCCCTTCCGGAACAGCACATTAGCCCCAATGCTCTAAAGGTATTGGCAGGGCTACACGAAGCCGGGTTTGCCGCCTACCTGGTCGGTGGTGGCGTACGTGATTTGTTGGTGGATAAAATACCCAAAGATTTTGATATTTCTACGAACGCATCTCCGGAACAGATCAGACGGATATTTCGTAACAGCCGAATTATCGGCAGGCGTTTTCGTATTGTCCATGTCTTTTACCGTCAGGAAATAATTGAAGTCACCACTTTCCGCGCCCAGGCCGGTGAACCGGTGATGGCAGCGGACCAGCATTCTCGTATTACCGATAATACCTTTGGCACTGTTGAGGAAGATGCCTGGCGCCGCGATTTTACTGTCAATGCACTTTACTATAACGGCAAGAAAGGTCAGGTAATCGATTATACCGGCGGTATGGAAGACCTCCAAAAAAAACTAATACGTATTATTGGCGATCCGGCGCAACGCTTTCATGAGGATCCTGTCCGATTACTGCGTGCAATTCGTTTGGCTGCTAAATTACAGTTCTCCGTTCACCTGGAAACTGAAATACAGCTCCGGCTGTTGGCGAATTTACTCAAACACGTTGCCAAATCCCGCCTGTTTGATGAAGTGCTGAAATTATTTTTTACCGGTCATGCACAATTGACCTATCAGAAATTGTGTGAGTATGGATATTTTCAAGTGTTATTTCCTCAAACATTTGCTGTCATGAATACCCCGGGCGCTGAAAATATCCACGCTTTCATAGAGCTTTCCATGCGCGAAACCGATCGGCGCTATCAGGAACAAAGCTCGTTAAACCCTGGTTTTTTATTTGCAGTAGTCTTATGGCCGGCGGTGCAGGAAAAACTGGCGAGTAATCCACAGAAAAAATTTCACATGGCATTGCGTACGGCAATCGACGAAGTCTTGAAAATTCAGGCTGAAGTACTGGTGATCCCTAATCGTCTCTCGGCAATGATGCGAAACATCTGGTTATTACAATTTTATTTGATAAAACCGCGGGGGCAGAGAGTTTACCGGACATTATTTCATCGGTACTTTCGCGCGGCGTTCGATTTTCTGGATTTGCGGGTCAAAACCGGTGAAAAGCAGCATGATAAATTAGAATGGTGGCGAAAATTCCGTGACGCCGATGCGAATTTTCGCCAACAGATGCTGGAGCAATTACCGAAATCAAAATCAAAAAAAAATGAAGACAAATATACGTCAACGTGATGCTGTACTCACATTTATTGGCCTTGGTAGTAATCTCCAGGAACCTTTAAGGCAGATTGCCCGCGCCACCGCTCGTCTGCATCAATTACCTGATTCCGTTTTTTGCCGGGCTTCTTCCTGTTACCGTAGCCGGCCACTAGGTCCGGACAGTCAGCCGGATTATATAAACCGGGTGGTGTCGGTGAAAACTATGTTATCCCCCGAACAACTTCTGGATTTCCTGCAGGATATTGAAAACGAGCAGGGTCGTGTTCGTTCAGACCACTGGGGTCCGCGAGTCATTGATCTGGATATTTTGTTGTACGGCGAACACACCATAAATACGAAGCGTTTAATCATTCCCCATACGGGCGTCAAAGATCGCGAGTTTGTTTTATATCCCCTCGCTGAGATTGCGCCGCATTTGGTTTTGCCTGGTGGCGAAAAAGTTTCAGTCCTGAAAGCGGATTGTCCCCATAACGGGATCACTCATGTTGGTAATGCGGAGAATGTGAATGAGTAGAGTAGCTATATATCCAGGTAGTTTTGATCCCATTACTCGTGGTCACCTGGATTTGATTGATCGCACCACACAACTATTCGATCGGGTCATTGTCAGCGTGGCGACCAATACCCGTAAGGCTACCTGGCTCGACGTTGATCAGAGAATTTCTCTGGTTAAAGAAACGTTAACCGAATACCCTACGGTGCAGGATTGCCATGCCCCGGCGTTATTGTTGAGTTTGCTAAACAACATCAGGTTACGGCTATCGTGCGCGGATTACGCACTGCGGCTGATTACGAAAATGAATTCCAGTTGGCGGGTATGAATCGGCAAATGGCTCCCGAGATCACGTCAATCTTTTTACCTGCCAGCCATGAATATGTGTTTATATCGGCAACTTTAGTCAGGGAAATTGCTTTACTGGGAGGTGATATTTCCAGCTTCGTTCCCGTTTCTGTGTTGCGGCAATTGCGTGAATGGAAAAAAGTTTAATGGCGTTACGAATTACCGACGAATGCATCAATTGCGACGTGTGTGCACCGGAATGTCCAAACGATGCCATTTTTCAGGGCGAATCCATTTACGAAATCGACCCGGGCCGTTGTACCGAATGCGTGGGCCATTTTAACGAACCGCAATGCCGGCAGGTTTGTCCGGTCGATTGTATCCCGCTCGCATTTTTAGAAACACCGGTGGAACTATTGGCCAAATACCACCGCCTAAAAGAGGAGAGTAAAAAGTAATATGGTATCCAATCATCTGGGTCAGGCAACCAGTCCCTATTTGTTGCAGCATGCGAATAATCCGGTCGACTGGTATCCCTGGTGTGAAGAAGCGTTACAAAAAGCGCGTCAGGAGAACAAACCGATATTATTATCTATTGGTTATGCGGCGTGCCATTGGTGTCATGTCATGGCTCGTGAATCTTTTACCGATCAGTCAACTGCGGATTTAATGAATCAATGGTTCATAAATATTAAGGTAGACCGCGAAGAACGCCCAGACCTGGATAAAATTTATCAAACCGCACATCAATTATTGACGGGGCGTGCAGGCGGCTGGCCGTTAACGGTTTTTTTAACACCGGATAAGCAAATACCTTTTTACGCCGGGACATATTTTCCTTTGACCGACAGTTTCGGACGCCCTGGATTTAAATCCGTGCTTACCGAGGTGGCTCATTTCTATTATGAGCGCCGGGACGCCATTACCCGAATCGGTAACGCCATCACCGCGGCGCTGGATAAAATCGCCGCGGCATCCTGCCACGGCGTGCAATTAACACAGGAACCTTTGAAAATAGCGCGGGAAGAGCTGGAAAAAAGTTTTGACTTTATTCATGGCGGATTTGGCCGCGCCCCAAAATTTCCCTTGCCAACGCATTTAGCGACTTTGCTGGAAAGTGATTCGGACGCCTTAAAAATGCTTGACCACTCGTTGACACGAATGGCGCAGGGCGGATTGTGCGATCAATTGGGAGGCGGTTTTTTTCGTTACTGCATCGATTCCAACTGGATGATTCCACATTTCGAGAAAATGCTTTACGACAATGCGCAACTGATTCCGCTCTACGCGCGGCGTGCATTAATCAAAAATGACGATTTATTCAGAAACACCGCCCTGGCCGCGATCGATTGGGTTTTGCGGGAAATGCGCTCGCCGCAGGGCGGTTTTTACGCTACTCTGAATGCGGATTCCGAAGGGGTTGAAGGAAAATATTATTATTGGGATCGCGATGAAGTTCGTCAGGCGTTAACTTTTCTCGAATATTCCGCCATCGCCGGTTATTTTGGCCTGAACAAATCACCGAATTTTGAGGGGCACTGGCATCTTTATATCGCTGAACGGGATGAATCCGTTCATGCGGAATGGCTGCCTGGCGTGAAGCAGAAATTATTAGCCGTTCGTGAAAATCGCATTCATCCCAGTTGCGATAAAAAAATTCTCACCGGCTGGAACGCGTTAATGATTAAAGCGCTGGTGATCGCTTCAATGGCGCTAGCGCGCCCGGATTTCGCCGATGCGGCCCAGGCGGCGCTGGATTTTATTATTGAAAATTCGTGGCAAAATCAGCGATTATTGGCGGTATGGACAGAAGGCCGTGCCCATCTGCCGGCATATCTGGATGATTACGCTTTTTTGCTGGACGCGTTATTGGAATTTTTGCAAATTCGCTGGTTTGATGAATATTTTCAATGGGCGATCACTTTAGCTGATCAAATGCTGAATTATTTTTATGACGGTGAAAATGGCGGATTTTTTTATACCGCGACAAATCACGAGCCCTTAATTCAGCGCCCGAAAATTTTTGCGGACGAAGCGTTGCCTTCCGGAAACGGAGTGGCTGTCTCCTGCCTGTTACGGCTGGGGCATTGGCTGGGAGAATCCCGTTATCTAACTGCGGCGGAAAAAACGTTACAGGCCGGGTGGGAGCAAATTAATCAGCGGCCCGCAGCGCACGATAGTTTATTGGCGGGGTTACGCAGTTATTTCCATCCGCCGGTGTTCATTATTTTGCGCGGCGAATCTTCCTTAATGACTGCCTGGCGACAGGAATTTTCGGCACATTATTTACCGAATCACTATTGCTATGCGTTGCCTGGCCCCGCGGAACAGTTGCCCGCCGCGCTGCGAAAACCGGCGCCCGAGAGCGGTGTAATTGCTTATATCTGTCAAGGTTCAGTTTGTCGCGAGCCTATCTCAGATTTGGCTGAATTCTCCCGCTATCTTGTTAGTAAGCGTTCACCGGGTTGAAATATACTCAAAGCGATTGAGTTTTCGATATCGTCATTGCGAGCGTCAGCGAAGCAATCCAGGTGAATAACTTGGAAGAAAAACTAATCTAATCCGAGAACCAGTATTCAAATATTCCTGAACCTCTTTTGAGTAATGATATTTGGCATTATCCAATATCGTCACAATTTCAGAAGCACGGTGATACCTTTGTTCAATCGAAAAATAGGCTCTAAATCACCAATACGCTCATGCCGGGTCATCCACCTAATAATGCGTTAAATTTCGCATTTCATTGACGAATAGTGTATAATTAAGATACTACAATTGGTCAGGAGAAAAAAAATGAATTACAAAAAATACATTCTATTTTTAAGTACATTTATAATCAGTGTTTCAACTTTAGCAGCTACAGCACCTCATTTTAAGAGTCAGTATTGTAATAATGATCTTCAATATAAAAGTGCATTCTTTATTACATCTCAAGTTGACGAAGGTGGCAAAGGTAAAGCATCTGTAGTTAATGGGGCATTTAATTGTCCGACTACTCTTGCACCTATTGCCTCTGGCAGTTACAAAATTGAAGACCCAAATTACTTTGCAATAGCTATTCCAGATGCTCAAGGTCAGTCAGGGTCAGGGTGTACAGCATCAGGAACTTATACAAAAGATAGTAATAATAATGTGACAAACATTAAGATTACCCACGTTGATGGGGGATATTGTAATACTGGAACTTATTATTAAAGTGATGTATTACTGGTCAAGTAAAAAAAGTCTGTTTTTACTTGACCAGTCTGACTGAATTTTCCCGACTAATAATTATAGTGGTCATTATGGAATTCTGTTTACTTCACGGTTAGAACTTAAACGTGAAAAAAATTGTACCCTGGATATGGGAAGTACTCCAAAGAGACGGTATGAGCCTACCATAATCCCGCCAAAATAAAAGAGCTCTATCTATAGTCATCACGCCTGAGTAACCTAACTAATTGTTATTTAAAAATTTTTCTAGTAAAAAATCCGGATGTGATCCATCGCATGCCGCGCATTGCAGTCAGGATTTATCTTTGGTACTATGGAACCATAGTTACCGTAACCGGGGTTACAAATGAAATTTTATAACCGTGATCAGGAATTGCAAATTCTAAATCATCTTGGCGAACAAGCGACAAAAACTGGCATTATGACAGTATTAACAGGTCGACGCCGCGTGGGCAAAACCCTTTTAGCATTGCGTTATGTGAAAGACAAAAATTTTTTATACTTATTTATTGGCCGAAAAGAGGAGCATCTTTTGTGCCAGGAATTTTTGGAAGAAATAAAAAAGCATTTTAAGCACCCAGTGATCGGAGAAATTAAAGAATTCAAAGAAATTTTCGCTTTACTGTTGGAAATTGCTAAAAAAGAAAATTTTACGCTCATCTGCGACGAATTCCAGGAGTTTTTGAGAATTAATCCTGGTGTTTACTCTGATGTACAAAAATTATGGGATCTCAATAAAGATAAATTGCGCCTACAAGTCATATTCATCGGCTCTGTCTATTCATTAATGCATAAGATATTTGAAGATAATAAGCAACCCCTGTTCGGTCGAGCTAATCGTATTCTTCAAATCAAACCTTTTTCCTTAAAAACAAGCGCTGATATTTTAAAAGATCATCACATATTTTCTCCTGATACCTTTTTTGATTTTTTTGTTATCACTGGGAATATGCCAAAATATTTAGAATTGTTGTTAGCTGAAAAAGCTCAGAAGCGGAACGACATATTAGATGTGATCTTACAAAAAGATTCTATTTTTCTTAACGAAGGCAAAAATCTGTTAATAGAGGAATTCGGTCGTGATTATCTCACTTATTTTGCTATTTTAGAATTAATTTCTCAAGGAAAAACAGGGCGAACAGAAATTGAATCCTACCTGGGGAAAGATGTAGGTGGTTACTTAATGCGCCTGGAAGAAGATTATGCGCTGATTTCCAGACATCGACCGATTAATGCCAAGCCTAATTCTCGTAATCAAAAGTACAAAATCATCGATAATTTTTTAAGTTTTTGGTTTCGCTTTATTTATCGGTATCGAACGGCTATTGAGATAGAAAATTTTTCTTATGTGAAAGAGATCATAAAGAGGGATTACACTGCTTATTCCGGCCCACTCTTAGAACGATTTTTTCAGCAATTATTAGCAGCCACGGGACAGTTCAATCAAATTGGATTCTATTGGGAAAAAGGCAATGATAATGAAATTGATATTATAGCAATTAACGATCTGAAGAAAAAAATTTTATTTGTGGAAACCAAATTAAATCAACAAAAGATCAATTTAAAACTTTTGAAAATAAAGGCTGAATTAGTATTAAGGGATTATCCAGATTACGAACCTACTTTTCGAGGATTAAGTTTACAGAACATCTTGGAGTTTCTCTAGATTAATGCTCGAAAATTCAGCAATTCCCGCTGGGTACAGCGGGAATTGCTGCTCGAAAATCTAATGATTTTCAAAACCGACATTATTTTGTCCGCATCCTTGTGAAGACGAGAAGGGTCCGGTACTGCGAATCCAGCATAAATCTAAAACGTTTGCAGGATATTTCCGCGACTGTGTTGATGGACAGCTCTTCCTGAATTTTTATCAGGGATCGAAGTCGGCCACGCATGATGTTGCCCAGATTATAAGTGTTTTCTGATTTGGAGCCATTCAGATGATATAATTCCTGGTTAATAATACCCTGAACTAAACTGGCATCCTCCGCTGACATATACTGGGTAAACATTTTATTGATAGCCTCGGGAATGGCGTCACCAATGAGTGATAAATTTTCTCCGGCGTTTACCATGGCCATTTTGCAGGCATGTTGAAATCCTTTCATTTGGGCGTTTCGGAATTGATTCCGTATAGGATCTTTTAGTTTTTTCCGTCAAATTAAATAAATCGGAAACCAAATTTCTGGGAAGTTCTAATACTGATACGTATTCATCGAAAATATCAGTATATTGAAAACCGGTGATTTGTTTTTTTAAGCAATTTTCCATTTTAAAGAACTTAAAATCCGAGTGGTTATCGGGATTATCGGGAAAATTTTCAGATTTGGTTAATCCACCAAAACCGGTAAAAAAATCATTTCCATGATCAACAATGGCCGGCAATGTTTTTCCGCTGGAAAATTTCACATAGCCTGAGTTAGATAAATCAATATTATTAAATAAATCCCAATGGCCGATGAATAGCGCGACAAAATACAATTGACCCAGAATATAACCTTCATCCACAGTTAGTTTAAAGTCTTCCAGTGCCGGAGCTTTTTGTTCCGCCCAATCCGCAGGTTTACGTTTTTCTCCTATCACGCTTTTTTGAGAAAGTGGCTCCACAAAGTCGGTAATCGGGTCCTCTGCGCTGGTGGATAATTTTATTTCTTCTTCCGATTTAAAAAGTGACTGCGATAAATTTAAAGGTTCTCCGTCATCAGTAATAAAGAAAAGATTTTCGGGGGACGCAAATAGAATCGCCCATGAGTGCCTTCACTATTTGCGGCGATAAAGCCTCCAGAAAAGATCTTTCTATTAAGATTTCACGGACGTGCTGTGCGCCGGCCTGGATAATTTCCATGTTTTTAATAAAATCCAATTTTTCCTGATCATTCAAAAATTGGGTCATCTTCAATAATTGCCGGAGATTTATTTCCTGATTACCTTCGGAACTGCTGATTTTCCCGGTATATTCATTAATGGATAAGCCAATGGACTTAATGATTAGTGAATTTTGGCTTAAAGCCTTCGAGACGGCAGAATCGACGCCGAAGATATCGGCTATTTTTCGTGGTTTTTGCGATTTAACAAAATAGACTGTCCCGGTTTCCGCGTTTTTATAGCAAATTTTTGGCGATAAGCCGGATAATTCCTGTTTTTGCTCTTCTCTTATTAAATGAATAGGGACATTATTACCGGATTTATTTTTGACAACAAGACGAATATCTTTTGGAAATTTCATTGCGTGCCCTCTCTCTATACGTGTATTATATTAATTTATCTTTCAGGTAGGAGGGCAAGTCTGGAAATTCTAAACCAGATTTTCGAAACCTGACTTCCTTTTGTTACTCTGAATTTCGTATATATTAGATGGGCAATATTAAGACAATCTTAACAAGGAGGGGGTTAAGTCTCGAAAATCTAAATTAGATTTTCGAGACTTGACCCCCTTTATTGGACTATTTAGGCAGTTTCTTTTCTTTGAAAACCACGTGTTTGCCGTATTTGCCGGTCGCGGCATCCCATGCCCATGGGTCGTATTTTTTGAGCTCAAGCTTTTCGGTGGTATTGCGCTTGTTTTTATATTTGGTGTAGTTATAGCGGGTCGGCTTGCCTTTTTTATCGGTGCCGGTGGATTCAAGCATGATTTTTTCGCGAACGTTACTGGCCATCAGTGATTACTCCTATACTTCTTTAGTCTTTAGAGCATTTAACTTTTCCAGCGCGGCTTCAATACCGATTTTGTCAATTAATTTCAGCCCGCGCATGGAGATTCTGAGGGTAATATGACGTTTTTGGGAAGGCAGCCACAACCGCCGCTTTTGCAGGTTCGGCAAAAAACGACGCCGGGTCTTATTGTTGGCATGAGACACGTTATACCCTGTCTGTGGGCGTTTTCCCGTTAATTTGCATATTCTACTCATCTTAATCGCTCCGAAAAACTGGTGTTAGAGGGCTAACCTTTATACCGAAATTTAAACCAGATGTCAAACTGCCTGCCGTGGCTCCAGCAATTCCCGCTGAGTACAGCGAAAATTGCTTCCTGTTTTTATCCTGCGCTCGGCGGAGCCGATGCTCGGAATGAAGGGGGAGAATCGCGATTCTCCCCCTTGCGATCCCCCATCGCGGGATAATTTTCTACGAAAATTATTTTTTTATAAGGGTGATTTAATTTATTAAATCAAATAGTTAAAATTCACCGGGAATTGCTGCCGTGGCTCAAAAGGGCATTATAAAATGATGCAACTGCAGCAGGGTGTGTGAGGTTGGCGTAAAGCCCAGATCGTCCGTTGACGTTCTATTATTATTCCGATTGATTGCAATTGATTCGGATCTATTTTTTGAAAAAATTGAGGAGAGCCGGATTTGGGCAGCGTCTTTTTATGGACGTACAGAGACTCGAATTTCGCAATCGCCTGATTGACCAGTTTCAGTTGAATATCAGGGTGCGCTGAAAGATGAGAATAAGTATTATCCAATTCAGTTAACCAATAATCCAGTTCATTCTCAACATTGAATTCCTCAATTTTTTTTTCATCTTCATCATTATTAGAGCTATCCGTGAGACTTATCCGCGAAAATTTTCTTTCGCCGGATAAAGCCAGCATAAAGTAAGACCCAATAGCTTCGAAAATGGCTGGAATGGCTAAGGGTGCGTTTTGTGTAATATCAGCTTGTGGAGAATGAATACGAAACGCCTGGTAATCTTCTTTAAAATGATCGGGAAGGTCACGGAACGACGAATGAACAGGAGAACTTAAATCCAGTGGAGAGATAAGGCTTTCGTTTGGCGAATCCGTTGCGGGAGATCCCGAGGAGGAAGAGGACGGGGTCATTGTCTTTTGATAAGAAGGCATTGCGAAGGGATCCAGGGGCTCGCCTTCCAGCATAAGTGAGTGACTGGTTTTTTGCATGCTTTCTAGCTTATAAGTTTTATTTGGAAAAAGCCAACATTAACTAACGAACTTCAGCTTTAGTCCATGAGGAAGCCGCGCTCGGCCAGTGATACCGCCTGGTTGTCACCAATGACCAGATGGTCGAGCAGATTAACATCCACCAATGCGAGCGCTTTTTTTAACCGTTGAGTGATGTCTTTATCGCTTTCGCTGGGTTCGGCCACCCCGGAAGGATGATTGTGGGCCACAATCATCGCCGCTGCGTTATGGTAAAGCGCGCGTTTAATCACTTCCCGCGGATAGACGCTGGCTGAATGAATGGTCCCATAGAAAAGATACTCGAACTGGATAACCCGATGTTTGTTATCTAAAAATAAAGCCGCGAAAACTTCCTGCTGATAATCCCGAAGACTGGCGATGATGAATTCTTCCGCGTCCTTACTGTGCTGGATGGAATGCCGGTCGTGCAGGTTTTCCCGCAGACAACGTTTTCCTAATTCCGCAGCCGCCTGGAGTTGGCAATATTTTGCCGGGCCAAGTCCGGGTTCTGCACAGAAAATGGCAGATCCAGCCGTCAAAATGCCACGCAAGCCATTAAAATGATGAAGCAGTTTGCGAGCGACATCGACCGCGCTGTAGCCTTTGCAGCCATGACGGATTAGAATAGCCAGCAGCTCGGTATCTGATAGCGCGCTGGCGCCATATTGTGTTAAACGTTCGCGCGGACGTTCCCTGGCGGGCCATTGGTTAATCGACATAACGCATGTTAGAGTACTTCCCGAACGATCGGAATACCGTAAAAAAAGGAGTGAATATGCACAGAGTTCAGTTGAAAATTTTAGACTCGCGGATTGGCGACAGCATTCCTTTACCTCGCTACGCGACTGAGGGGTCTGCGGGTCTTGACCTGTGTGCCTGTGTGGACAAAGCGATGGAACTTAAACCGGGACAGACGCAATTAATACCCACGGGTTTGGCAATCCATATTGAGGACAAAAATATCGCCGGACTCATTTTACCGCGATCAGGTCTGGGCCATAAACACGGCATAGTGTTGGGTAATCTCGTGGGCTTAATCGATCCCGATTATCAGGGCCCGCTGATGATTTCCTGCTGGAACAGGAGTCAGGTTCCTTATACCTTTGAACCTGGGGAGCGGATCGCCCAACTGGTTATGATTCCGATTTTAAAGGCACATTTTGAGGTAGTTGATGAATTTGAAGAAAGTGATCGTGGAGCCGGCGGGTTTGGAAGCTCGGGTAAATAAATCCTGGCAAATTCCGCAGCGGATTCCCGCGGGAGTTTTTCGCGCCTATGATATTCGCGGCCCGGTTGATGGGGAAAATATTACACCGGAACTGGCTTATGCAATTGGTCTTGCGGTGGGTTCAAAAGCCAGGGAGAACAATGAAACCAGCATTATTGTCGGGCGCGATGGGCGATTATCGGGGCCGGCGCTGCATGAGGCGCTGTGTGACGGGCTGTTAGCCACTGGCCTCAATATCGCCGATATTGGCGTTGTGCCCACCCCCCTGGTTTATTACGCCACGTTTCGATTTGGAATTGGAGCAGGCGTGATGATTACTGCCAGTCACAATCCGGGTAACCACAATGGTTTCAAGATTGTTTTGCAAGGCAGGACATTAACGACATCGGATATTACCGGTCTTTATCAGCGCATTGTTGACCGTCGCTTTGTCAGCGGAGAAGGCCGGAAAAGCACGATGGCTTGTGTTATTGAAGATTATATTCGCTATGTCACTGAGCGCGTCTCTTTAAAATGTCCGTTGAAAGTAGTCATCGATTGCGGTAACGGCGTACCGTGTCTGGTGGCGCCGGCTTTATACCGTGCCTTAGGTTGTGAAGTGATCGAGCTCTATTGCGATCTTGACGGCCATTTCCCCAATCATCATCCCGATCCGTTAGTCCCGGAAAATTTAGAGGATTTGATTCAATGCGTTCGGCGAGAGAAAGCGGATTTGGGTTTAGCTTTTGATGGCGACGGCGACCGTTTAGGTATCGTCACTAATGAGGGCGAAATTATCTGGCCGGATCGGCAAATGATGTTATTTTCGCAGGAAATATTGGCTAAACATCCAGGCGCCAAAATTATTTTTGACGTGAAGTGTTCGCGTTTTTTACCTATTGTAATCGAGCAGGCGGGCGGACAGCCGTTAATGTGGCGCACCGGACATTCGATCATTAAAAATAAAATGCTGGAAGTGGGGGCTGTTTTGGCGGGCGAAATGAGCGGTCACATTTTCTTCAAGGACGACTGGTTTGGCTTTGACGACGGATTGTATGTCGGCGTTCGTCTGCTGGAAATTTTAGCGCGGCAAAATAAATCTGCTTCAGCTATTTTTGCCACATTACCCAATAGTGTGAACACACCGGAATTAAAGTTGCCGATGGCGGATGAGAAAAAGGCGGGATTCATAACCCAATTATTGAGCCAGGGTTATTTCGGAGCAGATGCGCAAAAAATTACACTCGATGGTTTGCGCGTTGATCTTCCGTATGGATGGGGATTGGTGCGTCCCTCTAACACATCCCCATACCTTACACTGCGGTTTGAAGCGGATACGCCGGAAAATCTGGAAAAAATTAAAAATTTATTCCGTCAACAAATGCTGGCGATCGACAAAAATTTATCATTGCCTTTTTAAGGTTGTTTTATGCCAAGAATTATCACATTTAACGCCAACGGCATTCGTAGCGCTGCAAAAAAAGGTTTTTTTACCTGGGTGAGTCAACAGGACGCAGATGTGGTTTGTATTCAGGAAACCAAGTCCCAGGAAAAAAATCTGGATGAAACTCATCGGCCTGAAGGTTATCACTGTTATTATTTCGATGCGATTAAGCCGGGTTACAGCGGTGTAGGAATTTTCTGCCGACAAAAGCCGGATAAAATTACGACCGGCCTGGGCTGGCCTCATGCGGACCAGGAAGGGCGATATATTCAGGCGGATTTTCCCGATTTTAGTATCGCTTCCCTGTACATGCCTTCAGGAACCAGCGGTGAAACGAGGCAAAAAATTAAATTCGAATTTATGGAGCGGTTTATGCCGGTTCTGCGGGACATCATCCAGTCGGGACGGCCTTTTATTATTTGCGGAGACTGGAATATCGCCCACCGCAACATTGATTTAAAAAACTGGCGCGGCAATCAAAAAAATTCCGGCTTTTTACCGGAAGAACGCGCCTGGCTGGATGAGTTGTTCGAACATGTCGGGTTTGTGGATGCGTTTCGGGTGATTAATCAGGAAGCGGATCAATATACCTGGTGGTCGCATCGCGGCCAGGCATGGGCTAAAAATGTCGGGTGGCGCATCGATTATCAGATGGTTTCACCCCATTTCAAAAACCTGGTGAAATCCGCCGCCATTTACAAAGATCAACGCTTCTCCGATCACGCCCCCCTAATCATTGATTACAGTCCATTGAATATTCATATATTTTAATTCCCGGCATTAAATATGCTACTATTATTATAGATTCTCGATAAAAATAGGGGGTGAAGTATGGAAAATAGATTAATAAAAGCATTGGCGGTGGTTGCGGCTTTAGGATTGCCGATGGTCGTTACAAGCGCTGCCTATGCTTCGTGGACGTCTTGTAATGGATACCAATGTTATCGATGCTATCACTCTGGGTATTATCCCTACACTCGATGCTATGTAATTCGTTCTTATGGTTATGGGTATTATAATAATAATTATTACGGTTACTATCCGTATTCTTATTATCCGTTTGGATTTTATGGATATTACGGATATGGCGGTAATAATTACTACAATAATAATTACTATAATAACGGGTATTACAGCCATGGATATAATAATGGCTATTATGGACATGGTTACTATGGAAATCCTCATGGCGGCTATTATGGTGGCTATGGGAATACTCATGGCGGCTATTACGGTGGCTATGGGAATCCTCATGGTTACTATGGCGGCTATGGCCATGGATCGCCGGGGGGCAGCAATATGATGATGGGCGCCCCGCATGGTGGTGGTGGTGCTGCTCCTCACGGGGGCGGCATGGGTGGTCCACAGGGTGGTGGCCATGGTGGTGGCGGCGGCCATGGAGGCGGAGGCCATCATTAGCAACCGGATAGAATGTTGAGTATCTTTTGTCACCCCGTGATCATTCACGGGGTGACTTTTTTTCATTGTCCTAAGGCTTCTTTTTGCGCGTTGATAATTTCTTCGATACCTTTTTTCGCCAGCGCCAATAACGTATTGAGTTCTTCGAGGGCGAAAGCTTCACCCTCGGCGGTTCCCTGCAATTCGATAAATTTACCGGCGTCTGTCATAACCACATTCATGTCCGTATGGGCTTTACTGTCTTCGCTATATTCCAGATCCAGAATCGGGGTGTTCCGGTAAATGCCGACCGAAACGGCCGCAATGTAATGTTTTAATGGATTTACACTTATTTTTCCGGTTTTTTGCAAATGCTTCAATGCATCCGCGAGCGCCACGCAGGCGCCGCTGATTGCCGCAGTGCGAGTGCCGCCGTCTGCCTGAATCACATCGCAATCAATAGTGATTGCCCGCGGCCCCAATGCTTTGAGATCGACAGCGGCACGCAACGAACGGCCAATTAACCGTTGAATTTCGACAGTGCGCCCTTGTTGGCGGCCATGAGAAGCTTCGCGATCAATACGCTCGTGAGTAGAACGGGGAAGCATGCCATATTCGGCAGTGATCCAGCCCTGGTTACCATCGCGCAAAAAGCGGGGCAGGGTTTCAGAGACGCTGGCGGTACAGATGACTTTGGTTTGTCCGAAGCATACCAGTACTGAGCCTTCGGCATATTGGGTGAAACCTCGCGTGAATGAAATGGTCCGTAGTTCATCGGCGGCGCGGCCATTAGGGCGAATGCTCTTGGTCATAAATATTTTCCTATGTTATCATACTGGTATGGTAACCAGTATGACAGCTTTTTCCCGTCAGTCCAGTCAAAACGAGTGGGGAATACTGGTTTGGGAATTACGTTCCGTCAATCACCGGTTCCTGGATTTGAGTATCCGGCTCCCGGAGTCTTTGCGTGCGCTTGAAACTGTGGTGCGCGACCGTCTGGGTGAAAATATTAACCGCGGCAAAGTGGAAGCGGTTTTACGCCATACTATCGGAGCCCAGCCACACATCCAGCTCAATTTTAACGATAAAATGGCTGCAACAACTGGCTATTGCCGCCAGCAGTGCGCGACAATATTTTCCGGAAGCGCAAACAGATTTGCTGGCCATTCTGGCCTGGCCGGGAATGCTGGAAACCACAGAAATCCTCCAATTTGACACGATGAAGTCAGCCGTTCTGGAATTGCTACAGCAGTCGATTGATGATCTGGTGCAGATGCGCCGGCGCGAAGGTTCAAAAATTCAGGTTTTTATAGAGGAGCGATTGGCCGCCATCATGACAATTGTTGCCGATATTTCTTTGCAAATTCCCATGTTGTTAGCTGGCGAGCGCGAGCGGATTGCCGGCAGGATGGCGGAATTTAATGCTATTGAAATGAATAGCCAGCGTCTGGAACAGGAAATGACGATGCTCATTCAAAAAACGGATGTAGCTGAGGAAATTCAGCGGCTGCGCAGTCATTGCGAAGCCATGACGGAAACCTTATCTCAGCGCGGCCCAGTGGGCCATCGTCTGGATTTTCTGTCTCAGGAATTAAATCGTGAAGCCAATACCTTAAGCAGCAAAGCTCTGTCCGTTTCACTGACCCATGCCAGTGTAGAAATGAAAGTCCTGATCGAACAAATTCGCGAACAGGTACAAAACATTGAGTGATAAGAGCACATATTATGACAGAATGGCTTAAAGAAGAAGAAATAAAAAACTTACTGGGTGGTCATAAACCAGCCAGTAAAATTTTGATGTCTGTTCAAACCGCAGAAATTTTCGCACATCTTGAACCAGACAACCAAAAACAGATTGCTGATTTTTTAATAAATCTGAAAACCAAAATTGAAAATTCACAGCCATCAAAAAAGAATGTCCGTCCCAGATCAAAATTATTTCGAGCTTTAGGTGAGCAGGAACCACCGAATGAAGTTCAAATCAACCGCCAAAGCTATCGTTTACAAGAGATTTATAAACATGATTCCTGGGCAGCGACTGCAATTTACGAAGGGAAGTCTGGAAAAATTGTCTGCAAATTTAACCGTCAACAATCCATTTTTGGCATACCCATGGGCTGGCTGGGACGCCGGCTCGCGCATCGCGAAAATAAATTTTTGCAAATCTTTGCTGATTTGCCTAACATTCCCTCTTATTGCGGGGAAGTGCTTGCTTACGGGGAAATACTTCCCTATGCTTCTGCCCATATTTATGTTGAGGGAACTCCTTTACGTCGTTATCCGCATAAAGTGAGCGATGATTTTTTTCCTCAATTACAAAATGTTCTTAAAATTATTCATACACATCAAATTTCTTATATGGATCTGAATAAACAGGAAAATATACTGGTTACCGAAGATGGCAAACCCTGTTTAATCGATTTTCAGATTTGTTTCCATCTGTCACATCGCTGGCCTGGCAACTCGGCTCCCATGCGTTTTCTATTACAGCTTTTACAACGATCCGACGATTATCATCTTATGAAACATTTTACACGGCTTAGGCCGGATTTATTTACCCCTTCAGAATTGCAGCAAGCCCAAAAGCGTCCATGGTTTCTAAACCTTTACCGGTGCATTCAAATACCTTTAAGAACTCTTCGCCGGCGATTATTAACCGCGCTTGGTTTTCGCAACCGCTCGGGAAAAGTCAATTCTGAAACTTTCGTAGAACACGGTATTCGTAAATTTTCCAACGATATAACGTCCATAAACTTTGGCCAATACCGGCTATCCCTAAAAAATCACGCCGGTTCAGACGCTATTGAAATCGTTTCTTTAAATTTTAAATTGTGGAATAATTAAAATTGAGTGAGATCGGTCATTTTTTTGTGGTCGCAGCCCCTTCGGGGACGGGTAAAACCAGCCTGGTGCGCGCGCTGGTTAATAATATTAACGACCTACAAATTTCCATTTCCTGCACTACCCGTGCGCCCCGTCCGGGGGACGTTGAGGGAAAAGATTATTATTTTGTGACACTGCCTGAATTTTCTCAAATGATTGAAAATAATGAATTTTTAGAGCATGCGAATATCTATAACCATTTTTATGGGACTTCGCGCGAATGGGTTATGAAAAAACTGGCGGCCGGTATTGACGTGTTATTGGAGATTGATTGGCAGGGGGCCCAGCAGGTCCGGCGTCAATTTCCGGGTACTATTTTAATTTTTATTTTACCGCCTTCTCTGGACAGTTTGCGGCAGCGCCTGCAAAACCGGCGTCAGGACCCTCTCGAAGTCATCGCCGAGCGCATGGCGGGCGCACGTCAGGAAATCAGACATTACCATGAATTTGATTATCTCGTTGTCAACGATAAATTCGAACAGGCTTTGGCTGATTTGCAGCATATTATTTTGGCAGAACGTTTGCGGCGTCATGAACAGGCGCAGCGCTACCACGAATTGCTAGCCAAATTACTCGAAAAATAGCAGCAATTCCCGCTGGGTACAGCGGGAATTGCTTCCTGGTTTATATCCTGCGCTCGGCGGAGCCGATGCTCGGAATGAAGGGGGAGCGCTGCGCGCTGCTCCCCCTTGCGAACCCCCATCGCGCTGAGAATTTTCTGCGAAAATTTTTTCTTTATGAAAAATTACTCCAATATCTCATCCGCTTAAATTCACTTTATTCTCGGCGGGAATTGCTGTACAATGTATATAATTAACTTTTGGAGAATTTTATGGCCCGTGTCACAATTGAAGACTGTTTAGAACATGTGGAAAACCGTTTTGCCCTGGTGATAAAAGCGGCTAAACGCGCGCATTTATTAGAAATGGGAAGCGGCCGATCCATTAGTCCCCATTGATAATGACAAACCCACCGTCATTGCTTTGCGGGAAATAGCCTCCGGCTATGACATTGAAAACGCTCCGTCGCGTACAGAATATGCCGATAAAGATAACCTGTTTACGCCTGTGATCAATGTTCATATGGTTATTCATAGCGAAATCTCTCGCCAGCAAAAAGATATTCCTCCGGCATAATGCGGTTATTTAAAAAATTAAGACGTAAATTAGATTATCTTGATGCGGCTCAAATCACGCAGATTCACGAAGCCTATCTCATCGCTTTGACCGCGCACCAGGGTCAAAAGCGTCAAACCGGCGAACTTTATATCTCGCATCCGGTTGCGGTCGCCTGCATTCTGGCTGACATGAAACTGGACTATCACACTATTATGGCGGCTTTATTACACGACGTCATCGAAGATACCTCGCTCAAGAAAGAAGATCTGGCTAGCCGGTTTGGTGATGCTGTCGCCGAACTGGTGGATGGTGTCAGTAAGCTCACTCAAATTGAATTTTTTTCCCGGGCCGAAGCGCAGGCTGAAAATTTTCGTAAAATGGTGCTGGCGATGGCGCGAGATATTCGCGTCATTATTATCAAACTGGCCGATCGCCTGCACAACATGCGTACCCTGGCCTCATTACCTCCCGAAAAGCGCCGCCGCGTCGCTAACGAAACTCTGGAAATATTCGCACCCATCGCGAAACGCCTGGGGATGCACGATCTCGCGGTCGAATTAGATGAACTCAGTTTTATGGCAGCTAACCCACACCGTTACAGCGTATTGCGAAAAGCGGTGGAGGAAGCGCGCGGTGAAAGAAGAAAGGTCCTGAATCTGGTCAGTAAAACTCTTCAGGAAGGCCTGGAAAAAGCCCGGCTACCTTCCTGCACGGTGGTGGGACGTGAAAAGCCGTTATACAGCATTTACCAAAAAATGCGAGTAAAACGCCGGCCTTTTAACGAAATCATGGATGTGTATGCGTTCAGAATTATTGTCGATGATGTCGATACCTGTTACCGCGTTCTGGGTTTGGTTCACCGCTTATTCAAGCCGGTGCCGGAAAAAGTGAAAGATTACATTGCTATTCCCAAAGCCAATGGTTATCAATCCCTGCACACGGTTTTATTTGGCCCATACGGATACCCGATTGAAGTGCAAATTCGCACTACCGAAATGGACCATCATGCGACAAGCGGCATCGCTGCCCACTGGCTCTACAAAGTGAATGAAGAGAAAACCGATCACGCCCAGGTGCGTGCCCAACAATGGGTTAAAAATCTGCTGGAATTGCAGCGCGACGCAGGAAGTTCTCTGGAATTCATTGAAAACGTTAAACTGGATTTGTTCCCCGACGAGGTGTATGTCTTTACTCCACAAGGTAAAATAATGCGATTGCCGGCCGACGCTACGGTAGTGGATTTTGCCTACGCGGTTCATACCGACATTGGCAACAATTGCATCGCGGCGAAAATCAACCGGCAGTTAGCGCCATTGTCTTCGCGTTTAATGAGCGGCCAAACCGTCGAAATAATCACTAACTCGCGCAGCCATCCCAACCCCGCGTGGCTGGACTTTGTGGTGACCCGCCAGGCGCGAAACAGTATCCGGCAATTTCTAAAAAATCAGCGTCATACTGAATCCATGGCGTTGGGAGAAAGATTGCTAAAACAGGCTCTGCGCCAGCATAATCTTTCTCTGAAAAAAATTCCCGACGAAGCGGTGCGTTTTGTGCTTCAGGAGGCGCAATTAAATAGTTTAGCCGAATTGTACACGGATATTGGTCTGGGTAATCGTCTGCCTGCGCTCGTGAGCAAACGCCTCGCGGATGTGACTTTACAACCTGGTTCGCACGATGGAGAACAATCGGAACGGATGTCTAAACCGTCTTTAGTAATTAAAGGCACTGAAGGCATGGTCGTTACCTTTGCCGAGTGTTGCTCGCCGATTCCCGGCGATCCTATTATTGGCTTACTGGGTGGGGGCGAGGGTATTATAGTACATGCAGAACAATGCTCACGATTGCACAAGCTGCGTCGACGTCCCGATACTTTTATGACGCTGCGCTGGAGTGAACATATTCAGCAAACTTTCCCACTCATTATTCGCATAGAAGCAGTGGACGAATCGCGGCTACTGGCAAAAATGGCGGCGGCGATAGCCGACGCCGAAGCGGACATCTCTGATGTGCGCGTGCAAAATCAGGGAGGCCAGCATTATCAATTTATTTTTAAACTAAACATCCGGGATCGGATTCATTTAGCGCGGGTTTTACGGCATTTGCGCCGAGTTCCTGCCATCAGCCGCATTTCCCGCGGCGTTGAAAATAAGGAAAAAGAATATGAAGCAAATGATTAACACGCCCCATGCGCCGGCGGCAATCGGAGTTTATTCGCAGGCGATTAGATCGGGTAGTTTTGTGTATTTATCCGGGCAAATTCCTCTTGTGCCGGGAACCATGGAAATTGTCCAGGGCGATTTTAAGGCGCGAGTCCGGCGGGTTTTTGAAAACATAAAAGCGATCGGCGAAGAAACCGGCGCTAATCTGGCGCAGATCGTTAAATTAACTGTTTATTTGACCAGCATGAATAATTTCAACATGGTCAATGAAGTGATGCGGGAATATTTTTCCGAGCCTTATCCCGCGCGTGCGGTTATTGCCGTGGCCGCATTGCCCAGGGACGTTGATATTGAAATCGACGCGATCATGATACTCAACGAATAATAACCGCTTGCGAAATTTGTGTGGATATCAATAACTCAATCAGCACTTTATCCGGCGTTGGGCCGCGCAGTCAGGAATTATTGAAGCAACTGGGTTTAGAAACTATTCAGGATTTACTCTTCCATCTGCCGAGCCGTTATCAGGACCGCACCCGTGTCACCCCGATAGCGGCTTTACGCGAAGGCGATTACGCTTTAATTGAAGGCGAAGTTCGCGAAGTCACCATCAGCCCCGGCCGTCGAGTGACATTATTGTGTCAATTTAGCGATGAAACGGGCAGCATTTATTTACGTTTCTTTCACTTTACTGCCGCGCAAAAACAGCAGCTGGCGGAGGGGGTGCGGCTCCGCTGTTTTGGCGAAGTCCGCCGCGCTTTTAGAATGTACGGCTTCGAAATTATCCATCCTGAATATCGCCGGATTAGGAAAGCTCATGAAATGCCGCTGGACAAAAATCTCACTCCTGTTTATCCCACCACTCAGGGAATGTCGCAGCCTTTATTACGACGTTTCATTGATCAGGCGTTACAAAATTTACAGTGTAATTTGCAGTCCTGTGAATTATTGCCCGAGGAGTTATTAACAAAATTTCAGTTTACTGATCTGACTTCGGCTTTAAATTACGTGCATCGCCCGCCGCCGGGCGCCGATGTGGATCTATTATTGCAGGGAAAACACCCGATGCAGGAACGTTTGGCGTTTGAAGAACTGATAGCGCATCAACTTGGTTTGCAAACCTCGCGACAGCAGATACGAAATCAGCCGGCATTGGCGCTGACCGGCGCAGAAGATTTAAGGCGGCAGTTACTCATCCATTTTGGTTTTGAACTGACGCCGGCGCAGCAGCGTGTCATTGGCGAAATTGACGGGGATTTATCGCAATCTCACCCCATGCTGCGGTTATTGCAGGGAGACGTGGGCTCCGGAAAAACGGCGGTGGCCGCCATGGCGATGTTGCAGGCAGTTGCGAATCGCTCCCAGGCGGTATTGACCGCCCCCACGGAATTACTGGCTGCGCAGCATTTCGAGAATTTTTCCCGCTGGTTCAGCCCGCTGGGAATTCCGGTCATTTATTTAGGAGGCAAGCAACCGGCATTGGTGCGCGCGGAATTACTCGAAAAAATAGCTACCGGTGAGAGCCTGGTAATTATTGGCACTCACGCGTTGTTTCAGGAAAAAGTTCAATACGCCCGTTTCGCGCTGCTGGTGATCGACGAGCAGCATCGCTTTGGAGTCAATCAGCGTTTGGCATTGCGCGAAAAAGGCCGGAAAAATGGCTTTTATCCGCATCAATTGATTATGAGCGCAACGCCCATCCCCCGGACTTTAGCGATGGCGGCTTACGCTGATCTGGATATTTCCGTGATTGATGAGTTACCGCCCGGACGTAAACCGGTCACTACAGCGTTGATTGCGAATACCCGGCGCCAACAGGTAATTGAGCGTGTGCGGGAGGCCTGTCGTCAACAAAAACAGGTTTATTGGGTTTGTACATTAATCGAGGATTCTGAATTGCTGCAATGCCGGGCGGCGGAAGAAACCGCTCGTGAATTACAGAAATCTCTGAGCGAATTTACGGTGGGTTTGGTGCATAGCCGTCTGCCTCCGGAAGAAAAAATCGCACAAATGCAGGCGTTTAAAAGCGGGATGATTAATCTGCTGATAGCGACCACTGTGATTGAAGTAGGGGTTGACGTGCCCAACGCCAGTTTAATGATTATCGAAAATCCCGAACGTTTGGGGTTATCTCAACTGCATCAATTGCGTGGCCGTGTGGGCCGCGGCGCCGCGGAAAGTTTTTGCGTGCTGTTGTATCAGGAACCCTTATCGGCGCTAGCCCGGCAACGCCTGCAGGTTATGCGCAATACCAGTGATGGATTTATCATCGCCCGCGAAGATTTGGCGATTCGCGGCCCCGGTGAAGTGTTGGGTACCCGTCAGGCAGGATTAGCCCGATTAAAAATTGCGGATTTAACGCGGGATCAGCATTTATTGCCTCAGGCACAATTAGCCAGTGAATTACTGATTGAAAAATTTCCCCTTCAGTCCGAGGCCCTGATTTTCCGCTGGCTCCGCCGTGCGTGTCGGTACGAGCAGGTTTAATCTATCGTATCAGGCGGGCACGGTTAAGCCGGATAAGACAAAAACCTGCTTGCCGCGGAACGCAAGACCCATTTGCAGGATATTGTGAATGCCGTGCTGGTGCAGTTGTGCGGCGTACTGACGCTGGACAATTTGTTGCAGCGCATCTTGGGCAGCTTTCTTCAGTGGGGTTTTTTTCTCGCGCACGGTTTTGAATTCTAAAATAATACCGAGTTGCTCGCGATCTTTAGGAATGAGCATCACATCGTAACGTCCGTAACCGCTTTCGTAGTTGGATTTTATTTCGTGTGTTTCGCTTAAGGTGACCATCATTCCCAATACGAAACCATGATAAAATTTTTCGGGTTCGCGTCCGCTGGTATCAAAAATGCTGAGGGTTTGGATTAAATATCGTTGCAAACGATCAGCAAATTCATCGACACGGCCTTCCGTCAGGCTTAACAGGAATTCCAGATATTGCGTGTAACCGAGAGGTTCCGACAACCAGCTACGAATGATATCGCGATATAACGCGGTGATTTCCTGATTGGGGGAAGCGAGTTCGCACTGGATTTTTCCTTCTTTAAATTCGGTATGCGTGGCCTTTAGATATCCGCAAAAAAATAGCATGGTCCACAGCCCATCCCGATTTTTTTCCAGATCGCTAAATACCAGGTTTTCGTCTATCAGGGCGGTAATGGAATCGCCCAGAATAATGCTTTCCAGTTCCTTTTTGATAGTTTCATCTCCATGCGCCAATAAATGTTTTACCAGATCGTTACCACTGGTATTGGCCCAGTAAAGTCTGATCAGGCCTTTTTCCTGAAGGCAATTGATGACAGACCAGGGATTGTAAATAATGGAATTTCCCATTTGATAGCCGTTATACCATTGTCGAATTTGGATATAACACTGTTTGAGATTGGCTTTCTGTAACAAACCTTCCACTTCTGGCTCAGTGAATCCGAAGTGTTCACTGTATTCGGTATTAAAAGTCGAATAAACTTTTATGTTATTGATGCCTGAAAACAGGCTTTCTTTGGATACCCGCAAAATGCCGGTGATGATTACTTTTTCCACGAAAGGATTGTCTTTTAAGGCCGAGCCGAATAATCCCCGCATGACCTGAATGATCGAGTCATAATAATCATGCAGATAACCCGCCTGAATGGGTGAATCGTATTCATCGATTAATATCCAGGGTTTGACATCATGATGTTGATGAAGATAGCGGCTGAGATCAAGTAATGCTGTTTGGATAAGGTCTGAAGAAGCCTCTTTTTTTAAAACGGATAAAAATGCCTGCTTTTCATCATCACCCAATTTTGGACTGGATAGTAGATAACGATGTTCGCGATATAATTGGCATAGAAGGTGGCACAAGTTGGCATAAGTTGTTTCGTAATCAAGGTTCTTTACATCCTTAAATGATATAAAAATAACCGGATACTTTCCCTGATATCGCATGTATTCATCACCCATGTCGGCAATTTTTAAGCCTTCAAACAAATGTTGGGTAGTATGACCATACACTTCAGCGGCGAGAAAGCAACGCAACATGGATAAATTTAAAGTCTTGCCAAACCGCCGAGGGCGGGTAATCACGGTCACTTTGATTCTTGGATTATCGAAGACTTCTTTGATAAATAGAGTTTTATCCACAAAATCCAGTCGCTTATCCACCATTTCCGCAAAATCAGAACCTCCAATCGGCCAGCGCATGACAATCTCCTTTTTAATTATTTGAGTATATTATACTCCTCTGGATTTAATTCTCCAACGGTTCATCTAATTGAAAAATACCGGAATTATTTGGTGCACGTTCCGGTCTATAAAGCCGATTCAAAACGTTTGTTGAGTTGAGGATAAGCTTCACATAATTGATTGATAACTGGCACTGACTTTAGATTACGATTAAAAAGTCCAAACCGGTACGGAAATTCGCCTTTGGTATATTCCTGAATTATGTCAACGACATCATTCACTCCTAAATATTTCAACAATTCAGCTTTCACTTCTGCAGGATATTTATTTTGAAATAGGCGATTTCTCCCGCTTGCATCCCTAACTCCTGGTTTATGGGTAACCACCACACTATGATCAGTAAGATACCATATGACACAATCGTGTCAAGCAGGGCACGGTTAATTCGGGTAAGACAAAAACCTGCTTGCCACGGAACGCCAGACCCATTTGCAGAATATTGTGAATGCCCTGCTGGTGCAATTGTGCGGCGTACTGACGCTGGATAATTTGTTGCAGCGCAGTTTGGCATTGCGCGAAAAAGGCCGGAAAAATGGCTTTTATCCGCATCAATTGATTATGAGCGCAACGCCCATCCCCCGGACTTTAGCGATGGCGGCTTACGCTGATCTGGATATTTCCGTGATTGATGAGTTACCGCCCGGACGTAAACCGGTCACTACAGCGTTGATTGCGAATACCCGGCGTCGACAGGTAATTGAGCGTGTGCGGGAGGCCTGTCGTCAACAAAAACAGGTTTATTGGGTTTGTACATTAATCGAGGATTCTGGTTTAATTTACAAAATTTTGATTTTTTAAGACGGTAGATGTATTCTGCCTATTTCTGATACAATAATAACTTTATCAGCCAACTACGCCAGAAAGCAGTTTAAAAGGGGCGCCAATTAATGAAAGAACAAATTAAAGAACTTAAAGAAGCCTACCAGGAATTTAAAACACAAAAAGGAGAGGCAATTAATCAAGTTGATGACTTGATATCCAGCCTGGATGATTTAAAACAGATACAATTAATAAATATAAGTGAAAAATTAAAGGTTGCCGAGTTTTGTATTGAAGCTCTTCTATCTCGCACAAAACCTGTGCGGGGTATAATATATTCAGATTTAGAATGCCAAATAAAACCTCTGAAAAACTTAAAAAGTATCCTAACTAAGCTACACCAGACAATAATATCTCGGCTCATTGATGAAACGAACAAACTCATTGATGCGACAAAGTGTGATGCTGAAGGAGAACAAAACGCTATAGGAACACAAATTGAGCTATTACAAAAGGCATGGGTAATTTTGGGTTTGAAAGAATCTAAGGAAATTAATCAATTAATTACCGACTTGAAAAATTTTAAAACAGAAATAAGCCAACAGGTAAAAAAAGCCGAAAATTTTTGCGATAGTTGTCTTGATCAGCTTGGAAGTATTGCATATCAAAAGAAAAACCCTTACATCTTATGGCTGCATCTAAAACAAATCATAATGATTTTAAAAAATGCAATAATACCCCGATTATATAAAACGATCTCTTCCAGGGAGCCCTCTAAACTCGAAGAATTAAACAAATTTTTTAATAATAGAATGAAATCCTTTCTTCTACAGCTGGAGAAGGCAAATAATGATACTTTCTATAAATATCGATCGCCTGAAATTTTTTCGAACATTATACAGACCTTTGAAGATAATCTAACAAAAAATAATTTAAATGGCCTAAGAGACTATTATTATCAAGATGAAAAATTCTACGAATGCGACGATGATGACCGAACACTTGAAGAATTTTTAGTGTCGGAATCTACTATTTTTTATCAAAGCGATGCCTTTGCTATTGACCTGTTAAAGCAATTGGAATTATTGCTCAATCGATTAGATCCCTCTGAGGAACAGAATATTCAAAATGAGACTGCATTAAACACTGATACAAAACCCATCACTTTAATTCACGACAAATTTAAATTTAACCTAACTCTATCCATAAGGGAGCCTACAGTCAGGAATGTGACCGATTTTTTAAAAGAAAATCCTGAACTTTCTCAAAAGTTATTGCAACCATTAACAAAATCAAGATTTCTTCGTCATCTCATTGACACAGACGCTATAAAATTTAAACTGAAAGACCATGAACCTATGAATACAAACCGGTTTACCGTTACTTATGTCTTAAGCCATCATCCCGAACAGGAAATATGGGTACCGGATAATTTCTGGTTCGATGCAAACCAGGTCACTATCAGGCAAATATGTCATGTCTATTTAGGGGAACAGAATTTTGAGAAATCATTACAAAATCATCCCCCCTCTCATCCGCTTTCCAGGTATGCTGACTTCTATGTTACTAATTTTTTATATTTAACATCCTATTCTTGCCTCAGCTTTTTAGAGCCTAATATAGATCTCACTGGATATGATTTATTTTCAAAAATTGCCACTGCTCTGGTCTATTATTGCTTTGATACCGATCAAAAAAAACTTTTACCCAAAGAAATCCTTAAATATTCGACAATTTCCCATTTTAACCCCAAAAAATATCAGTCATATATCTCCTCTACAGGTCAATTATCTTCATCAAATGATAACGTCACTTCTGAATATATTGCTACTTTAATAGATAAAATAAAAGATGACGATCTCATTTTGATGCCTGCCGAATTAGAAAACAATCCTGCCACTTCAGAGGAATATTTTTTTAAGATAAGAGAACGATTTGCGAGCGATGAAAATCTAAAATGGAAACCGATTTTATTTAAAAATGGAAATCGATTTGTTTTACTTAAACAAAGGACTCTTTTCCATAATTTAGATGCCAACCAATTGACAGATTTAAAATTTGATATACATGGTAGGGGAACCCTATTGGCAAGCCATGAAATTCCAGATACGGTACGAAACGAAATACGGTCAAAAAGCGGCGCCACAAACAGATATATCTTAGAAGAATTCCACGATAGGCTGAATTCAATTTTTCATTTGATCACTAATAAATGTTTACTGGGGTGTAACACTGTTATCAATTTATTAATAGCCAATTTAATGGAAGCCTGCCAAAAAACCGAATACAATTATTCAACCAAAATGCGGCACCTATCAAATGGTTTTTTTAGAGCTATACATGCTGCTGAACGTTTACCGCTGGATCAACGAATGGCTTATTACCAAAATAGTCTTTTTATTTCCTCGGTTAAGAAAGTATGTTCGAAAATTAATATTAGTAGTGATGTCAGCCATATTATTATGGATTATTTATGTTCTTATTTAACAGCTTATTCTAGTATTCCTGAAGCAATGCAGGATGCAATAATAAAAACATTCAAATTTGAAGATTTCGATAACCATTCGATTATCCACAGTTGCAAGACCATTCTTGATGAATTAAACATTCGAACAGCGCACGGAGTCATGGTAGGCCCCGATTCTCTATCGAAGATGAATAACTGGTCACTTAAGGACTGTTTGGAAAAGGAGGAGAAGCTTCCACTGGAGGCAAAATATATCTATTTTGCATTGCCCGTTCCCGGTATCGGTAATGCAGGACATGCTATCGCAGTGGTGATTGATAGAAATCAATCGAATATCTATTGTATCGATCCTAAAAGTGATCCATCAAATATGGAAGAAGCACGGCATCAACTGGAATCTCTCACCAAAGGTGGTCTGTTTGATGGATTTGAAATTAAACATCCCCCGATTGGGACGCTCATGCAACAAAAAGATCAGGTATTATGCGGTGCTTATGCCGTTAGTAATATTATTGGAATTATCACTCAATTAGATCCTCAAGCTGCTTTGTCGCTTAATAGCCAGTGTCAGCAAATCATTCAGATCATTAAAGCTTCACAAATTAATTTAGTGACTTGGAGACAGCCAATGACACTGAATATCCAAAAATGGAAAAATTTAATGATTTTAATGACGTTAAAGCCTACGGAATTGCAGCAACTTTTTTATAAGGAAATGGTGAAAAATCACAACGAACAATTTCGCAGTTACTCTAAATAATCAGAGACACATATATGAATCCAGAAATCACAGAAAAAAATGAAATAGTCTTTTTTTTAAAAGAAATCGACAAAAATGTTTTTAAGAGTGCGGAATATTTTGCGCTTCGCCTTAATGAAGGAATGCTTCCAAAAATACTTGGTCATGGTCAATTCGATGCCATCAGATATGAGTATGAACATACTATCAGTAAACCGCCGTTGATAAAACCTGATAATAAAGTATTAAAAAACCTTTTGGAAAGTGCGCCTACAGAATTGGGAGAATCGCTGGGTAATTGCGGGGATGTGGAATTCACTCCCCTGGGGAAGGCCGTGATTACCCTGATTTATATGGCATTACTTAACCATAATCAGGGAGGCATAGAATCGCTGTTTTTACTATCTCAAAAAAAGCTGCTGATTGATGCATTTTGTTATCGAGCGGTAACAGTAACTGCTCCACTACTAAAATACGATTTTGACAGGCTGGTAGTGTTAGCTGAATTTAATCCTGGTTTTTTAAATAGCAATTTTGAGAAGATGTTCCATTATTCACCTCCAATTAAAGTAAATGCATTTTTATTCGGGTCAAACCTTAATGAAGCTGCCTATTACGTTGCCCTTGGTGCAAGGCAGGCAAATTTAGATGACATTTTATCAGATCCAGGTCCGTACCATGAAAAGAATTTTTCTCTATCTTGTTCAAATTATGATAACGCCATCTGTTATGCCGAAGACTATCGATATGAAATTTCTTCATGGATACAAAAAGTACTTTTAGCACACTTAATAAAAACCGTCACAGGTTATTTAGGCGAAAACATCTATTCCCTTCCTTTTCGGTACGGCATAGCGTCTTATCAGCCAAAGCCATTATTCTTTCCCAATATTGGCTTGCCACTTGCGCCGGTACAAATGATTTTGTCTTATGTGGAAGGTGAAAGGGCATTCCTGTCAGAAGAAACTGGGAAGAAAATACAAAAGATCAGTACCTGTCCGGTCACTACGTTTGCTGCAAGGCAAAATCGTGTTGTCACATGTAATACAGTAACGAAAACACCGGGCATGGATAAATAGTTCCATTTTTTATGTATTGACCGTCAGGAGTCCGGTTGGTACCATGAGTACTCATAAACTATTAAATAAGGAGGTGTTTTGTGAGCCTAAAAAAGATTTTAACTTATAGCATGGTCAGTGCGTCTCTATTAACCGGAGTTGCTTGCGCTGGAGGTCCGGATGTCATAGCGCAGCCGGCCTGCCCGGTTTGTATTACCGGTTTTGTCCCTTTTGCTTATCTGGGCGTCAGCGCAGGCTGGGCCTATTCTAACTGGAATAGTTTTATTTTAAGTGGCGCCGGCAGCAATACGGATACCAATGGTTTCAGTGCCGGTGGAAAAATTGGTTATCAATTTCTGGATAATTTCGGAATTGAAGGTGGCGGTTTTATATTGCCGGACTCTGACCAGAATGTCTTTTTTGCGGCAAATCCTCCTTTCCCCGGCTTTTCCTTAAGCGGTGAAGTAGATTCCTGGTTCGCGTATGGCGCAGCGACAATACGGTCCAACGTACCCTTTGTTGATCCGTTTTTTTACGTCATGGGTAAAGTGGGCGGTGTTTATCGGGCCCTCAATCATAGCGGCGAACTCTATGAAAACGTCGGTAATGGCAACTATGCCACGGTCATTTTTGGAGCTACCCTGGAGTATGACTTGGCTGGCTATCATTTACCGATAGCTCTCGGCGTTGACTATTACTACATACCGGGTTCGGAGAATTCTTTCTTTAAAACCAGTAACTTAAATAATGATAATGATAATGACATGGATAATGTCATCAACCAGAACGCGGCTCCCGCCGCCCAGGTGGTTGTAGGGACGATTTCCCTGCATTTCGCGGTATAGCCGGAGGGCCGGCCCGGCTTGATTTTTTATGGGTTCGTCCCCACTTATACTCCTGTCCAGGTTTAATTTAAAATTTAAAGAGAGGAGTATTTTATGACTTTTTCAGCTCAAGCAGAAACATTATCATTTGAAGCGGAAGTGAAGCAGATTTTAAGCCTGTTTGCCCATTCGCTTTATAGTAATTCTGAAATTTTCCTTCGTGAATTAATTTCCAATGCTTCCGATGCCGGAGATAAATTACGTTACGCAACTTTATCCGACGGCGGCCCTTAATGAAGCTGATTCGGACTTAAAAATTTGGGTGGATGTGGACAAGCAGCAAAAAACCATCACCGTTCGGGATAACGGCATTGGCATGACCCGCGAAGAAGTGATTGAGAATTTAGGCACTATTGCCAAATCGGGTACTCGTGCCTTTCGGGAAATGCTGGAAAATAAACAGGCCGCAGCAAATTCACAATTAATTGGCCAGTTTGGCGTTGGATTTTATTCGGCGTTTGTAGTAGCGGATCGAGTAGTGGTGAAAACCCGGCGTGCGGGTATGCAAGCGGATCAGGGCGTTATGTGGGAATCGGATGGACAGGGACAATACACCGTTAAAAATATTCATCATCCTGCGCGAGGCACTGAAGTTGTTTTGCATGTTAAAAAAGAATGTGAAGAATTTTTAGATGAACACCGGCTACGCAATATCATCACCAAATATTCCGATCATATCGTGTTGCCGATCATCATGAAAAAACCAGAGCTGGCCGATGACAAAAGTGCGCTGAAAACTTCCAAAGAAGCGATGGATGAAAAAAAAGAAACGATCATCCCGGAAGAAGAAGTGGTCAATCGCGCCAATGCGTTATGGACATTGCCTAAAAGTGAAATCAACGACGAACAATACAAAGAACTTTATAAGCATATTGCCCATGATTTTGAAGACCCGTTGGCATGGACTCATAATAAAGTAGAGGGCAAGCTGGAATACACCAGCTTATTATATATTCCCGGCGCGCGCGCCATTTGATTTGTGGAATCGTGAATATCAGCGGGGTTTAAAGCTATATGTGAAACGCGTGTTTATTATGGATGATGCCGAGCATTTCATGCCCATGTATTTGCGTTTCGTCAAAGGTATTATCGACAGTAATGATTTACCGCTCAATATTTCCCGCGAATTATTGCAATCCAATCAGACTGATTGAAAAAATGCGCTCCGGCTCGTGTGAAGCGGGTATTGGATCTTTTAGAAAAATTGGTAGCCGATGACCCTGCCACATATGCGAAATTTTGGAAGGAATTCGGAGCAGTTCTTAAAGAAGGTCCTGCGGAAGATTTTGCCAATAAAGATCGAATTGCAAAATTATTGACGTTTTGCTTCCACCCATCAGGCGGATGACGTGCAAAATGTGTCCTTAACAGACTACGTTTCACGTATGCAGGAAGGTCAGGATAAAATTTATTATCTGACTGCGGATTCTTATTTAAGCGCCAAAAACAGTCCGTTATTGGAAGTTTTTCGCAAAAAAGGCATTGAAGTATTATTATTATCGGACCGTGTTGACGAATGGTTGATGGCCCATTTGACTGAATTTGAGGGCAAAAAATTTCAATCTGTTTCCAAAGGTAAATTGGACATGGATAAAACCGAAGATAAGGTCGAAGAGCAGCAGCAGCAGGAGAAGGCCGCGACGTTCGCGGATGTGGTGCAGCAAATTAAAACGGCCTTGGGCGATCGGGTTAAAGATGTGCGGTTAACTCACCGTTTAGTGGATTCGCCCGCCTGTGTGGTATTTGATGAAAATGAATTGACAGGCCACATGCAGCGGCTATTAAAAGCCGCGGGTCAGAAGATACCGGAAAGTAAACCAATTCTGGAATTAAATCCTGATCATCGGCTTATTACTCAAGTTACAACACATTCAGGATTCGCAAAAAATAGCCGATTGGGCGGATATTTTGCTGAGTCAGGCGCTGTTGGCGGAAGGCGAGCAACTGCAGAACCCCGCGGATTTTGTCAAACGTCTGAATCAATTACTGGTTCACGTCGAGGCGTAACGTAACATTTTCCCCTCTCCTTTGATGGGAGAGGGAAAATTTGATATGGAGTTTAATTGTGGAAAAATTCAAAAGGAATCCGCACATTATTTTAACTTCCCATCCGGGCCAGATGCCGAAACTGAATTTCCTATTCACTGGGGAAGTGAGAATCCACATCGTCGCGGGCCGATTATTGCAACATTTACCGATAAAGCCGCTCGTAATGTGATTGGCGCGCACAGCGGGAGCTATTCAGTATATCGAGCCTTGTCAATTGCTTCTGGAAAATATCCGGTTGCGCACCGGGCTGATTTGACCACACACAGTTTTTCACTAAAATCGGCCCTTATCCCGCCTGGTCTGAGCCGGAAAAAATTGTTTCCTTAGATCCGTGGGGCGCTGATCGTCACTGAATGTTTTAGCGAAGAAATTGCGCAAGGTTATGATATCTACCCGACCATCGCCATGACGCAGGGACACTTGGCTATTCCAGAGGTTTCGCAGGCCATTGAGCAAAAACGTCTGGCGATAGACGGGCGGATTATATTGCCTTCCCATGAAGTGTCGTGACCAAAGTGGCGATTGAACCGGTTTGGTATTTGCCCGGAATAGCGAAACGTTTAAACACAACCGAATCTATTTTACGCAAAATGATATTTGAGGAAACAGGCGGCATGTTTCCTGAACTGGTCACCCGTCCTGATTTAAAAGTTTTACTGCCGCCGATTGGCGGTACTACGGCATATATTTTGGGTGATCCGCTCAATCTGGCCAAACCTGCTATTGAATTAACCTGTCGTATCCACGACGAATGCAACGGATCTGATGTATTTGGCTCGGATATTTGCACGTGCCGGCCTTATTTAATCCATGCTTTCGAAGCAACCATTCGTACGGCGCAAAACGGTGGCGTGGGTTTGATTGTTTATTTTCGCAAAGAAGGCCGGGCGTTAGGCGAAGTGACCAAGTTTTTGGTCTACAATGCACGGAAAAAGCAGGAAGGGGGCGATACGGCTAACCGTTATTTTTATCGAACCGAATGTGTGGCGGGTGTCGCGGATGCCCGATTTCAGGAATTGATGCCCGATGTATTGCATTGGTTTGGAATCACTAAAATAGATCATTTAATTTCAATGAGTGATATGAAATATCGGGCGATTTGTGAGAGTGGTATTGCTGTCAAGGAGAGGGTTACCATTCCCGAGCATTTAATTCCTGCTGAGGCGCAGGTAGAAATCCAAGCCAAAAAATCCTCAGGATATTTTTCGGGAACCACGTAACAAATTCTCCACGTGGAGAGTTATACATGAACAGGAGTTCCCGCTGAAGGGAACTCTCCTTGCGCGATGGGGGTTCGCAAGGGGGAGCAGCGCGTAGCTCTCCCCCTTCATTCCGAGCATCGGCTCCGCCGAGCGCAGGATATAAATAGGAAAGCAATTGCCGCTGTACCCAGCGGGAATTGCTGTATACATGATAAGTTTAAATGAATATCATTACTTACTTTCCGTCATGGCGATTCGCGAGCGTGCCGAACAAATTTTGCAGCTTGCTTTCGAAGATAAGACTCATTTTAGTTTACGTTTAGATAAATTAAATGATATTGCTGAATTCACTACCCGTATTATCCGCAGCCAATATCCATCGGGAAAAATTCCGTTACATTCCCGCTGGCGTCATTTTGAAATTAACAATCGGGATCGCGCCGGTTTTTTGCAAGAGTTGCCGCCGCTGATCGAGTTAAAGCGCAAATTGATTTAGCGATGGTATCCGTTCTACTGGATGCCGGAGCAGGCTCTGACTGGTTTTATCTTGATGACAAAGGCCGCAGATGGTCCCGTTCCGAGGGATTGGCGCAGGCCAGTCTGGAAATGTTCAGAGCGGGAAGATTTTCCGCGGACCCGCACGATTTATGGCGGGTAGACGCCGAGGCCTTGCAGCGTTTAACCCCTGAAAACCTGGCAGCGGATTTACAGGTGAGCGATGAACGTCCCTTAACCGGGTTAGCGGGCCGATTGTGTATATTGCAGCGTTTAGGCGACTTACTCGCAAAAGATCAGGTAGCGTTTCCGGAAAAACGCCCGGGGGGGTTTATATCATTATTTGGCTAAAGAATTTGGAGCTGTTGTGCCTGCAACGGATTTAGTCAATGTGTTATTATTGCACCTTAATTCTGTTTGGCCTGGACGAATGGTCGATGGCTACGCCCTTGGGGATGTATGGGAATACCCGCAGCTGGGATGGGCGCCGTTTCACAAACTATCGTTATGGTTAGCCTTATCATTGGTTGAGCCGTTGCAAAATGCGGGACTTGAAGTTTCGGGACTGGAAGACTTGCCAGGATTAGCCGAATATCGTAATGGTGGGTTATTTATTGACGGAGAAGTTATCGTTTTAAAAGACCGTAAGTTGATGGAAAAGGCCTTTGTCCCGTCTGATACACTAATTGTGGAATGGAGAGCGCTGACGATAGCGTTGCTTGAAAGGCTGGCGCCCTTAATCAGGGCCAAACTGAATGCAGATGCCCGGGCATTGCCCCTGGTTAATATCCTGCAGGGTGGAACCTGGCAGGCGGGCCGTCAGTTGGCTTACTTGAGAAGTCCGGCTGGAGAACCGCCATTGCGTTATAATAGTGGTGGAACGGTTTTTTAGGCGGACGAAGCACTGTAGAGAGGCAAAATGAGTGAAAATTCATTACAGGTATTAGATCATCCCGCGTTACAGCATAAATTGGGTATTTTACGCGATAAACAAACGTCTTCTGCGGAAATTAGGCTGATTATAAGCGAAATTTCAACATTGATAACCTATGAAGCGACGCGAAATTTGTCTTTACAAAACGTCGAAGTGGCGACCCCTGTGGGAACAAGTATGGTCCGTCAAATTGTGGAAACACCGTTAGTGGTTTCGATTTTACGAGCCGGTAACAGCATGCTGGATGGTGTGTTGGCAATTTTATCGGAAGCTAAAGTTGGTCATATTGGCATATATCGCGATAAATTAACCCAAAATACGGTGGAATATTATTTTCGTTTGCCGGACAAAAATCATGTCGAGGATAAAGAAGTTTTCCTGATTGATCCTTTGGTAGCCACGGGAGATACCGTGTTGGCTGCGGTGGAGAGGTTTCAGCAATTTGGAGTTGGCAAAATTTCGATATTGTGTTTGTTGGTGTCACGCATTGCGCTGGAGCGGATTGAGCATTTTTATCCCGAAGTTACGATATATACTCTTGGAATTGAGGAGAATCGTGGATCGGCAGGGTTATTTGATCCCTGGGATGGGTGATATAAGTAGCCGTTTATATGGCTGGGTGAGAGAGGTCAATGCGATCTGACAGCAAACCTGAATCGGTATTTTTAATTGGCGTGACGGGTGGTAGTTGCGCGGGAAAATCGACATTTGCGCAACGTTTGCGTGATGCGTTGGGACTGGAATATTGCAGTATTTTGAGTCAGGACTCTTATTATTACGACCAGCGCGTTCGGTTTGATCATGACGGAGGCATTGTTAACTTTGACGACCCGGCGAGTATAGATTTTGGGTTGTTGCGTCAACATTTGTTACAATTACAACGTGGCGATCCTGTGGCTGTGCCTGTTTATGATTTTCTGACGCATAGGCGTCTTTCCGAACATGTGCAAATGTTTCCCACGGATATTGTTTTGGTGGAGGGAGCATTAATTTTAACACAGCCGCTGATCGTAGAATTACTAACGGAGAGCATTTTTTTGGAGGCGCCCGAATCCATCCGTTTAGAGCGTCGTATAAAAAGGGACCTGACCGAGCGTGGGCGGACTATGGAAGGGATTCTTTACCAGTTCAATAATCACGTTAGGCCCATGCATTCACGTTTTATTGAGCCTTCGGCAGCGCTGGCCACTTATCGAGTACACGACGAAGAGACTATGCAGGAAGTGATAGTCGAACTTGTCGATAAATTAGGGATTGATTCGTAACTATTTCCTGTCTAAAATATACCACTAACGCTGGCGTAGCTCAGTTGGTAGAGCAGCTGATTTGTAATCAGCCGGTCGTCTGTTCGATTCAGATCGCCAGCTTCAATTAAATCAAATACTTAGATTACTTTTCAAAAAGTACCCGATAATGAAAAGTGTAATTCTAGTGTAATTGTGCCAAGAAGTTAATAGAACTCTATAGTAAAAAATAGATTTTAATAGACAAGTGGCGTTGGTAAGTGAAAGAATCATTTAGCCAAATATTGAAGCTCAAGGAGGAAACCTGATGTCTAAGCATCAAGCCTTTGTCGATTATTTCGCCCATGAATTCATGGAAGAATTGTGGTATCTGCAAAAACTCGCTCGCGGTGATATTCCCAAGCGCAAAGAAGCTGATCCTTGGGAAACGTTTTCTAACGTCACTCAAGCGCTCCTGTCTCTCGCCCCTATCCCAGGCTTGCCGTTAGGATTTTTATTATCCAAGGAGCTAATCAGCAAGTGCATTGAATATGGCGGCAAAGCGGTAAAACTGGCGCAACAGGCCGGCAAATCGACCCAAGATTTTCTAAAAAAGATGGATCAAGTTCAAGGTGCGTATAACACTCTCACCGGAAAACCAGAAGTCAAGGGGCTGGTGCAGCAAGAAGGCCCGATGGATTTGGTCGCGATCCGGGTGTTAGTCGAACTCTTGGGCCGGGGCTTGGCCGAGCGTTATGAACACATCTTGACCGACTTTCTGGATGATCCCTCCGAAAGCCAGGTTCCCCTGGCACGCGTGGCCGCCCGGCGTATTTTTGAGTATCTGCAAAGCCAGCCGTTACAGGATCCCACTTTAGGCAGTGATTTATTAGCTCAACGGGGACGGCTGCTAAATGGCGTGATCTTAGGCAAGGTCGAGAAAAGTTGGCGTGAACACCTGAGCGATAAAATAGAGCCATCAATCATCAAGAATATGTCCGAAATCAATTTATCGTTAAAAGAGTCACTTAAAAAGCAATATGGTTGGAAGGAAAAGCTGACTCATCAGAATAAATTCACTGCTGAAGGCGTGTTAGCCCGCAGTGCCTGGTACGATGCCAAACAAGTATACGCACATCCCAAAACAACCTGGCGCAAGAAAACCAAACCTGAGCAACCTAAATATGGTTATGCTTACTTAGCCAGTCCCAAGCCGTTGTCGATCCATGATCTTAAACCAGATTCCCGGGTTTGTGTGGCTCCGCCGCGTGACCGGCGTTATTATCGTGCGGTGACTCAGAAAGATATTCAATCTTATTTGAATAGTCCGGAAGTGAAAGCCGCACGTCAAGCGAAAAAAACTACGAATTTTAGTTTTCATGATTTTTTGCGAAAAAATGGTCATCCACAAGAATTGCAGGCGGTCTGCCATGACGATCTCACCGCGATTAAAGACTGGTCGTTCAGCAATTTCAGTGGTGTGGATTTTAGTGGTGCGAAAATCACCGGCAGTGTATCGGGGGTGAATTTTACTCGGAGCTATCTGGTCGGTGTCACCGCCCAAAATGTGCAGTGTACCGAGGACTATCCGGTCGACTTGACCCAGGCCGCATTAGGCTTTGCTGACTTTCGTCAAGCAAAATTTCCCAAAGCGCAATTAACCCAAGCTGATTTATCGCTGGCCAATTTCAGCGGGGCGAACCTGACGGCGATCCAAAGTGAGGGCGCGAATTGGTATAAAACTGATTTGAGTGAGGTGAAACGGGAGGATTTATTAAAAAAACAAGCGCAACATGTGAAAGCGGTGCAGACCGAATTTGAGCGACGGATGCAACAATCGGATCAACGGATCAGCGCCTTGGAAAAACAACTGGCGACTACCCTGCAAAGGCTTCGAGTATTAGAAGAGCAAAAACCGAAAACGAACGATGAAATGAAGCGCCTGAACGATCAAATCGGGCAACTGCGTACCGAATTAACCGCAGCAGTCAACCGCGATTTTGTTGAATCCTGCACAGCGGAATTGAAAGAATTACGGCAACGCACAGAAGGCCTGCAGCAAGATATCAAGAACGTTCGTGACGACGTGGGCGTTTTATATCTTCGGGTAGACCAATTTGAACGGCATTTAACCGATCTGAAAACTTTGAAGAGTCAAGTGATCACGACCTTAACCCAAGCGGGTGATGTGGGTCGGAAAATTCTCGCGGAACAGACGGCGGTGCAAGTGAGTCACCGCGTGAAAAGTTTAGAGTTTTATCTGCCCCCTACAGTCATTAAAAAACTACCGGAAAAAATAACATTAGATGAGCTGATGATGGCGTTGAACAAGTCGCCAAGGGAAGAAACTAAAACCACTGGGTCAGCAAAGACGAAAGAAGAAAAATACCCGATAAAAACCCAAGAAGATAAAGCCGCTGAGGTCGCCTTACCAGAACGCTTTGACGCTATCGCAGTCATCGATCAATTTTTAACGGCAGAAGAAAGTGTGCTGCTATTGTTGGGTGAGCCGGGCGCAGGCAAAAGCTTGTCGATGTGGCAGGCCGCTCGGCGGCGGCTGGAACTGTTTAAGCCGAACATGCGTGGCGATGAAATCAGCCGGTGTTGGCTGCCGATCGTCATCGAACTCAATGCTTTCAAGTTGAGTGAATTAGCGGGACTGATCGACCGGCAATTGCGAAAAAAATACGGTTTGGATGAGAAAGCCGTGGTCAAGCTCAAGCAAACTACCCGAGGTCAAACCGCTGAACCCAAGGTGTTGTTAATGCTGGACGGTTATGATGAGCTGATCCAAACAGAGGATCGGAATCGCCGTGAGTACAGTGAATTGTTTAAGCGCATCGGCGGAGAAGGTTGGAACGCCGGACAACTCAAAGTCATCGTCACCTGCCGCCGGCGCTTTTTAGCTAATGACAATGAAGAGCGAATGATTTTTGGCGTGGGCAGTTATCAACGCTATCAGCGTTATGAATTACTGCCGTTCACCCAGGAGCAAATCGGTCGTTATGTGCAGATACGTTCGGCGGGCGATACCGGCGGTGGTTTACTCAAACCTGAAGTATATTTGAGTGCATTACAAACTTCGGAGAGTATCCGTCAACTGGTCAGTAATCCCTTTGTGTTGCAACTGTTTTTAGAATCTCTGCCGCGATTACAACAGGATCAAAAGGAAGACATCAGTGATTTATCATGTTTTGCTTTATACCAGGCATTCTTTGATCAGTGGATAGAGCGAGAAGTACGGCGCTTATCGTCCACGAGTAAAAAAGAGCACCTGGGTCGAGACAGCGATGTGATCCTGGTGGAGGATTTTCGCCGGATGTCGATTTATCTGGCGATGAGCCTGTATGCGCAGAATCGATTGAAAGTGCAATTTGTAGAGGGGTCTGATACACAAAGCGACGCTGTGTGGGAAAACGTGTTGAAGATTCTGGGAGAAGAAGCGCAGAGAGAGTACAAATTACTGAGTACGCCCAAAAAGTCTCATTTTGGCGTGGAATCCCAGCCGATGGTGAAACAAACCGATTTTATGCGTCAGGCGGAGGCTCGCGCGAATCAACTTGCTGATGTGCTGCCGCTGATCCGAAGTGGTGAGGCTTATCAATTTGTCCATAAATCGCTTTACGAATATCTGGTGACCGCTGGCGTAGTAGCTTTGGTGGGTGAGGATAAGTCCTTGCAAACTACGGTGATCGAATTTTTCAAACAACGCCTGATTCAAACTGAACCAGCGGTGCTGGATTTTCTATACGATTTAATGGGTAAATATCATACTCCAAAAAGTAAAAACCGGAGAGAGATATTGATCTCTGCTTTGAATGCTTTGGTGGAGCGCTCTCGCACGGAACCCCAGTTGGGTCGGGCCAGCAGCAATGCGGCGACGATTTTAAATTATGGCAATGTCAGCTTGATCCACCGTTCTTGGGCCAGTGTGCAACTGCCGGGAGCGGATCTGAGTTACAGCGTGTTATGGGGTAGTGATCTCCGTCGCGCCAATTTAGTGGGTGCAAATATCCACCATGCCTTGTGGCGAGAAGTGAAATTAGCCGACGCGAATTTAACTGGTGTGGGCACTGGTGAGCGGCCGTGGATAAAGCTGAACAGTAGGGCTAGGAGTATGGCCTTTCATCCTTCCCAGCCGTGGCTAGTTATTGGACAGGATAACGATGTGTTGTTAGTGAATTACGACAGTGGCGACTCGTTAGGTCAGTTTAAGGGCCATACGGGGTGTGTGAGTAGTATCGCATTCAGTCCAGACGGGAAATTGCTGGTGTCGGGAAGTAACGATAAGAGTTGCCGACTGTGGGAGGTGAAAAGCCAAAAGCCCGTGGGCCAGCCGCTGACAGGACATACGGATGAAGTGCATACTGTGGCATTCAGTCCAGATGGGAAGCTACTGGCATCGGGAAGTAGCGATGGCAGTTGCCGACTGTGGGAGATGGAAAGCCAAAGGCCGGTAGGCCAACCGCTGATTGGGCATACGAGTTATGTGTATAGTGTGGCATTCAGCCCGGATGGCCGTTTGCTGGCATCCGGGAGTTGGGATGATAGTTGCCGACTGTGGGAGGTGGAAAGCCAAAAGCCCGTAGGTCAACCGCTGATCGGGCATTGTGATTATGTAACTAGTGTGGCATTCAGCCCGGACGGTCGTTTTCTGGCTTCAGGGAGTTATGATAAGAGTTGTCGGCTTTGGGAGGTGAAAAGCCAGAAGCCGGTGGGTCAACCGCTGATCGGGCATACGCATTATGTCAGCAGTGTGGCATTCAGCCCGGATGGCCGTTTGCTGGCATCCGGGAGTTGGGATAAGAGTTGCCGATTGTGGGAGGTGGTCAGCCAAAAACCGGTGGGTCAACCGCTGACCGGGCATACGGATTATGTAGAATATGTGTCGTTCAGCCCGGATGACCGTTTGCTGGCATCCGGGAGTTTGGATAAGAGTTGCCGGCTGTGGGAAGTGGAAAGCCAAAAGCTCGTGAGCCAATCGTTGACGAGACATACGGATGAAGTGACTAGTGTTGCATTCAGCCCGGATGGCCGTTTGCTGGCATCCGGGAGTTGGGATATGAGTTGCTGGCTGTGGGAGGTGGAAAGCCAAAGGCCGGTAGGCCAACCGATGATTGAGCATACGAGTCATGTAACTAGTGTGGCATTCAGCTCGGACGGCCGTTTTCTGGCTTCGGCGGGGAGTTGGGATAAGAGTTGCCGGCTGTGGGATGTGGGAAGCCAAAAGCCTGTAGGCCAACCGCTCGGGCATACGAGTAAGGTGACTAGTGTGGCGTTTAGCCCGGACAGCCGTCTGCTGGCGTCGGGGAGTGACGATAATAGTTGTCGGCTGTGGGATGTGGAAACCCAAATGCCGGTGGGTCAACCATTTATTGGGCATACGTATTTTGTGGAGAGTGTGGCATTTAGCCCAGATGGCTGTTACCTGGCGTCGGGGAGTGGCGATAATAGTTGCCGACTGTGGGAGGTGAAAAGCCAAATGCCGGTGGGCCAACCATTTATTGGGCATACGTATTTTGTGAGAAGTGTGGCATTCAGCCCGGATGGCCGCTTACTGGCGTCGGGGAGTGACGATCAGAGTTGTCGGCTGTGGGATGTAAAAAGCCAGAAGCCCGTAGGCCAGCCGCTGATTGGGCATACGAATTATGTCACCAGTGTGGCGTTTAGCCCGGATAGCCGTCTGTTGGCATCCGGGAGTCGGGATAATAGTTGCCGGCTGTGGGATATTGTTACTCAGAAGACTGTTGCTATTTTACATTGGGTGTATTCTATTGAGGCTATTGCGTTTCAACGAACCATCAACACAGACAGCTACCGACTAGCGATTGGCGGTGGTTTGGGTTTATTGAGCTTTTGGCAAGTGAATAAGCTGTCGTTACAATTTTATCTGCTGGGAGTCATTCGTAATGATCGATTGCCTCTAGATATGACGGACGCTGATTTTACTGGTTGTCAAATGAACAAGCTGACTAGCCGTTTATTGCAACAGCGTGGTGGTAAAATCGATGGGATGCGTATTGTGGAAATAGAAGAGAAAGAGAAGAAAATCGGCCTCAGTAGCCAGCAAGGTTCGCATTCAAAATCTGCTTCTGCTTCCAATTCTTCCTCTTCGACTATGTCCAGCTCATCTTCCACGGTGAAGTTACCGGCAACTGCTTTTCAGAAAAAACTACAGGAATTATGTAAGGAGAAAAATTATACTTTTCTCAGCAAACGTCCAGAGGCTAAGAGTTTAGTGATACAGTTTACCGCCGCCAATTCGGCGTTAGCCAATATCGAAGAGATTAAAAGAGAATTCATGAAAAGAGAATTGATTAGCGCGATCAAATTATTACAAACCGAAATTACCGCATTAGGAATTACCGATAAACAATATCAAGTCAAACCCAATTGGAAAGACTGGTCGCTGACCATCACCGGAGAAGCTGCGATTCTCGATAAAATCGCCGTACTATTACAAACCGCAGGGCTTGCCTATTTTCCCTCTCTGGCTGCGGCTCGATCAGCGCTGTTTTATCCTTCATCGAGACCACTATCAACCCAGGAATATAAAGCACCAACCGTTACCTGTGCCGTGCAGTAATGTTGCTGTTGAGATAATCATTGCCTGTACTTCTGGGCGGCGCATCATAGCAGATGGCATAATATATGCCTGTGCTCGATGAGCTGATTATTGGAGAAAAGTGATCTGACCGCAGTTTTAATTACCCCCATATTTGCAAGCTGATTTGAAGAGGCTTCTCACTTAATGGTAAAATTCCCTTAGTTCTATTTTGGGGAAAATTGAGATGGCTACGGCTGACCAAGTTAAGGCATTGATTAAAAGTCATTCTGAAGGGGATGATAGCCGTTTCTATTCCATTGCCATTCAAGTAGCGGCTCATGCCGCTCGCCAGGGTCATACTCACCTTGCTAATGAACTTCGGCATTTGGTCGATGAAGCTAAGGAAAAAGGCTATTCCCTGACCAAGTCAGGCGCAGTGATTAATATTAATCAACCTCGTGGTGAACTGGCGGGTCTTCTTTCCGTCGCCTATCCTAAAGAGCAGCTTTCTTCTTTGATTCTTCCAGAAAATACCCTGTTTCGTTTAAATCGGGTGGTGTTAGAGCAGAGGCAAAGATCTTTACTATTACAACATGGCTTGAATCCCAGAAGAAAAATTTTATTGTTTGGAGCGCCCGGTACGGGGAAAACGTTCACGGCTTCTGCACTAGCCGGTGAATTACATTTACCACTCTATACTATTTTATTGGATGGATTGATTACGAAATATATGGGCGAAACCGCTGCGAAGTTAAGATTAATTTTTGATAGCATTGATCGAATTCGAGGGGTTTATTTTTTTGATGAAATTGATGCCATTGGTGCGAATAGGGCCTCTCAAAATGATGTGGGGGAAATTCGTCGAATTTTAAATTCATTCCTCCAGTTTTTAGAGCAAAGTAATTCGGAAAGTTTAATTTTAGCAGCGACAAATAATCTCGACCTTTTGGATAAAGCACTCTTTCGTCGATTTGATGATGTCATTGAATATCAAATTCCCGATTTCTCACTGAGTATTCAAACTTTTAAAAATCGTTTGGCCATCGTTCCTCACAAATCTATTGATTTCGATGCGTTGGCGCAGGCCGGTCAAGGGCTGAGTTTTGCAGAAATATGCAAAGCTTCGGACGATGCATTAAAGACATTGGTGTTAAATGAAAAAGATCAGCACCTTACTACTGACATGGTGGTTCAAAGTATACAGGAGCGGATTTCTGCCAAGAAATAATTAAAAAAAGGACTTAAAGGTTTTTTTCATGTTAGATCATCGTCTCTCTCATATTCTATTAACGGGTTCAGCTAAAGCTGAAAGTTATACTTCTACTTCTCAATTTCCCAAACCGCGGCGTTGGCCTGAAAGAATCCGAGAAGAACACGCCAACAATTTATTATCTCAAATTCATACCATCCAGCAAAATTTAGAACAGCGTAAACAGTCGGCCACCATTGGCATGGCTGCACCTGAAGGTATTTATTTAGAAATTGAAGGCAAAACAGGATTTGATTTAAAAATCGAAAGCCTGGATATGAAGTCTAAGGGAATTGAATTATTGTCCGTTAAAGAAGTGGTTGAGGAAGCTGGGGGGGAAGTTAAAAAAGTAGCGACAATTTATATTCCTGATGATCGAATTTCTACTTTTATCCGAAAGATTGAACAGTATCGAGATGAATTCACTCGAAAAGGAAAACCCAAAAATAATGATTTGGTCAGTGGTATAGAAGATATTCGTCTGGCCATCGTTAAATCGCTGTGGACTGATTCTGATGAAGCTTTTCCTAAAGAAGATGAATTAATATGGTGGGAAGTTTGGCTAAGGCTTGTACCCAACGCGATAGCGAAATTTAGAAATTTTGCAAAGCAATATGAAATTTCATTAAGTCATCGTTCTCATCGATTTCCAGATCGTCATGTATTACTGGCTTACTCTTCAGCTCAGCAATTATCAGAGGCTATCGATTTTTTGGATTTGATCGCAGAACTTCGACGCGCCAAAGAAACCACATCAGAATTTTTGCGCATGTCCAATGTAGAGCAAAATGAATGGATCAGAGTTTTGACCGGATTATTGAATCCTCCATTACCTAATAACCCTATCGTGTGCATATTAGATCGGGGTGTTACCAAAAAACACCCGCTTATTGATCCCTTTTTACCTGCAAACAAACTTTTATCCTGTGACCCTTCCTGGGGAATTCATGATGCACACGGACATGGTACTGAAATGGCCGGTTTGATATTGTACGGAGATTTGAATCAGGTGTTGGAGAGCACGGATCGTATCAATATCCCTTGTGAATTAGAATCCGTTAAAATATTACCGCCTTCAAATGATAATCATCCCGATTTATATGGCAGTATTACTGAAGAAGCCGTCAAACTCGCGACTGATTTGAATAAAGAACGTGAGCGAATTATTTGTATGGCGGTGACAGCGACCGATAATCGAGATAGAGGGCAACCGTCTTCCTGGTCGGCTGTGATTGACAATATTTGTATGGGTGTTTCTGTACGGGAGAAAAGACATTTGTTCGTAATTTCTGCGGGTAATTCTAATTCAAATCAAGATAGTCGACTCAATTACCCACATACTAATTTTACCGACGGGATCCATGATCCAGGGCAATCCTGGAATGCATTGACCGTGGGTGCTTATACAGAAAAAAATACTATCACAGAACCTGATTTTAACCGATGGACGCCTTTAGCGGCAGTGGGAGACATTGCGCCAGGGACAACCACGTCGATGACCTGGCAAAGAGGAAAATGGCCGATAAAACCAGATATCGTATTTGAAGGAGGCAACGCAGCCTATGATCCCGATAAAACTCGAATTGATTATCCGGATAGTTTAGCTTTGTTAACCACAAGTCATTATCCGATTACCAAAATGTTTACCTGGACAGCAGATACCAGCGCCGCCACCGCGCAAGTTTGTCACATGGCAGCGACTATTGCTCAACAATATCCTCATTTTTGGCCAGAAACCATTAGGGGTTTGATCGTGCATTCAGCTTCATGGACTGATCGCATGCGCACAGCTTATCCCTGTAATAATAAAACTCAACGTGAAAATATTTTGAGAATGTGTGGGCATGGCGTTCCAAATTTAGAAAGAGCGTTATGGAGCGCCAATAACCTGTTAACACTGATTGCTCAAGATGAATTACGTCCTTTTGATCGAAAAGATATGCATGAAATGAATATCCATACTCTGCTTTGGCCGGTGGAAATATTACAATCGTTGGGTGAAACACCCGTCAAAATGCGAGTCACTTTATCTTATTTTATAGAGCCTAATCCTGCGAGAAGAGGATGGCAATATAAGTTTCAATATCAATCGCACGGTCTGCGCTTTGATGTCAAAACGGCTGAAGAGTCTTCAGTGGAATTTGTGACTCGATTGAATAAGGAAAGATGGGATGAAGAGCAGGGAAGAAAAAGTGTCACCTCATCCAGTGACAGTGCGGAATGGTTTTTTGGCAAGCAAATTCGATCTAAGGGTAGTCTGCATTCCGATATTTGGGAAGGAACGGCGGCGGATTTAGCTCAACGTCATGAAATTGCCGTCTTTCCTGTGGTGGGATGGTGGAGGGAAAAATATACGGAGGGTCACACCACCAAGCGAGCCAGGTATAGCCTCATAGTGACTATTGAAACACCCGATGTCGCTGTGGATATTTATACTCCAGTTCAAAATCAAATACGCTCTGAAATTATAACGTGAATGTCGAGAATGATACGTTGGAGAAATTTTTCTAATGGACAAGAATAAATTATTGAATTACCTTAAACGTCAAGAACCAGCCGAATTAATTCGATTATTAGGAAATTGTCTTGATTGCATGAAAACGCAGGATATCAGAGATGTTTTTGGTTCAATAGAAAGTAAAGGTTTAAAAGAAACACCCAGCGATGGCAGTAGTGTTTTAAAGAAGGCGCAACAATTTTTCAGTGATTCATTGAAAGGTGTTTATTATGCGCCTTTTAATAAGAATTCAAAAAACTTTAGAGATATCCCCGAGGAAACAGATAGATGGTTTGAAGAACTGGCTGAATTATTAATGGAAAGTTCACAATTGTCTGTGCAAGGTGACCACAGACATGCTGTGAAATGTTTTGCTCTTTTATTTGAATTGTCGGATAAGCTGGGATCAGATGAGATCGTGTTTGCTGAAGAATTAGGTATGTGGATGTTACCAATCGAAGAGGAACCATGTATTCGTGTTTACATTAAATCGGCAGCGGCTATTTTAGAACCGGAAGACTATGTGAAAATGGTTCTTCCCCTAATTCACTCGGATAGTCATTCGTCGCATATCAACAAGACTTATGAAAAAGCGAGAAAGTTTGCTGATAAACAGCAACAAAAATTATTAGATGAGATGATGAAAGAACAAACGAAAAACAGAAAAAAACTAAAACAGATAAAATAAAAAATGGTAATGTAGCATGTTCCTTCTTTTAGGTTTATTCGTGTGACTGGAGCCAGAGGATAAAAAAATGAATCCCATAAAAAATGACGGTTCACAAAAAATAAAAAGGAAAAAGAAGAAAAAAAATATGCCACTGCGTGTCGCTGGTGTGGCGGGAGAGATTGTGTCTCAACAAGGTTATGTCAGTGTTATTGATTTATTTCTGAAGATCGGTTGGCTCACACCGGATAAATTGCTGGATTGGAAGAGGGGAAGAATCCCTTATCTGGAGCGGGTGATCACTGCCAATTTGAGTAAAATATCCCGGGCGATGAATGAGTTTCGATCATGGGCGATTCACTCGAAATTAAAAGCCAGTGTCGCGGTGTACAAACGTGGCAGCCATCCGCTCCGTTTTAGTAAAACAGGTCAACCTGTTATCGAAACCGTATACCGTACACATTATGTGTTGCTCAGTTCCCAAAGGGAAAAAAATCATCTCCATTCAATGGAGGAGTAGGCTAATTATGGAAGCGAGTATAGAAGCTATGTTGGCTTTATTTTTTAATGCCTTCTCTAATGAATTGATGAAAACGAAGCCTGTAGCGCCATTGAAAAATAAGAAGTCGCTTAAAAAAAATAAGCGGCCACCTAAAAAAGCAGATGAAATTCAAACGCTAGAGGATACCTTAACGGACTTACAATATGTATTATCTGGTTTCCCTAAAGCAGCCTTGCGCGCGGCATCAGGCTACCAAACAGAGATCACCCCTATTTTATTGGGTTATGTTGATGAAGTGCTTAACAATCCTAGGAAAGTCAAAACTGGTTATTGCGCTCACTGGTATGCGATTTATCTTTTAGCGCAATTTCGTGAGAAAGCGTTATTTCCTAAAATGATGACACTTTTCCATCTGCCAACGGAAATAATTAATAAAATACTTGGTTGGGAAGAAATTTTTTCGTATACTCTAAAAAATATTTTGGCGTCGACGTTTAGTGGAAAGAGAGATCTGATGAGTATTTATAGTCTGATAGAAAATAGGCAAATAGACAAACGAATACGTAGTGTTGGCATAAATACCTTATTAGCGTTATACACAGTGGGTAAAATATCATACAGGAAAGTGGTGGATTATTTTCAATACTTGATGACAGAAGGATTAGAAAAAAATCATCCTGCTTTGTGGGCATCTTTAGTGGGTGCGGTTGTAAACTTGTATGCTCAGGAATTGTTTGATACGGTCAGACAAATTTTTGCGGCAGGGTATATAGATACTGAAATCATTAAATTAAATGATTTAGAAGATATACTTACTGAGGGGAAAAAAAGAAGCCGGGAAATAACCCTCTACGCACATTATCATCTGATTCAAGATGCTTATGAAGAAATGTTGCAATATTCCAGTCATCCCATGGCTAAAAAATTCAGAGAAAACGTGCTGATTGACTTATTGGTAAAGTATAAAGGGGATAGTACGCAAATTGATATTCGTAGAATTCGGTATTCCGATTTTTATCCTTAAAAACCAAGTTATTTTGCCACTATTGACTGAAATGATCATTCTTCAGTATCTGTCTTATTAATAACGGCATAATGCCGTCCCGGCTGATACAGTTCAGTAAATTGAGTTTTACTAAAATCTAATGGTGACCCTTCACATTTCCTTTTTTCCCATAATTCAATGATGATATTGTCTCTGATTCTCTCCGCCATGGGGTGGAATGATTTTCCCAATATTTCTGTTCCGGCATCTTCGATAATATAATAGTGCTGTGATCGATAGATCCTTGCGGCCTCTTTTGCCGATTCAGTGGGAGACTCGAACTCATCTGAGCAGATTAATTCAGAGTCAATATAGCCTGCAGCAAAGGCTTTTTTGACGTCATCAAACAATTCATGAGCATAGATATCGTGGATATCATTCGCCAGTGCGGATAATAGATAGCGATGATGAGGATCGAACCACTGCTTCAACAAATATCGATAGTAATCAATAATAGTAGAATAGGATATTTCACCCACCGTATAGAGGGCGACTAACGTTTCCACCCCGCGACTACGTACCCAACGATCCACTCGAGAGTCTTCTACCAGTGAATAAATCAGCTCGATATGGCCATTAAATGTAGAAGCCAAAATATTTTCGATGTCATAAGTCAACACATCGCGACCATCGATACGCCCTACTTTTTTCCGTGTTTTGAGAATAGCCATCAATTTCGGAAATAGTGTTTTTTCTCTGAATTGGGCAAGCAGATAGAGGGCATAAAAGGGTGCATAATGATGGCGTTTTTTGATCTTTTGGGGATAGAGTAACAATTCATCGACTGCATGGAGCAAAATGGGTGTGATTTGTTGTTGATAACGGGCAGCGGCTTTGAGCGCCGCCAGTGGAAAATCTGTCAGGCTATATTGAAGATCGCTTAAGACGTCTTCAAGCGTATGAATTTCTTCTGCAGTTTTAGAGAATCTTTTTTTACTCGGTTTCAGCCATGCCAGGGCCGTTAAAAAATGACCGTTAGGCTCGATATGCTGAAAAATCTCATGACTGATAAACCGCTGGCCTTGACTCACACGTTTAACAGCATGGATCAATTCTTCAGCGGAAGCCTGAGTAGAACAATAGCCGAGCGCCCCTTGATTCAGGATATCAGGTGAAGCGGCTTCTTGTATATCTAAATCTATCATTAATACGGGGAGTTTAGGATGTTGGTTTAACAAAAGAGCCATCATGTTCGCTCGAGTGAGGTCTGGCAACTGTCCGCTCAAAATGAGGATATCCGGCAGTTGCGTTTGAATAGATTGTAGACCTTCTTGACCTGTGCCCACGTCTTTGACAACCTGGATGTGTGAACTACTTTCCAGTGTTCTACGGACGGACTCTCGCAATGGGAGGGAATGGTGAATTAATAAAGCTCTGATCATCAAGCAGGTTTCCTATGTAAAGTGCAGGGATGTTCTTAAAAAGGAATTTTTTCATAAGTAGTCACTAAGGTCAATTCGTTCTAATTTCTTTTAAAATTCGAATGTTCCCCGTCATTTTTATTATTTATTCAAAAAAGCGGAGAATCATCACATTTTAAAAATATAGGTAGTAGATTTTAGCTGAATGATAAGATAAATGATAAGATTGACACCGAAAAAATATTAAACATATTCGATGTCATCGAAAAAGGAGGTTATGGTGTCAATTCTAAAAATTAGATCACGACAAGAAGCGTTAGCGATTCAATTTACGGGTGATAACCAGCAAGCGGTGATTGATTTTATGGGTGAACATTATTTAAGGGTCGATAAAATGATTGATCTCATGAACGAAATGCCTTCGGTTCCTTCTGAGGAAGGTTCTCCTGAAGATGCATGAAATATGGCGCTTCGTGATCAATCCGGGTACTCTCGCTCCGTATTTGCTTCATGTTTTTCCTCAAGATTGGTTATTAAAAAAGACAGTCGAAGGTTTTTGTAAATTTTCAGTACTAAGTCATCAGGAATTTCAATGTATCGGTAGGAATATTGAAAAAGAAGATTCCGTGATGCAATTTACGGGGAAAAATCAGAAAGCGATCATTCAATGGATTGGAAAAAAACATTATGTCGATTCTTGGCCAGTGGGAGATCAGGCAGAGAAAGCCGAGTTTCGAATGATCATCGATCCTCGATTACCTGATTTTTACTTTATTTTTTTAGGGAAAAGTGACTGGCTGTTAAAAAAATTATGTCCGCCTTCTTATTTAGAATCCATGGTGGATGAGGAACGTCTTTCTTTTTATCAATTTGAAGTCCAGGAGGATGAAACTTTCAATGAACACTATGAAATCACAGAAAAAAATGCGGCCATCAACACCCCATTAATCACAGGCATTCGGCGAAAAATAATTCGCTGAGTTTTTTATTTAACCTGTTTTCAGTCTGGACCTCATTCACATGAAAAAGATTGTATTAGAACCCAAACCCCATATCGAGAAACTCTTTCAGCAAAGAGCGCGTAACGATTTGAATTCAGTTACCTTGGCCAATACCTTGAATAAAGATATTGAAACTTTGTTTAAAGGGCCGCATAAATTCATTTTTGAATTATTGCAAAACGCCGACGACGCCGGCGAATCTAAACAACCAGTTGCTGTTGAATTCATTTTACTGGAAGATCACCTGATTTTTCGCCACAATGGACAGCCCTTTACGCCTGAAGACGTCGAAAAAATCTGCGATAACGCTCAACAACGCTATCTCGATAAAATCGAAAATCCGCATAAAACCGGATATAAAGGCATTGGATTTAAAGCGCTCTTCAGCGTCGCCGATAGTGTCGGTATCATTTCGGGCGGCTACCAATTTCGTTTTGACAAACCGTATTGGGCAGAAGAATCCAAGGATAAACCCTATCCTTGGCCGATTATTCCGATTTGGACCGAACTCACTGACTTCAAGCCCGCAGTCTGCTCCTATCTTAATCATCATAAATTTTCCACCGCATTCGTACTCAGTCTAAAACGCCCACAGGCCGTGGCGGATGAATTTGATTTTATGCAAAAGACAGCCGATTGGATGCTGTTTTTTCGCCGGGTGCGTTCAATCGCTCTGTACACTTCACAAAAGCATTTCAGCATGACACTGCAAGTGAAAGATAACCAGCGGCAGATTTATCAAGATGGAAAACTCAAAAAAACGTTTATTGTTAGCCCGATTTTTTTCTGGAAAATACCCGCTGATTTAAAAGAAGAAATGAAAAAAATGTCTGATTTTGAGTGTCCCCCTAAATTGAAGACTGCTGATAAAGTGAGTATTCAGTTGGCTGCCCCGCTCACAGCAGAGGGATATCCCGTGCGTCAATCCTCTCATTTTCTATATTGTTATTTACCGACTACGGTGAATTTGGGATTCCCCTATTTAGTCAATGCCAATTTTCTGTTAACGCCGGATCGTGCGGGATTATTGGAAAATACCTGGAATGCCTATTTGTTAGAGTTAAGTGCGCTCACCAATTTTTATTGGTTGAAAAAACTGGCCATGGATGCAGATTATCGTGATCATATCTTAAAATTATTAGGGAAGGATTCTATTTTAGCTAGTCCACTATTTAAACAATCTTATCAGGCAGGGTTTGAGCAAGGTTTGCAGGAAATCCCTTGTATTCCTTCACATCGTGATGTCGATAGATTATTGACAATCAACGACAGTCTGGTCGATGTTATTAATTTTTGGCGTGAGTTTCCCGAACTGAAAGATAAAGAGTATCCACGAGCATCGCTAGCACGATACGAGTTAATCGGGCTGTCCGAACAAAAACATTTTGGTAAAAGATTTACTGCCAATGATCTCTGGAAAAAGCTGGATGTTTACGTCCAAAAAATCCCGGATTTATCCGAATATAAACGGCTATTACTGTTTATCTCCCATTTAGCGCCCATTCATCATTATTTTTCATTGCGACCCGAATTTTATATTCTTCAAAATATTCCTTTTTTACTGTGCCAAAGCGGGGCTTATCTCAGACCTGAAAAAACTTATTACTATCCAGAAGATCATAAAAAAACAGAGTGGCCGGAGAACTTGCATATCGATTGTTTGGATCGCATGGTTACCCGAGGAGAGCCTGAATTAATTCAATGGCTCACCACATTAGGGGCAAAACCTTTAACGTCAGATGAGATTCTCGAACATGAAATTCTTCCTCGCTTACAATCAGACCGGCAAACTGTAGAAACCCATTTAGATTTATTCAGTTTTGTGTTTAAGCAAATGGAGTCCATCACTACCAAGGATCGCCGGGAGCGGTTATTCATTCTTTTACGAAAAATCTATGTGCTTAACGTGGAGAAAAACTGGATTGCCGTGCAGAGCAGTTATTTTCACGATGATTATAAACCGCAAGTCCCGATAATGACCCACAGTAAAGATTTATCGCTCTTTCTATCACCGTTGTATTTAAATTTAAAATTAAAAGAGTCTGCACTGAAGCCATTTTTTAAAAATATGGGGGTGAGAGAAACTCTGTCGATAGAACGCTATAGCCCATTCACCTACCAGGAAGCATTGGCTTCTAAAAATAAACTATTCATGGATTATTTTGAGTCTTTTCGAAAACATAACCAATTTGCTAAAGCGAATGATTCTATTAGTCTGCTCATTAATCTACCGATTTTAGATTTCCAAACACAAGGCCCCCAGTTTGTCAGTGCTTTTTGGAAGCAATTGATTGATGAATGGCCCACTCTGTATGAAGAATGTAAAACGGTCACTTATCGTTATGTGGCGACAGTTTACGGCAAAACTCAGGGTATTCAATCTTTCCTGCAATATCGCTTAAATAATACCCCTTGTTTGCAAGCCAATGATGGCCAATTTTATCCCTCCACACAATTTTATCCCTCTCAATTTAAGAAACTAACCCTACTGCCGGTTTTAGATCGAGAGCTACCCGAAGGGATGGCTCGATTCTTAGGGCTACGATCCCGGCTGTCAGAAGAAGATTGCTTGAAACTGCTCACCTATTATGGCGAACAAACCAGTCCCCATATTGAAATTTATCAGATACTATTTACTCAAATGTTGATCACCGCAGAACACCATTATTCGTTTAAAAGAAAACTGGAAACCTGGTCAGGCAAATTACCGGCCCAAGATGGCAGCTTGCAGCTGGTCAAACAACTGAAAGTTTTTGATGTTGCCAATCAGGAAGCGCCTCGTTCATCGAGATGGTTCAAGGAAATACCCAAATTAAGCCGGGAAAAGAGATTACAAATTGCAGAACTATTTTCTATACCGTTATTTACGGCTGAAAAACCATTGGTTTTCGTCCAGCAAGAACAACTTGATTCCACGCTAAGCCTTTCTTTTCGATCCTTACTGGCGGTATTAGTCATGGTCGAAGCTCGGGAAATGCAAAGTGATCCTGCTGTTATATTAAATCAATCTTTATTACAATTGGAAAAATTACGAGTGTATTCGGTCGCTGAATTAAAGATTTGTTGGAGCAGCGATGAAAAAGAAGCCCGGTCTCAACGTTGTTGTCTTGGAGACTGTGCTTTATATTACAAAGGGGATTGGAAATCGAAAGCGGTTGAAATAGCTAAATTAGTCGCTCAGTTTTTAAATTTTTCTTCTAAAACTCAGGAGGCAGCCAGCGCATTAATCGCGTATCCTGCAGACAGTGAACCGCTGCTAGAATGGTTAAAAGAAGATGATTATTCCGAAGATGAGTATCGGCGTTTGCTGGAATTGAGTGCTGCTAAACCACAACCGATGGAGGAACTGGAATCGAAAGAACTGAAATCGACGGCTTTTTTGCAGATTGAATCGTCACAGAAATCAAAAGATTTTTCCCTAACGTTGAGAACGACATCGCTGCCTGTTGTTTCCCAACAACCTGTAGAAGAGAAAACTTTTACCTTCCATCGATCTTCATCCGGGATAGCAGAGCGCATTCCTGCGCCAACTCAAAAAATTATCCAGGATGGCCGTTCAACCCTGTCAATGACTCATGCTACTCCGTCACTCAGCGAATCGGCATCCAGCACGATCACGGATTCTTCTTCACCGGAAATAGATTCTTTGAGTCAGTCTTTCGCTAAAACCAGGTTATTTAATCCGTCAGTTCAACCTGAAGAGATTGACATGAAATCGGTTGTCTATAAATCCTCTTTCACTGAGCAAACTTCCTTAAAATCGAAAACGAGTACTCCAGCGCCACGAACAGTACCCTCACGATCCTCTTCTACGGTACCAGATTTACTCGAGAATCCTGCTGTTACCATGACGGTTCATCTGACTCAAGGTCAGGATACCAGTGAAATAGGCCGCTGGGGTGAAAAATTTGTTTATCAAAAATTAATGGCGGATTATCGACTCAAATATCCGTTGTGTACCTGCCAGGAAACAGAGCAAGGTTTTGAACTCAAGGGACATCGTTTACGTGACGTCGTGAAAGAACCCTTAGATTTGCAAGTGATTTGGTATAATAAAGCAGGGGAGACGGGCGCTTCCGCCGACTTTAAAATCATTAAAAACGGCGCGGTTCGCTATGTTGAAGTTAAAGCCACTCAACAAGCTGAAAAAGCCGAATTTTTTATTTCCAGTAGTGAATGGCGAACCCTGATGCAACACGGAGATCGCTATCGTTTATTCAGGGTCTTTAATGCCGGCCAACCGGACGCCTATATTACTAAGATCAAGAATCCCGCTGAGAAAATCAAAAGTGGTGAATGGCTTCCACAGCAGGTGCGTTTTAAAGGTTAAATCGCTTGATCAGCCATAGACTGTTTTGATCAAATAGGATTAAGCTTTTTGAAAAACCACACGCGGTTTGCAGAAGCAAAAATCAATTAAGTATTAGCGACATTACACATTACCGGGGCGATAGCGTTGATCCAATTTGTCCATGGCCGCTTGAATATGTGAACCATTTTGATGGCTGTAACGTTCAACCATTTGTAAAGTCTTATGCCCTGAAATACGTTTAACGGTGGGTAGATCAATACCGGCTTGTACTAAATGAGTAATGGCCGTATGACGTAGCGTATGGCGAACCACTTCTTTGGGATTTAAGCCTGCTGCAGCTACTACTCGTCGAAACGGCTTGTCGATATTCACACAATGTCCTGTGACGGATTTTTCAGCCGGGAAAAGCCAGAGTTGATTGGGCTTAGCATTTTGAACATAAGGGGTGAGTACTTCGACCAGATGAGCAGTCATGGGTTGCTGTCTGCTTCCCGCTTTAGCCCGGGGAATAAAAATCATCCGTTGCACTAAATCAATGTGCTCTAACCGGATAGATAAAATTTCCATGAGTCTCATGGCCGTTTCCAGTCCAATCACGATAAAGGGATAAATATATCGATTTTGATCTTGTTTTGCCGCAGCGAGTAAGCAGTCGATTTGTTCTACATTGAGGTAGGTGATCCGGTGCTGTTCTTCTTTGAATTTTTTGATGGCGACCGGTTTGTTATTCAGCCATTTCCATTCTATCGCTTTGGTAAAGAGATGAGATAATACGGCTAATTCTCGATTGACTGTCCCTTCGCACACCCCTTGTTCCAGACGTTTGTTTTTGTAATCCTCGACATGGGTATCGTCAATTTTATCCAGTGGTTTTTCTCCGAGAAAGGGAATTAAATGTAATTTGAGTTGATAAAGTTTAGATTTCAGGTTTTTCGCTTGAGTTGAAATTTGTTTTTCCAAATATTTTTCGGCGGCTTCTTTAAAGCTGAAAGCTAATTTACGGCCTTTGGGTAAATTGAGCCGACCCTCTCGCGCCTCAGTGCGCAATTTGGCGATCAGGTCTTCGGCCTGCTGGCGGGTGGTGCCGTCAGATTCTTTACCCACCACCCGATGAATACGTTGGCCGTCCACCATGATATTAATCCAAAAACGGCCATCGCCATTAGGTAGCCGGTCAAATTCAATGCCATGCTCTTGCAGTCTTTGTTTTGGGGCTAAAGCGCGAATAGCCGCGCGAGTTAACGTATTAAATTTAATCGTCATGATCGTCACTCCTTACTTTTTTGATGGGGGGATAATAATCTGGTTTTTCAACCGGCTTGCCGGGTGGCAGGCTTAATTCCTTTAAGTGCTGTAATGGTTTTTCACCGTCTAAAATCGCCTGGCACAACGGCCAATGCTCACGCAGCCGCTCCCGATTTAAACCCCGGTAATCCACTAGCGGCCACCACTCTTTATCCACGACTTGTCCCGCCCGGTTTTCAATATGGATTTCAAAATGGTTCCAAAAGTAAGGGGTGTCGGTGATCACCTGCCACAGGGCCTGTTCCTCGGCGGTGAGTAGGCTCGGTAAAAATAACGCCATTCCTGCAAAGCGGTCGGCGTCCTCGGCAGACCAGAGTCGTTCGCCGACTTCCTGAGCGCTGATTTTTTCCGTGTGGCGCTGGCCGAACAGGTAATGGTCGGTCTGTGCCTTTTCGGTCGATACCACCGGCAGACCATAGCTGGCCGCCTTTTCAGCTAATAAGGATTCCATCAGGCTGGATACCGCGCGATGTTGATGCCGTGCGATCAGTTCGGCGACAAATCGCAGCCGGGGGCTGATCCTGACATTCACAATCATCGTTCGGACGTTCTGATGATTCGCCCTTTTTTTGGGCTTTTTCACCCGTTGCTGGGTTTCAGTCATGTGCTTTATTCTCCCATTCTGTTCTGTAAACTTCTCGATTGTTCTCGGAAGTTCTGTATTTTTCCATAGTCTCTTAGACTACTAACGTAGTCCTTTACACTACGAATAACGCTCACTATAATAACCCCCTCTGCTAAAGTCAATGGGTTCAGTCATCCAGGCGGGACCCATTCTAGATTAAAAAAACACAGGAGCCTACTATGAAAACGGAAGTCGATTTTCGATTAAACACACCCACTCTCGATATCTTTCCCGATGGTCGGATGGATGTTCACAATGCGTCGCATTACCTGGGCGTTAAAGAGAAAACCCTGGCGATGTGGCGCAGTGCTGGCATCGGGCCGCAGTATATCAAGCGGGGTCGGATTTTTTACTACAAAGATGATCTGGATGCCTGGCTGAATGAGCGTCATTGTCGCAGCACCTCACAGTCTCTGCCGAAAGGAAAAAATCGATGAATGAGAGTCAACAGGATCCCGCTTTTTCCTTTGGGCAGGCCGCTGGCTCAGGCTATCAGCCTATCCCTCCCGTGTATGCCGATGAATTACGTCATTATCCAGCAAATAACCCCATTTTGGTGGCGGTGGATCGAATCAGTTTGCAACGCATCCGCTCGTCCAAAGGGGTGTGTTTATACTGCCCGGAACCCGCGGAACATTATGTGCTTAATTTTTGTTTTCAGCGCGAGGCTTGGGTGCTGTATGCGCATTTGAGTTTATTTTCCCGCGCCATGGATTTAGCACACGCTATCCAATGGCAGGGAGCGTCCAAAACTTTAGTGCTGCGGATCGGTCTTCAGAACCTACGAGGATAATGCCATGACAAATAATATCCCTGAATCCATTATTGAATTACCGAATTGGGACCAAGCCGCCGCTTGGAACGAACCGATTTTATTTGAGCCGCTGGAAACCCCGGAAATCCCGGCAGACTGGTTGCCCGGCGTGCTGGGTGAATTTGCCGGCGCTTTAGCCCAGGCCAGTGAGACGCCGCCGGCGCTCAGTGTGATGACCTTATTAGGGGTATTATCGACCGCTTTAGCCGGTTATTGCGCCGTCTCCCCTAAACCCGGTTGGATTGAACCCGTGAATATTTATACGCTGATCGCGCTGCCGCCGGCCAATCATAAATCCTTGGTGGTGCGAGCCTGCACCCAACCGCTCTGGCGCTGGGAAAAAGAACAGAAAAAACAGCGAGAAAATGACATCAAGCGTCAGCGCGCCGCCCGCAAAACCGAAGAGCGCATTTTGGAAAATCTGCGCACCAAAGCGGCCAAAACTGAAGACCCGGAGGAACAACGCCGACTGTTTGACGCGATTATTCAACAGGAGATGGCGCTGACTGAAGTTTCTCCGTTGCCGGTGCTGTTTACCAACGACGCCACCCCGGAATCGCTGACGCATTTGATGGCGGAACAAGGCGGTCGATTGGCCGTTTTTTCCGATGAAGGCGGTATTCTCGATACGTTAGCGGGTTTATATAATCACGGTTCCGCTAATATTGATATTTTACTGAAAGGCATCGATGGCGGTGAAGTGCGCGTTCATCGCAAAGATCGCAGCACGATTTTAAATCCGTATTTAACGGTGGTGCTGACCGTACAACCGATTGTCATTCAAAATATGGCGGGAAAAAAAGCGTATTTGGGTAAAGGGGTGCTGGAACGGTTTTTGTATGTGCTGCCCAAAAGTCACCTGGGTTATCGCACCCATAATACACCCCCTCTATCGTCAGAATTGCAAGCTGCTTATGACCAGATGATGATGGCTTTGTTAAACAGCCGACCACAGACGGAAACCTCTATTCCTGGCGATAAGATGCAAATATTTTCGCTCTCTCCAGAAGCCCATGCATTATGGCGTGCTTTTCAGATGCAATTAGAAAGCGAACTAAGACCTGAGGGCCTGTTGGGTAGTTATCCCGGTTGGGGAGGCAAATTAGCGGGATTCACCCTGCGATTGGCCGGTTTATTACACGTGGCTGAATATGGGTTGGTGGAACAGGATATCCACGCCGCCACCATGCAAAACGCTTTACGTTTGGTCGAAGTCCTTCGCCTTCACGCCTTGACGGTATTTCAATGGATGTGTCGGGATTCGGCGAGTGATGATGCTCAAGTCGTGTGGCAATGGATTCAAAACCACCATCAGGGTTCGTTTACTCAAGCAGAAATTCGTTTTGCCTTAAGGAATAAAAAACAGGGTCAATCCGAGCGATTAATGAAAGCATTAGCCCGGTTGCAGGAACGTCATCTAATCAGTCTGCCGGTGAAACTCAACACTCGTAAACCAACCACGCTATACCGGGTGAATCCGTTGGCACTGCCTTCCACTTCGGTGTCATAACATAAAAAAATTATACACAACTACTGACCCCTGTTCTCCTGATTGGTTTGAATGGACATTTAGTCGCGATGGCATGAAAATCCATTTGACATAGTCAGGATTCGGTTGAAAGAACGTGAACCTTCGGTAAATACTCTGAAATGATTCGGTCATGTTGACAGTAGCCAGAGGTGCTACAGGTATCCCGCGTTGAACGTTTAAAAAAGAATATAACCACAACCACTGGATTGTTTTTTGCCATTTAAAACCACGGGCGGCGATACTTAATGCGTGATTTCCAAAATGATCTAAATCCTCTACTTTAAGGAGAAAAATGGATGTGTATCAAAGATAATATTTTTGTATAAAAAATTATCTGAATCCGTCAGATTATACTCTATTTTCCTCGTTTTACTTTTCACACCACACCAGAAAAAGAGAAAAAGAGAAATTGTATAGATTTTAACCTCTTTCTCCCCGTCTATTTTGTTTATTTTATACTAATAAAAAGATAGAAAAATGGACAAGTTCTCTTTTTCTCTTTTTCTGGTGAGGTAGAGAATTTAAAACGCGAATCAGATCACTCAGCAATGTTGTTTTTTAAAACAGGGATCGTTCGAATGGATCGAATGGTTTTGCTTGAAAAGTGGATTTTTTATTTAAATGATGAACTCTCAATGTGCCTTCATCATCCTGCGGCATCTTCTGAATCAAACCGCCCGTGCCAGGAAAAAAGCAACTTGAGTTCCAGATTAATCCTAAATCTGATGAACGGGGTCAACATTAAAGCAGTCCATTGAATTCCTGAACGTTGATGATTGACAGCTTTAAATATCGCCTATGCCTTTCCAAGGCTCACCCTGTAATTTAATCAATAATTCATTGAATACCGTATGATAGGCTTGCTCTAATGAATACTGTTTTACTTGACCCGCTGATAATAAGGGTTGAATATCCTGATTAAATACGATGTCTTTTTTCTTGGCGAATAAATTTTTCTCAAATTCAGCGCGTGAAACGGGGGTATTGTCTTTTAGCATGTAATGTTCAAAAGTGCTGATCATGATGTCTTTATTTAAAAGAGGGAGTTGTTGTATCCCATACCACAAATCATATAAATCCCTCCCTTTTTTACGCTGATACAACGCTCTTAATTTAGTCGCTAATAATTCTTCAATCGAATAAGTGAAGACCTGCGATTCGCCCTGGAACCAACTATTATTCACAGGAAAATATGGATTGGCATAAGGTTGCACATTAAAGTGCTCGCGTGTATTAATTTCAATTTTCACCTTTCGGGTGATCACGGGTTCTATTTCAGTTTTGAATCGGTAATATAAAGTAAATCGACCCTGGTTTTGTTTCCATGCGGGGTTTCCCAGCCAGTGGTCAAGGCAGCTTCGAATGGCGTTAACGGTATTGCCAATGGGTTCAGCATGCCGTTGCACAAAGTCCAAATCTTCACTGAATCGTCCTGCAGGGTTGAAAAATAATTTATGCAATGCCGTGCCGCCACGAAACACCAGATTTTGAGCGATGACCGGATGATGATACAGTTCACAAATCACTCGTGATAATACTAAATCGTGTTCGACCTGATCAGGTGTACCCCACGGGGCGACGTTGCGCCAGGCGGTAATCGCAGTTTGTGAAATCATAATTCATCAGGCTCCACGGGTTCATTGACTAAAATATTCCAACGATGATTAATACTCAGGACAGGCTGATCGCTGCCAGACACTAATAACCGTTGCAGCACTTTTTTTTGTTTTAATGCCAGGTTCAAAGGTTCAAGATCAATATTCGTCTTTAAAATATCGAGCAGATAGCCTAACCGTTGGGCGGCAGTCGTTTCAATGATATGGTTCTTCAATAATGTCGCTAAGGTTTTTGGATTAAGCCGTTCTGCTAATTCACACAGCACAGTAGCTACCTGGTTAATCTGACCGGCAGCCGTCATGTAACGGACTAAATCAACCGCAGTGATTTCGGGTGTAGAGACGTTCATACTGCCTGATGCGGTTTTGATAGGTTGATAGGATTGGGGCGCAATATTTTTTTTATAAAAAAATTGAATCCGAACTTGTCCGACGGTAATCGAACGCGTGGGTTTATTCGTGATGACCTGAAAGACCATGGGTTGTTGATGAGAAGCTTCGTGTAATCCGGCTGCGGTTAATAAAGCGACATAATAGTGTTGATTTAAGTATTTCATCAAGGCGTCAATAAACCAGGTGGCTGGCAGAGAGCCGGTAGCACGATATTCCAGGGGTATTAAGGTATAAAAATCTCCCCGGATACGATTTAATTTAATTTGGGTCATTAAACGGTGTGCTGCTTTTCTAAAAGCGTTATCGGTTAGCTGCAGTTTTTCTAAAACTTCCTGACGCACAAACCAGTATTGACCTCTGGACTGGAGGTGCTCAAGGTAATGAGGCAGGGTCGATATTTCCTCTTTCATGATCAAATCATGCCACAAACAGGCTTTATTTGCAAACGAAAGATGGGTATCCTTAGCCGCTGGCGCGAGAATGACAGATATACCCCTTACTGAGCAGTCCTGTCCTGAGCGGTTACCTGATCACTGTCAATCGCACGTGACTGTGGGTGGTTCCTTTCCGGGAGACAATGGAGGCTGATTATTTTGGCCATCCATGATCACTCTTCATTCCATAGGGTGCCTGAAGTATCTGTAGATAGAAACAACCACTTTTTTTCGATATTCAACGTAAAAAATGTCCCTGCCATGGAAGATTATATTTTTTACATTAATGATGATCTAAATTGTTCAGATCATGTCCTATTTTCCCGTTTTACTTTCCCCAACACACCAGAAAAAGAGAAAAAGAGAACTTGTCCATTTTTTTATCTCTTTATAGTATGAAATAAAAAAATAGAGCGAGAGATAAAGGTTAAAATCTATACAAGTTCTCTTTTTCTCTTTTTCTGGTGGGGTAAAGAATTTAAAACGCGAATCAGATCACTCAGGGATGTCATTTTTTAAACAATGGAGCAATTTGAAAACGCTATTTAATCGACCCCCGCCAATGAAATTAAATACTCGTCAACTGACTACTCTTAAGTGCGTGAATCCTGGCGCTGCTTGCTACTTCAGCGGTATCACATAAAAAATGGTTTGTCATGACACTTGGTCTACCTTGGCAGGAAAAAGCACTCTTTAAACAGGAGCGCCTCGTCCTGGATTTTTTCTTATGGAATGACATGAGAAGATTTCTTGATTCAGTGAGGGTATGCCATCTTCTAGGAGAATAATTTTTTTAGCCGTTGTTTCGCAGCCTGATTCAGGGCTGAAACCATTTTTTCACCCACTGCTTGTGCTACAGGAGGGGGGAATGCATTGCCTATTTGTCTATAAACAGCCGTTTTTTTCCCGCTAAATTCCCATGCATCAGGAAATCCCTGAATACGGGCGGTCATTCGGATGATTAATCGCGGCATTCCCATAAAATTTTCTTCCGGTGGAAAATCAGCAATTCCATTGCCATCGACATGCAATACTGCCCAGGATTTTTTAGCACGCGATGGGCCTAAATCGGCTCCCCTGTGTTTTCGCGAACCTCCCACCAAGGTAGGCGCAATTTGATTGGCTATTTCACTCCATTGTGTTAACGCCTCTCCATGCCTTTGCAGTCATGAGATCAAAAAGCAAATGACCTATTGTGCGCGGCTTTTGTGAGTAACTTTCCGGCCAGGAAAAATAATCGGCGAGTTCTTTTTTTAAAGCCACTAAAACGACTCGAAGTCTCCATTGAGAAACTCCAAAATCAGCCGCATTTAATAATTTGTAATCCACGGAATATCCCAATTTATTCAATGATTTTTTTATATTATCGCGGTAATTTTCAAATAAGGGGTCTAAAAAACCACGCACATTCTCCAACATAATAGCTTGTGGTCTGATTTCATCAGCAAGACGAAGGGCTTGCGGAAATAAATCTCTTTCGTCTTTTGAACCCAATTGTTTGCCTGCTTTTGAAAAAGGAGAACAGGGAACTCCACCCGCTAACAAATCGATACCTTTGAAAGTTTTTCCGCTAAAATGACAGATATTATTTTCAATGATGTTCCAATGAGGACGATTTAATCGAAGAGTGTTGCAGGCTGCTTTTTCAATCTCTACGAGAGCCAAATGCTTAAAACCCGCCTGCTCTAAATCCAGGGCCTGTCCACCTGCGCCAGCGCAAATTTCTAATGAAGTGAATTCTTTTATTTTAGCCATCAATGATGACGCTCTATTTCATTAAGTACCAGCCGGGAATGACTCTAGAGAGGAACCCGTATTTTTTTTCGATATTCAACGAAAAACTGCCGGTAATGCTTGTACTGATATGCAGTTGTTTGGATAGTTTTTCGTTAAATCAGCTAATAACATCCATTTTGTGTTGGCACGTTTAAATCAGGTGTAGCGAATTATTTTTTAGATTTTTGATGTAGCCTGCGAAAATGCAGTCTTTTTTGCTCGAGTTCCCTGCGATCCATCCCTCTTGGCCATCCATTAATGACAACTAAAGACAGATGTGGCAACAGTCTGTGATCAAAGGTGGTTAGCATTATTTCCGGGTATTCTGCCATCGCTTCGGATGGACTGATGATGCGCGATACTTTCTTTTCCATAAAAAACACTCCTTGAGCAAAATGGCCATGGGTCAAAATGCACTATTTTTCCAGGCCCAATGAACCTTTCCGATTGGAAAAATGTTCTATTGAGTTCTACAATCATCTATAAAGTTCTGGAATATTCTATTGGAATCTATGGAACACATTTCATTTTTTGAAAATTGACGTAAGTCCCGACGTGAAGCGGATAAAATTTTGTCTTTCGCTACAGAGCGCGTAAAAAATTTTACACGCCAATTTTCAAAAATTGAAAAGTTCGCCAAAAAAAGAGATTTCGACTGAGTAAAAATGAACCATTTTAAGGAGAAAAATGGATGCGGATCGCAGAGTGTTTTTTTTGTATAAAAGATGATCTGAATCCGTCAGATCATACCCTATTATCCTCGTTTTACTTTTCCCTACATACCAGAAAAAGAGAAAAAGAGAAATTGTAGAAGTTTTAACCTTTACTTCCCGTCTATTTTGTTTATTTCATACTAATGAAGAGATAAAAAAATGGACAAGTTCTCTTTTTCTCTTTTTCTGGTGGGGGAAAGAATTTAAAACGTGAATCAGATCGCTCAGGGATGTTATTTTTTTAAACAGGGATTGTTCGAATGGATCGGATGATTCTGCTGTCAACAGCGGATATTTTGTTTCAATGATGAACTGTTCGGGTGTGTTCATCATCTCACAGCATCGTCCGAAAAAAGCTGAAAAGTGGTCAAAAAATTCTTTTAGCATAGTCATTCGGAGGTCAGGGATGTACAGGAAAGTCAAAAGGACGCCCCAAATATTTGATCATAAACCGGCTTTGTTAAAAGCGATCAGGATCTGTGATTATTCTCAAAGGAAACTGGGGGATTTGAGTGGCCTGGGTCAGCAAAAAATTAATTACTTACTGAATCGCGCTCAAAAAGTGAAATTAGAAGATGCCTGGGCGATTCAGGAGGCTGTCCATCAGCAGGTGAAATGGTATGAATTAACTGAGCCGAATGAATTCACCCAGGAATTGATGGCAGAAAGCAATTTACTGGATAAAATGAGTATCAGTGAACGGGTGGAGCTGGGATTAGTGTATGAAGCGGAGCTGAGGAGTCAGCCGGTCGGCAGTGTCAAAGGCCGTATCGAATGCCAGGTGGCCCCACTAGTTCATTTCGGTAATTTTACGACCTATCATCAGGCCAAGAAAGTAAAATTGCAGGGGATTCCTGAATTGGTGGTGGCGATGGATTTAAAGAAATTCAAAATATTTCCGCTGTCTGATGCGGCGGATTATCCACCGGAACAACAACGCTACAGCAATTCCCGGCGAACATTATTTAACCAATAAAATCTTCTCATTTGTCGAAAAGTACAGATGACTACCTTTTCTTTGTTGTTTTTTTTCGATCATTATTCAAATAAAAGCCTTATTTTTTGCACTTTAAATCGATTTTTAAATCATTCAGGCAGACGATATCCAAACTGATCAATAGATGAGCTTTTCAGGAGCAACCGTATTTATTTTCTGTTTTCTCATGGCGCGTTAGCCCAGGTCACCAATCCCTCTTTCGGCGATACAGCAAAATCCAGCAGCTTTTCCCAGGTATCAAAAATCAAAATCTCAATGTAGGCACGAAGCTTTTCCCACAAATGTCTTTTGCTTCCAAATTTCTTTCGACAGGCCTGGTATTGCCTATCGGTCAATTCAAAAATTTGATGAAAGAAAAAAGCCAGTAATGTCAGCAAATAAAAATTAAAACTCAGATTTTTTTTACCATGTCCGTAGTTTCTATCCATGATAATAGCCATGGTTTTTCATCACGTTAAATATTTCATTTTCATCTTTCCATCGACATCTTCCTGCTCGAACCAATGTTTCTATATTTTTACTCGTGATCTCTAAATCTGTCACCCAACTGCTCTTATAAACAATTTTCTCAATTCCCTGTTCATCCATCATCGTCATTCTATATCGGAAAAAATTAACGAGAATGCTATCTTTTCTCCCATTTAAGGGCACTTCATTCATCCACTCATAATAATGCTTATAACCCTTTTTATCTGAACAGGAAAAGTGATTTAATTCCTTGTAAGCAGCAATCCATTCCATCAGATATTTATGATCTTCAGGTTTAGCCGTAAAAAGATAATGCGCTTTTTCCGCTAAAATATCTTCAATCAGCGGCTGTCTTGAGAAAAGAGAATCACCGCCGATTAATAATCCTAATTGCGGATGAGCTGCGCAGAGTTTTTTAACATACCGTTTCGCCGCATTCATTTCACAGTCCTGTTTATCCTCACCGTCCTCGTTGCTAATCGGCTCGGGCATAAACGGGATGACCTGGGTCTGGTCCGGATGCATGATCCCTCCCTGCAATACCTGATGCGAATAGGTTTTCCTGTCTTTTCGATGGGTTTTTGTCAGGCAGTGTTCGCAATGGATATCTTCTGAACTGAAAAATTCAGACCCATCCATGATCGTGAATACTGATTTTAATTTTATTTCCCTGCCGCCCATCAGGGATAGCCTGAAATATCGCCGACATTTTTTTACGCAATGACGTAAAGCAAAGATGTTTTTTAGGTTCCATCGATAAAATCCTTGACATTAGATCGAAAAATGAACAATTTCATCCCCGACAGGATCTATTGTACGAAGATTATTTTTTAAAAGCGATTGCCTGATTCAATAATTCAATGACTTAGAATTCGCCGAGAACTGCTGACAACGCTATTTATTAACCCTGACTCTTAAACAAATGAAAGCATGGATGAAAGCCCATCCGGTTAAGGCGAAAACATCCAGTCGTCAAATCCCTGACAGCCCTGAAGACGGGATATCGTCCCCAATGGACATGGTCTGGGTTTCTTCGAAACGGCCTGCCATTCATCCTGAATCTCACGCGAATGTGTTAAAGATCATTCGGGCGGTATTGACGGATCCCGCATTAGGTCAGGCTGAAAAAAACAGTCAATTGCCGCTGCGGTTATTTTTCCTGGGTTTATGTTGTCATGCGGATGAACAGGGTCGATGCCAGCTCGCCGATTTGGAAGAGATTGGAAAATGCTTATGGGTTAACAATCGTGATGGGCGTACCGCCCTTCAGCACTTGTTGAAAGCGGGTAAAGTGCAATTATCGCCGTTGGCAGGAGAGTCGTCATGATTTCGGTCGTCATCATTCATCCGGATTGGCAAATCACCTCGATATTAAAAGGATTAATGGCCACCCATCCCGATACCAGTTTTGTCGGTACGGCTCAAACCGGCGCTGAGGGATTGGACATCATCAAAAAATATAAAGGCAAAAACTCCCTGTTTGTGTTGTTGGGTACGGAATTGCCGGATATTTTGGGAGAATCATTATGCGGTTATATTCATCGGCACTGGCCTCAAGTGTCGGTGATCTTGATGATGCATCCGGTGCATTGGCCGACACTCAGTCGGTTGATTGAATCGCCGGCGAAAGGCTACTTGTCCAAACAACGGTATTATTTAGCGATGGACGCCATTCGCGCTATTCACTCCGGCAAAACCTATTTACAACCGGATTTAGCTTTGGAATTACTGCGCTATCGAAAAAATCCCACCATTCCGCAATTAGAAACGTTATCGTCTCGTGAATACGAAATTATTTTATTATTAGCCCGCCATAAAACTTATGAAGAGATTGTCGAACTCACGCATGTGAGTATTAAAACCGTCTATAATTTGAAGGCTTCCGCCTGTAAAAAATTAGGCATTGAAGAACCGGAGCAAATTCAGGGCTTGATGTTTTCCGAAGAAGTGGTAAAACATTAAAATCAGTGGTTCAGCCACCAATGCGCTTGGCAGACAGTGATTGAATTCGATGTTGGGCGACCCGGCAATAGTCAGTGGAAATCTCCATCCCCACAAAGTGCCTACCCAATTTGATCGCAGAGACGGCGGTGGTGCCGCTGCCCATAAAAGGATCCAGAACAATATCGTTTTTTTGCGTAAATAATTGAATAAACCAGGTGGGTAACGATTCCGGGAAGGCGGCACAATGCTGTTGATTGCGGGATTCGGTCGCTAAATGCAAAACGTTGCAGGGATACACTTTATCTTTGTTCAGCCAATGGCTGAGATTGCGGGTAAAGGGGCTGCCGGTCTTCATCGGCATTAATATTTTATCCGCTGCTTTTAATCGTTGCAGCCGACCGACCGTAGAGGGATGAATAGGAATCATCACTGCTTCCTGATACATACAAAATTTCTTTTGTTTATTGAATTGCAATAGTCGTTCCCAGCCATCGCGCAGGCGGTTCGGCCACTTGCCGGGAACGCTGTTTTTCTTGTGCCAAATAAATTCTTCTGTCCACAACCAGCCCTGTTCGCGCAGGGCTAAAATAAGCTGAAGCACATACGGGGAGCGTTCATTAAATGTTGCCAAGCCAGTTATGTGTTGTTGAATCACTTTTCTCTTTATTTTCAGTGACTTTTTGACAGTAAATATAACATAATTAAATAGGCATTCAGTATATTCTCATTCAGCTTCCTGGATGCTAAATAGCATCCAGGAAGCTCATCAAGTCTTTGTTATTCCGCCAGTGAGTTGGGTTTGTATCTTCAGTAATTTCACAACAGGCTAATGCCTTGGCTTTCATCTCGAGATCAACTTCAGCGTAGATATTCGTCGTATTGATTGACACATGCCCTAACCAAGCTCTAATGGTATTGATGTCTACGCCGGCTCGTAATAAATGAGTAGCCGTGGTGTGTCGTATAGTATGAGGACTGATTCGTTTTTTCATCATCGATGGTATTTGCAAAATAGTTTTTTTAACATACCGTTTAACCATCGTGTGAATACCAAATCGAGTCAGTGGTTGCCTACATCGATTGATAAATACGTGTTCGTGTTGCTCCCGTCCTGAGATGAGTTCAACTAACTCATTAACCGTTTGCTGCCATAATGGGCAGCGTCTTAATTTATTTCCTTTTCCTTTAATGAGCACTGTAGATAAATCCCTTTGCTTGGCATGAGCTATATGTAAATCAGCGATGGTAAGTTGTGCCGCTTCATCAGCGCGTGCGCCGGTATTATACAGAAATAGCAATAAAGCATAATCTCGTTTACCTTGTTCTGTTTGTTTTTCTGGCGCATTAAGTAACGCATCCATCTCTGATTTTTCAAGATAAGTTATTAATGTACGATTTGATTTCTTAAAAGGGATCATTTGAATTTGGCGATGCCATTCCACATGTTCAGGACTATTTAATCCAACAAATTTTGTAAATGCGTGAATGGCAGCCAAGCGCTGATTTCGTGTGGATAGGGAACAATGACGATTGGATTCTAAGTCTATCAGAAAGTCTTTCACTACTTCAGAACTCATATCATTTATAAGTAATTTGTCAATAGATTTTTTATTCCTAGTGGCAATAAACGGCAACATTAATCGAAAGGTATCTCGATAGCTCTGCTGTGTGTTCCTAGCCAAGTTTCTTGTAGTCATTAGGTATTCCAATAGAAATCGTTTAACCCATGAACTGACGTAATCTGTATTTTTCATTGTTTTTCTCCTCTGACATATTGCTCAAAACGCAAATTGGCTTCTCGAAGTAGATCGTCCGTCATAGTAAGATAGACGGAAGTATAAGAGAGTTGTTGGTGTCCAAGATAGGTGGATAAAACTGGTAATAACTGTTGAACATTTTTATTTTCCTGATACCAACTTTTTAATCTATTGACAGCGAATGTGTGGCGAAGATCGTGTATTCTGGGTTGGAGACTAGCATCATCTCTTTTAATTCCCGCTTTTTTTCTTATCTTTTGAAAGATTCCTTGCATTGTGTGGATATTGAAGGGTTGATTATTTTTTCCGATAAATAGAGCAGTTTCTCTGGAATGAGGCTGGTTCTGTTGTTTTCTCCAACACAAATAATCTTTAATCACCTCTTTTATTTCTTGATTAAATGGCACTAAACGGGATTTATAAAATTTTGATTGCTGTATCGTCAATACTAAATTCTCTAAATCAATATCGCCAAGCCTTATCGATAAGGTTTCATGTATGCGCAAGCCTAAAGCATAAGTCAGGATAAGAACAATTCGCACCATATAAGGAGAAATCGGACTTTTAATCTTTTGATAATCGAGCGCGGTATCAAAGAGTAATTTTAATTCCTTTTGAGAATAAATATAGGGAATAAAAGGAGGTGGTCGTTTTGGCAAAATAATGGGTAGTGGTATGGTAATCACATTATGACGTGTTAACAAATACCTGTAAAATCCTACTAGAGCAGTATGTTTTCTAAACCATCCTAATGTTATCGTCATGGTATTCCCATAAAGAAAATCATTAACCCTATTTTCAGTGATGTCTTTTATTTCAATGGATGGTCCTATTTTTTTACAAAAATATTTTAGAATCTTTTCATCCGTTGTAAATTTTTCCCCTAATGATTTTCTGTAAGTAATGTATTGAGTCAGTATCTGGTTTAAGTTCATAATAGATCTCCTAAGTTAAGATCAGCGACTTTACGTAAATTAACAAGATCAACCTTTGCATAAATGCCAGTGCTATCCAGATGTTGATGTCCAAGATGATCGCTGATTTCTTTTAGAGTAATACCTGAGTTAATTAAATGAGTAGCGCAGGCGTGACGCAATGCATGAGGCCCATGGTGTTTTATATTGAGATTAAGCGGTATCATATTTCTGCTGACTATTTGGTAAATACAAGAGCTAGTTAATGGTCGATATGGCGCCAGCCTACATAAAAATACTTCTCTGAGTGAGCAATGATTGGGTCTAACGTTCTTCAAATAGTTTAAAATGGCTTCACCCACTCGTTTAGATAATGGGAATATTTGTGGTTTAGCTGTTTTTGCTCGTCTTACATGGAGTAGTTCATTTCTCCAATCAATATCTTCCAGGCGTAATTTTTTTACTTCACTACAGCGCATCCCGTATACCGATAAAAGCATTAATATGGCATAGTTTCGAATATCTGTTGGATAATCTGTTTTATTATTCGCCAGGATTTTTTTAACATCTTCCCAGCTCGGTGAGTAAGGAAGTGATTCATGTTTGTATACTCGTGGCGTTTTAATTGATTGAGCCAGGTTTTTTTGACACCAACCTTTCTCTTCAGCAAACTTTAAAAATGATCGAATAACTGTAGCATATCCTTGAATCGATTTTCGGCAATAGCCGTTATGATCGCATTTTTTAATTAAAATATTATCAATAGTTAATGGTATAATATCAGCAAAATTTTTTTTCTGCTCAGCGATATTCGTCAGAAAATCTTTCAATTGGAAAAAACTACCTCTAATTGTACTTTCGGAAAGTCCCTGTTCAGTGCGCATGTATACAATATATTGAGTAAGATACTCTCCAAAAGGAATAGGTTTATCTACTGTTTTTTCATAACAACCCAACATTTCAAGCCAACCGGAAGCATTTCGAATAAAATGATCTTTTGAACATTTAGAATGAAGGCTTTTTTTCTTATTAATCGATTCACTTCTCAACCAACGTTCAGAAGCTTCTTTCACTTCAGGTTCAGTGACTGTTCGAAGTGTGTAAAAATCAAGGCAATTCATAATAACTAGTAAATATTGACCAATCTTCCTTAAGGTATCTTTACAGGCACCGTTTTCAGACCAATATTGCAAGTATAAAAGACGTTCTTTTAATAAAAGTGAGGTGGTATGGCGCTTAATGGCTGCACCGCGATCAAAAATCTCCATTAAGAGTGAAGCATCTTCCGGTACGGCTAGACAATTCATCATTTTTAACCATTGAATAGCATGAAAAGTAAATCGTTTCTTTGCATGTTCTGAAAAAGGCTTCCGTTTCATAGGATGTTTAGATTGAGATCTTGTCCATTTATCCGCTGCTTGTTCAATTTCTTGAAAGCTAATCACGCTACCCGGCCTAAGGTCTAGTAGTTCAATAATCATCAATAAATGTTGGGCAGTATCTTGAACAAATGGAATGGCACATCCTCTATCCAGGTGCTGCTGAAGATATTGTGTTCTTTCTTTTAAAAATGGCGCATTAATATGCCTATTGGCATAGTAGGGGCGTTTAAATAATCGGTCAAACATCAGTGTTCTCCTTGTAGATTAATAATTAACCTCCCTAGGATACACCTAATATTATGTTGTCTAAATTTAAAGTAATTAACAAATACTCAATGATTTATAATTCAACAACACATAACTGGCTTGGCAACATTTGGAGAATTGAACGAAGCCGCTAGCGCGGCAGCGAATTGTCCAACTTCCGAGCATTTCCAACCCATTTATTACATTCCTGGTTTCAGACTTATCATCATGGCTCCAATTAACTTTAAAGGAGCTATTTATGAGTCAATTACGTCAGGACATGATTAATGCCATGCAACTTCGGAATTTTTCTGAAAATACACAGAAATCATACATTACTGTGATAAAACAATTCGCCAGTTATTACAAGCGTTCGCCGGCGAACATTACTGAGCAGGAAGCTCAGAATTATATTCTGTATCTGGTTAAAGAAAAGAAGTTATCATGGAGTTCCTGTAATGTTGTCGTCAGTGGTATCCGATTTTTTTATAAAACCATACTTAAAAAAAATCAGGACAATTTTTATCTTCCCTTCGCTAAAAAAGAACAGCACTTACCCGATATTTTAACCCGGGATGAAATTAAAACCTTACTCAGTGTAACCAAAAATCATAAGCATCATGCTATTTTTATGATAGCCTACAGCGCCGGTTTAAGAGTCAGTGAAATTGTTCACTTAACGATTAAGGATATCGATAGTCAAGCCAATGTGATTTGCGTCAAGCAAGGCAAAGGAAAAAAAGATCGGTATGTGCCATTATCTCCCATTTTATTGGCTGAACTACGGCAGTATTGGAAACGCTATAAACCTTCTCATTGGTTATTTCCTGGGTGTGACTCTCGAAAACCCATGACTCGAGATGGGGCGGGAGATGCCTTCAAGAAAGCAAAAATAAAAGCTCATATTACCAAAAATGTATCCATACATTCGCTTCGTCACAGCTGTGCAACGCACATGCTGGAGAACGGAACAGATATTATGAATATCAAGCAACTCTTGGGGCATAGTTCCATCAGTAGTACTTTGCGTTATACGCGTATATCTAAACAACGGGTGAGCAATATTCCATCGCCATTAGATAGTTTATATTGATGCATTGCGCCCCTGTACCGAGGGGTAACGACGAAGATAATGCACTCAAAAAACCCGCGCTTGAAGTGGCGGATATTTTGGAGTGTTATGGTGATCGCTATCAACGTCATCATGCTGTCTCGTATGAGCAAAGAAAAGCCATTCAGGCCATACGACAATGCCGTACAGCCGTTTTAGGCGGCCATGTCGAACAGTGTGATCATTGCGGCACTATGGACATCAGTTATAACTCTTGCCGCAATCGTCATTGCCCTAAGTGCCAAACAGTAAAAAAGCTACGCTGGGTCAAGCAGCGCGAGTCGGAGTTATTGCCTGTCCCTTATTTTCATGTGGTTTTTACTTTACCTCATGAATTGAATCCGCTCGTGTTGTCAAACCCGGCACTGCTTTATAATTTGCTTTTCAAAGCGGTGAGCGAAACTTTATTAACCTTTGGTCATGATCCTAAACGATTGGGGGGTGAACTGGGAGCTATTCTCGTACTGCATACCTGGGGACAAAACTTATCGTTACATCCCCATGTGCATTGCATTGTACCGGGTGGTGCATTAACCAGGGATTTACGTTGGGTAACAGCCAAATCCAATTACTTATTTCCTGTCAAAGCCATGGCAAAATATTTTCGAGCCAATTATCTGAAAAGTTTGCAAGAATACTATGCCAACAATCAGTTGCAATTCCACGGTAATAGCCAGCAATATAGTGCCTCTACTGAATTTAACCATTTAAAAGAAATACTCTGGGAAAAAGATTGGGTAGTTTACGCTAGAAAACCCTTTGCCGGCCCTCAACAAATTATTCAATACTTGAGTCAATATACTCATCGTATCGCCATTTCTAATCATCGCCTCATCCATTGTGAAAATGGCCAGGTGAGCTTTCAATGGCGTGATTATGCGGATAACAATAAGACGAAGGTAATGACATTAGATGCGGAAGAATTTATTCGTCGTTACCTACTACATGTTTTACCCTCAAAATTTACTCGAATACGACATATTGGTTTCCTGGCCAATCGCTATAAAGCCGATAAATTAAAACAATGTCGTACTGCCTTAAATTTTGAGGGAAAACCTATGATTGAAGAGACAACGGATGAACTTTTATTACGAGTTTACCATATTGATATTCATCGTTGTGCTCATTGCCATATAGGAAACAAGAAAGTAATCTCGATATTGCCGAACAAACCTCACCCAAGCCGAGGCATTGATACCTCATGAAAAGAATATCTGTATTTGTCAATAACAATAAAATGATCTATTCTATTTTTAAAGGAAGGACTTCACATACTCTCGATAAATTTTTTGATCAAACACTGAGCCTGCTCAATGAAAAATTTGAAATGAAAAATGAAATATTGCCATTAATGTCGTTAATTTTGAGATTATTTATTACAAATTTTAGCGTACACCCACTCTCTTGATCTTTAGAATCCCCATAGCCCTGTGCTCTACGCGCCTTCGTTCAATGATTTTATCAGCAATGCTGGCCTGTTAAGGTGCAAATGAAGTGGCTCAATTAACCGCAATCGACTGGCTCAGTTCAGGCGCAATTAACACGCATCACTGATAAAATGCTATTCATTATGTGGTGCATCACATAATTCATTTTGCACGACATTCTCTTTGATATTGAGTATAAATGTGCCGGTGGGTTTTAAAACGCGCTGGAGCTGTGCCGCAATCGGAATAAACCAGTCTACGTACTGATCGGGTGGCGTGCTGGGATATTGCTTTCGACGTTGATTGGCGTAAGGCGGAGAAGTAAAAATCAGATCGACCGATTGAGCAGGCAATCGGCTGAGCAGTCGGCAGGCGTCGCCGCAGAAAATTTGATTCATCCAGTCAAGAGTCATGTCATTTTCACCACATGGAAACAGATCAGTATTAAGGTAACTGAAAGGCGTGAAAAAATTTCATCTATTTGGTGTGGTCAAATATCTCTATCTCAAAACTGTCTTTAAAATCTGATAACTGTATAAAATTAACGTCAATGGTGATTGATTTTAACTTAA
>CAWHVV010000003.1:0-50605 GCA_963832945.1 uncultured Pseudomonadota bacterium
AGCCATCTTCGCTTCCATAATTTTTACTGTAAGCATCATGCTACGTGGCAACCAGTATAGTCATTCCAGCAATTCCGGGTGAATTTAAACTATTCGATTTAATAAAATAAATCAACCTCTATAAAAAAATAAATTTCGTATAAAATTATCCCCGCGATGGGGGATCGCAAGGGGAGTCGCGTTTTCCCCCTTTATTCCCAGCATCGGCTCCGCCGAGCGCAGGATAAAAACAGGAAGCAATTTTCGCTGTACTCAGCGGGAATTGCTGTAGTCGTTCCGATCTTGCACTAAACTGAAAAATGGTATTATATACTACTCAGTACAAGGGTGGTTCTAAAGTTTGTAGCGAAACGATTAAGTATTAGGAGTGAGCCATGAAAAATATTTGGAAAATTTTAAGGATTATTTTTTTAGCGATGGAATTAACGGCTTGTAATCCTTCTCGTCCCTCGCCTATATGTTCTGTTTTGCTGGGTGTGATTACCCACCTCCGCCACCAAAAAATTCCCAGAAGACAACGATTTGTCAAGAGAATAAACATGGGAAAATGGTTTGTACCGAAATTATTAATTAATTCTTTTTTGGGGATCCAGTTAAAGGTTATTCCATCTGAGGTACGCCGGGTAGTTCGTCAGGTATTTGTTGTGAAAAAAAATTAAGATTTTTTCGTAAATTTTGAGTATCTGTAGGGAAAAATCTTGCATATTCCTGGTTGTCTAATTGATTTTTTTTCCGTTTAGAGTATTTTTTAATTGGAAAGGCGCAGCAGGAATACATAAGATAAGTGCAATCAATCAATAGGGCAGGAGTATAGCAGCAGAAAGCACACATCAAACACCATCTCATATCTCTTTGTGCGCAACAGATGGCTGTCGTCATCCAGCGAGGCCTCACCTCTACATTGGGATCATCCTGATATCTTAACTCCTTTTCGCAAGGAGAAACGCAATCAGAACTAAATTCATCAGAGGTTTCATGATCATAGTAAATTATCATTGGACGATGACAATATTTTTCTTCTGATTGAGTTTGTGGTTGACTAATATCAATATAACTTAGCGATAAAGATTGAAGAGAATCAGGAAGTGTTTTTTGTCTAGACATTGATTAACCCTCGAGGTGTTAGTAAAAATTTAAGATTGATATCCTGCATATTGAGATCTGAGTTGATAAAGATTTTCTGTTCTGCCGTTGATTGATAAAAAAGCCTAAAAATGTTAAAATACCGCATAAATTTCTCCTGATTAATAATGCTATTAAAAATTCTATTGGGAAACCGGATAGATATCTAATCAAAAGTTTTTATAATATTCATAGCCTTTGACTATCAATAAAATAATGATTAACGAACACTTAAGCTGGGCTCATCCATTAGTTCGTGACTGGTTTCTAAATCGTTTTGGTTCGCCCACAGAGCCTCAAGAACAAGGTTGGCCGCCGATTCTCGCGGGTGAAACCACTTTAATTTCAGCGCCTACCGGTTCAGGTAAAACCTTAGCGGCTTTTTTAGCCTGTATTGAACGTTTGGTACGTCAAGCGCTTAACGGTGACTTGTGATCGCACCGAAGTGCTGTACGTTTCGCCTTTAAAAGCCTTGGGTAATGATATTCAAAAAAATCTCGCCGGCCCGCTTGCTGAAATTTCAGCCTTGGCTCGGGCACGTGGCCTGACCATGATGGATATTAACGTGGATGTTCGCACGGTGATACTCCCGCCCGTGAACGCCAGGCTATGCTCGAAAAAGCCCCCGCATATTCTCGTGACGACTCCTGAATCACTGTATATCTTACTCACCGCCGACAAAAGCCGGGCGATGCTGATGAACGTTAGCACGGTCATTGTCGATGAAATCCATGCGGTTGCCAATGATAAACGCGGTGCGCATTTGGCGTTGTCACTCGAACGGTTGCAGGCGATTACCTTGCGCGCCACCCGTGCGTATTGGTTTGTCGGCTACCCAGAGACCATGCAAACTGTGGCCGGAATTTCTTCCGGTAATCACCGTCCCCGCCGGTCATTGTTAATATTGGTCATACTCGGCAACTCGATTTAGCCATTGAAATTCCAAAAAGTGAATTGGGCGCAGTGGCCTCGAATGAAATGTGGGACGAAATATATGATCGGGTTGCCCAATTGGCTCGGCAAAATCGATCCACGCTGGTATTTGTCAATACGCGGCGATTAGCGGAGCGGGTTGCTCACCATCTCTCTGAACGGTTAGGTGAAGATCAAGTTGCTGCTCATCACGGTAGTCTCTCACGAAAACTGCGTTTAGCGGCGGAAACTAAATTAAAAAACGGTGAACTAAAAGCCCTGGTCGCAACTGCTTCGTTGGAGTTGGGTATTGATATTGGCGCGGTAGATTTGGTTTGTCAGCTGGGTTCTCCGCGTGCCATTGGGGTTGCTTTGCAGCGCATTGGCCGTGCCGGTCACTGGCGGGGCGCTATTCCCAAAGGACGTATTTTTGCCACGACACGCGATGAATTATTCGAATGCGCTGCATTAGTTCACGCGATTCGTAGCGGTGATTTGGATCAATTGATTATTCCTGATCAACCCATCGACATTTTAGCGCAACAAATCGTGGCGACGTGCGCGACCGGCGATTGGCTGGAAGAGGATTTATATAAATGAGTGACCAATGCCTATCCGTATGCACGGTTAAGCAAAGCAGTTTTTAACGCCGTGTTAGAAATGCTGTCGGAAGGGATTGCCGGATCACGCGGCCGTTATAGTGCGTATTTATTTCGTGATCGCGTTAATGGCATAGTCCGTGCACGCCGCGGCAGCCGGTTGACAGCCATTACCAGCGGTGGTGCGATTCCGGAAAATGGTTTATTTACAGTCATTGCTGAGCCTGAAGGCATGATGGTTGGTACGTTAGATGAAGATTTTGCCGTGGAAAGTAATCGTGGTGATATTATTTTGCTGGGCGCCACTTCTTGGAAAATTAATCGCATTGAAAGCTCAGGCCGGGTTCTGGTTGAAGATGCTCACGGTGCTCCGCCGAGTGTGCCCTTTTTGGCGAGGCGAAGCGCCGGCCAGAACGCGAGAACTTTCCTTACAGGTTTCTCATTTACGGCAAAAATTACAGTGATAGGTTCCTGAATACAACGGCTTCCGACCGGCGAAATACACTTTGGTTAAAATCAGGTGTGGTCTTACGATGCCGCGGCAGGACAATTGATTGAATATATCATGCAGTGGCCGTGCTCTGTTAGGCGCGGTTCCGACTCAGAAAAACAGTGATCGCAGAACGGTTTTTTGATGAAGTCGGCGGCATGCAATTAATCATCCATGCTCCGTTTGGCGCACGTATTAATAAAGCCTGGGGTTTAGCATTAAGAAAACGTTTTTGCCGTTCATTTAATTTTGAATTACAGGCGGCGGCGACCGATAATGGTTTAAATATTGCGTTAGCGGAGCAGCACAGTTTTCCTTTAGCGGATGTGTTTCATTTTCTGCATCCACAGACATTACGGGAAGTGCTTATTCAGGCAGTACTCCAGGCGCCGTTATTCACGACGCGCTGGCGCTGGGACGCGATGCGATCGTTGGCGTTGGTGCGGTTTCGTAACGGCAAAAAAGTGCCGCCGAATATCCTGCGCATGCGTTCCGACGATCTTTTGGCGGCAGTTTTTCCGGATGCCGCGGCGTGTCAGGATAATCTGGGCGGGCGCGATATAGAGCTTCCTGACCATCCATTGATTAACGAAGCCATGAAAGATGTGCTCACCGAAGCTCTCGACGTTGAAGGATTAATAGCAGTTCTTAACAATATAATCAGTGGCGAAATTCGATGCCTGGCCATCGATACGCCCACTCCTTCCACTTTTGCGCATGAAATATTAAATGCCAATCCTTATGCCTTCTGGACGACGCACCTCTTGAGGAACGCCGCGCCAGAGCCGTGGAATTGCGGCGGATATTGCCGGAATCAGTGCTGCAAAACATGGGCCGTTTGGATGCCGCTGCGATCGCGCAGGTTCAGGAACAGGCCTGGCCGAATATACGCGATGAAAATGAACTGCACGACGCCATGCAAACTCTTATTGCGTTTCCCCGCATGGAAATATTTCGCGAATATTTTAATATTTTAGCTGCGGACAAGCGTGCACAGGCAGTGAGTATGGGTGATCAAATATTTTGGCGGGCTGCGGAAAAAGCCTCAATATTTGCGGCAATTTATTTCCGTAACGAAACGTCGGAAGAGCTGTATTTTGATTCGCTGGTAATTATGTTGCGCGGCTGGTTGTTGCACAGCGGGCCAATTACCGCAGAAGAACTGAGTCTGAAACTGGCGCTTGATCCCGCTGACGTTACCCTCGCCTTGCTGAAACTGGAAACCACCGGTCTTATTTTGCGCGGACACTTCCTTCATGGCGAATCCGCGCCGCTGGAATGGTGCGAGAGAGGATTGCTGGCGCGCATTCACCGGCTAACACTCGGCAGATTACGCCAGGAAGTTGAGCCGGTCACCACGGCGCAATTCATGCGCTGGCTGCTGACCTGGCAGCATTTAGCGCCCGGCACGCAGTTGCGGGATGATGCGGGGGTGCTGGAAATCCTTCGACAATTGCAGGGTTTTGAAATTCCGGCGAATGCCTGGGAACGCCAGATTTTGGCGAAGCGCGTCGCAGACTATGATCCGCAGGCATTAGACCGGTTGTGCCTGGCGGGAACTATCGGCTGGGGCCGCTTATCTTCGCATCCGGCAGAAAAAAATGGGCGCGCCATTATGCCCACCGCGGTTGCGCCAATTACTTTTTTTGTGCGGGAAGAGGCGGACTGGCTGCCCGATAATCATCATTCTCTTCAGCAGGCAAATCTGACCGGGCTAAGCCAGGCCGCCAAAAATATTCATCTCTATTTACAGCAAAAAGGCGCTTCTTTTTTTGCGGACATTTTTCGCGGCAACGGTCAGCTAAAATCTGAGGTAGAAAGCGGATTGTGGGAACTGGTAGCGGCCGGTGTGGTCACGGCGGATGGCTTTGATAATTTACGCGCCTTAATAGACCCTCGCCGCCGCTCGGGAAAGAGCGGACAGCACGCGCGGGCCTGTTATAGCGGCGGGCGCTGGTCGCTATTGCACAACGACGAAAACCGTGACCCGCAGCGACGAACTGAGGCATATGCTGGATATTGCTCAGGCGATACGGGGTAGTTTTCCGTGAGTTATTATCGCGTGAAAGCCAATGCCGCCGTGGCGCGAGCTATTGGCGACGTTTCGCCGGCTGGAAAATCAGGGCGAAATCCGGGGTGGGCGGTTTGTCAGTGGATTTTTAGGGCGAGCAATTCGCCTTGCCTTATGCGGTAGATTCATTGCGTGCTATGAAAAAAACTGCCACATTTAGCGATGCCCCGGTGGTGATCGCAGCCGTGGACCCCCTGAACCTTGCAGGAATTATCTGTGCGGGTGAGCGCGTGACGGCGATATCCGGCAAATCCTTTCACCTTTCTTTTTGTGAGAGAGACCCCTTCCGCACAGAGATGTGTATTATTTAGACAGATTAGAGAATTGTTGACTTCGGAATCCTAATATGATAGTGCAGGAGGGGACAAAAACCCTTCCTGTACTGAGTACAAGGAGGCTTTATGGTAACGAAGGGACTAAGTACGGTTTTAGGGTTCGTAGTTTCTTTAATGTGTTTTCCTGTTTATGCTCACGCTATAAAATTCCCTACAGCGCCTGCGCATAGCCTGTTCAGCCAAAGTGACCGAAGGAACTGTGGCGCTAACTTTTGATGATGGTCCGTCGCCGATTTTTACCCGCCAGGTACTGGATATTTTAAAAAAATACCATATTAATGCAACTTTTTTTGTATTAGGCCAAAATGCGAAAGCTCATCCGCAATTTTTGCGTGAAATGATCGCCGCTGGTCACGTGGTGGGGGATCATTCCATGACACACCCGGTATTCCCACGGCTGGAAGACGAAATTACTTTATAAGGAAGTGGTTGGTTCTAAAAATATGATTTATAAAATTACTGGCATAAAACCCGCTTTATTTCGCTTTCCTTATGGTTCTGCCAACAAAAGAGTGCGAAACTACGTGATATCCAAGGGAATGAAACCCGTATTTTGGGGATATACTCCCGATGATTACCGTCGTCCAGGCGCAGACATCATCGCTGATCGTGTCATCGAACACGCCGCCTCGGGACAAATTATTTTATTACACGACGGTCCCTCGCGGCGGCAACAAACTATCGAGGCATTGCCAAAAATCATCGAAGGCATACAGAAAAAAGGCCTTGGATTCAGTGTGCTTTGTGGCTAGTTGGTAGTAAATGGCTGGGTATACCGCGTGACCTCTCAATTTGCGGTTTTTAGCATCCCATCTGCAGGCCATCTTGTGCTTTAAAAAACATTTGCATATGAGTAACTATGCGCATGTTTTTTAAAACACAATCTGGCCAACAGCTGGGCGCTAAAAACCGCAAATTGAGAGGTCACGCGGTATAGGTTAAAATCCCTCTGAGATAAAAAACAGACCTATAAGAGAGAATCAATATGTACAAAATGCACAATGCCCATCCCTCTCATTCTTTCCCCCTGTTCCTCAGTACAGTGTCAGCAGGATTTCCTTCTCCGGCTGAAGATTATATTGAGAAAAATTTGGATTTAAACGAACTCCTGGTAAAGCATCCTGCCGCCACGTTTTTTGTGCGGGTGTCGGGTCGTTCAATGACAGGGGCCAATATTCAGGATCAGGATATTCTTGTCATTGACCGTAGCCTTGAGCCTGTGAATGGCAAAATAGTCATTGCCGTTATAGATGGCGGCTTAACTGTGAAACGATTGGGGGTTAATAACCAGGGCGTTTATCTGCTGGCCGAAAATCGGGAATTTCCACCCATACCCGTTGATCCTGAGGAAGGAGTTTATATCTGGGGCGTGGTAACGCATATCATTCATACGGCGGTGTAAGATGTCCATTTTTCTTCTGGTGGATTGCAATAATTTTTACGTTTCCTGTCAGCGAATATTTAATCCATCCCTGGAAAAAAAACCGGTAGTGGTGTTATCCAATAATGACGGCTGCATTATCGCGCGCTCCAATGAAGCAAAGAATTTGGGGATTCCCATGGGCGCGCCTTACTTTGAATATCGCCGATTGTTAACCCGGCATAAAGTTACGGTGTTTTCGTCTAATTATGAGCTGTATGGTGATATCTCCAATCGAATTATGACTATTTTAAGGGATTTTGGTGTGGATATCGAAGTTTATTCGATTGATGAAGCCTTTTTAAGGATAGAATCCGCCCGGATCAATGTGACGGACTTTTGCCTATCGATTCGCCAAAAAATCAAAATGTGGGTAGGGATTCCGGTTTCCATAGGCATTGGACCCAGTAAAACTTTAGCCAAGGTTGCCAACCTCATCGCCAAGCGCCAGAATTTAAATGGCGTTTATGATTTAACCGATCCTCAGCGCCAAAATCAGATATTGCCCGAAATGAATCTATCCGACGTTTGGGGTATTGGAAATCGTTTAGTCATTCAGTTAAATAAATTAGGCATTCAAAACCCGCAACAACTTCGGGACGCCCCGACGATGGAAATTCGAAAGCGCTTTGGCGTCACCGTGGAACGCACGGTATTGGAGTTAAGAGGCATCTCCTGTTTATCTCTCCAGCATTTTCAACCCAGAAAAAATATTATCTGTTCACGATCTTTCCGTCAGGCGTTGCAAAATATTCAGGATATGGAAGAAGCGATCAGTCAATTTACAGCCACAGCCTGTATGAAACTGCGTAAACAGAAATCCAAAGCACAGGGACTTTACATTTTCCTTCAGACAAATTTATGGAGTAAAAAGGAAAGGCCATATAGTAATGGCGTGTTTTGTCCTTTTGAGGCGCCCACTGCTGACACTTTTGCTGCCGTACAAATTGCCAAAAAGGAGTTACAAAAAATATATTTACCGCAACGACAATATAAGAAAGCGGGTGTCATGTTAACGGATATCGTACCCGAAAGTTCCGTTCAGGCTGATTTATTTGTCAATTATCCACAACACCGGAAAAGAGACCGTGTCATGCAGGTTTTAGATGAAGTGAATGCCGCTTTGGGAGCAAAGTCTTTATATGTGGCTGCTCAGGGTGCAATCGCCAAGCGTTTGCATGGAGCCTTATTAAAAAGCCCCTGTTTTACGACAAAATGGACTGATATCCCTCGCGTGGTCATTTTTTAATATCATGGGTGTTGCCAACACTTTAAAAGTGAAAGGCCGACGTTATATCAGTATTTACCAGGCCATCCTGGGGAAACATAAAAATGGCAAGGTAATTCACTTTTAATCAAAAAGATTTTATTATGGAGAAATCTGGATTTGATATCCAAATCATAACTCCTGGTCAGTATTACAAACAATGTTTATGGGAGCAATAAAATGAGTCAATATGCTTTACGTTTATACTTGATCAGCATAGATATCCAATGGCATAAATAATTCCGTAAGCCCAAGTAGCTGCAGAACCTGTCACCAGAGGGTTTGGTCTTTTTCGAGAGCTTTTTGATAACAGCGCATATTCTTTGTTTAATTTTTGAGAACAATTGACGGAGCCAAGATTAGCCAAAAATTTGACTTCCGGGTTGCTTCTGGGTTAATTTTTTTCGGATCGATTGGAAATTACCAATCCTGGAGCGTTGTCGTATGGTTTGACTTTGGAGAAGGAAAAAAGAGGTTTTTGTATGAAGGAAATTCTTACAGCTTTATCTGCTATTGGTGGGCCTGGTTTATTTATTGGAAGGAGTCAGGCGCCGGCGGAGACTTTATCTTTAGAAGTTAAAGGATTGGGTTTGCTCAAGTGGCCGTTAACAAAAAAAATTGCCCAGCAACTGATTACATTGGCAAAACCTGCGCGTTTCGGTTGGCGTGATAAAACCTTGCTTGACAAAAATGTGCGAGACGTCTGGAAAATTTCGCCCGGCAAAGTTCGAATTAATCAAACGGCGTGGAATAAAACCCTAACTCCGGTGCTTGAAGCTTTAAAGAAAGAACTTGGATTACCGGAAGACTCGCAATTACAAGCGAATCTGCATGACTTGCTGATATACGAACCGGGGCAGTTTTTTAATCCCCATCAAGACTCCGAAAAGTGCGATGGGATGGTGGCGACCATGGTGGTAGTGTTACCCTGCGCTCACACCGGAGGAAGTTTGAATATTGATCATCAAGGTGTTAAAAAATCGATTCAATCCAGCCGTTTTCCTCTGGATACGCTGAATTTTATTGCCTTTTATGCCGACTGTTATCATGAAGTGAAGCCGGTTAAAAGCGGCTACCGGGTGGCGTTAACGTATAACTTAATTCAAAAAAATCCGGTTAAATCCATTCCTAAAACGACTAAAACACCTGAAAATAAGGCTTTAATACAGGCTCTAAAAGATTATTTTCCCGATAAGGAATGTACAAATGCGCCGGATTATATTCCATCTAAATGTGTTTATTTATTAGATCATGAATACACGCAGGCAGGATTATCCTGGCGTCACTTAAAAAATGCCGATCATGTACGAGCAGCAGCCTTATTGCGCGCTGCAGAGGATTTGGATTTAGATATTTATTTATCGTTAGCGGATATTCGAGAGCATTGGTGTTGTGAGGAAAATCTTGATGGTTGGAATCCGCATTATGAGTACGATGACGAAGAAGAAACCGTGACGGAATTTAATGAAAAATCCATTGAATTAACCGAATTGATTGAAGACGATATTTCGTTGCAACATTGGTTGGATAGGAACGGCCGTCCGATTAATTTGGGTAAAGCGGATGTCGCTGAAGGTGAATTGGGCTGGACGAAAGCAACGGACCAATTTAAACCGTTTCAGACAGAATACGAAGGATGGATGGGCAACTACGGTAATACCTTAGAACGTTGGTATCATCGAGCCGCTATTGTGTTGTGGCGCAAGGCGGACCATTATCCGATGTTATTTCAAATTAATCCCAGCAGTGTCATGCGAGAACTGATCGACTCTGCCGAATCCGGCGCCTCAAAGTTGCCGGTGTTGGAGATAATAAGCAGTCTATTGCCTCAATGGCCTCAATATATACGCAGAGCAGATAGTTCATTGCTCAGTGAAGCGTTGCAAATCGCTGCCTTAATCAAACAGGCGGATTTAAGCCGACAACTATTGCAAGAATTTTTGATAAAAGTGCTGACTCCGCAGAGCATCACCCTGTGTTTGCCATTGATTAAAGCCTATGGTGTCCCCTGGTTTTTGGACATTCTGCAAAGTTGGGCGCAACCTAAAGAAAAATGGGAGTGTGTTGAAAAATGTGAACAAATTTTGAAAATCGTGGAAGTTTTAGCGAAAAATAGTTCATATCAACCATTGGTCCATTTTTTATTAGAATATCAATGGCGGCAATTGCAAAAACAATATACTGAAAAGAAAGAGACAAGATACCGTTCTGATCTATCAAAAATCATGCATCAACTCGTGCAAGATTTTCAAGATTTGTTGAAAGCCTGTCGTCTGGCTAATCAGGAAGAGCTCGTGATTAAAATCGTGGAGCATCTCATCGGTGATAAAAGATGTTATCCGGTATTGGATTTAATCGAGCTTCTCGATGCTTGCCAGGCATTCAGCCGACAAAAACTGCTGAATTATATTTACTCCGAGTTACAAAACGAGAGCAACGAGGGGCTTCGGCAGCCGGATGATTGGTCGATTAGAGAAAAGATCTCTTGTCAATGCGCCGATTGCGGTGTACTGAATCAGTTTTTACAATCCAGATCTGAAAAAGAGAGAGTATGGCCCTTGGCGAAAGAACGCCGCCAGCATATTCATCATGCGATTGAAAGTCTGGATATTCCCATTACTCACAAAACGCAGCATGTCGGTTCGCCACATAAATTGATTTTAACCAAAACCCAGTTGTTGCACACTCAAGCCAAAACAAGATTTACTAAAGTTCAAAAAGAACTGTTGCGTTTGAGAACTGAACTGGAAAAAAATGCCCTAGCGCCTCGTCAACATTCAATCTTAGGATAAATTGGTTTCAGTTTTCGTCGAGTATTCTCAATATTGAATGGCCATACACATTTGAGATATTACCAACTATTGAATTAAAGGGTTTATTCATTTAAATTCTGAACCTTGTTATTAACTACAGGAGATGAGCAACCAATTCAATTATTAAATGAAACCAGAGCTCCAATTTCTGCAACCCAAAATCATCCCGAACGTGTTGATTATGAATACGAGCGAGCGGGCACTGCATCGCTATTTATGTTTACAGAGCCATTGGCGGGAAAAAGAGAAGCGAGTGTTCGAGAACGTCGTACAAAAATAGATTGGGCGATTGAAATGGAGAAATTATTGAGTACTCGATACGCCGGTATTGATAAGGTCATTTTGGTACGTGATAACCTGAATACCCATACACGTGGTGCGTTTTATGAGGCATTTTCTGCGGAAAAAGCACGTGAAATCGTTAAACGAATCGAGTTTCATTACACCCCAAAACATGGCAGTTGGTTGAATATTGCAGAATGTGAGCTCAGTGCCATGACTAATCAATGTGTCAAAAATAGGCGATTTGGTAATATAGGAGTATTAATTCAGGAAACACAGGCGTGGGCTAAAAAAACAAATCAGGCACAAAGGGGAGTTAATTGGCGCTTCAGTATCGAGAAAGCTCGGCGAAAACTGAAATCAATTTATCCTAAGATTGAATGTTGACGGCGCACTAGATTTGATACCAAGATAATTTTTAAGCACTTGATCATCGGAACCCGGCTCCCAACCACTCATCAGTGGGAACAATATAACGCCTTGAATCAGTTGCCATGCTCTTAAATTCCCCCTAACTTAAGCACCTGAGAATTGGAAGGATTTTGATTTTACTTACTTGGGTTCAAATTTTCAACTACATTACTTAGGGAGCCTGGTTTATTAAGGAGCATTTGAAAGTCCTTTGTCTGATCGGCTTTATTATTATTTTTCATTCAATATTCTTTTATTTTTCAGTTTAACTTAAATTTTTTTAATCTAATAAATGTTCCTCTGAAATCTGAATTTTTTCTGGAGAAATTTTCACTAAATGCCCATCTTGCCAAACAGAAATACTTAGACCTAATTGCTTGTGCTCAGCCAGTGCTTTAGCGACTCCTCGCCTGATACCGAGATCAATTTTTTCGAAGAGCTTATTTTCTTCTTGTTCATTCATGAGATGACTCCTGAAATTTTTGCCAATAGGCTTGATTGTGAACTGTATAGGGTTTATGAAGTTTTTTTTCAGCAATGATTGTGGGTTCTGTCGAAGAATTATCGTATAAAACCCAATCATCGGCTAATGAGCTATAGATATTTAAGAAATTATGAATACTACGCTGATACCGTCTCAAAATAGTTTCAGTGGGGATGTTGTGTCCTCCACGAACAACACGATCTTCGACTCTAGCCACGGCGAGATCAGAAGTTTGTAACCATAAAAAAATCAAATTGATCTTATAGTTATTATTCTTACAATCAATTAAAAAAGGAGCAAAGCTTCGTGAAGCCATGGTAGTTTCAAATGAGAAGTTTGCTTTCTGATTCGCCAGGTGGTGAATTCTCTCAAGCATTAAGCGGCCAGATTGTATTGAGACGGAGGCAGGATTGAATGGGGAAAGCGCAGCAGCAATAGCATCTGCATTAACATATTCGTGGCAATTGAGTAATTCAGGTAGCAAAGATTTTGCAGAGGTTGTTTTGCCTGCCCCATTGGGGCCGCCGATCATATAAATTTCAGGCATTGCCCTTTTTCACTTTTTGTATAAAATGTACTCTAAAAAAGCCGGTGCTTGAAAAGCTATCCAAGCGGTGTTTCTACTGTAAATTATTGTCCTTTCCACCGCAACACACTCTGTCGTTTCCTCATATAAAATTCCTTTTGTATTATTAGTTAATTTTAAAAATTATTGCAGATGTGATTATCTTTATATTTTCGGTAATAATTTTTTAGTATAGAATAATCTTTTTTGAATTGGAATTTAGGCTATGACTAGCAAACTGATTTCTGCCCAAGACATGGGTGATATACTTTTATATCAAACTGAGGACGGTTTGGCTCGGATAGAAGTGCGTGTTGTTGAGGATACCATTTGGCTTTCGTTTAACCAACTAGCAGCATTGTTTCAACGTGAAATGAGCTGGATAATCTTAATCGCATTGTTTTCTTTTTATCTGGAGTTCGCTGAACTACAAGCCTAAAAATCGCCGTGCTATGTATATGAAAGATTATCGTAACTATTTGTTTTTATTTGGTAATTAATCAACAGGGACGCCCTTCACAATTTGTATAATTATCTCAAAATATCCAAATTGTGACCTGTTATGACCCCTTGATTCCGGCAAATTTCCGGCAACGAATTTTAGGATACCAAACTTTACTTAAAGTAACCCGGAACATTTTAGCCAGAAATTTGGTTTCGGGTTTTTTCCGCAATGGTCTTCCAGATTGAACCCAAAGATGAATACAAGATGAATTGACTCTGTCTGATGTATTCGTATAAAATTAATTTCCCTATTAAAAATGGGAAGAAATTCTTTATTGGCACCAGTATGGGAGGGCATCTTGCAGCATGGGTTACTTCTGTAGTACGCAGGGTTTAATTTTATTCTGTCCGTTAACCTATCCTAAAGACGCCATTGATCTTAAGTTTGATAAGAATTTTCAAGGTGCGATTCATGCTATTGATTCATTGGCATATTTAAGTATTAGAGAATTTAGTGGAGATCTTTTAATTATTGCGGCAAAAAAAGATCAGATAGTTTCTCCTGATATAATCAATGGCTATCTGGAAAATGCGCAAAATGTACGTTCGAAAAGGATACTCTGGCTTGATAACTGTGATCACTATATTCATCGCTGGTTACCTCACCAGGAAGTTTTAAAAAACGACGTGCTTTTTGGAATTCAACAGACTATTTCTGCCTGTGGAGTAATCTGCAGTAGTAATTTACTTCAGGGAGTACTGGAATTTTTTAATCATGCTAAAGTGCCTTTGTATGAAGGTTACGGACTCAATGAAACCTGCATTGTTGCAAAAAATTATCCTGGTAGTTTCCGACTGGGCAGTGTCGGCAAAGTCGTGCCAAACAAAACGATTCGCTTCGATAAAGATGGTGTTTTAATCGTTGGCAGTCGCTATCCTGTCAACCATCAATATCTATGGTGTGCACCGGGCGTCAATGAAAAGATTTTTTTACCAACCGCCGAAGTCAAAACTTATGACCTGGGACATGTTGACGAAGACGGATTTTTATACATTCACGGTCGTCTGGACGATGTTCTTACTCTGGATAATGGCCGCAATAATGTGCTGGTTCGACTGATTGAAGAAAAACTTCGAGAACATCCTGATGTTCACGAGTGCGTTTTATTCGGCAATGGAAAGCCGTTTCTTACCGCAGTAATCTCCCCGCACTCAAACAATATATTTTCTTCCTCGCTGGATGATTACATCAAAACTTTGAATGAAACATTTCTGCCTGAACAGCGTATTCATGCGTTGGTATTTGCAGTGGAAAAGTTCTCAATTGAGAATGGGCTTTTGACCTCGCAATTTAAACCGCTGCGAAAAAACATCTTTAATCGTTATATGGCCGAACTGGCCAGAGTTTATGAGGCGCCCGGAGGTACACCATGAGTTGGCAAACACTGAAAGATGTCGTTCTCACCAATGAACGGATCATTTTGCGTCGGATTCGCATTACCGATCGTGAAGAATTCAAAAAAATCGTCTTTGAGCCTGAAATATGGCGTTATTTTGTATCTCAAATTACTAATATTGATGAATTGGATAGGTTTCTGGAGCAGGCTATCCAGGATACCTATAATGGGGTTCGCATCGTATTTGCCATCATTGAGCGTCGTAGTAATCAAATTGTTGGCAGTACTGCATACGGTAACCTTTCTGAGGCTGAGCGTAGGCTTGAAATTGGCTGGTCATGGCTTTCTGCTGCTGCGCGAGGTACTGGTATCAATCGAGCAGCCAAATTCGCTTTACTTAGCTATGCGTTTGATTCGCTGGGATGTGAGCGCGTGGAATTTAAGACCGATGTACTGAATACCGTTGCCCGTGCTGGTCTTGCTGCGCTAGGCGCCAAAGAAGAAGGGATATTGAGGAGTTTTAATTATATGCCCGGCGGTCGGAGACGGGATGTTATCTACTATAGCATTTTGCGTAACGAATGGCCCGATTTATTGGCTAAACAGGCTAAACAGTAAGAAGGAGGTAGTCACATGCAGTCTGAAATAAATGTTTTAAAAAGACGGGATTTGGCAAGTTTGTCGGCCGTTGAGAATGTTTTTCACACGGGTTTACTCGCCGGCATTCTTCCACAGGTTCCTGACATTGAACGCCGACAAAAATTGTCGCGGCAAGAATTTGAGAAAAACTATCGAAAAACAAAGCGCCCTGTCCTCCTGGAAGGTTTGGCAGAAGACTGGCCTGCCGTAAAAAAATGGTCCTTCGAACATCTGGTAGAAAGCTGTGGGTTAGCGCAAGTGACTGTAAATAGTTATAACAGTAAAAAGGCCCGTGAGGTCACTTTTGCTGAATTCGTGCAAACGTTAAAAAAGAATGAGAAGTTACCGTCCTCTTCTCCTGTTTATCTGCAGGAATGGTATTATCAAACAGCCTGTCCATGGTTATCGGAGGACATACCCGATTTAGATATTGCGCAATATGATTTTAGACGTAATTTATATGGCGAAGCAATATCAACTAACCACCAACTATGGATTGGCCAGCAAGGTGGTATCACTCGAATTCACCAGGACTCTTATATGGTTGACGTGATGCATGTGCAAATCGTTGGGGAAAAACGTTGGTATGTGATGGGGCCAAATGCTGAATTGCATTATAATGAGCACGGTCATCTTGATCTACAAACGCTATGTGACAATCCTGAGACACAGCTAATGCAATGTGTTTTGAAGCCGGGTGATGTCCTGTATCTTCCTGCCCTTTGGTTTCATCGAATCGAATTATTAAGTAATTCTATTGGACTGGGCCGTAAGTGTCTGGATGAATCCAATTTACAAATGCATATTCGTTTACGAATGGCTGAACTTTTAGCATTGCTGCTTAATCAGGACGAAATTAAACAATCGCATCCTGAATTGTTTGATGTTGTGATGATGCGTAATCGATCATGGGCTAAACGTATGAATATTGATTTATCCAAATTGCGGCCATAAACATACTCCAACAATGCAAGGGCACTTATATATATGTCAGTAACTGAAATGGTTTTGTTGTGTTTGTCGGGTATATTTATGGGAATTATTGGCGTTACCTCCGGCGGTGGTGCTACAGTTGGGGTGCCATTGATATTATTGTTTGGTTATCCGGCTAATATGTCGATTGTCGCAGTTAAATTTGGATTACTTGGTTCATTTATCACTGGAACATTAGGATATAGAGGCGTACAAAAACCTATCGTCAAATTACCTGTTTATATCTGGCCGTTGTCTATCATAGGGTCCATTCTGGGCGCCAATCTGGTGTTAACGATAGATCCGCATATATTGCGTTTCATCATCATTGCGTTGCTTGTATTAGTGATGATACTGACTTTTACGATAAAGCCATCGAAAACTCACGAACATACCTTAGTTTCGCCACTGAAGAAAATATTGGGCAGCGCCATAATTTTTTTTCTATGTGTGTATTCCGGTTTTTTCGGAGCTGGATTCGGCTCATTTTTAATCTTTGCACTTATATACTTCTATGGTTACTCCTTTTTGGAAAGTGCGTCCGTCGCGACGACGCTTGCACTTCTGGTAGTAGGCGCATCTACGATCACCTTTCTCTTTAAGGGAGCCGTCAATTTTAGCATAGGCGTTCCGCTCATGGTGAGTTGCGCAATAGGAGGATTCATTGGCGCCAGGCTGGCAAATCGTGCGGGCGATAAGTTGATTCGTATGACTTTCATTGCATTAACAACAGTTCTCGTGTTAAAGCTTGGATTCGAAATTCTTTAATTTTTTAAAAAACAGGATGGTTTAATATGTACAATTCTTTGGCGCCATTACTCAATAAAGAAAAGAAAGAAAATCCCAATAACATTCCGATAATTAAGAAAGATAATCAGACGGCTGCTGGAATTTTAAAAGGGATTTTATTCAGCACTGCCTCTTTTGGGATACGCAGCCTATTTGTCGCTTCCCATCATGTGGGTAACGGCTTAATTATGTCTTCATTAGGCCCAACGACTGCTGCAGCATCCAGCATCACTACTACTATTCAAACATTTACTGTCGGCGCCAGTGCAGGATTTATAACCGCAACGGCTGTTGATTTGAGTGACGCCATTAGTCAGAAAAATGTACCAGCTATTGGTGAAATAATCAGAACAAGCTGGGTGGTATTATTCTTACTGGGTGGATTATCTTCGATTGCTTTTTTATCTACGCGTTACACGCTACCATTAATTTTGGAGAGAGCAACAGCGGAAGCTGCCGCAGATTTTTTTGAAATGTTTGCTATTGGCGCTATACCTGATCTTTTAGCATGGACAAATGGCCAAATTATTTTTAAAGTTGAAAAAAATTCTTCTATTCCGCTGCTTTCTACTATTGTTTATCGCGTTTCAGCCTTGGTGTTATCTTACTATTTAGCAATATCCTGTGGATACGGCGCCCGCGGCGTTGGGTTAGGCGCCTCAATTGGTGGATGGACAAGTGTTATTATTTTTCAACCATGGTTTTCCAGAGCTGCCTATAAAGAATTAAATTTGTATGGTTTATGGATAAAAAATTTTTGCATCCATTTTAAAAAATTGATGCGTGACGGCTGGAAATTTGCGTTACAAAGGATCACAGAGTGGGCCAACTTAACCATCATTGCTGAAATTGTAGGAGCCTGGTCAAATGAGGGATTGTTGGCATCTCAGCCTTCAGTTTTAATGTTGACGTTATGCAATCTTTTGTCACAGGGCTTTTCTCAAGCGTCCATGATGATCTCAATTGAGGATTGTAATAACATAAAAAATAATTTTAGAAAATTTGAAGAATCAGGTGAAAAAAAATCACTTGTCGCGGCGAGAAAATTATTGGATAAAAATTACAAAAATTTTTTTCTAACTACAGGATCAGGATTGACGTTCAATGTGATTTTGGCAGGAGCATTATATTTTTCCAGGGATATTATTATAGATTGGTATGTTCCAGAAGGATCACCTGATTCAACAAACTCATTAGCAAAAACATTACTTTGGATAAATGCGATTAGTCTTATACCCGATGCAATTAGAATTATTACGGGTGGAGTGCTCAGGGGCTGGGGAGATTTGCTGGTTCCGACATTGATAAGCCTTATCATAATGACGGTAATAGGAGTTCCTGCTGGTTATGCCGTTGGCTGGAAGTTATTTGAAAATATCCTGCCTTTATTTATTGCCAGAGTTATTGCCCTGGCATTATCGGCAGTAGCCAACTGTTTTAGAATGTACAGACATGCACAACGAGATGAAATAGAATATGATAATCTGTTATTTTCGAGTGAATTATTGTCAGGATTCGATACCCAGGAATTTGCGGAGAGGCTAGTCGATCAGGCACGATTAATAACGCTTTCACAAAAAGTAGAAGAATTCGGATTTCAGGTACAGGAAAGTGGTGCAATAGAAAATAACTTATTTGCCATTATTGCTGCAGCGCTTGGGAATGATCATACAGAAACCAACATTAAAAAAAATGCCGCAAGACATATAAGGAACTACCCTCATTTATTTGAAAAATTTTTTACTGGTTATGATAGGGCTGCATTCATGAAAGAGCTTGCTGATGATAAAGCCTGGAAGCGACCTTTCTGTAGCCTGGCTATCTCTGGCGCCTGTAATATAAGCATGGTTATTATAAATAGCGATATAGAACCCACTATTATTTTTCAGCAAAATGCGATTAATATGGTCTTTATTGGGTATGATAATAACAATTATTATTTATTAAATGGTCAACCCAATTCTGTCATGCAGGAAAAAATAGAAACTGCAAAAACATCTATTACATTTCGCGAGCGAACGCGTGATGAAAAATATTTTTCATCCGGAAGTGTACCATCTTTTCTTTTCAAAAAGGAAAGAGCGGATAATCGACTTAAAAATAACTTGCCTGGCCCAGATATTTTCTCAATCAATAACTAAAATATCAGCTGTCTACCAGGAACGTAACGACCGGTCACAATCGAATAATGCTGGGTACTGGAACGTCAATCACTCAATCGGCGATGCGGGAATTAACAAAAGCAGGTGTAGTTGAAGAAATGGGAGGTAATATTTATGTGAACAGTGAAATAAATCATGGAACGGTATTCAGGGTGCTGTTGCCTATCGCAACAGGGCCATCTCTCCTGAATATTTATCACAAATGGTCTCCTTTTTGGCTCAATTGCGGCTGAATTTCACACCTGGCAATGCGGCTTATCAACAGGAGACTTTATTACGCTATACCGATCCCGCTTATTACGGTGATTTAAAAAATGAGTTAGTCAATGAAGCGGAACAATTAGAAAAATCCCATACCAGTTTGATTTTTTATCCGGTGGAAGTGGTGGTCGATACCAAACAACTGACCGCACAAATGATCGGTGATTTAAGTGCTACGGTCGGCAATGATCATTTGCCGGTGCAGCGAATCCATTATCAGCTTCAGTTTCGCTATTCAGAAGGCAGGCTGTGGCTGAAATCCTTCGAGGAAATGAAAGACCCTCATAACGATGAGCATTCAAAATAGGAGAAGAGTATGCTTAAAAATCTGGTTAATCGATTTTTATTCAAAATACCCTATTTGATAGCGGTATTCTATCCGGTGTTTCTGTTTTCAACCCCGGTGTGTGCTCAAACTTTTGTGGTAGAAGATAACGCTAAGATTTCTGCCGAAATATCCGCAAAAGAGTTGACCCGAATTTCAGTGATGGGAGATCGCATTACGCTGGTCAGAGGTTCTGAAGGCGCTTACCAGATCAGCAATGACACGGTACAGGGTGCGGTGTTTATTAAACCGACCGTCGATCAACCGGTTGTCCATAAAATTTGTCCGATACTGAAAAACAAGGATAAAAAACAACAAAAACAACATCAAATGCAATGCCAAAAATTAAAATTAAAAAATAATCTTCGCCCTTCAAAACCATTTTATTTATTCATTAGCACTGAGCAGGGTCGGCATTACGTATTGAACTTAACGCCGCGTTCTACTCGCCGTGCCAATGTCCTGGCCCTCAAACCCCAGGAATTGGAGAAAGAAGCTGCGAAAACCTGGGAAACCAGTGAGCGTTACACACAAACTTTAATTCGATTAGTGGATGCCGTTCTTCAACAAAAGACACTGCCTGGCTATGTGCAGACGGTTTTGAAAAAACCGAAAGAATTCACTGTCGGGAAAAACTTCGATTTGAAATTAACCGATCAATATACCGGCGCGCACTTATCGGTAGATATCTATCAACTCACCAATCATTCCCGGCAAACTCAAAGCCTGGCGGAAGAAGATTTGTATCAATCCGGTGATCGCGCCTGCCGTTTTTCCATCTAATAGAATTGATGTTAATTTAAAATTATTTGATGTACTGGGACGTTTGGCAATATGTGGGTTTTGGCTTTATCAAATCAGAGAAGTTGAAGATGAAGGCAATATTGGTGGTATAGATTTTGAAATAAAAAATATTTCTACTTCTTTGAGAAATTTTATCATTAATAATCCTTCTTTACTATCCCCATTAAAAGAAGACCAGACAATTGATATAATGATGGCAGATTTATTTCTTCTTTTAAATAATGAGAATCATATTTTTTTAAAAGGATGGATTAATAATATTTTTGAAAAGATTAGCCATGAATATATATACCATGGATATTATCCTTCTGTCATTAATTTCTATAATGAATTGCTGTCTCACCCTGTTCAGCAGGATGATTATAGGCATGAAGCTACTGTTGCAAGTATATTATACCCAACGCTTGCATTATTGGCTACTTTTCTAAAAGATTTATTCCTTTATGAAAAGATAAAAGAGTTTAAGAAAAATAATCTCAAACATTGCAACTTTCAATTTTGGTACATTGACGATTTTTCTGAAGAAAATTTATATACAAATAAGAATCCTCATGGATATGGATTAGTTGATATTTCTCTTGAAAAAACAGACGCAGATTTTCTTTCCCAGTTATTCGAAGAGTGTAAAAATTCAGAATATTTTGATACGATGTCTACTATTAAATCTGGGTTGTGGCCGATAATTATAGTTGCTTGTTGGCATTATAAATATCCATTGTCAATCCAATTAATAAAAAAAATAATAAATTCTAATGAAATTATGAAACATATTTTAGAGGTGGGGATTACCTGATTGAAATTTTTTAATCTTGCTTTTAATTGAGTAGAACGGAAATAATGTTATTTACCTGTTTGAAGCGAAATTATTAAAGATGTTTTTCAATATCCATATTTTTATGAAGGACTCGGATGATATCAAGCGTTTTTTCAGTTAAACAGTAGAAGATAATATGTTCTCCTTCTCTAAAACGCCGATAACCTTCGCGGATTTCGTCACAGCTGTGACCCATTTTTGGGTTTTTGGATAATATTTTAAATCTTTCATCGAATCGTAATAGATAATAGTTTCTTTGTTCAATGCCCCATTGCTGGATGGTATAACGACCAATATTTTTCAGATCGGTTCGCGCCAGGGTGCTGATGCGGATAGTCAGTTGAGTCAATTACTTGGTCTCATCATCTAATTCGGAGATAATGCTATCCATAGAGTATGGGGTCAAGCCACTTTTTTCGCCGGCGATCAGGGCGGCTTTCAATGCGGCCAGTTTATTTTCTCTTTCCTCAAGTAAGCGCAAACCGGCGCGGATAACATCGCTGGCTGAACCGTAGCGGCCGCTTCCGACTTGATCGGAAATAAAATGCTCAAAATGGTTACCCAAAGTGACGCTAGTATTTTTGTGCATGGCATAACCCTCATTAATTTCTTATATTAAATAGTAATACTTTTTGGTATATTTGTCAAAAGCAAATTTGGATTTTAATTGAGGCCAGCTGATTAAAAATCAGTGGTTCTGATAAAATTTGGGAAAAAGAAAGAAATTGTTCAAAAATTTTCTGCCGTAAATTTGCCGGAATCAAGGGGTAATAAGGGGTCACGATTTCAGGAATTTGTAATAATTTCGGATAAAGTGCAGCAATTCCCGCTGAGTACAGCGGTAATTGCTTCCTATTTATATCCTGCGCTCGGCGGAGCCGATGCTCGGAATGAAGGGGAAGCGCTTCGCGCGCTCCCCCTTGCGATCCCCCATGGCGCAGAGAATTTTCTGCGAAAATTATTTTTTATAAGGGTGATTTATTTTATTAAATCAAATGGTTAAAATTCAGCGGGAATTGCTGGATAAAGTGTGAAAGGCGTCCAGGTTAATAAATTAGGTAAAAAACAAATACTTACAGTAAATTCTCGTAAGTTCTCAGAAACCCGGGGCGATGGTATGAGTTTGACCAGATTTTTTGGCAATCAAGTCAGGCAGCCAGGGAATAGTATTTTGAGTGGTCATGCGGTCTATTAAATAATCCCAAAAACTGATGTGGAGTTTAATAGCGGTTTTCTTTAAGCTGGCAAACGTATCCCGACATTGCCGCTCATCCTCGCTACGGGTACTACCACTGACCTTTCTCCGCTTAACGTATTCCCGAATATCTCGCTCACTTAAATTATTATGTAAAGGAATATCCGGGCGCTCTAATACGAGTAATAATTCCTGCTTGCTCTCTCGCATTTTTTTCAACTGTAAATTTAATAGTTGATAACAAGTCTTTTGTTGGCACAAACTATCAAACTGTTCCTCGATCTGTTTCTTTTTGCGTTCGCTGGGCTTTTCTTTATAGGTTTTTAATTTCTGATACAAATTCCAAATCTGACCACGAATCAATGTGACTGCTTCAGCACGCTTTTCATCTTCGCCTATCAGTTTATTGATATTGCGTTCGATATGAACCCAGCATAAGGCATGCCGAAAAATATTAAATTGTCCAGCATTATCACTCATAATCACTGTTTCTAATGAAAAACCATGATGCAAAATGCTCTCCATTAAAGCTGCTTCAGTAGCTATCTGAATATGACGCGGCCGATCAATATCCAGGCTTTCTAAATGTATTTTCCAGCTCGTTTCATCGATAAAAGAGTAACTGCCTTCTTTTAGTTTTTTCCTCACTGCCGGTGACAGCTTTTTTCTGATCATATAACTGAAAGAGTGTTCATGTTTAATGTTTAGGAATTTCAAAAAGGTTACTGGCCAATTTTTCACAGATAATGATTATGGTGTACCATGTTTTCTAATGGGTTATTGCTAAGGATTTATCCATGCTTCAATGGAAATAGTGTAAAAACTGGTAAAAATAAGTCCATTTTCAAATTTTGGATACAATAACCCCGTGTCAGTGACATTAGATTTTTTTGAGTAGCGCCAATTCTCGATGATATTTCATTAGCTCAGGTATGGCAGCATTACCAAAATTAATGCCTGTCAGCACAAGCCTACTACCACACAATATGCAGATGAGTGGATTGAGGATAAAATTTTGTTGGATCAATTCAGCATGGGTAGGCCCCTGGTTTTGTTTTGGTGACTGTTGATTCAACAATTGATAGACCAGTGGTAATTGTTTTCCGCGCACGCGGTTAGCGAGGAATCCGTAGTAGCGGATCATTCTGAAACCGATATCGGGAATATGTTGGATAAAGCGTTTGATGAAGTCTTCGACGGAGAGGTCAAAGTTTTTATAGGTGTGAGTGGTATGGTCGAGATATCTGAATCTGACGGAATGGCCGTCGTAGTGTTTAAGTTTTGATTCTGCGATAGCGGGACGCTTGGTGTATCTGGCCAGATAATCCACATTGTGTTGATGATTATCAGATGGCCTGGAGCAATGCACGATCCAGGTTTTTTGATACAGTCTGTTTAAAAATTGATTGAAGGTAAAGGTGTGGTTAATCTACTGTTGTATGGCGGCAGGGATGACAAGCTGTTTTGAGTTTTCACGAAAGAGTTGGATGATTTGATAACGCCAGATCGTCATGAGTGTTTTTTGGCGGAAGAATAATTTTTTCCATTGTGTGCCATCCGGTGATATTCCGCCGTTTGTTGTTGAAAGATGGATATGCACGTTACGTTTGAGGTCTCTGCCGAAGGTGTGAATGGCGACAAAGATGCCTGGAGTGACATTTTTTTTACTGGCAGTAGACAGGATGGAGCTGGCGGCAATTTTGGCAATATGATTGAGGAGATGACGGTTACACCAAAAGAAATCCCAGAGTTCGGAAGGCATGGTGAAGGTGATGTGTTGCCATGAAGTACGGGGCAAGATGTCATTTTGTTTTTTGATCCAGAGTTCGGTTGCTTTTTTACCACAGGAAGAACAGGCTTTGGATTTACAGGTGTGAGGAACACGTTTAGAGTGTGAGCAATCAGGGTAAGAGCAATGGTATTGATGATAGCCTCTGATCGTATTTTTGCAGGTTAAGAGTTTGGCGATAGCGATGACGATATCATTTCTGATGTGGGTGGCATGTTTAGTAAAGAATTGCCACCAGGCATGAAGAGAGAGCAGGATTTGTTTAATGGTGATTTTCATTGAGATTAAGAATCGGTGGATCTACCCTCAGTTCAAGGGAGCCACATTCGCCGCAACAGCCAACATATTGGTATGAGTGTCCAGGCAGCATGTCATCGAGGATGCCCCAAAATTGACCTATAATTTTTTTATTTTGTTTGATGAGAAGCAGACGTTTAACTTTTCCGATAGATAGATTATTTTCAAAGGCGAGGAGGGATATGATGTGCATGGCCAGCACGTCGGTGTCATGTTCCATGGGATGTTTCCTGGTTAATAGGGAGTACATGGGGTTATTATAATTTAAGCGAAGGAGGTCGGTCTAGCATCCAGTCGCCGACGAAGTCGGCCTAAGCGAAGCGCCTTGAATAACTCGGGCGCGGACCACAACACCGTCCCTTTAAATCCACCCGCCGTGGTACTGGCTGAACTGGTCTTTAAGGTTGATAACCCAAAATCCGCCAGCTTCGCATGACCGGCGCCGTCAAGCAGCACATTCAGACTCTTTAAATCCCGGTGCAACACACTGTGCTCATGCAGATGATGCAGGACAATGGTCATGGTCATATCCAAACCGATTTGGTAACGCCGCGGCTAGGTCAGGGATTCGCTGCTTTTCAACAGATGGAACAGATCGCCGCCCGGCAGATATTCCATCACCAGCGAATAATGCGGCTTTTCCAGAATCATGCCCCGCAGCCGCACCAGATAATCCGATTGCGTACTCACCGTCGCCATCACCATCGCTTCTTTACGAATCTCCTGCCGGGTCTGCTCACTGAAATCCTGGGCCGTATATTGCTTGATCGCCACTTTATTAAATTTCCATTCCCCGGCATACACCTTGCCATAGCCGCCTTGCCCCAGCAGATCACCAAACCTCAGATCGGTAAAGCGGATGGTAAAATCCAGCAACACCTGTCCGCCGGAGTTGCCTGGTAGCGTAGGTTCCTTTTTGGGTGCTGACTCGGACGGCTGACCCTGCAATTTAGTCTCCACTCCCGATAGCTGTGCCGGTATACCCGTGATTAACGAACTGTCTTGCAAAAAAGGATGGGAAGATTGGCTGCTTTGGCTGGCTGACGAGCCGGGGTTTTCGGGATGCTATCCCATATTTCCACCTCTCGTGTCCGAGGTAGCTTGGCCTCCCACTTGGAGGGACACGGCTCAAATGGCCGGTAGGGGTGGCAATATTCATTTACGATATGTGTTGGCAATGGCTTTTGTTCTCCTCCTACCACTCTACACCAATGATCATTGCATTGGTTATAATTCCATCCCGAATAATTATCCACATACCTTTGCAACGCGCTGGTCAAGCCTTGCAAACTAAAATGCTTACCATACGCCGTGCCTTTGGTTTCTAATTCTTGCAATTGTTGTGCTTGCACTTCCCGCGGCAAATATTTCTGAATCATCGTCCACATGTGCCAGTCCATCGCCCATAACGCATATTGAAACGCCGTGATTTGCTTAAATTCCCGGGATGCTGCCCTGGAAATCCAGTTGTGCCAAAGAAGGCTTTGGGGGCGGGGTGTTTCGATAGGCAGCGCATTAAATAGTTGTTTGCTCAATTCAGAGCAAAGCGATTATGCTTTAAAAATATAGACATAATGGGATATCCCTGGGTAATGCTGTTTGCAAAATATCATTAATGACTTTTTATTATCCGCTACCCCAATGATGCAACTACGATACGCAGCATAATACATGCTTTTAATTTCATCATGATTTTTGAGGGCGTCAATTTGGTATTTGGCAAAATACCTTGCGTATTCTGTTTCAAAGAGTAGTCGATTTTCTGAATTTTTCTTTGCTAACCCCCAGGCTTTGGCAGGGAAGCGATTTTTCTTCAACTCCTGTTTGACAAAAAATTTTATGGCTTCTTCATCAGGCTTATTGGGTTCAAGATCACCTATCGGTATGTTTTCCGCAGGTTCTATAATAATGCCCTGTTCGCCTTTGAGTTCACTGTAAACCTGTTTTATTTGTCTGGTGATGTTTCCGCCAAAAAAAACGTTGCGATAAGAAAAAAATCCGTCATAAATTATTTTCTGTTTAAAAGGGAGTAGTGTTGTTTTGATCAGGGCCGGTAACGCAGGTTCTGGAAAAAAATCATCTAATCCCCCCGATATTCCCACTACCCCATAGAGTTTCTTTTCATTACCTGTTAACAATACGGTATAGTCTTTTAAATGTTTAACAATATAAAAATCTTCTTCATAAGCGTCGCTCCATAAACGCGCAATTATTTTTTGTTCGTCGGTTAACATATTCTGTCTGGAGAAATCAGTGATATGCTCAGTACCATACATTTTTTCACGCAGTGGAAAAATGCCTTTTTGAATGTCCTCCTGGCTTAAATTGCTAACATTAACATTATCAGGATTTTTAAATTTGTCATAAACTCTGTATTTTTGATTAGTAAATAAAATTAGTTGTTTATGCAAATGCAAAAATTCTTCTCTATCGGTATCATTAAGTGCACGCATCTTGATAATCCTTATTCACTTGCTACAAGCAGACAACATTTTTTATATTTTTTACCGCTGCCGCAATGGCAAGGAGCATTTCTCCCCATTTTGGCCCCTTCACGCCGATAAGTAGAAATAGTTGGCATATCTCTAATTATTAAATATTAACAGGGACGAAATAGTATTGCTAAAAGACGTCCACAAGGCAAGCGGATTGTATTAGACTAAAGGCTCAAATAAACTTTGCAAATCTTTTTCGCTCAACGGTAATTTTCCGGCGGCGGGATTGGACAATAAACCCTCCATTAACGCGCGCTTGTTTTGCTGCATTTGCAGGATTTTTTCTTCGACCGTGCTTTTCGCCACCAGCTTATAAACAAAGACCGTTTTGCTTTGGCCGATTCGATGGGCGCGGTCGGTGGCCTGACTTTCAACCGCCGGATTCCACCACGGGTCATAATGGATCACGGTATCGGCGGCGGTGAGATTCAATCCAGTGCCGCCTGCTTTCAGGCTGATTAAAAATAAAGGCGCCTCATTCTGCTGGAAACGCCGCACCGGCGTCGCCCGGTCTTTGGTTTGGCCGGTGAGGATCAGGTACGGAATGCCGCGCTGATTCAGTTCGTCCTCAATCAACGCCAGCATGCCGGTGAATTGAGAAAACAGTAAAATGCGCCGTCCTTCTTCCAGCAATTCCGGCAATAAAGTCATGAGTAATTCCAGTTTCGCCGAAGCCGCCTGCTGTCGCCGGGTCGTCTTCATTTTCAATAGTCGCGGATCGCAGCATACCTGCCGCAATTTCAGCAACGCGTCCAGAATAATAATATGACTGCGCGCCAATCCCAGTCGGGCGATTTCCCGCCGCAATTTTTCCTGCATCGTCATCCGGATGGTTTCATACAGATCGCGTTGCGCGCCGTTGAGTTCAACGTGACGAACCATTTCCACTTTGTCCGGCAATTCCCGCACCACTTTATCTTTGGTGCGCCGCAATAAAAATGGCGCGATGCGGCGCGCCAGGTGCTGGCGGCGTTCGTCATTGCCCTCTTTTTCAATCGGCTTGCGGAACAGACGCTGAAATTGTTTGGCGTCGCCCAATAATCCGGGCATCATAAAATGGAACAGCGACCATAACTCACCCAGATGATTCTCTAATGGCGTGCCGGTTAAACACAGGCGATGATTGGCGCGGATTTGCTGCACGATCTGCGTCGCCAGGCTTTTGGCGTTTTTAATAAACTGCGCTTCGTCCAGAATCAGCAGATGAAAATCCTGTTTTAATAACGGCTCTTTATCCCGAATCAGCAGCGGATAAGTGGTTAACACCAGATCGAATTGCGCCATCTGCTCAAACTGGTTTTTTCGTTCCGCGCCGTGCAATACCAACACCTTCAGTTCCGGTGAAAACTGTTCCGCTTCACAACGCCAGTTAAACATCAGGCTGGTCGGCGCGATCACCAGGCTGGGATTTTTCATGCGTCCGCTGATTTTTTCAACCGTCAGGTGCGCCAGCGCCTGCACGGTTTTTCCCAGCCCCATATCATCCGCTAAAATACCGCCCCATTCGTATTCGCGCAGGAATTGTAGCCAGCTTAACCCTTCCTGTTGATAGGGGCGCAACTCGCCCTGAAATTCCGGCGGGGCCTTGACGGGTACGATACCCTTGAAATCAGCGATTTTAGCCGCCTGACGCCGCAGGCGCTCGCCGCCAAACCAGCGCAACTGCGCCGAGTCCATCGCCGCTTCCAGTTCCAGTAGGCGCAAAGCCTGTAGATTCGATAAACGCAATCGTTGCTCATCGGTCAAACTGTCGCTGTCGTATAGCTCGATCAGAATATTTAAAATATGCCGCACCCGATCCGCCGGTAGCGCGAGAAAACGGCCATCGGCCAGGCGTACTGGAATCGGCGCGGAGGCGTTCATCAACGAGGTGCTGTTCCCGCCGGATTGCTGAATCAGTTGCTGGAGGATAGGCAGCAGATTGATTTTTTCGCCGTTGAGGATAATGCCCAGCTCCAGTGAAAACCATTCGTAACCGCGGTCTTCTTCAATATCGGAATACCAGTCTTCGAGGGGAGCGTCGATCACCCGATACGGATAATCGTCGGCGATTTCAATCTCCCAACCTTGAGCGCGCAAACGCGGCAATGCTTCCAGACTGAACTTCAGGGGATCGCGGCGGTCATGACCGACTAAAAAATATTGGCCGCAGGCTGAATTTAACCGGGCTAAATCCGAGTGCTGATTGATCGGAAGAAGATCATGGTCAATGAGTGTATTGAACGCTTGCTGTTCGCGCTGCTTATCGCGAACCAGCGGCGTTAACTGCTGGTTTTCTATTTGATGCAGGGTATCACCGGGATTTTCCCAGGCGACAGTCTGGCGGCGATAACGAAAACTGAGCGCCGCCAGCGGTTGAGTCGCTGAAACCGGTTGCCAATGACTTTTGTAATCGCCCGGTAGTTGAATGGCTTTCGGAAACAGGCGCAGGCAGGGTGTGGGCCTGATCTTCTCCGGTGCGGTAGTGATGAAAGTTTTGGGTTGCGCCATTGGCGACAACGGCGCCTGCTTTTGCCACCAGTCGGCGACGGCTTTTGCCTGCGTCGGCGGTATTTTCGGAGCGGATAAAAGTAATCGGGCGACCTGCGGATCCAGTCCGGTTTCCAGTACTCCCAATTGCGACTGGTTTTTATCGACATACCAGAGCTGATCGATTGACACAATCTGATCGCAGCCTTCCGGCTGGATCAGGCTCACGGTTTGATAGCCAGACTCGTCTGACTGCCAGTCAAACCGGGCGGATTTGGCGGGCGCGAAACGGAGTGGCGGATGAGTGGGCGACAGCCAGTGGCAGCGCCCGGTCGCCAGTATCGCCGTCAATAATTTTTCGCCGTAGTTTTTTTGGAGTGGAAACCTGTCGGCGTAATAAGCGGTTTGACGGGCGTGCTGTCTTGCGGCCTCTAATTGAACCAGCAGTTCCTGATCGGCGGGATATAGATGTTTTTGAGAAGAATTCGCGGTTGGACTGAATTTTCTGGGCGTTCCCAACTCCCCGGACTTTAACCGTTTGATCAGACACAATTCGACGCTCAATTCCGTAGGATCGTAAGCCGCCATTTTGAGCATATAAAATAAGCTATAAGATTCATCCACCGTCAATGGACTTTTTCCCTGAGCGATAGTCCGATCGAGCCGTTGCAGCCACTGGGCAATGGGAGAATCCAGAGCAGGTTGCGGCGGGGGTAGCGGAATCGGCGCTTTGGGTGCGTTGGCCATCACTTTGGGCGGATCGTGAAGAGCCGCGAGCAACGTGGCGACGATGTGTTTGCAATGGGTCGCCAGAGGACAGGAACAGGTGTCGCGCATCGTCAATTTTTGCTGAGAACCCTTAATCTGTATTTGAACCCGGTAAGGATGCGAACGGCTGCCTTGTACCAGCGCCGTAATCGTGTCGCCCTGACGGTCAGTATTGACGGCTAACTGTTGCACGCGTTTCTGGAGATAGTAGTCGTTACCCTGATGATATTTAATCCGGGAAAAATGGGTTTTTAACATTTCGGGCGTGAGTGATGTGAGCAGCATAAATATACTCAGTATTGATTTTTATACAAAGCCGTTGGGACGCCTTGATATTACAAGAGAAACCCATCAGAGACAACTGATGGGTTAAAGCTTATCGTCATTATCATCCGTGGTGAACGATAGCAATAAGGAACGATAGTAACTTGCGCTATGCAGTAGCATTTTTGGATTACTGATCGAATATTAGAGGGTTTTCCCAGAGTGCCATGATAACTCATCACTCCCCAATTTCAGATAAAATTGCAATATTCCGCTCTCTTTTTCGAGGGCGTGAAGATATTTACCCTCGGCGATTTGAAAACTTTACCACGAAAAAATCGGGTTATTCACCGGTATGTAGTAATGAGTGGGTTCGAGGAGTTTGCGAAAAACCCAGAATAAAGTGCCTTGATTGCCAATTTAGCCGGTTTTTACCCATCACGGACGAAGTGATTCAGTGGCATCTTTTAGGTGTTGATAGCGGCGGACGGGATTTTGTCATGGGCATGTATCCCATGATGCTTGACGAAAGCTGTTTCTTTCTAGCGACGGATTTTGATAAGGCCAGTTGGCAAGAAGATGCCGTAGCGTTTCTAAAAACTTGCCATCAGATGAATTTGTCAGCAGCCTTGGAGCGATCACGTTCTGGCAAAGGCGCTCATGTTTGGTTATTTTTTTCTGAAGCCATCTCTGCAAACCTGGCCCGAAAACTGGGTGCTTACTTACTTACCGAAACAATGGAACAGCATCCAGATGTAGGTCTGGATTCTTATGATCGATTTTTTCCGAATCAGGATACTTTGCCAAGAGGAGGACTGGGCAATTTGATTGCTTTACCACTCCAAAAGAAGGCGCGTAATTCTGGCAATAGCGTATTTGTTGATGAAAATTTAATTAATTACGAAGATCAATGGGCCTTCCTCGCAACGCTACGTAAAATAGATCGTTTAGAGATTGAGAACATCGTTCAGCAGGCTGATGCAAAGGGGCGTGTGGTAGGGGTTCGCCTTGATGTGGCGGAAGAGGATAATCCTACCCCATGGAGAAGTTCCCCATCACACCGTGGGGCTACTCCTATTATTGGAGATTTACCCGAAAAATTAGAGCTTATTGTGGGTAATGAAATCTACATTGCCAAAAATACCCTGACGCCTGCACTCAAAAATCGCCTAATTCGTCTTGCAGCTTTTCAAAATCCAGAATTTTACAAAGCACAAGCCATGAGGCTTCCTGTTTATGATAAACCCCGTATTATTGGCTGTGCTCATGACTATCAGAATCACATTGGATTGCCGCGAGGCTGTATGGATGACATTTGGCAACTGCTTTCCGATTTGAAAATCAAATTTAGCCTCCAGGATGAATTGCATAATGGCCAACCGCTCATAGCCAATTTTCTCGGCGATTTACGACCTGAACAGAAAATAGCAGCGGAAGCGATGCTAAAAGAGGATATTGGCGTGCTGTCAGCAACCACCGCTTTTGGAAAAACGGTGATTGGGGCATGGCTTATTTCGCAACGACAGGTGAATACTTTAATTCTTGTGCATCGTAAGCAATTACAGGAACAATGGATAGAGCGACTGTTAACCTTTCTTGATCTACCAAAAAGTGTGGTCGGACGAGTCGGCGGCGGACGAAAAAAATCCACAGGCTTGATAGACGTTGCCGTTATTCAAAGCGTCATACGCAAAGACGTTGTTAATGATCTGATAGGTCAATATGGGCATCTTATTGTAGATGAGTGCCACCATCTACCAGCCTCCAGTTTTGAAAAGGTAATCCGGCAGTTCAAGGGAAGATTCATTACTGGCCTATCTGCCACAGTGACACGAAAAGATGGTCATCATCCCATTATTACTATGCGGTGTGGCCCGATACGTTATAGAGTTAATGTGGAGGGATGAGTACTAAAAAAATTAAAAATACAATAAATCAAATAAAAGATATTCCTGAAAATGAAAAACGTATTTTACTGGCCACAGGGAAGTTTATTGGAGAAGGTTTTGATGATGCGCGCCTGGATACTTTATTTTTGACACTCCCCGTTTCTTGGCGCGGTACTATTGCTCAATACGTAGCTATTTGTCCAGGTTGCATCGCAGCCGATTTTGGATAATGATAGGGTGGGGCGTGCAAGAAGTGCTACTGAAGCATTTCTTTATCATCGCCTTGAAACTTTATCGAAAACTGCAGGGCGTTTTCATCTAAACGTCGAATTAGCAATTCCTTTTGATGGCTTGGGTCGTATGGAAATTGATTTACTTTGTGCTGATGCACGTATCGCTGTTGAAATTGATGGCGAACAGCATCTTGCTGATGCGTCAGCTTACCGACGTGATAGACGGAAAGATATTTTACTTCAAGAAAATGGCTATATGGTTTTGAGATTTCTGGCCGAAGATATTGGTAAACATCTTGATGAAGTTTTAGATTCTATTCTGCGTGCCGTGTTCCGGAGTGATTCACATAAAACAAACAGTAATCTGACCCTTGAGGAGAGAAAATGAAGGAAATAGTGACAGCCTTGTCGGCTATTCAAGAAACCGGCTCGTTTTTTGCAAAAAGCCAGGTATTAGTAGATGCTCTGCCTTTAGAAGTTAAAGAGCTGGGTTTACTAAAATGGCCATTAACTAAGAAAGCTATCCGGCAACTGATTGCATTGGCTAAGCCAGCACACTTTGGTTGGCGTAATAAAACTTTACTCGATAAAAATGTGCGAGATGTTTGGGAAATTTCGCCGAAAGATATTCGCATAAACCAGACAGTCTGGAATAAAGTGTTGAATCCAGTGCTTGAAACTTTAAAGATGGAGCTGGGTTTGCCGGGTAATGCACAACTGCAAGCCAGTTTGCATAACTTACTGATATATGAGCCAGGACAATTTTTTCATCCCCACCAAGATTCAGAAAAATATGACGGTATGATTGCGACAATGATCGTCGTGCTGCCTTGCGCACATGCTGGGGGTAGCTTGATCATTGATCACCAGGGAATAAAAAAGACGATTCAATCGAGCCGTTTTTCTTTGGATAAGCTGACTTTTATCGCTTTTTATGCCGATTGTTTTCATGAAGTAAAACCTGTCAAAAGCGGCTATCGAGTGGCGTTGACTTATAATTTGATTCTAGAAAATCCGATAAAACAGGTTATTCCCGTTAACGCGACGCTCGGAGAGCGTGATTTAATGCAAGCTCTCCGTGATTATTTTCCAGATGGAGAGTGTTCTGCTGATCCCGATTATAGACCATCCAAATGTGTTTATTTGTTAGATCATCAATATACTCAGGCAGGTTTGTCTTGGCGTCATCTGAAAAATGTCGATCAATTGCGAGCCACTGCTTTGAAAAGGGCTGCTGATCAATTAAATCTAGATATTTATTTGACCTTGGCAGATATTCAAGAAATTTGGAATTGTGAAGGAGATTTTGATGATCATCGAGGCCGCTGGCGTAATCGCCGATATGATTACGATGATGATGAAGGAACAGTAGTGGCTTATAGTGAAGAGTCCATTCAACTGATTGACTTGATTGAAGGGAATATTTCTCTGCAGCATTGGTTAGATAGAGATGGTTCTACAGTGAATCTGGATGAATGTTCTGTCTATGAAGATGAGCTGGGTTGGACAAAACCAACGGATGAATTCAAGCCGTTTCAATCAGAATATGAAGGTTGGATGGGTAATTATGGCAATACACTGGATCGCTGGTATCACCGTGCCGCTGTGGTGTTGTGGCGTAAAGCAGATCATTATCCGATATTATTTCAAATCAATCCCAGCAGTGTCATGCAGGAATTGATTCGTTCGGCTGAGTTGGGTACACCCAGGTTACCCGTATCAGAGATTATGGGCAGCTTGCTTTCTCTTTGGCCCAAATATATGCAGCGGCGTAGTGAAGACCTTGCTCTGCTCAGTGAGGTGCTCCAAATCGCGGATCTGGTAAAGAACGCCACATTAAGCGGTGAAATACTGCGGCATTTTTCGATGAAAGTGCTGACACCGCAGAGCATAAAATTATGCAAACCCTTAATTGAGATATACGGTATATCCTGGTTTTTAGAGATTCTTCAAGCGTGGGCGCAGCCTAAAGAGCGTTGGGAACCTATTGTGAAATGTTCCCAAATTTCAAAGATTACGAAAATTTTAGGAAGTGATTCATCTTATCAGCCATTGATAAATTTTTTACTAGAATATCAGTGGCGACAACTCCAAAAACAATATGCTGAGAATATAAAAATAGAGTCGCGTGTTCGCTTATTAGAAGGTTTAAATGCGCGCATACAAGATTTTCAAGAATTATTGCAAGCATGTCGAATCGCTCAGGACGAGGCATTGATGATGATGGTCATTAATCATCTGTTGAGTGATAAAATCGTTTACCCTGCTCTGAATTTAATAACGATGCTGGACGACTGTAAAACATTAGGCTATGAAAAACTACGGCAATATATTTTTTCCGAATTACAAAATGAGAAAGAATTAGGATTACGTCAATCGGATGATTGGTCGATTTGTGAAAAAATTTCTTGTTCTTGTGCGGATTGCACTATACTCGATCAATTTTTACGATCTAAAGTTGAAAAAATAAAAGTGTGGCCGCTTGCTCAAGGGCGACGTCAACATATTCATCAAGCTATTAACGGCTTAGGTATTCCGGTGACACATGAAACCGAACATACTGGATCGCCGCATAAATTAGTTTTAACTAAAACCGAATTGCTGCATCGCCAAGCCAGAGAACGTTTTACTAAAATTCAAAAAGAGTTATCTCAATTGGCGAGGAAGACTGGATGAAAACGGTGTGAGTGATTTTACTAAATTGTGTAGGGAAGAGGGCAATATGAACAAGAGAACTACATCAGGTCGATATATGGTGCCAACTGATGAGGACTATGAACCCGATTCTAATAGTCAAGTTCTTAAAAATTATCTTGGTATAAAAACCAAAGAAGATATTGAAGCAATCGAGGAGCAACAGTTAGAAAAGACCGAGCTGGAGTTACTGGAAATATTTGATGAAGACCATCAATTTACTGCAGCCGATATTTGTAACATTCATGAATTGTGGTTGGGAGATTTATACCCTTCAGCTGGGAAATATAGAACGGTTGTCATGTCAAAAGCAGGGTTTCCATTCGCGGCTCCTTCACGTATTGAGCCTTCAATGCAAGCATTTGAAAAAAAATATTTGGCCAAATACACTCCTTGTCGATATTCTAAACTAGATAACCTCGCTAATGCGGTTGGTATTGTCCATATCGAGTTAATTTTAATTCATCCCTTCCGAGAAGGTAATGGAAGAACTGCGCGCCTTCTCGCTGATTTGATGGTTTTGCAAGCCAGGAAAGCCCCTTTAAATTATAGTTCAATTGATCAGACAAAAAATATGGCGGGGTTTGATAAATATATTGAATCCATTCATGCTGGGGTAGAAGGCAATTAGGATCCGATAAAAAGAATTTTCATGAAATTAATAGAAGAGTCTATTTAGTTTTTTCTTGAAAAATACGTTTGTTACCACGGTGTGGGATGTTGAATTGTGCTGATTTTAATCTAGCCTGAATAAGGCTGGTTTTAATTCCTTCCACTCCGCATGAAGTTTCTACCGAGCGTGCAATGAGCGCCTTTCTAATAGTTATGTTTTGAAGGTAAGGGTTTGTTTGTCTAAGTGTCTTCTTATCCATAGCCCCATTATAGCAGATCTACTGTCCAAAAGAAGAATTTTCAGCTTGAATCAGTTCGTGATAGTTCAAAAATTATCTGCCGTAAATTTGCCGGAATCAAGGGGTCATAAGGGGTCATGGTTTAGTGATTTTATAGTAAAGTATACAAAATTGTGAAGAGCGTCCAAACTAAAAAAAATAGCGTTAAAAACAAATAGTTATACCTTGATTTTTGGGTCGAATCCAAGAGCTTTTCCAATTTAGCTTCTCAACGCACTATGGAAAACCTGGGATTTATTTAGTTCACCGCTGCAACAATAGGGACTGATCACGTGTTTACGCAAGTGCTGCTAAAAGAAAAAACCGAAGCGGTGAAAAATTTCAAACTCAAAGAAAAAAGTTGTAATGATTAGTGATAGTATGAATAATGTGCGCCAACTCATTGCCTGGAATTGATATGAAAAATACATGGTGGATTATATTTTTCTGCATAATGATGGTAGAAAATGCTGCAGCCCAATCAGCGTGGCATTTTACGCCGGCGGACGTCAATGCATTGCATAGTCAACCGGCTGATTACCGAATCAACTATGGAAATGATCCTTTGCAATTTGCAGATTTGCGCTTACCAAAGGGCCGGCAAGGGCCTTATCCCGTAGTGATCATTATTCACGGTGGCTGTTGGATGTCCAAATTTGCTGATCTTCAAAACACTGCCGCGCTAGCAGATGCTTTGCGAGATTTGGGCTTTGCGACCTGGAATATTGAGTATCGTCGTGAAGACAATCCTGGCGGCGGTTGGCCGGGGACATTGAATGATGTGGCTCAAGCAGCGGATTTTCTAAAGAAAATTTCCGCTCAATATTCGCTGGATTTATCGCATGTTGTGGTTATCGGTCAATCAGCAGGCGGGCATTTAGCGTTATGGTTGGCGGCTCGTCACCGGTTGCCGGAAAATAGTATATTGTACCGACAAAATCCGTTGCTATTGAAAGGCGTTATTGCGTTGGGTGGGGTTCCTGATTTAAAAATGTTTCGCGACCAAGGAATTAGAGTCTGTGGGGCGGACGTCGTCGGAAAATTGTTAGGTGTAACCTCCGCTGAAATTGAAAAGCATTATCAAGAAGCTTCTCCTGCGGCATTATTGCCTTTAGGAATCCCGCAAATTCTGGTATATGGTAATGAAGATCAGGCTGTGCCGGTAAAATATGCTCAAACTTACCTGCGAGCCGCGCAACGGCAAGGAGATTCGGTTAAGATCATAATGATCGAAGGAGCGGGACATCACGAATACAATGTGCCAAATTCAATAAGTTGGCCGAAGATAAAAACGGCTGTGTTATATCTTTCTAACAAGAAAAATGTCGAAATTGCAAAATGAATTTCTTGAACTGATTGAGTTCGACTTCGACAAAATTCACTTTCTTCAGCATGAAAAATATTGGTTAATTCAAATCCATATCTCTTTGTAAAAAAATGCGTAATCGATCAATGCCCTCTTTTTTCGAAGTTAGGAAGAAGTGCTGCAGTTGCCATTGTTGGGTTTTAATGGCGGCTTTTGCTTCTGGTTTAACCCATGACGGGTATACTCGAAAGGCCAATTTGCCGCCTTGACTCTGGTGAGACAGAATGCCTTGGTTAACGAGAGTTTTGTGACTGAATATGAATTGTCCATGGTATACGTTTTCTGTCACACTGACGATAACGAAGTCTATGTTATCGCTGATATCCAGAGGGATAATGGGGCTGTTCGGAGTAGGTCGCTTCCAAAGAGTTACAAACTGGCCTGGTTTCTTTGGTGTGATTTTTGCTGTGCGAAACACAATATTGAAACCATTTAATCCGAAGCGGCATGCTCCATATTCAATACTTTCAGTTTCATATTCTACAGGAGAAGTTATTTTCAGACCGGCTGGTTCATAAATATTTTGTATAAGCTTCGTCAATTCCAAAGGAATTAGTTCGAGTTTTTTCATTGCCAAAATTCTCTATGATCATATGCATACTGCTCTAATGAAATAGGTGGTCGCCCCAATATATCGGCGACATGGCTGAATATGGGTGAAAATTCTCCTCGCTGAACTCCTTTGATAATCAAGATAAATTTTTTTATGCCTTCTGGCGTCCAGCCGCAATCGCGTAGGGTTGTTCGAGTGTCGTCATCTGATGTCGCGGTATATTTTATCTTTTGTGAAGAAACAGCCGATAAAATTTCAGCGACTTGCTGGTGGGTCATTGCTTGAGAGCCGGTTAAAATAAACGTCTTACAATTTTGATGGTTATTCAGTAAAAGCTTCGCGGCGACTTCGCCAATATCTCGTGCATCGATAAAGCTGGTTGGAGTATCAGCATCATAAATGTTGATTAATTTTTTTTGTTGAATGTGATTTAAATAAAAAGTATTAAAATTCTGCATGAAAAAATTGGGTTGTAAATGCACATGTGAAATATTTTGGCCGTTAAGATATCTTTCGATATCACTATGTGAGAATGTAGGATAATTTTCTGCGCCCATTGCTGAAAGATGAACGATATTTTCGATATTTATCTGCTTTGCATAATCAATAATTTTTTTTGCCATTAGGATTTCTGTATCTTTGTTGGTTGAAGGGGTCAGTAAAAATAATTTATTGACCTCATTCAATGCTTGCGCGATGGTTTCTGGTTTCTCTAAGTCTAAAAAAATTGTTTCAGCGCCAAGTTTGGTAAATAATACAGCATTTTTGGGTTGATGTACTGCCGCTTTGACTTTTATTTTTTGAGAACGTAGGTATTTAACGACTTCATAGCCCACTTTGCCTGTTGCACCTATGATTAATATTTTCTTAGTCATTAAAACATCCTTTGGTTTCTTTGATAACAATCATTTTTTCAACCATGACTGGGTGAACATAGTGACTATTCATCGCGAATAAATTAGGTTCATCTTCAACGACGGCTTGATATTCCTGGGTTTGGTAAGCTTTATGTTGCGCATCTACAGATTCGAACCATAATTCGGCAATGCCATCAATAGGATCATCGCCGGAATCGAGCTGGTCTGAACGAACATGGTATTGAATGTATTTGAGTAATCCAGGTATTTTTGAAATCAGTGGTCCATGAACGTTAGCCCAATAGATTCTAAATTCATCAATACTCATTCCCGGCTTACGCCTTAAGATGACAAATCGTTTAATCATAATATCTCTCCATTAAATGGAAATTATTTTTTGGCCTACCGGCTGTCTGAATGCTCCAACATGTTTTTATTTTTTCAATTTTTTATTTAAATTTTTTGTTTTAGTGCTCTGGTGATGTTGAAAAACCGCATGTAACAAGCCAGGGAAGCGTTTTTCAATATCTTGTTTACGAACGGTATTAATCACTGAAACTCCACGCTTTTCAGAGCGGATTAATCCGGCTTCTCGTAAAATTCGAGTATGAAATGAAATCGTAGAGGCCGATAGCTGATCTTCGCAGGCTTCGGTGCAATTCATACCTCCGCACCCCATCAGTCTGAAAAGCATGTTACGCCGGTAGGGATCTGATAAAGCGTATAAAACGCTATCGATGGTGAGTTCATCCGTCGCTGGGTGATAAAAATGTTTAGCCATATGATCAGTACTGTATCATATCAGTTCCACTATTGCAATAATATTGAAATACTGTAGAATTGGTGAAAAATCTGTGGTAAAGTGAAACGATGAAACTCAATACACAACCTCTGTTCTCAGAGAAACGCACACAAATTATTGTTTGGAATCTTTTATGCCTGATGCCAATGATTGGCATGGTGGTGGATTTAGTAGCGCCTTCATTACCTGCTATCGCAAAAACTTTACAGGTATCTAATAGTCTTTCTAAAAACATTATTTCTACTTATCTCTTGGGTTATGCTATTGGTAGTTTTTTTCTGGGGTTTCTGACAGACGCCTATGGTCGACAAAAACTGATTCGAGGTGCTTTACTAGGATTTGTGATTGCCAGTCTATTACCTGCACTCTTTCCTGATATCAGGGTTTTATTATTAGCACGCTTTTTGCAAGGATTAACCATTGGTGGAACCGCTTTGGTGGCTAGAGCTATTTTTTCTGATGTGTTAACCCCAGAAAAATTAGTCCATATGGGTGTTTTGATTGGAACTGTGTGGGGACTAGGGCCGGTCGTTGGCCCGGTCATTGGCGGCTATTTACAATTCTACTTTGGCTGGCAAGCGGGTTTTTGGTTTTTCTCAATATTGTCTTTCCTATTACTCATCTCTATTTTTATTACGGTTCCCGAAACTCATTTCAACAGACATCCTCTCAGTTTAAAAACCATCAGCAAAAATTTAAAAGAAATTCTTGCCCATCGTTTATTTATGGCTTTAGTTGTCTTGATGGGTATCGCTTATTCTTTAATTATTGTGTTTAATACAGTGGGGCCGTTTTTAATTCAAACCAGACTGAATTATTCTCCGATATTCTTTGGACATCTCGCATTAGTAATGGGATTAGTTTTTTTAATCGCCACTATTATCTGCCGTTATCTGTTGAAGCATTATAAAGCCGAGCAGCTTCTACAAGTAGTGATTAATTTATTTCTTGGCTTGGCTGCCATTATATTCATTCTCAGCTTTTTTAATAGTCAAAATATTATTTTAGTTGGGATTGGCAGCGGGTTGATGTTTTTTGCCTGTGGATTTGTTTTCCCCATGTCGATGGGAAAAGGTATTTCGCTCTTTCGTCACATTGTGGGTACCGCCAGTGCAGTCATGTATTTGATCAATATTCTTATCACCAGTTTGGCGTCTTTCTCGGTGAGTTTTTTAACCATGCACAGCGCCATCCCTTTAATGCTCATCTATTTTTCATTACTGGTCATCGCAGCTTTAATTTATTGGCGAATGGTCTATACGGCATCAACTGCGAGCAACTGAAAATTTGGAGCCAATAATATGAGTAAAAAATCATTATTTTCGCCGATCACTTTGAGTGACACGCTCTCTCTATCAAATCCAATTGTCATGGCCCCCAAAGCCATGTGCAGTGTCAAAGGTTCTGAAGAGACGCATGTTGAATTACTCAAAGCGATTCAGCCCTTAAATTTACTTTATGTTCATTCAATACGTTCGCCTGATAAAAATATCGATATATTCAAATTAGTGCGGGATCACCATCAAGGTATCAGCATTCCTGTATAGAAGAAATGTTTGGCAAATTTGAACAGGTAAAAGTTTTGGGAAGTGAAGTGATGTTAGAGGGATTTGACCTGAAAGGACTGCAGGTGGTTGCTAAATGTCGGAATGGTCGTAAGGTAGCTTTTATATCACTGGAATCAGTAGAGTTTCCAAAATTAAGTAAAAGCGAAAAACTTTGGCTTGATGCCTTAAAAAATTGGAATGAAAATTTTTAAGTAATTATTTTCGAGAGTAAGCAAACTATGAACGGCTCTTATAAAATCGCGTACCAAACTCTGCTTGCGATTTACGATAAACACCGACGGAAATATCGGGGTAACTCCGATACAAAACAGATGTGTTGCATGTGGTTGACGAACAATCCGCCGGATACGCTCTTAGATACTCAGCCTATATGCGATATTGAGAGCGCCTTTAATATCGAAATTGACGAGGATGAGGCGCTAAAAATATACGATATGACTTTGAATGAAGCCGTTGAAAAGATTATAGAGATGAAAAATATTCAGAAATGAGTGGATTGGAGTAATTCTTCTACCCTCTCTTGCGCCTTTATTTTAGCGGTTTCAAGTAATCCCTCATCGACTAAGTGGCGGACCAGATAGCGGGTTTCAAGCTCCCAAGTTAGCATCGTTTTCCATAAAAACTTTTGCTGTTCTAGGTCTGAAAAATGATTAACAGGATCTGTCGCGCCCAAACTTTTCTCGATGGTTAGGCAAAGCTTAATCAGTGTTCGAGCATACTCAGAGGCGGATAGCGCTTTTTTCTGAGCATGTTTTTCAATATATTCTAAATCTTCATCCGGTAAACTGATTGTAATCCTAGCCATAGTAACCTCCAATTTTTTGTTGAATTCCGTGAAAATCCACTAATTTTAAGCGCTGCAATTTGCATCACGTCTTAAAAATAGTGATGCAGATTGCAGCACTAGTTTACAAAAATCGCTGAAAATAAGCTATAAAAGCCAAAATTTCATAAAAATGGATAAATAAATGTCTTTTTTTCGTGCATGCCCGTTTGATGATGTGATGATCGTTTGTTATTGGACATCAAAGCATATAGTGCCTGGGCGGGTATTGACCGGCTTGATGATTTCTTAGAACAGGCAGCGAAGTACATATTAGAAAAAGATAAGGATTGGCAGAAAAAGACAAGTTAGCTTTGACTTGAAAATAAAAAAGGTTGATCATTCCAAAATGGGCAGGATTTTTTTGGAAGTAACCCCTATTTATGGTACAATACTCTCTCCGAATATAAGGCATAATGGTTAGTCTATGAATTTTCCACTGGAATATAATAAGCTTTTAACAGGTGACATGCGCTCTCTACAAGTCGGTTTGATGCAGTTACATTATTTATTGGATCAAAGAGAGTAAAAAATGAAACCGATCTTGTACAATTTTCCCATGCCGATACGAACGCCTCGATTAATACTCAGACCACCACAAGTCGGAGATGGTGCTGTGGTCAATTCAGCAGTGGTAGAGTCACTGGATTTTCTGGCGGAATTTATGCCGTGGGCAAGAGTAAAACCTTCTGTGGAAGACTCGGAGGAGTTTGTCCGGCAGTCCGCCGCCAATTGGATATTAAAATCAAACCAGGAACCTTATTTACCCCTTTTTATTTTTGATAAAAATAATCAAGAATTTATCGGGGCAACTGGATACCATCATTTTGATTGGGAAGTACCTTGTATTGAAACAGGATATTGGTTAAGAACTTCGCGATTAAAGTGTGGGTCCATGACGGAAGCCGTGAATGCCATTATTCAATATGCTTTTAAACAATTAGGCATGAAACGGGTGAGCATCACCTGTGATGTCAGTAATGAGCGGAGCAGGAAAATTCCGGAAAGATTGCATTATTCATTGGAAGGGCAATTAAAGTGTAATAGAAAAAATTTAAAAAGCGGAGAATTAAGTCACACATTAATCTATGCAAAATATGATTTATCTGGATTACCCTCTCTAACTGTTGAATGGTAAGGCTCTCGTCCATGCACTACCGGAATATTAAAATGAGTGATTTTATAGAAACACCTCGCTTAATCATTAAGCCTCCCAGCTGGAATGATTTTGAAGCGTACTATGGTTTATTGTCGGATCCGGATGTCATGCGCTATATTGGCAAAGGCGTTAAAACACAACAGGAATCCAGGGATAATCTGCAGCAACAAATCGAGCATTTTAAGCATCACGGTTTCTCACTTGGATCAGTCTATGAAAAACAAACTGGTCTATTTGTAGGCCGTGCAGGATTGGTTTATCTGGAAATGAAAGCGGATCAGCCCCAGATTGAAATAGGTTATGCGCTTCATCAACGATTTTGGAATCAGGGTTATGGCACTGAATTGGTGAAGGCGTGTATCCATTGGGGCTTTATGCCCTGCGAATCAGCAAGTTACCCGCAGCCTTCCGGAGAATTAGCGTATTCAATCGGGTTGTTTAATCAGCTCATGGAAAATAATGCAGTCTGTCTTGATCCCTATAATCCTAATGAGATTACTTATTATAAAGATTGGGAAAATCCAGTCGAATTTTTTGCGAAGGAATCTATTTTGGAGTTACCGCAAGCGCCAGCGATGATTGCGCTCAAAAAAAATTTAGTCGAAATCAAACAGGAGGAACGCGTCTTATCTGCGGTTCTGGAATTTAATGATACCTGTTTAGCCGCTCATCCGGGTTATCAAAATACGCAGAGAAAATATTGGGTTTATTTACCGCCTCATTATAATAGTTTCAGGACTTATCCTTTGATGTTGTTTTTGGATGGCGGCGATTATCTCGGTTTATTTTTAACTCCCGCGATTCTGGATACTTTAATTGCTCAAGGTGATATTCCACCCTGTCTGGCGGTATTTTTTGATTATTCACCGGACAATCGGATGGTCGAATACAATTGTCATGACGCTTTTACTGATTTTATCTCTGGAGAATTTTTGCACATTCTCAGCATTAAACACGGATTTTCTATTCACCATTCACCTGAATTGACCACTATTGCTGGATATAGCGCCAGTGGTCTGGCTGCATTTTATGCGGGTATTTCTCGTTCTGAGCGATTTGGCCAGGTGATCGCGCAATCTCCTTCTTTAGAAATTCTTCAAAAGTCGCAGCTTCGGCATTTTATTCGTAATGTGAGTTCTCGACAGACTCGATTTTATTTTGAAACAGGCAGCCTGGAAATATTACCTGCTGAATTGATTTTTGCTGATGGTAGTTCTCAGGCTTTTAACTCGTTACAAGCCTGCCGGGATACGGCTGATGAATTACAACGACAGGGTTGGAGAGTTGGGTTACAGGAATTTGTGGGAGGACATAACTCAATTTGTTGGCGTCAATCGCTACCGGCTAAAATAATAGCCGCTTTTTCTTCCGGGAATGGTTGATATTCCATGAATATATTTTTAGAAACTGAAAGACTGATTTTGCGTCTACCCGTATGGTCAGATTTAGATAATTTAATTAGATTACGATCAGATCCAGAAGTCATGAAGTATCTTGGCGGATTCCCGCATACCCAAGCGCAAGTGGAACGATTTTTAAGGATTGCCATTCCTTATCAAGAAAAATATGGCTTTGGGTTCTGCTCTTTCTTTGAAAAAGCAACCGGTGAATTTATAGGGCAAGCCGGTTTATTTCATAAAGGCTTTTATGATGAACAGCCGGATATTGAATTGGCGTATTTGATCCACGGAATAACCATATCCCATGAGAAAGTTTTTTAACAATTGTTTATTGCCTTGAATAAGGAAAGCGCCTGGTCCCAATAAATCATATTCAGGTAGACCTAACATCGCGTCTCCAAAATCAAATAATCCATCAACATGCCAATTTCCCGAGAGTTGGTTAACCAAAATATTCATAGGGGTATATTCGCCGGTGAGCAGAACTGGTTTTTTGATTTTTTTTAGGAAAAATTGGATTGATTCGAGATAACCAGGAATTTGTGGTAAGAGAAATGCCGGAAGTTTCGTGGTTTTATGCTGCTCTACACAATGATGAATTTGTCTATCTATAAATTTCTCCCAATGACAATCAATCATTCATTAAATTTGAAGTCATAAAAATCACCTTTTTAATATGGAAAATATAAATTGTACTCTTTCTTTTACGTTAACCTTGGACAACCCCACCATCTGATAACCGTGTGCGGGTATGCTTTTTTTTAAAAGTTCATATTCCTGCACCGCTTCTGAAAAAAAATGCCTTCTTTCATCATCCTGAATATAAATTTCCTCCCAGGGAGGAGCCATAAAAAAAGTGGGATGATATCTTAGCTGATCGACAAAGTGATCATACTTTCGAGAGTCGGATATATTCAAGGCTCGATAATAGAATATTCCTTCAAGGAATGGCCGGTCGAAAAAAATCAGATTATTTTTGGCAATCAAAATGTCATTGCCTCAATACCAGGCCGCTATTGATCTGTCGATTAACATTTCACAAAACAGTTTTGAATTTTCCCAGGGAGTAATGGGGCTTTTTGCCTTCAATTGCTCTTTAACTATTTCTCGGCCAACTTCAGGGATAACAGAGTATCCTTGCTGGTGTAATTCATCCAACAGGGTAGATTTACCGCCTCCTGAGCAGCCGGATATTACGATCAATTTATACATTTTTTATTACCTCTGAAAGGGTGAAGTTATTATTTTTTGAATATTAATGTTATTAAGAAAAGTCATATCATGAGTAATGACCATCAATGCGCCTTGATATTTGCGCAAGGCTGACTCGATGGTGGCGATGGTCATGAGATCCAGGTGATTGGTGGGCTCATCTAATATCAATAATTGCGGCGGAGTGGGAGACATTAATAAGCAGGCCAATGCTGCGCGTAATCGTTCACCACTGCTCAGATGACTTCCTAATTTTAATGCCGCATCGTTACGAAATAAAAAATTGGCTAAATGGTAACGAGCGTCCAACTCCCGAATATCTGGATTTAATAGAATAAAATTTTCTAACACGGATAACTGAGGATCAATTGTCTTAACGGTTTGATCTAAATAGCTGATGCGATCTGTGCCAAGCAGGATGCTGCCAGCAGATGGCGATAATTGGTTTAAAATTAATTTAACGAATGTCGTTTTGCCGCTGCCGTTATCGCCGCAAATAGCAATCCGTTCCGGTCCTTGCAGAGTGAATGAGAAATTTTCAATTAAATTTTTTTCTGGAGAGGGATAATGGAAACTCATATTTTTAATCTCTACCATCATTTTTCCCTTCGGGATCTGCGTGTGAGGGAGATCAATCATAATTTCGCGATTTTGCTCTATTTTACTGCGAGCCGCCTCGACACGGGAACTGATCTGTGAAAGTTTACGCTCAGTTTGCAAGTTAATTTTTCGCTGGGTTTTTTCGCTACGCCCTTTTGCCGAACCCAATTCAATACGACTCTTGATGCGTCCGGTTTTAATGATTTCGGTTTTGCGAGCCAGGCGACCTTTGGCCCTGGCCTGTTCATGAGTTTCTCGACGTTTTTGAGTTAACTGTTTTCCTTGCTGCTGTATTTGAACAGCCGCTTGTAAAGTTTGTTCAGCGGCTTCCTGTTCCAGCCGTTTTTGCTCAATATAATCCGTATAATTGCCGCCATAACTATGAATGCCGAGTGATGACATCTCAATGATATGCTCCATCAGATTTAATAATTCGCGATCATGGGACACCACGATGAGCCCTGATTTCCATGCAGTCATGGTCTGGTATAAGGCTTGGCGTGAGTGATGATCGAGATTATTGGTCGGTTCATCTAAAATCAGCATATCGGCATCAGCTAACAATGCTTTAATGAGCATTAAACGCGAGCGTTCTCCGCCGCTTAAGCTATTAAATACTCGATCAAACGTAATTCCGTCCAGGTTAAATGCCCTCAATTGACGTTGAACTGTTTCCGCTAATAACCAATCATCTCCGACTAAAGCAAAATCCTGTTCATTCAAGCCGCCTTGTGCAATACGATCCAATGCTTGTAATTTTTGCGAAATACCTAAAACATCTGCCACACTCGCCATAGGTGAATCGAGAGCTTCCTGAGAAAAATAAGCGATTTTGCCCTTTACTTGAATGGATCCAGAAGAGGGAGATATTTCCCCGGCGATTAGTCTGAGCAGTGTTGACTTGCCGATGCCATTACGACCGACAACGCCATATTTTCCCGTCGAAAAACTAAAATCAAAGCCTGAAATAATGGCTTGATTATTAATTGAATAATTGATTTGATGTAAAATAATGCGTGGATTAGCTATCATATTAAAGTTCCTTGGGGGTAAGTCAAAACTATTCAACGGTGAGTTGAATTCCCAAAAAAACTTTAATTGATCATTGGCAGGTTACCTCATGGCTATAACGAAAGGAATATTATACCTGATTTCGTTGGAAAAGTACAGATTTTTTTATAGCATAAACATCGCACGGACATGTTTATCCAAAAATTTAGCAAAAACCATTTGCTCATTGACTCATTCCGATATCTCCCAATGACCCATCTTCCTGGAACCTACCCGTTTTAAGATGCCAGCCTCCTTCAGCTTCCTGAGGTTTCGCATTGTGGTGGTTCTGTCTTTTTGGATTAATTTTGTAAGCTCGTCATAAGAAATGGCGGGATTTGACCGGATGAAATCTAGTAATTGCATCTGAAGATCGGTTAAAGGTGCATTTATAGGTGCATTTATAGGTGCATCGCCTACTTTCTTTTGCACCTTTAACGCACCTTTATCTGCCTGCCCCAATGGTTCTATCGACTTTCGGTGGATCGTTGCGGTGAAAAGGCATCCATCCCTATCATCTGTAAAATCGATTTCTGGCCATCCCGTCAAGGCTCTTTTGATCCCGGAGCCTAACCCGTGGTATGGTAGCAGCCCCTTGGCTACGTAGGAGACTATGATGTTACGTGCCGAGTTATTTGAGTCTGACTGTCCCGTGGTCATTGGGGTGAGATGAAAATGTGTTTTTTAAAATATTTTCTTCTGCATTAACCTGGAAATCACCGATCTCGCGAGAAGGTTAATCATATCCACCCGGCAAGGTTAGTGACTTAAATCAAAATGCCTGTTGTATTTTTTATTTTTTTGCTACCAGTATATTGATCGCTTCCTTAATGACATCGTCTGACAGATGATTTAATTTTTTATCCGTGGCGATTTGCATTGCGGTCACCAGTAGTCGATAGAGTTGCCGGGGATTTCCCTTGGACGCCATACGCAGTATGTCAATCGCCGAGTCGGACAGTAATGTCTGCGAACAACCCGCTTCTGAAAAACCATGCAGCAGAAGCTGTTTAAAGGGTTCAGCTTCTGTGATGGGACTTAACACACACCGCGCATGCACACGCGAGGACAATGCGGTATGGTTAGGCTGGTCGACCGCTTTGGCCAGTTCGGGATGACCCACCAACCAAACGGTCATATAGTCCTGGGAATCAAAGACAAAATTAAGGAAGGACGGAAAATCTCGAAAAAAATCATGCGTCAGATTTTGTGCTTCGTCGATAATCAGAATGGGTAAAATATTTTTCTGTGTTGCCAGATGCATCACATGCTCTTTAATATCGCGCCAGAGTTGAGCGCGACGGTGTGAGGGGGTCAGGCCAAAGGTGAGGCTTAATTGACGATAAAAATCCAGCCGTCCAAAATCCGTTTCAGACACATAGCGAACCAAATATTGATGGGGATTTAAAGCGCTGGTAATCTGGCGAAGTGCGGCGGTTTTTCCCATGCCGGGTTCCGCCGTCAATAATCCAATGCCGGGTGACTGTAATAGCCAGCGAAATTGTCTTTCCAGATCCATCAACTGACCGTGATTCCATAACTGCCTGGCGTCTTTGCCCAACGGGGCGTGTGTTAAACCAAAATGTTGTTTGTACATGATTATTCTTCCTCTTTTTTGATCGGATTAGAAAGGGGTATCCCGCAGAGCGCCTGATATTCCTCATAAGCCAGTTCAACCATATTTTGCTTTTTATTCAGCGGACGAATCGTTCGGGTTGGACGTTGCCGTTTACGATGTAAATTATAGTCTTTATCGAGCGGTGTGGCCGCGCCTAAGGAATCGCAAACAGTGATTCAACGCGCAAAGGCGTGTTGATATGCGGGTCGAGAACGAGTATGACGTGTTCTCCGGATTGTTCGTAGGGCACTTCAAAACGCTGCCCTTTCCAACTGACGGTCCCATCTTTGCGAACGAGACGTTTATGCCGATGACAAAAAATATTATCAATCTGTGTCGCCTGAAAACCCAAAGGCCGTATCTTCACTAAATCTTCACGCCAACGATCAATGGGTTTTTTTCCTGCTATTCCTTCGTGTGGTCGTTGATGATAGACCTGCTCTATCCAGGCCCATAAGCGGGCGTTAATATCCGTGAGGCCGTTAATTTTGCCGATGTCAATTTCAGCGAGAAACTGGCTGCGAAACGTGGAGTGAAATCTTTCTAATTTTCCTTTTCCTTGCTTATGTGCTCGAGCACATAAGCAAGGGAATTCGACCAGCCCACACCATTGCCGGCGACGGATATCTTCATCTCTTAATTGGTGAATATTCAATAGCTGGAAGGGCTTAAAAAACCATTCTTCGGCCAGTCCCTGCTGATTTCCGAATAGCTCAAAGATATTTAACGGGGCGTTCCAGGGTGCTTGACCGGTGTAAATCACCAAGGGGTAAACCAGGGGCAAGGGCTGATCGGGGTGTTGTTTTATATGTAATTCCATTAATCGGATGCGATAACTCCACAGGCGAAAGGCAATCCAATGGTCTACTGTACTTTGATGCTCGCAGAGCAGAAATAAGTAAGCCGTTGTCTGGGCTAGCTGGACGCTATAAATAATATCTGCTTCACTACTTTTATAGTGCGGATCAATGAAGCTATGGTTCTCCAATTTTAGGGTAGTCAAATCCATCGCCTGCAATACGGATGCGGGCAAATGTTCGGTAAAAAACTCCTGGGCGACACGAGGCTCACCCAGTGAAAGTTTCAGAAATTTATCGTGAGGCTTATGAATAACGGACAAGCTCATACTGTCTTTACCCTAAAATGGTGGATTTTACAATATTCATTCCAGCTTCCCTTTATATATCTGTTTTTGAATTCCGGCAAATGAGTTTAATCGCTTGCAATGAGATAAAC
>CAWHVV010000004.1:0-201607 GCA_963832945.1 uncultured Pseudomonadota bacterium
GCCAGAATTTGGAAAACCGTAGAAGATTTAAATCATCAGGCACAGTACTGGGCTGATACCCAGGCCGCCAATCGGCCTTGTCCCGAAGAATTTTCAAAATCCGTTCGGGCTGTCTTTGAACAGGAGAAACCTCTTCTGTTTCAATTACCCGATCATCCTTATCCTACCGCTGAGCGGGTCGAGGTCAGAGTCGGTAAAACACCTTATATTCGCTTTGATCTCAACGATTATTCCGTACCACATACCGCCGTGAGGCGCCTGCTCACCGTGGTGGCTGAACCGGAAACCGTGACCATTATCGACGGAGTGGCCAATATCATTGCCCAACATGCTCGCTGTTACGATAAAGGCCGCCAAATTGAAGACGCCCAGCATATTGAAGCCTTAGCCCAACAAAAAGCAAAAGCTCGCCTCAATCGCGGCCAGGATCGGTTAACCCAATCCGCCCCGGCATGCTCAGCCTTCCTGATCCAGGCCGCTCATCATCATTATGCTTTGCGAAGGATCGTCAATGATTTATTAATTTGCCTGGATTGCTACGGCGCTCAGGAACTCAATATCGCCGTTTCACAAGCTTTGGCTTGCCATTCACCTCATCCGAATACCGTGCGTTTAATCCTGGAAAAGCGCCGAAAACTCAGTCGACAACCACCACCCATTCCAGTCGAACTGCCTCAGGATGAGCGGGTTCAAAAAATGGTGGTCCAACCCCATTCCCTCGCTATTTATGATCAATTAGCCAACGAACACGCCACAAACCCTTCAACACCAAACCCTATAGAGAACAAAACGGAGAACATCAACCATGAATCATCCTAATCATTACGCTCATTTATATCAACGCGCTCAGGCATTAAAACTTTACGGATTATTAACCCACTGGGAAGAAGTCAAAGAGGCTCCCTGGCTAGCTGATTTACTTCATTGGGAAGAAACTCAACGGACTGATCGTGGCCTGAAACGGCGCCTGGCTTCTGCTCACATTGGCCGCTTTAAACCCCTGGCTCAATTTGACTGGAGTTGGCCTAAACAATGTGATCGACAAGCGATTGAAGAACTTCTGAGTTTGGAGTTCCTGGCTGCGGCGACTAATGTCATTTTTTGTGGACCCAATGGCGTCGGTAAATCCACCATCGCTTCTAATATCGCTTATCAAGCTGTTTTAAAGGGACAGACCGCTTTATTCACCACCGCCGGGCAGATGCTTAACGATCTGTCCGCCCAGGATGGAGATCGGGCCCTTCATCGTCGTATCCAGCATTATTCTAAACCTGCTTTACTTTGTATCGATGAAGTGGGGTATCTCTCTTATTCTAACCGCCATGCCGATTTATTATTTGAAATTATTTCTCGACGATATGAGAAAAAATCTACGTTGGTAACCACTAACAAGGCTTTTTCTGAATGGGCGGAGATCTTTCCTAATGCCGCTTGTGTGGTTTCTCTCATCGACCGGCTTGTTCACCATTCTGAAATTATTCACATAGATGCCGAATCTTATCGGGTGAAGGAATCTAGAGAAAAATCTTCTCGACAGAAAGCAACTCGCGCACAACACAAGAAAACATCTTCCAGCGCCCACCATTAATTACTGAATTGAGTAGCCCTCAGAAAAAATTCCTTTCTGGGGCCGGTCATTCATTCAAAATTAACAGCTCCTCGCTTCGCCATTTTTACGCGCTTTTTCTCAGCCGTTAACATTTGAACCGTATGTACGGTTCTTAGGGGGACGGGATCACGGTAACGTGATCTTGTTACCCGGTCTGCGATGTGAGATTGCTTAAGTAATTGTTCACTTGTGAAAACAAGATTGAACCTATTGTTCTGTCAAGTAGTAGCTGTTAAAACGCCCTCATTACCTGTTTAGCGGATGCACGAAAAAAACAAAGTCTACAGCGGATTTGTTACGAATATAAAGCACATTTAGCGGCCGACATTCGTTCGCAACTGAACAGTGATTTTCCCAATGTTTCCCGTAAATATCGATTCAATTTACCGGAGCCGATGATCTCATTTAAAAAATCATTAAGACCCGCGCAGCAACCTTCTAACCTGGATCATTTCCTGACGGACGAAGTAAAATCTCTGTCTATTGCCCCAGACAGTAGCCTGCGCAAAGCAATCAAAAAATATGAAGCTGTTACCACTTTGCAGTACACACTGCTCACACATAAACCTGCTCCGGTGCAGGTACAGGAATTTAGTCAAACCCTGAATCAGCAAAAACCAGTCCTTGAAGCACATCGCGACAGCAATACCGTCCGTTTTTTGAAAAAAATATCCGCCGCAGTGACTTTTGGTATCACGGCGGCGTTGGGTATTTTTGGCGTGAAAGGCAAGCAGATGGCCAGTGATTTAACTCAGGTGCTGGCTTCGCCTCCGCCGGTTCGTGGTTTCGCCTGACGTTAATTAACGCTACATCACCTGTATTTCATCAAGTCATCATTTTAAGGAGAATTTTTATGAGAAAATTAATGGAACAATTTTTAGAAACCCATCGCAAATCCCTTGCCGTGAATTCCATTGTGAATATCAATATGGATATAGACAGGGAAACACTGGAAATTTATGCGCAGGCCCAAAATGAAGCTCAAAAGCGGTCAAGGAACAAGTCTGCCGAGGCCGCAGACCGGATTTTGAATAATGCCTTGGCGGTTCGCCTGACGCCACTTCTGGCGAAAATCGATTTACTGAATGCCGCCAATTACAGAATTTTGACGGGGGCCATTAAACGCTGGTGTCCATGGCAAAAAGACAAACAGAAGGCCTGTTTACAGGTGCAAAAGGTTTTGCTGACATTGTTGCCTGCCGCCCAACAAAAACAACAATTAGAAACATTATGTCAGGAATATAAAGCACACCTCAAAAACTGGATTGAAGAAGAAGTGAAAAACAATCATGATTATGCCTACATAACCTGCTCAACCAGCCGGACAATGATATTTGGAGCCGCACCCGTGGCAGATCGTCCTCAGATCAGTCTGGTCAAAGACAAAAGATCACCGGTTGAACGATTGGCGGCGGAACCTTCGCGCTATCTTCTAAACCCCGACAAGCCATTAGCCCTGGCATTACAAAAATACCAGACCGTCAGTCAACTGGAAGCCACTCTGGCTACTCCGGTTAAATCCGCGACAGAGCAGGTCAAAGATTTTAACCAGGTATTTAAAGCTCAACGTTCGCTTCTTGAAAAAGATCGTGACAGTTTAGCCATAAAATTTCTTAAAGGAGTGGCAACGGTATTATCGCTCGGTATCGCCTGGGGGTTGGGTATCTGGGGGGTTAAAGGAAAAGTCACCGCCGGGAAAGTCCAGCAGGTGCTTGAAACTCCGAAGATAATGACCTGCCTTGTAAATTAAGGAATCCTTTTGATGGCTGGCGCAGGATGATCTTTTCGGCTTTTTTCATGATCAACAATCAAAAAGACGACAAATTACGGTCTTTTTAAAATTTCTAATTGGGAGGATTAATGAAATATTTACATCTGTTTACCGAGTGGATTGAATCAGTATTGGGAAACAAACAGCCTGATCAACTCAATGTAAAAAAGGAATTATTACAAAAAATTCTCACAGAGTTACAGCATTCTGGTTTTTTATGGGGAGAATCACGCTGGCAAACCTTGCTGGCTGCCAGCCTGGCAGAATTAAAAGAAAGTGGCCAGCACCGCCGACGTTTACAGGCAGCTTTACAACAGGCCGACGATCTCATGGATGAAGCCCGGATTACTGAAAAAGTAAGAAAGGTTTTATTAGATCAGGTTAGGCGTCGCGTCCTGTTAGAGGAAAGCCAGATAAAAAACTATGAAATTACGCGCAGGGAATGCCTGGTTCGCCAGGTATCACTCCATGAATTAGAGAATAAAATCGACGGTCTGCTAAATGAGAGTCGTCAAATGATAGGCGAACCATCGTTTTCTAAAACCGCATCCTTATTTAATTTGAATAATCAGTCATTTGTTGAGATACTCAAGCCTTATCCAAAGAAAATGCTTCAGGTTCGTTTTTCGGATAACCATATTCGAGACTGGATAAAAGGGGAGGGGAATGCGCGTGAAGTTTATCAAAGTCTTTCCCGGGAATTTTTGAAAAAATCAGCAACCGAAAAAGCAGGAGAAGATATTCAAAAAGCAAAAAATTCTTTGCAGAATCATGCGGAAAAAATAGAAATAAAATTGGATCGTTGTCGGAAAGATATGGTTTCATATAATCGGCGTACTATTGAGCATCGTGCTCAGGTTATGCTGGCGCACGCCAACAAAATAGAAAGCATCTCTTTATCCCTGGCAACCATGACTCATCTTTTGCGATCGCATGTAAAATGCCCCTGTTTATTCAAATTAATGACCGAAATTCAGATGATGCAGAAATTGATGAATACGAATGCAGAGAGTACTGATTTGCAGAGAAAACTATTAGCGATACACGATTATCGCAAAGATTACGAAAAATCCATTACCTCAGTTTGGGGTACCTTATTTAATCGCCGACAATCACAGTATCAACAACAACTCAATACTCATTTACAGCTAGAAATTGCCAAACTGGTCACACCAGTTTGTGGATTTAATGACAGGAATACTATCATAAAATCTGAAAAAATTAGGCAGATTCAAAAATCGGTCAATAAGCTGGCTGTTCAACAAGGCCATATTGCTGATGAAAAAGTTAAAATTGATCAGATTAAAAATACCTTTCAATCTTAATCATTACTCTGATGTTGTGATTCGTTCAATTTATCAAATTACGTTAGTTGGGTTTTTTAAAAAAATATCTCTTTCTTTTGGATTTCAGTAATCCGTGTTGATGCATTTTCTTCCTTTTTTTTGACCGGGGCTTGCGATAGCGGGACAGCATATCTTAATAACTTTATTCAAAAAGTCAAAAAGAATATTCTGGTTATTTTGTTATGCTATTATTTTTTTGTTTTTGTGTGATGATTTTTTCGTCGTCAAGAGGCATAGTTGAGGTTATTTTGCCTGGAATCTTCTCTTGCCGTTGCTGTTCTAAATACGCAATCCGTTTTTCGAGCGTTTGATTCTGTTTTTCAAGCATGAGTTTTTCAGTGTGCGCACGTTCACGCGACAGTGCAGATTCCCGGTATAAATTTTCAAATTCCTGGCATCGGGATTGTGCATCCAATAAACGTTGATCGGCGATAGCCTGGCGTTTATCCTGTTCGATAATGTGTTGCCCGGCTTTGTTTAGTTCAAGGGTTAAACGATCTTTTTCAAGGTCTAACTGAAGAAGCATTTCTCCCATTTCAGCCAGTTGTTTTTCAGCCGCAATCACTTTACCTGCCAACTGGTTTTTAACAAGAGAAGTTTTGCGGGCGCATTCAGCCAGGATCGCCTGTTTGACTTGCAATGATAATTCTTCATCAATGGCAGCCAGGGCGATATCTTCCTGTTCTTTCCTCCATTGTTGCCAAAACTTCGTAATATTATTTGGTGAGCCACCCGTTTTAGCCAGGATTGCACGGGCGGTGATAGTCTGACCTTCTTTTAGAAGAGATTGGCAGGTCAGTGCCACCTGTTCATAAGTAATTCCCGTTTTAGCCATAAAACCTCCTTTTTATAATAACATAACAATTTGTTATTGTTATGTTATTATAAATTAAAAAGAGAATCAAGCAGGCATCAGATCGTTTAAACTTCTGCACAGTGCTGAACATTATCATTAACCGTTTTGAAAGATTTATGCTGGAAAAATCCTCTTATGTCTATTTTTTACTTTTTTTGTTACAATAGATTTCTTTCCTGGGGGATGAATCCATGAGTTTTCTTGAGCGCCTGAATGCCTGTAATCACTTTGATCGACAATCGGTATTGCCTTTTTTAATTGCCCATCAACAGGTAGGCTGGATTAAAAAAACTCATTGCCCATTTTTAAAGAACCAAACTGAATTTTTTCAGTTAGATAACAATTACGTTCGGTTATGTGATCATTTTGATGATTATGACAAACGAACACAGGCCTTTGCTGAAGTCGTCTCTGAATTGCGGGGAGAAGGAGCCGTTTCTGACTGGCGCAGCGAGCTATATCCGGTTGCACCCCTATATGGCCAAAAGCCTTTACTGGCTCTGGAAAGATCAATAGCCCCTTTCTTTGGTATTAAAACTTATGGTACACATTTAAATGGTTACTATGAGAAGAATAACCAAATATGGGTCTGGATTGCACAGCGTGCTTCACATCTGAAATTTGCCCCGGATAAGCTGGATAATCTGGCCGCGGGCGGATTAACTTTAGGTCTATCTCCTCAGGAAAATATGCATAAGGAAGCGGTTGAAGAAGCCCAAATTCCCACGCAGTTATTATCAAACATGCGGAGTACTGGTGCCGTATGCTATCTAATGGACACACCGCGAGGCATTACTCCCGATACCATGTTTACCTACGATCTTAAACTACCTTCTGATTTTAATCCCACCACGGATGGAACAGAAGTCGGTCGTTTCATGACATTTTCTTTAGCGGAATTGGCGGAATTAATTTATAATACCGATCATTTTAAATATAATTCTGCTTTGGTTATCATGGATTTTTTGATTCGACACGGCGGCATTTCATCCGATCATCCCGAATATCTGGAAGCCATCACCGCATTAAGGCGGCCCTTATTTGAGGAGGATGTCAGTGGATGGCAAAATGCACGAATGTAATTTATGAATATCCTCAAACTATTAAAATTCGTTCCGTTTATCAGGCCCATAAATTACCGTTTCTGGCACGGGCTTATCGTTATGCTTATGATTATCGTTTACTGAGCCCACCCCGTCTCTTTCAAACCAATCGCAAAATACTCTCACGCATCGTGCGCTGGCTATTCCGGTCAGGATTGGGAAAACGCCAGGGACAGTTCATCGTACAAACTCAACAGGGCATTCGCTATTGCGATATGAATATAGACAATAGTCAGTTTCATTCCATTTATTTTCGTCGTTTTCAGCGAGGATATGAGCCGGAAGTCTGTGCTCTGTTAGATGTTCTTGTTGAACGTGCTGGTATTCAGACCTTCTATGATATTGGCGCCAACTGGGGGTATTTATCAGGTTATATGGCCAGCCATCCGCTATTTTGGGGAAAAATTCATGCCTTTGAACCTCAGGAAGCCGCATTTGCAGACTTAAAGAAATTTGTGTTGCAGGCAAACCTGAAAGAATTCATTGAATGTCATCAACTGGCTTTGTCCAACAGGGAAGGTCTGGGTCACATTCAATTACCGGATGGTTTTCATTCGGGGCTTGGGCAATTATATCCAGGTGGAAGTATATCCATAAAAAAATTGGATAGCTTAACTTTACCTCCTCCCGATCTCATTAAAATAGACGTTGAATCACATGAGTACCCTGTCATCATGGGTGCAGTCCAAACGCTCATAAAAAATAGACCTTATTTAATTTTTGAAAGCTTGCCGACAGAGCATCCTAATAATCAAAAAATTTTAGCTGAACTATTTGCAATCCATTATAACTGTTTTGAGATTAGCTTCCTTTCCCTTCCGCATGACTCAGAATCCCATGTACTGAGATTAACTCCCATCACTATCGATTCAAAATATACACAAAAGCGAAATATTTTCGCCTGTTCTAAGCAGGGTTCGCTCATGGGTGTTAAAGATTTTATGGACTGTTTTGTAGATTCGGAGAAATTAAGTACAACATAGGTATAGTTTTTTAATTTCAGGGCTACCCTTCCTGTTTTTGATCTCTTTTGGTCAAATAATTTACAATTATCTTTTATCTTCATATATGAGCGGTCAAATTCTACACCCTAATGGCGCGTGGCAGTAAATTGGTAGTAAATGACTGGGTGGGTTAAAATCCCTCTGAGATAAAAAACAGACCTATAAGAGAGAATCAATATGTACAAAATGCACAATGCTCATCCATCTAATTCTTTCCCCCTGTTCCTCAGTACAGTGTCAGCAGGATTTCCTTCTCCGGCTGAAGATTATATTGAGAAAAATTTGGATTTAAACGAACTCCTGGTAAAGCATCCTGCCGCCACGTTTTTTGTGCGGGTGTCGGGTCGTTCAATGACAGGGGCCAATATTCAGGATCAGGATATTCTTGCTCATCGACCGTAGCCTTGAGTCTGTGAACGGCAAAATAGTCATTGCCGTTATAGATGGCGGTTTGACTGTGAAACTAATAACCAGGGCGTTTATCTGCTGGCCGAAAATCGGGAATTTCCACCCATACCCGTTGATTCTGAAGAAGGAGTTTATATCTGGGGCGTGGTAACGCATATTATTCATACGGCGGTGTAAGATGTCCATTTTTCTTCTGGTGGATTGCAATAATTTTTACGTTTCCGGTGACGGTTGATGATGATTAACTGCTTGCGTAATAAGATATTCTCCGCAGCGATTGCGTGCAAGCCACCGGGGGTGAATAGCCTTAGCCATACGGTTATGAATTTCAAAATTAATATTATAGTTCCCACTGTTGGGCGATTATACATGATTTATAAAAAATTAGTATTTCGCGACGGACAGGTATATTTATGGAAGGGGTGGTACTACAATAGTCATCAAAACTATCCAAATGGATTAAAGATCAATGTTTAACCTAATTGCCCTGCCATTAACTGTGTGAAATAATGACTAGATTGCATTAATTCATTATAAGTGCCGGCTTCGATAATTCCGCCTTCAGACATGATTAGAATTCTATCAACACTTTGTAAAGTACTTACGCGTCTGGTTATTACCAGACGTGTCATGGCTAGTTGTGATAGACATTGATTGATATTCGATTGAGATAAGTGATCTAATACACTATTAGAATTATCTAATAACAATATTTTTGGCTTTTTAATCAAGACACGGGCCAAAAGGATTTTTTGTTTTTGCCCAGCGGAAATAGTCTCGGCTCTTTCGCTCACATGCGTGTGAAGACCCATCGGCATCGCTTTGATTTCATCGGCCAAACCCACTCTGTTCAAGGTATCCCAAACTTCTTCCTCAGTGTGTTGCCCAAAGCCTGCAATATTTATCAAAATACTAGCGGAAATCAGTTTGTCGTTTTGATCTAAATATCCTATTTGACTGCGAATAGCATGAATATCAATATCCGTTTCATCTTTATCATCAAAATAAATTGCGCCCGAAATAGGTGTTTCCAAACCCATCAGCAAACGAAAAAGCGTAGTTTTCCCAACACCCGTATTGCCAATTAAAGCTACGAACTCATTGGCCTGAATTTCAAAACTCATTTTGTCAATAATCCAGTTACATTTAGGATGGTAACGAAAAGAAATCCGATTCACTTCCAATTTCCCTTCAATATTAACTGTATTAGTTTTATGTCTTTTGGTCTCTGGAAAGGCTTGAAGTATCGGTTTACTCACTTTAAATAAAACCTTAGTATGAAGGAAATGGATAATTTGTAGGGCAATCGTTAGACTAGAAAATAAAGATAAGATGAGCGCAGCAAAAAATGTTAAAAAATAACTGATGCTAAATGTAACTTTTAGCATGATTAAAGCCAAAAAGAATATCAGTAAGGCAGTAGAAAAAAAAATTGAAAATAAAATAGTGTTATGATCATTCAATTTATCCACTTGTACTGAAATTTTTAACCATTTAACGAAGTGATTTCCCCAGGTAATAAAGGCTCTCTTCTCAGCGCCTGCAATTCTTAATTTAGAGACGCCATTTAAAACATCTATTAAAAAATTATTTACTTTGCTTTCTAATTTTAATTGTTGAATTTTTTTTCCACTTTGGTAGCTAACTATAGTTCCGATACAGATAAAAAAGATCACGATAAAGCAAGAAATGATGACGGTCAACAAGGGACTTATTGTAAACATAAAAATCAAATTCGCTAAAAGCACGATAGCATTGATTATAAAGAATGGTAAAAGATGTGCTACTTCATGACTTAAGTCATTAATACTTAAACATTGTTGTATTAATTCACCAATAGAATGATTTCTAAAAAATGATAGCGGTAATTGAAACAAACGATAAAAGAAACCAGCGCTCATAGCTAATTCTAATTGGGTTTGTATACGTAAAATTAGCATTAGAGCAATATAGCTTAAAAGACCTACTAAAAATATCAGCATTATCCCAACGATGATTAACTCAAAAAAAACAAAGTCATTTTTCTCGGGAATGATGCTACTAAACCATATTTTTACAGAAAAAGGCAGTGCCAGAGTGATTATACCTGCTAATAGACTTAAGATAATTAAATTCAACAAGTTTCCGAAATTATTTTTCAACCCAAAATGTATTATGTTTTTACCAGCTTGCGGTTTGTCTGTAAAAGTTCTAAAAAACATAATAGCTGTTTTATCCAAGGAATCGGATATTTTAGTATTTAACTTTTGGAGCTTCATCATTGAAGGAGATATCAACATATAACCGCCAGTCTTTTCTGGCAATAGTACTACAGGATTATTTTCTTCTTTGGTAAAAGCCAGCAGGGGAGAAACGTATTTTTTTTTAGTATTCGAAGATAAAGAAACTAATCGCCAAGCCAGTTGATAGTGTTGTAAATAGAATTCTAATCTGGCAGTGGGAGAGGTAATGTGAGGGGTTTTAATTGGCTTTAAATGAATCCCAGAAGCTTGTGCAGCCATTAATAAAGCATCGTGTAACACATCACCTGTTTTATATTCATAGAGTGAGGAAACAGGTATAACCAAATGAAGTAGTTTATAAAATAAATTGGATAAATTTCTTTTTTCTGCTTGCAACTGATTATCCATAACCTGAATTCTCCGCAACTAGATTTTTATAAACTGTTAAATGGGCCACATTCGCATGGGAGCCGCGTTCTATGATCCTGCCTTTTTCTAATATAATAATTTCATGACACATTTTGAGCAGACTGTCTTGGTGGCTAATGATGATACCCGTATTTTGGATCTGGTGGATATTTTCCCAAATTTTGCTTTCGGTCAAAGGATCTAAACAAGCCGTGGCTTCATCTAAAATGAGTACCACAGGATGATTGATTAAGGCTCGGGCTATTTCTATTTGCTGTTGCTCTCCGGTACTGAAATTATTTCCCAGTTGACCGACTGCAGCATGGTATTTTCCTAATCGGGTATTAATATAATCGTGTATATAAGTTAATTTAGCGGCTTGTACTACTCTTTCTAAACCAATTGACTGGTCCCAGAGCGTTATATTATCGATAATGCTCTCTTGAAATAAAAAAGGTTGTGGATGAACAACCGCTAATGAATTTGTTAAAATTCTTTTTGGGATTTGCTCACAGGGGCAGTTATCAAAGAGAATACGACCTGACCAAGGCTTTTCTGAGCCAATAATTAACTTAACCAACGTCGATTTACCGCTCCCACTACTGCCTACAATGCCCAACCATTGGCCAGGCTGTATCGAAAGATTAATATTTTCCAGGATTACAGCATTATTTTGGCTATAGCCAAAACTAACATTTTGTAATTCGATATATCCTTTCAATTTTTTAGGTGAGCCTCCACTTTGAGATTCTGAATAATGTAACACATCTTCAACTCGAAAAATTTTCGCAATCACATCTTGAATTTGTGTAGCTAGTTTCACTAAATTATTAATAGGGGCGTTAAAATTTAACAGGAGTAATTGAAAAGCGACCAAAGTCCCTAAAGTGAGTTTTTCATGCATAATTTGCCAAGTACCTGTTGCAAATACGACAAAATTCATTAACAAGAAGAGAGTTAATGCTAAAGCTTTTAAAATTTCGGTATAAGATCCTAACTGTTGTATGAGGTTAATGATTTTAACTTTATAACCAGAACAACGTATGAATAATTCTTCTTCTCCATTTATACTTTTAAGATTAGTCATCGTACTTAATGCTCTAATAATAGTCCATAAAAGGTTACCTTTCTCTTGTAGAATATGCAGATTATCCTCACGTTTTTTTTGTGCTAAAAAATACAAGATGAGCGAATTGAGGCTAGCAAATAAAATAGTGATTAGCGTTAAAATGATACTGAGATAGGCCATAACCCCGAGATAAATAAACATGCTAACTAGATTGAGACAATTAAGTAATATATTTTTGAGTAAAAATTCAGAAATTTGATGGTTCGATTGTGCTCTCTGAAGCAAATCATATAAATTTCGATGATGAAAAAATTTAACTGGCAAAGAAAGTAAATGCCAAAGAAATTGACATGAAGTTGTTATTTTTAATTTTGTCTGTAATTTTAATAATTGTCTTTGTTGTATAAAGGTGAGTATGAGATTACCTAAAATAAGTAAAGTCATACATATTAAAATAGATTGAATGAGTCGCCAGGAATTGTTATCGAAATAAATATCGACAAATTTTTTAATAAAAATTGGTATTAAGATGTTACATATCACTAAAAAAAAATTGATAAAAAAAATAAATAGTAATGAGTCTAAGGAACGTTGAAATCGAGTTTTAAAAGAAAAAAACAAATTATGTTCAGACTCAGATTGAATAAAATCTTGACCTTGAGTAAATGATAATACGAGGCCAGAATATTTCTGGTTAAACTTATGCGTATCTACTATAAGATGACCTAATTTGGGATCATTTAAATAGAATTTGTCCTTGTGATAACCTTCTATCACCAAAAAATGATTGTTTCCCCAAAGTGCAATCACTGGAAATTGAATTTTCTTAATCTCTTCAAGGTCAACATAGAAACCTTTGGCGATTAGTCCCTGTTGACGAGCTGCCTGCAGGATATCAAATGCTTTTCCACCATCGCGAGATATTTTGCAGGCTTTACGTAATGCTTCAAGCGATAAAAATTTACCAAAATAGCCTAAAATGATACCTAAAGAAGCTGCGCCACATTCAGCCTCCTCCATTTGCAAGAACAATGGCGTTTTTATCCGTTTTCTTTTAATTTTTTGGAAAATTTTCGACATAGTGTTTTTGAGGTGAAAATAACCATTGAAACGGGGACTGGAGATTAATGATAATGCGAGCACTACATAACATACCGTTACTTACTGGGAGATGGTTTTTTTTATGATAATCTAAAAATAAAGCTACATTGACTATGTAAGGCGGTCCTTTTTTTAGAAAAAATTTCGCTAGTTCTTCATTATCCAGTTGTTGATTAATTGTAAAATCGCTCGCCGGAAATGGGCTCACTTTTTTTACAGCGCCTTTAATAAATCCTAATTCTTCTCGAGGAGGGATATTCAAGTAGATTTCTACCGGTAATCCAGGTTTAATTTTTTCCAAATTCGTAGTGGGCGGCAAATAAAGCACTGCTTCGAGTGGGCTATTTTCAGATTGTAATTGATAAATCAGCGTTCCTGGATGGACATAACTGCCCTCTCCTGGGGCAATACTGATGATTTCTCCAGAAGTACTGGCTTTGACTAGAGAAAATAATTGATATTCTGCTCCTAATACATTTAATTTATATTGAATTTCTTCAATTTTATTCGTTTCTCCATGCGCTGAGATTAATCCTTGAAGATAATTTTTCGTGGCAATGATTTGTTGGCGTAGCAAAGGCTGGTCGATTTTAGCAATGACCTCTCCGGATTGGATTTTATCTCCCGGCTTAAATTGATGAATATCTGATATCAAGCCACTACTAATTGCTTCGACCCGAGTCAATCCATTGGTTGGTAGTAATATCCCTACGGCAGTAATTTCAGTTCTAACCTTGCCCAATATTCCCCAAAGCAGTAAACCGATAAATAAAATAAGAATGATTACCAGGATGATCCATTGACGTGGATACACTAAATACAATTGTTGATCTAGTTGTTCGGGATGATAAGGTAATGTGGAAAACTTCTTATTCATTCTTAATTTCTGATGAACGACTACTTAATAAAAATTCACCCACGGATGATTCTTCGTAGTAATCTAAGCCTGCTAATTGGCTAAAAGCATCCGAATTGCCAGTTCCGATGGCGCAAGGCGCCAATTTCAATGCAGTCGCAACCAAATATAACGTTTGAAACAGAGATCCTACATTCTTGAGAATAGTGGCGTAAGTCATGGATTGGTATTTCCAGCTCATTCTGCCAAAACGAGCAGTAATAATAATGAAAATATCAGGTGCCTGGAAAGGCCCTGATTGGCTGATAAAATTTTCTAATTTAATGGCCTCTACAGAAATGGGTTCTAAAGAGTGCATATGCGGATTATAGTGATATAATCCAGATTTGACTCCCTTGCAACGAGAAATAGCAAGGTAAAGCTCTAATTCATAGATAGCGCCCCCGCCAGGATAATTACGCTTGCTATAACTATACTTCTTGTCTTCGGTTATAGGGCAAACAAATTTAATTCGAGCAGCATGATATAGAAATTCACTGAGTTGGTGGAGATTGATAGCGTGAAGGCCTGGAACTCGAATTGAACATCGTTGCTCTAAAATCGTTTTAAAAGGATCGGCTTTATCCAGGGTAAAATGGGTTATGGGGAGTTGAATCTGATTGTTATGATTAAATTCCGGACGTACCAGAGTTGGCATTTCAGTTTTATTTAGAAAATGGAAAGTGCCTCCACTAGGATAATTGTGCCGTCCAAGGCGGCTACGAGCATGAAATAATAAATCGTGAAACTCCCATTGCTGTAATGAAGGCAAATTTGATTCGACAATATTGTTTGGATTTTCAAGCATAGACGCAGCATACAGAACTTGAAATATTTTAGTTACAGAACATTGAGACCATTCGGGTAAGATCTCAATTAATTCAAGGATTGAACACGGCTGAGTTAATAATGCCATGATCGATAAATATTTTTGGATTCTTTATAAAAACGCGCGCATTTCCTAATGGACTTTCAATCAATATACTTTCTTCATGTTTGCGCATATAAGCAAACCGCGAAAACGTCCATTTATCATTGAAGATATTCTTTGCATGAGGCATTTGTAAGGGTTTAGTCATAGGTTCGATGCTGAGTAAAGTTTTATTATCCTCTATTAAATCAAAGCACAACATGGCGTTTTGAGCTAATCTTTCTAACCAATAATAAAAAAGCGGCGGAGATAATGTCGTATTTAAATCTTGTATCATTTCCCATAGCAAGCTTGGTGTACCACCTGCCTCAGATAATTTTTGCAATAAAGTAATAATGCCTATCTCAGGATTGGCATATGATAGCTGACGGTCATTCATTTGTAGAACCAGCAGATTTTGTTCAATATTTAATTGACAGGCCGGGTTAAGACGTAAGGCAAATGAATTATCAAGCATCGCTCTGCTCTGATTGATTATTTCGGCAGGTTAAACATTTTGGATTAGGTTTTATTGAATAATATTTCATTTTCCATGAGCTGCTATTGACTTCAAGAATTTTATTTAATAATTGACTTTTATGAGGTTGAATTAAAAATTTTGCGATTTCAATAGATGCTATATCATAAGCGAGATGATGAATTTCTTCATCTTCTGATAATGAAAGAATATATTTTTGATGTAGCTGTTTCATTAAACATGCATCGCAAATCTTTTTGTCTCTAGTGAGGATTGGCCCCACCATAAAAAACGGGCTTGTGGGTTGAATCAAAAGCCAAGTTAATGCAGTATTTTCTGTCATTTCTTTAAATAAATACTGTTCTATTTGCGAGTAAGCATCCATTATATAGACATTGAATTTTCTCAATCCATCCGCTTCGCTTTGAACGCCCAACATGTTTAATTTTTCTCTTAAGATTTGAGTTGGAAGAATATTTTTGAAAAATATACTAATTTGTGCTTTTTCAAGATGCTCATGCAAGTTTCGAGTTGGAATATTCATTAATGACCAAAAGGCAGCAACCTCTCTAGAAACAAGAGGGTCGGCTTCAACAAGATAACCAGCCCTTTCTAAACGCATGACGGCATAATAGATCTCTGAAGCTGGGAATTCGTGCGATAGTGCATCACAAATTTGAGAAGATGTATGCTGGCCATCGAGTAAACTACTGATGGCCGCATAAATTTTACCTTTTAAGGCAATATGATTATTATCTTCCGAAAGCAGCATTACTCCTTCTTCTTCCGGGATAGAGAAAGCTTGATAATGAGGTTTAAAGATAGCTCTTTTTAGCATAACCATTCATATATCAACTTAGGTAGAGCAAATGCAGTTGTCACCTGCGGCAAATTTTTTTAACTCCTCCTCCTTCAATTCACCTTTAGGCTTCACGGGAATCACAAAATTCCAATCGTTTTCTGTATTTTTAATAATATGAATTTTAGTATTTCCAGGGACTTCAATATTCTCTTCTTGAAAAATTTCCACTGGATTAGCCAGTAATTTTTTTTCAAATTTTGGGTCTAACCATGCTTTTGCTACAAGCCGTGCCCAAATTTCCTTCATCTTCTTTTGATCAGTCATAAATTTTCCTCCATATAAATAAAATAATTTTAGTATACAGAATCAAAAAAAACAAAAATATTATAGAAAAAAATCAATGGGGTTTAATTCTGACTCCTGCAGTGCCTTAGGTAGCCAACCCATCTTTACAGGTACTTCATACAGTCTTCCAATAGCAAATCTAGGCCAAAAATGACGTAAACCCGGAACAATAACTTTAAGGACCTTAAGATTAATAGAAGGTCGTGTTTGATCTAACAATAAAATGTTTATGCCTTTTCTCTTTAAGAGGATTGAACTAAATTTCAACATTTCCTCCTCGCTAGATAAAAAAATATCAAATTTCGATTGATATTGATTATTGGGTTTAAGATAACTTTGATTTTTTAAGTTAGAAAATTTGAGCCATTCTTGAATTTCTTTACGGATAATTATTTTTTCATCTTTTTTATTTAAAAATCTTTCCATTAAAAGCATTTGATTCATTTCAAGCAAAGCACTTTTTAATGCTATTTTTGGGTTCAGATGACAACCAAATCCAAAAACGATTTCTGATTCTTCTTTCTTTCGGCATGAAATAGCTGTGAACACTGGTATTTCTAAATCCGTGGTTAAATCAAGCACCCAGAATTCACGTCCTAAGCTTGTATGTTCTTTTATAAAGGAATCAATTGCTTCGTCTTTAAAATTTTTTATATTAACTTGTGGTTTACTGAGTCGATTATACCACCACAGTGCAACAGCATCTCTCTCTACTAATTCAAATAAACCATGTAATATGGCAGACTCATAATTAAAATGAGCTGCATTTCCATTGGAATCGTGTTGACAATAGAGTGGTGAATTAGGTAGTTTTAAAGGATGAGAATGATATTTGTAATATAAAAATTGAGTCGGTAAATAAAATTCCTGATTTTGAGTGAGTGAATATACAGGGCTCCACTCAATTTCTTGATTTTCATTGAAAGGCAAGGGAATTTGATTAAATGGATTTCCTTTATTATTGATTGCATTCCTTTGCTGATATTGTGTTTGACTGTATAGCATACAGTCATTGGGATGAATTGCTTTTGATCCTAAGCCTTGCAAGCTGTCAACGATTCGCACTTCATTCCCTTTAAAGAAACCAGAATATCTTTCTAGCGCTTCCGATACAGCGATTAGTTTAGCCTTACTTCTTCTAAAGCCTTTTCCGGCACAAACGATACGATACTGATCTGTTTCCTTTAATATATTGTGATTTTGATCAGGTGTATTAAAAGATGTATGACACACATAGCAGCCCGGCAGTTTATAAGTTTTGATTTGTGAAATAACACCGCTTATTGGGCTAACATAATGCCATATTTTATCTAAGCCCTGACTTTTACAATGAGAACAATCTTCCTCAATCAGTACATGATGATAACGGGTACTCCATTTCAACGTATTCATGGTTAAAATTTTTCCGTTTAACGAATGATCTTTAGGATTTTGCAAATAGCGTTTAATCTCAACAGCCATTAATACAGAAGCGAGATCAAAAGTGAGTGGAAGTTTAGCCGCAGATAAACTGGGAGGGCGTTTTAAATTCTTTTTTAATGTAATTAATGTTCTTTCAATTTGATTGATTTCAACCCGTTTCTTCAGGCAAAGATAGCAGCCGGCTTTTTTTAGGGTATTAAATATAGGCCCCAGCCAAATTTGATAGCCATTGGGTTTTATTAACATCCATGGCCGCCGTGTTTCAAGATTTTTCTTGTGAATTTCCAGGATGTCAGGATGCAAATAATCGTCTATTAATACTACATCAAGTACCGAAGTATTGTCGTTCTTGATTTGAATACCAAAATTGACCAGTATAGAGCAAAATTCAGAAACTGATACATTCCCGATGCCTATCACTGCCACTGAATGACTTAGATATTTTGATTCATTCCCACCCATATCAATAAAATATAGCAGTTTTTAGGAGTAACGCTTTATTGGCTGAAAATTATGTGGTGGTTAATTATAACCTAATTTGGGGGTGAGCGTCTAATTACAGACCCTATTCCCCTTGCCCTATTTAAATCCTCATTTTCAGGTCTGGATTTTCCATGTTATATGGTAATATCGCTTCATAGTCACTGACCGTCTTGCATTAGGGTAGTTCAGTGAAGAGGTATTTGAGATAAGCGACAGGATTGAATAGATGCATTTTTGCAGTTTCGATCAGGCTATAAAGTCTCGCACGGGTATGAGCGCCGACACTATAGATTCAAAATATACACAAAAGCGAAATATTTTTGCCTGTCTTGGTCAGGATTCGCTCAGTGGTGCTAATGATTTTATGGACTGTTTTTTATGGTTAGAGAAATTGAGTAGAATATAGGCATTTGGCTTGAAAGAACGGACATTTTTTTTTATTCAAGGCACACTTATTATTTTTAATTTGTATGTTGATGATCAGAATTTTTCGTTTGCTTTTGTAATTGAATTTTCCTGCTCTAACAGCCACTTCCCTTTAACTACTGTAAATCCGGTGATTGATTAGCGCGCTTCGTAGTCTGATTGTCTCGTAGTTAATAGAGAAAATCAGGATAAACCAGATGTTTGAAAAAATAATTCCTGTAGCGCTTCAATTTTTTGAATACCCAGTTTTTTCAAGCCGCTGGATTTCAGGTTAAAAACTGTTTTCAGGCTGATATGGCTAATTTCAGCAATCTGGTCATACGTTTTTCCACGCGCGAGCAAGGTCAGAACCTGATATTCCTTATCCGTCAGGGAGCGTACATGATCCTGCTGATTTTTTTGTTGAAACCGTATCAATTCCCAGGCAATGTTTGGCTGTAAATAATGATTGCCTTCATATACGGACTTTACTGTAGATGGCGGCTAAAAACCGCGTAAATCTGGCGAAGGAGTATTAATCGTACCAATTAATCTAAAATATCATTTCAGTATTTTTTATCAAAAACTTTTTTTAAAGCGAAGCGGTGGGTAACTCGCGTTAAGTCCTTCGCCTGGAAGGCGAAGGATAGCGAGTTATCCACGGCGGAGCGTTGAGTCGCGAAGCAGCGGTGGGTAGCCAGTGGGCAACAAGGACGTTGTCCACGGCTATCCACGGCTGCCGCGGAACACAGCACGGGAAGAGGACTCACTTTCAGGGGAACTCGACTTTTTGATGAAAGCAAAGAAGAAATTTTCTGATAAAAAACAGTTTACGGATGGAAATAAGAGCGATAATAAGGTCGCTGCTGACGCTATCTGGTGAAAGTTGTTGATTTAGAACCCCAATCACTGTCACCCCCTCGACTGCCGCGACCCGGGTTTATTATACCGCATTTTTCGATCCCATCGCACAGCTAACCCATTTATTTTTCGTCAGCGCTGGATGTCTGATGGAAAATTCCGCACGCTTATATCATTGCTCCCGTTGCCGCCGCCGGGTAATCATCTGCCGCGCTTGTGACCGGGGCCAGATTTATTGCCCAGGTCCTTGCGCTGGTCTGGCACGAGCGACTTCACTGCGCGCCGCCGCTCAACGTTACCGGCAAACCCGGCAGGGTAAGCTCAGGCAAGCCCTGCGACAACAACGTTATCGGCAACGCCAAAGACAGCGTCAATCACAAAAAGTAACGCATCACCGTTCCCAGGAAACGCCCATTCATGATCTAGTGATCCTCAAGGTTAAAAAAACCCGGCGGCGAGTCCCTGAAGCCAAAAACTCCGAGACTTCCTGTCATTTTTGCGGGAATTCCGGCTGGAGATTCCTTCGCCCCGGTTTTTTACGCCGTTTTTCCCAGGTGCGTGCGTCAGCACAACCACAAGGACCTCCTGGGTGTACTTCCCTTTAAACCTTTGGAGCACTTGAATGACTATTTCTGATGACCTGGAAGCTAAAATCTTGCGTTTCTATCATGTCGAGCAATGGCCCATCGGCACGATTGCCCGACAATTTTCCATCCACCACAGCACAGTCAGGCGTGTACTGGCTCAGGCAGGTATTTCTAAATCCGTGATCGTCCCTAAAAAATCCATTCTCGACCCTTTTTTACCCTGGGTCATGGAGACTTTAGGGCGATTCCCCAACCTCACCGCCAGCCGTCTGTATTCAATGGCCTGTGAACGCGGCTACACCGGTGGGCCAGACCACTTTAGGCATCAGATCGCGTTACATCGGCCACAACCAATGCCCGAAGCCTATCTGCGTTTACGCACCTTACCCGGTGAACAGGCTCAAGTCGACTGGGCTCATTTTGGTTCCATCACCATCGGCAAAGCCAAACGGTCCTTAATGGCTTTTGTGATGGTCTTGAGTTATTCGAGAAAAATTTTTCTGCGATTTTATCTCGACGCCCGCATGAGTAACTTTTTACGGGGACATGAAGCGGCTTTCCAGTCCTTTGGCGGTGTGCCCAAAGTGTTGCTCTATGACAATTTGAAAAGCGCCGTGCTGGAACGCCAGGGAGACGCCATTCGCTTTAATCCCACTTTATTAGATTTTTCAGCGCATTATCGCTTTGAACCCCGGCCAGTCGCTGTTGCCCGGGGTAATGAAAAAGGTCGGGTTGAGCGCGCTATCCGTTATGTGCGCGATAATTTTTTCCCTGCCAGAATTTGGAAAACCGTAGAAGATTTAAATCATCAGGCACAGTACTGGGCTGATACCCAGGCCGCCAATCGGCCTTGTCCCGAAGAATTTTCAAAATCCGTTCGGGCTGTCTTTGAACAGGAGAAACCTCTTCTGTTTCAATTACCCGATCATCCTTATCCTACCGCTGAGCGGGTCGAGGTCAGAGTCGGTAAAACACCTTATATTCGCTTTGATCTCAACGATTATTCCGTACCACATACCGCCGTGAGGCGCCTGCTCACCGTGGTGGCTGAACCGGAAACCGTGACCATTATCGACGGAGTGGCCAATATCATTGCCCAACATGCTCGCTGTTACGATAAAGGCCGCCAAATTGAAGACGCCCAGCATATTGAAGCCTTAGCCCAACAAAAAGCAAAAGCTCGCCTCAATCGCGGCCAGGATCGGTTAATCCAATCCGCCCCGGCATGCTCAGCCTTCCTGATCCAGGCCGCTCATCATCATTATGCTTTGCGAAGGATCGTCAATGATTTATTAATTTGCCTGGATTGCTACGGCGCTCAGGAACTCAATATCGCCGTTTCACAAGCTTTGGCTTGCCATTCACCTCATCCGAATACCGTGCGTTTAATCCTGGAAAAGCGCCGAAAACTCAGTCGACAACCACCACCCATTCCAGTCGAACTGCCTCAGGATGAGCGGGTTCAAAAAATGGTGGTCCAACCCCATTCCCTCGCTATTTATGATCAATTAGCCAACGAACACGCCACAAACCCTTCAACACCAAACCCTATAGAGAACAAAACGGAGAACATCAACCATGAATCATCCTAATCATTACGCTCATTTATATCAACGCGCTCAGGCATTAAAACTTTACGGATTATTAACCCACTGGGAAGAAGTCAAAGAGGCTCCCTGGCTAGCTGATTTACTTCATTGGGAAGAAACTCAACGGACTGATCGTGGCCTGAAACGGCGCCTGGCTTCTGCTCACATTGGCCGCTTTAAACCCCTGGCTCAATTTGACTGGAGTTGGCCTAAACAATGTGATCGACAAGCGATTGAAGAACTTCTGAGTTTGGAGTTCCTGGCTGCGGCGACTAATGTCATTTTTTGTGGACCCAATGGCGTCGGTAAATCCACCATCGCTTCTAATATCGCTTATCAAGCTGTTTTAAAGGGACAGACCGCTTTATTCACCACCGCCGGGCAGATGCTTAACGATCTGTCCGCCCAGGATGGAGATCGGCCCTTCATCGTCGTATCCAGCATTATTCTAAACCTGCTTTACTTTGTATCGATGAAGTGGGGTATCTCTCTTATTCTAACCGCCATGCCGATTTATTATTTGAAATTATTTCTCGACGATATGAGAAAAAATCTACGTTGGTAACCACTAACAAGGCTTTTTCTGAATGGGCGGAGATCTTTCCTAATGCCGCTTGTGTGGTTTCTCTCATCGACCGGCTTGTTCACCATTCTGAAATTATTCACATAGATGCCGAATCTTATCGGGTGAAGGAATCTAGAGAAAAATCTTCTCGACAGAAAGCAACTCGCGCACAACACAAGAAAACATCTTCCAGCGCCCACCATTAATTTTCTACTGAATTGAGTAGCCCTCAGAAAAAATTCCTTTCTGGGGCCGGTCATTCATTCAAAATTAACAGCTCCTCGCTTCGCCATGTTTACGCGCTTTTTCTCAGCCGTTAACACGGGTGCGATTTTTTCTGTGGGACGCTAAATTATCAGCAATTCCCGCTGAGTACAGCGAAAATTGCTTCCTGTTTTTATCCTGCGCTCGGCGGAGCCGATGCTCGGAATGAAGGGGGAGAATCGCGATTCTCCCCCTTGCGATCCCCCATCGCGGGGATAATTTTCTACGAAAATTATTTTTTTATAAAGGTGATTTATTTTATTAAATCAAATAGTTAAAACTCACCGGGAATTGCTGGTGGCCAGAAAGCGGCAACTCATTTGTTGTCTGCTGGGCAGACGTTATTAAAGTTACTGAATGATGTGATTGAATTTTCGCAATGGACTACCGGCCAGCCACCGGTGAAACAGGTGCATTTTTCAGTGCGAAAAGTCATCCAGGAAGTGGTGCAACTGATGTGGCCTGCGATGGAAGAAAAGCGGCTGATTTTCAAAGTGGAGTATTGGCGTCTTTCTCGCACAGTGCGTGGCGATCCGTTTCGTCTGCGGCAAATTTTACTACACTTGCTCAGCAATGCCATTAAATTTACGCATCACGGCGAAATCAGCATTCTCGCCCAAGGTATGGAGCGAACTAAACATGACTGCACGCTCAGTATCGCCGTGAAAGATACGGGCACAGGGTTGGTAATGGCAGCATCAAGGATTTTCCGCCCTTTACTTTCTAATCACACAATTGAAAGCTTACCATTAACGCCCTTTTCGATATTACAATCATATAATCATCCAAAAACTGTCTTAACTGTTGCAGTTATTCGTGGCTGCTATGCAACTTTGGAATGAAACGAAAGCAAAAGTGCAAGGGCGCCAAAATCAAAAGTCAACGCAAGGATATTTGCGCAAGAGCTGATATTTTTATCTTCATCTGTATACCAATGCTCATATAAGCTAGACGACATGTCCCTTTGACTACTCGGGTTGGCAATGAGGACAATAAACTGTTGTTCTTTTATTAATAACTATTTTTTGCAGTGTGGTTTGGCAGCGTTGACAGGGCAATCCTTCCCGGCCATAAACGGCGAGTTCCTGACTGAATAGTCCCTCCAGTCCATGTGGATTTTTAAAATCATTTAAAGTCACGCCTCCGGCGTCAATCCCTTTTTGTAGAACTTTTTTGGCGGCTTTTACTAAAGTCCGGCATTGTAATTTAGTCAAATTTTCTGCGGGCGTCAGTGGAAATAGGCCTGCGTAAAATAATGCTTCATTGGCGTAAACATTCCCAATGCCGACGACGATATGATTGTTCATTAAAAATAATTTGACGGATATTTTTCGGCCCCGGGCTTTTTCATATAAGTAATTGGCTGAGAAGGATGGGCTGAAAGGTTCCGGTCCTAAATCAGAGATTAATGGATGTTGTTCAGGAGGCTGCTCGGTCCATGTTAGACTGCCGAAACGCCTTGGATCGGTATATCGAAGTAACCAGCCATTGTTCAAGTGAATATCGATATGATCATGAGGTCCTGGAGCAGGTGCGGGCTTGTATAAGCTGACTCGTCCACTCATACCCAGATGCAGAATAAAGACACCTTTTTCTGTAGTGAATAATAAATATTTGCCACGGCGTTGTACATTAAGGATAGTGCTGCGGATGAGTTTTTTCGGTAAATTTTTAAGAATCGTCCAGCGTAAATGGTAATTACGAATCACCACATTCGTAATTTTTTGTCCAACCAGCGTGCCGGTGATGGCTCTGCGGACGACTTCAACTTCGGGTAATTCCGGCATCATTAAAACCTTGATTTTCTCGTTAGTATAATGAATAGTTTGAGTCATGTCTCCATATTAGCCATTTTGTGGTTGGCCAGCCGTTTAACGGCATAGGCAGAAATGTCTAAGCTTTCGGCGATGGTAATAAAGGTGCGGCGCAGATCGTGCTGGATACGGTTTGATTTATATTTTAACATATATTACAATTAAAGATAATTTATTCAATCATAAAGATCAAGTGGGGTAAGTTGATGCATAATAAAAGTGAAATATTACCCTTCAGTGAATTTAAATTTAAAAAAGAGGGTGTTTCCTATTTGAATTGTAGATTCGCAGAGGCAAGCAGAATTGAAACCAAAGAAGAATTTATACTTAAACCTAATGGCAATTCATATAGTTGCGCCTTTGAAAAATTGAGCTATGACTTACTAGCACTTTGTGGTGTTAATGTCCCTCAAACCTATCTGGTTTATGAGGAAAAAAATAAACATTATTGGTTGGCTTCGCGCAAAGAAAAGGGCTATCAGGACTTAAGCTGCTGGCTCCTTAAAATTAATAACGAACTTAAAGACGAGGCTAAAGGGTGGCTCCAACAACAAGCTATTCCAGGCACTAACGGTGAAAATAAACCAATCGTGGGTTTATTTGAGAATGTAGCGGTTTTTACTTTTTTACAGATCTGGACGCAATAGGTCATCGATTTGGAAATATGGGATTGATTGAACAGCCACAACGATTTCAGGCAGTTAAGATTGATCCTGCAGATAGTTATTTTTTTGAAGTGAAAGAAGAGGCGAATAAACATGCCCGTGATTTAATAGGATTAAGCAATGGGAAAATTGATAGTTACCATAGTAAGGATGATGGTAAGTCCCATTTTGTCTTTCAACATGCTACCAAAGAGCAGATTGAAAATGGCCTACTGCGAGTGGCCCAATTAACTGACGAGAAGCTAAGATTAACAATATATAACAAGCAAATTCCTGATAATTTCATGCCGGAATCTCTAAGAAACATTATATTTACCAATTTAAAAGCACGGCGTGATGCTTTTAGAAATATCTTAAACGAAAAAGGGATAAAGTGGGGCTCAAGAGAGCAAGAAACGCTATTTTGGCTTAAAAGAAATAGATACAAAATTTGGATTTGCGCTGGCGCTGCTGCCGTTGTTGGCGTCAGTGTGTTAAGAATGGGAGCGAGCGTTTGAATATAATCCTAAAGTATACCAAAAACTCAAACAGCATGGCAGAGGCGGATAAGTTGAAGGTTTCAATTGTTTAATCAGGTGATTAATTGACAAATTCATCCCTATGATTGCAGTCGAAACAACTGTTTTACTATTGTTTGCAGAAAAAGGAATGCAGCGAACCGTTACATCCTTGCGAAGATTTTCCTTTCCCTTTATCTCTATACCATGTTCTGCAAGGGTAAATTTCAAGGGGGTGTCCATCAGATACATATCGTACATAACGGCGGCATCATTATAAAAAAAATAATTTTCGTAGAAAATTCTCTGCGCTATGGGGGATCGCAAGGGGGAGCTAAGCTCCGCGCTCCCCCTTCATTCCGAGCATCGGCTCCGCCGAGCGCAGGATAAAAACAGGAAGCAATTTTCGCTGTACTCAGCGAAAATTGCTGGACAGGCGTGGGTTGTATTTTTTGCGAAAAACAGGAATAATTTAACACTTTATGGCCAGGGGGAAAACATGAAGCTTATAAATAAAATGGCGAAGATTACCGGCGGGAGCAGATGTATTGGTTTCCGTACTGCAGTTCCCAGGTCTGTAGTTCAATTTGTCTTTTTTCTAATGATAAGTCTCTTTAGCATTCCCATGGTCATTGCTGCCCCAAATGATTCGCATGAACAGAAAATAAAAAACGATGTGGATTCGCAACAACAATCCGCTCTGGATTTACTCGAAAAATTAGTTAATATCAATAGCGGAACCCAAAATATGTCCGGAGTTCATGAAGTCGGAGAAATATTACGCGAGCAGTTCAATCAATTAGGATTTAAAACTCGTTGGGTAGAAGAACCCGCCAGTATGCATCGCGCCGGAGTTCTGATTGCTGAACACAACAGCAATCGTGGGCCGCATATTTTACTGATTGGGCATTTGGATACAGTATTTTCGCCAGATAATCCTTTTCAAAAATTTACTCGCCATGGAAATTTGGCCACCGGGCCTGGCATCATTGATGATAAGGGTGGAGATATTGTTATCCTGTATGCCCTGAAGGCTTTGCAAGCCGCTCATGCCCTGGATAACGCCAATATTACCGTGGCCCTGATGGGCGATGAAGAAGATTCCGGCAAGCCAACGACTATTTCGAGAAAACCATTAATCGAAATTGCTAAAAGAAGTGATGTCGCGTTGGAATTTGAATGGTCCATGGGATTGGATACTGCTACCGTCGCTCGTCGCGGCATCAGCGGCTGGACAATAGAAACTCAGGGTATTGAAGCACACTCATCAAAAATTTTTCAACCTTCGGTTGGCGACGGCGCGATTTTTGAATTAATCCGCATTCTCAATGAAATGCGCACCGCATTAGACACTAAAAAATACCTGACTTTTAATCCAGGAATCATTGTCGGCGGCAACACTGCCGATATTGATCAAAGTAATCACGGCAGCGCTACCGGGCAGGAAACCCAGGTAGCAAAAATTGCAAGAGCGAAAGGTGATTATCGTTATATCAGTGACGAACAAAAACAGGCATTCGAGAAAAATGCAATGGACATCGTATCCCAACATCTGCCTGGAACCAGTGCCGCCATTAATTTTCAGAATGGGATTCCAGCCATGCCGCCCACGGCCAATAATATTGCATTGTTGAAAAAATATAGTCAGGTGAGCATTGACCTTGGCTATGGCCAGGTCACAGCGCTCGATCCTCTGTTGCGTGGCGGGTCTGATCTTTCTCATATTGCCCGCTTTGTCCCGGCTAATCTGGGTGGTTTGGGTCCTTATGGGACAGGAGCACACACGGCGCAGGAAACTCTGGATGTCCCTTCATTGCCGATCGCGACTCAGCGGGTTGCTGTACTTATTTATCGATTAACTCAATAAGCCTAAGCTCTCATTATGAATATATTAGTTACAGGTGCTTCCGGATTTATCGCCTCGCAAATTGTCACTGATCTGCTGGCGGCAGGACACACAGTGACATGCTGTGTGCGCAATACCGCTTATACCCAGCGTTTATTTCCGGGCGCCAGGGTAATTCCCTGTGATTTTATTCATGATACTACTCCTGATCCCTGGATTGAGCGTCTCAACCAGATTGAAGTGGTGATTAATTGTGTCGGGATTTTTTATCACCCCCATAAACAAACAATCTGGGCGATTCATTATGATACCCCACGCGCTTTGTTTGATGCCTGCGTCAAGGTTGGGGTGAGAAAAGTTATTCAAATTTCCGCGCTGGGCATTGATAAAGTGGAAGTCGATTATGCTAAAAGCAAACTGGCTGCCGATAATTATTTATTGACGCTACCGATCCTGGCCATTATTTTACGGCCTTCATTAGTTTACGGGATTGGTTCTTATGGAGGTACCTCATTATTTAGGGGCTTAATAGGGCTGCCGTGGATTATTCCCATCCCAGGCGCCGGCCAGCAACAATTTCAACCGTTGCATTTGCAGGATTTAGCGAAAGCCATTACCCAGTTGCTGAAGAAACCACCCGGGCAGAGCAGGGTGCTCAGTGCGGTGAGTAAAACGCCCGTCACTTTGAGTGAGATCTTAACCACTATGCGGGCATGGTTAGGTTTTTCCAGCGCAAAATTAGTATTTATCCCATTGTGGTTAATTCGGCTTGTATCGTTGATGGGTGACATAATTCCTTATTCATCGGCAAATACCACTGCCTACAAAATGCTAAATCAAAATAATATCACGACTCCTGCCGAAACCCAGGAATTTCATGAACGAATTGGTTTTGTCCCCCGCGATCTTGCCACGGGTATTTATAGTCAACCCGGCGCCGTACAGGATCGCTGGCATGCCAGGCTTTATTTTCTTCGACCCATGCTGCGATTTAGCCTGGCGTTTATCTGGTTGTTTACTGCCGTCTGTAGTTTATTTTTCTTTTCAAAAACTGCTTCTTATGCACTGTTGGCGCATGCAGGGGTCACTGCGTTTTGGCAACCTGTTTTGTTTTATGGAGCCTGCATCGTGGATGCCGTCATTGGTGCTGCGTTGTTAATTGGCGCGAATTTGAATAAAGTATGCATTATACAGATCCTGGTGATGCTGGTTTACACCCTGATTATCAGTTGGAAATTGCCGCAACTGTGGCTGGAACCTTTTGGCTCAATCGCAAAGAATATCCCGCTCCTGGTGGCGATGCTGGTATTGATGGCTTTGGAGTCAGAACGCTAATGCTCTATTTATGGCTGAAATTTATCCATGTAATCAGTTCAACGATCTTATTTGGCACGGGCATGGGAACTGCCTGCACCATGCTTTATGGCCACCGTACCCGTAAAATTCCGGTTATCGCCGCCACTGCTCAATACGTGGTGATTGCCGACTGGATTTTTACCGCCAGCTCCGGAGTGGTGCAGCCCGTTACCGGGTTGTGGATGGTCTATCTTGCCGGTTATCCCTGGCAATCCTTGTGGATCATCGGCTCGATTATCGGCTACGTGATTGCTGGCTGTTGTTGGTTTCCGGTAGTTTATCTACAAATTAAAATGCGTGATTTTGCAGTGGCAGCCCATCGCGATCATACCGAACTACCTCCGCGTTATTTTCGCTATTTTAAATACTGGTTTTGGCTGGGATGGCCTGCCTTTATTAGCTTGATCATAGTATTTTATTTGATGACGAATAAACCTTCCTGATTACGTTCATACGGCGGAGCGGAGTAGTGGACAACTCATACAATGACAGCCGCCGCGGCCTCTACCCAATTCACTACTGGGGATGGTGATGACCTCAACACCTGCTTTTCTGAGCAAAGTATTGATGTAGGTATTGCGGTTATATGCCACGACCACGCCTGGCGAGAGTGCTAACAGATTATTTCCATCGTTCCATTGCTCTCTTTCAACCGTGTAAGAATCGCCTCCCGTCTCAATGCTGCGAAGTTTTGGTAAGCCCATAGCATGAGCTATAACTTCAAGAAATGATTTATTTTCAGAGACAACCTCTACTGTAGAACTTGTTTTTCCCGGATACAAAGTAAAACTACGAATGGCGTGCACAGCTTCTGGAAATATGGCTACCAAATCAATATCACAAAAATTAAATATGGTATCCAAATGTATCGTACTTCGTGACTGTGGAAACTGTGCGGCAATAATATTTTTTGCCACACCACGAGTAAATAATGTGTTGGCAATTTGAGAGACGGCTTGAGGTGAAGTCCGTTCGCCTATTCCTATCAATACAACACCATTTCCCAGGGGCATGACATCCCCGCCTTCCAGAGTGACCATACCATGTTCTGCATCGGGATCGCCCCACCATACCTGCAAATTTTCGCGAAAAATGGGATGAAAACGATAAATGGCAGAAACCAATAATGATTCCTGGCGCCGGACCGGCCAATACAAAGAACCTAATAAAACACCATTGTAGACCCAGCAACTGGAATCACGCGCAAAGATTGTATTAGGCAAAGGAGCAATTAAAAAATCGCTGGGTGCGAGACAACGGACTAATAAACTTTGAACTTCAAACGGTAATTCTGCCTTTAATATACCGCCGATTAAAAAATCAGTCAGGATAACGGGGGGCAGCTCGTCGAACCAGGCGCGCAAGGGCTCCTGCAAGCCCGCATCAATGGTATTCAGGTTTAATCTACGGTCGAGTAGCCAGGTGCGTGCCTCAGTATCAATAAGAATTTCCGCTAATAAATCGTGAAGTTCAAGAACCTCCACGCCATGTTCCCGCATGACATTGACAAAAATATAGTGATCAATTTTGGCCTGCGAGACCCATAGCACATCATCAAATAGTAGACTGCGGCAATTATTTGGGGTCAAGCGTTGTTGCGCCAGTCCAGGCCGGCACACTAACACTTTACGCAATTGGCCTACTTCCGAATGTACTCCAAACATTGTCATAGATTATTTTCCATAAAAACTCCAGCCTAAATTTAGGGCCACCAGATAACTATTTTTAGGCTGATTGCCAAAAAGATGTTGGACTACGGGTAAACCGAATCCTAACTGGAAGTTAAGCGTTTTAGAAGAAACCCATAATGAAGGAGTTAAATAAAGAGTATTTCCCCCGGAGTTGGGATTGGTTAGCCCGTTTATTCTGTTTTCCTCTGCATAGGTTCCATCGGCTTCCAGTAGCCAGGCAAAAATCCATTGAGTATCTATGTCGAAGATATTTCTTCCAATACCCGCCTGATATAGGAATTGATTGCCAAACTGGGTGTTATTCTCTCCAGTAGTATTCAGTATGGCTCCATCCGAAATAAATCCAAACCAGTTTACATAGGTCCGATTAAAGGTTCCTCCAATAAAAAAGCTGGGTGCGCCAACTCCTGTATTAGGTTGTTTAGTCGCGGAACCCGTGGGGAAGGTCATATTGGTGACGATCGTGGCCTGGTCAGTAAATTCATGATTTTTTCCGCTATAAAAGGCATATTCAAGTTGTAAAAGAGTATCTTCAAATCCCGACGAACTGTTTTGCCTCTGTTTGTAACTGACTGCGAACGGAGTGACTAAAAAAATGGAGAATCTGTCAGTAAATCCATATAGGATTGAAGGAACTGCATCAATTGCCTGTCTTTCCGGCCCCTGAATATCATCAGCCGATAAATATATAATTGTTTCATTTTTATCTACAATATTCTGTCCAAAACTCAATAAAGGACCGGGTGTTTGTGAAGAAGGTAATATAAAATTCCCGATAGACGGAGGGCCATCATCCGCCTGGCTCACTTCAGTTTTTCCAAAAACACTAGAAGTAAATAAAAAAATTAAAAATCCTAAAAAAATAATTCTCACAAATCAGATAACCCACAAAGGCAATCGCATATTTTCTCCAGCTGGAGCAGCCCCTCTACGGGCACACATTTCCTGGACTGCTATCAAAAATGGCAGTATGTATGATGCTGTCCATAGTTGCGAATAACTGAAATGTGCACCCGTTTGAGACCGGATGGATCGTCACCCGAGGCGCCGGTAATCACTCTTCTGCCCAATATCCGTATAAATTAGCGATTAATATCCGCTATTCTGTGAAGCCGGTTGATTTGCGTTAGTGTTGTTGTTTGGGTTGCTGCTGTTCACTCCGGGATTGGTCAGATTCTGTTTCATCATTTCTATTCTTTGTCTAAATTCATTCCGGTGATGGTGGTATCTTACTGAGTTATAGATGGTATCTATAAAATTTAATACAGACAGTATAATCAAAATCACCCCAATTGCCTGAGCGAAACCCGTTCCGCAGACGTTTGAGGAACATTTTTTGTGTACATCCGTACCCACCACAGGAGAACCCGTCACATTGGAACCCACTAAAGGGCTCGTGCGAGTGGTCTCGCAATACATTTTATTTTTATAACATTTATACCGGCCCCAGCCGATTAAAAAAGCACCAAGTGCCACCACCACGAATTCGAGAGAATAAGCGATATTATAAAGAAACATAATTAAATACCTCCAAAAAAAAATTGAAAAGTCCTATGAAATATAGCAGAGCAATCGATTAAAAGCCAAAATAAATTTATGAGGGAAAAGGAAATTCACTTTTCTGTTCTATGGGGGAAATACCTCTTGGGGCCATTATTGATTTCTGTATTAAATCGCTTATGGGTGGGGAAGGAAATCTGGCTTTAATTGCTTTAGTTATTCTTTCAATTTCCTGAAAGAGTAAATTTAAATTAGGAGAATTGCGAATATATTTTAATTCGCTGTCAGTGAATGTCAGCACAGGAGTATTTACCTTTCCGGCATAGGGATTGGCTCCAAACTGCAGTAATTGGAACATCAATTTCATTCGCCATTCGAGATCTTTCTGGGATTTCAGGCAATAACTGAAAGCGGTTAATCTCTCTTTGTCCTGACTGTCCAGAATTTGGGAAAATAAAATTCCTTTGGATTTGGCCATTTTCAAGAGGGAGAGAAGCAGGTCTACGGAAATAAAACTGGGAGAATCTGCAATTAAATGCAATAACGTCAATCCATCTTCATTAGGATCTTTTATGGTTGTTCCCAGCTTGTCGATTGCCATTTTAAATGGAAAAAGACTTTGATCTTTGATTGCTTTTTCAGCCTGAGCGCGCATTGGAATCTCCGAAAAAAATACAGTTTAGTGGCGTGTCCCTAAAAATGCAATTTTGTGATTAGTCGGTCGATCAGTTACAATAGTGAATGAGAATCATTATCAATTATGAGCGGGATTCGAGAGATGGGCAGTTTTGAAAAAAGTATATTTTATTATTCAGCGCTGCTGGTCGGCGCCTGGTTATTGGGCCTGGCCGGGGAATCTATTTACGCGCCCGCCATGCCCGCCATCGCTTCCGGACTCAATGTATCCGAGACATTCGTTAAATTAACGATTACCTGGTTTATTTTCGGTAAAACCATCAGTATGTTTCTGTGCAGCCCCATTGCCGAAGTTTTTGGACGTCGGCAGTTTATCCTGTTTGGTCTGGCATTGTTTATCGCCGGAGGAGCGCTTTGCGCGGCTAGCCCCAACGTTCATTTCTTATTGGCAGGCCGCTTGATCCAGGGGCTGGGTTGCAGCATCATCATACTCATGGGGAGAGCTATCGTTAATGATTGTTTCGAAGGAGGCTTTGCCGCCAAAGTCTTTAGTTATATTTTTACGGGTAATGCCATAGGCATTTTTATTTTACCGGTTTTGGGCGGTTATATGGCGGCTTATCTGAACTGGCGTTGGATTTTTCTTATTTTATCGATTTATGGCGCAATTATCCTGCTCACCATGTGGTTTTATTTGCCTCAAACAAATCCTAAAACCAGTTTTGCCTCAATTCATCCTCAAGCGATTCTGCGTAACTATAGGACTATTATAAAAAGTTTGCCCTTGTGGGGGTTCCTGTTAAGCGTCGCATTCATGATGGCTGGAGAGAAAGCTTATACCACCAGCGCCGCATTTTTATTTATGAAAAAAGTTGGATTAACCAGTATAGAATATGGTTATCTTACCTCGGGCATCTGGGCGGCCCATCTTTCCGGGACGTTTTTGGCCGGCTGGTTGGCGTTGAGATTTGGCATCGATCGCGTACTCTCGGTGGGCGTGGGTTTAATTGCGATTCCGGCACTGGTGATGCTAGTCATGAGCGTGCTGATTCCACAGAACATTATCCTGTTTACCACAATGATGCTGGTTTACATGTTTGGCACGGGTTTTGTCATCGTTTCATCCGCGGTGGGAATTGTGCGGCCTTTTCCCAATCTGATTGGTTTTGCGACTGCTTTTGCGATGGCCCTGGAATTTGGGATTGCTTCACTCATCAGTTGCCTGGTCAGTTTTCATTCTTCTTCAATGCCAATTATTGCCAGGATGGTCGGTTGTATGGGACTTTTAACGTTCATGGCCTGGTTTTTATTTCTTAAGTTTCCTCTTTTTCGGAGGCCATTAGCTTTCTGAGTTCAGTGAGTGCCTTCCGCATGTTAATACTGGATTTAAGGATTTCTTTCCAAATATCATCATTTTTTTCTATTCTTTTATGAATGGTTTTTATTGTGAACCGACCCGGATCAAGGCGCTTGTTTACTTCACGCCAATGGAGTGGAGTAGACACAGAAGCCCCCGCCGTTGGTCGAACTGAGTACGGCGACGCCACCGTTTGGTGCGCACGGTTTTGTAAATAATCAATATAGACTTTACCCTGCCGCAGCAAAGGTGAACGGGTAAGACTGGTCGTTTCCGGCAATCGATCGTGAGCAAGAATAGCGATAATTTCTGCCAGTTGCCGCGACTGATCGAAATCGTAGCGCCCACTCAGAGGAATATAAATATGCATACCCCTTTTACCGGAGGTTTTACAAAAATTGGGGATACCCGTTTTTTCCAGAATGGTGTGGATAGTTTTGGCGGTCGTTATCACCTCGGCAAATGATATATTTTCCGGATCAAGATCCAGCACGCAAAAATCAGGTTGTTCCGGCGACTGGATGCGGGACAACCAGGGATTGATCTCAACGCAGCCCAGATTCACCATATATATTAAAGCAGCTTCGTTTTGGCAAACTAAATATTTAACCGCCTTATTTTTATTTTCAGAATAAAATATTTTGGTTTTAATCCATTCTGGCGCATGAGTAATATTTTTTTGAAAAAAATCGGATTGCTCGATGCCATCGGGATATCGATGTAATACCTCGGGCCGGTCTTTTATGTGGGGCAGGATCACCGGGGCAATCGAACGGTAATAATCAATCAGATCTTTTTTGGTGTAGCCGTCTTTGGGGAAATATATCTTCGTTACATGCGACAATTTAATCCGGTGGTTCCCGCAACTGAGAGCTTGACTGTCCTTAATGGTTTGTTCGCGATGTACTTTTCGTGCAGGCTTATCCTGACGCAAGCCTATAAACACAGGATGGCGTAAATGCCCATCCTGTGTCCATTCAGTGAAAACCACCTCGCATACCCGCACCGGTTTTACCCATGTCACCGCTGCATTGGTTTTAGGTGGATTCTTAAAAGGCGAAGTGACGCGGACAAGAGGATCCAGTTTCTTTTTAAGGCTGGCAAGACCCTGCTCGTTTAACTTACCTGAGGAATGACCGATGTAAACCAGCTCTTTGTTTTTAAAAGTTCCCAAAATCAGCGAACCGATATGTTGACGACTGCCGCGAGGAGCTGTGTATCCGGCAATAATGGCTTCTTCCTGATGAACGGTTTTCATTTTTAACCAGCTATGGCTGCGTTTTCCAGAAAAATAAGGGCTATTGAGATCTTTTGCCATGATCCCTTCCAGGCCCTGCTCTGCAGCTACTTTGAAAAATGCTTCACCTTCAGTGACCACGTGCTCACTAATGCGGATTTTTGCATTAGGATGCAATAATTTAATTAATTTTTTTTTACGATCTGCTAGCGGTAATTCCCGCAGGTCATCACCATTTAACCAGAGTAAATCAAAAACATAATAAACCAAATCTCCTTGTTGAGTTTTTTGAAATTGTTGTAATAACTGAAAATGTGCTCGACCTTCTTTATCCAGCACAACCACCTCGCCATCCAGAATGGCGTTGATATTTTGTTTCGCTAAAGCATTGCTGACCGGTGAAAATATTTGCGTATAATCCTGATGAGAACGTGAATAAAGAATGACTTTTTTATCCTGGACGTGCGCGATGATTCGATAGCCATCCCACTTTATTTCAAAACTCCAACCCTTGCGCGTGAATGGTTTGTCGGCTAAATACGCCAGCATAGGACTTATTTTTTCAGGCATGAGTATTGCTGATTTTTTTGATTTGGAAGTGGAATCATTTTTTTTTATTAACAGCCATGAATTTTGTTTGGTGTCTTTTAATTTAACGAGAGAAAATTCTCCACGCAATTTTTTGCCATGCAGAATCAGGCTGAGATGTCCTTTGGCGATGCTGGATTTCCCAATTAACTCATAAACACCCTTGTCCCAAATAATCACTTTGCCTGCGCCATAATTGCCGGCAGGAATGACGCCTTCGAAATCTTTATATTCAAAAGGATGGTCCTCCACCATGATTGCCAAACGTTTATCTTTAGGATCCATGGAGGGCCCTTTAGGAACTGCCCAGCTTTTAAGAACGCCGTTCATTTCCAGACGGAAATCGTAATGTAAATGAGAAGCATGATGTTCCTGAACGACAAACCTTAATCTCGTCGATGATTTCTTTTTATGAATACCTGCCGGTTCCGTAGTCTTCGTAAATCGGCGTTTGCTACGGTATTCTTTTAACAGGGAGCGCTTCATGCGGCTCGACGATTTTTATTTTTGTGACTAACATTTTTTTTCAGACTGGCTTTCAATGCTGCCATCAGATTTTTTGCTTTAACATGCTTTAATTTTTCTTTTTTTACCAGAACAGGTTTACCTTTGGATTTGGCAGTGACAATTTTTTCCAGTTCTTCATCGTAAGTATCGTGGAGGGTTTTCGGCGCAAATTTCCGCGTTAGTTGTTTCACCAGGGTAACCGCCATCTGCATTTCCTGAGGTTTTATATTGACATTTTTAGGTATTTTTAAAAGAGTAGGGTCACGCAATTCCCGGGCATAACGGATTCTATCCAAAACCAGCACCTCGCCTATGGGTTTGATAACACCCAAATGTTCGCGGTTGTGCAGCACAAAAGTGGCCATCGCAATTTTTTTGGAACGCCGCAAAACTTCCCTCAATAATAAATAAGCTTTATCGGCGCCTTTGCCCGGTTCTAAATAATAGGGACGGTCATAATAGCGAATATCAATTTCTTTTTGATCAATAAATTCAAAGATATCAATAGAGTGTGTTGATTTAACACTGGCTTTGGAAAAGTCCTGCTCGGTTAAAACCACATAATTATCTTTCGCATATTCAAACCCTTTTACAATTTCCGTATAGGGAATTTCTTTATCTTCCGCCCGGCAGATTCTCGCATAGCGAATAGGGGAACTGTCTTTTTTATGCAACATCGTGAGATTGAGAGCCGGAGTTTCCGAACCGTTAAAAAGCTTGACGGGAATACTGACCAGACCAAAATTGATTGAACCACTCCAAAGAACGTGCATATAAAATCCTCTCTCCTGGTGAATGCTATTAATAATAGCAGATTCCCGGAGTCCCCACTGAGGCGCCGGAATATCTCAGATTTTAATAGTGGTAGCGACACTGAAAAATAATCAACTCATGATTATTGATTTGATAAACCAGTCGATGTCCCTCATTGATTCGTCTTGACCATTTGCCGGCAAGTTCAAATTTCAACGGTTCAGGTTTTCCGATTCCCTAAAATCACAAGATGAATGGCGATGCGGTCTACCCAAAGGTAAACGTATAGACTTGCAGCCCTGGCTCTGAAGTTGTCAGTTCAAGGGTGTTGATTGGCTCCTCAGGATTTTCAATGAGGGTATATAAATCATGGTTTTGGACAGTCAGGACTTTTTTTTGATTGTTTAAAGTAATCGTAATAATGATGGGTTTGTTACTGCTGGTCCCCATGACAGCAAAGACCTTGCGGGCTCGAAATTTAATTTCAATAGCAGCATCCTTTTCCATAGCCGTTATTTTTTGATTTTCAATCAGCCATCTGCCTTTCAACGCCCAACCATTTTGAGGAAGTTGTTGTGGATAACTATAATCGCTGACGGCATCTTTTTTAATATTTTCCGGACTGTGAAATTGATCCTGACGCTCGTAACCTAAATAAGTCTCCGGCGTTTGATTGATATCATTGTTTTCAGAAGATTTTTCACCGGCTTTTTGCTTTAAACCTAATAAAAACCGAATATTATTTTCGGTGATATCGTATTTCCCTTCGCCAAAATGCTCATAAACCACTTGACCATTTTTATCTATTAAGTAATCAGCAGGCCAATAAGCGTTATGATAAACGGACCAGGTAGCGAATTGATTGTCCACCGCTACGGGGAATTTCAAATTATCTTTTTCCACAGCATTTTTAACATTATTGATATTTCGTTCGAAATCAAATTCGGGACTGTGCACACCGATTATCACCAAACCATTATCGTGGTATCTATCATACCATGCTCTTAATACCGGAAAAGTACGAATGCAGTTAATACAGGAATAAGCCCAGAAGTCTATCAGAACAACTTGTCCTTTTAATTGCTCCAAAGTTAAGGGAGGAGAGTTTATCCATGCGCTAATCCCTGATAAAGGCGGTGCGGGATAAGGATTGTCTAAAGGATCAATAAGTTTCTGGGCATTCAGGATATGGTTTTTAGAAAGACTGGGAAATGCCAAACCTTTTCCGGTGACCCAATACATATCAATCACGGTGAGAATGATAATAATTCCTAAAATTTTTCGGATAAGGATCGAGTTTTTTTTAAAGAAAGTCATTTTTTGCAGGAGACTTTGGCCAAATAAGGCAATTATCAGCATTGGAACAGCGGCGCCGATGCTAAAAAATAATAACGTTAAAAAACCGCTGATATTGCTCTTTTGTAAAATCGTTTGAACAATAACCGCTGCCAGTATAGGACCAGCGCAGGGAGTCCAGATCAAACCGATCAAAGCCCCAAATAACAAACCATAAAAAAATCCGCCATTGGGATTGTTCCAGCCGGATCCGACGGAACCTAATTTTTGAGTCATTCTGGCAAACAATTCGGTTAAATAGTTAGAAATCATAATGATCCCCAGCGCAATCAATATGCCGAAGGAGATATAACGGATCAGATTTAAATTGATACCAGAGATTGCTACCAATTGACGGGAAAAAAAGGTAAAAAGCGCGAAAAAAATCACAAATCCGATAATGATACCGATGGAACGTTTCCTGCCGCCTGCCAGAGAACCAGACAGGATAATCGGTAAAACCGGCAAGATGCACGGTGATATGATCAGGGCAAAACCTTCAAAAATGGCCAGCACCAAAGTGACTACTTCACTTTTCATCAGAGATATCTGCATCATTGGTCATAGAAATATTATGACACAGATAGTTCCTCACAGGATAGAGTGAGGATTAATGCCCTGGCTGAATGCAAGCAGGGTTAAAGCGACGGTGTTTTTAACGTTTAATTTCTTAAAAATATTGCGGCGATAAGCGTATATGGTTTTGGCATCAAGATATAACTGCTGTGCGATAGCCGGAGTGGTTTTGCCACGCAGTATCATCCACATGATTTCGACTTCGCGAGCGGATAAATCGCTAAAAAGCGAAGTCATTGCCCTGGACGAGTCACTTTTCCTACCCACCTGTAGGCCATTGAGAATGGAAATTAAAGCTTCCTTGAACTCCGCTGGTGTTGCAGTTTTTGGCAGATAACCGTGTGCGCCTGCTGAAAATACCCAGATAGGAGTCAGTTCGTGAGTTTCTGCGGTGAGAATTAAAATTTTGAGAGACGGGTCGATTTTTAATAATCGTTGAGTGACTTCCAGCCCTGAAATATCTGGGAGTATGAAGTCTAATATCACCAGTTCGGATTTCAGTTCCCGGGCCAGTTTAATTCCCTCCCATCCGGTCCCGGCTTCGCCGATAATCTGAATGCCGGGTATTTTTTGCAGAATGATTTTCAAACTGGAACGCACAATCGGATGGTCGTCAACCAGTAGGATACGTTTATTTTCCAGAGGAGATTGCGCCCTCATGTCACCCAAAAAGTTGGGTTCTGGTTTCACGATTAGGTTCTCATGTTAATGCTGTTTGTAGAGCCATGTATAAATTTAAAATTCATTATTCTAGATATGAATTATTAAGGTATTATGAAAATTCCCGAGGGCAACGCGATGGCGAGTTCGGCTGAAGGCCAATTTTCTCCCCCAGTTTTTTGTGAGTAGACCTACCGGCGACAGGGCTGTCCCGAGTTTTTTTATATTTTAATCATTGCCATGTATATGTGAAAATATGTAGAGAGATAACTATATTGATTTAAACCCCCTCCGCGGTATTCCCGGCATCCGCCCAAAGGCTCGCAGGATCTTCACTGCGGTTTGAGCAGATAGTGAGCTCCAGCGCTTATACCCAAGCCCGAAAAAAATTGAAGCATACCGCATTTATAGAACTCAGTGATTCTCTCCTGGAAGTTTATTATTCAGGAGCAGAACCTGAGGATGATATTAAAAGATGGAAAGGATATCGTTGTTTAGGAGTGGACGGCTCTAAAATTATTTTACCAAATGAAGAAGCCGTCAGAAAAGAATTTGGAGCAGTCAAAATTAAAACTCAGTACATGAGTGGACAGTACGTTTGTGCCGTTTTTGAATGTTGTTATGATGTTTTAAACCATATGGTGGTTAAAAGCTGTTTTAGCCCCAGTCATCATCATGAAATGAAATTAGCCGCCCAGTTATTAAAAGAGGGATTAGGAGCAGAAAAAGACTTAATGATCTATGACAGAGGATACGTATCCTATGAGTTTTTGGCTCAATTAGAGCAGTCAAAAAAGAATTACGTGATCAGATGTTCAAATAGTACATTTAAAGAGGCGCAGCCTCTCTTTCATCCGACGAAGGAGAGTCACTGGAGTCAAATAGTGACTTTAAAAGCCAGTTATCGTATTAGCAAAAGAATGAGAGAACAAGGGTTACCCCTAAAAATTCAGGTTCGATTAGTGAGCGTAGTTTTATCGACGGGAGAAATAGAAGTATTGATCACTTCTTTATTTTCTGAAGACATACAACGAGAAGAATTTAAAGAATTATATCATTTAAGATGGGGGGTCGAGATTTACCATTCATACTGCCTCCATAAAATTCAAAGTCACATTAATCTCCGTATTCTGGTTATTTTATTATCCATAAAATCTCACCAGAAACGACCTGACCTGCATATACTGTAATGAAGTCACCAGATAGGGTCAATCGGGAAATGACAGTTCAATAGTCACTAAAACTTCCCGGCATATTTGAATAATTACCATGGAACATTCCGCGTATCCCATATTTTACAGGATTGTTTGTCAAAATGTCTTATCAAAAATATCATTAAATATCAAAACTAATTTGATATTTAATGATATTTTTTGAGTGGATTTCAAATAACGTGTTCTGGTGGGGATAGCTGGCGCTCTATAATGAACATACTGGCAGTGAGCTGCTGGAGGGAGTCGGCAGCCCACTTGCATGGAATTAAAAAGAATCAGAGAAAGCGGCTAATCTACCTTTTTTATCCTCGAACGATAAATCCATTGCCTGGGTTTTTTTTTTAATTCCCGAAGGCGTCTCATTTCATTTTCATCGGCATGAATAAGCCAAATGCCGCGAGATGATATGGGTTGTTTTACTCTCCGTGCCTGAAGTAACCCTTTGCGCATCCAGACATATAACGTGGGCATTGGAGTACCGGTCTTCTGTGACAACTCCTGAAATGTCCAATCATCGGGCATGCGATCGACTTGTGCTGATCGGGTTTTTTTATTGCTTTTTACTCCGGCATGAGAAAGCAGATCATCCACCATTCCTTTGTTAAATAAAATTTGCCTTTTCGCAGGACGCCAGCCTTCCTGATTCAATGTCTCTGCTATTTCTGCAAACGGTTTTCCTTCTTCCTTTAATTTTCTTACCCGATCAAGCAAATCATTGTAGTAACTCAGTTGCTCAAGCTTTGCAACTGGACGGGTAAAATGAGTATACGTTTTATGACCGCCAGCCCAATGGATTTCCGCCTGTACCTTTTCGGTTTTTCCTTCCACGGTGACGATCACGCGATCAACTAATAATCGAATAATCGATTGACGTTCTTCTACAGTGGTAGTGGGTGATGACCATAATGCCGGTATATCAGAAGCTAATTGACGTATTGATTCACGTTCTACAGACGATAATGCGATCGGTTGATTCGAAAGAAATTGCGAATATTCCTGTTTCAATTTTTCTTCGGCAGATAATAATTCCTCCCATTTTTTTTCCAGCGTGCGAGCCACTAAATGATTTTCAGGTTCCGCCGAATTATATTGTCGATAAGCTCTTTCCACTTCATATCGAACCCGTTCCAGTTGTTGTCTCCAATACTCCTGAAGAGTTTTGCGTTCCTGCTCTACCTGCTCCGCAATCTGTAAACTCACCTCCAGTGCGGAAGGCTTTAATGCTTCTAATGCCTGCTGAATAATCACTTCATCCAGGATATTACCTAACAGCGATTGGCAGGGCGGTTCCCCATAATTACTCGCTCTATTGGCACAGCTATACCGGAGTTTATTGCCGTTATTTGTATAACTGACAGCCATGCGCAGTCCACATCGACCACAGATGATAATACCGGATAATAGTGATGATCCATGTCGAGCCACACCTATTCCCTGGATAGAATTTGCTGCTAATTGTCTCAGGTTGCGTTCATAGTACTCCCATGTAATATAAGCGGGAACTTTATCTTTTATCAAGACTTCCCACTCTGAAGGAGTGGCGACTGTGCGACCTGTGGAAGGGCGTCCTGCTTTCTTCCTGCGGGGATCTGTCGGTCTGCGGCCATACACATAAGCTCCAGCATAAATAGGATTATGCAGTAAATTGCCTAATGTAATGCGGTTAGGACGTCTCCAGGTTAATTCGCCTTTTTGTAAACCATAACGCTCCCGATGGGGCATTTGAATTTTATGTTGCACCAGATATTTTAAAACAGCATTAATCGTTGAGAACCGGTCAAATAATTCAAATATTAATTGAATGGTAGACTGTGCCTGCTCGTCAATATCTTTAATAATTTCTCCCGATGGTCGTTTTATATATCCCATAGGAAGCAGCATTCCCAGTTCACCTCTGCGTGCTTTCGCTTTTTTTCCGGCTAACATACGCTGCTTAATGACATATAATTCTGCTTCAGACATTGTTCCTTTGAGACCTAATAATAACCGGTCATTGTAAGAAGCAGGATCGTAAACCCCATCGGCATCACCAATCAACGTTCTAAAAAGAGCGCAAACTTCCAGTAACTGATACCAGTCTCGACAGGATCTGGCCAGACGGGACATCTCTATACCTAAAACAAGCCCAACCCGGTCTAAGCCGACTTCCGCCACCAGGCGTTGAAATCCAGGTCGTCCTTCTGCATTAGCACCTGAGCGGCCCAGGTCATCGTCAATGACCAGTATCCTGTCTGCCGACCACCCCCAGAAGGCGGGCTTTTTCCACCAAACCGTATTGGAGTTTGGTTGATTCATTATGACGTTCCACCTGCTGCAACGTAGATTGCCTGATGTACACAATGGCCAGGCGATCGTGGTGGTGGCTCAATATTTTGCCGTGGGTATGGTTTAACGGAGATTTTTGATGTGTCGTAATCATTGATTATTTCCTCTTCCTGTGAGGTTTTCCCGTTGACCTGTTTCAATGCCATCTTTCCCAGTAACTGGATTAGACGACAACGGTGTTTTAGGGGAATTTGCTCCCACCCCATTGGTTTCAACGCATTCACTCCTGTGTCGATGTTTTGCAATCCATTCAACAAGGGCTAATAGTCCAGCGCGTCCAATTTTGGGTACTTGATCTGCTTTTGTCAAGTTTATATTTATAGATGTTTCTAAGTTGGGATATATCAACTTGCCATCTCAATTTATATATTTTGGATAACTCTTGCTTTGGATACTTTTTTTTGTTTAAAAATGTTGTCACGTATACTTTTCCACTCACTTTAAATTCTCTCACCTCCAGTTCATTCGGATAGCCCTCATATACCTTCTGATCCATCCAGTCCGGTTTTACCGGCTTTTTCCAGAAAACAATATGATCATTTTTCCCCAGCCGATTTCCTTGACGAAAATCATACTTCCGTTGGCTTTGACCCCTAAAAATTCCGTCTGCTTTCTTCGCTTTAAGCTCCGCAATTAAAAAAAACTTGGGTAGTAACAATCTCCTAACACAACATCTTCTGCTTCTATGCAATCCAGGATATTTCTCAGTAAAGAGTGCTCCCCAGTTCCTTTGCCCTTATTTGCTCCGATCGCATAATCCAAAATCGTACCCACCGTTAACGACATCACTATCACCAGTCGAGCCAATGGAAAACCCAGACCTTTCTTTTGATTACCATGCTGCGGAAACTGTTTTTGATTTTCTGCTGTATCCGGCATAAACGACATCGTGCCGTCAACTATTTTTGCTTGACGACCATATATTTTCCAGCCAGATTTCGCCTGACTCATCGCTAAACTGCCTGTTGCCTTAACCAACGATTTTACCGCTGATTCAGGCAGACGTTTTCTCGCCTTGCAATACGGGCCGGTATTATTTGAATTCGCCGAAAGACCAGCACTAATTTGATCTATCACTGCTCCCGCCACTGCTTTTTTACAGGATTTATCTGGATTTAATACTTGTTTTACAAACAGAAATATCGTTTTCACCGGCGTGTAGATACGATCACGGAATTCTCGGCATTCACTGAGTATTTTTTGACAAGGCGCTGAATTAATAATATCCGTCAACGACAGTTCTGACTTGCCGTTCAGAATGTTTTTTTGATACGCACCAATTTGCGATATCGCGCGATTCCGGTTAGAATTCATTTCTCAGTCTCCTTTTTATGAATGCTTTTGTGCAAAACTATTCTATAAAATTTGGAGACTGATTTCATCTTAAATCAGATGGTTACAAAACTCTGCTCCTTAAGGTAGTGCCATTGAAGCCAGTAACCATCTTGAATTACAGAACTGAACTCATAGACAGGTTGCTGACACAAGAATGCGAACTTTGTGGTGCGCAACGAGAGATCGAAGTACATCATATTCGAAAACTCGCAGACTTAACCCACAAAAATGGCACTACACCATCCTCGTGGAAAAAGACTATGGCAGCCAGGCGAAGAAAAACACTCATTGTTTGCCGAAACTGCCATCTGAACATTCATCGGGGGCAATATGACGGGAAGAAACTTGCGGCGTAATTAATTACTGGAGAGCCGTATGACAACGAAAGTGTCCCGTACGGTTCGGAGAGAAGCTGTTGGAAAAGTGTATCGATCAGATATAACTCGCTGGCAGCTTACTCTATTATTACATGGATAGAAACTACGGACATGGTAAAAAAAATCTGAGTTTTAATTTTTATTTGCTGACATTACTGGCTTTTTTCTTTCATCAAATTTTTGAATTGACCGATAGGCAATACCAGGCCTGTCGAAAGAAATTTGGAAGCAAAAGACATTTGTGGGAAAAGCTTCGTGCCTACATTGAGATTTTGATTTTTGATACCTGGGAAAGGCTGCTAGATTTTGCTGTATCGCCGAAAGAGGGATTGGTGACCTGGGCTAACGCGCCATGAGAAAACAGAAAATAAATACGGTTGCTCCTGAAAAGCTCATCTATTGATCAGTTTGGATATCGTCTGCCTGAATGATTTAAAAATCGATTTAAAGTGCAAAAAATAAGGCTTTTATTTGAATAATGATCGAAAAAAACAATAAAGAAAAGGTAGTCATCTGTACTTTTCGACAAATGAGAAGATTTTATTGGTTAAATAATGTTCGCCGGGAATTGCTGGCCTTATCCAGCTAGAACTGCTTTGAACATAGGGTCTAATATAGAATATTTTCCTGATTTGTTTTTGAAAATATAATCTTTTTTTTCCAGAAATTTTAAAGCTTGAGTAATGGTCGCTCCAGGCATACCTGAAATCATTTCAAATTCGCTACTCCTTGGGGCATCCGTTCCATTGGATCGGGCTAATGCAATAAGTAGCTTTTTTTGACTCTGGCTTAATAAATCTAATTCTATGGCTACTTGAGAACGTTCCTCAACCATATAGTCTTGCCAAATTTCTTTCACCTTTTCATCGGTAATTTCTTTTTGTGACCATAACCTTGAACAGAGTAAATTAAGGTAGTAAGGATGGCGTTCGGTACACATGAAAATATTTTCTATTGTTTTTGTGTCCAGTGTTTTCCTTAGGGTTTTTTGAGCGACTTCTTGCAGGTACAATTCATATTCATTTTCACTGATTCGATCTAAAGTCATTCGGTCACACAATTTATAAAAGGGTCTGTTTCGATCATTAAACATTTGATATAACAAATGACGATTACTGCCTGAAAATATAAATGAGAGATGATGGGATCGCTGGGCAACTTGGCGTATCACGCTTTCAATAGATTGATTTTTAGAAATCTCATATACACGCTGAAATTCATCAAAAAATAACACCAACTTCTGATTATATTTCATCGCTAGTTTTTCAATGCGTTCTAAAATTTTTAAAATATTGGCGGCAGGGTCAGCGGATTTCTGGTTGATTTCAATGGATAACCCTAATGTATCCAAACTTAATTTAATACTTAATCCGGCGAATAGATCCGTAGCAATTTTTAATGCTTTCTTAGGTCCTTTTTCAATTGCACTGATTAAATGGCCAGCTCCTTTTGAAATAATTTTTTCGACATCATTTTCATTAATAGCTGATAAGAAATCGAGAGTGACATGTATTAATTTAACCTGAGCAATAGCATTTACAGCTAAGCTGGTTTTTCCATATCGGCGTGGGGATACGATCAAGGAAGGCCTTGATTCCAGCAAGTTATTTTTTAAAATCTGTAACTCTGTTTTTCTATTACAAAAAGCCTTGCCAAGCGCTAGAGAAAGTGGAAAGTAGTCCATAAGAGCTCCATGAGTTATAATTTATGCGTCATATTTTATGACATAATTTTTCCATCTGTCAATACTAAAGTAGAATAATTGGCTTTTCTTGCTGGCGTGAGTTTATCACGATGGTTTGCATAACTGCCACTAACTCCATGTAAATAAAGGAAAAACTAAGGCCCTTAATTGTATACAACAAAATATATTTCAATAATTATAGGAAAATAAACAAATAAGTGCTATAGTTTCTAACTGTATACAACAAGGAAATGGCACTTTGGCAACAATTCAAGCCAGGAAAAGCGGCGGACATAAATATTGGTATATCGTTGAATCCAGGCGTATAAATGGTAAACCAAGACCAATAGTATTGGCCTACCTTGGCAAGGCGGACGACATATTAAAACGGATGCGGGCTTTAACGGAAAATTTTCGTCTTAAATCCTATTCGCACGAGCTGTTGCTGCCATGCTCAACATGGCAAATCAATTAAACATTTGCGAAGTCATTAATCAGCATATTCATCCTACCAAAAAGCAAGTATCTGAAAAGCCGATGCGCAATCATCTAACCGTAGGGGCCACACTTTTATTGGCGGCTATTGGTCGGGTTTGTATGCCCACAAGTATACGCGGTTAGTCAAATTGGGCTAAAACAACGAGTTTGGAATATTTGCTGCCCATAAGCTTAAATAAGCTGGATAGCCAGCATTTTTGGGACCTGATGGATGCAGTTCCAATTGTCGCGATTGAAAAGATAGAGGAACAATTATTAAAAAAAGTATTTGAACTTTATCACTTGAAAAGCGACAGTTTATTTTATGATACCACTAATTTTTTTACTTATATTAACACAATGAATGAGCGCTGCGTAATTGCAAAACGCGGCAAGAACAAGAAAAAGAGAACGGATTTACGACAAATCGGTTTAGCGGTTGTGGTGACACGTGAAGATAAAATACCGCTGTTTCACCTGACTTATGAAGGCAATATATCGGATGCCAACGTTTTCAAAGAAGTCATCGGCAAATTGAAAGCCAGAATAGACTATCTGAAATTAAACAGTTCGGAGCATACGCTGGTATTTGATCGAGGCAACAATTCAAAGCAAAATATGGCTTTGGTGAAAGAGAGCCAATTTCACTATGTGGGCGCATTAACGCCGTATCAACATAAAGCACTGGTTGAAGAAGCTTTAGATTATTTTAATGCACTAAAAGAAGAGTCTTCAACCGTTATTTACATCAGTGTGGATTAAGAATTGTTATGACCGATCATCACGATTGGGAGAGCGAAAAAATTATTAAGACAATCCGAGATAGAGCACGCTTTCAAGAATTTAAAAAACCCATATCATCTGACCTTGAAACCACAATACCATTGGACTGATCAAAAAATAATTGTGCACTATTTTATTTGTATGTTGGGCTATTTATTGTCTGCGATTGCATGGCGTGAAGCAAAAACAAAAGTGGCATTTGGCGGATCGCTGGATACGCTACTAGATACACTGAATAATGTCCGACTGGCAACGTTGCTGGAAGAAACGAAGAATAAAGGCAGACTCAAAGCAAACTATAAATTGGAGGATATGACAGATGAAGAACAGCGACTAATGAAGGCATTAAATATTGCAGATTTTCATGAGCAAAGACCCCGACTAGAAGGTCTTGTTGTATACAATTAATAACCTGAATTTTTCATTTATTTACAATTGCTTAGTGCCTATTATGCAAACCATCGTGATAAACTCACGCTAGGTTCTTGTTATGAGTATGGAAAAGGTATAAATGTGAATGTACAAGAGGCATTAAAGTGGTATCGTCGAGCTGCCGCGCAAGGATATGAGCTAGCAAGAAACCAGCAGACAAAATTACAAGGTTCTGGGCCACGTCCAGTTTTCAAACCATCATCACTGGTGTTAAACCGCTCCTCTTTTCAAAATGAGTGGTCACGGTATCGTTCTGCGAAAAATAATACACCGAGTTGCAGTTGTATTTTACAATAAAGATTTCCTCTTGCTTAAACGAAGTGCACGAAGTGGAATGCCCAGACAGCAGAGTAACTGTCTGGTGCGCTACGATAATGAGGCTGGCAAAGGCGACCATAAACATATTGAAGATCGCGAACAGGCTTATCAATTTGTGGATACGATACGTTGTTAAAAGATTTTCAACGGGACATCCGCCGCTGCCAAAAAAAATGGGAGAAATGATGATGAAAAAAAGAAAATTAACCGTTAAAGTGAGTTCTTTTGATGAAGCACTCGCCTCATTTAAAAAGGTTAGGGAAAAAGCGGAAGCCGGTGAGAAATTGCCGGAGCCTATAGACCTTGTGGGCTTTGAAAATGCTTCATTATTAATGAAAACATTGACACCCCGGCGACTGGAATACGCTATCGGAGCCAGCAGCGTGCGTGCATTAGCGAAAGAATTAGAGAGAGATTACAGCAATGTTCACCAGGATATTAAAATATTAAATCAGGCTGGTTTATTATTGCAGGATAAAAAAGGTCATTATTCTATGCCCTGGGATAAAATTATTACCAAGATTCCTATGACAGAATGGATTCCTCCGCAACGATTTGCATCTAAAGCGCATTCTGTTTCTCATTCTCACATTTTTTAATAAATATTGTGGAATCTTGATGTGGATAATGATCGTTAATCAATTGTGAGTTTCAATAGCAAAAGCGTATCAAAATTTCTATTAGCCCAGAACGAATTATGTTTAAATGGTTGAATCGGTAAAGATACATTACCGACTATTCTGAAAGTACAAACACGTGAAGGACATAGTCTTGAGCCCATTGCCTTAATAGGGCACGATGTGGTTCTAAATGGGGGGAGGCGTAAGCGATTACGTCTCTCTACCAGATCAATGTTTTTAAAATAAAAAGGAGTATTTTATGCATGGACAGCAGGAACTCAAATATGAATCCAAAGAAATGAGTAAACCCAAAGAACCAATCGTCCTATTAGTGGTGGCTAATAAAGGAGGTGTCGGTAAAACCACTTCCACCCATAATTTAGGTTTTTTATTAGCAAACAAACATAAAATAAATGTTTTAATGGTTGATGCAGATGCTCAATGTAATTTAAGCGCAGTATGCATGCGTAAATATTTTTTAGAAGCTGACGAAAAGGATGGAATACAAGAAAAAGATACGGAATGGGATAATTATACTGATGAGATAAAAGCAGATTTACGAATCAGCAGACAAAGTGAAAAATTCTATGCCGATGATCACTGGTTTGTTCCTCCTTTTATTACTGAAGATGAGGAAAAGAAAAGTATTAGACAGGCGAAAAAAGAAGCTGCAGAAGCTAACAATATGTTTAGGATATTAGATCTGCGTGAAGGTAAACAACCAAATGAAATTAAAGATTTTATTGAAAAAATAGAACCTATTGATTTGACCAAATATTTCGAAGATTCTTGGGAAGGAGGAAAATTTTTATTACTACCCGGCTCCATGGATATCGGCCAACTCGATAAACGTTTAATGGAAGCAACAACCTCTAGTATACCGGTTGCCCGCGATACATTTTTTAGACCGACCCAATTAATCAGGGAAGTGGCCAAGCTTAAACAAATCGATATAGTTCTGGTAGATGTTAACCCTGGTAATAATCTCTTAAATCAGGCTTTATGGTCCGGAAGCGATTACTTTATGATCCCTACTGAACCATCCATGTATTCGGCACAATCCGTAGGAAGTATTGCTCGGGCGATCGTATCATGGGCGCGTCAGTCAAGGGAAATTTGGCAGGGTAGTTTATATGCCAAAAACCCTATTAAATACCCTGAATTTTTGGGTGTTTATGTACAAAAGGTGCCCTATACCCCTAAAAAAGAAAAACGAGACACATGCCGGCGAAGCGACCTGGATAAAAAAAATTAGTTCAATGCTGGAAGAAGTATTATTACCACATTTGGGACAAATTACTGGCGTGATCAATCAACCTTTGGATTCTTATAAAAAATTAGGGATTATCTCCAAGTTTGATCGTGCACTATCTGTCGCTAATACTGATGGTTATCCCGTCAGCGCATATCCATACTATTATGATGAACATCAATCAAAATTACAAAAAACCAACTGCATACGTTATGAAGATGAGTTTTTGATTTTAATTGATTCCTTATTAGGAGGGAATTTACTCAAGTCACCAGAAATATTGCGCCAAGAAATTCGAAGTTATTTTCAATTAGCACCACTTCAGTTTGAAAAAAATTATCGGTATTTACGTCAGCAACTTCGCCGCAGTTATCGAGACTTACCTTATGAATCGAAATTAACTTCTCTGGAAGAAGATATAGTTTGTGGACTGCTTTATGACTATAGCGCTGATGATATCGAGAAAGTGCTTTTTTCGTTACGGGGTTTAAAGGATTATCAACAAGAATCCGAATTTTCCTTTATCGCCTATCCAGCTATTTCTCTAGATCAACTAAAAATACTTCTGGAAGGGAAATATTTAACGGCCATTTCCAAGTGGAATGAAATTCCCAACAAAATGATTTTTGTATTTTACCACTTAAATAAATGGCATTCAGTGCGCGTTAATCTTAAATATTATGACAAAGAAGCCAAATACTCTATTTTAATAAAATCACCTATCGAAATATTAAAACAAGCCAATCAAGTTGCCGATTCAATTAAGAACTTCATTTGTGATGTACTTAAAAAAACTGGTTATCAAGAAGGCTCACTGATTTCGGAAGATGAAGAATATAGGGAATTGAATTTTATTACTAGCGATTTAAACCAACTGGGAAAATTTAGATGCTCAGGAGTAGTGGCATTAGGTAATGTAATTGATTTTGTTAATTTTGAAAATAGCGAAACTGATAATTCTGATTTTATAAAAGATAATTTATTTTCAATTACTCACGATGATGCTGAAGAAGAAACCGAAACCATTCAGCGACTGCAAGTTAAAGCCAGAGAAATATGCCAAAAACATCTAAATAACACTATTCAATGGCTTAAAGACAATCAAAAAAATATCACAGCGCAACAAGAAATCCAATTATTGCAGGAGTTATCTGAAAATTATATACAAGTTTTTGAAACAGCATTACCAGAAAAAGAGAGTGATATCAATAAAATCTATCGTTGTTTAGATAGAGCTTATCGCTTTATTCCTGACAGTCTGCCTAGTAAATACCAATTGATATGTTTATTAATTTTGTTAGGAGAATTGTATTCATTAGTTCGAAAATATAAAACATTTACACAATATAATCAACTGATCGAGAAGCGTGATGAAATTTTTTCATTATTGAATGTCGATCAATTGTTTAAAAGCTTCGGACCATTTATTAAATGGTTTGATTCGACGCAATTACAGAGCGCCATAATTCGGCTGGGCCGAATAGTTGGCCGCTATAAAAGTAAGAATGAATATGGGCAGGTCATTGAATGGCAAGAGCGCGAGCTTGCCCTCAATAGTGATGAAGGATTTGATGCATTAAAATTAACAAGAAATCAAGTGGTTGAGATCTTATTAGCAAAAAGCAAGGATCGAACGGTGCGCGAGAGTATTTTAATTGATGAGTTATTAGGAAGTTTACATTACTTTCGTACTACACCCTCTTATCTTAAAGGCGAGGATCCATTACGATATTTACAATCAGAAATTCAGGAAAAAGTTAACAAATACTATCAAGAATTTAGTTCCATTAAACAGCTGGAATCAAAAAACTATGAAAATATAAGAAAGTTGATGCATGAAAAAAATCATACCTTTGATGGAATTACAGAACCTTCGGATAAAAACATATTGGATGCAATTAATAGCAATCAATTTTCGGAAGAATTTAAGCAATTCACCGAAACGGCCCTTGCTATTGCGCAAAATAAGCAGAATTTAATCACAAATTTAATATGTGATCCGGAAATTTATGAAAAATACATTGCTTGTTATCGAATACCAAAAGGTTTATGGTTACGCCTGCCCAGTCTAAAAGTGATAGCCGAATCCGAAAAAATTAGTTTACGTATATGGGGTAGCTCTACTCAATCAATTGGAGATTTCCAGGAAATAAAAATTCATCAACAATTTCCAGAAAAAATAATTCTACCGGTTAGAATTATCGATATTCTTCCTAAAAAAGGACATTTTAATTTTCTAGTATCTTCTCATTCTGGTTTAGATGTTTCTGTTAGAAAAAATAAAATAAGTTCTGAGGATACGATCAATGTTCATATCTCTTATAACGGTCGAGGCGTTCCAGTATTTTGGGAAGAATCACCCATTAGCGCCCTGGGTGGTAGTTGTGGGTTTAGAGCTCTGGGAGTCACTCGTGCAAAAGTAGTTGAAATCCTGGAATCAAAAGTCAATGATCCTGAAATTCGCGAACAAATATTATGTGGAGAATTATTAACAAGTTTAGAATATCACTATACTAATTTAATGAATGCTGATGCAATTGAAAACCCTCCAACTCATTTTATGGAACATAAAATGCAGGAACAGGTGAGAGAATTATGTGAAAAGATTCAATCATTCAAAACAAAAATGGAAGAAGATTGTAACAAAATCCGTTCTAAATTAGATGAACTGAAAAAAGTCCTACCCTTAACTCCAGGCGTGCAGCGTACCGATGAAATCATTATCCGTTACGCGGGAGCTACAACGTTGCCACCCGAATGCAAACTATTAGCTCGTCAACTTCTAACTGATCAAAAAGAATATCAAACTAATTACAACCTTTTAAAAAATAATCAAGAAATTTATTTAGCCTATATTAGAAGCTATCTTCATGAATCCGGCTTATGGATTGGTAAACAAACGATGCAGATAGTCGCTCAATCTGAAAGAATTCGCATCCATATCTGGGGGAAAAGTTCACGAATGATAGATAATTTTTGTGAAATCCAATTAGAACCCAATAATCTACCAGAAATAAAAGAGCCCAGAGAAGAACTAAACGTATTATTGAGAAGAGGCCATTTTAATTTCTTAATGCAACATAATATGCCAGTTATAACTCATATTTCGGATGAGGATCAGGTATTCAGGCTATCCTTATTAACTGCAGAACAAGATCACTTATTTAGGCTCATCCAAAAAGGGAGGCAGCATAGTAGCACAGATAAAGAATACGAAAAAATATTAAACCTAATACAAAATTTAGAAGCACAGATGCAAAAATCATCACCTAAAGAAAATATTTTGATAGGCCAGAAACGAGCTATAGACTCCTTGATTACACAAAATATATGTACTTCCACTTCCAGTAACAAGAAGGCTAAATCTACTCCAATTTCAGGACCTTTTTATGTTCAGCTAAACCCTTAATTTAACATCTGGTGTTTATCAATATTTTTTAGGCCATGCTTTTCGCAAATCGAATGTTTTGATGAAATTAAGGTAGGAAACCCAGCGCCAGGTGCGAAAGTGATCCTTGCCCACGACCGGCATGTAAAGTTGGGTGTAATCTGGGTGTAACTATGCCAAGAAAATAATAGTTTCAATAGAAAGAGGCGTTGAGCAGGGCTATCGGATTAAAAGTTAGCCAATCATTCAGCATAGCCAGTTGTCTATAATCCGCTTCCACGGTATTCCCGGCCATCTGCCCATTCGCTACGAATAGCGGGTGACAGAGGGGGGTCTGGCCAGCTATACTGAATGATTGGTTAACTTTTAATCCGATAGCCGTGCCTGACCCTTGGGTTCCCTAATAGGTGATACAATTTGGATTTTAATTAATAGGTGGATAAATTGAAGAAAAAAAATAAACCTTTAAGTGATTTAAGTACTTTAGAACTATTACCTATAGATTTAACTGTAAAAATAACCGATTTTCTGCCTTTCTATACGTTTATGTTGCTTTCTAAGAATTTTATTGATAATCGTGAATACTGGGCACTACTCATCAGTCAAAAATTCCCTAAGTTTACTCATTTTGACCTGCTTTTCAATCAAGATAAAGAGAGGAAGATCCTTACTAGAACCTATTATCTATTGTCGTTCTTAACTAACCCACAATTTTACCAATTGGATGAAAAAGTTATCGAGAAAGTTAGCCGCGACTTAACTTCTTTTTTGATTGAATGTTCTCGTGAACTTATTAAAAATAATTTTCATGTTACTTGATGAGGCATATCAAGCTGAACCGGATTTTAAGACAGCTAACAACTTGGGGCATTTTTTTGTAGCACAATTTAAATGTGCTCATGCTTCAGATTTAAAAAAAGATCTTCGGAAATCGGCTATAAAATGGTACAGTATTGCGCTTGATTTGTATGAGCAAGACGAAAACAAAGAGAAATCTCGTCAGGCCCGCTTAAAATGGTGCGAAGCAAGAAATCTATTAAGCGGTTTATTGGATCCGGGAAGTCGTGAGCATTTCGATTTCCTAAATAAATATCGTGAATATGTTTCTATAATTTCGAATTGGGAACTATTTAGAAAGCAAGGTATTGTTACTGCTTCACTTGAGGAAGCGAATGAACAATTGCTCCATGAAATGCGCGAAGCCAAATTTAAAACCGAAACCGATCTTGGAACAGTTAATGGGTTGGGACATTTTTTTGCAGAGCGATTTAAAGATACCGATAATCGGGATTTAAAAGAAGCCTATCGGGAATCTGCTGTGCGATGGTACAATATGGCGCTTGATTTGTATGAGCAAGACGAAGATAGAGAAAAATCTCACCCTGGTGGCCTAAAACAAATTGGCTTTAACGAAGCAAGAAGCGGATTGAGACCTTTACTTGTTCGGGGAACTCATGAGCATTTCGATTTCCTGCAAAAATATCATGAGTATGGTTTGATAGTTTCGGGTTGGGAACTATTTAGAGGGGAAGCTACTATTACTGCTTCTTTAGAGGAACTACACACACAATGGCTCAGTGAAATGCGCGAAGCTAAACTCGATAGTGCTGTTAAACGTAGATGTGCTCTTGGTTTGTTAAACATGTATTCAACGTATCCTGTATTTAGCTCATTATTTCCCTTGTCTATTGCTTTAAATATACCCGCTCTAAAAAAAGAGTGCCAGTTGGTGGCGCATGGACGTATTCTTCAGACAGCATTCGGATTATGCAACAGTCCTCCTCTTTCACGAGTTGAAGTATCGGAGGAAAGCAAATATACCTGCATAATATCGTAGGTTGTAGGGGTCAGGCCTGAGCCATCTGTGAATGCATTCCGGGCATCGCTCTGCCGAGCGCAGGATCAAAACAGGAAGCGGGTACCGCTGTACCCAGCGGGAGCCGCTGCCCCTTTTTAAGGGGGTTCTTGGTGGAGAGACTCGGCAGCACTTTCAGGCGGAGTGGTTTGTGAGTTTCTATGACTATTTAAAAATCTATAAGCTGGGGCTATATTCGAGTTTACCGTGCTTGTATTAGTCGAATCGACCGTTTGCGTTGGTAGCTGTTGTGATTCTTTTTCAGAGAAGCCTTTCGTAGCTTGCGAAGCTTTTTTCTCATCATCATTTGTATTGTTTTGCTTATTTTGTCTTCGCTCCTTAAATAAGGATGGTTTAGTGAGTTCGAAAGTAATGTCAGCGGTAAGCTCACTCGAACGTAGCAACGGATCCGATGTTATATCATTTTTAGTCTGCTCCGATTCAACTTCATTTTCATTTGAATTGTAGAGGTCGACAGAAAGCTGTATAGCTTTCGCTAAAGTTCCCTCATCAGCATCGTCCTCATCCTCCTCATCCTCTTCTTCATCGTTTTGCTTATCCGGATTTTGAAATAATTGCAAATTTTCCAAATCTTTGTTTATTTCACTCAACAAATTAGCTTTGCGTGATGATTCTACAAGTCGCGTTGTAATATTAAGTAATAAATCTAATTTAATTTTATCCTCAGTTAATGAAAGTGATTGCTTATGAAGCCGTGGTTTCAGCTCATTATGTTTTTTTTCTATTTCTTTAAAAATGTTAATGTGAATACGCTTAAAATTATTAAGAATAGTGTTAATATGAGCCTTTAAAGATTCAACTTCCTGGGCTTGGCTTTCTGGAATAAAAGCTTGAATACATGACTTATAAGTTTCACCCACATTCTCAAATATTACTTTTAAAGAGACTGTAGGGGTAGCGGAAGATTTGAGTTCTTGTAAAAAAATAGAGGCTGTTTTTTGTAAATTTCTTGCAGTATCTAAGCATTTTTTGTATAAAGGTATTACGTCAAACTGTTCTTCTTCAACTTCTACACTATCATTAGACTCCTCTTTCTCAACTTCGAAACTAGCATTCTCTTGCTCATCTAAGGTGCACTTTAAGAAAAATAAAATATCGGAAGCAGGAATCGTAGATTCACCAAAAGTAGAACTGCTCGTGCTGGCAGATGGAGAAAAATTAGAAGGAACGTTACGCGGTTTCTCTAATTTTTCCCGTAAATTTTTTTCATACGCAAGTAAGCCCTCAATTGTAGTGAAATCTTTTAATGCTATATTATTTTTAGTTTCAATTACAACCTTCTCTAAATGGGACAGGGCATTTGTTACCTTAATTACAATATCATTGGGTGCGGAGTTAGTAAGCAGATAATTTAAATAGGGTTCAAGGCTTTTTTGTGCATGAATAGCGTTGCCCAGTATTTTCTTATGATAACCAGGAGTTAAGCGGTGTGTGAAGTTTAAAATCGAATCAAAATCAAAATCAAATTTATCTATATCTGAATCATCTGAATCTGAAAAAGGTTTAATTTCAATCTTAACCTTTGGGTTACTGACCTCTGGTTCCTTTGTTTTGATTCTTTGCAGGTGATTGTCATATTGATTTTGCGTTAAACCATAGACAAAATGATTGCCACTCCCTTTTACTGATTTTTTTTCATTCTGGCCATTGGTTTTTTTCTCGTCTTGTAGAAATTTAAAGAAAAAATTTTTAAAAAAATTTGAGACTGATTTGATCCAAAACTAGTTTCATAACCATTTGCCCAAGTTAAGTCGCATCTCACGCCTGCCATTTGACCAAATGCATTTAATTCTATATCTCCTCCCCACCCTGTGTTTCGCATCTCTAAAAAATAAAGCTCCTCTTTTTTCTCTGGTGGGACAGAGAAACCCTTAATCTCCATATAATCTACTATTCGATTTCTAAGCACATCAGTAAAAAGCTGTTTTAAAGGATCCCAGAATGAAAGCTTATCCAGTTCCCCTTCGTTTAGTCTCAACGTCATAAGTGCCTTATGAATATAACTACGGCATGCATCGCTCTCTACTGATAGTTTAGGCGATTTTTTTACGGAGATAGAATATCCAGTTTCACCATTATCTACAAAAATTTTGTCATATATTCTTTTAAATTCCTTTTCATCATTTACCAATGGGACTAGAACACCTAAACCACAAGACCAGAACAAACAATCACCCTCAGGCGGTACAGGGATTTTAATTATATCGGACTTCAGTTGTTTCATCTCGTTAATAATGGGTCTTGATTCAATATATACGCTTAATTTTGTATCTAATACATTGTCCGTTAATATTTCTTCATGCTTTCTTTTATTTTGGTTCATATTATTGTTTCCATGAATACGTTTTTACGACATCCCCCTAAATATACCAAATAGAAGCTCTATTTGATCCTGATTATGTTAAAACTTTTTACCGCAGAGCGTCAAGCGTTCAGCGAGAGGCGGGCACGGTTAATTCGGATAAGACAATTACCTGCTTGCCACGGAACGCCAGACCTAAGCTGAAAAGGAATTGACAACAAATTCTGATTTAAAGATCCAGAGCGAAAGCGCCGTAAAAAGTATTTTAATCTGTCTCATTCAGATTATGGTAATGCCATCTGTTATGCCGAAGATTATCGGCATGAAATTTCTTTATGGATACAGGAATTACTGTCCCCAGTCTCAATAAAAACCGTCGTAGGTTATTTGGGCGAAAATACTTATTCCCTTCCTTTCCGCGATGACATGGCGTGTTACCAGCCAAAGCCAATATTCTTTCCCAATATTGGTTTGCCATTGGCGCTAGTGCAAATGATTTTGGCTTACGTGGAAGGCGAAAGGACCCTGTCAAAAGAAGCTGGGGAGGAAATACAAAAGTTATGGCCTACGGAAGATTCAACCACTGCGCTGAGTGTCAGCAGCTGTCCGGACGCCACGTTTTCTGCAAGGAAAAATCATGTTGTCCCACAAAATAATACCGTAAGTCCAACACTGGGGCATGGATAAATAGTTTTGACTCTGTGAGTGCAATCTAATTTACATCCCATATACTTCCTTAAGGCGGGTATGCGCGAAAGCGAGACCTTCGGGCATATCCATTCGCCCACCGATGATTTCAATGTAAGCGCCCGATTTGCTCTTGCGGGCCTTTTTCATTGCAGCATCAAGCTCGCCGAGTGTTTCAACGCGTGCGGTAAACCAATCAGCACACCCCAAAGCTTGGGGCAAATCGGCATAGCGCCATTTTGCAAGATTATTGTATGACCAGTCTGGATTGAGTTCCAACGCTCGTTCAACCATATAGCCATCGTTGTTGAGAACGAAGATAATGGGTTTGGCGCCATAGCGGCCCATATTCCCGATCTCGTTGGCGGTTAGTTGATGGGAGCCTTCGCCAGTGATCAGGATCGTTCTCCGATTGGGATCAGCGAGCGCAATCCCAAAGGCGGCTCCCGTCGCCCATCCAATCGACCCCCATAACATTTGTATATGCACCTGCACATCATCGGCAAGTGACATTGGTGAAATTCCAAAGCTCGAACTCCCACTTTCCAAAACAAGGTTATCGCCGGATTGGATAAATGCTGCGTAACGAGAATAGAGTTTATCCATAGTAATCTTGTCGGATGACTTTCCCATTACTTTTTGAGGATGTTCTGGCGCCCTCTTGTACGAAGGTGCAGAGGATTTAAGCTTTGCTAGTGCCGAGAGCACGTCGGCAAGGCGAACATTCACGAACACTTGTTCTCCGATACGGACATCATTCAGCCCAATCGAGATGAATCGTGCAGGGTCAAGTCGCACAGAATAGGCCATGGTGTTTTCGTCGTTGAGACTGACCCCACCGAGATCAAGTACCAATTCGGCATCTTCAACAATTTGCCGCGTTTTTTCCTCAGATAGCGCCCCTGAGTACATCCCTACAAATTGGGGATGACTTTTATCGATGATGCATTTTTCCATTGTGGTGGTCGCGAACGGACAGCGCAGCGCCTCTATTGCCTGTTGGGCTTCCTTTTGTAAGCGCAAACGCGACAGTGTGAAGGCGGGCAAAGCTACGACAGATTTTGCACTCCTTAAGCGATCAGCTATGGCGGCGACGGCTTTTTTGAGAGATGCTTCGTTCGATTTGAGTATCATAGGTCGCACCTCGGTCCAATTGACGGGTGCTAGAGCATAATCTGCAGGAACCACAATATAAGCCGGCTGATTATTGCGCCGCGCTTCCGCGATGATACGTTCCATTTCAATAACGCAGTTATCGGGGTTCATTACGGCGTGACAACAGGCAGCTTGAGCAGAAATATCGATGAAGTTCCCAAAAATTCCGTCACCAAAAGTGTGATGCATAATTTTATGCAAGTGCTGGTTTTGATAAGAGGGCATACCAACGATATGGTAGACAAGAGAACGCTCAGCTTTCGCACCCATCACTCCGTTGATTGCAGACAACTCGCCTACTGCGTAGGTTGTCGCCAGCATGGCCGCGCCGCGAACACGCGCATAACCATCGGCAGCATAAGAGGCGTTTAATTCATTTGAGCAGCCCACCCATCTGATTTTTGCGTTGCGTTCGACGGCGTCACAAACAGGGAATGCATAATCACCCGGTACCCCAAAACAATCAGTAATGCCTTCATTGGCTAGTCGCTGGATGATGTAGTCGGCTACTGTAACCGTTTTCTTTATTTTTCTCATTGGATAACTCCTTCCTTGAATACGTTGAGAAATGGCTGGTTGTCAGTGATGCTGGCAATCATCTTGATTATAAAAGGATTTTAATAAAACTGGTAGTACGGCTCCCGCTGAGTCGGTAGCCGCTTCCTGTTTTGATCCTGGGCGAGGCAAAGCCTCTGCTCGGAATGAGGGGGAGGAGCGCTGCGCAACTCCCCCTTGCGATCCCCCATGGCGCGGGGTAACCATGCCAAAATTAATTACGAAGATTTCGTAGCCATGCAGCGATCGCTTCTCCTGTTTCATCTGGAGAGTCTTCTTGCACAAAGTGACCCCCTCTAATTTTTACGTGTGTTTGGTTTGGCCAGGTTCTGGCAAATTCTCGATGCGACTGAAACATTGCGCCAGGAATAGCTTCAATGAACAACTTCGGAATATCTGAAGAAGCAAGCCATTTACCGTAAGTTTGAATGATATTGTGGACGTCATGTGGTTCGCCTGCTATGGGAATCTCGCGCGGCATTGTCAAAGTCGGACGTCGCGATTCACCCGGATTTTTGTATGGACGACGATAGACAGCCATTTCAGCTTCCGAAAATTTTCGCAACACGAGTGCCGGCAAAATATTCTCTATAAAAAAATTCTTCTCGAGTACTAATTCCTCACCTGCATCGGAGCGTATTTTCTGAAATAATGCAATGGTTTGCTCGTCAGGCCACTCACTCCATGAGTTAATCGGCATGACAAATGCTTCCATGTAGGCAATTGCACGAATTGCATGGGGATGACGATATGCCCAATCGAAGCCAAGGACTGAACCCCAATCATGAATCACCAAAGTGACACGATCTCGCACGTTTAGTGCTTTAAGAAACGCGTCAAGATATTTACGATGCTCAATCAAACGATAGGATGATGGGCCGCTATCAGGCAGCTTATCCGAGTCACCCATTCCGATAAGATCCGGAGCAATGCAACGACCCATGGTGATAAGATGCGGGATTACATTACGCCACTCATAAGATGATGAGGGATTACCATGAAGGAAGATGATTGGATCACCTACACCTTCATCGATATATGCCATTTGGAGTCCATGAACTGTAACTTTGTGTTTAGAATATCTTTCTTTTGCTGAAATCATATAATTTTTCTCCAATAGTTTAATTAAAATAATACTGTTCCAGGCACTGAGGCTCCGTGTGGTATTTTCCTTAAATGAGTATGGACATCATTGCTCTCCTTATAGCAGTTTAATGTTATTGTGGAATGAGGTATATCCAAAGTTAAAATAGCATGCTCTTCTGAATTAACCCAGATGCTGGCATCTTTTTCATGATGATATAACTCCCATTCTAAAGTCGATGATAATTGGGATGTAAAATATTCTGTATCTACAAAATTCATTTCCCAGGCTTCTTCTATTCCTCCCAGTTCATAGGGGTATTCGTCATATGAGTTACATAAGTCTGGGTACTGAATTTCCAATTCACTAATTAATTGATAAACATATACTTGAGCAGAATTAAGTCCACGCGGTTCTCCATTTACCGTTACTCTTTGGTAGCAAGATTGCGTATCGTAATTGATTTTTGCCATAAATTACCTCGTTGTTATAGGTCAGAAGATAATATACTATATGAACTATATTTCCACAATTGAAAATAATTTGACATATTGTTAACTAATAGTTCATAATAGAGGGAGTTATATGAGGTATGGATAGGTCAATCTCGATGCAAAATCTAAGTCAACTTAACTGCTTTATTAAAGTCGCTGAATTTAAAAATTTCACAGTGGCCGCTAAAATGCTCCATCTCAGTACTACTGCTGTGAGTAAACAAATAAAAAATTTAGAACATTTAATTGGAGAACAGGTTTTAATCCGCAATACCCGAAGCGTGCAACTCACAGAATTTGGAGAATTATTCTATCAACGATGTAAAGCCATTGATAATGAGCTGAGAATGCTTGAACAATTTATTGAATCAAAGAAGGATGAGCCTCAAGGAAATTTAAAAATCTTAGCGAATGCTATTTTATCAAAAAAATTTATTATGGATCATTTACAAAAATATATGAAAAATTACCCCAAAGTGACTTTAGAGATTGTTTTCTCACAGTTTTATACTGATCTGTCACGTCAAGATTTTGATATCATGGTCGGATTTCCAACCTATACGCCGTTCACAGAACCATTAAAATTTAGAAAAATGTATGAGGTAAATAATATTGTCTGTGCATCACCTAAGTTTATCAAAAAATATGGGTTGCCGAAAACCGGTACCGATTTATTGAAATTTAAGATCATTGGTCACGGAGAGTATAAGCCCAATTACTCATTTCCACTCGCTGATGGTAATTTTCTGACGACAGCTACTCCTATTCTATATTTGTCAGATTTTGATGCCGTTACTCAAGCAGGTCTTGGCGGGATCGGGCTATTTTTGACGGGTGATCTTTTAGCTCAGGCATGGCTTGATTCTGGTGATTTGATTCAAATATTGCCTCAATATAAATTTAAACGGCATGAAATTTTTATGTTCTACCGTTCCTATAATTTCGAATTACCTAAGATAAGATCTTTTATCGATTTTTATGCTAAAAATATTTAATTTTTTATTTTAGCAATTCTGAGTTGATAGTTCCATGGCGAACAAATTCTAACCAGCAATTCCCGCTGAGTACAGCGAAAATTGCTTCCTGTTTTTATCCTGCGCTCGGCGGAGCCGATGCTCGGAATGAAGGGGGAGAATCGCGATTCTCCCCCTTGCGATCCCCCATCGCGGGGATAATTTTCTACGAAAATTATTTTTTTATAAGGGTGATTTAACGATAATCATGTTTGTCTGCATACTCAATTTTTTTGACTCTTGTATTTTTATCATGTATCATAAAAACAAAATTAATAAAAGATTAAAAAGAGGAGATACAAATGCAAGAAGATAATAAAATTTCTGGTGATACTACTGTTAGTGATCCGGTGCGTGTCGCCGCTGCAAAGCTTTTAAACAAGCATTCTGTTCAGCTACTTCACCTGGAAGATATGGTTGATGGTGGCGAACTCCGTGAATCTGTTTTGCAGAGAGCGGTGAATATGTTCGCTAAAAATATTTGGGCAGCTTTATTAGCTATTGTAAAAGGACATGAACTCTTTGAACCCTTCGTCATAAAGTCTGGTCTGGGGGGGATGGGGAGAGTCCTGGAGGGAGTTCATCCTACCCCCATGACAGTATTAGAAACCCTGGTCATTAAAAATGGAAGTGATTTCAAAATATTGGTAAATGAAGCCAATGAAAGATCTATATTCAGGGGATTAATGAGTATCACGTCTCTCTTAAATTTAATAAAGGAAGTACCTGCATTAATAGAAAAAAAGTATGAACCTCTTAAATTGACTAGTGAAGCTAAAATTAACGCCGATAATGATATTCCTTCATGTTGTGGGTTCCAGTATATTTATAAGAAAGTATATAGTATTGGTCTAGACAAAAATTTCAGCACAATCGAGCAAATCGTAAAACACGCTGGGGAAAAAGAAAATAGCAAGATAAAAATAATCTTAGAAACGTTAGGGCTAACCTATCAAATTAAGATGGACCTTGCTGTACTTAGTAATTATTTGTTACCTGGGCTTATTGATATCATCGACTCTTATCTTCCCAAGGATTGTATTAAAATTTATCAAGATGACTCGAAACGAGAATATTTAGTAAACAGTGAAATTGACAGCCTTTTTCCAACTTACTTAAGTGCGTCGAAGAAATTTTTACAAGAGCTATTAAAACCTTTCATTACCAAAAAAATCGGTGTTTGGAGGTATTTTGATAAAAAAGGGGGATATGAGATTGGTGTTAACGGGCGATCTGAGCAGCCTGGTATAGCTTCTGATGAGATGATGGTTTTATTGCAAAAAGGTAATCAATTAATTGTATTAGACAAATCGAACAGCTATCTGCCTTTTAACGCAACAAAATCTGCGGAGATTATTATTGAATTGGCGCAGTTTATTCGACAGAACGACCTCGAACACGTCATTCGAGAAATGAACAAGGGCTTTCCCGAGAATACTTTAAAGTATTTTTAATGGTTGGTAAGCGATTGGCGGCGGGCTAGGGATTTAGCCCGGCCGCGACCTGAGTCATATCAATTCGATTTATAGCTCATAATATGATAGCATTATGAGCTATAAATAGAGGATTTATAACTCCTGAAATGGAACTGGCAACAAGAACAGCAATTCCCGGTGAATTTTAACTGGTTGAATAATAGAAATAAACCTGCCTTTATTAAAGATAATTTTCGTAGAAAATCTTTGCCCGATGGGGGATCGCAAGGGGGAGAGAGCTTCGCTCCTCCCCCTTCATTCCGAGCATCGGCTCCGCCGAGCGCAGGATAAAAACAGGAAGCAATTTTCGCTGTACTCAGCGGGAATTGCTGAAATGCTTTGTGTTTGCTTGCATTTGCTTTCACTTTTATTCTATCCAGGCAGCTGATTCCCTACGAGCGTGTAGAGGACTATTTTGACAGGGAGATCGTAGGCGCCTGCGGTATATATTGGCTGGCGTCACGAGAAATGTACAATTGTTGATTTATAGTGGAATACAGAGTAACATGTATTTTACTACAAATATGCAAATGTATGTTTCTAGTAAAAATACACTCTATGCCCTCAAGCAAGGCTAAATTGATATGATTTTAGAATTTATTGGGCGTCAGGAAGAGCTGGAAAAGCTTAACCGCCTGTTACAGCAAAGAAGCGCAAGCCTGGTGGTCGTCAGAGGGAGGCGGCGCATCGGGAAAAGCCGTCTCGTTAAAGAATTTGCCAAGGATTATTTATTTTATGATTTCGCCGGGCTCCCACCGACTTCGATGACGACCGCTCAATCTCAGCGTGAAGAATTCACCCGGCAATTGGAAGAAAAACTCGAATTAACAGGAATCAAGAGCGACGATTGGGGCGACTTGTTTACGGTACTGGCCAGGCATACCAGGAAAGGAAAAATTGTTATTTTGCTCGATGAAATTTCTTGGATGGGCAGCAAAGACCCTGATTTTTTGGGCAAACTAAAAAATGCGTGGGATATGCAATTGAGCAATAATCCCAAGCTTGTCCTGGTTTTGTGTGGTTCGGTTTCTGCCTGGATTGAAAAAAATATTATTAATAGCACCGGGTTTGTTGGGCGAATAGCGTTGCCGCTGACCCTGGATGAATTGCCGCTTGTTGAGTGTAACCACTTTTGGGATAAATACGGAGAAGGTGTTTCCGCGTATGAAAAATTTAAAATCCTGTCGGTGACCGGCGGGATACCGCGCTATCTTGAGTTGATGAATCCGAAGCATTCTGCCGAAGAAAATATCAAGCAATTATGTTTTGTCGATTCAGGCGCGTTGGTCAATGAATTTGAACACATCTTTATGGATATTTTTTCAAAACGCAGCAAATTATATAAAAATATCCTCGAGCAATTGACGAATGGCAGCCTAACTCAGGAAATCTTATCTAAAAAAATGAACCTCCCTAGAACGGGTGAGCTCAGTGAATATCTGGATGATTTAGTGTTAAGTGGTTTTATTACCCGTGATTTTACCTGGCATTTAAAAACCGGAAAAATTTCTAAATTAAGCCGTTACCGGTTAAGAGATAATTACGTGAGATTTTATTTAAAATATATATTGCCCAATAAGGTAAAAATAGAGAAAAAGAATTTTCACTTAAAAACGTTAACTGCCTTGCCGGGATGGGATGCTATTATGGGTTTTCAATTTGAGAATCTGGTTTTAAATAACCATCAATCCATGATTAAGTTGTTGAGAATATATCCCGAGGATTTGGTGTTTGACAATCCTTTTTTCCAGAGGAAGACCAGTCGAATGCCAGGTTGTCAAATTGATTACCTTGTCCAAACTCGTTTTAATAGCGTGTATGTGTGTGAGATTAAATTCTCAAGGTTTGAGATCACCGCTGATATCATTGTGGAAATGAGAGAAAAACTAAAGAGATTGAAATTACCCCGGCATTTTTCCTATCGCCCGGTATTAATTCACGTTAACGGCGTTCGGGAAGACGTCGTTGACAGCGGATTTTTTTCAGAAATCATTGATTTCAGCCAATTGTTGTAGAAAGATACTTTTCAGGCATGAAGTTGTCATCACTGCCCGGATAATTTTTTCTTCAGCAGTTCGTTGACCTGTTGGGGATTGGCTTTGCCGCGAGTGGCTTGCATGACTTTGCCGACGAAGAAAGCAAACAGTTTGTCTTTTCCCGAACGAAATTGAGTAACCTGCTCGGGATTGCTTTGGATAATTTCGTCTATAATTTGTTCAATTGCGCCGGTATCGGTAATTTGCTTTAAGCCCTGTTTTTCAATGACCGTATCCGCGTCACTTTCGCCCTGCCAGATGGCTGCGAACACCTGTTTCGCGATGTTGTTGGAAATCGTGCCGTCTGCCACGCGTTTCAGCATCCCGCCTAATTGCGCGGCGCTGATCGGACTTTCGCGCAGATTTAAATTTTCTTTATTTAACGCGGCCGCAAGTTCACCATTCACCCAGTTGGCGATAATTTTTGGAGAAGCCCCCGGCGCGTGCTGAATCGCGGCCTCAAAGTAGTCAGCGGTTTCGCGCGACATTGCCAGTAAATGCGCGTCGTACGGATTAAGCTGGTAGTCTTTCTGAAACCGTGCGCGTTTTTCCCAGGGCAATTCAGGGAGCGAGCTGCGAACGGTGTCGATAAAGTCCTGAGTCACGACCACCGGCAATAAATCGGGATCGGGAAAATAGCGGTAATCGTGGGCTTCTTCCTTGCTGCGCATCGGTTTGGTGACGCCGTGTACGGCGTCATACTGGCGGGTTTCCTGAGTGATTTTGCCACCCCCTTCCAGAATATCAATTTGCCGCTGGATTTCATAAATAATGGCCTGCTCAATAAACCGGAACGAATTCAGATTCTTGAGTTCAGTGCGGGTCCCTAATCTCGGGGCGCCTTTTGGGCGGACAGAGACGTTTACGTCACAGCGGAACATGCCTTCCTGCATATTCGCTTCACTGACGCCCAAATAACGAATTAAATTATGCAGGGTTTTTAAATAGGCCACGGCTTCTTTAGCCGAACGGATATCCGGCTCGGATACGATTTCCAGCAATGGCGTGCCGGCGCGGTTGAGGTCAATGCCGGAAACACCGGCCATGCCTTCGTGAATGGATTTACCGGCGTCTTCCTCCAGATGCGCGCGAGTGATGCCGATCTGTTTTTCAGAGCCGTCTTCCAGCACGATAGTCAAAGAACCGGGCCCTACGATGGGCAGTTCATGCTGGCTGATCTGGTAGCCTTTCGGTAAATCAGGATAGAAGTAATTCTTGCGCGCGAAAATAGAGCGGGCGTTTATTTTTGCGTCAATGCTCAGGCCGAAACGAATAGCCAACATGATGGCCTGTCCATTCAGAACGGGCAAAACCCCCGGTAAACCCAAATCAATCGAGCAGGCTTGCGTATTAGGCTCTGCGCCAAACGTGCAGGGCGCACCGGAAAATATTTTTGATTTTGTGGCCAGTTGGGTATGAACCTCAAGGCCGATAACAGGTTCCCATTCCATAACGACACTTTAGCACGGTGTCCGGAAGGAATACAATATTAGACTATAATCAATAAAGGCGTTGGTGTTGAGTCTGACGCGATGATATGTGTCGTTAAAGTCTTAATTATAAGGAGATTTTTATGGGATTCAAAAGGATTTTAGGTATTCTGTTGACGCTGTTTTTGTGCTCGCCTTTGGCGAGTCCGGCCCAAACCTCCAGTAACGGGCAGGTCAGCGCCGCCGCTCAAAGCAATTTAACAGTACAGATCCGTGGCATCAGAAGTAATCGTGGGGCTATTCGGGTGGCTTTGTTTCGCAACAAGCAAACTTATGACTCTCCAACGCCTGCGCAAAGCGCTTACCGGCGTGCCATATTACCTATCAAAAATAACAGCGCGAACTGGCAACTGGAAGTCCCTTATGGAATTTATGGTATTAAACTTTTTCACGATGAAGACAATAGCGGAAAATTGAAAAAAAGTTTTGTTGGGCGTCCCACGGAAGGCGTTGGTTTTTCCAATAACCCTAAAGTAACGACTCATGCGCCGAGCTTTGATGAAGTCAAATTCCAGGTAGGGCAGCCTCAGCAAGCTATCACTATTAATATGGTCAATCCGTAACAACAATCCACCCAGGCCAACGCAGAGAGTTCCCTTCAACGGGAACTCTCCTTACGCGATGGGGGATCGCAAGGGGGAGAGAGCTTCGCTCCTCCCCCTTCATTCCGAGCATCGGCTCCGCCGAGCGCAGGATATAAAAAGGAAGCAATTCCCGCTGTACTCAGCGGGAATTGCTGGAATTGCTGAAGACCGGTATTTTGAGTATACTATTCTCAGCAAAATTACCGGGAAAAATTATGAGTATAACGCCTGACGAAGTCGAAAAGATCGCGCATCTGGCGCGTTTATCTTTTAGCGATACTGAAATTCAGCCGCTCAAAAAAGATCTGGATAATATTCTCAATCTGGTTGGGAAAATGAAAAATACGGATGTCAGCAAGGTGGAAGCTCTGGCCCATCCAATGGAAACGCCACAGCCTTTGCGTACGGACGTAGCCACAGAAGAAAATCAACGCGATTTATTCTTACAACTCGCCCCCCAAACGAAAATGGGCTTATATATCGTTCCCCAAGTGCTTGATACAGAATAAAGGAAATTTATGCATAACTTCACCCTGGCAGAATTAAGCCGGCAGTTGCGGGCAAAAAAAATATCCAGCGTAGAATTAACCCGGCATTACCTGCAGCGCATCCGGCAATATGATCCGCAGTTAAATTGCTTTGTGACTGTCACCGAAGCGCAGGCGTTGCAGCAGGCAGAAGCGGCCGATGCGCTCATCGCCGCGGGTAAAGACGGAGCGTTGACGGGAATCCCTGTCGCGCAAAAAGATATTTTCTGCACGCAGGGCATAAAGACCAGTTGCGGTTCAAAGATGCTGGATAATTTTATCGCTCCTTATAATGCCACCAGTGTGGAACAGTTTAACGCCGCCGGGACTGTATTGCTGGGAAAAACCAACATGGATGAATTCGCCATGGGTTCTTCCAATGAAAACAGCTTTTACGGTCCTGTGAAAAATCCCTGGGATATTACTAAAATTCCCGGAGGTTCCTCAGGTGGTTCCGCGGCCGCAGTCGCTGCCCGCTTAACGCCGGCAGCGACAGGCACTGATACCGGCGGTTCGATTCGGCAGCCGGCGGCATTATGCGGTGTCACGGGTTTAAAGCCGACTTATGGACGTGTGTCCCGGTATGGCATGATCGCGTTTGCATCCAGTCTGGACCAGGGCGGACCACTGGCGCAGACCGCCGAAGATGCCGCCCTGCTATTGGGCGTTATGGCCGGTTATGATCCCCGGGATTCCACCAGTATTGATCAACCCGTGCCTGATTATACGCAATTTCTCAATGATGATTTGCAGGGTCTGAAAATAGGCCTGCCTGTGGAATATTTTGGCGACGGCCTGGATCCTGCTATCGCCAAATCCATAGACGAGCTGATCAAAGTGCTGGAGAAATTGGGCGCTAAAACTTTTCAGATCAGTCTGCCGAACACGAACCTTGCCGCTTCAGTATATTACGTATTGGCTCCGGCTGAATGTTCATCGAATTTAGCCCGCTACGATGGCGTGCGGTATGGTTACCGTTGCAAGGATCCCGTTAATTTGGAAGATTTATACAAGCGTTCACGGAGCGAAGGCTTTGGCAGGGAAGTGAAACGGCGTATTTTAATCGGTACCTATGTATTGTCTTCGGGATTTTACGACGCCTATTATTCCCGCGCCCAAAAAATTCGGCGACTGATTCGCGATGATTTTACCGAAGCATTTAAAAAAGTGGATGTTATTTTAACGCCGTCCACGCCCACGCCGGCATTTAATATCGGCGAAAAAATGACCGATCCGGTGGCGATGTATCTTTCCGATGTCTATACCATCGCCGTTAATTTAGCAGGCATTCCTGGATTATCCTTTCCCATGGGTTTCAGCCAGTCTGGTTTGCCCTTAGGTGGACAGTTGATTGGCGCCTATTTTTCCGAAGCGAGGTTACTCAATATAGCCCATCGTTATCAACAGGAAACCGATTGGCATCAGCGCACTCCGCCCAGCTTTATATAACCATGCGGGGGCATTCCGAGCATCGGTTCAGCCGAGCGCAGGATATAAACAGGAGCAATTATCGCTGTATTCAGCGAGAATTGCGGGAGGCTATCATGACTTATCTCACGGCTATTTTTATTCTGATTGGGATATCCGTCCTGGCGGGTAGTTGCGTTTTTCTCGTCAGAAAGTACGTACATGTTAGCTTTTTGCAAAAACACCACGAAGTCGCATTCATCATTTTTCTCCAGGAAGGCGTTATTTATGGGGTGTTATTAGCGTTTGTGGTTTCTGTGGTCTGGGGACAGTTTAATGATGTGGGCGAGGAAATGGAGAGGGAAGTATCTAATTTATTGGTAGTTGCGCAATTAACGCCAGTCCTTCCTGAAGCGTTGCGCGTCAATATGCAGTCGGATATGCGCGATTACATGCAATCAGTCCTTAATCAGGAATGGAAAACCATGTATTATGGCCAGTCAAACGTGGAATCACGCGACCTGATTGATCATCTACAGACGATTTTTTTAGAGTATAAACCCCAGAATATTGCGGAAGTGGCTGTCTACTCTGAAATATTGCGTCATTTATCGGAGGCCCGTGAAGCGCGGAGAATCAGACTTTTCCATTCAGCCCTGTCGGTGCCCAGTGTCATCTGGGTCATACTAATCGGAATGGGAATGATGGTGATCGCACTGCCGCTGTTTTTTGGTATGGAGCACCGCTGGCCGCAGGCGCTTCTCACAGGGTGTCTGACGGCCATGATTACTTCCCTATTGCTGTTAATTATTTTACTGGATAATCCCTTTGGAGAAAATTTGCAGGTGGACAATGCCGCTTTTGTCCAGGGCCTCGATCAGGTGAATTCCATGATTCTTCACGGCTCGTTTAATCCCTCTTTCAGATGAAATTCTGACTATTCTAAAGTACACTTTATTTCAGTCTTGACTTTTCTAAAGTTTTATTTATAATAGTCGGATATGGAAAGAATTTATTCCCCCGTTATACGTCATCATTTAGCCCATTACCGGCAGATGCTATTCCTTACAGGCCCAAGGCAAGTCGGTAAAACGACCCTGAGTAAGCAAAGTCTCACAGATTATCAATCTTATTATCTCAATTGGGACAATGTGACTGATAAGGCGCTCATCCTGGAAGGGATGGAAGCGATTAGCACTAAGGCTTTTATGGATACCGCCGCCACAAAGCCTCGGGCCATTATTTTCGATGAAATTCAAAAATATCGCCAATGGAAAACCCTCTTAAAAGGTTATTTTGATGGCTACGAGGATAAGCTTCATATGTTGGTGACCGGCAGCGCCAAATTGAATGTGTATCGTCGAGGCGGTGATAGCATGATGGGGCGGTATTTCGCTTATCGCATTCATCCATTATCGGTTGCTGAATGCATTGGCAAGGGAGGGGTCTCGCTGGAAATTCAGCCGCCGTGTTCTCTGGATGACACACAATGGGAACATTTATTAAATTTCGGCGGTTTTCCGGAGCCATTTTTAGCTGCAGATTCTATCTTTTATCAACGATGGCAGACCGCGAAGCAGGAGCAATTGTTTCAGGAAGATTTGCGCGAATTAACCCAGGTACACGATATGAAACGTCTGGAATTGCTGGCCCATTTATTAACCGGGCAGGTGGGAGGAGTGGTTACTTATAGCGAGCTGGCGAAAAAAATTCGCGTGTCCGAGCCAACCGTTCGTCAGTGGTTGGATATTTTAAAAGCGGTTTATTATTGTTTTACCATCAAGCCGTGGTCACAAAATGTTACTCGTTCTCTTATTAAAGAACCTAAAGTTTATCTTTGGGATTGGTCAATGGTTCAGCCTCTGGGTGCGCGCATTGAAAATTTTGTTGCCAGTCATCTATTAAAAGCCACTCACTGGTGGACGGATATAGGTTTGGGAAAGTACGAATTATTTTATTTGCGCGACAAGGAAAAACGTGAAGTCGATTTTGTAATTGTAAAAAATGCGCAACCCTGGTTAATGATCGAAGTCAAAAGCAGCGGTAATCAACACGTCTCCCCTCACTTAAAATATTTTCATCAACAATTGAAAACCCTGCACGTCTGCCAACTGGCGTATGATATGCCATACGAGGCTCTGGATTGCTTTACCCTGAAAAAGCCTCTGATAGTTCCCATGCGGACTTTCTTATCCCAATTAGTATAGGTTTGATTCGTATCCTGCTGTACGCAGCGGGAATTGCTGGCATTGTCGACAGTGATTCGCTATAATGATGGCCATTGATTTATCAAGTGCTTGGGAGTGTAGATGGCCGAGGCCATATATCAAATAGTTTTTTACTTATTTACCATCGCCTTACTGGGTTCAGCGGCGATGGTGGTGTTTTCGCGCAATCCGGTGCGTGCCATATTGTTTTTAGTGATGGCGTTTTTCTGCAGCGCAGTATTGTGGATGTTGCTTCAGGCCGAATTTTTATCCCTCGTATTAATTTTTGTTTACGTCGGCGCGGTAATGACCCTGTTCCTGTTTGTGGTGATGATGCTTAATATCGACCTTGCTCCCCTCAAAGAAGGTTTCGTCCGTTATTTACCCTTTGGGTTGCTGGTGTTAGCGTTTATGGTAGGCATTATGCTGTTTGCGTTGAACAGCGGCAAACAGTTTAGTTCGGTGACCATGCTGGTTGAACACGGTTCCAATTACGACAACACAGCGGCTATTGGAAACGAATTATTTACCCATTATCTTTATGAATTCGAAATTGCTGGATTAATTTTATTAGTGGCGATGGTGGCAGCTATCAGTCTGGCATTTTATGGCCGTAAGCCCGGCACTAAATCTCAGAAAGTGTCTCAGCAATTGGAAGCCAATAAAGCCACCGGCCTGCGCGTCGTAAAAATGAAACCGGAGCCCAGATGATTCCACTGAATTTTTATTTAATAATCGGCGCTATTCTGTTTGGTTTAAGTTTTGCCGGTATCATTCTCAATCGCAAAAACATCATTATTTTACTCATGTGCCTGGAATTGATGTTGTTGGCGGTGAACACTAATTTTGTAGCATTCGCGCATTATCTGGATCTGGTCGCTGGAGAAGTATTTGTATTCTTTATCCTGACTATAGCTGCGGCGGAAGCTGCTATCGGCCTGGCGATTCTGGTATTATTATACAGGCAACGCGGCACTATCAATGTACAAAATATGGATTTATTAAAGGGTTAAATTGTGAATCATCCACTGGTATGGGTTGTTGTCTTCGCGCCGTTACTGGGCGCGATCATCGCCGGCTTTTTAGGCAAAGTCATTGGCCGTTCGGCTACGCATAGAATTGCGATTGGATTGATGATCTGTTCTTTCGCCGCGGCGCTGGGAATTGCAAAGCAGGTGCTGATAGACGGCAAAACTTATAATGACCTGTTGTATCACTGGGTTTTAAGCGGCCATTACGCATTCGATGTGGGTTTTTTAGTGGATCAGCTGTCCGCGGTGATGATGGTCATTGTCACTTTTGTATCCCTTGTGGTGCATATTTATACCATTGGCTATATGCATGATGATCCTGGTTATCAACGATTTTTCAGTTATGTTTCCCTCTTTACCTTCGCGATGCTGATGTTGGTGACCGCGAACAACTTTCTCCAGTTATTTTTTGGCTGGGAAGGCGTCGGCCTGGTTTCTTATTTGCTTATCGGTTTTTGGTTCAAAACCACTGCGGCGGCCAACGGCAGTTTTAAAGCTTTTTTAGTGAACCGCGTCGGCGATATGGGTTTTATTATCGGCATCGCCGCCGTCCTCACCTATTTTGGTTCGCTGGATTACAACACCGTGTTCGCACAGGCGCCAACCGTTGCCGGTTTAAAAATTAACGTCTTTGCCCATACGCCGTGGTCGGTGATGAGCTTGATTTGTATCGCCCTGTTTGTGGGAGCGATGGGTAAGTCCGCGCAGATACCATTACATGTTTGGCTGCCGGAATCCATGGCCGGTCCTACGCCCATTTCCGCATTAATTCACGCCGCCACCATGGTGACGGCAGGCATTTTCATGGTGGCGCGCATGTCGCCGCTATTTGAGCTTTCGCCGGTTGCGCTGAGTTTAGTTTTAGTTATTGGTGCAACCGGCGCTTTATTCCTCGGCGTGCTGGCGTTTGTCGAAAATGATATTAAACGAGTGATTGCTTATTCCACCATGTCGCAACTCGGGTACATGATGGCGGCCAATGGCGCCTCTGCTTTTTCGGCGGGTATATTTCATTTAGCGACACACGCCTGTTTTAAAGCTTTATTATTCCTGGCCGCAGGTTCGGTAATTATTGCCATGCACCATGAGCAGGATATCCGCAAGATGGGTAATTTACGCAGGTATATGCCTATTACTTACGTCACTTTCCTGATTGGTTCCCTGGCGTTAGCGGCAATCCCGCCTTTTGCCGGCTTCTATTCCAAAGACGCCATTATCGAAGCGGTGCATACCGCCACTATTCCGGGCGCACATTACGCTTATATTTGTCTATTACTCGGTAGCTTCGCCACCTCATATTACATGTTTCGCGTGTTTTTCCTGGCATTCCATACCAGCGAACGCATGGAAAAACATACCCGCGAACATCTTCACGAAACCGGCTGGACAATGACATTGCCTTTAATATTATTGGCGATCCCCTCTGTATTTTTGGGAGCGGCGCTGGCCCAAAAAATGTTATACAGTCCGTCGCCTTTATTGGGCAATAGTATTCACGTGGCATCGCAATACGATGTCCTCAAACACTTAGCCGAAGAATTCCCCGGTATCTGGCGAGCGATTTTCGAATCATTTTTTACCCTGCCGTTTTGGTTCGCACTCGCCGGAATTTTTGTGGCGTGGCTGTTCTGCGTTAAAGCGCCGATGATCAGAACCCGGCTGTCGAAATATTTAGCGACCATTCAACGGATTTTAGTGGCTAAATATGGTTTTGATATTTTTTACCAGAAGGTTATTTTGCCTTTGGTGCGAGGCTTGAGTGAATTCTTTTATCGCTGGACAGATCGAAAAGTGATTGATGCCGTCATGGTAGATGGCTCCGGCCACATCATATCGCGTGTCTCGCAACGTTTACGGCGTCTGCAAACAGGGTATTTATATCATTATGCATTTGTCATGATGTTGGGTTTGCTAGCGTTTTTATGCTGGTTTTTATTTTAAACCCTCACGGAGAAGTATGCCGATTTTAAGTTATTTAATCTGGTTACCGGTTTTGGGAGCCGTGTTGGTGCTGCTATGCAATGAACAGCGTGCGAATTTAGCCCGTTATATTGCTTTGCTGGTCATGGTGATCAGTCTCGTTTTGTGCATCCCGCTCTATGGCCATTTCGATACGGGCACTGCTTCTTTGCAATTTAGCGAACATTTGAACTGGATTCCCAGCCTGAAAATTAATTACGATTTAGGCATTGATGGTATTTCCCTGCCGCTGGTGATCCTGACCTGCCTGACTACCTTATTGATCGTGTTGGCGTCGTGGACAATGGTCCATCAAAAGGTCTCTCAGTATTTAGCCACATTTCTCGTCATGCAAGGCATGATGGTCGGAGTTTTCGCGGCGGCGGATTCCATGTTGTTTTATTTCTTTTGGGAAGGCACCTTGATTCCCATGTACTTAAGCATAGGAATATGGGGTTCACACAACCGTTCTTACGCGGCCATTAAATTTTTTCTTTATACTTTTTTTGGTTCCGCGTTACTGCTGGTCGCCTTATTGTACTTGCGGTTTCAGGCAGGCAGTTTCCTGATTACCGATTTTTATTTTCTAAAAATAGCTTTGACCGCACAGATATTAATATTTATCGGGTTTTTCCTTGGCTTTGCCATTAAAGTGCCGATGTTTCCTTTTCACACCTGGTTGCCACATGCGCACACCGAAGCGCCGGCTGGCGGGTCCGTTATCCTTGCGGCTTTGATGTTAAAGCTGGGAGGATATGGATTTCTGCGATTCACGCTGCCGATTGTCCCCGATGCCTGCCGCACCCTGGAATGGGTGATGGTGGTATTATCCCTGGTGGCCATTCTATATATTGGATTGGTGGCCATCGCACAGGTGGACATGAAACGCCTGATTGCTTATTCCTCCGTGGCACACATGGGTTTTGTTACCTTGGGTTGCTTTTTACCATTTATCATCGTTGAAAAGACCATGAGCCAGCACGCAGCGGTTTTGCCGATAGAGGGTGCGGTCGTGCAGATGATCGCTCACGCTTTTGGTTCCGGCGCGCTCTTCCTTGCTTTTGGCGCTTTATACGAGCAAATGCATACACGTGCGTTGAAAGATTTTGGCGGGGTCGCCAATACCATGCCCATTTTTGCCGCCTTTTTTATGCTGTTCGTCATGGCTAACGTCGGATTGCCGGGCACTTCAGGATTCGTCGGTGAATTTTTAGTGATCACCAGTTCCTTCCAGGCTGGCTTTTGGGTAACATTTTTCGCTGCCTCCACCTTAATTACCGGCGCCGCTTATAGTTTATGGATGTATCGGCGGGTATTTTATGGAGAAGCCGCCAATGAAGACGTGCGTCAATTGCGTGACATCGGTAGCGTGAATATCCTGGTATTTGCCGTACTGGCGGTTTTTATTTTGTTAATAGGGATATTCCCGGGCGTATTATTAAATGTGGTTCACGCTTCCGCAAGTCATCTCGTTGAATTAACTGCACAATCCCGTTTATAGAGGTAGACCTTTATGACATTTTCAGATTTATTGCCTATTTTGCCTGAATTATTTTTAACGGTGATGGTCGCAGTGGTTTTATTAGCGGGTGTTTTTGCTCCCCGCCATAAACAGCTGGCTTATTATCTGGTACAGCTGAGTTTGATTATCGCCGCCATTTTAACCTTGTATTGTTACTCGGCATTAGGAAATGTCGCTACGTTTTCGTTCAACCACAGTTATGTCCTTGACCATTTTGCCGTCGTGCTGAAATTATTTGTGTATTTAATTTCCTTCGTCGTGTTTTTATATTCCCGAAATTACAATCAGGAGCGCCATATTCTCAACAATGAATTTCATGTGTTAGCGCTGTTATCAACTATCGGCATGCTGGCGCTGATATCCGCTTATAATTTACTCACCCTGTATCTGGCTTTGGAATTACTGTCATTACCGTTATATGCTCTGGTGGCGTTGCAACGGGCAAAGATGCGTTGTGTGGAAGCCGCCATGAAATATTTTGTCGTCGGCGGTATGGCTTCCGGAATGTTGCTGTATGGCATTTCAATATTATTCGGCGCCACCGGCAGTCTCGACCTGAGCATCATTGCTCACGCCGTGGGGCAACTTAACGGATTGCACAACATCATGCTGATTTTCGCATTAGTATTCATTATTGCCGGCATGGCCTTTAAAGTCGGTGCGGTGCCTTTCCACATGTGGGTGCCTGACGTTTATGACGGAGCGCCGACGTCAGTGACTTTGCTGATCAGCGCCGCTCCAAAAATAGCCGGTTTCGCTTTGTTTGTACGTATTTTAGCGATCGGTTTGCCTGGCCTGATCGGAGAATGGCAACAAATATTATTGGTGATAGCCTTATTGTCGATCGCTCTGGGTAACATTGTCGCCATTGTGCAAAGTAATATCAAACGAATGTTGGCGTACTCATCGATTTCTCACATGGGATTTATGTTATTAGGTTTAGCTTGTGGCAATGAATCCGGTAACAGCGCCGCCATTTTTTATGTTATCACTTACAGTCTGATGAGTCTGGGCGCCTTCGGTATGGTGACATTAATGAGTCGCGCAGGCTTTGAAGCCAACGATATAGAAGATTACGCCGGTCTTAATCAGCGCAGCCCCTGGCTGGCGTTTATGTTGCTGATTCTGATGTTTTCCATGGCGGGGGTGCCACCGCTGGTGGGATTTATCGCAAAATTAGCCGTTTTAAATGCACTGGTGGGTGCTCACTTAACCTGGGTTGCCGTGCTCGCTTTAATCTTTTCCATTATCGGAGCTTATTACTATATTCGAGTCGTTAAAGTCATGTATTTCGACCAACCGCTGGAGGCCGAGTTAATTGTTTGTCCTCAGGACACAAAACTGGCGATTACGGTTAATGGCATCGCCATATTATTATTAGGGATTTTCCCTGGCGCCTTATCAACCCTTTGCCAGGGACTTTTTTAGTGAACGAACATTGGCAAAAAGCAAAACGTATTGTCGTTAAAATTGGTTCTTCATTGCTGGTGGACGAACAATCGGGGAAAGTGCACCGGCCATGGTTAACACGTGTCGCCGCGGAAATTGCCGGTCTCTGGCGGCAGGATAAGGAAATTATTCTGGTTTCTTCGGGTTCCGTCGCCATTGGCCGCCGTCAACTTGATTTAGGCTCCTCACCGTTTCAACTCGAAGAAAAGCAGGCCGCTGCGGCGGTAGGCCAGATCCAGCTGGCGCATGCCTATCAGGAAGTCATGGCGGAACATGGAATCGCTGTCGCTCAAATATTATTAACTCTGGAAGACAGCGAAAATCGTCAACGTTACCTCAACGCGCATAATACTCTCGAAACTTTATTGCGTTTAAAAGTGATACCCATTATCAATGAAAACGACACCGTAGCGACATCAGAAATTCGCTATGGCGACAATGACCGCCTGTCCGCCCGCGTTGCCCAGATGGCCGCTGCGGATGTATTGGTACTGTTATCAGACATTGATGGCTTATACACGGCCGATCCCCGCCGGGATCCCGCGGCAAAATTTATCCCCGAGGTTCAGGAACTGACTGCCGACATTGACGCGATGGGTGGGGGAGTCGGCAGCGGATACGGCTCGGGCGGCATGAAGACCAAACTGGCCGCAGCCCGCCTGGTGATGGCGTGCGGCTGCAGTATGGTGATTTGCAAAGGAAATACCGAAAAACCCTTGGCTCAACTTGAGTCCGAAGGTCGCCGCACCTGGTTTTTGCCACATATTTCGCCGCGAAAAGCCCGAAAAAACTGGCTGGCGCAACATTTACAACCCTATGGCACTATCACCATTGATGACGGCGCCGCTCGTGCATTACGGGAAGGCAAAAGTTTATTGTCGGCAGGAGTAGTGTGGGTAGATGGTGAGTTTCGCAAAGGCGATCCGGTGCGAATTATCACCGGGCAAAATCACGAAATTGCTCGCGGTCTGTGCAACTACCACGCTCATGAATTACGAATGATTATGGGGCGCCGCAGTAGTGACTTTGAACAAATCCTTGGTTACCTCGGAAATGATGAAATCATCCATCGCGATGATCTGGTGGTCCTGGAATGAAGGAAGAGATGGAAAAATTAGGGCGATCGGCGAGAGCGGCTGGCCGCGTTCTGGCAAATACCTCGTCTGCGCAAAAGAACCGGGCCTTACAGGAAATCGCTCACTCGTTATTAAAAAATCAGGCGCATATTCTCGCGGTTAACCAGACGGACGTCGAGAAAGCCCAGCAGCAGGGCAGACCGGCGGCGTTTCTGGAACGTTTGTCACTGGGAGCCAAAGGTGTGAAAGCGATGATCGACGGTCTACAGGTGGTGGCGGGTTTGCCCGATCCGGTCGGCAGGATTTTAGCGCAATGGACGCGGCCTAATGGTCTGCAAATTTCCCGGGTTTCCATGCCTCTGGGAGTTGTCGGCGTTATTTACGAATCGAGACCTAACGTTACCATTGATGCGGCGGCGCTGTGTTTAAAAGCGGGTAATGCCGTTATTTTACGCGGAGGCTCCGAGAGTTTTGCCACAGCTCAGTCTTTAATGAATTGTATAGAGGCGGGAATTATCACTGCCGGGCTGCCGGCTGCCGGTGTACAGATGGTGCCCACAGCAGATCGCGCGGCCATTGATGAATTACTGCAACTGGATCGTTATATCGACGTGATCGTTCCCCGCGGCGGCCCCGCCCTGATCGAATACGCCCGGCGTGTTTCGCGGGTGCCTCTTTTCCAGCATTTGGCCGGAAACTGCCACACCTACGTGCAGGCCGCCGCCGATGTCGAAATGGCGAAAGCGGTATTGCTCAACGCGAAAATGCGCCGTACGGGCATTTGCGGCTCTACCGAAACGCTGTTAATTGATCGCGCTGCGGCATCAACTATTTTACCGCAGCTAATTACCGCGTTGACTCAGGCGCAATGTGAAATTCGGGGTGATCAGGAAGTGAAGGCATTATTTCCGGCAGTCAAGACAGCCGTTGATGCTGATTGGGACACGGAGTTCCTCGACGCCATCATCGCCGTGAAAATAGTTGAGAATATTGACGAAGCGATCGCCCATATTGCCGCACATGGCACCCAGCATACTGAAGCGATTATCACGCAGGATACTGCGGCTGCGGAAAAATTTTTGCGGGAAGTGGACAGCGCGATAGTCATGCACAACGCATCCACCCAATTCGCCGACGGCGGCGAATTCGGCATGGGCGCCGAAATTGGCATTGCCACCGGCAAGCTGCACGCCCGCGGCCCCGTGGGTGTTGAACAACTCACTACATTCAAATATCAGGTCCGGGGTTCCGGCCAGGTCAGACCATAAATTTTTCAAAGCGGTTTTCGACCATAACGCGACGGCGGGAAGAAGATATACGGGAAATAATAGATTGAGCAACGTTTAAATTAAAATCCTTCGGTAATTCGACTTCGGGTAAAGAGCGAAACAGGCGACTTTTTGCGGCGCTTAAATAAATAATATCAATAAGCGCTTTTTCAGGTGTGGCCATTTTGATGAGAGTTCCGGGTAATAATTTAAAACCAAAGAAAAAATTTTCTTCCAGGTGATGGATGGATACTTCGCCCGGTGGTGTTGAAAATACTTTTGCCCTGGCTAATGAGACGGCATAAATTATCGTCGGTAATTGAGAAATCATGCCGTGATGATACAGTGCGGTTTGCAGCGAAATATAACCCGGAAAAGGCATGGTTAAATATTCCGGCAATTGCAATGGGTCAAATTTCTCTGGAAAAGCCCATAAGCCTCTGTGGATATGAACCAGATGGTTATATTTAGATAAACGTCGCAGTATTTAAGTATTATAATTTTTGCCACGCAGTAGTTTTGGGTACAGAGAAAATGTAAACTAACCGCAGTTTAGAAACGATTTGGGAGAAACACAATGAGCAGAAAAAGTTCGGTAAACTCATTAGTGGAGGATATGGATCAATCCAGATCGTCCACTCCTTCTCTTACTCACTCGAACAGTGATTTTATTGAAAGGGGAAATCAAGATTTCAATGAAGCTGGCCTGATAGAACGGACGCCTCGCGCCATGAATATGTGGACTGCCGCGTTATGGGGTTGTCTGACTTGCCAATGCAGAAGGCTTTCTCACTATTTATCCGGAGAAATTGAACCGCTTTTAAGCGCGTGGAGCGATCCTCCCAAAAAATATACCGAAAAAGCCTTAGATATCACCACTAATATACTAGCCCTTCTCGGTTTGGTGACTGTCAGTGCAGGCGTCTTAGGAGTTTGTGTCGTAGGAGATGTTTTTGAGAACGTTGCTCCGGAGTTGGAATCTTTAGCTGGTTATATCGTCCCTGCCGGCGCTTTTATTTATTCTTTTATTTTTAGTCTCGACAGGCGTCCACCACAGTTAGTTCAATTATTTTTAGACATGGCTGAGGTTCGAGCCTCTTCACTGAAGAGCAGGATTCCAGGCGGATTCGTGAAGATTTAAATCTTACAGAACGGCAACGCATTCAAAAATTTGCTCGTTTACTCTATAATGTGATTAATCCCAAAGGCGTTACCGGCCAATGGTTTTACGACCTTGATCATTATGGTTCTATCAATTGGGATGTGGATAATTGGGTCAAGTTGAGGCGCACTTCAAGAGAGAGTGATGGTGAAATACTGAAGGCTATTTTTGTAAATCCGGAAACTTTCATCGCTGAAAATCATTTAAAAGAATTACTCAAAATAATTGATGTTTTAGCTGATTCCGAACGAGAATATCTGAACCCTCCGTCTCACCCCTTATTTAATTTAATGAATCATAGCGGTATTGTTCGAAAAGCCACTCTCTTACTGATAATAGGCATTATAGTGGTCACAACAATGATGTCCTTAAATTTAAGCTATATAACCACGCGTTTTTTGTATCTAAGCACAACTAACAGCATTGCCGACCTGATAAGAATGAGCAAAAAGGCCGGTATTTTGATTTCTGCGGGTCCAATTCTCTCAGGCATATTGGCTCTATACGCCCAACTGGATGCTATTCCCAAATTTTATAAAAATTACCGGGAGGCGGCTCAAGATATCTGTCATAATTTGGATTTAATTGCTAACCCAGCTAAAAGAAAATACATTCAACCTACCCGTGTCAATGGTCATTTACTCAAATGGAATTCTATCTATTTTGATAGCTCTGCCAGGTTGCAGCTTCGTCAGTTATTCAAGGGTGAAATCTTCTATGCTCTCTTCCATAATCCTAATGATTTACATATTAGAAGTATCGTTGATTTGACCTTGTTAGGCATAACAATAGGTTTATTAGCCGCCCAACCCGAATATCTTGATGACAGTTTATTAATTAAAACCGCCATTTCCTACTATGCAGCAAAGCTATTTACTGTGATTCCGAATTTTTTATGTAGAGAAAGCATTCAGACTCAGCGACTGCCCCCGGAGGCAAAAAATTTTAGAACTGAAAGTAAAAATTTAATTCAAGCCATTAGCTTGAACGCCAGTCAGCCAAGCATAAATTCCAACATTGAGATGGTTTCTTCTGACTCTGGCGTAATATCTCGTCGCTCAAGTACGCCAACGAGTCAAATTGAAGCCGGTGAATACAAATCTTTTTTCGAACGAACAGATTGGATGCGGCCTGAAATGAAAGCTAATAGAGAATCGAAAATGATTACTTTAATCAATCCTGTTTCTTATTCGATAACGTAACTCTTAATCAATGAAAAAGGGGTCTGCTCACATGGATTTTTCCCTTTTTTTTGTGAAAAATATCTGTGAAAAATATCTTGACAAGAATATTTACAAATGGTACTATCAAAAAATTGCCGGAATTTTGAGAGAATTAAAATGATTCAGCATAATCAAAAAAATAGTAAAGAAAGTCCTACCAGCTTAAATCATTACTCGTTCCTGACGATTTCCTCCTCCCTGCTACTCATCCTGACGACTGCAAAACACCTTATAATTATCGCCGCGCTTAACGCGATTATCCTTTTTTCCAAAAATTATTTTTCGAGGTGTTTTATGCAATTTAAACGTGACATTGGTTTATGGAGTTTATTATTAGTGGGTATTGGTGGCATTATCGGCTCAGGCTGGTTATTTGGCCCCTTATATGCCGCACAGATCGCCGGCCCCGCCGCGATTGTATCGTGGATTTTGGGCGGTGTACTCATGATTGTGATTGCGCTGACCTTCGCTGAACTGGGCAGCGCGTTTCCGGTCGCCGGTAGTATGGTGCAGGTGGCGCAATATAGCCACGGACCGCTGATCAGCTTTATGGTGGGCTGGATGGTGTGGATTTCCAGCGTTACCGTCGCGCCGGTGGAAACCATGGCGGTTATCCAGTATGCGGCCAACTATATTCCCGGCCTGGTCACTAAACTCAATAATACGACAGTGCTGACTCATCGCGGCATGATGGCCAGCGCGGTGGTCATGCTGGTGATGTGCGCCCTCAATTATTACAGCGCGAAATTTTTTAGCCGTTCCAATAACGTGATTACCCTGGTTAAATTGATCATGCCGATTGTCACGGCGGCATTGCTTATTTGCATCGATTTTCATACGTCCAATTTTCATGCCGCGCAAAGCGGTGGTTTCGCGCCTTTTGGCTGGCATGGCATTTTAGCGGCATTGCCTCTCGGCGGTATCGTTTATTCTTTAATTGGCGCCAATAATATCCTGCAGTTGGCGGCGGAAACCAAAAATCCGCAAAGGCATATCCCCTTGGCGTTGATCGGCGCCATCACTTTTTGCGCAATACTTTATACGATAGTGCAATTTGCTTTCGTCGGCGCCGTAAATCCTGGCTTTCTCGTTGGTGGTTGGGATAAATTGCATTTCCCGGGTGATAGTGGGCCGTTCGCGGGTATTTTTACTGCTTTGGGATTGGCATGGTTTGTCGTTATTCTTTATGCAGACGCCATTATTTCCCCTTTCGGCACCGGTGTTATCTTTACCGGAGCCACTGCCCGCGTCAATTATGGATTGAGTAAGATCGGATTTTTTCCGAAGTTTTTGGAAAAATTAACTCCCCAAGGGGTGCCTGTGCGGGCGATTGGGGTTAATTACGTCGTAGGGCTGATCCTATTTTTACCTTTTCCGGGCTGGCAAAGTTTAGTGGGATTCGTTGTTTCCTGCTTTATCCTCACTTACATTATAGGGCCGATCGCATTGGTCGCCTTGCGCAAAACCCATTCGGACCATCCACGGCCGTTTCGCTTGCCTTGTGTGAATTTTATCGCCTTGTTCGCGTTTTACGCCTGTAATCTTTTGGTGTTCTGGACAGGCTGGCATACGGTTTACAGGATGATGATTGCCATGGCGATTGGTCTGCTATTCTTTATTTTTCATTGTATACGGACCAGGAATAATATATGGGCTAAACAATGGCGGGTTTCCTGGTGGATGCTCCCTTATTTAGCCGGCATGACCCTCTTATCATGGTGTGGCACGTTTGGCGGGGGCGCCGGGTATATCCCGTTTGGTGTGGACTTTGCCGTCATGGCGGTATTTTCCGTGATCATTTTTGGTTTCGCGGTTTTATGCGTTAGCCGGTCGGACTCAAAAAAAGGAAGAAAATTCTCTTGACGGCGGCATAGAAATATGTTCAAATCCGTCCGAAACTACTAGGGGTGCCGTAAGGCTGAGAGGGCGCAAGCCCGACCCTTTGAACCTGAATAGGCTAGGACCTGCGTAGGAAAGTGGTGTGTCATTTTATCGATCGTGCTTGTTCCTGGCCTTTAATTTTTTAGACAGGAGCGCCCGATGCAAAACCATCCATTCACTGGTTCCAAGAAAATATATATTCCCGGACAGCAATATCCTTTTCTCCGCGTGCCTATGCGGGAAATTCAGTTAAGCAATCAACGGAAATTCGCAGTTTACGATACTTCCGGCATTTACACAGATACAGAGAGCACATGGAATGCCGGCAGCGGTTTACCGGAATTACGCAAGCAATGGTGGCCATCGAGAAAGACGGCCAGCACACAATTATCTTATGCGAAACAGGGAATTATTACACCGGAAATGGAATTTGCCGCCATTCGGGAAAATCAAAATTTGGATGCAAATAAGCTCATCACGCCTGAATTTGTGCGCCAGGAAATAGCGAGTGGCCGGGCGATCATTCCATCCAATATTAATCACCCTGAACTGGAGCCTATGGTCGTTGGCCGTAAATTTCTGGTTAAGATCAACGCGAATATAGGGAATTCAGCGCTCAAATCGTCTATCCCCGATGAACTGGAAAAATTAATCTGGGCGATACGATGGGGAGCCGATATGGTGATGGATCTTTCCACAGGAAAAAATATCCATGAAACACGCAATTTTATTATTCGAAATTCGCCTGTGCCGATCGGCACAGTTCCTATTTATCAGGCTTTGGAAAAAACAGGCGGTTCTATTGCGGATTTAAACTGGCCGGTATTTCGCGACACACTGATTGAGCAGGCCGATCAGGGAGTTGATTATTTTACCATTCACGCCGGTGTATTGCTAAACTATGTGGCTCTTACCGCCAAACGTATCACGGGTATTGTATCTCGGGGCGGATCCATTATGGCCCGATGGTGTACTATCCATCAGCAGGAAAATTTCCTGTATACCCATTTTGAAGAAATCTGCGAAATCATGCGCAGTTACGATGTCAGCTTTTCTTTGGGCGATGGTTTGCGTCCCGGTTGTACCGCGGATGCTAACGATGCAGCCCAATTTGCAGAATTGAAAACGTTGGGTGAACTCACACAGATTGCGTGGCGGCACGAGGTGCAAGTCATGATTGAAGGACCAGGACATATTCCCATGCATCTGCTCAAAGAAAATATGGATAAACAGCTGGAATATTGCCATGAGGCGCCGTTTTATGTACTCGGTCCGCTCACCACGGATATTGCTCCCGGTTATGATCATATTACCAGCGCCATCGGCGCTGCGATAATGGGTTGGTATGGTACGGCGGTTTTATGTTATGTCACTCCCAAAGAACATCTGGGATTACCGAATAAAGAAGACGTTAAACAGGGCGTTATCGCCTATAAAATTGCTGCGCATGCAGCGGATCTTGCGAAGGGGCATCCTTCGGCACACTGCTGGGATGATACCCTTTCTGCGGCACGTTTTGAATTTCGCTGGCAGGACCAATTTAATTTATCTCTAGACCCGGATACCGCCAGAAAATTTCACGATGAATCTTTACCCAAAAAATCGGCGAAATCCGCGCACTTTTGCTCGATGTGCGGTCCAGATTTTTGCTCCATGAAAATCACTCAGGAAATAAATCAATGACCATGCAAATAGGCATTGCCGGGGCCGGGGTAATGGGGCGGGTATTAGCATTTAATCTGGTAAGAAAAGGATTCCGGGTCAGCCTGTTTGACCGTATCGCCGAAAATTCCGCGGAAAACTGTAGCATGACCGCCGCGGGACTGTTAACTCCGATAACCGAGTTAGAAAAGTCGGATATCACGTTAGCGACGATGGGTACGGAATCCATAAACAGCCATTGGCCGAAAATTTTATCGGAATTATCTTCCCCGATATATTTCCGGCGGCAAGGCACAATTGTATTAGCGCATCCTCAAGATCAGCCTGAATTAAAGCGGTTTATTAATCTTATTGATAAAAAATCACTCCATAAAAAATTTTATCGGGAATTGTCTGCCGAAACATTCACTGCCTGTGAGCCGGAATTAATAAAATTTAATTCAGGGTTTTATTTTCCCGATGAGGGCCAATTAGACAGCCAGAATCTACTGTCATCATTAGGGATTTATTTAAAATCGCAGGGCATCCAGTGGCATGAGAACAGGATGGTAAAAAAGCTGCAAAGCCGGAAAGTGATTTTGGACAATGAGAGCCATACCTTTGATTTGGTATTTGATTGCCGGGGAACCGGAGGAAAAGATTTTTTTCAAAATCTGCGCGGCGTACGGGGAGAACTTATTTGGTTACACGCGCCGGAAGTGAATATCCAGCGTCCGGTTCGATTATTGCATCCGCGTTACAATACTTATATCGTGCCCCGTCCTGATCAAATTTATATTATCGGCGCCAGCGAAATTGAATCAGAGGATAACCGGCCTGTCACAGTGCGCAGCGCATTAGAGCTTTTATCCGCAGCTTATTACCTGCACAGCGGATTTGGAGAGGCCTGTATCATTAAAACCGCCGCGCACTGTCGGCCAACTTTAACTGATTATTCTCCTCAAATTAAATTTCAGGATGGTCTGGTAGCCATCAATGGATTATCACGACATGGTTTTTTATTAGCACCTGCGCTTGCCGTCGATTGCGAGCGCTATCTTCTGGGTGGTGTCTCTGCGGTGCAGTATCCACAATTCTGGAGTCCGCTATGATATTAATTCAACTGAACGATCAGTCTGTCGCCATTGATCAGGAGACTAATCTGGAAAAATTATTGCACACGCATGGTTACGGCGTTGGCGGTTACGCGGTACTGGTTAATCAAGAATTTATTTCCGGCTCTCAATATGGCAGCGTAGCATTGAAAGCCGATGATGTGATTGAGATTATTTTTCCGATGCAGGGAGGATAACGTTATGTGGCGACTGGCCGAAAAAACTTTAAATAGCCGGTTAATATTGGGAACCGCGCACTATCCTGGTTTACAGCTTATGCAGGAAGCGATATTGACTGCGGAGTCTCAAGTGATCACGGTCGCATTGCGGCGACAATCTCCGGATATTCAGGGCGGTGGCGTTTTTTGGGATTATATTAAAAAAATAAATGCGAATTTATTACCTAATACCGCGGGCTGCCGCAGCGCCAAAGAAGCCATCACTTGTGCACAGATGGCGCGAGAATTATTTGACACCCACTGGATTAAGCTTGAAGTATTCGGAGATGATTATAATTTACAGCCGGATCCCTTTGAATTATTACAGGCTGCCAAAATACTCTGTCAAAGAAGGCTTTGAAGTTTTCCCTTATTGCACCGATGATCTGGTGTTATGCCAAAAGTTAGTGGACAGCGGTTGTCGTATTTTAATGCCTTGGGGTTCGCCGATAGGGACCGGCAAAGGCCTTTTAAATGTTTATGCCCTTGAGACTTTAAGATTGCGTTTGCCGCAGGTGACTTTAATCATTGACGCCGGCATTGGCAAACCTTCGCACGCGGCCCAGGTGATGGAACTGGGATTTGACGGCGTGTTATTAAATTCCGCAGTGTCATTGGCTATAGATCCGGTCCGGATGGCGCTGGCTTTTCGTGATGCGGTGCGAGCCGGACGCGAAGGTTATGAAGCGGGTCTGATTCCAGAACGTAACCTCGCCCGGCCCAGCACTCCTTTGCTGGATACACCTTTTTGGCTGGAAAAATGAATATGCGGGATATTGCATGGACCATTGCCGGATCGGATTGCAGCGGCGGAGCTGGAATTCAGGCAGATTTACATACTTTTCAAAATATGGGCGTTCATGGTTGTTCAATCATTACCGCCATTACCGCGCAAAACAGTCAGGAAGTGAAAGAAGTTTATTATTTGTCTCCAGAACAGGTATTTTCGCAAATCCGGGCTCTCAGTAAAGACATGACCGCTCGGGCCATTAAACTGGGTATGCTGGGAAATTCAGAAATTATAGAAAAACTGGCTGTTTTCCTGCGCGATTTTTCCGGAACGGTCATCCACGATCCTCTATTATATTCCAGTTCCGGAACACCGTTGTTTTCATCCGGCGATGGCGATTATCTGGCAGCGTTAAAATCATTGTTCCCGCGGATTGATTTACTCACACCCAATATTCCTGAAGCGGAATCTCTGCTGAATCGCCGCATTTTGTCCTCTAATGATATTCTGCAAGCGGCTAAAGACATTCTGAAACTGGGCGTCAGAAGTGTTTTAATAAAAGGTGGTCATTTTTCCCAGAGTTTATTGAGTCAGGATTATTGGAGTGATGGTTTCGAGTCTTTCTGGTTATGCTCGAAGCGCGCGGAAAAAAATTATCACGGCACAGGTTGCACGTTATCGGCGGCAATTGCCGGTAGTGTGGCAAATGGTCTTACTTTAAGGGACGCTCTTGTTAAAGCAAAGATGACTGTAAACCGTTCTATTCGTTTAGCTTATGATGCCGGACTGGGTATGGCTTATCTCGCGCATGCGCAGGCTCAGTTCCAGCCCACAGATTTGCCGTGGGTTTCATCGCGGCATATTACTGAAATAGCAGAAAAGTTTTTAGATTGTGGAACAACTCCTTTAGGGCTTTATCCCGTGGTTAATCGTGCCCATTGGCTTGAAAAATTATTATCCCTGCCCATCAGCACTATCCAGTTACGTATTAAGGATTTCAGGGCAGCGCGTTAGCGGCTGAAATTAATCATGCCGTTGCTTTATCAAGAAAATATAAAACACGGCTTTTTATCAATGATCACTGGCAGCAGGCGATAGAGTTCGGCGCTTATGGCGTGCATTTGGGACAGAATGATCTCGAAACCGCGGACCTGGAAAAAATTCGCCGAGCCGGATTACGTTTAGGTATTAGCACTCATAGCCATTATGAAATAGCCCGAGCGGCCGCCTGCCGGCCTTCTTATATTGCTTATGGACCTATATTTGCCACCACCAGTAAAGTCATGCCTTTTATGCCGCAGGGTTCTGAAAATTTGCGTCAATGGCGGGAGATTATAAATTTACCGGTTGTCGCCATCGGTGGAATTAATCTGGAGAGATTACCCACGGTTTTAGCCACCGGTATTAGCGGTGTGGCGATGATCTCTGCCATCACTGAAGCCGCGGAACCAGCGTCAGTTGTTCGCGCCATGTTAGAGATGATTAATGGCTCATCATGAATTGGCCCGGTATGCCAAACATATTCAACTTGAAAATGTGGGTTTGGCAGGTCAAATCCGGCTATCGGAGGCGCGGGTATTGTGTGTTGGAGCAGGAGGTTTGGGTTCGCCGTTATTATTGTATTTAGCTGCCGCCGGAGTAGGGGTGTTGGGCATTGCTGATTCGGATACCATTCAGCTCGACAATTTACATCGGCAAATCCTGTATCAAACGTGTCATATCGGCGAAAAAAAATCAGGATTGCCAAAGAACAATTAAATCTGTTGAATCCGGATGCCCGGATAATACTGCATCCGCACGGATTGCAGGCTGATAATGCTGCGGAACTTATCGCCCAGTATGATGTGATCGCTGACTGCTCGGATAATTTTAAAACCCGTTATTTAATTAATGACAGTTGTTTTGCTGAAAAAAAGCCGTTTATTTCAGCCAGTATTTCTAAATTTTCCGGTCAGTGTGTGGGATTTTCGGGGGAATATGGTCCGTGTTATCGATGCTTATTCCCGCAGCCATCTTTACAAACTAATTCGTTACTCAATTGCGGACAGGGGGGAGTGTTAGGTGTTCTGCCGGGAATATTAGGTTCAATCCAGGCAACAGAAATTCTCAAATGGATTTTGAAAATCGGCAATCCCTTAACAAACCGTTTATTAACGGTCGAAGTTCTCGACATGCATTTTAAAGAATTTAATTTCCAGCGCGACCCGCAGTGTCAGTTTTGCCGGAATAGCAGCCTCAAAGCATGTTAAAATAGGGGGTCAGCGATGGATATTATCGCAACGTGATTACATTGAAATCTTCAATAAAGGCTAATGCGAGAAAATAAAATAATGAAACGGAACTACTTTTTTAGCAGGTTTTTCAGATCCGAAGCCAGGCAAATTTTGCCGTCTCCCGAAAATCTCTCGACAACCGAACTTGAAATTAAAATTGACCCACTTAAAGAAGCCAAACAACCTTTACTGACCCAAACAAATACGTCCCTGCAAGAAATTGGAATTGAGAGTTTTGGCGATTCAATTGAAAATGAAATCCGCGAACGAAAAAAATTATTTGACGCTACCACACCCCTAATTTTTACAAGTATTGCTGTTTTCTTTTGTGAAATATGTGCTTACGGCGCTTACATAAAATTTCGGAGCAATTACGTGAAAGAAAATCGACAAGCCTGGCAAGAAATAGGGTTTTCTGAACCGCGGATCATCACTGCCAACCAATTTATTGCTGCGTTTTTTACTACACAAAAGGCATTAGAAATCATCAACTCGTCTGTGTCTAATACTCTGCCTTTGGATGTATTAGAGATCATAATTCAATATTTAGGCGACCCGGGATTTAATAGCATACAACGCACGAAATCAACTTCTACCCCAAATGTTCAGCCTTCCTTTTTTAATGATATTAATGAAGAAAGGAAAAAAAACCCAAATCCAGCATCTTTGCGTACTTTTTATGAGAACTAGCCTATAATTAACCTGAGATATCTGCCTGAATATTTAGGGATAAAAAATGCAAATTGTCTCAATAACGCTCGGCACCCTGAAAATTCCGCTTATTCGGCCTTTTATCACCGCAGTCCGGCGTACCGAATACGTTGAAGACGTAGTGGTGATGATCACAGCGGATAATGGCGCGATAGGGTATGGATCAGCAGCGGCCACACCGGCCATTACCGGCGAAAGCCTGACATCGATTGTCAATGTCATTGAAACGCTCATTGCCCCCAAATTAATCGGACAGCGCATTGATAATTTCAATCAGTTATTACATGAAGTGGAGACCTCCTTAAAAAAGAATACGTCGGCCAAAGCGGCAGTAGATATTGCTCTACACGATCTTTTTGCGCAGTATTGCCATCTACCTTTGTATAAATTACTGGGTGGCGCGGTGAATAAAATTAAAACCTGCGTCACTATAAGTCTTAAAGATCCCAACGCTATGGCGGAAGATGCTAAATTATTGGCTAACCAGGGTTTTGAAGTTATCAAACTAAAAGTGGGGCTGAACCCTTTAGAAGATGTTGAACGCATTAAAACCATTAGAAAAGCGGTAGGTGATAAAATTAAAATTTTAATAGACGCAAACCAGGGTTGGAATGCCAAGAGCGCCATCCAGGTCGTGAAAACTATCGAAAAACAAAATTTGAATGTTTCAGTAGTGGAACAACCCGTGAAAGCCAGTGATTTAACTAATTTAAAATTTATCCGTGATAGCGTTGATAGTTTTATTATGGCAGATGAGTCCTGTTTTTCTCCGGCGGATGCGTTGGCGATTGCCAAAATAAATGCGAGCGATGGCATCAATATTAAACTCATGAAGTCCGGTGGAATTTATAACGCTAATGCAATATATCATATTGCGAGTAGCGCCCTAATTAATTGTATGGTGGGTTGCATGCTCGAATCACCGGTTGGAGTTGCTGCGATGGCCAGTTTTGCCGTCAGTAAGCCGGATATTTTATTTGCCGATTTGGATCCTATCGGATTAATAAAAAATAATCCCGTCATTCACGGAGCACAATTACTTGGCAATGAAATTGTATTATCCGACCAGCCTGGACTAGGAATTCAGGGATTTACCGAGGGATTTACATTGAAAACCGAGATAAGATAATGCATTACGATCCCGCTTTCTGGTGGTCACTGGCAAGCTTGTCGCTGATTGTGCTGTATGCCGTTTTGGTTTTTCGAAACGTTGACCCGCTTGTAGCAACCGCTATTTGTGTCGGGTTAGGATTTGTCTTTAATCGTTCCACGCCCTTGCAAATGGGTGAAGTAATGGAGAACGCCCTAAAATCATTTCTGGCGCTGGTCGGTTTTATTATCATGCTTGGACGTGGATTAGGAGAAGTCTTAACCGAAAGCAACGTCAGCCATAATTTAGTGCATAAAATTGTTTATGGCATTGGCATTAACACTCTGCGGCGAGTCAAAATAGGGATCGTGGTTTCTTCTCTGGTGATAGTGGGAGTGCTGGGAACATTAGCGGGAGGTCTGGCGATTCTGGCGCCAATTTTGCGTCCTATTGCCGGCAGCGTGCGTTTAACACGGCCTGGTCTTGCGGTCCTTATGCAGGCCAGCGGAGAAGAAGCATTAATTCTCGGTCCTTTTACACCGCCGGTGATTGCCTTATTGGGTGTTACCGGATTAACGTACTCGCATATGTTATTATTTGCGGCAATTCCCATTTCGATAGTCACCATTCTGGTCTCCTGGGTGATGTCTGACCGGTTTCAAAAAATTTATGCAGCGGAACAGTTTACGGACGAAGAAAAGCAGGGACAATTTATCCCCAATAAACGTCAAAACGTTAGCACCATTTTTTTCGTAGTGGGTTTTCTGGCTTGTGTGGTGTACGGTTTAGCATCTCACGCCCAGACGTCGTATGTGATTTTTGTCATGTTATTTTTAGCCATCGGCACCGGCCTGGTCAGTGGCATAAAAATTTCAAAAATATTTGATTTAATTTTAATGGGTATGCAAAAAAATCTGCATTTATTTTTTATCTTTATTCTGCTCGATCCATTTTTAAATCTGGTACAAAGTGCAGGGGGATTTAAGGCTTTGACACAATTATTTATTCCTTTGGAACATATGGGCGGTAAACCCATGATTGCTATCCTGACTGGAATAACCGGTGCATTTGGTATGCCCGCAGCTGCCGCCGCCGTCATTAAAATGCTCTATGAAATGTTTTCGCCGGTGGCTTTATCCATGCAATTATCATTAACTACTTTTGCATTTAGCATTTTACTTGCGACCAGAATCACCAACTTTGCGTATCCGGGCGCCAATATGTTCGCGGCGATGGGTTTTGCCGGAAGTGAGAACGTTAAAGCAATGATTAAAAATGGTCTCACTGTCACGGTAGTGCAGTTAATTTTTTTGATTGTGCATTCTTTTTTATTCGCGTAAAGTCTTTCCCGCCTTAAGGCGCAAGTAGTTACGAAAAATCTTAATAGCATCCTCGAGGAGGTATATATCCAATTGTAACATCTGATGAAAATGATTTATTAATGTATTCTTTAAAATCCCCTGATAATCGGAAGGATTTGATATATTTAGATGGAATATTGTCTAATGAATTTACTTCTTCCCATTCTCTTTCTGATGAGTTTTCTTTTAATTTAGTTTGATTCCTTGGACTATTCCCAATATCAATCAGTAAAAAATGATGATTCTTAGGCAGAATTACCTTATAAAAATTATCACCTTCGTAACAAGGAAGATGTTTTTTTGAGAAAGAAATGCCGGTAGAGTTATTCCAGATATTTGCATAAAAACATTTTCTTGTGCCTGGTTGATTTTGATTCTCTGTTGTGTTTAATTGAAACCCCTCTTCTAATATTGCTGTTGGCTTCCAGGAATCTATTCTGTATAGTTCAATCGCGCCAACAACGAAACAAATACCGTACGCCTGTCCAACTATTTTACGATATGCATCAATGTCTTGTCGTCGTAAACATAACAAAAAATAGTTATTAAAAAGATGCTCATAGCTTGAGCTATCCCACAAGCTGCCATAGCTCGTTAGAATATTAGCTAATTGTTTTATTATTTCTTCAATATTCTTTTTGCCAGTCAACGCAATTTTTATTTCTTTCATTTCATTAGGTGTTTTTTCGTAACGTAACCAGGAGCCAAAATCGAAAGGTATTCCCAATTTACTTTCCGTACAAGGGATCCTGTTTTCACTTTGATATATATTTTTAGCATTTTCAAAAGCTAATTGAATTAATTCAACAATTAAGTCTGGAGTAGAAGTAACTTCAATTTCTGACTCATTGGTAGTTAATTTTTTGTCGTTGTTGCCTTTGTAGTTTTTCATAATAATCTTAACCGTTTATCCCTTTATATATTGCCAATTATTGTACAATTAATGATTAAAAATTGATAGAGGGTCAGGCCGGTAATTTTGCCGCTTCACATGATTTTGAGGATATAAACATTGATGATTACAAACAGACATTAGGAAGGAAAATTATTGGCGGGACGGGACTTTGCTATTAAAAAAGGGAATTGCTGCTAATCCATCAGCATATTTTGATTCAGATGGTTCATGATCCAGATTGACGCAGCGATCACTATACACAACAGAATCAGAGTATAAATAAAAGCCGACCAGTTCCACGATTGACCGGAGGATGGTTGCATATGCAGAAAATAAACCAAATGCACGATGATTTGAGCAACGGCAAAAAGAATAATCGTTATTAACGCGGCGGAACCTGCTATGGCGGAAGTCATAACCAGAAAAAAAGGGATCGCTGTTAGGAGGATGGAGAGTCCAAAACCAGTGACATAAGTTTTAGCGCCACTGCCGGAAAAACCAGTAATATCTTTATTTTTTATTTTCATTTAGAGCGACCCCATAAGATATACAAAAGTAAATATGCAAATCCAGACGATATCGAGGAAATGCCAGAATAGACTTAATAAAATCAGCCGGGAGCGGGTGGGGAGTAGAATTGAACCTTGTCGGAGAATCTGCACAATCATGACGGCCATCCAGATTAAACCCAGAGAAACATGCAGACCGTGTGTTCCCACAAGGGTGAAAAAAGAAGACCAGAAAGCATTCCGGGCGGGTCCATTTCCAGTAATAATTAAATGATAAAAATCGTGTATTTCAAGGGCAACAAAGGTTAAACCTAATATAAACGTTATAAAAATCCACATCAGCAGGTTTTTTTTGTTTTCCTGATCCAGAGCATTCATGGTCAGTCCAAAAGTAAACGAGCTGATTAACAGGCAGAAAGTTTCAACCAAAATAATGGGTAAGTGAAACAGGCTGCTTTGAGCATGAGTAGGAGAGTGGCCTGAATTCAACATAAAATACGTAGCAAATAGAGTAGCGAACAACACGCAATCGCTCATGAGATAAATCCAGAAACCAAAAACTTTTGTCGAGGCGATTTTAATAAGCTCAGGATCTATAGAATATGCGGGAATGCCGGGTAATATTTTTTCTGACATATTTAATCCTGAATTATTATGCCCGTAGCGTGAGCTTCTTCCATTTTTTTCACTTCATCCGCCGTGACATAATAATAAATATCATCATTGGATAAGTGCGCCACCACCGTGACGAGAATTGCGAATGCGCCGGAAATAGCCATCCACCAGATATGCCATATCATGCCGAACCCAAATGCGATGCTAAATATACCCATAAAAAACCCGGCGGCTGTGTTTTTAGACATGAGGAAATCCTGATACATGGGTTTCGTAGGTGCGTTTTCCTGTTGTTTTCTTTTCCAGAATTCATCACGGCTCGTAACGATGGGTATTTCTGCAAAATTATAAAAAGGGGCAGGGGAAGCCACAGACCATTCAAGCGTTCTGCCATTCCACGGATCGCCCGTGTGATCACGATTTCTTTTGCGCTGTATTATGCTCACCGCTAATTGCAGCACCAGAAAAAAAAGGGAAATAGTGAATATCACCATGCCAAGGGCTGCGATCCATATCGGCGTTTGCCAGGCCGGGTTATCATAATGGTTGAGCCGGCGAGTCATTCCCATAAAACCAAGGAGATATAAGGGCGCGAAAGTAATTATTAATCCGAAAAAAAACAGCCAGAAAGCCAATACCCCCAATTTTTCATTGAGTTTAAAACCGAAGGCTTTTGGAAACCAGTATATATATCCAGCCATGGCTCCAAACACAGTACCGGAGATGATAACATTATGGAAATGAGCAATTAAAAATTCACTGTTGTGTAACACAAAATCCGCGGGAGCCATCGCCAGCATAACGCCGGACATCCCGCCCAGAACAAAAGTCAGTAAAAATCCCAGAGTCCACAACATCGGTGTTTCAAATCGTAAACGCCCCCGATACATGGTAAATATCCAGTTAAACACTTTGACTCCGGTTGGCACGGCGATAATCATCGTCATTATTCCAAATACGGCGTTAACAGTTCCGCCGGCGCCCATAACAAAAAAGTGATGTACCCAGACGATGTAGGAAATAATAATAATTGCCAGAATGGAATAAACCATGGAAGCATAGCCGAATAACCGTTTATTGGCGAAATCAGACACGACTTCTGAAAAAATTCCGAAAGCCGGCAAAATAAGAATGTAAACTTCCGGATGGCCCCAGGCCCAAAACCAGTTTACGTATGTCATCATATTTCCGCCGGCGTCAGGCGTGAAAAAATGCATTCCCAGGTAGCGATCGAGCGCCAGTAAACCGAGATCTACCGTTAGAATCGGAAATGCGCCGATAATCAGAATACTCGTCCCCAATGCAGCCCAGGAGAACAACGGCATTTTCATTAATGTCATACCGGGCGCTCGCAAATTGGTAATCGTCACCAAAAAATTAATGCCGGTCATGAGCGAGCTGGCGCCTGCGATCTGTAAAATCCAGATGTAATAATCAACGCCGACATAAGGACTGTATTGGAGTTCCGAGAGTGGCGGGTAAGCGTTCCATCCGGTTTTTGCGAATTCGCCGATTCCCAGAGAAATATTCATCAGCACCACGGCTGCTATTAACAGCCACAGGCTGATTAAATTCATGGCAGGAAAAGCCACATCGCGAGCGCCAATCTGCAAGGGCAGGGCGACATTGATTAATCCGATAATAAAAGGCATGGCCATAAAAAATATCATGATAACGCCATGGCCGGTAAAAATCTGACTATAATGATCGGGCGCCAGATAGCCATGCGCAGCGCCATGTGAAAAAACCATTTGGGAGCGCATCATCAGACTGTCTATAAATCCACGAATTCCCATAATAATGGCTACGGCAATGTACATGACCCCGATTCTCTTATGATCGACGGAAGTCATCCATTCATTCCATAAATATTTCCACCGGCGAAGATAAGTGATCACCGCTAATACCGCCAGAAAAGCCAGAACCATGCCCCCAAATGCACCCATGATGATGGCATTGTGATAATCTATGGCCGAAAGATTGAGTTTACCTAACATTATCTCTCCGCGGATGTCGTTACATCCTTAAATAAATCCGGTTGTACCGATGAAAAATATTCGACGGAATTATTCACGCTGGGTTTTGCCAGTTCACGATAATTATTTTGATCCATCTTTCTGGCAGCATGTTGAACGTTTTCGACCCAGTTTCTGAATTCAGTGCTGGACGTCGCAATCGCGTCAAAAGTCATCCCGGTAAAGCCAAATCCGCTGAAATTTGAGGATATTCCAGCGTAAACGCCAGGGGCATTGGCTATCAAATGAAGTTGCGTCTGCATTCCCGGCATTGTCATGATTTGGCTTCCCAATTGAGGGATGAAAAAAGAATTCATTACCGTGGCCGAAGTCAGAAAAAAATGGAGGGGAACGTCAACCGGGAAAACAATTTTATTAACGCTGGCGATGTTTTGCTCTGGATAAATAAACAGCCATTTCCAGTCCAGTGAGATAACCTGAATGACGAGAGGCGGCGTCGATATTTTTAAAGAACGGAAAGGATCCAGCCTGTGACTGGCTCTCCACACCAGAGCGGATAAGATCACAATAATTATTCCGGGAACGATCCAGATAGCCCATTCCAGTATTTTTGAAGAGCTCCATTCGGGGGTGTATTTCGCTTTTTTGTTGGATTGCCGGTATTGCCAGGAGAAAAGCAGCGTCATGATAATAGACGGTAAAACCACAATGAGCATGAGCGCCGCAGCGATAATAATAAGGAATTTCTCATTCAGTCCGACATATCCGCGTGGATCCAGTATCACCACACCACTGCAACCGCTCAACAAAAAGGTGGGATATAACAGCCAAATTTTACGCAGCAGCATGCTACGATTTGATGAGGCAGGATATTTTTTGGGAAGATCTTCCATGCGAATTTTATTTCATCCAGATGCCTTGGCAACGCCAGTGTTATTGTATTGAATGCTCTACCATTGTCAAGACTTCAGCAATTCCCGCTGGGTACAGCGGGAATTGCTTCCTATTTATATCCTGCGCTCGGCGGAGCCGATGCTCGGAATGAAGGGGGAGCGCGGAGCTTAGCTCCCCCTTGCGATCCCCCATAGCGTAGAGAATTTTCTGCGAAAATTATTTTCCTTTATTTTAGGGAGAGTTGCAATTTATACGGCGCTGTCCGAGCATCGGCAAAGCCTCGCGCAGGATAAAAAAGGAAGAAATTTTCGCTGTACCCAGCGGGAATTGCTGTAAAAGGCGCTGTTGATTTTTTTGTGAACATGATATCATTTGTAATGATAAGATGGACAGTAATTTTGCAATTTCCGAGAGTCAGTTTCAAGGGAAGAGTTAGAGTACTGCTAAAGTTAACAAAATTTAAAACAGGATAGGTTATGCGAAAAAAAATTATTTTAATAGGCCCCGACGAGACAGCCAGAACAAATATAAAAAAACACCCAAATATCTGCTTATTAGCAAGATATATCAAAAACCCTGTTTTCGCCGTGGTCCTTAAAGATAAACTTGGAAATATTTCTTTAACACAGGCTTATTCCACTCCAACTAGTTTTCTCCAACTTGAAGTTAGTCGTATGGAAGGATTATATACTATAGACATTATAACTGATGGTAGTGATTGTGAAGGGGCGAAAAGAATGTGTGATTTTATAAATGATGGATATAGTGAGATTTTAAACTCTAAAGGAAAAAGTAATAATAGTTTTGATGGCATTAGACACACAAAAACTGGAACTGTTCTAATTACTGAAGATAAAATGCAAACACCGGAGGAAAAACATATAGATCAAATTTTATCGAAAAATTGTAAAAAAGAAAATCCATTGGCGTCTTACGACTTAGAAGTAGGCAGTTGTCCTTACTTCTTACGCTATTATGAAAGATTGTTTTCTATCGAACATGGCAGCGGCCCAAGCCTTCCTGTGTTAGTTTTTAAGGACGAAGAATGGACAGGGAAAAATAATGAATTAACCAATGAAATAGAAAAACGTATGCAAGAATATCATCAAGCGTATCCAGAGAGGTTCCAGCCCGAGTTCAAGATGAGAGTAGAATATGAATGGCTAATGGATTATTTACGATCGGAACCATCGGATGGATCGCGAAGAGAGGGACCACATGCATATGCAAGTAAAGAACTTCACAAACTCACTCGAGAATATTTAATTTTAAAAAATGAAAGCCGGTATTCAAAGTTATATCAATTTTTTAGCGATACCAGTAGAGAAATGATACCTCCAGTTATTCGATTGATGTCGGAATACGCTAAAGAGCCAGGACTTGGATCATAGAAGCTGTAGCATAACTTACAAGTATTTTTTTAAAAATTCTAATATATTTACTCTAGCCAGGTCCGCCTGTGGAGTTAACATTGTGATAAATCCATGAATTCCGCCAGGACAAATAGCAAGATCCGCCTGATTGCCGCTACTGATCCAACGCATATACATAAATAAAGTGTCATCCAATAATGGATCCATTGTGCCTATGGTAAATAAAGCGGGTGGCATATGACGCAAATCGGCATACAGTGGTGAGACAGTTGGATCATAACGATTAATATTTCCGGGAAGAAAATAATCCACTAATTTTTTTACAATTGGCGTACTTAAAATTAATTCTTTATTTCCCCAATTTCGCATACTGGGTGTCATACCTAAATCATATACTCCAAATACTAAATTAACTCCTTTAAATTGAGTATATAAATGTTTATCTCGCATTCGTAATAAAGTTAGCACACAAAGATGTGCACCCGCCGAGCCACCGCCAATTAAAATATTGTGTGTTCCAAATTCTTTTTCGGAATTTTCAACTAACCATAATGCAGCCGCTTCACAATCATCTATTGCTGAGGGATAGGGATGTTCAGGAGCTAATCTATACTCGACACTAATAACGACAATGTGAGCTTCATTAGCAATGTCTTCCAGTCGCCTATCTTGCCAATCAGCTGCACCCGATATCCAACCACCGCCATGTATGAATAAATAGGCTGCTTGAACTTTGCCCGGAGTAAAAATACGTAACTTGATTTTATTCCCTGCTGAACTTGTGATGTAACGATCAACCGCTATGGATGACTTCTCTGTTGCCCAATTCTGATCCCTGGTTCTGATTTCTTGCGGCGTAAGATCCAGTAGTGAAGGTAATTTATTCATTTGTTCCGCTATAGATCGATTGAATTCCTTAACTTCTCGTGGGATTGCATCTTGCGTAAAATAAGAGGGTGATAAAGATGAATTTTGAGAATTAATTTTAAATATCGCCATACGATTGCCTAACAAATTCCTGGAATGCGTATGTAACCTCATTTGGATTTTCAAACCATGGGTAATGACCTGCTCCTGAAATTTCTTTCATTAAAATATTTTCTCTTTGATACATTTTATTATTTTTGAATAAACTGAATGGTGTGATGTGGTCAAGTGAGCCTGTGATAACTAATGTATTTACTTTTTGGGGAATCCATGTCGCTTGATATTTTTCGGAATCAAAAAGTTTCGATGCCTCGTCACTAGCGGCGTGGTTAACAGGTATTCTCATAAATAATTCTTGTCCCGCTTTCAATGTGGTTTCTGTTACAAAACAATGTTTAGCGGCTGCAACTAATAAGTTTCTCAGAGTCTCATTATTCGGATTGTTAATATATTCCCTTTCTGCCTCTGTGATAATGGAATCAGTATTTTTCTCACAATAGTTTTGAAATATTTTCTGCCATGAAGCATCGGGTGCAGAACCAATGAGCACAAGTCCATGTAAAATTTTTTCAAGTTCCGGCATTGTTTGAACATACATTCCAGGGGTAGAATGAGCTACTAATATGACGCAATCGAATGCAGTAATTGCCTGGATGAGAGACGAGCGCCAATTAGAAATTGGTTTATCCTCTAAAATATTAGAACCATCATTGGGTAAGTCAAAGTGCCAGATTACACCAGGGATTTTATTTTTTAATAATGTAGTTAAATCAGCCAAGGCCTCAGATCCAAGACCAGGGCCTCCAGGAAGAAATAACCAATTTATTTCGCTATTTTTATATGAACTTTGATGCTGCAATCTGCCGCCATCTGCTGTCCATAAATATGTTTTCATAAAGCTATACCTCATCGTCAATTATGGCTTAAATTGGGCAGCAATTCCCGCTGGGTACAGCGGCAATTGCTTCCTATTTATATCCTGCGCTCGGCGGAGCCGATGCTCGGAATGAAGGGGAAGCGCTGCGCGCGCTCCCCCTTGCGAACCCCCATCGCGCAGAGAATTTTCTACGAAAATTATTCCCGCGATGGGGGATCGCAAGGGGGAGAATCGCGATTCTCCCCCTTCATTCCGAGCATCGGCTCCGCCGAGCGCAGGATAAAAACAGGAAGCAATTTTCGCTGTACTCAGTGGGAATTGCTGGATTATCCATTGCCCAATAGTTTTTTAAGGTATCTCGATAATTTATCGAAATCCAGGCTGGATTCGCGAAAACCTATGTAACCATCGGGACGTATAAAGTATATTGCTGTACTGGAGACATGGTAACATTTAAAAATAATTTTTGTATCCTGAGATTTTGTTAAAACATGAAATTTAACCCATTTTCGGTAGGAAATTTCCAATTCCTTGACTTTATTTTCATGTATCAATGATTTTTTGTGATCTGATTTTGTAAAGATCAAAACATGACAGTGGTTTTCTTTAAAAATTTCAAACAATGTTGAGTTTTCTAAAGGTGCATCTGGAGCTCTGGAACCTGCGCCAGGCCCTGCTAAAAAGCGTGAGTCAGCATCGCGGGTATTCTCATCGATAAATTTATTTTTCTCATAACGTATGCCCAGCTCTGACATAAACCAGAACAGGGATTTCTGCATTTGTGACGAGAAATTCAATAATTTCATGACCAGTGATAAAAACAATGGACGGGTTCCCATTAAAATCGGGTTGCGGGAGGTTAGAAAACCAAAAAATCTGTCGGTTGAATGATTCAGTTTCCTGCCAACGGCTTCCCGCTCTATTTGATAGGTCTGTAATAAATCATCGGATACCTTATTTTTTAATACCGTAGCGATTTTCCAGCCCAGATTGGCCGAATCCTGTAATCCTGTATTCATTCCCTGCGCACCCACGGGTGAATGAATATGCGCGGCGTCACCCGCTAAAAAAACCCGCCCTTTTTGATACTGGGTGACGGACCGGTGGTGTAAATGAAACCGGCTCATCCAAACCGGATTTGAAATATTAATATTCCTGTGAGTAATTTTTTTGGAAAGGTCAGTAATTTCCTGTAGCGTCAGCGGAGTTTTTGGGTCAGGAGGGAAATTGGAAATTTTTGCGCCAATAATCCGGCTCAGATTATTGACGCCTAAAGGCGCATGTAAAAAAAATCCCGCGGTATCAAAAAAAAGCATAAATTTGGATTCTGGAGAAGATGGCCATTCAACTTCTACGTCCGCCAGGAAAAAATCCTGTTCATAAGAAGCGCCAACAAAAGGAATTTGCAGTATATTACGCACTAAACTGTGAGCGCCATCACAACCCACCAAATAACGGCAGGTAATTTCTTGCAGTTCTCCGGAAACTTCATTTTTGAGTACTGCTTTAATATCCGTTTCTGTTTGGTGAAATATATCCAGACTGGTTTTTCTCTGGATATGAACCCCATGCTTTTCAAGGTGTTCAATAAGATATTTTTCAGTTTCAGATTGCGGTAAAAAATAAATGGAAGGAAATGGAGTATTTTTTAATTTTATTTTATTGAGTTTTAATTTTAATTTCAGTTTGCCGTTGACGAAAAAATGAGGTTCGAAGTTGTGTAAAGCTTCTTTCAAAAAGTTATCCACAATGCCCAGATTTTGAAAAATTTCCATGGTTTTTGCCTGGATGCCGAAAGCTCTGGATTCATGTGCGCGATCCGCCTGTTTATCGATGATTTTGAAAGAAACACCAAAACGCTGAAGCTGACAAGCCAACATTAATCCGGTCGGCCCAGCACCCACAATCAAAACATCCGTGTTTGTCGGCATAAAAAACTCCCTGGCAAGATTTTATTATATCACCAGAAATATTTCTAAGCCATATGGATGGCTTGCAGAGTTTGGCGGGAATGCGTATTGTTATGGACGGTTGTTGTGTCATTTTTTATAGGGAGATTAAAAATGAGCTTTCTTAAGGATTTTCAGAAATTTATTATGCGGGGAAATGTCGTCGATTTAGCAGTCGCTGTCATTTTGGGCGTGGCTTTCGGTAAAATTATATCCTCATTAGTCGATGGTATTATCATGCCGCTTATTGGAGTTTTATTGGGTGGAGTCGACATCGCGGCAAAAACAGCCCATATAGGTCACGCGGTTATTAAATGGGGCGCTTTTTTACAAAGCCTGCTGGACTTTTTAATTATCGCATTTGCGGTTTTTTTACTAATTAAAATGCTGGCTGCGTTAAGGGTTCCCAAAGTTTCTGCCGAGCTTTCTCCTCAGGAAGTTTTGTTAACGGAAATTCGGGATATACTTAAAACAAAAATGTCATAATATCTTTCATGGATAACTGGTCAATGGAGAAGACATGTGGTTTGTACGGATTGCGCTGACAAGGCCTTATACTTTTATTGTATTAGCGCTTATGCTCTTAATCTTCGGTTTTTTAAGCATTTTAAAGACTCCGAAAGATATTTTTCCCAATATTAAGATCCCCGTAGTTAGCGTCGTATGGACATACACAGGGTTACTGCCCGTAGAAATGGCTGGAAGGATTACCAGTATTTTTGAACGTGCGCTGACCACGACAGTCAATGATATCCAGCATATCGAGTCTCAATCCTTGGCCGGCGTCAGCGTGACTAAAATCTTTTTCTACCCTTCGGTCAATATAGCCACCGCTTTAAGCCAGGTAACGGCCATTTCTCAAACCTTACTGAAGAATTTGCCCCCGGGAACATTGCCGCCGCTGATCTTAAGCTATAATGCTTCGTCGGTTCCCATTATGCAACTGGTTCTTTCCAGCCCGAAATTAACCGAGCAGGAGCTGAATGATTTGGGCAATAATTTTTTACGCACGCAATTAGCGGTGGTGCAGGGGGCGGCATTGCCTTATCCGTATGGAGGAAAGGTCCGTCAGGTTCAGGTAGATCTTAATCCCCAGGCAATGCAGGCTTACGATGTTTCCGCCCAGGATGTCAACGCCGCCATTGATAATCAAAATCTTATCTTGCCCGCCGGCACGGAAAAAATAGACCTTTATGAATATTTTATAAAACTGAACGGCAGCCCGGTAGAACTGAATGATCTGAATGATTTACCCGTTAAAAACCAGAAGGGCACGGTTTTGTACGTTCACGATGTGGGTCATGTTCTTAACGGCTCACCTCCGCAAACCAATATTGTCAATTTTAATGGAACCCGGGCGGTGTTAATGACTATTCAAAAAGTCAGCGGCGCCTCAACTCTCGATATTATCAATCAGGTGAAAGCTCTTTTGCCTAAAGTCATGGAAAGCCTGCCTCCAGAGTTAAATTTAAAAGTATTTGGCGACCAATCCATCTTTGTGAAAGCGGCTATTAATGATCTGGTGCGGGAGGGCGTTCTGGCCGCGATGCTCACGGGATTGATGATCCTGTTATTCGTGGGCAGTTGGCGAAGCACTTTAATTATTGTTATTTCCATACCATTGTCGATTCTGGCTTCCATTATTATTTTTTCGCAGTTGGGAGCCACTCTGAATATCATGACTTTGGGCGGTTTGGCTCTGGCGGTGGGAATTCTGGTTGATGACGCCACTGTCGCCATTGAAAATATCAACTGGAATCTCGATCAGGGAAAAGAAGTAGAAACCGCAATTCTCGATGGCGCACGCCAGATTGCCGTTCCGGCGCTGGTTTCTACCTTATGCATCTGCATCGTTTTTGTGCCTATGTTTTTCTTAAGCGGAGTAGCCCATTATTTATTTACTCCTTTGGCGGAGGCGGTTATATTCGCCATGCTGGTTTCCTATATTCTATCCAGAACGCTGGTTGCGACGCTGGCGAAATACTGGCTACATAAACGCAGTCCGGCAGGGAATAATAACACGCAATCAGCCAAAAAAAATTTTTTGGCGCGGATACATACTGCCTTTGACCGCCATTTTCAAAACCTTAGAAAGAATTACCGTGATCTGCTGGAAATAGTGATTATTCACAGAAAAATTTTTATTATTGTATTTTCAGCTATTATTGTGATTTCTTTACTTATCCTGTTACCGTGGTTAGGCAGTGATTTTTTTCCAGAGGTCGATTCAGGCCAAATGAAACTGCATCTGCAGGCTCCGACGGGTATGCGCGTTGAAGAAACTGCAAAAATTAGTGCGGAAATTGACAATTTTATTCGTCAGATTATTCCCGCCAGCGAGTTGAGTACCATCGTCGATAATGTTGGATTGCCGGTCAGCGGCATCAATCTTTCTTATAGCAATTCCGGCACGGTGGGTCCATCGGATGCCGATATTTTAATTTCATTGCAAAAAAAACATCATGCCGTAGCCTGGTATATTCGTAAATTGAGATTACTATTACCCGAAAAATTTCCCGGAGTTAATTTTGCATTTCTACCCGCGGATATGGTCGGACAGATTCTTAATTTTGGATTGCCCGCACCGATTGATTTACAGGTCGTGGGGTTGAATACCGAGCAGAACCGCCAGTACGCGGCCTTACTGCTCGATAAAATCAAACACATTCCCGGAGTTGTCGATGCGCATATCCATCAGGCATATAATTATCCGCAATTAAATCTCAATGTCGAGAGAACTCTGGCCAAAGAGTTGGGCCTGACTCAATATGATGTCGCCAATAATATGCTGATTTCCCTTTCCGGCAGCTTTCAAACGGCGCCTACATTTTGGCTGGATACTAAAAACGGCGTTTCCTATCCCATAGTCACGCAAACGCCTCAATATCGTCTGGATTCATTGCAGGCATTGCAAAATATTCCGTTGACCAGTATGCCCGGTATGGGGAAATTGCAAATTTTAGGCGCGCTATCCACGATAAATCGCAGTTTTAGCTCGGTGGTGGAATCTCATTACAATGTGCAGCCTGTCATTGATATTTTTGCCGCGGTGCAGGATCGTGATCTCGGTGGCGTGGCCCACGATGTTAATCGTATTATTTCGGCCACCACAAAAAATCTTCCCAAAGGTTCTGTCGTTAATGCGCGCGGGCAAATGCAAACGCAGGTCACGTCTTTTAAAAGTTTATACTTTGGCCTTTTATTTGCGATTATTTTGGTTTATTTTTTAATTGTGATTAATTTCCAATCCTGGGTAGATCCTTTTATTATACTCACCGCTTTACCGGCCAGCCTCGCCGGTATCGCCTGGATGTTATTTTTGACGCATACCAGTTTGAGTGTTCCGGCCCTGACCGGCGCCATCATGTGTATGGGTTTAGGCACTGCCAATAGTATTCTTTTGGTGAGTTTTGCGCGACAATACCTGAGTGAAAATAACAATGAAGTCATAGCGGCAGCTCTTTCGGCAGGATTTACCCGCATCAGGCCAGTGATGATGACGGCGTTGGCAATGATTATCGGCATGTCGCCGATGGCGTTGGGACTGGGCGCTGGGGGAGAGCAAAACGCACCTTTAGGACGCGCGGTGATTGGAGGTTTAATTTTTGCAACGATAGCCACATTATTTTTTGTTCCCGCAGTTTTTTGTTTGATCCATGACAGAAAGAAAAGGATTTCTGATGAAACCACAGGCCGGTAAACAGTTTTCGAAGAAATTTTTCCACGGAGTTATTATCGTCATTATAATTATGCTCATCCTCGCGATTATCGGTATTGGTTACCGGATGATTGAATTTAGAAAATTGCGACGAGTGACTAACCGTCAGGCGTCGATTAATGTCGCAGTGATTAAGGCCGCTGCCGAATCTGTCAATGAAGAAATTGTGTTGCCGGGAAATGTAACGGCGTGGCACGACGCGACCATTTATGCGCGAACCAATGGCTATCTGACCCGGTGGATGGTCGATATCGGTGCGCATGTGCACACCGGCGATCTGTTAGCGCTTATCTCCGCACCTGAGGTGGACGCTCAATTGCGCCAGACAGAAGCCGATTTAGTTACCGCGCAAGCGAATTATTATATCGCGCACACGACTGCGGATCGATGGAGAAATTTATTAAAAACAGATTCGGTTTCAAAGCAGGAAACTGAAGAGAAAATCAGCAGTGAAAAAGCCACCGCGGCCATCGTTAATTCAACTCGGGCAAATCGCGACCGGTTGCGCGAGCTGGTTAGTTATGAGCGGGTGATTGCTCCTTTCGATGGCGTGATTATGTCCCGCAACACGGATATTGGCCGGTTAATTAATGCGGGGAGCAGCGGCGCCGTGCCGCTTTTTCGTCTGGTGCAATCGGATCGTTTACGGGTTTACATTAGAATTCCGCAATTTTATTCCGCAAAAATTGTGCCTCATTTTACGGCTAAACTGTATTTTACCGAACATCCTGACCAGACGTATACCGCCAAATTACTGGATACCGCGAAGGCGATTGATCCTAATGATCGTACTTTGTTAGCGGAATTTGCGATAGATAATGCTCATTATCAATTATTGGCCGGTGGTTACACCGAAACCCACCTGATCATTCCTGTGAATAAGCATGCGGTGCGTTTGCCGGTGAATACACTTATTTTTCGATCCAAAGGAATGCAGGTAGCCACTATTGACGGGGACAGCAAGGCTCTGCTCAAACCGATTACGATTGGACGTGATTTTGGCGACAGTGTTGAAGTCGTCTCCGGTCTCAATTCCGGCGAATCTGTTATAGTGAATCCGCCTGATTCGATATTTCCCGGGGAAAAAGTGCATATTGTGTCTTCACACGCCGCAAAAAAAGCTGTGAAAAGCAATTTCCGCTGAGTACAGCGAAAATTGCTTCCTGTTTTTATCCTGCGCTCGGCGGAGCCGATGCTCGGAATGAAGGGGGAGACGCTCCGCTCTCTCCCCCTTCGAACCCCCATCGGGTAAGGGAAATTTTCTACGAAAATTATTTTTTTATAAAGGTGATTTATTTTATTAAATCAAATAGTTAAATCTCACCGGAAATTGCTGAAGAATGTACTGATTTCGCTTTCGCTGGTGATAATGCTCTGCGGATGTTCGTTCGCGCCACCGTATCGGCGGCCTCCGCTGGAGGTTCCGTCTGCTTATAAAGAGAGTGGTCTTTGGCTTCGGGCCAATCCCGGCAGCGCGGCCCTGGATCGCGGCCCCTGGTGGATGATGTACGGGGATTCTGTGCTCAATGAGCTTGAAGCGCAGGTCGCGGTCAATAATCAAAATTTGCAGTCAGCGCTTGCCCGGTATGAGGAAGCCCGCGCCATATTAGCGGAGCAGCGTTCGGCATTATTTCCCAGTATTATTGGCGTGTTTAATCTTAACCGTCAACATACATCGAAAAATGTAGCCAATCCGTTGAGTGTTCGCCTTTATAACGATATTTTACTGTCGATGAATCTCACGTATGAACTCGACGTTTGGGGGCGTGTGCGTAATTCAGTCGCAGCGGCAAAAAGTCTTGCCGAAGCCAGCGCCGCCGATCTGGCAACCATCGATCTGAGTTTGCGCGCCGAATTGGCCAGCGATTATTTTACCTTGCGGGGTGATGACGCCACCCTGGAGGTGCTGGATACCATTGTCGGCGTTTATGAAAAAGTGCTTTATTTAACGCGTCAGCGTTACAAAGGTGGTGCGGTTTCCGTTTCGGATGTCGATCAGGCTATTAACCAGCTCAATACCGCCAAAACATTGGCTGCGGATACGCGACTGCAACGCGCGCAACTGGAACACGCGATTGCCGTATTAATGGGGCATCCTCCCGCTACGTTTACTATAAAAAAAGCGCCATTTAAGCCCAAATGGGTGACTATCGCTCCCGATCTGCCTTCGACATTACTGGAGCGCAGGCCTGACGTGGCCGAAGCCGAATTGCGAGTGCAGGCGGCGAATTTCCAGATCGGCGTAGCGCGGGCCGCGTTTTTTCCCGCGTTCAACTTATCCGCCGCTCTGGGATTTGAAAGCGCCACCTTTGGCAAGCTATTTAAAGGCTCCAGTCTGGTCTGGGCGCTGGGACCGACGACGTCTTCCGCGTTATTAAATAACGGCAGCATGCCGCTCATTACCCAAACCATATTTGATGGCGGCAGATTAATTGCATTATCGCGGCAAGCCTCCGCCCAATATTTTGAGGCAGTGGCGAATTACCGTCAGACGGTGCTGACGGCATACCGTGAAGTGGAAGACAATCTGGTGGCGATCCGCCGGCTGGATCAGGAAAACCGCACGGAAACCATCGCAGCCATGGCCGCGAATCGGGCCTTCAACCAGGCCATGTATCGTTATAAAGACGGTTTAACCACTTATCTGGATGTCTACATCATTCAAAATACCGCCCTGCAGGCCCAATTATCGACGATTGATATCCGGGTTCGGCGTCATCTGGCCAGTATTGCGCTGATTAAGGCCCTGGGCGGCGGGTATCAGTATTGTCAGCCTTAAAATAGTCTATAAAAACAAGATATTATCCTTCCTAATATCCCCTTAATATTAACCTTCTATAATATTTTCAATTACATAGAAAATCGGAATTATTATGCATAATATTTCAGAAGAACTACAACGCCGTATTAAGAGTTATATAAAAAAGCAAGATTTAAGATCTTCAAAACATGAATTATTTTTTGATATAAAGAAATTATTTTCGCAAAAAAAGCTTTGTGTGACGACTTTGGTCAACGCTATTGCTAATCTTGATGAAAGGATTCGTAAAAATATTTTTAAACAACGAATCGGATTTGATGTAAATAGCGAACCCGCTGATCTCGTGAGATGTCTTTTTGCAGAACTGGGCATTGACCTTTCGCGAGCTGAGATGACTGCAATTATTGACAGAGGTATAGATCAAAATAATCGAAAAATTATTAATAAAAAACTTCATCAACATCTAAAAGATTTTGAATATGATACGCAGCGGCAGGAAAATCTTGAATTGGAAATCACGCAATCATTTTTATCAATTGAAGAAAAGAAAAAATCTCCATCGGACAAGAGGGAAAGGTTCTCCCGGTTATTAAGATATATAGCAAAAATTTATCCAAATTATTTGCCAATTTATTTGGAATCTCTACATCGAGCATGCAAGCCTGATGACTCGAAAATCCAGAATGACTTAATTAAATTTTTAGATGATCAACCTTCTCCGGAAAATTTATCAGTATCGAAAGTCGTCGTGAATGCTTTATTTTCCAGTAATCTGGCAACTCGTGTTGTGGAAAAAAGACCAGAGTATTTTTTCAGAATCATACCAACAATGCAGGCAAGGACATATCAAAATCTTTCTATAGAAACTAAAGCATCTATCCAGAAGAAACGAATATTTGCAAGCAATAAGCAAAAAGATTCAAAGGCCAAACGGCTAGTTGAAATCATTAAAGATACTAATAAACGATTGGATAGTAGGCGTTACAAGCCTGCTCTTCAGGAACTTAAATCACAAATAGAGTCTGCTGATGGAAAATCGTTTACCTATAAAAACTTGTTCGATTTTAAAGACTCAAAAGGAATTACATATTCTCAACTAGGGATGCACGTGATGAAGATATTCTCATAAGCGAATGCATAAAGAATATAGAACTAGTTTTAGCAAACTATACTGATCCCACTATCAGGCTGCGGGAACTGTTGGATTTTAATGAAAGAGTAGAAGCGGAAGCCTCTTATCAGGATGAATTATTAACGCAGGCTCTCGATATAAAAGACAAAAATGATATTATTTATTCGCCAACAGGTGTAGCGATAATCACTTTGACGAATCCTGAAAGTAAGGAACTAAAAGCGAAGATAAATTAATTGCCCGAGAAAATCCCTGATAGCCGCACTCAGATAATCGAAGCCAGAATAGCAGTTGATACCTCTAAAGAATTTGAAGATATATAAAAAAGCACTATCTGATAAATATAAGGAATTCAAAATCCTGACACACAAAAAAGTCCAATCCAAATTATGGGCTAAAACGTAATGAACTCAATCCATTACATGATGAGGTTATTAAGTTTACCCAACGTGTTTTTCATGTATTAGAGAAAGAAAATAAACACATACCTGTATTAGAGCAAGAAAATAAACGCATACCTGACGATATCCGGAAAAGAATAAAAAGAATAGATCAACTGGTCTGGAGTAAATATGACGAAATTTTAATTGAGTATTTGGGTTGGCCTCTTACCCCTCCTATTGAAATTGATGATCCCAAACACTTAAATATCGAGCTTAATAAGGCTAGATGGGATTAACCCAGGAATTCCCGGTGAATTTTAACTATTTGATTTAACAAATTAAATCACCCTTATAAAAAAATAATTTTCGTAGAAAATTATCCCCGCGATAGGGGATCGCAAGGGGGAAGAATCGCGATTCTCCCCCTTCATTCCGAGCATCGGCTCCGCCGAGCGCAGGATAAAACAGGAAGCAATTTTCGCTGTACTCAGCGGGAATTGCTGGTCTTAACCCAAACCAGTTTACAAATAATTGTCGATGAGTATGCGGAGAAAAAACCTGACCTTAACAGACTCGAAGAACCTACTTAATATTCTATCTAATTCTGATCATGATAGTATTAAGCATTTAAACCACATTCTTCAAGAAACTCCTTCTACTACCAATGATGAATTTTTCACAGATCCCCAGAATCATATTGCTGCAAGAATAACGGGGACAGGCAATACCGCACATGGTAAAAAACGCGGCGCCGATAAGCAGGCTCAACGTTACATATGGACAACTAAATTGACATCCAGAAATGAAATTTTACCAATCCCCGGGAAATCGCCTGAATTAAGAGTTCCTTCAATACATGCAGGTAAACACAAGCATCCGACCTACGCCCATCTGTTCCCACGATATACGATCTTTTGAATATATGTTGAACCAGAACAGAATTCTAAGGATTTTGTGGATAAACGGGTAGAAGAAATAACAAGATCCAACCATTTTAGAATCCCGATATAAGCGAGAGGGGGTTTGGTATTGTAATTACTATTTCGCACAAAACAAAAAATTACTGGGGTATTTGGGGACTCCTGTTACCGTTACCATTCCTTTAAAAGAGGTAGAACGATATAAAAGTCAGCTCAACAACAAGAATCTGAAAGAAGAGAACAAGTATGAAAACGATAAGCTCCCTACGTCTCCTAATACGGAAAATTTCAAAACAACTTCGGGGAGTCCACTGACGAATTTTGTAAATACATTATCGAAAAAGCAGGAGTGCGCTTTAAGGAAACGTTTGCTCTTGAAGATAATGTTGATAAATTAAAAGAATTATTCGACGATTACCCAGGTGGAGAACCACGAACGTACCGGCTTTTAACATCGTTTCCGCTTTTCTTTGCGAAGAAAGAACGCTTGCATGCGGATTCCATTTTAAAGTCGGCGCATATCTATAATAGAATGAAATTACACGCTCACGATCACACGGTTTGTGTATGTTCAGTCAATACCCGTAAATAACTCGGGATTGAGATTATCGTTGTCTATCAATAAAGTTCTCTTTCCTTCTGTCGCGGAAGCCGCATTAATGTCGGAGATGGCTGTATTAAATACCCTGCGGCAAACTCTCAAGCCGATCTCGAGTGTCGATAAAGATATCGGCTCATTGTATAAAAAAGCGGAAAACCTATATCGTCGATTTTTAAACAATAATCCGCAAGGCGACGTTTATTTTCATAAATCTCCTGAAGGCAAAAAAGTAATAAAACTTCTCCAGAAATTTAGAAGCGGTTACGCTGGAAAGTTATCATCGAAGGCATTGGCGGCAGCGTCTCTATCTGCGAATCGTAAAGAGCTGGATATCAAGCAGTTGGTAGAGCATGCGGTAAAGGTTATGTTTGTACACAATAAACATCTGGACTTGGCCTATGGCCGCTTAATTCAGGCAATGACCTGCTTTTTAGATATGTGTGCATTAGGCTGTAAAAGTGGTAATGAGCGCTATGGAATGATCAGTGGGCGTGAAAAGGTTTTCTCGGGCATGATGTTGAAAGAAATTGAAGACTACTCGAAAGAAGAGCTTGCTATATTGGCGGCATTACGTGGATTATCTAATGCTGGAAATTCTATAGATAGTGGATTAGATGCTCTAATCAGTCCACTTGCCACCGCCTACAGCGTCCACCATGCTGCGGGTATTAGTAATGCGAGCACTCTTAATGACCAGGGACCCTCAAAAATTATTCCTACCACAAACTTTTTACAAGGCTTTCATACTAATAGAGCAGAAGATCCTGAATTAAGTTTGTGTGCTGACGAGGCTGAGGAAATGCAGCCACAGAATAAAAACAGCGATGTGTTTGGAACGTTGAAAAGAATGGCTGGTAAAAAAATTGCTGATAATAATAGGGTCGTGCAAGAGAAGCCAGTATTGACCCTGAATATTATGAAAACGGAAAACCAGAACGTGGAGGGAGCGACTAATCCTGTAGTGCCGTCCCAGCCGAAAAGCCATGGCACGATTACCCTAAAGGAGAGTAAGATATCGGCCAACGATCCAGAAGGTACCAAAGACGAGAGACAGATTTACCAACCGATCATTCCTGAATCCAAAGAAAAATCATCTGAGAAATCCATGGAACAAACCATTCCACCTCTGCGTAAACCGTTCGAACCACCTTTTCGTAAACCGTTCGAACCAACTTTTTCTAAAAAGTTCGAACCACCGAAATTCAGTAATAGTTCTGTGATATTAATGTCTAAGAACAGGCAAAATGGGTCTGCTAAGAAGATCGATTCTGTGTTCAATGGAACACCTGTGACATTCATGCCACAAAGCAGTTAAAGCCCAGACACAAAAATATACCCAGAATAATGGATACTTCCGGCCCTCTGATACGTCGTGAACTTCGGCGGGGCCGAAAATTCGAAATGATCCTCCTCCGATGATATTTTATGAATATTTAATACTTATTATTCTCAATATCGCCAGGATTATATCGTGATTTTGTTTAATATTTTGACAAATATTTTCCGATAGGCTAGATTTAAGGTAGTGAAATTGGATGAATATAGGAGAAAAATTATGCTTAACAAGAATATAATACAGGGAAAGTGGAAAGAAGTTAAAGGAAAATTGCATCAACAATGGGGCAATATCACTGATGATGAAGTCTCTAAAATGAAAGGATCTTATGAGGAACTCGCAGGAATATTACAGAAAAAATACGGATATGACGAAAGACGCTCTGAGAAGGAAATTGAAACTTTTGTAAAGAAAAATCATTGGGATGAAAGCGGCAGAACTCATTAAGTCGAGACTCGAAAATTGTCCAATTGAAAAATTGCTATTGCCGGGATAGTTTATTCCGGCAAGGCGATTTCTCGGGATAATAAAGGAAAAAAATCATGAAATATTTAATTGCCTGGATTTTAGGAGTTCCCATTGGAATTTTAGTGATAATATGGATTATTTTTCATGTGATAACCGACATTTCTAGAACAAAAAAAGAACTTTTTGCAATTAAGGGCGTCGGCGTAGCCGACATCGAGAGTGGGCGGTGGATTGTGTAGAGGGCAGATAAAAAATATGTTATTTTCCGTTTAGTTAACCGCCAAACGGAGTTATTATGGAAATGGTTGGAGAAGAAATCAAAACACTGTCCATGGATCATCACGGATTAGTGGCTGCGGCCTGAGGATTTAGGTGCCAGAGAAGATTGATAAATTTTATGTGACCAGCATCTCCTCATTATTCCGTTGAATCAAACCATACATCTGGCAAGCCGTCTCTCCAAATAAACCAATAATTTTTTTTCTCAGTTCATTCAAATTAGTGATCACTTCCTTAAAAGATTTAATCATTGATTCCCGATAAATTCGAATAATATGAATGCCTTCCATAATCTGAAAAATCCATCGCATCGTCGGGTTCTGAATTTTTTTATTCAGTTGATTGGGCAAGGTCTCATTTTTTTCTTTTAATCTTTAGCGCAACTTATACTGCGCTATATTGTATATCATTAAGCACAATGTCATTACCATCATCAACGCTTCAATTCTTTTTGGCGATTTTAAAAAAATAGAATCCACCATAAACCATGGGTCTTTGATAAAACGAAATCCACCTTCTACATTTTGCTGTTCCTTGTATTCGCATAACATTTTCTGATTAGAAAAATTCTCTTTGTCCAAATCATTCGTCGCTAAAATAAATCGACCTTTGCTACTCAGCAATTCCGTAATCTCTTCCTCATTCCGCGTAAATTCACTTTCAACTTTGTATCCAATCACTTTTTTCTCTTCTCCTGCCTTCGGCTTGCCACGCTGGGCATATTTCAATACAGGCAAAATCCTGCCTGTAATCACATGTAATCGATGATTCTTTTTCAGCTTCTCCAACGTTTTACGCGCATCTTCTTCACAGTCAAATATCTCATTCGATAAATGCCAGACACTCTTCTTCAACGCCTCATCTTTTCCTTTTAATTTCTTCTCCAGCGTCTTTTTCTCCCGCTCATAAGCCTGCTCTGAATATACTAATAACCAGCGTTGTTCCACATTCCCATAATGCGAAATAAACTCTGACACCCGATATCCCCTCTCCAGCTCTTCCCATTCAATTTCTTTATCAGCCTTCCGTGTCAATGTTTTCGCTTCTTTAATAGTTTCCGGCACTCGGGTTAACCATAAATAATTGCTCTGCTTTAATAATTTATCTTCCGCATACAGCGCCGAATCCGCAACCCATTTAAAATTCTTTTCTACATTCACCTGCTTCTTAAATTCTTCGACTTTTTTGATAGTCTTCGTGAAAACTGGCTCTGTCGGAACTATTTCCATCTAACGCTTCCATAAACAATGGCATCGCACTGGGACCGTTCACCACCAGGGATAACACCACCTGTTTTAAGTCCGGGCGATGGTCTTTTGAGTGGCCATGTCTAATTTCAATCACCCCAGCTTCTTCATTACCTAACCCACTATCATATTCGCCATGCACCGATAAGCTCGTTGTGTCCAGGTGATTCACTGCACCCAGTAAATCATTTTCTAACGCAATTTCAAATGCAATTTCTCCAAACAATTGACTCGAACCATACGCCGCTATTTCATCCAACGCATGGCCTAATGTATAATCAGTGATGTCTGAGGCTGAAATCGCCTCGTCTAATAAAATTTCTACCGGCTTCGTTTCGAAAAATTGATGCGTTAGGTATAACCGCCGGTTGGTAAATCCTAATCCGTTGAGTATCATTGCCACCACCGCCTTTCCTGTCGATACAACTCTTCTTTCGTCTATTTCACCCATCCGTCTATCAATCTTCTCCGACACACCTAAATCCTTACAGACCGCAGCCACTAATCCGTGATGATCCATGGACAGTGTTTTGATTTCTTCTCCAACCATTTCCATAATAACTCCGTTTGGCGGTTAACTAAACGGAAAATAACATATTTTTTATCTGCCCTCTACACAATCCACCGCCCACTCTCGATGTCGGCTACGCCGACGCCCTTAATTGCAAAAAGTTCTTTTTTTGTTCTAGAAATGTCGGTGATAAAATAAGTTTTACTCCTTTTTAGATCGGAGAAACGCGTGGCAAGATTATAAACCCCGGTGAAGAGGACCAACAACACCGAAGTTCAATGGGCGGCTCACCAGAGTGAGCAATCCGGTTATTTAGCTAATCTTTTTTCTTTTTGAACGGTAATCCATATAGTTGCATTTTTTTACGTAAAGTTCCGCGGCTCATTGCGAGTAATCGCGCGGCTTCACTTTGATTTTGACCCACGTATTGCAAGACGATTTCCAATAAAGGGGCCTCTACCTCTCCCAGCACTAACTCATAAAGATTATGAGGGGGGGTATTTTCCAGTTGGATAAAGTACTGCCGCAGTGACTCACGAATGTGGTTACGGATAGTGCCTTGCATGGGCTGCGAGATAGGTGCTTTGGTCAATTCAGTCAAAAGACCATTGACCGTCAAGGGTTCTTTCATAAGTTTTTACTCCTTAATAATTAAAAGAAAAATCAACTAAACTATCCTTAGTTTCGCTGACTTCCATATTTTATACCGTATTTATTTAATTGCAAGCGTTTTTTCGAATTTAAAATCCCTGTATTTATTTGTTATTGAATTAATAATACTGTAATTGGCAATAACAATAACTATGGAGATGACCATGCATCAATTGATCGAATGTTTTTTAGCAGCGAATCGTCTGGCGGCTGCCGCGGGTTCTATTGTCAGTATCAGTCAGGAGCTGGATCGAGAAGCGCTCGCGGTTTACGCTTATGCTCAAATGGAGGCAGCAAGGCGTCTGTGTGGAAAAAAAACAGACGCTCTTAACGCCCAGCGGGTTTTAAAAGATATTTTGGCTGTTTCCCTGACGCAAATTCTCTCGCAAACCGACCTGAACGAGCCGGTAGCCTATGCTCTGCTCAAAAAAGCTATTGACCGCTGGTGTCCCTGGCAGCTGTCTCAGCAGAAATCCTGTCTTTTACTGCAAAAAACTTTATTAACCTTGTTACCGGTAGTGCGGCAAAAACAAAAACTGGAGAAATTGTGCCGTGACTATCGGACTCATCTCAAAATTGAGATAGAAAAATACTCGCATGATGATCCCACTCAGGCGCGTATTGCCGCAACCTATGGCCAAACATTATTATTTGGCGCTCCTCCGGCGCAAGGGCGGGCGCAAGTGAAACAGGTTTATGATTCTCGTTCCGTCATTGACCGGATAGCGATCGAGCCTGCAAATTATCAATCGAATGACAGCTCACCATTGGGCGTTGTACTGAATAAATACCGGGTGGTTAGCGCGCTTCAGAACACTCTGAAAACTCCTATAAAATCAGCTCCCGCACAATTGCAGGATTTTCGCCGGACTTTCGACAAAGAGCGCGCGGTGATTGAAAAAAACCGCGACAGCATGGGAATGAAATTTATCAAAGTGGTCGCCACAGCGTTATCTTTAGGTCTGGCTTATATTTGTGGGATCTGGCAAGTAGAAGGTAAAGTCGTAACCGATAATATTCAGCGCAGCCTCCATCTCCAGACCCCATAAATTTCGCGAGGGGGGCGCGATTTTCCCCCTTTAAACTTCACAGGCTGCGATTTGGTGAGAACCCTGCAGGCAGCGCACCCAGCAATTCCCGCTAAAGGAAAAAACAGCCATATCCGCATGAAATATTGAAATAAATATTTTTCAATATAAATATTTTTCGCAGAAAATGCCCTACGCTATGGGGGATCGCAAGGGGGAGTTGCGCGTAGCGACTCCCCCTTCATTCCGAGCATCGGCTTCGCCGAGCGCAGGATCAAAACAGGAAGCGGCTACCGCTGTACTCAGCGGGAGCCGCTGCAGCGCACCTGAATCACCTGATTGATGGACATAATTTCTTTAAGCAAATGCTCGCTGACCTGTCCCTCGATATCAATCAAAGTGTAAGCGATTTCATCGCGGGATTTATTGATTAAATCAATAATATTTAAGTTTGCCGCAGCCAGTTTTGTGGAAATTTGCGCGACCATATTCGGTACGTTGGCGTTCACAATCGCCAACCGCGCGCCCTTATTAATAGGCATTTCTACCGTGGGAAAGTTGACGGAATTGACGATGACACCCTGTTCCAAAAAATCGCGTAGCTGTTTGACGGCCATGATTGCGCAGGTTTCTTCGGCTTCCCGGGTAGAGGCGCCCAAATGCGGGAGGCTGATCACGCGAGGGTGATCTTTTAGCAGGGAGCAGGGGAAATCACAGACATAAGCATATAATCGCCGGGCTTCTAACGCTTCCCGTAAAGCAGTTTTTTCAATAATGCCGTCGCGTGCAAAATTCAGCAGGATCATCTGCGGTTTTGCCAACTGCAAACGTTTGGCGTTGATCAAATGTTTGGTTTCGGCGTTTAACGGTACGTGCACGCTGATAAAATCCGCACGTTTCATGATGTCATCAAAGTGAGTGACTTCTTCTACCGTCGCGGATAATTCCCACGCCCGTTTAATGGCTATACTGGGATCGTAACCGATAACATTCATGCCCAGTGCTACCGCCGCATTGGCCACTTTTACGCCGATGCTGCCTAAACCCACCACTCCGAGAGTCTTGCCCGGCAATTCAAAACCCGCGAATTGTTTTTTTTCTTTTTCAACCTGGGTATTGATAGCAGCGTCATCACCACTGAGACTGCGGCTGTAGTGCCAGGCATGACAAAGATTACGACACGCCATTAACATGCCTGCGATAACCAGCTCCTTCACCGCATTGGCGTTGGCGCCGGGAGTATTAAACACTGGAATCCCGAGACGCGTCAGTTTTTCAACCGGAATATTGTTAACGCCTGCTCCTGCCCGCGCCACCGCTTTCAGGGTAGCCGGTAAAGGTAAATCATGCATTATTGCTGAACGCACTAAAATGGCGTCCGGAGAAGGCATCTGATTACCCACTTTATAAATTTCACTCGATAATTGATTCAGGCCTATGGGATCAATAGCGTTTAAAGTTTGAATTTGATACATGATTTTTTCCTGTAATAAATTTAAATTTGATGATCGGCGAAATCCTTCATGAACTGGATTAACGCATCGACTCCCGCTTCAGGCATGGCATTGTAAATACTGGCGCGCATGCCGCCCACCAGCCGATGACCTTTCAGATTAGTGAGTCCTGCCTGTTCGGCTTCGGCTAAAAATTTGTCGTCCAGTTGCGGGTTTTGCAGGCTAAACGGTACATTCATCCACGAGCGGCATTCGGAGTGAACACTATTGCTGTAAAATTCATGACGATCGATAAACTGATACAGTCTGGTTGCCTTGCGCTGATTTTGTATCGCCATCATTGGCAATCCGCCCTGACGTTTCAGCCAGGAAAAGACTAATCCAGCCAGATACCAGCTATAAGTAGCCGGTGTGTTGTAGCAGGATTTATTTTTCGCCTGCATTCGGTAATTGTAAAGAACCGGAGTTTCGGAGGAAGGTTCCTGCAATAAATCATCGCGCACAATGACTATGGTAAGCCCGGCGGGACCAATATTTTTTTGTGCGCCCGCATAAATAACGCCATATGCGTTGACGTCAAGCGGACGGGAAAGTAGCGTCGATGACATATCCGCGACTAATGGCACTGCTCCCGTGGCGGGAATCGAATGAAATTCCACGCCGTCTATGGTTTCGTTGGGAGTGTAGTGTACATAAGAGGCCTGAGGGTTGAGTGACCAGGTTTCATAAGCGGGAATGCGTACCGATTGGCCTTTTTCGGTTTTGGCGGCGATATTGACCGACCCGAAGCGCTGGCCCTCAGCGATCGCCTTTTGCGACCATTGTCCGGTTTCAATATAGTCAGCGGTTTTTTTTCCACCCATCAGATTGAGGGGAACCATCGAAAATTGTGTGGAAGCGCCGCCGGACAGGAACAGTACCTGGTAATTGGCAGGTATTCCCAGTAATTCGCGCAGATCGGCTTCGGCCTGTTCGGCTATTTGGGTAAATTCTTTACCGCGATGGCTTAATTCCATAACCGACATTCCGGTTGATTGCCAATCCAGCATCTCTGCCTGAGCCTGTTCCAGCACTTCGAGGGGTAGCATGGCGGGACCAGGACTGAAATTAAAAATACGTTGCATAAATTCTCCAAACGGGTTGCGTGATAGACTGCTTCGGGCTTATATTGATCATTTTTTCTTATTTAGTACTGAAAAGCAAGGAGAAAACGCATGCCGTCCCATTACGATGAACTGTCTGTTCCAGTCGATGCCGTTATTTTTGATTGCGATGGTACGTTAACCCATATAGAGGGCATCGATGAGCTGGCCAGAATGAACGGTGTCGGAAGTCAGGTGACGGAATTGACCGCCGAGGCGATGGGAGGTTCGGGCCTGAGTCCGTCTCTATTTCAGGAACGGCTTAATCTGGTTTTGCCGGAAGCTGCGCAGGTGACGGCGCTGGGTGATATTTATTTCCAAAACCGGACGCCTGATCTGTTGCCGGTCATTCAAACTCTGCAGGGACTTGGCAAAGCGGTCTACATCGTATCCGCCGGGCTGAGTCCTGCTGTTATAGGTTTTGGAAGGTTATTGTCGATAGATTCTGCTCATATTTTCGCGGTCGATATATATTTTGACGACGCCGGCAATTATCGTGATTTTGATCATCACTCGCCGCTGATTCATGCCGATGGAAAACGCGCTGTTGTCCGGCAGCTCAGTCAGCGCCATCCGCGAACAGTATATGTGGGGGATGGTTTAAATGATTACGCCGTTTATGATTTAGTGACTCGATTTGTGGGATACGGCGGAGCATTTTACCGGGAATCCATCGCACAGCGTTGTCGGTATTATCTTAAAGCCCCCTCCATGGCGCCGTTATTGCCGCTGTGCCTAACCAGCGAGGAAATCAACCGGCTGGAAGTGGGTTCGCAGTAATGTTAAAGTGAAACAGAATTGAATAATTAAAAATGGAACGACAACATGAAAGAAATTTATAACCGGTTATTTTCCACTCAGAGTAAAATTTATCTAGAGCTTCTCGTTAAAGACTTCATGAACACCACCTGGGCAATACTAACCGGCGCCGCTTTATACAAAACCCAAGATCCCATTGACGAATCGCAAACCATGTGCCCTATAGAATTTGGTTATACGAATAAGACATTCGATTTGAGTGCCAGTACTTCCACAACAGATAGAGTGTATGCCATTACGTTTCAGTCATTAGTGCTTGCCACTGTCATAGCTACTCCCCTCGCTTTGTGTCTGATTAAAAAATTCCGCACTAAAAACGCCTCAATTAACTCTGATGAAAAACGTCTGGCAAAATCCGCGGAAGTTATGGAATCTTTAGATGAGGTTCATGCACAGACTGCTTACGACTGGATGGAATTTCACAGCATCTCATTTATGCTGGGCCCAAACCTTGCATGCACACTCATTCTTTTAGGCGAATCATGGGGGCTGCTGGATCAAATAATATCATTTTTTTTTGGTGAAAACTTAAGTATAGAAGAACAGGTCAAAAAATTTCAATTTATTTACATGACGCTTGGAATGGCGGGCCTCGTAATTAGTTTCATGTATATGTTTGATCTAAGTCGTAGACGAACACAGGCGTTCTTTGACAGGGTCAGTAATCATGCCACTGAAATAACATGGCAAGAGTTGCAATCCTATAAAGTATCTCCCATTATCATGCGTGTTAAGGGGCTATCAGTTTTAATTCTCGCGATACTCTTACCTGGTCTAATGGGAAGTATAAAACATCTTTCAAGGCATGCGCGCACCATATCAACCGCATACTATGCTATCATTTTTATAACAATACAAATGATAAAGACGATAGCAGCCTCACAGAATTCTCAGGTGGAACATGAAAGAAAAGCTCTGGTTAAGTCGCATCAAGTAGCGATCGAATCGGTTAGTAGGCTGGCTAATCGCATTGAGGCGACAAGAGATAGCCATGGTCTGCTATGCCTGCAGGCGTTTAACCGCAGTTTATCCGGCTTTCCCCTTCATATTTGGTTCCCTGTCATGGCTGCTTTTTGTAAAAGAGAATGGGGTTATAATCCATTATATATTGATTCCGGGGAATATAAAATACAGATGATTCCAATGGAAACCCAACGTGTGAGTAACACAGCCTGGCAGTCGTTTTTTTATCAAATACAGGAACTCATGCGCAGAAAAAAGATTTGCAAAGATTTCACACTAAATGGAAATTTGTTTTTTGAAGAATATTTTCATATCCCCAATGCCATTAAATTAATGCCTAATTATAAAGATATTGGCGAAACAACTTTTACGCTGCAATTCGATCTGACTTCGATGGATGAAACGCAGCAGGAAACAATAGCAGAGATTATGCGTAAAGTGATAGTCGATACTGAAATAACTAACTTGCAGGGCATACTGAACATCGATCTTACTGGTCAAATTAGTCATCAGCAATTTAAGCAAATTCGTCTTCAATTGGAAAAAGAATTTAAAACAATTCCTAAAGTTAAAAAATATTCATCCGGTAATAATGAATTTCATTATTTTAATCCCAGTCAAATTTACTGGAAACCCAAAAAGCTTAAAAAACAAAAAGCTTTTGAAGAGAAAACGGAAGAAAAAAGAACCATCACCCACTTGTTTGTGCCAACGCCTATTTTTTTTGGTGAGACGTTTGGCGCTTTTGACCCGCGCGATTCCGGCTGTCTGATTAAACCCTTGCCCGGTGGTCCGCCTAATACTTTTATAACCATGCACCCGGCGTTACGAGAAAAACTCAGGGAGAACAAATATGAAGAAGAGATCGAATGGTTCACTGAATCTTATGATCAAACAATCCATAAGCCGCCAAAAATTATGAAAGCTCACGAAGAAGTGAGCGCTGATGGAAGCATTCCAATTTTAAAACTCCGCTTTAAAGAAAGCAGCGAAAGTCGCGCAACCTGTAATCAATGGGGGCAAGTCAAACAGCAGGGAAAAACTTTTACTTTATATATAGTCGATGAGTATTACGATAAATTGCACAAGCGCACAATTCACGCCGGCGCTACTGCTCATCGAATAGCGGAAAAACAGCAAAGGCTTGACTTTACTCTTTAAAATATCGCTTTGCGTTTAAGACGACGAGTGATCCCTAATTCCGGTGTAATTTTAAAGATGGGGCAACAGCGGAAATTTTATTGAAATCTTCATCATTGTGAAACAGGATTAAATCATTTTCAATGGCTATTTGGGCAATAAAACAATCAATCGTACTGCGGATGGTAATCCCTTTGCGACGACAGTCAAAATAGATTTTGGCGGCGGATTGATAACTGACAATATCATCTTTTAGGTGATAAAATCGCTGAGTTCCTAAATAATCTACCAGATAATTAAAATCGGATTTTGAAGCGGCTCCCTGTAATATTTCTTGATAAATTACTCCAGTAATACCAAAGGGTATTTCATCATCTAGCAATGTTGTGAAATATTTTGTCGTAGGATTGTTTTTATCCCGTAGATAATCAATCCAAACAGAAGTATCAATTAAAAACATCTATTCGGCCTTTTCTTTGCGCAGCGATTTATAATTATAATCTTCACGTAACTTAACTTTTCCACGTAAAACGCGCACATCGCGCCGCTTATGATTGGCGATAAATTCACGCAGCGCTAAATCAATAAGTTCCCGTTTGGTGGACACCTGAGCATAATGAAATGCTTCTTTAACTAACTCATCATTAAGGACAATATTAGTACGCATAAACACACCTCCTAAAGTGTATTATAATACACATAAATAGAGAAAATTAACAGAGCGAAGTGTGTTCGGTTCAGGGCTGTCCCGAGTTTTATTATATTTTAATCATTGTCATGTGTATGTGAAAATATGTGGAGAGATAACTAATCCCCCTCCGCGTTTGCTCTATGAGATCTGGCTCTTACTTTTATTCTGTGATCGGCATTGAGCCTTCGTTTAAGATGTCTAAATAATCCTGATAAACATAGAGTTTATTTCGGGATTTTCCAGTGGCTTCTTTTATAATATTTAAATCTAATAAATGATGTAAAGATTTGTTAGTTGTCGGTAGGGAAATATTGCATTGTTGAGCTACTTTTTTAGCACTGCTGATAGGAAATTTTTGTAAAAATTGATAGATAGCCAGGGTAGAGACAGAGGCTTTACCAAAGTTTGCTATTTTTTGTCGATGGTCAGCAAATAATTTTAAAATGGATTGAGCAGCGGCAACGGCTTGATGAGCGGTTTCTATGACGCCTTTAAGAAAAAATTGTAGCCATTCTTCCCAGTCACCGGTTTCACGTACTAACTGCAAATGATCATAGTAAAGTTGCCTGTTTGTCTTGAAATATAGACTTAAGTAAAGAAGCGGTTTTTCTAAAATACCTTCTACGCATAAAATGAAAGTGATTAATAATCGCCCTAATCTTCCATTGCCGTCTAAAAAGGGATGGATAGTCTCAAACTGAACATGAGCTAAAGCTGCTTTAATTAGCACGGGCAATTGCACGGTTTCGTCGTGCAAAAAATTCTCTAAATTGCCTAATAAATCATTTAATTGTTCGTGGGGAGGAGGCACAAATCGGGCATTGCCCGGCCGTGTTCCGCCAATCCAATTTTGGGAACGGCGAAATTCTCCGGGTTGCTTAATACTACCGCGTCCATTTTTCAATAAAACTTCGTGCATTTCACGTATGAGACGCAATGAAAGTGGAAAGCCGTCTTTGAGCCTCTGTAACCCATGTTCCATAGCCGCCACGTAGTTAGAGACTTCGATGACATCCTGAGTACCCATTTCATCTTGATTTTCAAACTGTAATAAATCAGATAATGAAGATTGTGTCCCCTCAATTTGGGAGGATAGTACAGCTTCTTTCCTAATGTACATATAAAGGAATAAGGAAGGATCTGGCAAGGTCACGCTTAATCCATCCAGCCTTCCAATGGCAACATTAGCTTTTTCTAATAATAGGCTCAACTTTTCTATCCGGATCGGAGGCGTTGGGGGCAAGGGATTGGGAATGTAAGCCTGATAGGTTTCGCCTGCAACAGAGCATTTTATATGCTTTCCAATTCGGTCTGGATATTTCATTGGCTTCCTTAATAAAAAAATTAGATATTTTCTTTATTAGTGGGAAGCTTATCTAAAGTTTTCTTAATTAGCAAGTTATTATAATAAACTAAAAGAGCTTTCCTTTAATTAGTGTTGGAGCGATAATAATATAACTTAAATGGACAAGGCTGATACTTGCAAGCTATCAGAAACTAGTGTACTATATCGCTACTACACTAGTATAGGAAAACATTAATGAACGGCAATGGTATTGATCTGCAGAAAATTGAGTTTGGTTATAAGGCATCCGGGTTGTTATTTCAGGAATTATCGCTGACCCTTCTTCCTGGGCAGATTATTGGTCTGTTTGGTAAAAATGGTGCGGGAAAGACCTCTCTTCTAAAGTTATTGGCTGGTCTTGTTTTTCCACAAAAGGGACAATGCCGAGTCTTCGGGCAGGAACCTTCCCGTCGATTACCGGATTTTTTAGCCGATATCTATTATGTCCCGGAAGATTTTTATGTGCCGGAAATAACTGCTGCCAAATTTGAATACCTGTCTGCTCCCTTTTATCCAAAATTTAATAGCCAGAATTTTCAGGAAAATTTAACTGCATTTGAATTACCTCGTGATAAGCTGCTCTCCAGTCTTTCTTATGGGCAACGAAAAAAATTTCTCATTGCTTTTGCATTGGCCACGCATACCCGCGTGCTTCTACTGGATGAACCCAGCCATCACCTGGATATTCCCAGTAAAAGTCAATTCAGGAAATTGCTGGCTTCTGTAATTACTGAAGAAAAAATTTTTATTATTTCAACTCATCAAGTTAAAGATATGGAAAATTTAATCGATCGGATAATTTTTTTGGATAAAGGAAGAATTATTTTTCATGAAGATGTCGATACCATTGGGCGCCGCCTCGTGTTTGAGAAATGTCAAAATCTTGCCGACATTCCTCAGCCACTTTACGTCAGTCAGGATTTGGGCGGCTATTGCATTATCAATAAAAATGAACAGGGTCTCGAAAACCAGATTGATATCGAAGTTCTTTTTAACGCCATTCTAACCGATCCAGAAAAAATAAATTCCGTATTTACCCCAGAGGTCAATCATGAGCAATAATCAGAATTTCACTTTACGTCGTTTGGGATTGCTTATTCGCAACGATGTGGTTACTCATTCGCGGATGATAATCATTACGTTTGCAACTATCTTTGCAGTACTTTTAATTTTTTGGCTGATTTTTTCCCCGCATATTATTCTTCCCAATAATAATCCTGTCGCATACGCCTGGATTTTATTTGCCGGAGGATTATGGCTGACCAGTTATTCGTTCAAAGAATTGCATCATCCCCAACGAAGTTATCATTTCTTGACCCTGCCTGCTTCACAACTGGAAAAAGTATTCAGCCGGCTATTATTGACGACGCTGATATATATGGCAGCCACTTTGATACTTTATAGTTTATTTTATTTTGTGGTGTCAGTCATTTTATTTATAAAAACCGGAGTTTTTCAGTGGTTGTTTTTCCCTTTACAGAAAAATGTTATGCGCTGGATAGGTGAATATCTCGTCCTCCAATCGATAATTTTCCTGGGAGCCGTTTATTTCAGGAAGCATGCCGTGATTAAAACGGTGGCCTGGGTGGTCCTGTTTTCGATAGTACTATTCCTCTATATTATTATGCTTGATTACTTTTTTCCTATCGGGATTTTCAGCTTGTATAACCACGTATTATTCCTGCAAAATATCCTGCATTTCGCAGTATATGTGTTATTGCCGGTCTACTGTTGGATTCTGGCCTACATCCGTTTCACTGAAAGCGAGAATTTTTAATGCAGTTTCTGACTAACCAGGCGATTTATTTACAAATAGCAGACTTTATTTGCGAGAAAATTTTGCAAAATGTTTGGGCGCCACAGCAAAAAATTCCTTCTATCCGGGAACTGGCAGTACAAATCGAAGTGAATCCCAATACCGTGGCTAAAACTTATAGTTTTCTGGAATCTATGAAAATTATCGCCAAAGAACGCGGCATTGGCTATTTTGTCGATATTCAGGCCCAGAAAAATATTTTAAAAATTAAGCGGGAATTGTTTTATCAACAGGAACTGCCGTTATTTTTGAAAAAAATGGCTTTATTAAAAATTAGTTTTAAAGAGCTGCAGAGTTTACTTAAAAAATCGGAGGGTTTATGAAAAAAAGTAATAAAATTTTATTAAGCACGGCTGTCGCTATATTCGTCGCCATCCCGGTATTTGCGGGGATTTCGACCATGACTGCGCGAGCGGATGCTAAAAAAATGCAATCGAACGCTGCAATCAAAAAAGCGAACTCAGCGGTCAGGTCAAGGGCGCTGTATCCATCAGTTATTCCGGCACAGTAAAAACCCAAAATCTCGTTACTAGCGGCACAGCTAAAGTAACGGCGCCTTGAATTAATGTATACTCAATGGGTATTAAGGATGATCCAGGTGAAAAACAAATCACGATTTATAAAATTTAAAAAAATTTTAGTCAGGAATTTTTTATTATTGCTATTAGTATTCCCATTCTCTGGAAAGGCGTCATTTGCCGTGTATATCCAGCCAGAATCGGTGACACCTATTTCAAAGCAGCGGTCTGTGAAAAAGGCAGTCAACACCACTGATGAGTCGCCAGCTAAAATCCAGGAAGCGAATTTTTTCCCGCCACAACGGTTTCTGTTTCCTGGCACTAAACCGGAGAGCACAGCATCACCGCCGCGTTTGATGCCCAGTCAACCGTTCCCGGCTTTAACCTATGCGAATTATGCGCTTGCGCCGCTCAAGCTGGTTTGGGGTGGAATTGGATTAAGAATAATTCCAACCGGTACAAAAATGGCGCCGAATGGAGTGGGATATGACCCTCTTTTTACCGTGGATATTGAACTAAATATTTATCTTTCCAAAAGCCGGGATATTTATTTATTCACACAATCCCGATTTTGGGCTCAAAAAAGTGGCAAAGGAGTCACAAACCCACATCAAGGCAGTTTGGATTTCAGTAAACGTCAATATGATCTGAGTGGTGGTTTTGCCTGGGATTATTGGAAAAATTTGGAGGCAAGGATTTTTGCTTATAGCTATAACAACTTAAATAGAGGAGACTCTTACTCCTCGCCATCTGGATATAAAGATGGCGTGGGCCTTTCTAATCGATTTTATTATCACGGGACCAACTTTTTTGGGGCAGGTTACCTACCCTCCAAAAATTTAATTGGGAATAATGGCAAGAAGTTCAAACCGAGCTGGTTTATGGAAAATTCTATTGCAATACCCATTCATGACCCACGTTATAAAGTCTACTGTGGTTCTAGCCTTATCGGGGAGCGATCCGGCAAAGCGCGACTTTTTTACAATGATATCGGTGTCGGTGCTGCTTTTTTTTCAAAAATTCCTGCACTGGAGTTTAGAACAGGCGCGGAAATTACAACTGATTTTATAGCTAATAAAACTTTAGGATTTTATTACTTAGGCGCATTTCTGTCATTCTAACATTAATTGTTGTTGATCGCCTGTCTGATTCGGTGCGCGACAGTCATCATTTCGGCGAAGGTTTGAGGAGAAATTGTTTGTTTGGAATCGGATAGGGCGAGGTCGGGGTGAGGATGGACTTCTACCATTATCCCGTCGCAGCCTGCGGCTATGGCCGCATAAACCATTGATGGAACTATACTGCGCAGACCGACACCGTGACTGGGATCGATAACCACTGGTAAATGGCTCAATTCCTGCAAAATAGGAGCCGCCGCGATATCGAGCGTATTTCGTGCGTAAGTTTCAAAAGTGCGAATGCCGCGTTCGCACAAAATCACATTGGGATTGCCGGCCTGTAATATATATTCGGCGGCCATTAAAAAATCCATATATGTAGCCGACATCCCTCGCTTGAGCAACACCGGTTTTCCCGCTTTCCCCACCTGTTTCAGTAAGCTGAAATTCTGCATGTTGCGCGCGCCGATTTGCAAAATATCCACGTACTTCGCCACCAGGTCAATCTCCTGAGTGTCCATCACTTCCGAAACACACAGTAAATGATGGTCTTTTGCGGCGGCCTGCATATAACGCAGGCCGGTTTCGCCAAGGCCCTGGAAGTCGTACGGAGAAGTGCGCGGTTTAAATGCGCCGCCGCGCAAAACATTAGCCCCCGAAGCCGCCACTAAAGCAGCGGTTTGTTGAATCTGTTCTTCGGATTCAATGGAGCAGGGTCCCGCCATCACCGTTAATATGTCACCGCCAATAGAATGATTTTTAAAATGTATGACAGTGCGTTCTTTCTGGAATTCACGGCTGGCTAATTTAAATTTTTGAGTCAAAGGCAATATTTTTTCGACGCAGGAAAATGTCCTGAATTGATTTAAATCAGTATTGGCATCCATGCCGTTGACGATGGCGATATAATAACGGCCATTTTCTTCGCGTGGTACGCCCTGTAAACTCATCCACGCGAGTTTAGCCAGTAAGGCGTCCACCTGTTTTTGAGTGGTGTTTGCTTCTAATACCAGGATCATGAGTTGATTACCTCGCTTCGGATTAATGGATTAACGCTTTGCGTGAAACGGCTTAATTCATCATTGTGTATGCCATCTTCCAGTGCTTTGACAAACAATGAACCAATGACCACGCCATCGGCGTGTTCTAAAACTTTTTGTGCGGTTAAACGATCGGCTATGCCAAATCCAGCTACCACCGGCAAATGCACTAAAGATTTAAGCGAGGATATTTTTGCCGCGAAACTGTCAGGCAAATCAGAGCGTATGCCAGTGGTTCCTTTCCTGCAGGCATAATATAAAAATCCTTCTGCATATTGAGTGATATGACGAATACGCGCGGGTGGGGTAGACGGTGTAATCACCTGAATCGGCGCAAGGTGATTCCGCAGACATTGCTCGTGAAACATAGCCGATTCTTCAACCGGGCAATCAACAATTAATACGCCATCCATTCCCACAGCACCGGCGTCATGAAAAAAATCGGAGTTAACCACCGCTAAAAGGGGATTTAAATAACTAAATAAAATCAGCGGAATTGGGCTGTTTTTTCGAATGTTTTCGGCGAGCCACAACACGTCTTTTAGATTTGTGCCGAAGGTCAGAGCGCGTTGAGAGGCTCTTTGAATGACCGGACCGTCGGCTATAGGGTCTGAAAACGGCACGCCGATTTCCAACATATTGATTCCGCCTTCAATTAAAGCTAAAGCAGCATCCAAAGATCGTTTAATGCCACCGTCGCCGGCAGTTAAATAGCCGATAAATGCTTTCCCCTTTGAAAACGTATCCTGAATGCGTTTTATACCGTTCATCATCGCAGAGACTCCTTTGCATTTAGCTGTGTTAAATCTTTATCGCCGCGTCCGGACAAATTAACGATGACCAGTTGATTTTTGACAAGCTCAGGCGCTATTTCAATTAAATATGCCAGGGCATGCGCGGATTCCAAAGCACAGATAATCCCTTCGGTTTGGGCTAATAGTTGCAGAGCCTGGACAGCCTGATGGTCTTTGACGGTGACATATTCCACACGTTTTTGCGCAAATAATTGCGCATGCTGTGGACCCACCGCCGGGTAATCCAGTCCTGCGGAAATCGAGGCGGTCGGTGCAATCTGGCCATGTTGATCCTGTAAAACATAAGTATAACAGCCGTGCAAAACGCCTTGCGTACCGGCCTGAAAGCGCGCAGCGTGCTCTCCTAACAGTGAACCATGACCGCCGGCTTCGACGCCAATCAGCCGCACACGCGGGCTGGCCAGAAATGCGGAGAAAATTCCAATCGAATTCGATCCGCCGCCGACGCTGGCAATGACGACATCGGCATTCGCTGCAGAAAATTTCGGTAACTGCTTCGCACATTCTTTACCAATGACTGATTGAAACACGGCAACCATTTCCGGATAAGGATGGGGTCCTAACGCGGATCCCAAACAATAATGGGTATCCTCAAAAGATTCAGACCAGTCGCGAAGTGCTTCGTTAATAGCATCTTTTAACGTGGCTGCGCCGTTTTCGACGGCGATTACCCGCGCCCCCATCAGTCGCATTCTCAGTACGTTGGGTTGCTGCCGTTTAATATCCTCGCTACCCATATATATTACGCAAGTTAATCCCAAATGCGCGCAGGCCGCGGCGGTAGCTACGCCATGTTGACCGGCGCCGGTTTCGGCGATGATACGTTTTTTGCCCATCATTTTAGCAAGTAAACATTGGCCGAGGGCGTTATTTAATTTGTGCGCGCCCGTATGAAGTAAATCTTCGCGTTTTAAAAATACTCTGGGCCCGTTAATGGCGGCGGAAAACTGCGTTACTTCCGTCAAAGGGGTGGGGCGGCCGGCATAATTTTTTAGCAGGGTTCCCAGTATATGCTGGAATTTTCGGCTGGAACGAATTTTTATCCATGCTTTGGTCAGTTCATGTAATGGAGTCATGAGTAATTCCGGCAGATAAGTTCCGCCAAATTCTCCATAACGTCCCTGTTCAGCCCATAATAAATTATTTTGCATGGTGTGTGTTCCTGATGGTGTCGTGAACGGCGTTAATAAATCGTTGAATGAGGTCAGGGTCTTTGTCTCCGGTTGAATTTTCTACCCCGCTGGAAACATCCACCAATACCGGCTGGATTTTTTTTATCGCTGTTTCTACATTCATCGGGGTTAAACCGCCTGCCAGACCATGACGATATTGACCCGTATATTGAAAGTTATCCCAATTAAATGCGTGGCCATGGCCCGGATTAAGAGTGTCAAATAATAGAAAATCCCGTGAAATATCGCCATCCTGTACGCATTTATCATTGAAACCACCGTCGGTGGAAACAGTCTGAACGTAGATGCGGGAATATTTTTCGGGCAGTAAATAATGCTGGCGAAGAGATTGCGGGCCGTGAAGCTGAATATAGTGAATGCCGGTAGCACTGGTTATTTCAGTCATTTGTTGCGCCGAATGATTCACAAATACCCCCACGGGTTGAGCATTTCCGGCTTTTGCCGCGGCTACGATCTTTTTTGCCTGATTAATAGTAACGTAACGTCGAGATGCCGGGTGAAAAACGATGCCGATGAAATCCACGCCCATCCGCGCGGCCTGCCCGGCGATCTCCGCATCCATAAAACCACAAATTTTGATTAAAGGTTTAACCACGTCGGCAATCTTCCATAAATTTTTCCGGCTGCCCCGACTTAACCAAAGCTTCACCAATTAATACGGCGTCAAAACCGGCTCGATAGTAATCGCGGGCGATTGACGGAGACAGAATACCGGATTCAGCGACACGCACAATTTCCGGCGGAATATTCTCAATTAATTTCAATGCCTGTCCGGTGTCTACCTGCAGGCTGTGAAGGTCGCGATTATTAATTCCGATAATTTCAGCGCCGCTGTTTAATGCCAGTTCCAGTTCCTGTTGATTATGGACTTCAATTAAAGCTTCAAGACCTAAATTCTTTGCGCAATTGAGCAGAGCTTTTGTTTGCTCATACACTGCTGCGACGATAATTAAAATCGCATCAGCGCCGGCCATTGCGGCTTCTGCAATTTGAACCTCATCAATGATGAAATCCTTGCGTAATACCGGGTGAACTTCTTCTCGCAGTGTGCTACTGACTGTGATTAAGTCCGCTAGTTTTCCGCTAAAAAATAGTTCATCTGTTAAGACCGAAATGGCGTTAGCGCCACCGGCTACGTAATTTTTCGCCAAAGCCGCCGGATCGTTGATCGGCGCCAGCATACCTTTACTGGGAGATTTGCGCTTTATTTCCGCGATGATCGCCAGACTGGAATGCCGTAATGCTTTTTTGAAACTTTTTTTTGAGAGCGAATGATGTGTTCCCCGCAAAATTTGGCCGATGATATGTTGCGGCTGTTCCGCGACCAGACATTTCAACGTTTCAACTTCACGATGTTTTTGTAAAATAATTTTTTCAAGTTGACTAGTCATGAGTAAAGGCGATCCAGTTTTTTAAGAGAATTAAAGCCCGAGCGCTTAACAGACTTTCCTGAGCATGGTGGATGGCTTCGGTAATGGAGGAGTGAAAACCGTATAAATAGAGCGCGACTGCCGCGTTCAAAATTAAGGTATCAGCGATGGCTTTGGCTGATGAGTGTGAATAGTTACCGGAAAATACTTCCAGCAGTTTTTCGGCATTGGTGTTGGCATCTCCGCCTTGTAAATCCGCTACCCGGCAACGGTCAAGGCCGATTTTTTCAGCATCGATAATTGATTCCTGAATTCCCGCGCCCGAAATCTCCAGTACCCGCACGGGACCGGCACAACTCATTTCATCCAGGCCGATGCCATGAGCCACAATGGAACGTTGCACACCCATATGTTTCAACGCCTGCGCCACAGGCGCGAGGAGAGTTTCATGATAAACTCCCATTAAAAAATGCGCAGGATTGGCGGGATTTAATAATGGACCGAGAATATTAAAAGTAGTGGGCACATTCAGTTCCCGGCGTACTTGCCTTAGTTTACGAATAGCAGGATGAAAATTAGGGGAAAAACAAAAACCGATACCAATTTCATCGATACCGGCAGCAATTTTTTCGGGAGACAAATGGATATTAACACCCAGGGCCTCCAGAACATCGGCGCTTCCCGCTAATGAAGTGACGGCCCGATTACCATGTTTTGCAATTTTAACTCCACAGCTTGCCGCCAGAATGGCGCTGCCGGTCGAAATGTTAATGGTGCGAGCACCGTCACCACCGGTGCCAACAATATCTAACAACCGGTGAGCAGTGGGCAGCTTAATCATTTTATCTTTCAAAGCTGCAACCATACCGCTTAATTCTTCCGGAGTTTCATTTTTAGATCGCAAAAGGACTAAAAAAGCCGCGATTTGTAGAGGATTTGCATCTGCAGCCATCATTTCGGTTAATGCCTGTTGACAGGTTTGACTATCCAGATCCTGTCTCTGCATTAATTTTTCAATACTTGTTTTTAACAACATACACTCACTTAATAAAATAAACTTGCTGGACAAAGTTCTGTAACAAAGCATCACCCGCGGGCGTTAAGATAGATTCCGGGTGAAATTGCACGCCATAGACCGGCAAATGACGGTGACGAACCCCCATGATTAACCCGTCGGCATTTTCAGCTTCGATGGACAGGCTATCTGGAAATGAATCGGGATCGGCTATTAATGAATGATATCGTCCGGCGGCAAAAGGCAATGGCAGGTCCTGGTATATTCCTTTGCGATGATGAAAAATTAATTCAGATTTGCCGTGGACAATATCAGGGGCTTGGATAATCCTGCCGCCAAACGCATGGACAATAGCCTGATGTCCTAAACAGACGCCTAGTAAAGGTATTTGCTTGTCTGCTCCGCGGATTAAATCAATGCATATTCCCGCTGTTTCTGGGCGGCCAGGGCCGGGAGATAAAATAATTCCAAAGGGCTGCAGGGATTTTATTTCGGCAACGCTGATTCGATCGTTGCGAATTACCTTTATTTGCGGGTAAAACTGCGCGACACTTTGATAAAGATTGTAGGTGAAGCTGTCATAATTATCGATAATCAGGATCATATCATTCTCCAGCCATTCCCGCTGAGTACAGCGGCAATGGCTTTCTGTTTATATCCTGCGCATCGGCGGAGCCGATTGCTCGGAATGAAGGGGGGGACGCTCCGCTCTCTCCCCCTTCGACCCCCATCGGGTAAGGAGAGTTCCCTTCAGCGGGAACTCCTGTCAATTCTCCCTCCGCGATGCGAATCGCTTCTAATACCGACTGCGCTTTATATCGTGTTTCCCGGGCTTCTGATTCTGGATTTGAATCGTAAACGATGCCGGCCCCGGTACGAATAGTGGCTTCTCCGGCTGTTAATACTGCCATACGAATAGCTATGCAGCTATCGAGATTGCCTTGGTTATCTACCCTGCAAATGGCGCCGCCATAGATTCCGCGGCGTGAAGTTTCAAGCTCATCAATTATTTCCATGGCGCGAATCTTGGGAGCGCCGCTTAAAGTCCCGGCGGGGAATGTCGCGGCCAGGGCGTCAAAAGTGTCTTTGTCTTCGCGCAGTTGCCCGGTTACCACGGAGGTAATATGGCTAACATGAGAGAAATGCTTTACCTGCATCAGTTCCTGGACTTTAATAGTGCCCGGCATGCAAACCGCTCCCAAATCATTACGGGCTAAATCTACCAGCATCATGTGTTCTGCGCGCTCTTTCTTGTCATTTAATAACTCATCGGAAATTTGTTGATCGTTGCTGTTTTGAGTACGTGGCCGGGTGCCGGCAATGGGATTAATCGTCACGTTGCGTTGACGCACACTGATTAATTTTTCCGGAGAAGCGCCGACGATAACACTTTGTTCGAAAGGAAAATAGAACATATAAGGCGCGGGACTGATTCGGCGGAGCGCCCGGTAAATATCAAAAGGTTTTGCACAATAGGGTTGTTTAAAACACCGCGACAGTACGATTTGAAAAGCATCGCCGGCGATGATGTATTTTTTTGCCTGCTCGACCAGTTCTGTGAATTGTTGGTCGCTGATGTCGGTGACTACGGGCATGGCTGCGCGTGTGTTTTTGACTGGCGTCGGCATTTGAGTTTGCGGGGCTGTTATTTTGGTGACGATGGCCGAGATTTTCTCCTGGATGCTGTGGTAAGTTTGTCTCCGGATTACTCTCCGTTTCTACCACAACACTGATCACCAGTTTTTGCTGCAGATGATCAAACATGAGCGTATTCCGATAAAAATTAAACAGCATCTCCGGCAAGTCGTCGCCGTGCTGATGGCGGTCCGGAATGGATTCGAACAGACGAATGGCGTCGTACGCAATGAATCCCACCGCGGCATTCATAAAGTCCACTGACGGGTGTTTGCCGGCATGGACAAGCTCCGCTAAAAGTTGCCGAAGCGCCGCCAGGGGGGGCATTTCTGGATGAGTAGTTTTGGAGCCGATACGTTGCGAAACGATGTTATTCTTAACAGAAAGCTGCGCCACGGAGTCAAACATTATAAATGAAAAACGGCCGGCATCCTGATGCCGAAGGGCAGCCATTCCCGTTGAGTACAGCGACAATGGCTTTCTGTCTGAATCCTCCGCATCGGCGGAACCGATTGCCCGGAATGAAGGGGGGGCTCCTGTCAAACCTGACTCCAGCACGGCGCCATCTGCCATTTCCTCGGCCAGACTTTCGACAATGCCGATGGGAGTCAACCTGTCCGCCAGGATTTCCCGGTATACCGCCACGCGTTTTGCGGTTTTGGCCAGCTCCATAAATTCATGAAGTTCGAGTTGCTGAAGCATAAATAGATTTTCCTGTATCAATGTAATGGTGTAACGATACATCATTTCATGAATGCTGTCAACACATGCGGCATTTGCAAGATACCTCAAAGTTTAGTAACGTCCTGCTTTATAAAAACCCGGTATTGAAGCAGGAGAAAAATTATGAGTCAAAATTATTTATGCATGGTATTGTCTGGTTTATTAGCAGTTCCGCTCAGTGGTCTGGCGCAATCTTTTTCTGCGGAGACGCATTATCGTGTCTGTTTTACCCCAGGAGAAAATTGCACGGGTGAAATAGTGGACGCCTTGAGTGCGGCCAGGCACACCGTTTACGTGCAGGCGTATAGTTTTACCAGTCAGCCGATAGCGGGGGCATTGGTGGCGGCCAAAAAAAGGGGGGTCGATGTGCGTGTCATTTTAGACAAAAGTCAATATAAGGCGGAAAAATATTCTGCTTCGACTTTTCTGGAACATCAGGATATTCCGGTATGGATTGATTCCAGGCCTGCGATCGCGCATAACAAAATCATGATCCTCGACGGTGAAACAGTGATTACCGGTTCATTTAATTTTACCAAGGCGGCGCAGGAGAAAAATGCAGAAAATCTATTAATTATCCGTGACGCCGCATTGGCCGAGCAATATTCCAGTAACTGGAATCTGCGTCAGAAAGAGTCGGTGGCTTTCAGCGATTATCATCCTCGCTCTAAAAAATACTGATATCAGGAACTGCGAACTGATAGGGTAGGCTGAACATGGCGCCGGTTAAACCGCCATTTTCCATATCAATCAACACATTTGCATCCGATCTAATGGCTAAAGTCGGGTTTTAAGATTCTGTTAATAATATCAAAGTAACATGCGACCCTTATTTGAGAACAAAATTAAGTAAGGTAGCTTATGAATAACAACAAATACGACGCCGGGGAAATATTGGAATTGGCAGAAGGACTTGACATTACCATCCTGGAAAAAAAAGCTCATGTCGCCGAAGGGCAAATTGAATATATCGCCAAAAACATTGAACAAAAGAGGGATGGCCAGCGCTTTGCTGTAAACTGGGGAACGTGGGTTTATAAGGATTCCGTCAGTGTCCGCACATAACGAAGCCGTCGTAATGGTAGGGGCCACTTTACCTCATAATGCTACCCGGAAAAAGATCAAAGAATTAAGAATTCTTGTCGGGCACGCTATCCTGGGTTCGGCGAGTTCTACCGGCGTTGTACATTCGGAACTATCGAAAATGAATCCGAATGAGCAAAGCGATATCCATACCCATATAGGGGGGCTTTCTTTTGTTCTTTGTCAGAGAAGTCCTAATAACTGGCTTCTTGAATTTACTAATCGCAGCATGAGAAATGTCAGTTTAATTAAAACCAATCAAATTGCAAAGATGTGTTTTCTTTATGGTTTTACTAATAACCCGAAAGCGGGTACCTGTTACAACAAACAAAAAAAAGAATTTTTTGGAAGGGAAACTAATCAAATTTATCATATTGTAAGAACCAGTTTACAGCCAATTACTAATTTGATAGCCGTCACTATCCTTAAGTCTCTGCAAGCCAGATTTTTTGACAAGGAAATCACTTTTGAAATAGAAACTGAAAAAAAATGCTATAACCGTGAATTTAACCAGGCATGGAATAATATTCGCTATGATAAGGATAAAATTGCCGATTTCCTTTTAACAACCATTTGTGTGGCTTGCGGTTACAATGACATGCGGCCGTTCGGACAATTCTGGTCAAGTAATCCTGATTTACAATGTGATGAGAGTATTGTGGAACTTGTCCTGCAGGTAGGTAGCGAAAATAATATAAAAATAGATCTCAACAAAATTCCTTTCAAATTAAAAGAAGTGGTGGGTGAGGATGATTTCTCTATTACTGCGTTAATGTTTGCCGCCAAAAAGAAAGATATTGGAAGTGAAAAACATCTTAAATTAATAACTATTCTTATAAAAAATGGCGCTGATCTTGCTATAAAAGACAAAAATGGTCACGATGCTTACTGGTACGCAATTCAGGGAAACAATATTGAAATCGCAGAATTTCTATATCAGAGTACACTGGATAGTGTTTGTGAATCTATAAAAACAAATACTTCGATGGATTTTTTAAAATCCATCCGTTTTCTGGTACAGCATAAAGTACCTGAATTCTCCGCCGAAGAAGTGAAAGCTTTAGCATGTATTGAGAAAAATGTTCACGATGAGTCTTATGGAGCGATGGCTTTCGCGGTGAAAAATAATTATATTAATGAGTTCATACGAATATTTTCAGTATTGAATTTTCCTGAAAACCCCGATGACGCCGTTAAACTGCTTAAGCTAATCCTTGATATTACCGGCTGTGATCCACTTCAGGCTGAAAATTTTTTTAAGAAATTGATCGATTCCGGAAAAGATAATATTTTCTTTGAAAGCACTGAAGAAAAATCCGGCACACTTAAAAAGTGTATGAATCCTTTAATAAGTTCTATTAAATTTTTGGAAAAATATGCTCCGAATAAAATAAAAATTCCAGAAAGTATCCAGGAATTCCATAAAATTTACAAGAAAGAAGATATTTATTCTGCTTTTCTATTCAAGGTGAGGTCTTCGTATGAGGATGTAGATGAAAAAACTTTTTGGATTGCAGAGGAACAAAAGTGGTTGGAATCTCCTGAATTAAAAAAAATTATTCATCATCAAGTGGATAAATTTATTGAAATAGATCAGTGTAATAAAATAGCATCAGTCTTAAAATTTTATCCAGGCTGGTTTTCTCATCAAGACGCCCGAAATTCATTATTGAGATTGATAAAAAATCAGGGAGATAATATTAAAAATCTTGTCCAGATTATTTCCACAGAAAAAGCGAACTTAATCCAGGCTTTAGATATCTTTTCCAAAGAATTGAGAAATCATCACGAGCTAAGGGACGACCTTCAAAGTTATGCGGTTTCTATGGCTGTAAAAGAGCAAAATTATGATTTTTTATGCCAAATCGCCGATGTCAGTGCGAAGGGTAATAAAGCTTTTATTTTAGGAATGGTTTTTGAAGTCAAAGTCCGGGATGATATAATCCAAAATATAATGAGTAAATTTATCGATAATCAGGTTGACATCTCCGATGACTTATATATCATAAGTTACGCAGGTAATAAGCTTCAAAGTAAAGTGTATCTCAATTTACTGGAAGAAACTGTTAAAAGGGCTTTCTTTAAAATTATCAAGGAAGAAAAATATTTGGAAATTGATCAAATTTTAGAATATTATCCGAAATTAATATCTGCGACGCTGAAGGATGATTTGACACCATTAATGCTTTTAGTGAATAATTTTAAAGATGCCGACAATCGTGTCGATCTCCAGGCCAAATTGCAGGGATTTTTACGCAGGGTAAGTTTAGACTGGAAAAAAGAATTTTCTAATCCTGATAATAATTTATTGCTCCATGCTTCGCTGACTTTCTGTCCTAATCAGTGCTTCGAAGATATTGCTAAACGCTTTTTTATGACAAATTTACAAAGTGAAATTAAATGCCGGGTGACTGAATCGATTTACAAATCATTAGAAGAAAATGACAAGAAAGAAAGGATGCATATTTTAGATAATGTAATAACCCACTCTCTTTATAATCTGAATATTGAAGAGAGATTGATGTTATTTAAAACTCTGGAAAAAATATCTTATCATTCTTATGACAGTTTATTAGAAATTTTTGATGAAAAGGAGTCAGAATTTTACATATCCCTCGCCAAGGTAGAGACCGATCCAGTTAAGTTAAAGGCGCTGCAAAAATATTTATTGCCAACTCCAGGTTCTCCATTACTGACCTGGTTTCCAGGGCGAGAAACAACGGATAATTCGCTTTTAAAACCATTTGTAATATAATCTTATCTCCAGGCCTCGAACGCGGTTAGATTATTAACTTTTCAGTATATAAAGGTATGCCAATATGAAAAAAGTCACTGTAATTGAAAAACTTCCTTTAGATATGTGGGTAAATATTTGTCTTTTCTTAAAAATATTCGATCTGATTCGACTCGCCAAAACTAATCGAGAATTTCGTTCGCTACTGCAACCGGACGAGAAATCCGAGAAATTGTCTGCCGAAGAAATACAGCAAGTTTGGTTAACGCACTTTTCATTGCATTTACTGAAAAATTCGCCAATTATTGGGGAGGTTCCCCAAAATCCCAGATTACTTGTTAAAGATATGTATTGCCGTTTTTCTTTAGCCAAAAAGAAATCTAACTCCCTGTTTTCTTGCACTGAAGCAGAATTAAAAGATTTACTGGGGCCATACCAGAATACCCCTGAAGGCAAGTTCATTCTATCTAATGTTGATAACGATTATCTAGCGAAACTAACTCGAGTTGATAAACTTCTTATCATGTTGGCAGAATTGAAAGATGAAATAGCAATCCAGAATAAAGGGAAGCAAAGACTCATTAAGATGTGGAAAGAGGAAGGTTGTCAGGCGAGCGATCGTTGCAGTCGATGTGTTCAAGCGGATATAAAAATTGTTGGTTTTTTCTTAGATAAACAGGAAATTGGAGAAGATACAATAACTCCAGAGCAAATAGAAAAATTTTTAAAGGAAGCATCTAACGATACAGGATTTGTTGCTGGTATTCACAAAGATTTCGGAATCGAAACAGGAACAGATAGAATAATTCATAGAGAAATTGATAATTTCATTAAAAAATTAATCCAATACAAAGCACACAGCGGGAATCCTAACCTTGATATTTTCAAGTTATTATTAATCATAGACCCTCTTCGCAATGAGAGCCACCAGTTTCGCTTACTTAAGATTATTAACCATAATTCCGACGATTTTTTTATAGCTTATTTTAAGCAGATACTTTTCCAATATTTGGATGCGCCCTTGACTAAATTGGTAATCCACCAGCTCAAATATTTAAATACTCTCAACGAAACCAACCAGGCGAGTCTGAACGAAATAATCGCTAGAGCGAACAGCGAATCGAAAAAAAATGAAACTGATACTAATATCTGCCGTTTAATGTGAACGAAATGGATTTGTCATAACACCCCAAAACATGGTACTAGCTAAAAGTACAAATTCCTAATGCGCAGGTCGCATGAGTTGCTCCTGCCGGAACAGTGACGCCATTAAATGTAATGGCGCTGCCCTGGTTATTAATATCGCCGTTAAAATAAACCGGATTGTTAATCATCACCGTCGCGCCTTTGATCGCAGAAATTCCGCCCGTTCCTTGAATCACGCAATTGTTAAGTGTAATGATCGAACCGTTAGTCGCGGCGATAGCGTTAACGTTATTATTGACCAGCGAAGACCCGTTAATTTCTGCCGTTGTCGTGTGAGCCCCCGAGGTTTCATTGAGGCTAATGCCGTTTCTGACGATTATCGCTAATCAGTGAACGATCCACGGATAAATCAAGGTCGCTATTTTGACTTTCATTGAAAGCACTAATGCCACTCAGGCCATTACCGCTGATGTTTGAACTTGAAACATCCACACTGAATAAGCTGCCGTCGCCTCTATTATCGATAAAAATACCCTCTCTGCCGTTGTCATTAAGTTCTGTGCGGCTGATTGCCAGGCTGAAAGAACCACTGCTTAAATCGTTCAGCGTATAAATACCGTCCCGCCCATTGCCATTCACTTTTGAGCCGGAAATGGAGACGGTCATATCATTGGTGCTGTCGGAATTATCCATAAAAATACCATCTCCAGAATTATGGGTGAAAACAGAATTGAAGATGGATAAATGAAATGAGCCGCTGTTGCTTTCATTAAACATTTCCAGCCCATTCAATTCATTGCGGGATACGTCGGAACTGCGCAAAGTGAAAAAGAATGAACCGGTATCGCTGGTATTAATCGCTTCTATGCCATTGAGAAAATTATCGTCGATATTGGAATTTTTAATATTTAAAGTCATTGAACCGGTCGAAGTGTTGCTGGCGATAATACCGTTTGCACCGTTGCCATCAATGTTCGAATTTTCAATATGACTGATTAAATCTCCGGTGTTAGTGTTATAGGTGCCGGTGCCGTTATAAAGCTGAATGCCATTGTAGCCATTGGCGCCGATCGTTGAATTTTTCACGTTAAGACTGAGTGTATCGGGATTAAATTCATTGATGGCGTAAATCCCGTTATTGGCGTTACCTGTGATCGTGGCGCGATTAATATTTACCATCAGGTCGCCGGACTGATAGTCTGTTATAAAAAATCCGGAGCCACCATTATTTTCAACAGAGCTGTTATTAACACACAAATTTAATCCGCCGCTGCTGCTATTCTGGACGATTATGCCATCGCTCTGATTATCCGAGATATTTGCGCCGGCAATTTTAATATAGGTTGCCTGACCTGAAACGTTATTGAGGTAAATTCCTGTATTAAAGCCACTGATTGATACATTATTGATATTTACCATTAACGGATTGGTGCTATTGCCGGAATGGAAAACATAAATTCCATTACCCGTATTGGCTCCCGTTAAGATTAAACCGTTCACAGTGTCTTTCGTATCATTATCAGAACGGCTAAACCCGATTGACTGAAATTCACCTCCGGGCGGTTGTCACCTTCCGCGGATTGGGAAAAATTATTTTGACGTCCATATATCTGGTCGTTATTTAAAATAATTTCAGTGCCGCCGGTAGCGTATTCAGGATTATAAACACCGGAATTGAGATAAAAATTACGGTTATTTTGCTGATTGGCGTTATTAACGGTATTCTGGCTAAATCCCTGATAAGGATTTTCATAAGTGCCATCGCCGGATACGTTCTCCCCCGGATTTGCAGAGCCGGGGACAAAGAAAGAAATATTGCTCATTTCTATAGCGGTTTTTCCCAGATCTTCAACGCCGATGGACACCGGTTCGCCGGTATGCGCGCTGCCTTTCACTCTGATTAATTGCCGCTGGATGGGGTCCATCATCCGCTGCCTTAAATCGCCGGTAACGTTCGAACCGCTGTGTCGTCCGCCCAGAGATAGGGATAATCCGGCTTTTAACGTATTATGCGCGTCGCTATCATAAGCTTCACTCAATGTAACGCTTAAATAATTATTAATCGGTATTTGTGCGCCAAGGGTGGCGCCGATGATTTCGTGGCTATTTTCCGGTGCAAAAAAATAACCGCCTGCCGATAATGTAATTTTTCGCCACGGCAAATGCGCGCTGACTTGCGCGTCAGCTCCCCATCCGGTCGATTCAAAAGTATTGACCAGTTCGTCGTATTGATCGTGTCCGGAAAAATGGATCTGACTGGAATCGCCGGTTTCATCCGCGAATTTCGTGCCGGTGTTAAAAAGTGTTTTGGTGACGGGAATATAACCATTGGCGCTAAAATCCCACGTATGGCCCAATCGCTCAACACCAGGGCTGACAAACCAGAAATTTTGATTATCCGCTGAGTGGTTATAATCGCCAAATACATAAGCTCCCCAAATGCTGTCTCCCTTCAGCCAGCGTTGGCCTATGCCAAGATTACCGCTGTATTCGTTGGAGCCGGAATAATTAATTTGTGGATTAATATAGGTAAAATTAAGCGGCAGACCGAATACCGGCGCCATGACATCCGCCTGGGTGTCCCAGCCATTGCCGACATATCCCGAAAGTGACACTCCCGGAGTGGCGGGCAAAAAGGCATCATTGGCAAGGACCCGGAGGAGAAAAGTGTCACAAGGGTCAGCGCCCAGATTCTGATTTTATTCGCTTCTATTCCCATTTTACTTACACATCTATCTGTAAATTGTTCAATTATAATACAGATTTATAGAAAAAAGCAAGCTTTTTTTTGGGAAGACCGGTTAAATTATGTAAGAAATTCTTGACTTTTGGTTATAAATAGTACATAATAGACGTTTCGGACTGTTACTCCAATATCAACCCTGAGGTAATAATGAAGAGACATTTAAAATCCTTAGATGGACAGAAGGTTTAATGGATAAAAAATTAAAAAGATGCCGTTTTTATTTGCGGCAAACGCAGTCACCCACTATTTATAATTTAGCCCGATATTTGCAGGAAAGAGGTTGGAGTTCCGCCCGATTTAATTTTTACGCGAATTTTTCTGAAAAGAATTTACAATTTAACGCAATGGCTGCTGAGCGCCTGGAATTTAAGCATCTGTTAGCGCAATTAGCGGCACAATATTGTCCTGAGGTCATGCCGGTTACTTTCGGGATTAATGATCACAACTGGATGGATATGCTCAATCAATTAGCCCTCCAGGAGAACTTAAATAATTTAACGTGGATTTTAAAACCGGCCCTGCTTAACAATGGCCAGCATATTAAAATATTTGAAAATATAAGTCAGGTCGGCGATCATTATTTGAGTCCGGCGCATGGGGGGAGAGCATGTGCTCCAACAATATATAATTAACCCGCATTTACTTCGCGGACATAAATATAGTATTCGGATGTTCGTCGTGGGCGACCAATTACGCCGGAGCATATATTTATCCGCATGGTTATTTAAATGTGGCTTTAAATCCTTATCAATCACAAAAATTTACCGACCTCGGTTCGCATTTGACCAATGAGCATTTATCTGAAAATGCCGCCAACGTGATCCAGATACCTACCCAGCGTTTTGAGCTATTTCCCGGTCTTTTTCCAAAAATAAAAACCATAACGGCCAAAATTATAAATGGGCTACAACAACTCCATCCCGAAGCTTTTGTTACCAGGGATCAATGCTCTTTTGCACTCTTTGGTTTTGATTTTCTTGTGGACGCCAAGTCTGCGTCCCTGGTTACTGGAAGCTAACCACGGTCCCTGTTTTCCGAAGAGCGATGATCATCCATTACAGAAATATTTATATTATGATTTCTGGCAGGCATTAATTGATAATTTTGTATCGCCCATCGGCTTGAACCGCGCGGATTCTCCGGTAAAGCTATTTGAAAAAGTGGGATAGTCCAGCAATTGCCGCTGGGTACAGCGGCAATTGCTTCCTATTTATATCCTGCGCTCGGCGGAGCCGATGCTCGGAATGAAGGGGGAGTCGCTCCGCTCTCTCCCCCTTCTGATCCCCCATCGGGCAGAGAATTTTCTGCGAAAATTATTTTTCTTTATGAAAAATTAATCATATATTTCATCTAATTAAATTTATTTTATTCTCAGCGGGAATTGCTGGGGATAGTCCCAAGGTCAGCAGGGCCAGTGAGGCAGGTAAAAGCAGCGCCCAGAGACCAAATTCAGATTCGGCAACCGCACCGGCGGCGCAACCCACGGTGAATCCGACGATGGCGGGCCAGGTGTATTGAGCCCGGGTGCGCGCTTTGGCGATTACGCTATTATCCCGGCTCAAAAATATTTCTCCCAAATCGAGAACAAAACGGGTGACATTGCTGGTCATGACCGCGGTGGCGGGGGCGTCTCGCAGGGATAACTGAACAAGGGCATTCTGGACTGCCATCGCAGAAACGCCTAGCATTCCCCCTATAATCGCGATGGTCGTGGAGGGGTCTATATGCGCGCCTGAACTAATGCAAAGCAGGAAAAAGCCTGTTAATAACAGAAATTGTAGTAAAAGCAAAGGTTGCAGGGAAGGGCGGCCGATCGCATCAAGACCATATACCAGCAACCTGGTTAAACCCAGCGCCAGAATAAAAACCGGGACTGATAGCAGTAATGCGACCGGCGCTGCTGCGCGATTAACGATTCGAACCGCTAAAATCACCAGGTTGCCGGTGATATGAGAAATGAAAAGACCGTTGAGTCCGAGAAAACTGATGACATCCACGCTGCCGGCGACCAGGCTTAACAAAGCAGGCAGTAATCTCATGCTATTAATTTTTCCAGACATTACCCACCTTTTTCAGCAATTCCCGCTGAGTACAGCGGGAATTGCTTCCTTTTTATATCCTGCGCTCGGCGGAGCCGATGCTCGGAATGAAGGGGGAGCGCGGAGCTTAGCTCCCCCTTGCGAACCCCCATGGCGCAATGAATTTTCTGCGAAAATTATTGATCGAGGATCGAGCGTCCACGAGATTGAGATTACCTGAATTATTCCCTTGTTACAAATAATTAATTGACTTATCAGCAATTCCCGCCGGGAATAAAACGGATTTAAGTATATGAAATATATTATTAATTTTTCATAAAGAAAAATAATTTTTCGTAGAAAATTCATTGCGCCATGGGGGTTCGCAAGGGGGAGCGCGCGCAGCGCTCCCCCTTCATTCCGAGCATCGGCTCCGCCGAGCGCAGGATATAAATAGGAAGCAATTGCCGCTGTACCCAGCGGGAATTGCTGTTGACTTATGTTTTAAATAAGATATAAAATATGCCTGATTGAAAGATAATAAATCCAAACCTGCGGGGAAATAATTTATGAGTAAAAAAATTGAAGATAAAGAAAATGGCTTATTTAATAAATTACCAGCTGAATTAATCGTATATGCTGCCGTTTATCTGAATTTGGCAGAGTTATTTGTTTTTCGACAGGTTTGCACAGTTGCACGAAATCTGAATGTTTCAAATGCATTGAACAATATATTGAGTAAACCTCTCCGGCTAAAAACGGACGATCCTATGCAGTTTGCTATGTGGAAAATTTACGGAGAGGCTCTAAAAATGCAAATCGGCGACACTTTACCGGATTTTAATCCGGAGCAGAAAATTGTACTCCCCTTTGAGCCGCGATCTTACCAAATTCCGCCGGAAACGCTTAATGAAATTTCTGTTAATCTTTTTAAGTCTTTTAAACCAGCCCTGGAAGAGAAACGCAAAAAAGCTGAGGAAAAATTCTGTTTAATAATGTAGAATCTTGCATTTATAAAGGAGAAAAATATGAAGGATCAAAATTTCTCTATGAAAAATATTTTTTTCTGGAGTTTGGTTATTTTTCTCTTTCCAGTATCAGTGGCGCTTGCCAATACGCGAGACACAATCCTGTTGGAAGATCTGACATGGACGGAGTTGCGCGATCAAATTAAGTCCGGCAAAACAACGATTATTATTCCCATCGGAGGCACAGAACAAAATGGCCCTTACATGGCTTTGGGGAAACATAATCAGCGGGTGAAAATGCTCGCGGAAAAAATCGCTTTAAAGCTTGGGAACGCTCTGGTGGCTCCGGTCATTGCGTATGTTCCGGAGGGTAATATTGATCCCCCCACAGCGCATATGCGTTTCCCGGGAACAATCACGATGTCCACCGACACATTCGATAAAATGCTGGAATCCGCAGCGTTAAGCTTTAAATTGCATGGTTTTCGCAACATTGTTTTTTTGGGAGATCATGGTGGTTATCAGGCCGAGGAAAAAAAAGTGGCCGACAGTCTGAACCAGAAATGGGCTTCCACGGGGGTGCGAGCGTATGCGCTGCCGGAATATTATCAGATAACCCAGCATCAGTACGTTCAGGCGCTGGAAAATAAAGGCTATTCGGCGGCGGAAATAGGCGCTCATGCAGGGCTTGGCGATACATCGCTGACATTGGCGCTGGATCCTTCCCTGGTGAGGTTAAATCTTCTCCAGACCAGCGCCCACAAGCCCGGAATTGCAGAGGGTGTGCATGGCGATCCCACTCATGCCAGCGCGGATTTGGGAAAACCAGGTGTAGATCTTATTGTTGATGGCACCGTGGACGCCATTCAAAAAGCCACTGCCCGGCCTTTGTCAAATTAGAGATAATTTAATATTTATACCGCGTGCTTTATCCCATCTGAAGTGAGCCGGTCTTTTTGCTGCCAGTTTCAGGTCATGGTATAGGTTTCCATTTGAGGAGAAATATATTAGAATTTTCGTCATATTTTTTAAATAAAAGGGACTGTATGAAAAAAATAAAAACCTGTGTGACCGGCATTGCAGTTTATATTTATCAATTTTCTATGTCACAAACAGTGGTTGCTTTTGCTTCCGGCGGTGCAACGATTTTTTACCTGTCTGGAACACTGTCTGGTCTAATCAGTAATAAGATAGCCGCCTATTTGATTAGCGCTTTCGCGGGGACCGGTGTTGGTTTGGTGACTGTCTATGGCGCTGAACGGGACTCGCAAAAAGCCATTTCGCATCTTTTAATAGAGGTCAATCAACTCAAACAAAAGTGTCATCAATTGCAGGTTGACTATATCAAAAAAAAGGGTCAACACCATGCCTTCGATGGTTTTCAATTGCCTGAACAATACCTGCAAAAAGCATTTGTATTGCTGGAAAGAATTACCACCCGTCTTGGTGAAAATAACACTATTAATGACCAGAATTTTGAAATCAAGTTAGACAAGCATTTGGTCGTTACGAAAACCCAATTCACCGGTCGCGCGAACAGTATTTCTGATGATTCAGATGAAATGATGATAGAAACAAGAATTCAAATCAGGCTGGCTGAGGAAAATTCGACTTCCTTAAGTTTTTTTTCAAAAATTTGGCAGTATTTTCGGTCATCCTCTTTAATATCTAAAGCCGTCATGCTCTCCAATTTTGCGATGATCAGTTATTATATGGGCGCGGCGCTTGAGGAAGCTGAACTGGATCCCACTATTGTTTGGGTGGTCAGTATTACGCTGGGTGTCATCACCAGTCCGATGATTACTTATCTGACGGCGGCGCCGGCGCGCAATGAACGCATCCGTTTAGAACGGGAACGGAATGCGTTAACCGGCATTCAGGAAGAATTGATGGAAAATTGTAAGTGTCAAAAAGAAGATTTGGATGCGCTAAAGGAATTATCGATTTCCAAAGAATATAAAAAACTTTATGAAACCCTCAAAAACTCCCAGAAAACCATCGATCTCAAACTGCTGGGTAATATTTTCAAACAATTAAATTCAGACATTAAGGCAGGTAATCATGAAACAAAACGTAATACCGGCGAAATCTCAAGACAATCCCTTTCAATGAGCATGACCACTAACCCGGAAATTTACACGCCGCTATTAAATAACAGCATAAACTTAGGAAGCGGTGGCAGGCCGGCGAACACATTTATCGCGGAAAATAAGCAGGATTCGCGGCAATCTACCCTTTATCAATGCGGAATAATGTAAATGGTTACGGCAAGGCGAGTGCTTGTCGGCTTATTCCATGGATTTAAATATCTCTTTCAGGCCGGACTTGTTGGCTGGGCGGCTTTGGCGATCTACTATTCAAATCTGCCCTGGGGCTGGTTACGGCTGACGCTGGCGCTGGGTTTCACACTGTTTGGCATTTGGGCGCTGTGGATTGCGCGCACGAGATTTTTTTACCTGATTTTTGCGGTGCTGTTCGGAGTTGTGCTGATCTGGTGGTTGTGTATCCAGCCATCCCATTATCGTCAGTGGCAGCCTGAAGTAGCTGTTATGCCACGGGCAAGCATTGCAGGAGATCGCGTGCGGATCACGGGCTTCCGCAACTTTGATTATCACAGCACAGGAGTTCCCGCTGAAGGGAACTCTCCTTATTTTACCATTCGCTACGAAGAGCGTGAGGTATTGCTCTCGCATCTGATTGGAGTGGATTTCTTTATTTCTTACTGGATGCCCGGGCCGGTTGGGCACACTTTTCTAAGCTTTATTTTCGACAATGCGCCGCCTGTCAGCATTTCTATCGAAACAAGACCCGAGATTGGGCAGGGATTTTCGCCGATCGCTTCACTGTTCAAGCAGTTTGAGTTGATCTACGTGGTCGGCGACGAGCGGGATATCGTGCGGGTTCGCACCAATTACAGAAATGAGCAGGTTTTTCTTTATCATATCAAAATGTCGCCTGAAAATGCCCGGCGGCTGTTTCTGGTCTATCTCGGGCGGATTAACGAACTTGCCGACAGGCCGGAATTTTATAATTTGCTCAGCAATAGCTGCACCATTAACATTGTGCGTTATGCCAATTCCGCTGGGCCGGGTTAGGCGTTTTGATATCCGGCATTATTTAAATGGCTGGATTGACGGTTATCTTTATAGCGCGGGCTGGCTAAATACCACCATACCGTTTGAAGAATTACGTCGGCTTTCCAATATTAATCAGGCCGCACAGGATGCGGATAACTCCCCAGATTTTTCACAGCGTATTCGCGCGACACTGCCGCCGGCGCGGCCTTAAACCACAGTATGCCAGAAAAAAAATTATATCTATCCATTTTAACGGTATTAACTTTTGCGATCTTTATTGCCGTTTTTGCCTTTGTGCCGAGAATTCCTCAATGGAGCAGTTATCATCAATTTAGCGATGTGCGGAAAGTTGCGGGGATTCCGAATTTTTCCAATGTAATTTCTAATATACTTTTTATTCTGGTGAGTATTATTGGCTTTCTATCACTTTGGCGACAATGGAAAAATAAAAATTTAACTGGAAAAGAGGCTATTATTTTTTTAACTTTATTTATTGGCGTTTTTATGACGGGTATCGGCTCCGCGTATTATCATTGGTCGCCTGATAACGATAGCCTGGTGTGGGATAGACTACCAATGACCATTGTTTTTATGTCGTTACTATCGCTAACTATCATGGAAAGAGTCGATTTTAAACTGGGATTTTGGCTATTGATCCCGCTTATTATATTTGGCATTTTTTCGGTTTTTTATTGGCATTGGACTGAATTATTGGGCCGAGGCGATTTAAGGCTATACGCAATAGCGCAGTTTTATACGGTTTTTTTGATTATGGCTATTCTTTATCTCTTTCCAAAATCTTATCCGCCTTTAAAAATATATATAGGGATGTTTCTTATCTACGGGTTGGCAAAACTGTTTGAACATTTTGACCTAACCATTTACAGAATGGGTGGAGTGGTGAGTGGACATACTTTAAAACATATTTTTGCAGCGATAAGCACTTATGGGGCAGTCATGATGTTAAGGGCTTGTCACAAAATAACTTGAACATTTAGCATCTTTTTTAAAACACAATCTGACCCACAGCTGGGCGCTAAAACACCGAAAACTCAATCGTTTTGAGTATACTCAAAACGATTAGGTTTTCGGTGTTCTAGCATCCCATTGACCGGCGATCTTGAAACGTTCTTCCTTCGAAAAACCTTGAAATACAATGAGTATTCCTGCGGATTTTCTCAGTCAGAACGTTTCAATCTCACCGGTCACTGAGCGCTATAACACCGAAAACCTAATCGTTTTGAGTATATATCGTTTTGAATATAAATCTTATGAAAGAGAAATCTGAAAAGCTGAAGTCATGCGCGAGATTTCATTTGAATTAATGCCAAGCTGTTTGGCGGTTTTTTTCCATGATGCTACAACTTCAGATACTTCAGAAAGAATATTTTTGGCTTCTTTAATGGATAAATCAAAATATCCGATGACGCTCATCGTCAGATCAATAGATGCTGTTGCATCATCCATGTTGATGGCAGTAGAAAGAATGCGTGGTTTTATTTCAATCGGGACAGGATTGAGATCGTAAGCAGGGCTAAGTCGCCAGCCGGTCCCATCATATAAAAAACCATGATTGCGCAGGTGATCATCGGTATTAGAAATTAATACGTTAAAAACAATTCGCCGCCAAAGCGCTTTTATATCTTCTTTTGGATGAGAGCCGTGTTGCCGAAGAGCGTCAACTATTTCAAGGTAGCTATGCATTTCATTGTCTTTAGCGCCTAACATGCTCATCGCGGATAAAAAAGGGATACGCTTTTTTTGCAAGCGGTCAAAGCGGCGCGATATCAAAACCGGCCGGTTTAAAACCTTCTCAATTCTGAATATTGGCACGGCGATCTTCGCTTGTTTTGCCATTGTTAAAGCCAATGCCTCCCAAAGTACTACGTTAGTTTCATCCAGTTTATTTGGGAATTTTGCGATGGCCAGATGTCCTCCTTTTTCATGCACGGATGCTTTGGGACGGGCGCCTCCCAATGATGAACCAGGCGCTAGTAGAAGTTTTAAATCTTCTGCAGAGGCATTATCTTCAGTCACTCGTTCACTAGCGTTAAGCAATTTTGGTAGATCAATGAGCGGGGGAATTTTTTTATGATCTTTATTCGCCAAAAATTCTCCACCTTCTTCCAGTGAAAAGCGCAAGGCGCCTTCTCGCGCCTCATCATTGACCATTAATAAATAATCGATCTCCATGAGTGTCCGGGATGATCGATTTTCCCATACTGCAATCAGTTTCTCAGAGCGGCGCATTAATATCCTTCCCCAACGATCGGGCGCGGAATCCCCGATTGCTCCAAATAATGGTTTTTCAGGCAAGGTGTGATGAGGGCCTATATTTAATGGTAAAGCAGGTTCTAAAGAAAAACGCTTATTAAACTCTAACCAGGTGTTAGCATATTCAAATGTAGCGCTTTCATGTCCATTCCGGGTATGTGTCCACAACCTTCCCACGAGACTGGGATGTTCGTCCAGGTCAATATAAACAAAAATTTTTTTACTCATCTCCTGGCTTGCCTAATGCGTTTTGGCAGTCGTTCTTCTTCCAGCGTTCTGCCGACAATATCAAATTGGAGATCCGCAAGGTCATTTAGCCTCCCGGATAATCCGAGTATGAAAAGCACAGTGGCGTAAATCCCCATCGCGACGCCGGCATCGCCTTTTTCAACCTTATTTAAAGTGGTCCGGCTGATAAAAGCTCGATCCGCCATCATTTGGGTTGAAATCCGCCGCCGCCGGCGTGCGTCTTTAATATCCTGGCCCAATTTTCCCAGCGCCCTTTTTGCGGGTATAGGCAGGGTTAATTTTAAACGGGATTTTTTCACATTTACGTTCTTTATAAAATACGTTATACCTTATAGTGTATATTAAAATGAACGTTAAATCAAAGGCGGCTCCCGCTGAGCAGCAATTCCCGCTGGGTACAGCGGCAATTGCTTCCTATTTATATCCTGCGCTCGGCGGAGCCGATGCTCGGAATGAAGGGGAAGCGCGGAGCTTATGCTCCCCCTTCCGATCTCCCAAAGAAAAATAATTTTCGCAGAAAATTCTCTGCCCGATGGGGGATCAGAAGGGGGAGAGAGCGGAGCGTCTCCCCCTTCATTCCGAGCATCGGCTCCGCCGAGCGCAGGATATAAATAGGAAGCAATTCCCGCTGTACTCAGCGGGAATTGCTGAATTGTCAGTCTAGCTGTATTATTAAAGAAGCATCCCGACTTTGCGTTACCGTCCGATTAAAAAACTGAAACTGATTCCTGTCAGTTGGGATAGGAGACGGTTTGGGTTTAGGTTGAATAATCTCCAGAATCTTATCTTTCTTTAACTGCGTTAGAATATCAATGACCGTTTGCTCTTTGTACAAACCTCCTACCTGTTTTCTAGTCAATAATATATTGATCGCAGTTTCGGAATATCCGCTAATTAATATGGGGATAATTTTCTCGTCTCCCAAAATCGTCGCGGCAACAAAATTGGTACATCCTTTGTAAGGATCTATTTGCCGATCACAGCAAAGTTCGGGAATAAAACTCACTTTGCCTATCCAATTTATTATTGCCAATACTATCTCTGGTTTTTTATATTTTATAGCCATGAGAATGGCCGTCAAACCTTTGTCTTCTCCACCCGGTTGAGGAAACTTGAGAAACTGAACAAATTGCTTAGAGTGATTTAAAAACATATGCATATCACGAAGAGCATTTAGTTTCCCTTTTTTTATTGCGATAGCGATAGGCGTCATGCCTTCATAAGGACCATCGATAAGGGGTATATTAATCAGATTTTTATTGTTCAGAAGTAAGGATTGAAACAATGTTTGTAAAGAAGGATCCTGATCGTTTTCCAGAGCCTCAACGATTTTATTAATTTCAGAATAATATTCAATAACCGGCTTATCAATTTTATTAGGTTCAGAAAAATTTTTATTATTTTTTTTTATATTTTCTTTGAAAATATTTGCAATCATGAGAAGGTCCGAAAAGTTTCGATCTTTATTTATGAGTCCCTGGGAATTCATACCCGGGATGGTTGTTTTTTTTAATTCATTCGATTCACTATTATTAAAGGATATACGGGATATTGGCCTGACTGGTTCAAGTTCTTTCACCTGTTTGGAAGCCTGGCTTAACACATCATCAAATTTTAAACTTAAAGGATCAGGCTGACTGGAAATTTGGTCTATTTTTCTTTTTACTCCCAGAGTATTTTTAACAATAACCGTGTTATCGTTTAGAAATGGAGAGATAATTTTATTTTTATTTGGTCTGGCTTTGATTAACTCAAGGATAAGATCATTTTTATTAGTCATATTATCCATATTTTTTTCAAGATATTCCGCATATATACTGCTATCCCATGCCTTTTTTTTATAAATTTTTTTAAGCGCCATGGCCACATTATAAAATATTTCTTTAGAAGTTTGGTCATTGCCGCTTTGGTATATTTTACTGGCGATATATAAAGCGCTTTGCCTGATTTTAGTGATAAACACGACACTTGCATTTTTTTTAATGATGATTTCCACTTGCTTAGAATCTTCTTTTGCACAAGCGTACATTAAAGAAGTCATAAATTGTTGCTCCGCTAATGGCCTGGCAGATTTTTCCTTTTCTTCCTGAATCATTTCGATGATGGGTAAAGAATTAATGATCTCCATAGAATACTGATTAATATTTTCGTAACAGACAGGCAGTAAAAGGTGAGTCGCATGAGTTTTGAGTAGCTCCCGTTCTTTTTCGGAAAGTTCGATGGGAGGGTATTTATAATCGGGTGCGGTTTGCTTTAAAAAGACTTCTATCGATCGGATACCAATCGGAAAATAATGATCGAAATTTTCAATATCCTGATAATCCGGGCCATAATCGATTAATAGTTCCGCACCAGGCAAAATATCTATTTTAGCGACATATTGAATGACTTCATTCTTCACCAATTTTCCTATAAGATTTTCATGGCCGCTCCAGGTACAATTGACCAGGATTGCCACTCCTCCTCCATCGTGACCAAACGTTGAAATTCTTTTTTTTCTAGAGTCTTCTAATAAATACGCATAATTTAAAATTAAGCTCTTATCTTTACAGGGGTATTTTCTTAGGTTTGGTTTATTATTGTCATAATAACACTCTGAAAAATTATCCTCTTTAATTTCTTTAATTCTTTTACCTGAATACAGGCATACCACCTCTCCCGCATTGATAGGGGTTTTACTGTCTGGATTAACAATCACACTAAACCCTCTCGTGGAATCCCACACGACCCGCAATTTATCATTTTTTACTCGCTTAAAATTTTTTATAAAAGGACGCTGCTCTTTAAGAAACTTTACAAAATGCGGCTTTGAAGGATCGTAGATCTTTACTGTTGGAACAAAATTGATTTGCGGTTCGTTATGCATAATCGCTCTCCTTTTTTTAAAATTAACATAAGCTAAAGGATAAAGATTAAAATAATATTAAATCTTTACAACATGGACGCGAGCCGAATAATCTTTCAACTCAATGGCGCTAAGTTAAGCAGAAAGCAATAAAATTCTCCCAAATTTTCCCTCTCCCCGTACTCGGGGAGAGGGAAAATTGAATTATTGATTATAAATTATTGATTGAAATTTTTATTAATTTGAGATAATATATGCATTCTAAATAAATACTTTACTGGAAAAAAAGGGCAAACTTCTTAATAAACGATAGGTTAGAATATGAAAAAATATGATAAACGGCTCAAGGAGCTAGAAAATCAGCTCAATAAACTCACCAAGGTTTATCAAAAATCCGAAGAAAAAGAATTTACCCCTAAAAAAAAGGTATCCAGTCTCGGTAGAATTAAAAAAGATGAGTATGATAATCGCTTTGTGATTGTAATAGCGACTGAAAAAGAATTGAAGGAGAATATCGCTGCAAAAAACCTAATGGATAAGATGTCTTCCTTATATTTAAAAATCAAAAAAAAACATCCTCGTTCTAACACAGCTTTAATAGCATACGATCCTGTCAAGGGTTTTCACGATAATGACTTAATTCTTTTACAAAATATTCGCGATAAAAATAAAAATACAAAAATTCATATATGTGCTCATGGTCGCTCAGGTGAAGATACTCTATCTAGTTTAGGCGAGGATGTTAAGTTAAATTCAGATGAGCAGAGTTCAATTCTCAAAAAAATATTACCTCAAAATCTTGAATCACAAAAAATCACTATTGATCTTATAGCTTGCAGAGCAGCCAAAGTAGGGGATAATTTGCAACTCAGTTTAGCACAGCGTTTGATTCACAAATTACCTCTTAATATAAAATTAATAGCAAGAAATGAAGTTGTATCTGTTATGGAAGGATTTGTAGAAACGTTTATACCTAAGGGATCGAGTGAAAAGGAAATAAATGAAACACTAAATATATACCTGCATAATCATGCTGCATTTTATGAACTGGCAAACCAATTAGTAAAATTAGAAGCAGAATTAGAAAATGAAGTAAATGGAAAATATGCATCAACTTTGGAACTATCCCAAACTTTGATGAACATGCAGATTCTAAAAAACAGTTTTATTGAAAGTATTAAGATATTTAATGCTAGTAATTATGTCTGGAAAGCACCAGGTTCGAAACTCATTTTTTCTCGTGAGGAAAAAAATGAGGTTAGTATTGAATATTATGTAAATAACGATAAAACATTACCTGCTTTATCAGGCGCTATTCAATTTGGACATTTTCAATTTTTAAAACACTTATTGCAAAATCATAAAATACGAACGCAATTTGAGTCAAACATATATCAATATTTGATTGATGCTCTAAACAGCAACAAAGAAAGCGTGGCCGTGGAATTATTATCTCTGAAGAAAAATCCTTTGCAGAGTCACACAATAGTTGATTTATTTATTACGGCGATTTTAAAAAATAATCATGAATTATGCAAAATTTTGATTGATGAGAAACAATGTGGTTCCAACGAACTGATTCAAGTAAAAGAAAAATTAAATGAAAACAAAAATTTAGGTGAGACACTACAAAAATCTTATTCTGCGTTTATTGATGACTTAGCTGTAGATAAATTCATATCCGCCTATTATAATAAAACAGGTATATTTTTCAATTTTTGGAGTCCCATGGCTAGCAGGATTAGAAATAGATCAACCCAACCACTCAAAATCGAAGATATCGTAGATATGGGCTCTTCCAAAGAATCTGGTAAAAAAACTCGTACTATGCAAGTCTGCAATGAAATTGGTTTTACAAGGCGCATCTAAAATTTTTACAGCTATGCTAGTGAATTTAGAAACTGGTTATGTCTTTGTTTTAATAAGTTTTTTAATTTTTGTTGTCGGCTCTGACCCTGTCAATTGCCTCTCTTGCATAATTCCAGGCAATTCGTTCCTGCTCTAAACGGATACGTTCGCCCCAACGATTTTGTTTAATTCCCTGATAAACAGCTTGCTCAACGGGAGTTAATTCAGGCAAAAAGGTTGCAGTATGCGGCTGTTTTTCTTCCACCCATAACGATTGGTATTTTAATAAAGTTTTTTCATCCATTAATATCGATTGAAGTGTCGGTAAATAAGAACGTGCTCGATTTAAAATAGCAAAACCATGCGTATCTAAATCTCCCCAATAAAAACTTTGTCCACATGTCACCCAAGGTAAACGGGATAATATATCCACCTGATAACCTAATCCCATAAAAACCACGGTGTCAGGGATATCAAAAAATGCCAGACCAGTTTGTAGGTTTTCAACTATAAAAACACGGGTAGCCGAAAAATTGATATTTGCTAATTCTTCCCACGGAGCCGTTATATCTCTTAATCCTCCGATTTTTTGACGTAATTTGGGGTCTAAAATTAAAAAACGTACCAGACGCGGTGGCTCTTTCAAACCACAGCGTTGTAAAAAATCAGCATCACCATGGTTATTCATTTGTAAGTGAGTTAAAAGAGCATTCACTATTTTTTTATGACCTTCGAGCCACTTGCTGTCCATTCCGGGAATAGGTAATTGTCGTGGATAAAGGTTTGAACCAGGGTTGTTAATTAACCATTTTAATAAAGTAATAAGTCGTTCGAAATCAACATCAGTATAGTCGGCTAAGACACTAAAATTTTTCGCTAATGATGATGCTAAAAGAGGCCAATGGGCTAAAAGCATTTGATAGCGAGAGTATGCTCTTTGCCAGCGAAGGGTCTCGCCAATCCAGGTGCTCACTTCGAGCGGATTATGTAACAGTAATACGGCAGGTAAATATTGGCTCCCTAATGTATGCCAGCGAATTTCTCGCCACAACAATTGGCCTGCACCATGCCACTTTTTCCAGGTCGAAACCCACGCATGAATGCCTTCAGGCTGATGTAATGCAATGTGTTCTTGTGGAATACCTAAACGAATTTCCAGGGGCCAGTGATCCGGGTTTGTTGGATTGCTTAGCCAATCGCCGCAGTATCGTTGAAAACAGCGTGTTAATTTTTCTCGAACATCATCAGGTAACTTCACAGTAATTCCCACGGAGTTAGGGCTTGTCAGCTAGCATACAAATCAGGAAGCAATTTCCGCGTCAGCGGAAATTGAAATTGCTGGAAGACGTAAACGTTGATGTTCCCGATCATAATCAATCAACAAAATAGCTGAATGACGCCGATCACTGATATCGACAAAACAGGCGCCGCCGATAAAAGGTTCCAAAGTCATAACAGCGCGTAGCGGCGTGGCTACAATCATCTGAAAACCAAAATTAGTGAAAATATTCATAGCTAAGGTAGTAAATTCATTATCAGCTTTATCAAAGGCTTCATCTAAAATCACCGGGGCATACATGGGTGCGCCTAAATGATGACCCCCTAATTGATAGCGCAGCGCCGCCGCCAAACAGGTCGTCGCTAATTTTTGCCGCTGCCCACCGGATTTGCCGGCGCCACTTCGATATACTTCTACTTCAAAACCTTTGGTATCAATTTCACGCGCAATAAATTCGACGTGTTGTCTTACATCCAAAACACATTCACGCCAGCGCTTTTGTTCGCTATCCTGGCTCCCCAAACGATTGACTAATTCTTGCATCGTTGCAAAACGTGCTTCGGCTAAAGCTCGGTCATCGCCTAGCGCATAAGCTAAAATTTCTTGTACGGTTTGTTTAAACTCTTTTACCTCTACTAATTGCCGATCTTTGACTTCAATACGCAAATGGGTGCCCGGATTAAACGGCGCTTGACCAAGGCTTTCATTCACTAAATCCATCCGCTCTAGAATGGCTTTACGAGCCTGATTGAGACGTGAAGCTAAATCGGCCATATTTTGATGGCTCTGGCTTTGTAATAACTCAAAAAACCTGTGCTCATAAGCAGGTAGGCCGTCCGTTTCTAACCGGGTCAGTTTAGCGAAATAATCTTGCGCGCTAAACATGCTCGTATCCATATCGCCCGCATCCATAGGCCAGGATCGTTTAAAATCAGCAAAACTACTTTCAATGATACGTTCATTTTTATTAATATCCCGATTGATATCTTCCAGCTCTTTAACGATAGCTTGCAACACACTTGTGGTTAGGGAATCTAAATTTTCTAAACTAACCGGCTTTTTAAAATTGGCAAAGCGATCATCTAATTGTTGTTTTTGATAAGGTGTTAAAGGAATGATGCTGGGGTCCTGCTGTAACTGGGTAAGTTTTTCTTGATACCTGTTAAAATTAGCAAGAGATGTCGAGTGTTCTACTTTTTTATTTCGTAAATCTTGATCGGCCTCGTCCACCTGGTTTTTCTGTTTTACTATTTTTTGATTAATCTCTTTCAATGCTATATTGCCTTCGCGTACCGCAATTAATTGTTCATCAATATAAGAAATTCGTTCTAATAATGGCGCTACATTGATTTCCTGCCAGTTAATGTTGACTAGCGTTTGGCAGTGCATCGCCCTGGTGGCCTGGTTTTTATCTTTTTCAACCAGGATTTGAATTTTATGATTCAATTGGGCAATGGTATCCGCTAATTGCTGTGCTTGCCGTTCAAATACAGACAGTTTTTCACGATTGTCAAAGCCTAATACCCAATAACGACGATCGTCTACTCGATAGCGATCATCTTTCTCATGGCGGGTTTTATTATGTTTTATTTGTCCTTCGCGGGTTAAGGCGCGCTCGGCGCTGCGAAACGCGTGTAATGAATCGACGCATACGTAATCGAAGCGTTGTTTCAATTCTGCTTGCAACCATTCAGTATACTGACCTGGTTTAACATTCACTTTAAAAATGAGTGAAGCGGGGTCGATAGGTTTTGCTTGCCAGGAGTTCACGTGTTTAGTACGGTAATAAACTATACGGCGCCCTAGATTAGTGACATTGAGATGATTGGATAATGAAGAATAATTTTTTTCATCTACCAATAATGAAAGTGCAAAACCATGCAGTAAACGCTCGATAGCGCCCTGCCAGGATGTTTCATCCGATTTGACTTCGATGAGTTCTCCCACAAAAGGCAATGAATTTTCTGTAATACCAATCGCAACGGAAATTTCTTTACGTAATTCTAACATTTCTGCTGGAATATTAGAGGGTTGTCGTTTTAATGCCTGTACTTCTTTCACCGTGTGAGTAAATTCTTTTTCAGTTTCCGCTTTTTGTCCGGCAAGTTGAAATTGTTGTTCGCGGCTTGTATCGCTGTGTTGTTTCCATTGCTCTAATTCGTGATTGGCTTTTCCGATCATTTCGGCAAACGCTGTCGGTGACTCAGGCAGAAACCAGTTTAATTTTTCACAAGCAGCGGAAGCCTGAGTACGTTTACGCAAGCATTCAGCGCGTTGGCCTTCCAAATTTCTTTTATCGGCTTCCCATTGTTCAATACGATCACCGCCGATTTGCCGATGCTGTTGTTCCAAATCGCGCAGCACAGTATTTTGATAATCCAGCTTAGCTTGAAAGCTTTGTATTTCAGCTTCAAGCCCATGAGTATGGATGGTTAATTCCGTAATTCTTTGTTTCAATAATTCCATGCGGCGGATTTCCCGGTAATGCTCAACACCAGTCTGCAACTCATGCAAGCCATTACGCTGCTGTTGTAGACTCTGCAGGCTCTCATAACAAGTTCGTGCAGGTTCGAGCATTTGAATTTGTTGACGTGCAGTTACCACGGCTTGATGCGCTGCATTGAGTTCGCCGAATTCATTGACTAAGCGATCAGCCGCTGCAAAAGTTTCCGGTTTGTCCAGCATAAAATCGCGTAAAAACAGATTTAAATCACCCAGATTTTTTGCCGATTGGGTTTTATGCAGTAAGCGCAAGGCCATTTCGCTTTCTATTCCCAGTAGTCTACAAAAGCGTTCACAGTAAGGGCGAAATTCATCGCGAATAAAAGCATCTGGCATGGCGGTTTTTAATTTTCTGACATCGAAATCAGACGTACCAAAATTTTCCAGCTCACGTAAATCCAAAGCACGTTCAATGATAAGATAAAGCCGTTTTACCTCGGCAGAGCTATTCGAATTACCTCGAATCCAAAATAGTTGCGTTAAGGTCACAGTTTGATTGAGAGAATTTTGATAAGTCAATGCCAAAGCTGACCAGGTGCTGCCTGATCGCAAATATTGAGTTGCAATTTCGCCTGATGCATTATCTTTTTGATCTGCCCAGGCGCCGCGTAAATAGGTTAATAAATTACGATCGCGACCGGATTTTTCTGCTTCGCGAGCGGCAGCGTTAAAATCTATCCATCGTGCCGGTATTAATAATGCGGAGAAAGCATCCAATAGAGTCGATTTACCAGTACCTGAGCGGCCAACAAATAAAAAACCACGCTCTGAAATCGGAATATCATGGCGTCCCGAAAAAGTTCCCCAATTAAACACTTGCAAAGAGGATATACGAAATTGCTCTCTGGAAAATAATTCAGTGGTTTGAAAGTGAGTATCCATCGTTATTTTACCCTTCTGTCGCTGCGAGCTTTTGTTGGTACAAATGAGTGAGCGTGCTGATGATATCAGCAGAAAATAATAATTTGAGTGCAGGTGATATTTCGAATCGATCATTAGCAGAGTGCAGTTTTTGTAAGACATTATTCTTTTTTATTTTTTCGATGGCTGTTTCGATTCGTTTAATAAATCCTGCGCGATCGGTATTAGTGGAGCGTTCGTATAAGGATAAATATTCCATAATTTCTTCAGTTGAAACCACTGCTCGTTCTCCTTGAGCCTCTGCTTGCATCAAGCGTTGCCGTAAGTAAAGTAACAGTATCGAATCAATAAACGTTAGTTGTACGCGCCGTAATAAACGCGGCATTGCCAGGTCACCCATATCTGCCTGACGAGTAAAAGCCACTTGAATATCACGATCGATCACCAAATCAAGAAATAATTCAGCCAGACGACTGCGTATCACCGTTTCATCTTGTATCAACGCCGACCAGAGTTTAGAGTGGCGATGTGCATCAATAGAGGGACCCATTAAAAGTTGTACCAGCACGCGACGCGTTTCCAAAGGTAATTGTCCGCTATCGCCTGAAAATAACTGATCATTAAATTTCTGTTCGATATGATTAGTATCTTCTAAAATAACATTATTTTCTTCAACTGAGTTCATTTATCCTCTCTCGTAAAAAAAAGATTTTGGGAATACGGGCGCTGCGAGTTTCCTCCTGATCAGTTTTCCAGACAACAGGTTCTGTTAAATTAGCTTTAACACCGTGTCGGCTGCCTAATGCAATTAAACCTACAATACTGCCTAATCCTTGGGCCGCTGGGAATCGCTGTAAAACATCAGCAATAGATGCTTGTGATTGCAATTGCAATACGGCCCGGATATTCACTTTTAAAGTATGAAAATCAATTTCTGATTGGGAAATTAATTCGCTAATTCTCTCCAGGTTAATAGGAAGGCTTTCTCCTTCTTGCATCGGTGTAGGTAATGCTTGTAAGGAAGGATCATGTAGTACCCATTGAGAAATCGAGCGTACACGACTACTGGTTAATTCAAGTGTATATTGTAATGTCTCTGCAGTTTTTACTTTATCTTTGAGTATAAGTGCTGCATGTTGTGCTTCTTTTAGCAATTGATTGAGACGGCGTTGTTCCAGGTATTCACGGCTTTGTACGAAGTGTCGTAAACTGCGTGCAAAGGTCTGTAAAACTTCATGAACCTTACCACCTTTCTCTAAAAGAACGCCAGTTAAATTGCGTAAAAACTTGCGTTCTCTGACTGACAATTGTAAAGCAAACTCACGCGACATAATGTTTACAAGCGCTTCTTCTACAATCGCACTTTGTTCAGGATCAATGAGTAAACGCCAGAAGGCTTTAAAAGTTCTACCGGCGTCGCTTTCTTCAATTAAATCAATGCCGGCAAACAAGGAATTCAATATAGGTGCTCTACTTTCTTCATTATCCATCAGGCGGCCACGTAAGTCCCGATTTAAGTTTTCGAATTGATCGCGCACTCGTCGAAAATCGCTCGTCAAATCATCCGTTAATGTGATAATTTCACGGGCGCGTTCTAGAGCTGTTTCTACAGGCAGTACGCGCATTTGACCTTTATTGATAGCATCAATGGCTTTATCCAATCGCTCTTGTTCGGCATAGAGGCGGTCTAAACGTCGAAATTTGTCATCATCTGTATCTTCAGACAAGCGTACTAGAGCGTCAAGCACTAAAGTTAATCGGCTTTCCGTAGCAGCCCTATGAGGTTGCTCTACACTAGACATAAAACGGATGACGTGAGTGGCTGCAGTTGAAAGCTCATAAACTTCTTCTTTAGTATTGGCAGGGAAACGTCGTTCCAAATAACCATCCGCTAACCAATTGGCAATATAGGTTTGAGCAGTTTGTGGTAAATCCTCTCCTTTTGCGCGGAGTTCTTCTAAATCTCTGCTTAACCGGTCTTGGAATGTAGAAGCAGGTAAGCTTTTTTGATCTTCATATAAATGCGTTTGCAGTAGACCGATAATAATGGGACTGTTATTTGCAGCCAAAAGCCGCCATAAGGGTTCTGACCGCATTCGGTGGTAAATGGCGATTATTTTATTCGCTTTCATCAGTCGGGCCTATTTCGTAGTTTTATCCTGAACTCAATAAATGGTATTGTTCCGCAGCAATTCCCGCTGGGTACAGCGGCAATTGCTTCCTATTTATATCCTGCGCTCGGCGGAGCCGATGCTCGGAATGAAGGGGGAGCGCTGCGCGCTGCTCCCCCTTGCGAACCCCCATCGCGCAGAGAATTTTCTACGAAAATTATTTTTCTTTATGAAAAATTAACCATATATTTCATATACTTAAATTTATTTTATTCCCAGCGGGAATTGCTGATTGTTCCGCAGGTTTTTTCTAAGAAAAAAATATTTATAGGCATTTTATCTGAATATGTTGATGAACAATAGGTGAGTATTGATAAATAGATAATTAATACCTTTATGGAGGGGTGAGGAAAATAAAAAAATCCTGAACGAAACCAAACAACGAAAAATAATCATTCTCAGTTCGCCCAGGATTATTTTTTTATAAAGGCTGTTCAGGTTCGGTGTAGGTTGCCATCACGGTTTTAAGTTGGTGTTGTGCGATGGTGTTCCAATCATCCAGCATAGAGAACAGTTGCAGGCATTGCGCTTGCTCGATGTGCTCAGTGTGACTGGTGATGCCCAGGGCGGACAGCAGCTGTGCTTTTTCCAAACAGTCTTCAATAATTTCCAGAGGTGTTAAACCTCGATGCGAAGGTAGGACGAACGATGAATTTTCAGATACAATGGTTTTAACGATGATCAACTCCTGAGTTAGTTGGCTGTGGCTAGTCCTGGTTGCGGTGTTGGTGCACTGCGCCGGGACGCTTCAGTGAAGTCTCTGCCTTTGCACCCAGAAATCCAAGGCAGGGCGGAGACTTCCCCTTAATGGGTACCTTAGCAGAAGTCCCCTTGGGTCGTAACGTCCTGTCCCTAACGTTTTTTTGGACAGAAAATTTTTTCAGAATCATTCCTTTGACTTGTCCCGCTTGTCTCGTCAAAATAGATAATAAATATATTTAATTTCAATAGCTTATTAATTTTAGTATTGATCGTATCTATCGCATAATTTGATATTAATATGATACCGCGTGCTTTCCCTTAATGGTGGTATTTTGAAAATATAAGCTGATCACTGCTTGGCGGGGGTTGGCTTTTTTTATTTGGGTAGTACAATTAGTCCATTACTAAACTTAGACTCAATAATTTCGAAATTTTTTTAATTGCTTTTCCCATAATTTAAGTTAGAGGTGTATGATGAAACAAGAGAAAAAAGGTGATTTACCCGAGACAGTCAACCATCAAGCGATAATAAACTATACCATCACTGATTTAAAGTGTAATTATAATTATCAAAAAAAGCTGGATTGCTTTGGTATAGTATTTGAAGAAACATGGAACGCCCAGACAGTAGCCGTTAAGAAGACTATAAATTCTAAGAAAACTCAAAATGAAATAAAGGTGATGATTACGGTGTGCCCCAAATCGGAGTACTTGGTGAAATTATGGGGCCTTGTTCAGAGAGGACCGAATTATTCTCTGGTGATGGAGTATGCGCCAGGAGGCAATTTGCTGCAACTATTGATTAGCGACAAGGAAATAAACTGGATGCAGCGTTATCAGATTGCATCGGATATCGCTAATGGTTTGTATGCTTTGCATTCGGCTGGATGGGTGCACTGCGATGTCAAGAGCCCCAATGTACTACTGTATGATAATTATCGAGCGAAGTTGTGTGACTTCGAGCTTTCAAGAGAGTCAAAGACAGATTCAGGCGGGCCTACTCCAATAGCAACCCTTGATTGGATGGCTCCGGAAGTATTTGCGGGAGCTAAGCCCAATGAGGCATCGGATATTTTTAGTTTTGGAGTGGTGTGTCGTGAAATAGCCAGTAGGCAGCCTCCTGTCACTAGGCTTTATTTGCGTTGGGGTAGTGATAGGCAAAAGCACTCGTGTCCGATTCTAGAAGACATGCCGCTAAAATTTGGAAATTTGATAGACGCTTGTACGAATCCCTCGCAATGGCAGCGTCCGAAAGCGGATAGGTTAGTAAAATGGTTTCGCAGTTTTTTAGAGTCAAAAAACGAATTCTCTGAAAAAATAGAAACCGATGAAACCCTTATTGAAGCTATTGAGAAAGATGAAATTATCACCATTCCAAATGAATTGCACAGCTGGAAATCCACTCTCATCACTATCATTTGGAATTTGGAAAAATACCTCGTAATCCTTAAAAAAAACCCGAATATTCGTTCAGAGGCTGATGCAGGACAACTTCGTGAAATATTAATGAATCCTCAATTTCAACATCCCCAGGTTATCAAATTTTTCCCACTGATCGATTCGGTAACGAGCAGGAATATTATTCAAAAACTGACAGAGAAAGTGAGTGGGGAGTCTGAAGATTTTCAACCCAAGCTGGCTTTAAATCAGTGGCATAAAATCTATAAAATGTTTAGCCAACAAGAACAACTATCTGAGAAAAGCCTGGTCAATGAAGCTAAAGAAAAAAAACGTCATATGGAATTAATAAGTATTTGTGATTTCGTTCCGGGTAAATCCCTTATTGAAACCATTCAAAGCGATGAAAAAAATTTACTCTCAAAGTTAAAAATCAGTGAACAGCATTTAGATCAATCACTGGAAATTTTCCGGCAAATAGCAGAATCTGTTTTACATATCAATTCTATATTTGGCGCCCATGGCAATATCAACGGAACTAATATTCTGGTGTCCGGCGGCAAATGCATTTTAATAAATACCGATTGCGCAATTAAAGCGGATAAAGAAGGTTTGGCCAATCATTTTCATGAAAGATACAGCGCTACTGTGAGCTATTTAGCGCCTGAAATAGCCCTTGCTGATTCTTCCACTAAGATAGCGGTTAATAAAATAGATACCTGGAGTTTAGCGGTGCTATTGGTGCAATTATTAGCTCGAATAAAGACTTCGAAAATTAATATTTTTAATTTGTCCGAGGGATTTCCGAAAACAAGAGACTGTCTCCTTGATAAATTCAGGTCCTACGCGAAAAGACAAAAATCTGCTGTGGATCGAATGGTGCTCGATGCATTACCTGACTCATCCTTGGGAAACAAAATCGCAACATTATTATTGGAATCTCTTCGAGTGGATCCTTTTCAACGTTTCAGTATTGTCGAAATGATGCTATATTTGGATTACCCTCCAGAGCAGCTAGATCAATTGATTATCAGAAATCTGTTGCTGGCCATGCGCTGCAACAATCTGAGTATGGTCACAGAATTTTGGAAATTTTTGCAAAATAAAAATGATCTCTTGATGTCTTTGGAAGGAGAATACTTTTTTGAGATCGTTAAACAACTTGAGCATTGTCAAGATGTTGAGATCATAGCCTATACTACTACTGCCCTTGTTTTTTCCGAAAAATTTTATGATTTATTAATTAAAAAAAGTGATAATGAGATTATGGATTGTCTTCTTTACCAATTAGCTGGAGCTGCTTATTATCTTGAGTGCGCGGGATACTCAACAGTATATCCCATTGAAGACATCATGAGAAAATTTTTAAAAATAATACAGCAGTCAAAAATAGACTTAACGGTTAAAAAGATTTCTGAATACAAAAGTAGCTCATCATTGCTCAATTTTTATAGAAGGTTTCGAGAAAAATACGGTTTACGATTTGCAATAGCCGCCGATAATGCTCCCTATTTGTCTGATGAACGGCTTATTCAAATTATTGTGGAGGAAAACATTATATATTATTTGAAGATCTTCAGAAAAGCATTCGGAATGTTTAAAAAAAATAATAACCCATGGAATTAAATTATTCTCAGATCCCTTAATTTTTTATCTTTTGTTTTAGAAAAAGAACCGGAACAATTTAAATATTTATTGCCGCATATACCGAATCTATCGGATCTTATTGATCAAAAAGAAACTCTTCTAAAGCTTTCGATAAAAAACCTACAGCCTACTTTATTTATTTTATTTATACTGTGCGGCGGAGATTTTAAAAAAAAATTTAATGAAGATAAAACCATTGTAAGGTGTTTTAAAGAAGCTTCTGCAGATTGTAAAAACAATGAAAATAATATTAAGCTCATTGGAAGGCTGATCCATTTACTGTGTTTTAGCTCTGGCTCTTTACCTTCACTTTTTCTAAAAAAAATAACATCTAAAGAAATTGAAGAAAATGAAATGAATTATACCTTATACAAAGATATTTTAGCGAAATATTTACAAGATGTTTTACTCCGTGATCTGGGAAACAGTAAAGGGAATCCGTATGTTTTATCACCTGCTTCTGGTAATAAATATGTATATCAAGTCAGTGAAATTCTGTTTATTGTACTGCAAGCATTAATAAAATTAGAAGCACCTGATGAGAGTTTGACGGATAAAGAAAAATGTTTTAACTGCTTAAAATTGCTAGAATCTTTTACCTTGCAGTTTACGGATAGTCCCTTTATTCAGAAAATAAATAGAATTTATCAAAATCATGTCAGCTTTCGCACGGATGCAGTCCGTAGGGCAGAGGCTGAACTCGTTGCTAAAGAATTGCTGGAGCATATAAACAAAAGAGAAGTTGAGAAAGTTAAAAGTATACTGAAAAAGGTTCAATGCTATTCACCTAATCCCGTACTTATCAGAAACGAAATAGATAAAATGACGCCTCTGGATCGCCTCGTAGAAGAAATTTTTACTAAACAAGCGCAGTGGAGTAACGATACAGAACTAAAGCAATTGCTAAAAACTTCTGTAGGACTTCAAGATTATAAAGATGTCTATCATTGGTATAAGTTTGATCGCATAGAATGTCAGATACTCTATGCTTTGATTAGAGCAAATGCCAGGATTAGAAACTCGGAGATAAAGATTTCTGCTCAGCGTGAGTCGGCTGATGAATTTTTTCAGCATTTGCAAATGTTGGAGATCATTTGTCCTTTAGAACGGATCGCCCGATGTCGAGATTACAATCAAGGTTTTTATGCCATGATGATGGAAAGTGAATCCAAAAAAGTTAAACAAGTCATTAGGGACGAGATGAGAAATTGGAAAGAATTTGGTCAAAATTTCATGAATTTTTTTAATGAAAATTTCGAAATTAAAACACTGCTTTCGCAATACCCTTTGCAAGGTAAAGAAAAAGAGTTAAAAGAATGGGTGACTCAAATGCGAGATTGTGTCTATGACGTTGTAGTATGTACGCTCGATACAAACAGAGTTCGTGGAAATTTTAGAGAATACGCGAATTTGATTCCTATTCCACAAGAACTGCATGAGATGGAAGCACACTTGCGGTCTTTTATAGAAACCATCCCAAAAATTTATTATGACCTAAATGGAGATTGGTTATTGAGGCGTCGTTCGGAGCAATGGCAATACCTTAAGGAACAAGGCTTGATTTAAGGTGAAATCAGTTAGTTACAAATAAATCTTGTTTGGTATTTTGCTCGAAATATTTTTCGCAGAAAATGCCCTACGCTATGGGGGATCGCAAGGGGGAGTTGCGCAGCGCTCCTCCCCCTCATTCCGAGCAGAGGCTTTGCCTCGCGCAGGATCAAAACAGGAAGCGGCTACCGCTGTACTCAGCGGGAGCCCTTGATATTTTCCTGATTAAGTGAGATCATTTGAATTCAATGCGATTGCTTAGGTACGTCTATCGAAGTGGGGCAGGGTCATTATTTATTATGGAGAATGACTGTATGAAAATTTCAGAAAAATGGCAAAGAGAACAAGTTCAGGAATTATTTGCCAAGCCATTTTTGGATTTGATTTTTGAGGCCCATTCTGTGCATAAGAAATATTTTCCTGCTAATAAAGTTCAAATTAGCACGTTACTGAGTATAAAAACGGGTTCCTGCCCGGAGGATTGCGCGTATTGTCCGCAGAGCGCCCATTATGATACTGGGCTTAAAAAAGAAAAATTAATGGAGATTGATGCCGTCATCGAACAAGCAAAACTTGCTAAAAAGAGTGGAGCGACTCGTTTTTGCATGGGCGCCGCTTGGCGTAGCCCACCCAAGAAGGATTTTCCTAAAGTGATCGATATGATTAAGGAAATTAAAAAAATTGGTTTGGAAGCTTGTGTTACTTTGGGGACTGTAGATGCCGATCAGGTTCAGCAGCTTAAAGAAGCCGGCTTAGATTATTACAATCACAATCTGGATACATCACCTGAATATTACGATAAAATTATTACGACTAGAACATATGGAGAGAGGCTGGATACTTTAGAGAAAGTAAGACATTCAGGCATTAAAGTTTGTTGTGGCGGTATTTTAGGTATGGGAGAAGCTGAAGAGGATAGAATTGGTTTACTCTTGCAGCTTGCCAATATGGAACAGGCTCCAGAAAGTGTTCCTATTAATAAGCTGGTCAGAGCTAAGGGAACTCCTCTTGAGGGTAGAGAAGAATTAGATGATCTTGAATTTATACGAGCTATTGCAGTAGCGAGAATTCTCATGCCAACCTCTTACGTACGCTTATCTGCAGGGCGGGAATCAATGGGTGAAGCAGCTCAGGCACTTTGTTTTTTTGCGGGGGCAAACTCCATTTTTTATGGCGAAAAATTGTTAACAACTCCAAATCCTCTGCCAGGTAAAGATCAAAATTTATTTGTTAAATTGGGATTACAGCCACTTATTCCTCCTACACTGAATATGGAGCAGTCGGCAGAACAGATTGGTTGTTGCGAAAAGCATGCTTGCGGATAATTAATCTTTGTAGAATGAACATACTTGGAATCAGTGGATTACCTAACTGTGTGGCTTTCAAGAAAAAACATTTTCCTTATTTGGAAAAAAGAAATTTTCGTATTGCCCAAGGTTTTGACTCGGCTGCTGCTTTAATTAGCCGGGGTAAAGTAATTGGTTCAGCTGCAGAGGAGCGATTTTCTCGCGAAAAAACGACAGAAAAGTTCCCTGTGCAAGCGATTCAATTTTGTCTTAATTATGCGGGACTTCATTTATCTGATATTGACTTTATTGCTTACGGTTTTAATTATGAACCAGTAAAAGATTATTATACAGGCGAGCATTTTGAAAAAATCAGGTTTACCGAAACTTATTCACGCCAATCTATATTACGTTCTTTCCAGCAGATTTTCGACTACCCGGATCAAAAATTTGTTCAAGTTCCTCATCATTTGGCCCATGCCGCCAGCGCCTGGTATTTAAGCGGTCTGCCGGAGTCACTAATACTGGTGGCAGATGGCATGGGAGAAATTGAAAGTTTGACTGTAGCGCTGGGCTATGAAAATAAAATAGAGATATTAATGCAAATTCCTGCGCTGCATTCTTTGGGAATATTATATAGTATTTTCACTTTATATCTGGGTTTTGAGTTTAATCAGGACGAATATAAGGTGATGGGTTTGGCTCCGTATGGAAATAGTAGCCGGTACTTAAAAGAGGTCATGCCGCTTGTACACCTTAATAATAATGGTGCTTTTTCCATACCAGTTTTATCTCACAATGTAACTTTAGAGGAAAAAGAAACTTATAGTGGCGCCTTAAAAATTTTAATAGAGTTATTTGGTAAAGCGCGAGAACCGGATAGCGAGATTACACAAAAACACAAAGATATCGCTGCCGCTCTTCAAAAAACTTTACAAAATACCCTAATGCATATATTAAAATACTATAAACAAAAAACAAAGCAAACTAATTTATGCATGGCAGGTGGAGTAGCTTTAAATTGCACAGCCAATAGTTTTATTAGAAAAAGTCAGCTCTTTAAAAATATATTTATCCAGCCGGCAGCAGGAGATGACGGTACAGCGCTAGGAGCTGCTTTGTATGTTGCCCGTCAGCATGAGCCCGGGTTAGTATTTAAAAAAATGCGGATGCCTTTTTTAGGCCCTCAATTCAATAGTCAAGAAATTAAGAAAGTCATTACGCATTTTCTGCAAGCAGGCTATCATTTAAAGGAGTTTTCGGATTTTGATATTCTGGCTCGTGAAATTGCCGAAAAAATTGCGCATGGTCAGATTATTGCTTTATTTCAAGGAAGAATGGAGTTAGGGCCCCGCGCACTGGGAAATCGTAGCATACTTGCAGATCCACGTGTGGCAACTAATAAAGAGAAAATAAATAAAATAATTAAACATCGTGAAGATTTTAGGCCGTTTGCACCTGCTGTGATAGCAGAGCATGCAACCGAATTTTTCGACATTGATGAAAGTAATATCTCGGAATATAAATATATGTTAATGGTAGCCACAGTAAAGGAAAAATATGAAAGGCTATTACCGGCTGTTACTCACGTAGACGGCTCTGCACGTGTACAAGTAGTATTTAAATCAGAGTGCTTAAGATTTTGGAAAATTATCTCTGAATTCGGTAATATTACTGGTGTTCCAATATTATTGAATACTTCATTTAATGTACGTGGACAACCGATTGTCTGTACACCGCAGGATGCTCTTAATACTTTTACAACAATAAATTTAGATGCTTTAGTACTCGAAAATTTTTTACTTGAAAAATAAGTGATAGGTGGGTTAACATCATGACTAACGTAATAGACAGCAAAAGGCTCATCCACTTTAGTGGTATAGAAACCGGGTATTCCGATTTCGAAAATCAACCTATCCATATTTTTTTTGAAAACACTGCTAATCTATACCCAGATAAGATTGCCATAATTTATTATGATCAGGAGCTTTCTTACCGAGAAGTCAATAAATTGGCAAATCAATTAGCCAGGCATTTACAATACTTCGGAGTAGGTCGAGAGTCTCTGGTGGCAATATGCCTGGAGCGAACACCTTTATTGATTATCACCATTTTAGCAATTTTGAAAGCCGGCGGCGCTTATCTACCCTTAGACCCGATCCACCCCAGTACGCGAAATCAACTCATATTAGAGGAAGCGAAAAGCAAAATATTAATAACAGAGAGAAAATTTTTAGATAACTTAACATTAAAATTAGGAATTAAAGCACTTTGCATAGAAGAGGACGCAATATGGAAACTTTATGACACGGATAATTTAAATCTTTCAATACAAATTAATTTTTTGGCTTATGTACTCTATACTTCAGGAACAACAGGTAAACCTAAAGGGGTTGCTATTGAGCATCAAAATTGTGCAGCATTCTTAAATTGGGCAAAAAGTGCGTTTGGAAGAGATCAAGTGAGTGGTGTATTGGCTTTAACATCTATTTGTTTTGATCTTGCAATTTTTGAGATATTTCTACCATTAACACTAGGAACCAAAATTATTTTGATCAAACGTTTAGAAGACCTTACAATTCTCCCATTTAACGTTAAAAATCAAATTACACTCATTAATAGTGTGCCTGCTGTTATAGCTACCATTTTAGACTTAAATATTCTTCCTGTTTCAGTTACTTCTATTAATCTTGCGGGCGAACCCCTTTCCTCTATGTTATTAACAAGACTTTTTGCTTTATCTTCTATTCATCAGGTTTGTAATTTATATGGACCTTCTGAGACAACCACCTATAGCACTTGCGCGTATTTCCGCAGCACTAATCCGGAGCGGCCCTCAATAGGCAAACCCATTACTGGAACTTATATTTTTTTATTAGATGAAAATTTACAGCCTGTTCCTGCCGGCTGCCCAGGAGAGATTTATATTGGCGGCGCTGGAGTAGCCAGAGGTTATTATAATAACTTTGAAGAAACAAAAAATAAATTCCTTAATTTAAGTATTCTTCAGCAGGAATCTCGACGTTTTTTTAAGACTAATGATTTAGCATATTTTACCGAAAAAGGAGAGTTACAATTTTTAGGCCGGATCGATAATCAAATTAAAATTAGAGGAATGCGAGTTGAACTAGAGGAGATTGAAGCAGTATTACATTCCTACCCTGATATTCATCATGCAGCTGTAATTCCCGAAATTCGTGAGCATGCGGTAGAAAAATTAATTGCATATATTGTGACCATAGAAAAAATTGACACAAAACAGATTAGGGATCATCTGAAAGCGCTTTTGCCTGATTATATGATCCCCGCTACTTTTATATTTATTGATGAAATGCCGCTGAATGTAAATGGGAAAGTAGATCGAATTAAGTTATCAACTTATCAAGAAAAACCTACTACTTCAGCTTCTAAAAGGATAATGGACACTTTAGTCCAAATTTGGCAAGAGTTATTAAAGAATAATAATATCAAAATTCACGATAATTTTTTTGATCTTGGCGGACATTCATTATTGCTAATAAAAATGCAAAAAAAAATAGAGGAAAATTTTAGTATCATTATAGAGAAAACAATTTTTTTTAGTCATCCCACAGTGAATGATCTCTCTAAATATATTGAAGACAAATTAATGTCTAAAAACATAGAGCATAACCTTGCTGAGAACAATCGTGACCTTAACTATCAAGATGATATTGCTATAATTGGTTGTGCCTGCCGGTTTCCCGGAGCATCTACAATCGATCAATTTTGGGAAAATTTATGCAAAGGAATAGAGTCAATTACTGACATTCCCATAAAAAATGATACAGTTAATTGGGTAAATCGTGCGGCAGTGATTCCGGATATTGATTTATTTGATAGACAATTTTTTAATTATTCAGTTAAGGAAGCTCAATTATTGGATCCTCAGCAGAGAATATTTTTAGAGTGTGTTTGGGAAGCTTTAGAAAATTCTGGGAATACACCTGAACAATATGATGGAAAAATTGGGGTTTTTTCAACAATCGAAAGTAGCGATTACTTAGAACATGTTCTTTCCCGCTATCTTAACCAGGATCACATTGGTAATGCTGAAAAATTTTTGATCCGAATTTCCAACGATAAAGAGTACTTATCCACACGTATCTCTTATAAATTAAATCTAAAAGGCCCTAGTTTAAATGTACAAACAGCTTGCTCATCTTCTTTGGTGGCTGTTCATTTAGCGCGACAAAGTTTATTACTCGGAGAGTGTAATTTAGCTGTAGTAGGCGGGATTAGTATCCACTTAGGGCAGGAAAATGGTTATTTATATCAGGAGGGTATGGTTAGTTCTCCGGATGGTTATTGTCGGGCATTTTCAGCAGATGCAAATGGCACGGTGTTTGCAAGCGGGGGTGGAGTTGTCATTTTAAAAACTTACCAACAAGCCAAGAATGATAAAGATAAGATCTATGCCTTATTAAAAGGCTCTGCTATTAATAATGACGGAATAAAGAAATTAGGCTTTACCGCTCCCAGCGTCGAGGGCCAAGCCACCGTCATAAACATGGCTTTAAAATCAGCCAATTTGAAAGCTGATGCAATTAGTTATGTCGAGACACACGGCACTGGAACTCCCTTGGGAGATCCCATTGAGGTTACTGCTTTAACACGTGCTTTTGCAGATAGATCGTCTCAGTTGCCACGCTGCGCATTAGGATCTGTTAAAACAAATATCGGGCATCTAGAAAATGCTGCCGGCATGGCAGGTTTTATCAAAACTACGCTGGCTTTGTATTACAAAAAAATACCTCCCAGTTTACATTTCTCTTTACCTAATCCTGCGATTGATTTTGATCGTAGCCCATTTTATGTATGCACGAATTTAACTGCCTGGCCAAGTCTAGGTGGGAGTCGCTCTGCAGGAGTAAGTTCCTTTGGTATTGGCGGTACAAATGCTCATGTAATATTGAGTGAAGTTGAGGAAGAAGAGATTTTAGAAATACCGATGCCATATTTTTTATTACCTTTATCAGCAAAAACATTACCTGCTTTATATACTTTAATTGAAAATTATATTCATTTTTTAAAAAATATAAAAAATCCTGCATTACTAAAAAATATTTGTTATACAGCATCAATCGGAAGAATGCATTTTCCTCAACGTTTAGTAGTGACAGGTTTTAACTTAAACGATATTTTAAATGGCTTGCAGGATTCCTTCCATAATTTCTCAGAAAATCTAAGATATTTTGGCAATCCTCTAAAAAATATGCTCGATAATTTTGCTCATCAATATATTATGGGACAGGATATAAATTGGTACGATATTTATAAAGATTTTCCTTGCAGGCGCGTGACTTTACCTGGCTATCCCTTTCAAAGGCAACGTTACTGGTTTGAGTTAGCAGAGATAAATAAAACGTATTCTATTTTAGGGAAACAGATTTCTTTGCCTTTTTTAGAACAAATCAGATTTGAAAATATTTATAGTATCAATGAGCCTCCTTATAATAAGGATCATCGTTTATTTGGTACTGTAGTGGTCCCCGGATCATCACATCTGGCTGTTTTTATTGCTTTACTTTATCATCTTTATCCTAATGCTCGGTATAGTTTACGAGATATTTTATTTTTAAATCCTTTCATTTTAATGGAAGTAGAAAATCGTCTTGTGCAAATTATTTTAGATAGGCCGCATGATACGAATCCAGTGATCAGTTTAATCAGCTCAACTATGAATGGTTGGTTGACACATGTTACTGGAGAAGTCAAGATATTAAAACAGGAAAATGATGCTATTTACTCATTAGATATTAATTTTCTGAAAAAAAACTGTTTATCTGAACTATCTGGAGAAGATTTTTATAATCAAATATGGATTCCTGGCGTTGATACAGGGAATTCTTTCAGATGGATTAAAAAAATTTGGTATACGCCTAATAAGGAAGCCATTGCTTGCTCAGAAATGCCGGATTCCATAGATAAAATAGAAGAACTGCTACATCCGGGGTTAATTGAAACTTGTTTTCAATTATTGAATGCTGTTTGGCCATTTGACACAAAAAAATTACGCGAAGAAAAATTTATCTATGTGCCATTTAGCATTCAGAATGTTGCTTGTTTAAAAGTGTTGCCTGACCAATCTATGTGGAGTTACGCAAAAATTCAGGAATATAATCTGCAAAGACAAAGTGTTGTAGCAGATGTATTCTTACTGGATAACCAGGGGAATATATTTTTAGAAATAAAAAACTTTGAAGTGAGAAAGTTATATCAACATGGTGCAAAGCTTGCTTTTAATTCTTCCAGATTTCCACAGGATCTGTCCCTTCCCAATTATGCCAATATACTAGAGCAAATTAATCAGGCATCTCAGTCTATGAGGGTTATCATTTTAAAAGATTACATTACTTCTTTGGTAAGCAAAATGTTAAGCATTGATCCGGCTGCCGAACCGATTGATTCTAACCGTGGTTTTATTGACTATGGTTTAGATTCCTTAATGTCGATAGAGCTTCGTAATCAGCTGCAAACCGATTTAAATATAAAATTATCACCTACTTTTCTATTTGATTATTCTACTATAAACCACGTGGTAAAATATATTGATTCTAACTGGATTACAACCGCTATTCAAAATGAATATGATGAATTAGCGTTGTTGCTTTCTGACAATAGTGCTTAGGCTAGGAGATTGGAGTGATCACGCAAGAAAAGATTTTAGCTGCCCTAAAAAGAGCAAGACAACGCATTCAACTTTTGGAAAATTCAGTTAATGAGCCTGTTGCTATTATTGGAATGGCTTGCCGTTTTCCCGGACACGTTGATACCCCAGAATTATTATGGGAAGCATTGATAACGCAACGCGATTGCATCAGTGAAATTCCGAGATCCCGTTGGGACATTAATCAATATTTTGATAAAGACGTAAATACTAAAGGAAAAATGTATGTCCGTGAAGGCGGCTTTATTGACAATATTGATCAATTTGATCCTAGTTTTTTCAATATCTCTCCCCGGGAAGCCAATGCAATCGATCCGCAGCAACGATTGCTACTTGAAGTCGGTTGGGAAGCATTGGAATCCGCTGCACAATCCCCTGAAAAAATTTATGAGAAGCCCGTCGGCATTTATATTGGTTTAAGCCGGCAGGAATATACAAATATTGCCTATGGCTTGTCGCCCGCTGCGATCGATCCCTATACCGGATTAGGCAGTTTTCAAAGCATGGCAGCGGGCCGGTTAGCTTATTTTTTAGGAGTTAGAGGACCGGCTATGGTAATAGATACTGCCTGTTCTTCCTCGTTAGTTGCGCTACATCAAGCGTGTCAAAGTTTAAAAATGAAAGAATGTGATTTGGCGCTGGCTGGGGGAATTTCCATTATGCTCTCTCCTCTTGGGACTATTTTCGCCTGCAAAATGAAGGCATTATCACCAGATGGACGTTGTCATTCATTTGATGAAAATGCCAATGGCTATGGCAGAGGAGAAGGAGTCGGAATTGTAGTATTAAAACGGCTTAACGATGCCTTGGCTGATCATGATAATATCTTAGCTGTAGTTGCAGGTTCAGCGGTTAATCACGATGGAAAGAGTAGTGGATTGACTGTTCCTAATGGGCAAGCCCAAAGAGAGTTGCTCAAGCAAGCCTTATCTAATGCTAAATTGAACCCCGAAGATATTACCTATATTGAAGCTCATGCTACGGGCACTTTTTTAGGAGATCCCATAGAAGTAAATGCTATCCTGGATATTTTTTCTACGCCAAAGCGGATTTCTCCTCTTTATTTAGGTTCTATTAAACCTAATATCGGTCATTTAGAGTCTGCGGCAGGAGTTGCCAGTCTGATAAAAGTGATAGGGATGTTAAACAAAAAAGTTATTCCAAAACAACTTCATTTCAATCAACTGAATTCTCATATTGTGCAAGATGCCAATTTGGTCATTCCAACGGAAACTCTTTCCTGGAAAGAAGACAAATATTTTGCTGGTGTGAGTTCTTTTGGGTTCAGTGGAACTAATGCTCATGTGTTATTGACGGAAGGAAATTCTCATCGAAAAAGCAATGTAAATATCGAATCAGAATTATATTTATTGCCCTTATCTGCTAAAAACTTGTCGGCGTTAACAGCTTTAGCAGAACGATATGTTATCTTTCTCAAAAAAAATAATGATAACAACATGCTGGCAAATATATGTTATACAGCGTCTGTGGGACGTATGCATTTTCCTGTGCGAATAGTAATTTTGGCTAAAGATATATCGACAATGATCAAGCAAATATTAATATGGCTGGATTCACCAGTTGCAGGAACCATTATAGGAGAAGACCGGTCGGGAATATCTAACGCGTATATTGCTGGTAATTCAGTAGACTGGGATGCCTATTTCTCAAAATTTAGCTGTAGCCGCATGAGCCTGCCAACTTATCCTTTTCAAAGGCAATCCTGTTGGGTGGAGAAAGACTATTCTAATTTAAATCAATACAATGGTAAATTAAATGTCCATCCTTTATTAGGAGAACGTATTCACTCTTCAGTTGCTTATATGCAATTTCAGAATGTGATTGATTTAAATGATTCTCAATTAAAATTTCTGGATGATCATCGACTGAGTAATAAACCAATTTTTCCTGGCACAGGGTTTATCGACATACTACTCATTGCTAGCAGATTTGCTCTTAAGAAAAATAAATTTGTTCTGAGTGAGATAAATATAAATAAGCCACTGTTTTTATCAAAAGAAAAAAATATAGCTTTATCCACTCTCCTAAACCTTCAGAGTAATTTTTTTATAATTAAAATTAATAGTAGTGTCGATGAAGTCAAACATAAAAATTCAGAATGGTTAGAACATGTTTCAGCAAAAGTATCACTTACTGAAGATTTCTTTATACCAGAGCTTAGTAAAATTAATAATGGATTAAAAGACGATTCTTTTAATAAAATATCAGCTGAAAATTTTCGATCATTATTTGAAAATACTGATACTCAAGGATTGTATTACGGTCCTTATTTTCAGAATATTAAAGATATTTATATCAATTCTACAGGAATTATCAAGGGTGTCATTGAGAGCGTTCCGGAATTAGTTTCGAGTATTAAAGATTATTTCATTCATCCTTCCTTATTAGATTCCTGTTTAAGAATATGTACTATGGCGCTTCCTGAATCTGAAAGAAACTCACTCCTTATGCCTATTGCCGTGCGATATTTAAAAATTTTCCGTTCAGCAGATAAAATTCTTTACAGTTATGCCTCATTGACTTCTGATAAGTTAAAGGAAGGTTGTTATGAGATAGATTTTGTTATTCATGATGAGAATAATAACGTTATTCTAGAATTGCACGGACTAAAATTAAAAAAAATGAATGCCAATAATTTTCTAAAACCCGCTTCGATTATTTATCAACCCGGATGGATAGCGTCCCCTTTAATAAAGACTATTGAGGTTATACCAAAAAATAAATTTTATTTTATTTTTGGAAACAGGGATGAACTCACTGAGTCAATTACCTTATTTTTAAAAGAGCAGGGTCATAACTATATCATTGTTTATGCTGGAAACAACTATGAAGAGCAAGATGAAGGAAAAATTATAATTAATTATAAAAATAAAGAAGATTATTTGACCGTAATGACAAAGTATTTGAAGCCAAATACCAAAAATTGTTTTGGAATTTTGCATCTCTGGAGCATTCAAAATAAATCATGTTCTATTTTTAATACAGATCAGTTGTTAAATAACATTAGTTTAAGCCAGGAAACAGCATTATACCTAATTCAAATTATTATAAAGTTGACCATATCAGATAGTTTTCCTATTCTATTTGTGACTACTATGGTAAACATGATCAGTAATAATCATTCTCAGATTAATCCTGATCAGGCCCCAATATGGGGATTGATTAAAGTGGTCAACCTGGAACATCCCAATTTAAAATGTGCGCTCATTGATTTAGAGCTGGAAAAAGATTTTATTCAGCAAGCAGAAATTATCTTAAATGAATGTAATTATTTTCGTAAAAAATCGAATAATAGAATTGCTTACAGAGCAGGTTTGAGATATGTGGAAAAGCTTTTTCCATTGCCTGAGAATAAAAATGGATTTCCAGGTGAAGTGGAATTTCAAGAAATAAGGCCTCCTAATCCTGGTCAACATGAGATTCTCGTTGAAATTCATTATATTGGATTGAACTTTAAAGATGTATTGTTATCTCTAAATGCATTTAGTTCTAGTGAGTCAATGAAAAATTATGGATTTGAATTGAGTGGTAAAGTACTGGCTATTGGCGAATATGTAGAGAATTTTAAAAAAGGAGATTGTATAGTAGGTTTTGCTCCGCGTCATAGAATGGGAAATTTTGCTGTAATTAATGAAAATTTTCTAAAGAAAATTCCTAAAAATATTAGCTTGCAACAAGCGGCCACAATACCTATTGCATTTATCACCGCTTATTATGGTTTACATGAATGTGCAAAAATAAAAAATGGAGACAAGATTTTAATTCATGCTGCCGCAGGTGGGGTGGGTCTTGCCGCTATCCAATTGGCGCAACGAGTTGGCGCTGAAATTTTTGCCACAGCTCATCCTGATAAGTGGCCGTTACTTCGTTCAATGGGCATAGAAAATCTCATGAGTTCACGTAATTTGGAATATGCTGACGTAATTATGAATCTAACTGAAGGCGAAGGTGTTGACATCATACTTAATAGTCTTAGTGGAGATTTTATTAGTAAAAATATAAGTATACTTAAAAAAAATGGTACTTTTGTTGAAATTGGAAAAAGAGAAATTTGGAATGCAGCAGAGGTTGCAGCAATTCGTCCGGACATTCATTATCGAGTTTTTGATCTTTCTGATTTCATTAATAAAGAGAATGATTTTTTTATAAAAAATTTAGAGACTATTTTGGATTCTATTGAGAAAAAAGAGATAAAACCGCTATTTTTTACCAAGTTTTCGATTGATAATATTAAGCATGCTTTCAAATATATGGCCAAGGGCAAGCATTCAGGTAAAGTGATTATTGACACAGGTAACTACCAAAAAAATAACATTATATTAGATTCTCAGGCCTCTTATTTAATTACCGGAGGTCTGGGAGGTTTAGGCATTTCAACGGCACGTCATTTAATTCGGAAAGGGGCTCGTCATTTGATTTTAATAGGAAGAAAATTATCTGATGAGAAGAAATTTGAAATTATTGATAACTTGAAACAAGCCGGTGCGCAAACGGTCTCTATTCATCTAATGGATGTTGCTGACTTTTCAAATTTAGCAACACTTTTTAGTCATATTACGACACAGCTTCCGTTGCTAAAAGGCATTGTTCATGCTGCTGGGGTACTAAAAGACGGCCTGCTAATGAATATGGAATGGGAAAATTTTTTAGAGGTTTTTCAAGCAAAAATTTTGGGAACCTGGAATTTGCATTCTCTTAGCATAAATTATCCTCTGGACTTTTTTATTTGTTATTCTTCGCTAACTTCAATAATGGGAGCGTATGGCCAAGCTAATTATGCAGCCGCTAATGCATTTATGGATGCCTGTATGCAAGATCGCTTTTTAAAAAAATTATCAGGAATCAGTCTTAATTGGGGACCTTGGGAGGAAGCGGGAATGGCAGCCAATATGACACTGGCAAACCAAAAAAGATTATCCAGACAAGGATTATATCCTTTAAAATCAACGGTTGCATTTTCTGGGCTTGATTCGGTTTTGTCAATTTCAGATAATAGTTGTCAATTCATCATAGCTACTGTGGATTGGCAAAAATATAATCGTGAATTAAATAATATTTTTATTCACTCTTATGTTGAATTTCTTTTAAAAAATGAAGGTTATGACTTTAATGAGAAAATTTTTAAAAATGAATTTGCTGCTGGCTCATTAGAAGAACAAAGAAAATTATTGTTAAACTATCTGCATTCGCAAATTAAGAAGATCACTGAAAATATCGATGTGGCTATTAATTACCATACTGTATTAGCAGATTTGGGAGTAGATTCACTAATGGCAATTGAGTTGATTCATCTTATTGAAACCGATTTTCACTGCAAGATTATTGACAATATATTCTTTAAATATAAAACTGTGGGATCATTAATTGATTATTTATTAATGAAGCTTGATAATGTCTTGAGTTTAACTGGCCAAGATGCTTTTTTGCCGGTATGAATATCGACACAGGGTATGCAATTAACGTCGATTGTGAATCGTACATCAGGGGCTGCTTTATCCGTTATTAGTAATAAACCTTAATGGAGATTAAACCAGTATGAATAGTTCGAACAAGTGCAAAAATTGCACTTGTTCGAAATGAGGGCAGTCGAGCGGTAACCAGAGAAATTGAATATTATAATCTGGATGCTATTCTCTCTGTGTACTAAGTATAGCAGCAAGGCCAGTAATACCTTGAAGGGGATTCTTCATTTTCTTTTTTTACGTCTGATGGAAAGAAAGATAATTTTGTCCTTCGGGATTCCCTTATAAAACTTTTACATGCTGGACTTAATAAAGCGGCTACCATCAAAAATATACCTGCCAGTATGCCGCAAGAACTAGTATGATCACTCCCATTCCGACCTACTCTATCAAATAAACCTGTTAAGGAGTGATCAAAGATAGATAAGATATTTTCAGTCCCTAAAAAGGCGAGCATCAAAAGGGTTAATGTGAAAAAAATAGCTTTTTTACCAGCTAATTTGCGGCGTCCTAAATTGACATGGTGCATAAATATTGGGTTCTCTCCATCGTATCTTTTAATTAAACTGGAAATCATTTTAGCATGTTCTGTAGTCAATTTGGATTCATCACAATAGCGATAATTACCTTTTTTTTCATGATTGATAGCTCTGAATGCTTGCAAATCCCAACGACCTTTTTCTTCATTTTCTGCATAAAGAAAGTCTACGTCGGGTGGGATAAGCACCTCTGCTTCCATATTGGCATAGAGCATGAGATGAGAAATATCTTTTGCTATAGGATTAAGTGAAGGAGACTGGTGATAATAAGTCATATTTTTTCCGAAATGACGAACATAGGCTTTGATGGTGCTGGTCGAGGTAAACTTGTTTGAAAAAATTAATTTCTGGTTGGCTGCGGCTTTTTTTCTCTCCTGCAGAAAGCTATCTCTGGTCAGAGATCCATGCTCACCTCTGTAGAGATTAAGAGGCATTTCCGGCTCATTATAAGGTCTGGATAAAGCATGAGCGATCAAACAGATATTTATGAGAATAAACATCACGTTGTTTACCTCTTTTTTTAAAAATGGCTTTGATTTTTTATCACAAAATAAACAACATATTAAAACTTGAGAAATTCCAGCCCAAATTTGCTGAAGATATTCATTATCATCATAATTTTCAGTTCCAAAACTACGCATAATGGACTTTTCAGATGCCGCTAAATTAAGAAATTTATTTATTTGCGTGTCAGATTTATCTTCCCATAATTCAATAGCCTTTCTTTCAGCAGGATGGTACTCTGAAAGATTAAGATTTGACGTCTTCGGAGGACGAGGTCCAAAATTAAAAAATGGAAGGCTTTTATTAAGTTGTTCAACCGTAAAAATGATTTGTTCGAAATTGACATGAGCCCGGAATATACTGGAAAGATTAAAAGATAATTGATCCACCTGCACCATACAATCTTCCTGTTCAAATTGTACAGTTACTTGCTTGGGGTCATCTATGTATGATTTGACAATGAATTCTAAATCCCATGTCTCCGGGTTTTTTTTCCGGGGACCATAAATAAATGACAGGGTCAGATTTTTTAATATCTACTGTAATTTCTTGAATTTCCGATGTCGGTAAAAGGGGCGAAATTAGTGTGTCTTTTTGATTCATCTTTTAAACCTTTTTCAAAGTATTAACGAATAATATTCAAGAAAAATGACAATAGCAAGTGTCCAATTTTAGATTCAATTTCACCGAATATTTACTACTGTCAAGTATAACTAATTGAAATATAAAACATTTTACGAAAATTATTTCATTTCTGGTGCAGAGGCTTTATCTTCAGATTTATCTATTAATTAATGTCTTCTTAAGGTTGGGATGCAATAATATTGTACGTAGGAAAAATTTCAGAACTCCAAAAGTGAAAAAATAAAAAAATGAAAAATCAACCAATTAATTTAGATTTAGAACAATCAAACAAATTATTGTTATCCATTCGCTACAAAGACTCTATCCAGGGGTGCGAAACGAAAGGTGAAGAAAATGTGGAATTCTCGCATCTATGCAAATCTATGTTAGTCAGATACGGCTCAACTCATTCTGCACGGGATAATTCGCCGCGGGGACTATGGGGAGATCAATATCACCGGGAACCAAATAAATCCCCAAATGCCCTATTGGATCACATGTTTGGTGTAGTCAATGAACAATTGAATTTATCTAAAAACGATCCTGACACCCATGTTTTTATTCCAGTAAACAATATTAAAGTCCTGAAAGAAGTATTAGGCGCTAGTTTTAACAATATATTTGAGAGTGATGAAAATATTTTCATTGAAATTGCCGGAAGGGAAATTCCATTAGTTAAAGTAAAATTAAATGCCGATGCATTACCCAAGAATACTATCTATGCTGCTAAAGTGACTGTGGGTAGGGTGGGGCAATTTCCTAATAGGGATTTGCAATTATGGATGGCGGCTTTAGATTATGAAAACTTGTACAGTAAAATCACATGTTCTGATTCAGAAATTGTGCAATATTACACTCCTTCAAATAAATCTGCAGCCGAAATCAAAAACAGTATTAAAGCATTATTATCTGAACAAAAGGGCCATCCAAAGAAAATATCACAAATTAAATTATTTCAAAATTTAATTGATGAAATTCCTGTATGTGGAAATTCACCAGAAGCCAATGCACAAATACGTCTTACTTTTTCCCGGTTAGAATATATTTTGGATAATGCAATAATTAACCAAAAAGAAAAATTTTGGTTTTTTCTGGAATTTGCATTTGACGAATTAATATATTTAAATACTTTAGTGCCAAAAAAGTCAGATAAAGAAATTATAAAAAACTTTAGTGATTTTTTTAAAACCCAATATGCTGTCAATGAGGATTATAAAAGCGTAGGGACTTTCGTTTGTCTGGGAAATTCAGGAATCGATGTCATAAGTCAAAATGTCAGCTCCGTAATTAAAGAAACTCAAAAACATAAAGATACGGTCAAAATATATTTTGACCGAGACGTTTATTTTGAAATTAACTATAATCTTCAACAACTCACCGGCGATAATAAACTTGATCTTGAAAAATTAATTAAAATACCTAAGGAAGTATGCCTTACTCTGAATGAAAAAAAATCAGAATTAGCTCAATATAAACACGGTGAAATATGCGATATAATCGTATGTGAGTTTGTTACTTCCGTATCAAGAATAGAAATGCAGCATAAAGAAAATCGTATTGAAGAGCTTATCGAATCCCAACTTTTATCAAGAAAAAAACAGTCCTCCAATAATAACAATTTGATTGTTATTATTGATACTACGCTTAACTCATTTGATGATGGTTACGTAATGTTACTCTTAGAAAAATTTAAGAAGCAGATTAGCTCAGGTGAGTTAGCCATTATAACAGCCCATAGTTTAAATAAGTATTTTCATATTGGTTTTGATAAATTGCCCTGCGGAGTGAGTTCTAGTTTTTATAATCCTGAATTTTTTCCAGTACTGGCAAAATTTCATGAAAATAATATATTCATGAATTATAAAGCGACTGACGCAACGCCACAAATGATCGCTACTTTATTAAAAAATGAAAACTATACTGATAATCTTTTAAATTTTCATAATACAGTTAAAAGAAATTCTCGATATGTTCACCACTTTTTTTCACGTGAAGTTAGTGAATTTACAAAACCGGAATCTCCTGTTGAAGTTCTTAATTCAGATTTATTATCAATTTATAATCCTTACGCTAATTTGTTCCAAAATTGGGGATTTTTTGTTATAAAAACCAAAGTTGAGATAGATCTTAGTCTGGTTACTCAAAAATTTAGGAATAGAAGAAAGAGCCGGTTATGGATATTCAAATACGACTTATTCTATGATCCCAGGGGGGATTGCTGTATAAGTATAGGCACGGAAGAAGATGAAAATGACTTAAAAAATAAATTTAAAATACTGGCAAATTATATTGCTACTGTTAATAAAGAAAGACAAAAAGGAAATAGTGAGCTGGACTTCGATTTAATTGAGGGAAATTTCTCTAACCCACTTATATGTAAGTATAATAAGCTGGTCAAAACTTCACAGCAAAAAGAGGAAAACCTGTTTGAAGACCCGATTACAGAAGACTTCTTAATAGCTGAATCAAAGCACTCAGAGAAGATTAAAAAGCTTCCATCAAATGATCATCGCCGGATTTCTCCCCGTCCAGGAAAATTAACGAATGTAACCCCTACGAGTCTTTCACAAACGCCTTTGAATTTTCATTCCGCCTGGAAGAATTCTCATAAAAATATAAATGAAGAACAAAAAATCATTACACCTTATTGAGATCGCTCAACAATCCATCTGGGCAATAAGATAGCAGGCAAAACGAGAGAGAGGGTAGTCCTCAACTTTACGATCATTTTACAACGCCAAGGTGCAATGCAGGGGAAAATTGGAGCGGACGACAGTGAGCCCGACGATGACGATTCGCCTTTTCGGTTTACTACAAAATATCTGGATCGGGAAAGCTCTCAGTTATTTTGGGGATGCGGTGGCGCGTAGCGCCATGAAGATGCTCAATCGCAACTTGTCGAGAGCTCGGTCACTGAGCGCTAAAACTCGGCATCTTCGGGGGTGAGAGGTATATTTCATAGATAATTTTAATCTCAGTACGCCCCACCAAAAAAACAAATTTCTTCAATCTCAGCCATATCCTCAGTACTAAAATCAAAGTCAAATATTTGTAAAGCTTGTTGCATGTGCTTTTTATCGGTTGTGCCGGTAAGCGGAGTTATATCTATCAGGTTTGCGAACCGAAAAATAATTTGTGCGGGGGTTTTGTTGACTCGGCGGGCAATTTTAGCAATTCGAGTATCCCTCCAGACTTCTCTATTAGCAGTCAATAATGAAAATCCTTGATACACGATTTGGTGCAACCTGCAAAACTCACGAACATCTTTATCCCAACCCAATTCAGCATAACAACGATTTTGCACAACCATCGGTTTAATATTGGCTTCTTGCACAAGCAATTTTAATTGCATGATATTCACATTGCTAATGCCAATATATTTGGTCTTACCTGCGATATAGAGCTTTTCCATAGCTTGCCATACTTGCCAGTCTGCTTCTATGAGGCCGTTACGTGAATAAGGGCCATGCAACAGATAAGAATCCACATAATCGGTGTATAAATGATTTAAAGAAGACTGGAAAGAGGCCGCAACTTGCGCGTCTATGTCTACTCGCGGATCGTAAGGAATTCGGTGATCCTGGCCACCGGGTGAAGTAAATTTAGTCTGTAAAAAGAGTTGTTCACGAGCAATTCCCTGCTTTTTTAATTTGAGCAAAGCCTCGCCTACTAAAGATTCAGAATAATGCCGCGGTTGATTAGCAGTATCAATGGCTCTAAAACCAATGACAACTGCTTCTTCAACTAGGCTTGCCGTAGCACTTTCTTTCCAGGCAGTGCCATAGATAATCTTGGGAAATTCTTTAAATTCTTTGGTCATAACTCTGTTGTTAGCCTTAACACTGTCCGAAATCTCAGCTTACCTTGAAGCATTTTATCAAAAGGCGTCCAACTCAAGAAAGCACCTTCTAACGTCCATGATTAATTTTCTACTTAATTTATCAGTCTCAGCAAAAATTCCTTCCTGAAACAATGCACTTTCCCAGAGCATAATCACCTGCTTCAGGTAAGCATGACCCTGCGACCTCTTCATCGTACTGAGCCACAATAAGACTGATATCTGATGAGAGCTTTTGTGCGTCTAGAGTTGCAAAGAGCATGAATTGACGTCTCCTTTGGTTTATCTGGTTCGAAAGCTGCTCTGGAGTTATTTCGTTAACTGTAGATGCAATAACACCGGATTCTGTCAGTATCTCTTTGTGACCAGGCGGGAGAGCAAGCAAGATATTGGTTTCAGAAACAGGTACAATTCTAGGTTCGTTTTCACCGCATAATTTGCAAAAAAAGGCAACCAGGGCCATCAATGCCGATCCACCTATCAGCCCCCCAGTAATAGACCAACTGCTGTTGGAATCATGTAGTCCTTTAGCAAGTACAAGCGAACCCGCTAATGCTATTCCCGATAGTACTCCACCGATAGCTAGTTGTTTACATAGATATCGTCGAAATGGTCGATTTTCTGGCGTCCATTGCTGTTGACGCAGTAAAAGCCACTGAAGTTTGTCTTGAACTTGATGTAATCTGCGGTCCATTTCATGGTAATCTTCATGTTGGGCTGTGATTAAAGCATCTTGTTCTAAAGGATCTCCAGAATGATTTTTAACAGCCATCTTTTTGATTGATATTTTGCAGTATATCCAAAAACTCATCCCTGTTATAGCTGAATCAGCGTCCGCGAATTTTTCATGATTGCCGATAGGTTCTTCTTTCATCATGAAATAATACTAAAAATACCTTTGTCAATCAATCGCAGGGCAATCGCTACAGCAATTCCCGCTGGGAATAAAACGGATTTAAGTATATGAAATATATGATTAATTTTTCATAAAGAAAAATAATTTTCGCAGAAAATTCTCTGCCCGATGGGGGATCAGAGGGGGAGAGAGCGGAGCGTCTTCCCCTTCATTCCGAGCATCGGCTCCGCCGAGCGCAGGATATAAATAGGAAGCAATTGCCGCTGTACTCAGCGGGAATTATTGCTGAACCGGCGTCCCCTTATTGTTTTTAATAATAACATGATTAGATAATAGTTGACATTATATCACTAAGTGGTATAGTTATAAGCTTCACATTAATTCAAAAAGGAGTTTGAAATGGGTAAAAACTTGAACATAAAACCGCCGCGGGCGAGGGAGAAGTTATGCAGATTTTTAAGGCCAAAAGATTTAATCATTGGGCGACTTCAGAGGAGATAGCGATGAGCATTTGATTAAAATGGCTCATGAAGTAGAAGCTGGATTGGTTGATGCCAATTTAGGTCGTGGACTTTATAAAAAGCGTTTAGCCGCCAAAGGGCGCGGAAAACGAGGTGGGTATAGAACCTTATTAGCGTTTCGTGCTGCTTACCGCATAATTTTTTTATATGGGTTCGCAAAAAATGAACGAGAAGATATTGGATTAAAAGAAAGGGAAGTCTTTAAAAAGTTAGCAGAATATTATTTGCATATAGATGATGGGAAATTAAAAATTTTAGTTAAAAATGGTGAATTGGTTGAAATTAAATTATCAAGGAGATTGGATTATGAACGCGAAGAAGAGCAAGAAAATGAGCTTATTGGAAGTGGGCCACGAAATGGCTCAGGGGTTATATGATGCGGGTATCATTGACGCCACAACTATGCGGGAATTTGATGTTTTATGCTTGCCTCCTGTGGAGGATTTATCGCCACGTCAAATAAAACAGTTACGTTTGCGTGAAAGAGTCAGTCAGATAGTATTTGCCAAGATTCTAAATACAACTGCCTCAACGGTTAGACAATGGGAGCAAGGTAATAAACATCCTCGTGGTACATCGTTGAAGTTACTTAACTTGGTTGCTCAAAAGGGACTTCAAGAATTACTCTAGCTAAATTAGGAGCATAAGATGAATGAATGCCAAAAAATATTTGTAGCTTACTTTGATATTTTAGGGTTTGCTAAGTATGTTGAGGATAATACTTTAGATGCTGTTGCGAAAGTGATCAATGAAAATTTCTCGCTGCTAGGGCAACTAGCTCTCGCATATTCATCTGTTGCAGCTATAAATGCGATTTTACCGAATGATAAAAAATTACCTCTTCCTAGTAAAAAGACTCTGACCCATGATGGGAAACAAGCTTTTATTCCTGATTTAGCAAATATAAGAATTAATTCTGTAATGATATTTGACTCTGTGGTTTTTTGGACAGATAAAGGGGATGAAAAAAGCCTCCGCGAATTACTATATACAGCTAGTTTTTTCATGAGACTCCATCAGAGAATCGTTTTTATGTCACGGTAAAAAAGTGGGACTTAAGGAGGAAGATAAGATTATTAATACCGCGAATTTTATTAATTTTGTCTTCCCAATCACATAAATTGCTTGGAATTTTTATCAGGAGCATCTGCCGTTATGATAAGATCGAAACGCCCTAATCCCCCGCCCAAGAAAAAAATCAAAAAGAACGCCCCCTTTGACCTCTCAGCGATTACGACAGAATCCTCATATTTTGCGCAACTACTTGCACACGCAGTCGGTCAGATTAAGGAATTACCTGATTTTTCTGATGACGAAAAAATAGCGGTGATGTCAGACTTCAGTGGCGAGCATAAGGGTGCGCATTTCAATACCTACTCGTTCCTGATCTTGGCTTATAACAAGATTGGTCCGTTCATGGAGCAAGTTAAAGAGCTAAGGCAAAAACATGAATTACTTGAGCCCTAAAACGAGTTCGCTTTTAAAAAGCTGAATTTTGGTCCAATAAGTCAAGCCCTGCCGGAGTTCCTTCATTTAGTGGACAATTTTGATAGCTACTTCCCTGACTTTAATCCTGCGATACATACCACTAAACGCAAGATCGTGACGATGCAGTGGATTTATAATAATGTGCGCCATGATTGTAACTCACAAGTGGACAAATGGTCTGATCATGTTGATAATCGGTTAGAAGAAAAATTTCTACAAGGTTATTTTGTTCTTAAGTATATCCGACAATACAAATCATGGCCACTTCCTCCGGTTATTATAAACGCAGAGTTTGCTATTCTGTTGGGGATGAAAGAAAAATTAGTTGGAATCCCTTATTACCTTATAGAGGGTACTCATAGAGTATCGTACGCCAATAGACTGTATGAGTTAAGTGAAATTAAAGGTGATTCCGAAATGGAAATTATAGAAATTCTAAAACTGTAGCGAAACAAGCTAAAATTAGTGATTTTTAGCATTAACTGGGTGATTAAATGATAAAGAACCAGACATTTTTCATGTCTTTATGATTTCTTGTAATTTTGGTTGATAGTATTCCGCCGAACCTACTTTAACTTTTATATTTTCATCTAAGTCTAATTTAATTGTACTATTAGTATGAGTATGGCCACACAAGACAAGAAAATCGATGCTTGGATTTTTTTTGGCGAAATTAGAAATCACATCTCCTATTGCTTTCGAGGAAAAATAAGGTAACCAGTTTTTATCGCTAGGTTTTTTATTATACCAACAGCATTCTGGAAATGCTGGGACATGAGTTGCAATGATGATTTTTTTAACATCTGCGCCGACTGCATTAGCTAGTGTTTTAACAGTAGTTCGGAATCCAAATCAGCCAATTTCTGCATTTCCTTTTTTAAAGCAGACTTATTTAATAAAAAGGCTTGAAATAATTCAGAAATGAGCTGGCTGTCATTTAGACTAACTGGGCTATGGTCAAAATCTCCATAGCGAGCATCAGCCCAGCCATCTTGACCAACTAGTACAGTATCTTTATTCAATTTTATGATCTCTGGTTTTCCTAGCCAAGTTATTCTATTATTTTCAGAACAAACGGCAGTAATTTTTGATCGAATATCGCTAACGCTTCCATGGTAGTAATCATGATTTCCTAAAATAAAATAAGTATGCTTAGTGGTGCTGACGCTAAACTCCTGCATAATTTCACAAATGTTGGTAGCTTCAGCGATATCACCTGTTATTAGAATAACATCGGCATCAGTTTTATCTACTTGACGATAAAAGTCTTTTCTTTCATTGATATTTAAGAAATTCAGATGTATATCGGTGAGCCAGGCTATTTTATTTATTTCCATTTATTTACCTGAATCAATGATTTTATAAATTCGCTCTTCAACAACCTTTTTCCGTTCTTCCAATTCGGACGAATAGTTTAAATGACCAGGGAGGGCCTGAGAAAATTTTTCGTTTCCAATTAAAGATGAAAATTCAGTCGAAAGGTATTTTCTTAGTACATCTTCTGAGTTGGTTACTTCAGTCGTGATTTCTGGTCTTCCATCAATAACTGAAATAATATCTTCTAGATCATGGCTTACCAAAAAATCTTCTTTTCCTCGATCGCGGAAGGCTTCTAATTTTGTGGCTAAAAAATAGGGCGCTGTAATTATTTTGATAAACTTTGAGTCAGTAATTCTTTTTGTGGTTGCATTTCTTTGCGCATTTGGATACCACTGATTAGAAAATCCTAATACATTTTTTTTAATTGGCATGACGTCTATTAGAACTCCATCACAATCCCAGCGGCATATGGGATGATTACCAAGAGACATTTCCTTAAAGCCTTTTTTACGTAATTTTTCAGAAAAACTATGGTATTCAAGTTTAGTAATGATATTTACAATACAGTCGACATCAACGGTAAAACGGACGTCGGGCGCTGCTACATCTGTGATTAATAATCCTGTGATGCAGCCGCCTACAAAGGTAACTTCGTCACATAGTTCATCGAGACGATATGCAATCAACGTCAATAATTCCATATTATGCTGTAGAGAATATTTTATCATACATTATCAGGCTTTTCGTTTGTTTTTGATTCCAGAATCTTAGATAAGTATTGTATTGCAATTTGCTTTTCTCTGGCGCGTCCAGAGCGGATAGCATCAAGCAAAGTTAATATATCGTAAAATAGGGGGTCTGGATATTGTATTACGGCTTTGGGTACGTTGGAATACAGTGGTTTTAATGCGATGCCTCTATCTTCCCCGTTACCATACGGCCATACAGGTATCGCTTCCCGGCCCAAAGAAACTTCTCCCTTAAAGCCGGGAGCTGCATAACTGGTACGAATGCCCCGAGCTATTTCACCTAATTTTGCCGGAAACATGTACTTGAGTCCATGAATGAAAAGTTCGATGCAAGCTTGAATAATGGGTTGCGGCTTTTGAGGAGCGTGGTAAGGAGTGATAAGTCCAGCGGTGACAAGTCGCTTAAGAGCGAGATTTATTTGGGATGGGCTTAGGCATAACTCACTAGCCAAGCTGTTTTGAGACCAGTCTTTCTTGGCTTTTTGATAAGCTATGAGCTTGCATAAAACGACAATATCTTGGGGTTTAATAGCCATATCATTTCCTATTCTATATTCCAGATTCTAGAATATGGAATAATGACTGTCAAGTGGGATTGTAAAATGATACAAATATCAAGATCTTATCTTTGTACGACATAGATAAAGCAGCGTACTTTCACCTATAACCACGTTTTTATCCAAAATTGTATCAAGATGAACCATTTTCGTGACGTCACGAAAATGGTTAGACGGTAGCTGATTGACGGCTATTTTTCGCCAAATATGGACAATTTAGAAGGTTAGTAAGAAGTCTTAATCTGGATTAATTTTGACCATTCGCAATTCGCGAATTGCGAATAGTAGGATGTTCGCTGTTCGCGAATAGCGAACAATATGAAGCATCCGTGGTATGTCTAAAATTTTTGGACCTACTGGATAAACGAGAATTATTTTTAAATCTGTTTTAGACTCCTCGCTTCGGACACGGCATTTTGGATAGTGTTGAGCCCCAATGGAATACCCCCGTGACAGTATTACAAGGCCATTTGCATGGCTATTGGACTGAAGTTGAAGCTTAGAGCCAAAACAGATTTAAAAATAGCTTATGAATGTCCTCCTATATAATTTTAATGTAAAGCTTTACATTAAAGTTATTGAACGAAGCCGCTAGCGCGGCAGCGAATTGTCCAACTTCCGAGCATTTCCAACCCATTTATTACATTCCTGGTTTCAGACTTATCATCATGGCTCCAATTAACTTTAAAGGAGCTATTTATGAGTCAATTACGTCAGGACATGATTAATGCCATGCAACTTCGGAATTTTTCTGAAAATACACAGAAATCATACATTACTGTGATAAAACAATTCGCCAGTTATTACAAGCGTTCGCCGGCGAACATTACTGAGCAGGAAGCTCAGAATTATATTCTGTATCTGGTTAAAGAAAAGAAGTTATCATGGAGTTCCTGTAATGTTGTCGTCAGTGGTATCCGATTTTTTTATAAAACCATACTTAAAAAAAATCAGGACAATTTTTATCTTCCCTTCGCTAAAAAAGAACAGCACTTACCCGATATTTTAACCCGGGATGAAATTAAAACCTTACTCAGTGTAACCAAAAATCATAAGCATCATGCTATTTTTATGATAGCCTACAGCGCCGGTTTAAGAGTCAGTGAAATTGTTCACTTAACGATTAAGGATATCGATAGTCAAGCCAATGTGATTTGCGTCAAGCAAGGCAAAGGAAAAAAAGATCGGTATGTGCCATTATCTCCCATTTTATTGGCTGAACTACGGCAGTATTGGAAACGCTATAAACCTTCTCATTGGTTATTTCCTGGGTGTGACTCTCGAAAACCCATGACTCGAGATGGGGCGGGAGATGCCTTCAAGAAAGCAAAAATAAAAGCTCATATTACCAAAAATGTATCCATACATTCGCTTCGTCACAGCTGTGCAACGCACATGCTGGAGAACGGAACAGATATTATGAATATCAAGCAACTCTTGGGGCATAGTTCCATCAGTAGTACTTTGCGTTATACGCGTATATCTAAACAACGGGTGAGCAATATTCCATCGCCATTAGATAGTTTATATTGATGCATTGCGCCCCTGTACCGAGGGGTAACGACGAAGATAATGCACTCAAAAAACCCGCGCTTGAAGTGGCGGATATTTTGGAGTGTTATGGTGATCGCTATCAACGTCATCATGCTGTCTCGTATGAGCAAAGAAAAGCCATTCAGGCCATACGACAATGCCGTACAGCCGTTTTAGGCGGCCATGTCGAACAGTGTGATCATTGCGGCACTATGGACATCAGTTATAACTCTTGCCGCAATCGTCATTGCCCTAAGTGCCAAACAGTAAAAAAGCTACGCTGGGTCAAGCAGCGCGAGTCGGAGTTATTGCCTGTCCCTTATTTTCATGTGGTTTTTACTTTACCTCATGAATTGAATCCGCTCGTGTTGTCAAACCCGGCACTGCTTTATAATTTGCTTTTCAAAGCGGTGAGCGAAACTTTATTAACCTTTGGTCATGATCCTAAACGATTGGGGGGTGAACTGGGAGCTATTCTCGTACTGCATACCTGGGGACAAAACTTATCGTTACATCCCCATGTGCATTGCATTGTACCGGGTGGTGCATTAACCAGGGATTTACGTTGGGTAACAGCCAAATCCAATTACTTATTTCCTGTCAAAGCCATGGCAAAATATTTTCGAGCCAATTATCTGAAAAGTTTGCAAGAATACTATGCCAACAATCAGTTGCAATTCCACGGTAATAGCCAGCAATATAGTGCCTCTACTGAATTTAACCATTTAAAAGAAATACTCTGGGAAAAAGATTGGGTAGTTTACGCTAGAAAACCCTTTGCCGGCCCTCAACAAATTATTCAATACTTGAGTCAATATACTCATCGTATCGCCATTTCTAATCATCGCCTCATCCATTGTGAAAATGGCCAGGTGAGCTTTCAATGGCGTGATTATGCGGATAACAATAAGACGAAGGTAATGACATTAGATGCGGAAGAATTTATTCGTCGTTACCTACTACATGTTTTACCCTCAAAATTTACTCGAATACGACATATTGGTTTCCTGGCCAATCGCTATAAAGCCGATAAATTAAAACAATGTCGTACTGCCTTAAATTTTGAGGGAAAACCTATGATTGAAGAGACAACGGATGAACTTTTATTACGAGTTTACCATATTGATATTCATCGTTGTGCTCATTGCCATATAGGAAACAAGAAAGTAATCTCGATATTGCCGAACAAACCTCACCCAAGCCGAGGCATTGATACCTCATGAAAAGAATATCTGTATTTGTCAATAACAATAAAATGATCTATTCTATTTTTAAAGGAAGGACTTCACATACTCTCGATAAATTTTTTGATCAAACACTGAGCCTGCTCAATGAAAAATTTGAAATGAAAAATGAAATATTGCCATTAATGTCGTTAATTTTGAGATTATTTATTACAAATTTTAGCGTACACCCACTCTCTTGATCTTTAGAATCCCCATAGCCCTGTGCTCTACGCGCCTTCGTTCAATGATTTTATCAGCAATGCTGGCCTGTTAAGGTGCAAATGAAGTGGCTCAATTAACCGCAATCGACTGGCTCAGTTCAGGCGCAATTAACACGCATCACTGATAAAATGCTATTCATTGTGGATAGAAAGTTATTATGTAAAGATAGAGAAAAAAAATCTTTATTATCAAGACATTTCTAGCTAATTTCTTTACATAATATCCATTAGTTTTGAAGAAGGTCTTCAATTAAAGTTCCATAGTATGTCCTCTATAATGATTGCAGCCACTTCAATAAAGATTTATTTTCTTTCCATGAAGGGATTTTTGGTATGGGCGCTGGACTCACTTTCTCAATCGCTGCTCGTTTCATTTCGAGATTCGCCCTGGCATAAATCTCTGTTGTTTTAATATCGACATGACCCAAGAAGTCACGAATAACGTCCAAAGAAACACCGCCCTGTAATAAATGCATCCCTTTTGTATGACGAAGTGTATGTGGACTCATTTTTTCTTTAAAGTAAGGATGTATTTTCTGTACTTCATGTGCATATTTTTGCAAAATATAATTTACTCCCGCTCGCGTTAATTTTTTTTCTTGTTTATTTCTAAATAATGGATAGTCAAATTTTTCGGGGTGTTCTAAATTGTTTTCTCGTAAATAATTCCGCAAGATTTGTGCTGTGTTATCCATGAGAGGTACTATACGAATTTTTCTTCCCTTACCTAAGATACGGATTTGAGGTGGTGTATCTAATCGTATATCTCCTACCGATAGATCAATTAATTCTTGCACTCGTACACCGGTATCATAGAGAACACTTAACAGCACAGCATCACGCCGACCTTCTGGTGTACTTAGATCAGGCTGAGACAACAAGGCGGCAAGATGTTCTTTAGAAAGATACTCAACATTTTTGCGTAAAAATCGTTGCAAAGGAATAGCCAATATCCGTTGGCATTGCAGTAAATGTGCTGGTTCTTCTACTTGCACATATCGAAAGAAAGCATGAAGTGCCGTTAGACGATGATTCAAAGTACGTGCTGTACAATGTCGTTCTTTTTCAATATATTTTAAAAATGATTCGATTAAATCAGCATTAATTTGTTCAAGCTGTAATTTTTCAACAGAAATACCTTTTATATCACGACAAAATCTCAGCAATAGTATAAAAACATCTCGATATGCTCTGATGGTGTTAACGGCTGAGAAAAAGCGCGTAAAAATGGCGAAGCGAGGAGCTGTTAATTTTGAATGAATGACCGGCCCCAGAAAGGAATTTTTTCTGAGGGCTACTCAATTCAGTAGAAAATTAATGGTGGGCGCTGGAAGATGTTTTCTTGTGTTGTGCGCGAGTTGCTTTCTGTCGAGAAGATTTTTCTCTAGATTCCTTCACCCGATAAGATTCGGCATCTATGTGAATAATTTCAGAATGGTGAACAAGCCGGTCGATGAGAGAAACCACACAAGCGGCATTAGGAAAGATCTCCGCCCATTCAGAAAAAGCCTTGTTAGTGGTTACCAACGTAGATTTTTTCTCATATCGTCGAGAAATAATTTCAAATAATAAATCGGCATGGCGGTTAGAATAAGAGAGATACCCCACTTCATCGATACAAAGTAAAGCAGGTTTAGAATAATGCTGGATACGACGATGAAGGGCCCGATCTCCATCCTGGGCGGACAGATCGTTAAGCATCTGCCCGGCGGTGGTGAATAAAGCGGTCTGTCCCTTTAAAACAGCTTGATAAGCGATATTAGAAGCGATGGTGGATTTACCGACGCCATTGGGTCCACAAAAAATGACATTAGTCGCCGCAGCCAGGAACTCCAAACTCAGAAGTTCTTCAATCGCTTGTCGACCACATTGTTTAGGCCAACTCCAGTCAAATTGAGCCAGGGGTTTAAAGCGGCCAATGTGAGCAGAAGCCAGGCGCCGTTTCAGGCCACGATCAGTCCGTTGAGTTTCTTCCCAATGAAGTAAATCAGCTAGCCAGGGAGCCTCTTTGACTTCTTCCCAGTGGGTTAATAATCCGTAAAGTTTTAATGCCTGAGCGCGTTGATATAAATGAGCGTAATGATTAGGATGATTCATGGTTGATGTTCTCCGTTTTGTTCTCTATAGGGTTTGGTGTTGAAGGGTTTGTGGCGTGTTCGTTGGCTAATTGATCATAAATAGCGAGGGAATGGGGTTGGACCACCATTTTTTGAACCCGCTCATCCTGAGGCAGTTCGACTGGAATGGGTGGTGGTTGTCGACTGAGTTTTCGGCGCTTTTCCAGGATTAAACGCACGGTATTCGGATGAGGTGAATGGCAAGCCAAAGCTTGTGAAACGGCGATATTGAGTTCCTGAGCGCCGTAGCAATCCAGGCAAATTAATAAATCATTGACGATCCTTCGCAAAGCATAATGATGATGAGCGGCCTGGATCAGGAAGGCTGAGCATGCCGGGGCGGATTGGATTAACCGATCCTGGCCGCGATTGAGGCGAGCTTTTGCTTTTTGTTGGGCTAAGGCTTCAATATGCTGGGCGTCTTCAATTTGGCGGCCTTTATCGTAACAGCGAGCATGTTGGGCAATGATATTGGCCACTCCGTCGATAATGGTCACGGTTTCCGGTTCAGCCACCACGGTGAGCAGGCGCCTCACGGCGGTATGTGGTACGGAATAATCGTTGAGATCAAAGCGAATATAAGGTGTTTTACCGACTCTGACCTCGACCCGCTCAGCGGTAGGATAAGGATGATCGGGTAATTGAAACAGAAGAGGTTTCTCCTGTTCAAAGACAGCCCGAACGGATTTTGAAAATTCTTCGGGACAAGGCCGATTGGCGGCCTGGGTATCAGCCCAGTACTGTGCCTGATGATTTAAATCTTCTACGGTTTTCCAAATTCTGGCA
>CAWHVV010000005.1:0-10647 GCA_963832945.1 uncultured Pseudomonadota bacterium
CATTTAGAATCGGCATTAAAAATCGAAATAGCCAGTCATGGCGCAGTAAAATGGTATCACTTTATGGAAAAAATAGACAAAAAACTCAAGTTCAGAATTGAGAATGGTGAAAAAAAACATTAATTCTGAGTTGAGAAAAATAATTCTCGCAATTGCTCTGGGTTTTCAATCCCCAATTTTTTATAACTGTTCGATTTTAAATTAAAAACAGTTCTCACACTAATATGATTTATTTCCGCAATTTGTTCTAATGTTTTACCACGTGCAATTAAAGCCAAAACTTGATATTCCTTGTCTGTCAATGAACGGATATGATCTCCGTGGTTTTTTTGTTGAAATTGAAGTAACTCCCAAGCAAGATTAGGTTGTAAATAATGATTACCTCTGTAGACAGACTTCACCGCTTCAATAATAGAGTAGCAAGAATTTTTGGTTAAAACTCCTCTAGTATAAGCATTAATCAACCGGTTAAGGCTAGGCAAATCAGTCTGATTAATTAATAAAATAACATGAATCTGTGGAAAGTAACGCTGAATAAAATCGCATACTTGGATACCGGTAGTATCCGGTAAATTTAAATCCAGCAATACAATATCGGGCTGTTTATTACGGATAAGACGCTGACCTTGTGCACCACTAGTCGCCTCTCCAATGATTTCAATCTCTGTATCAGCTAAAGCTTTGATTAATCCAGAGCGAAAAATGGGACTTTCATCAATCAAAACTACTTTAATGGTCATTTTGCTCTCCTGATATCTCTTTTTTCTCGACATTATCATTGCCTGATTTTATTAATGACTTGCCTTCATTAATCTGCATAATTTGCTGAATAGATAAGGCATGAAACTGGCAATAAACCATCGCTACCATTTTTGTATACCGAAGCGGCTTGTGTGGGACTACCCAATAGAACTGGTTTTTGTGGTTCGTAACCGGCGGCTGAATTTTGGGTATCAGTAATACCCGTCAGTTGCCGGGGATATTTTTTCAGCGGACGCTGCAAATAACAGGCATATAATCGCTCAAATTCTCTCTGCTGAAAAATCAATTCCCGTTCCGTCATCCGACACAGCCGAATCCAACCGCCTAAATCAGCAATCACCGCATGAATAATGGGGTCATCAAAAATCACAGTTTTCGATGCCCCCACTTGGCGAATTCCTTTGGTAACTTTAACCCAAGCCATTAAAGATTGTTCTCCCTGCTTACCTTGCAGAGAGGCAATAATTTCACCCGGTTTTGGCATGAATTTGTGCCCTTCTGGGCTGGCACAATAGCCAATGATAGCTTGCTCAATCTGGGTCATGGGATAGTTTTTCAGCAGTCGCCAGTAATTTTCTAAATCCCGCGCTGAAATATCTGTAACAAACGTTTGAGCGAGTCCTGCCATTAATTCTGCAAATCGTTTTTTATCTGATTCTTCCACGTATTATGCTCCTGCAGCTAAGGGCTGTATTTTCAGCCACGCTTGAGCAGCCTGCGCATTGTGTTGCAATCGTTGTTCTGATTTTCCTTGAGGCTTTGGCGGTGAAATCGCGTTTTGCATGAATCGGTCGATCTGATCAGCGGATTTGAAAATGATGTGAAAACCGTCATAGCGCTCACCTTTGTCGTTTTTTCCCATGTTATGATCGGTCATTGAGCAGCCCGTAATGGCCTGACAACAATCATCCACGCTGTAACCCATTTTTAGCGCACCCCGAATTCATTTTTCACGACTGCCGTCCAGCTTTGCTTGTGGATGCTGCATTGTCTGCTGCCAGTGAATAAAAATTTTCAACACATCCTCGCGGGCAATAGGACAATGCTTGGGATTTTTTATTAACCCTGAATTATTTCTTTCCCTTCCATTCCTTTCCCTTCCATTAAGTGCCTCACGCGTGAAATTCGCGTGAGGCACGCGTACAAGTTCGGGTTCTACAGGGCAGTTTTTCGATGATAACTCTGGAAAATCCATTTGCTTTTCATCAAAATTTTCTTCAGAAAATTCAGAATTTTCAATCAGTTCTGATAATTCAGTTTCTTCTTGTGTTGGATAATTATTATTTTCTTTATTGATTCGGAGAAAGTTTTTTTCAGATAATTGGGCATGTACCGTTAACATAGATTGCGTAATTGGGCCTTTTAAAATTTTTCCTTTCTTAATCTCTGGTAACTTACTTTCATGTTCTTTGTTATTAGGAACTTGGTGTGATCCCCAGGTTGGAATACAGCCATAAACAATCCCATTCACTTCATACGCCGTAATAAAACCGCTATCTATAAGCGCATTTAACACGTCATCAATATTCGCATCATCATAAGGTAAAATATCTACTTTTAACCGGCGTGGTTGCCACAAAAATCGACCTTGACGATCACAACAAGTAAATAAGCCTACAAATGCAATACGCAAAGGTAATTGATATTTTTCCTCCGCTTCAAATAGCGCCAAGTGTTTAAATAATTCTGGTTTAACTGTTCTGATTCGACTCATAAAAAACCTCCTTAGAAAAAAATCTCCAAAATCCTATTCATGTCATCTTGACGGATGATTTATTAGTAACCATCGTTTTTTCTTTGACATAAGCAATAATTTCTTTTCGGCTTAAATTTAAAATCCGCCGTTGTAGCTCATGAGACTGCTCGGCTAAAGCCGCTGCTAAATAAACTGGCAGCCCATCATCCATCGCTTTGATGAGTTCAAACGTCCCTTTCTGCATCACTTTTTTGGCTAACCGGTAAGTCCATTCACTACCCACTGCAAATTTTTCTGCTATATTTTTGTCCGTTCTGCCCATCACTTCGCGAGAATTCTCGCGAAGTGATAAATCTGTTCTTTGTCCCTGACGATTTCCGTATTGTTCTTCATACAGCATTCCTTCAAAAACCCGCTCACTTAATGGCTTTTTTGTAGGGAAAGCGATGCTTTCTATCGAGTGGCTCGATTCCAGTCGATTTATTATTTTTTTGTCTTTTTCTTCCGTTATGTGATACCAGCGCACTTTATAATCCATTGCTATTTCAATTTTTAACGCTATCCGCAAATCTACTGATCTGGCGTGATTACGCTGATAGAGCAATATTGCAGGCTCTACACCAATTTCTTTCGCTAATTTCTTTAAAGTGCCAAAAACGTTTAACTGCCATCACAAACGCATAGTCCTTTTTCATCCCCTCTCCATAGGAATATGCATCGCTTTCCTGGGACTCAAAAAGTTTAATCAAAGTTGAAGTAGAAATTTTGACTTCTTTTCATCGTAGGATGAGGACTATTCAATCCATGAATGCAAAGGAATTTTTTTATGGACGATGATCAAAAAAAATCAAATGAAAAATTATCGAGTACACAACAGCGCAAAGAATCGCAGTATCATTTTTTTATTTATAATGGTGCACCATTAATACCCGGCATCGTGCGGATGCGGGATGCGCCATATTATTTGGGAATGAATAAAACTTTCTTCCGAGAAAAAGTTCAGCCTTACTTAACAAGAATTCCTATTGATAAAAAAGGTATCGGATTTGCTCGTATGGAATTAGACCAGTGGATTGCCTACACACAAGCTACCGTTGGCCAACCTCCAAAAGAGCCGCCACCGTGGGAAAATTTTCACACTACCGCTGAAGATAAACCCTTAACAAGAGCTATTGTCTATAAAAATCCATTGAAAAAATTAAAAGTTAAAAAGACTTCTCTGCGCGGTAAACCTACCCCACAGGATTTAGAAGCCCTCATTAAAAAATCATTAACGATAGATGATCACTCTTAAATGGTTATTTTTTAACCTATATCTATCATTGCTCATTGCACTTTATTAGCGGGTTGCCTATGATAGATTCACTAGCGGGCAACCTTTAATTTACGGAGGTTGCTATGAAGAAAGAAAAAAGAAAAACCATGTCTGGTCTTTTCAAGCGCAATGGAATATGGCGAATTGATAAACGGATTTACGGTCAGCGTATTCAGGAAAGCTGCCAAACCGATGATCTGGAAGAAGCACAACGCTTTTTTATCCATAAGCTTGAAGAGGTCAGAAACGCTAAAGTTTATGGCGTTCGGCCAAAGCGAATTTTCCGGGAAGCGGCCATGAAATTCTTAACTGAAAATCAACATAAACGTTCTCGAAGAATGGATGCTTTGGTGGTTAGGAACTCGATCCTTTTATTGGTGATTTGCCTTTAGAATCCGTTCATATTGGTACATTGCAGCCTTATATTGAAGCGCGGCGAAAAGACAATGTGAGTCCCCGCACGATCAATTATGGGTTGCAGGTGGCGAGAAGGATTTTAAAGCTGGCGGCGACGGAATGGATGGATGAGAATGGACTCACATGGCTGTTCCAAGCACCCACCATTAAATTGCTGGATGAAAGACCGGGCAAGCGTAAACCTTATCCTTTGAGCTGGGAGGAGCAGGATCGGTTATTTACCGAGCTGCCATTGCATCTAAGGCGTATGGCTTTGTTTGCAGTGAATACTGGCTGTAGGGATAAGGAAATCTGTCGGCTACGATGGGAGTGGGAAGTACGCATTCCTGAACTGGGCAACATCTCGGTATTTATTATTCCGGGAACCTGGGTCAAGAATAGCGATGACCGTCTGGTGGTATTGAACCAACAGGCAAAGGAGATTATTGAAGAAGTGCGGGGCATTGACCCGATTTACGTCTTCACTTATCAAGGTAAACCACCGGATCGCATGTTGAACAGCGCATGGAAAAAAGCACGGCGACGTGCTGGTTTGAATCAGGTGAGGGTTCATGACTTAAAGCATACCTTTGGCAGACGCCTGCGGTCTGCGGGGATCAGCTTTGAGTTTCGACAGGACTTACTGGGCCATCGGTCATCGAAAATCACGACGCACTATTGCGCCGGAGAAGTAGGCGACCTGCTGGCGGCGGCGAATAAAGTTCACCGCTCTATTCACAGTACGCCCATCTTGAACACCCTGAAAAGGGAAAATGCGGCCCCAGCTTACGGTCAGGCGCAAGCTTAATCGGAGTTCGAGTCCTGCAAAAGTCCCTATGGTAAATTGTTGAGCAGTTGAAAAGTGTTGTAAGTGGTTGATTTTAAATGGGCCGTGCTGGGATCGAACCAGCGACCCGCTGATTAAGAGTTCTAAAAATAATAGTTTTAATACATTTTAAGCAGTTTTATCAAGTTCTAATAAATACTAAAAAACTTTACATTACAAACAGTTATTGTCATAATGGCTCCTAAGTTCTTTGAATATGTTTTTGCTATACCTTCTACATAGTTTCTACATGGAGGAACCACTGATGAGATTAACTAAGACCTTCGTTGATCATATTGAAGCACCGACCGACCGCGATCAAGCCTTCTATCGCGACGATCAACTCAAAGGCTTCGCCGTGCGCGTTACCGCCAGCGGCGTCAAAAGCTTTATCGTGGAAAAGCTGGTCGGCGGCAAAGTCCGGCGCATGACCATTGGGCGGTACGGAGAGATTACCGTCGAGCAAGCCCGCCGCGAGGCGCAAAAGCTTCTCGGCAAAATCGCCACCGGCATTGACCCCCGTGCCGAGCAGAAAAATGCTGAATTACAATCTCTTTCACTCAATGAAGTATTCCAAGATTATCTCAAAGCCCGTAAAACACTCAAACCCCGAACGCTGTATGATTATAAAAATGTGGTCAATCGCGCTTTCGCCGGTTGGAAAGATAAACCACTGCTGAGCATTACTAAAGATAAAGTCGCCAAACTCCATACCTCTTTGGGACAAGAGCAGGGCGAAGCCTATGCTAATTTGGCTATGCGTGTATTACGTGCTTTATTTAATTTTGCCGCCGGGCAATATGAAGATGCAAAAGGTCATTCACTGGTTTCTGATAATCCCGTCAAACGATTATCGCAGACTCGCTCCTGGTATCGTGTCAAGCGGCGGCAAACTTATATCAAACCACATGAATTGGCTGCCTGGTTTCAAGGTCTTCAAAAAACCACTAATGAAACCCTGCATGATTATCTGTTGTTGGTTTTGTTCACCGGCTTACGGAGAAATGAAGCGGCTCAATTGAAATGGAGCAATATTGATTTAAAAGCAAAAACGTTAACCGTTCCCGACACCAAAAATCATCAACCCCATACCTTGCCCTTATCCGATTTTTTATCCGATCTGTTAGTTCGCCGTCAGCAAGGAGCTGCCAGTGAATGTGTTTTTCCCGGTACTGGCAAAGGCGGATATATTGTGGAGCCACGTAAACAGACTGCCAAGGTGATCGAAGATTCCGGCGTTACGTTTACCATCCATGACCTGCGCCGCACATTTATCACAATGGCGGAAAGCCTGGATATTTCCGCCTATGCTGTTAAGCGTTTGGTAAATCATAAGATGAATAATGACGTCACCGCTGGTTATATTATTAATGACGTAGAACGGCTCCGTAAACCGATGCAATCAATTACAGATAATTTGTTGAAACTAATGACAACAGAATCATGCCCGGTACTCCCTAAAATACTTCAAACTGTGGACTCGCCTTGATATTGCTCCTGTGCTGCCACGAAACATCGAATAAGCGTATAGAAAATTAACTGTTTGTAATCAGAAATATTTGTGTTGAAACTTACGCAATATAACGAAAAACGTTATATTGTGTAAGTTTCAACATGAGAGATTATAATTAAGACTCGCTAATTAAAGAAATTTTAGATATCATTTTTATTAATAAAGAAAATGGTCGATTCTTTTATTAATAGCTCAGTATTCATCCTCTGGATTAACTATTAAATATTAGATTTTAAAATAAAATATTTATTTTTCAATATCTTATATAAAATCAATTAGTCAAAGACATCAAAATTCCTTCAGAATTAATTAAACAAAAGTCATTTTAGTTTATTAAAATAACTTGCTAATTAAGAAAACTTTAGATATTCTTTCTATTAATAAAGAAAATAACTGATTTCTTTATTAAGGATGCCCATGAAATACCCAGACCGAATTGGAAAGTATATAAAATGCTCCGTTGCGGGAGAAACCTATCAAGCTTACGTTCCTAATCCACTGCCTCCTACACCCCCTATCCAGATAGGAAAACTGACCCGACTGCTGGAAAAGGCTAATGTTGCCATCGGACGCCTGGATGGGCTAAGCGTGACTTTGCCAGACCCTTCTTTATTTCTTTATATGTACATAAGGAAGGAAGCTGTACTATCTTCTCAAATTGAGGGGACACAATCTTCACTATCTGATTTATTACAGTTTGAAAATCAAGGTGAAACTGGCGCTCAAGATGTCATCGAAGTCTCTAACTATGTGGCAGCTATGGTGCATGGCTTACAGAGACTCAAAGGTGGCTTTCCTCTTTCATTGCGTCTCATACGTGAAATGCACGAAGTTTTATTGAAAGATGGGCGCGGCAGCATTAAGCAACCCGGCGAATTTCGCCGTTCCCAAAATTGGATTGGCGGAACACGACCGGGCAACGCTCGATTTGTGCCTCCTCCCCAAGAACAATTAAATGAATTATTAGGAAATTTAGAGAAATTTTTGCATGACGAAACCGTGCAATTACCTGTCTTAATTAAAGCAGGCTTAGCGCATGTTCAATTTGAAACTATCCATCCCTTTTTAGATGGTAATGGAAGATTAGGACGATTACTCATCACTTTCATTTTATGTGTTGAAGGCATTTTAGAAAAACCGCTTCTTTACCTAAGCCTATATTTTAAGACACACCGGCAACTTTATTATGATCATTTACAGTTAGTACGCGAAACTGGTGACTGGGAAGAATGGCTACAATTTTTTCTTAAGGGCGTAATAGAAACCGCTAATCAAGCCGTTGCCGCTGCTCAATCTATTTTAAAACTATTTGCTGATAATCAGCAAAAAATAGCTAACTTTGGCAAAGCCTCTGCCTCTACCTTGGCTGTTTATCAATTTTTACAAAAATTTCCTATTAGTAATGCTAAAAAAGTGGCTCAACAATGCGGGATTTCTCTACCAACAACTAACAAATCTTTAAAACATTTATTGGATTTAAGTATTATCAAAGAAATCACCGGAAAATCCCGAAATAAACTCTATGTTTATCAGGATTATTTAGACATCTTAAATGAAGGCTCGATGCCGATCACAGAATAAAAAATTGCAAGGAGAATTATGAACCCTAACATTTCAGAAAAAGATATCGAAAAAGCTTGTGATAAAATTAATATTTTACGCCAAGACATTAATGATTTAGGTAGAATCATTAAAGTTTGGGAAGTAATAGCGAATGCCATTAAGAAATTTAATGATTTAAAACACCATTCATTTTTCGGTTTTATCCAAGAAAAATGCTCCCTACCACTAATTTCTATCAATAGCGTGAAGCTCTCTAAAGAAAGCAAAAAATATATTAATTCTGTTTTGGGAAAAATATTTAGCCGTAATGATTACAGTAATTTAATTAAAAATAGCAAAATACAAAGTAGTATAACCGGTCTTGAAGAAATAACGTCCGATTATAATGACTATCGTAATAAAAGGCATGCTCATTTAGAGGATATTGAGCTTGACAAAGCTCAGTGTAATTTACTCGAATTGTTTAAAATTCTAGCTAATTTAAGAACATCTGTGAATTATATTGAGTCTTACATCTTAAACTTCACACATATCTCAAATGGTGGCGAATGGAGCATGGACGTCGATAACCACCAGCGAAATCTACATGGATTTGAACAATACTTTCAAGATGATCCTTCAATTAATGGGTGTATTCAAATTTTAGAGTGTTTGAATAAAAGCAAAATAGTATGACTTAAATTATGACTATCAAAATTTTTTAACTGCCATTTGTCAGTGACAGTAGAACCATACCGAGTACTCCTGGAAAATATGGTGGACCCCAAGTTGTAAACTCACATGGATACAATGCTCGCAACAATCACCTTTAATAATTAGAATTCTGCAACAGCTTGTTGCAGAATTAATATTTTATACATTTTTGTATTCCGCCACCCTAAAAAAAAATATGTGGAAGAGATTTTTTGGGGATAGCTGATTTAGCTTGTCCTGCTTGTCCCTTTTGTCCTATAAGCCATAATCTATTGAAATTAAATATATTTATGACTAATTATAACGGGACAAGTGTCTAAAACCTATTTGTCCCACTTGTCCCATTTTGACTATATATTGCTCTAATTATCTCCCAACGTTAAAAATGAGAACGGAAAAGCCTTAGCTTATCTTTAAGCAAAAGACACCAGTCCAACTCAAAAAGACGCCAGCCTGAGAGTAAAGAACCCCAGACTAATAATAAGAAAACACCCAGCACGTTGTATCTAAACCCAATAGTCAAAGAAGGCATCAAGAATTTGAACATCCTGCGGGATGATTTGTTGTGCATTATTATGGCAATTCTGCGTCGATTCTAAAATTGCCGCACTGAATGCTCACGGAAAATTATCATCAAAATAATCAAGTTGATCACTTATTATCCTAAAATAGAACAACCCAATCAGCTGCTCTAAAGTGCTGTCTTGTTTTATTAAATACTATTAAAATCTACCAAGATTGATAAAAATCTATGAAATTCTTTTTGAAAATTAGTGGTCAAAATAAAAATATCATTATTACAATTGGTTACAAAAAATTAAAAAACTTTGTAATTTCAAAATTCATAAGATCGCGTTTTATAGCGCCTTTTTAAAGGTATTTTTCAGTTCGTCCACTTCCAAAAAATACAGTGATTTTCAACAGTTAGATTCGTTACAATAATGCGGTTGCCGGAATTTTGCCGGAAAATTTGCCGGAATCTTGCAGGGAGGATTTATGATGAAAAAACGAGAAAAAACCGGATTACCGTTGGTGGGTCAGAATGGAGACCTGGACGCTGAAACAAGCCACTCTTTTGTTGCACGGGATGGACCCCAATCAGCATCGCTCCTTAAAGCCTTATATGAAAGATTTACCGCCAGAATACAGCCCATTGCAAAAAACCTATTTAGTGCTGCAACAATTTCCATGGAACGACTTTTACCCCGATTACTTTTATTGGGGAAAAGGCATCCATCCGATCGCGGTGATTTACTTAGCCATTCAGAAAAAACTGCCACTCTCCAAGCGACTAAGAAAATTAGTGGTGCAGCGTTTTTATCGAGAAAACCGCATGGAAGGTCGTCATCGAGAAATGCGGAAAGTACTTGACCCTTATGTTCCTCCCCTGAAACCCGCACCGACTAAAATCGTTCAACGGACTTTTGGATTTACCGCGCGCGAAAGGAAAAATTTATTGCGCAGCTTGGGCATTGTGGTACGTCTTTTATTTGGCGATGAAAATACCTCACCCCGCTATTGGTATGCCAATCAGTTCAATGCCTATCAAGCCGCTCAAACCATCCTGGAAAAAGCGCAAAAAATTGGCATCTCCACGAAAGGATTGAAAAGTTTAGATCGAAAAATTACCGAAGCATTGGCGTTATTGGAAGCCGGAGAGGACGAAGAATACCCATAGCACCAACTGATCTACATATTACAAAGCCTTTTTGTTTCACCCGATCTTTTTTTCCGTTTTTTATGCCATGCTGTTTTAAGGTTTTTTAACACAAAGGAGAAAACACTATGAAAACAGCACTATCTCGAATAGATTTGATGCGGGAATATGAACAGGCTCCCGACTCGGCATTATTTTCACAAGAAACCGTCGCCGCCCTGCGCGT
>CAWHVV010000006.1:0-504066 GCA_963832945.1 uncultured Pseudomonadota bacterium
AACAACTGCCATTAATAATATCCAGGTCAAAGTCGATGGCACCGTTCGCTTACAGAACCTGAAAACTGTCAAACAGCCCGAGGGCAACATTGTGGCGGTATCCCGATCAGGTGTGTTAATCGTCCACGATGTTCATGGTGCGGAGCGAGAGCAATATAAAGTACCCTATGGCGCCTCATTGAACGTGAAAGACGGTGGCACGGTTAAGGCCGGTCAGGTGGTTGCACAATGGGATCCGCACACCCATCCATTATTACTGAAGTAGGAGGCCGTTTAAGTCTGGTTGATTTGGTGGAGGGTGTCACCATGAGCCGCCAAACCGATGAATTAACAGGTTTAAGCAGTATTGTGGTGACTGCCAGCCGGCAGCGTGGCGTCAGCGGCAAAGAATTACGGCCAATGATCAAATTAATCGATGAGAAAGGCAAGGATGTTTGTCTACCCGGCAGCAGCGTCCCGGCGCATTACTTCCTGGTGGAAGGCACGATCATCAATAAAGAAGATGGACAAAAAGTCGAAGTGGGTGATGTCTTAGCGCGTATTCCGCAAGAAGCTTCTAAAACTCGCGATATTACCGGCGGTTTGCCAAGAGTGGCGGACCTGTTTGAAGCCCGCCGTCCCAAAGACGCAGCGATATTCGCTGAAATTACCGGGGTGATCAGCTTTGGTAAAGACACCAAAGAAAAAGGACGTCTGATTATTACCGCTCCGGATAATACGTAAGTTTGAACAACTTATCCCGAAGTGGCGTCGTATCACCGTATTCGAAGGCGAAACCGTGACTAAAGGTGAGGTGATCGCCGACGGTTCCACCGATCCTCATGATGTATTACGCTTACTGGGCGTGAATGCTTTGGCCAATTACATAGTGGACGAAGTGCAGGAAGTTTATCGCCTCCAGGGTGTGAAGATCAACGACAAACATATTGAAGTGATTGTCCGGCAAATGTTGCGTAAAGTCGAAATTAAAGATCCAGGCGACACTGCTTTTATCAAGGGCGAGCAAGTTGAACGTTACCGGGTCGAGATCGAAAATGAACAGATCGCCAAGAAGAAAGGCGTTTTAGTAACGGTTGAACCCGTTTTATTAGGTATTACCAAAGCCTCTTTGGCGACGGATTCATTCCTGTCGGCAGCTTCCTTCCAGGAAACGACCCGGGTACTAACCGGAGCCTCGGTGGCAGGTAAGCGAGATGAATTACGTGGATTGAAAGAAAACGTCATGGTCGGCCGTCTGATCCCAGCAGGTACCGGTTATGCCTATCACACAGGCCGGCGTAAAAAAATAGAAGTAGTTGTAGAAGCACTCATGGCGCTCGTCCGACTTCCCAGAAGAGATGGCTGCGGAAGCCGAAAAAGCACTCAGTGAAGCCTTGAAGAGCTCTGAAGAGGAAAGAATCGCATGGCTGATAAGAATGAATAATATTTCGCTCAACACCGTTGACAAAGGCTAATAGCTTATTTAGAATGACCCACCCTGTCCAACTTGAGCAGGAAAGATATTTATTTGTTTGGAGAAAGTAACTGAATGGCAAGAATTAACCAATTAGTGCGAAAACCACGCAGAACGTCAGCGTAAAAAGACTAACGTTCCGGCTTTGGAAGGTTGTCCGCAACGCCGTGGTGTTTGTACTCGCGTTTATACCACAACTCCCAAAAAGCCAAACTCGGCTTTAAGAAAAGTGGCCCGTGTGCGTTTAACCAATGGCGCTGAAGTCACTTCCTATATCGGTGGTGAAGGCCATAACTTACAAGAGCACTCCGTGGTACTGATCCGTGGCGGTCGTGTGAAAGATTTACCTGGTGTCCGTTATCACATCGTTCGTGGTAGCTTGGATACCGCAGGCGTATCTGGACGTCGGCGTGGACGTTCCAAATATGGCGAAAAGAAACCAAGGAATAAACAAAGAGAAACGCTATGCCAAGAAGAAAAGCAGCTCCCAGACGCGAGATACTCCCAGATCCCTTGTTCCACAGCATTTTATTAGCAAAATTTATTAATACGGTGATGAGCCATGGTAAAAAATCAATTGCCGAAAAAGTGGTTTATGGCGCACTTAGATCAAGTGGTTAAAAGCGTTGGCCATATCGGCGGCGATGGCGAAGGCGATGGTGGTGAACAGGGCGGCGGTCAGGCGGCGGCGGCGGCAGAAAACTGGCCAGCAGCGCCAATATTCGCAATAGCGAAGAGGCGCGGGCAGCGGCTCTCAAGGCCTTCAGAAAAGCTCTTAGAAAACGTGACTCCGGTGGTCGAAGTAAAATCTCGCCGGGTCGGTGGTTCTACTTATCAAGTGCCTGTTGAAATTCGTGAAACACGTCGAGTGGCTTTGGCAATGCGCTGGTTGGTAGAATTTGCTAGTCAACGTAGTCAAAAAGGCATGATGATGCGTTTAGCGCAAGAAATTTTAGATGCTATTGGCGGACGTGGCGGCGCAGTGAAAAAACGTGATGATGTGCATCGTATGGCAAAAGCAAACCAAGCATTTGCTCATTATCGTTGGTAATGAATAATGTGCAGCATAGATTTAACAAAATTACGTGATATTGGCATTATGGCGCATATTGATGCAGGTAAAACCACGACCACAGAACGTATTTTATTTTACACAGGTGTTTCCCATAAAATGGGTGAAGTTCATGAAGGCGCTGCCGTCATGGACTGGATGGAGCAGGAACAGGAGCGTGGTATCACCATTACTTCTGCGGCCACCACTTGTTACTGGAGTGGCATGCGCAAACAATTTCCGCAGCATCGTATTAATATTATTGATACCCCAGGTCACGTTGATTTTACCATTGAAGTTGAGCGTTCCTTGCGAGTATTCGATGGTGCTTGTGCTGTATTTTGATGCGGTGAGTGGTGTTGAGCCACAAACTGAAACCGTTTGGCGTCAAGCGAATAAATATGGTGTTCCGCGTATTGGCATTTGTGAACAAAATGGATCGTGCCGGTGCTAATTTCTTATTCGTGTGTTGAGCAAATTCGTAAACGGTTAGGCGCAAATCCTGTGCCTATTCAATTGCCCATTGGTGCAGAAGAAAATTTTGAAGGCGTGGTTGATCTAATCATCATGAAAGCCATTTACTGGAATGAAGAAGATAAAGGTATGACTTTTGAAGAACGTGAAATTCGCCGAAGATATGCTAGACAGATTGTCAAGAATGGCGTGAAAAAATGGTTGAAGCTGCTGCTGAAGCCTGAAGAATTGATGGAAAAATATCTGGAAACTGGTGAACTTAACGATCGAAGAAATCAAGCGAGGCTTGCGCAAACGTACCATTAGCAAATGAAATTGTTCCTGTTCTTTGTGGTACTGCCTTTAAAAATAAAGGTGTGCAAGCATTGTTGGATGCGGTGATTGAATATCTTGCCTTCTCCGCTGGATGTTCCTGCCGTTAAAGGCGAAGATGATCGCGGTAAAGAAGCGGTTCGTCATCCTTCTGATAAAGAACCATTTTCTGCATTGGCATTTAAGATTATGACCGATCCATATGTGGGTACATTAACCTTTATTCGTGTTTATTCAGGTGTATTGAAATCAGGTGATACGGTTTATAATACCGTTAAAAAATGTAAAGAGCGTATTGGTCGTCTTGTTACAAATGCATGCCAATACTCGAGAAGAAATTAAAGAAGTTCGTGCAGGTGATATTGCCGCTGCGTGGGCTTAAAAAATGTCACCACTGGCGATACCTTATGTGATCCAGATCATCTGATTCATCTTAGAAAGAATGGAATTCCCTGATCCAGTTATTTCAGTTGCAGTTGAGCCAAAAACCAAAGCGACCAAGAAAAAATGGGTATTGCCTTAGGTAAATTGGCACAAGAAGATCCTTCTTTCCGAGTGCATACTGATGAAGAATCAGGCCAAACCATTATTGAAGGAATGGGTGAATTGCATTTAGAAATTATTGTTGACCGTATGAGACGCGAATTTAAAGTGGAAGCAAATGTTGGTAAACCACAAGTTGCTTATCGCGAAACAATTCGCAAATCGATTGAACAAGAAGGCAAATACATTCGTCAAACCGGTGGTCGTGGTCAATATGGTCACGTATGGTTGCGAATTGAACCACAAGAAGCGAGGCAAAGGTTATGAATTTGTAAATGCAATTGTTGGTGGTGTGATTCCGAGAGAATATATTCCTGCAGTTGAAAAAGGTATACAAGAACAGATGGAAAATGGTGTTATTGCTGGCTATCCAGTGGTAGATGTCAAAGTCACTTTGTTTGATGGTTCTTATCACGATGTAGACTCCAGTGAAATGGCATTTAAAATTGCTGGTTCGATTGGCTTTAAAGAAGGCGCGCTAAAAGCCAAGCCCAGTATTACTAGAACCGATCATGAAAGTTGAAGTGGTCACTCCTGAAGATTACATGGGTGATGTAATGGGCGACTTAAATCGTCGTCGCGGTGTAATTCAAGGTATGGATGAAACTCCTGCTGGTAAATTAGTCAATGCAGAAGTTCCGTTAGCTGAAATGTTTGGTTATGCAACTGATTTGCGTTCATTGACTCAAGGGCGAGCAACCTATACAATGGAATTTCTAAAGTATATGGAAGCACCAGCGAATATTGCAGAAGCGATGATTAAGAAAAAATAATTTCAATTAAGAGGTGATTTATTATGGCAACAGAAGCATTTGAACGAAATAAACCCCACGTAAACGTAGGAACGATTGGTCACGTTGACCATGGTAAAACGACGTTAACAGCGGCGATTACCAAAGTATCTGGCTGAAAAGTTCGGTGGCGCAATTCAGAGGCTATGATCAAATTGATAAAGCGCCTGAAGAAAAAGCGCGTGGTATTACGATTACAACATCACACGTTGAATATGAAACTGACAAACGACACTATGCGCACGTGGACTGCCCAGGCCATGCCGATTATGTGAAGAACATGATCACCGGTGCTGCGCAAATGGACGGAGCGATTTTAGTGGTATCAGCTGCCGATGGCCCGATGCCGCAAACCCGCGAACATATTATTTTGGCTCGTCAAGTGGGTGTTCCTTATATCGTTGTGTTCTTGAACAAAGCCGACATGGTAGATGATAAAGAATTATTAGAATTAGTAGAAATGGAAGTACGAGAATTATTAAACAGCTATAATTTCCCTGGCGATGATACTCCTATTGTCGTTGGTTCTGCATTGAAAGCATTGGAAGGCGATAAAAGTGAAATAGGTGAACAAGCGATTATTAAATTAGTGGAAACTATGGATACTTATATTCCAGATCCAAAACGCGAAATCGACAAACCATTCTTAATGCCGATCGAAGACGTATTTTCAATTTCAGGACGAGGCACAGTGGTAACAGGCCGTATTGAACGCGGAATTGTGAAAGTGGGTGAAGAAGTTGAAATTGTGGGTATTAAAGCCACCCAGTAAGACAACTTGTACCGGTGTTGAAATGTTCCGTAAATTGCTGGATGAAGGTCAAGCGGGTGATAACGTAGGTGTTTTATTACGTGGTACGAAACGAGAAGAAGTTGAACGTGGTCAAGTATTGGCTAAAAAAGGCTCCATTAAGCCGCACACGAAATTTGAAGCAGAAGTGTATGTGTTATCGAAAGAAGAAGGTGGACGTCATACGCCATTTTTCAAAGGATATCGTCCACAATTTTATTTCAGAACGACAGACGTAACAGGTGCAGTTGAATTACCTGAGGGTGTAGAAATGGTAATGCCAGGAGATAATATCAAGATGGTGGTTGAACTGATTGCTCCGATTGCGATGGAAGAAGGTGTTACGCTTTGCGATTCGTGAAGGTGGACGTACCGTCGGTGCTGGTGTTGTTGCTAAAGATTATTGAGTAAACTATCAATGGCTGCTAATGAAAGAATAATAATTCGGCTTAAAGTCGTTTGATCATCGGTTGATAGATCGTGCGACATCGGAAATTGTAGAAACAGCAAAACGAACTGGCGCACGAATCAATGGCCCGATTCCTTTGCCGACCAAAATAGAACGTTATACGGTATTGATTTCTCCGCATGCTGATAAAGATGCGCGAGATCAATATGAAATACGTACTCATAAACGTTTGGTTGTTATTGTGCAACCAACTGATAAAACAGTGGATGCATTAATGAAACTGGATTTAGCTGCTGGTGTTGATGTACAAATCAGTGTAGAATGAATAAGTTGCTTTGGAGAAAAAAATGCTTGGGCTAGTTGGTAAGAAATGCGGAATGACGCGAATCTTCACTGATGCCGGTGAATCGATTCCGGTAACAGTGATTGATGTCACACCTAACCGCATCACCCAAATTAAAAATTTGGAAAGCGATGGCTATTGTGCTTTGCAAATCACCGCCGGTCATAAAGCGGCGTCGCGGTTAAATAAACCCATGACCGGACATTTCCGCAAAGCGGAGTGGAAGCGGGTAATGTGGTTAGCGAATTCCGAGTGGATGCAAGAGAACTCGAAGGTAAAAACGTTGGTGATGAAATCACGGTTGACTTATTTAAACTAGGTCAGCGGTTGATGTCAGCGGTATTACCAAAGGTAAAGGATTTGCCGGTGGTATTAAACGACACCATTTTACCAAGCAGGATGCCACGCATGGAAACTCGTTATCCACTCGCGCCATTGGTTCTACGGGTCAAAGACAAACGCCGGGTAATGTATTTAAAGGCAAAAAAATGCCAGGTCATTTGGGTAATGTGAAGAGAACATTGCAAAATCAGAAAGTTGTATTAGTGGATACGGAGCGTCATTTACTCTTGGTCAGGGGTTCCATTCCGGGAGCGCCAGGCGGCATGGTCACGGTGTTACCATCTGTCAAAGAACGGGGAGAGTAAATAATGGAATTACCAGTAATTTACCCAAACGGGCGATCAGTCCAAGACAACCGTACAGGTTTCCGAAGAATTATTCGCCTGCCCATTTAATGAAGGTTTGGTCCATCAAGTAGTCACGGCTTATATGGCTGCAGGCCGAGCCGGTACCAAAGCCCAAAAAACACGCAGTGAAGTGCGCGGTGGTGGTATTAAACCATGGAAACAAAAAGGCACTGGCCGCGCACGTGCCGGTTCAATTCGCAGCCCATTATGGCGTGGTGGTGGTAAAGTATTTGCCGCGACTCCACGAAATTACCAGCAAAAAGTAAATCGTAAAATGTATCGTCAGGCTTTACGAGCTATTTTTTCCGAATTAGTTCGTCAGGATCGGCTGAAAGTTCTGGATCAATTTACTGCTCAAGACGCCTAAAACTAAAGATTTAGTACAACAAATTACAAGGATTAAAAGTTAAAAAAGCGTTGATCATTACGGATCGCGAAAATGAAGATCAAAATCTATGGTTGGCTGCGGGAAATATTCCGCACGTTATGTCAGCGAGTTGGGTTATATGATCCAGTGAGTTTAGTGGCCTACGAGCATGTCATAGTCACAGTCGATATTTTAAAGAAAATTGAGGAGAAATTATTGTGAGCGCGACTCGATTATTAAATATACTTCAAAAGTCCGCACGTTACTGAAAAAACTTCCCAGACAACGCGGAGATTATAAGCATTATGCATTTAAAGTATCTGCCCGACGCTAATAAATTTGAGATTCGGCAAGCGGTGGAAACAATTCCTCAACGTCAAAGTACGTTCAGTGCAAATTTGTCGGGTGAAAGGTAAAGTCAAACGTTCTGGGCAAAACTAAAGACTGGAAAAAAGCATACGTGGTATTAGAGCAGAATCAAGAGATTGATTTGAGCAAAAGTTAAACCAGGAACATTATTTAGGTAGTAGATTATGGCATTAGTAAAAGCAAAACCAACTTCCGCGGGACGCCGCTTTGTAATCAAAGTGGTTAATCCTGAATTGCACAAAGGTACTCCTTATGCCCCGTTGGTAACGAGCAAACAAGCGCATCAGTTGCCGTAATAATCAGGGCAGGATCACCGTTCGCAGACGCGGCGGCGGTCACAAGCATCATTATCGTCAAGTTGATTTTGTCCGTGATAAAGATGGCATCGTCGGCCAGGTAGAGCGTCTGGAATACGATCCGAACCGCAGCGCGCATTTAGCATTAGTACTATACGCCGATGGCGAAAGACGGTATATTATTGCGCCTAAAGATTTACACGCAGGCTCCGAAGTGCAGTCGGGACCGCAGTCACCGATTAAACCCGGCAACTGTTTACCTCTGCACAATATTCCTTTTGGTTCACCGATTCATTGTGTGGAACTGAAGCCCGGTAAAGGCGCGCAATTGATGCGTAGTGCGGGAACTTCCGCTCAATTGGCTGGTCTAGAAGGTGCTTATGCATTGGTTCGTATGCGTTCAGGGGAAATGCGCAAGATTTTGGCTTCGTGCCGCGCCTGTATTGGTGAAGTCGCCAATTCAGAGCATAATCTGCGTTCTTTAGGTAAAGCGGGTGCTAACCGCTGGCGTGGTATTCGCCCGACTGTCCGTGGTACCGCGATGAACCCAGTGGACCATTGTCACGGTGGTGGTGAAGGCCGAACTCGTGGCCGTCATCCGGTGTCGCCCAATGGGTTGCCGACTAAAGGTTATAAAACCCGGCGTAACAAACGTACACGCCAAATGATTGTGCGTGATAGGCGCGTTAAATAATTAAAGAGGTATTAGAGAGTGGCAAGATCGATTAAAAAAGGCCCTTACGTTGATCACCATCTTTTGAAAAAAGTGGGAGAAGCGGTAGCTACCAGCAGTAAGCGCCCAATCAAAACATGGTCCCGGCGGTCGATGGTTTTACCGGATATGGTTGGCTTAACCATAGCGGTACACAATGGTAAGGATCATGTGCCCATTTACATTTCTGAAAATATGGTGGGCCATAAATTAGGCGAATTTGCTTTAACTCGAGTGTTTCGCGGACATACCGCGGCGGAAAAGAAAGCCAAAAAACCGGGGGCTGAATAATGCAAGCAATGTCACTATTAAAATACGCCGGACTTTCGGTGCAAAAAACACGTTTAGTGGCTGATCTGGTTCGCGGATTGCCGGTAGGCCAGGCCATGCAGGTTTTAAAATTCAGCAATAAGAAAGCGGCTCTTACGGTAAGAAAAGCCCTGGGTTCCGCTATTGCAAATGCCGAGCATAATTTAGGTGCAGACATTGATGAATTACGCGTTAAAACTATTTGTGTTGATCATGGTCCGCGCTTAAAACGTATGCGCACCCGTGCTCGCGGCCGTGGCAACCGGATCATTAAACCAACCTGTCACATAAAAGTCATTGTAGCGGATGTGGAAGGGGAGAAATAAGACATGGGTCAAAAAGTCAATCCAAACGGTATCAGACTGGGCATAACCAAAGACTGGACTTCCAAATGGTTTGCCAATAAAAGAGATTATGCTGATTATTTAAATAATGATTTGAAGGTCAGAGAATTTTTGGTGAAAAAATTGAAGGGTGCGGCGATTAGTCAAATTCTCATTGAACGTCCCGCGCGCAATGCGCGTGTCGCTATCTACTCAGCGCGACCTGGCGTTATTATTGGCAAAAAAGGCAGTGATGTTGAGACGCTTCGTAAAGAGGTCGCCAATATTATGAAGGTGCCCGTTCACATATCGATTGAAGAAGTACGTAAGCCTGATTTGGAAGCCAAATTAGTCGCTGAAAGTATCGCCGGGCAATTAGAACGCCGGGTAATGTTTAGAAGAGCCATGAAGCGTGCGGTCCAAACCACTATGCGTCATGGAGCGCAGGGTGTCAAGGTGTGTTTGTCTGGACGTTTGGCGGGTTCAGAAATCGCACGTACTGAAAAGTATCGAGAGGGCCGGGTTCCCTTGCATACCTTCAGGGCTGATATTGATTATGGTACTGCGATAGCGCAGACAACTTATGGTATAATCGGCGTTAAAGTTTGGATATTCAAAGGTGAAGTTCACCTGCAACCCAAAGAAGCGTCCAAAAAAGCAGGTCAGGAAGAAGCCACCGAGACCACCGGCGAAACTTAAAAGTAGGGGAAAAACATGCGTCAACCGGCTCGTACAAAATATCGCAAGCAATTTAAAGGCCGTAACCGGGGTTTAGCCACAAGTGGCAATACTGTGCATTTTGGTGAATTTGGATTAAAGGCTCTGGATCGCGGCCGGGTAACCGCCCGCCAGATTGAAGCTGCCCGCCGGGCGATTACGCGTCACGTCAAACGCGGCGGTAAACTTTATATACAAATTTTTCCGGACAAACCGATTACCAAAAAACCTTTGGAAGTTCGGCAAGGTAAAGGTAAGGGTAATGTTGAATATTGGGTCGCCGAGATAAGACCAGGCCGTGTTATGTTTGAAATCGAAGGGATTACGGAACAACTGGCGCGAGAAGCATTTACTTTAGCAGCCGCAAAATTGCCACTTAAGGCAGTATTTGTTAAGCGGGAGCGGGGATAACTATGAAAGCAATTGAATTAAGAGAAAAAAATACCGTTGATTTACGCAAGCTTCTTCATGAAGAAGCCAAAAAACAGTTTAAACTGCGAATGGAAAGCGGTATGGGAGAAGCCCCTAAACCGGGAGCGATAAAAAAACTACGCCGTAATAAAGCACGTATATTGACCATTATTAACGAAAAGGAGCGGCAAGCATGAACGATAAAGTAACTTTGCCGCGAACGCTGACTGGATTAGTGGTCAGTGACAAAATGGAACAGACCATTGTGGTTCTGGTGGAACGGCGTGTTCGTCACCCCAAATACCAAAAAATTGTGCGTCGTTCGACAAAAATTCATGCGCACAATCCCGACAACACCGCAAGACAGGGCGATGTCGTTGTTGTGAAGGAGTGTCGGCCTATTTCAAGAACTAAAACCTGGATGCTTGAAAGTATTAAAGAAAAAGCAGAAATAGCTGAGGGGAACGGGCGATGATACAAACAGAATCGCTATTGCAGGTCGCCGATAACAGCGGCGCCCGTGAAGTAATGTGCATTAAAGTATTGGGCGGCTCAAAGCGCCGTTACGCCAGCATTGGTGATGTGATCAAAGTGAGTATTAAAGACGCCATACCGCGAGGTAAAGTTAAAAAAGGCGAAGTGATGAATGCTCTGGTGGTGCGGACGCGTAAACCGGTTCGTAGAGCCGATGGTTCCGTTATCCGTTTTGACAGCAATGCCGTGGTGTTGCTTAATGCGCAATTACAGCCGATTGGCACCCGTGTATTCGGGCCTGTTACTCGTGAATTGCGTGCCATTGCTCAATTTATGAAGATTGTGTCCTTAGCTCTTGAGGTGTTGTGATGCAAAAGGTGAGATCAGACGATACTGTGGTAGTGATCGCCGGCAAAGACCGCGGTCGGGTCGGAAAAGTATTAAAATTATTAGCCAATGACCGCGTACTGGTTGAAGGCGTGAATCTGGTAAAAAAACACACCAAGCCCAATCCTCAGCGTAAAATTGAGGGTGGTATTGTGCAGAAAGAAGTCTAGCATCCACATTTCTAATGTGGCTTTGCTCAATCTGACGACCAATCAGCCTGACCGTGTGGGTTTTAAATGGGTTGGCACTGGGAATGATAAACGCAAAGTGCGTTATTTTAAGTCCAACGACGAAGTCATTGATGTGACCGATAAGTAAGAGAGTCAAAAATGAGTACTTTACGAACACTATATGTGGACAAAATTGTCCCGGAATTACAAAAAGAGTTTAACTACTCCAGTGTGATGGAAGTTCCGCGCATCACCAAAATCGTTTTGAATATGGGAGTCGGTGAAGCTTTGGCGGATAAAAAAATATTAACCCATGCCCTGGATGACATGACGCGCATTGCCGGTCAAAAACCGGTGTCCACCATCGCCACAAAATCCATCGCTGGTTTTAAAATACGTGAAGGCATGCCGATTGGCTGTAAAGTCACTTTGCGGCGGGAGCGTATGTATGAATTTCTGCAACGTTTGATTATGATTGCTATCCCACGAATCCGCGATTTTCGTGGATTTGGTGTGAAAGCGTTTGATGGCCGCGGAAATTATAGTCTGGGTATCAAAGAACAGATCGTTTTCCCTGAAATTGAATATGATAAAATCGACACCATTCGTGGCATGGATATTACTATTACAACCTCGGCGAGAACGAATAAAGAGGGCTTGGCTTTATTAAAAGCTTTTGGTTTTCCTTTTAGAGACTGATTGATAAAATAAGGGTTATTGAATATGGCAAAAACAAGTGTGGTCATGCGTAATTTGAAGCGGATAATCCGTGTGCAAAACTGCAAAAAAACTCGTCTGGCGTTAAAAGAAGAAATTCGCTTAAATCCTGACAGCGTTGAAGAAGCGGTGATTAAATTGCAAAAACGAGACCGCAATGAAAGCCCTATTCGAATTCGAGCACGTTGCCGTTCCTGCGGACGCCCGCACGGTACGTTAAAAAAATTTGGTTTATGCCGTATTTGTTTGCGTCAAGCCGCCATGCGGGGTGACGTTCCCGGTTTACGAAAAGCGAGCTGGTAAGAGGAATTATTATTTATGAGTATGCAAGATCCAATCGCCGATATGTTTACACACATTCGCAATGCGCAGATGGTAGGAAAATCCACCATCACGATGCCGCTGTCAAAATTAAAATTGAAAGTGGCTGAAGTGCTCAAAAATGAAGGTTACATAGAAGATTGTGGCGTCGTTAAAGACGCTGAAAAACCGACATTATTTATTGATCTGAAGTATTATAATGGACAACCGGTTATCGAGTTGATCAAGAGAGTCAGCCGTCCCGGGTTGCGTTTATACAAAAAAACCACTCAATTACCACAAGTCAAAAATGGTTTGGGAATAGCGATTGTTTCCACCTCAAAAGGTATTATGTCCGATCGTTATGCCCGCCATTTGAAGTTGGGTGGTGAAATTTTATGTTACGTCAGTTGATATTGAGGTTGAATCATGGTTAGCCGAGTTGCAAAAGTTCCAATTACAGTTCCGAAGGGTGCTGAGGTGAAAATAGCCGGTCAGGATATCACCGTTAAGGGTAAATTAGGCGAAATTCACCACGCTGCCCATTCGTTAGTGCAGGTTAAGTTGGTGGATAATATTCTGCAAATTGCACCTGCCAATGATACCAATGAGGCCAATGCCATCGCCGGAACCACACGTGTGCTGGCCAACAATATGGTCATTGGAGTCACCACTGGTTTTGAGCGTAAGCTGGTGTTAGTCGGTGTTGGTTACCGTGCTAAAGTCCAGGGTAATGTGCTGAATTTATCTTTGGGATTTTCACATCCTGTCGATTATACCTTGCCAAAGGGTGTAACCGCAGAAACTCCCACTCAAACTGAAATTGTTTTAAAGGGTGTCGACAAGCAAATGGTTTGTCAGGTTGCCGCCAATATTCGTTCGATACGTCCGCCCGAGCCTTATAAAGGCAAAGGTGTGCGCTATTCCGATGAAGTCATTGTCCTCAAAGAGGTTAAGAAAAAATAATATGATTAATAAAAATATTAAACGTGAGCGCCGCTATGCCAAGGTGCGAGGCCGGATTCGGCGGACGGGTGCGACTCATTTATGCGTGCACAGAACTTCGCAACATATTTATGCCCAGGTATTTTCCCCCTGTGGCGCCAAAGTGCTCGCCCAGGCCTCTACTTTAGATAAAGATTTGCGTGCTGAGGGATATGGCGGGAATAAGACCGCAGCCGCCCGGGTGGGAAAATTAATAGCGGAGCGTTGCCTGGCTGCCGGTGTTACAAAAGTAGCTTTCGACCGTTCTGGTTTTAAATATCATGGTCGTGTCAAGGCTTTGGCTGATGCTGCTCGCGAAGGCGGTATAGAATTTTAAGTTGAGGGTTTAAATTATGCGAACGGATAATCAGGTCAATGATGGCTACATTGAAAAATTAGTAGCTGTTAACCGTAATGCCACCACTGTTAAGGGCGGGCGCAGAATGAGCTTTTCTGCATTAGTCGTTGCGGGTGATGGAGAGGGGACAATTGGTTTTGGCCAGGGTAAAGCCCGAGAGGTACCGATAGCTATTCAAAAAGCGACCGAAGCCGCTCGACGCAATATGATCCATGTTCAATTGAAAGGTACTACCCTGCAACACGAAGTGGTTGCACGCCACGGCGCCAGCAAAGTACTCATGTTACCGGCCTCTGAAGGTACGGGTGTCATCGCGGGTAATGCCATGCGCGCCATATTCGAAGTGATGGGCGTCCAGAACGTGTTGGCGAAATGTTTGGGATCGTCAAATCCGATCAATGTGGTCCGTGCGACTATTAAGGGATTAAAACAAATGGCTACGCCGGAATCGGTAGCCGCTAAACGCGGTAAAACTGTTAAAGAGATTACTGAAGCGGTATAGGTGAAACAATGATTATGGAATCGAAAAAAATCAAAGTCACGTTAAAGGGCAGCAAATTTGGCCGAAAACGTGGACATCGTGAATGCGTTGAAGGGCTAGGTTTGCGCCGGCGTCATCATACGGTATTGGTATTAGACACGCCTGCCAATCGTGGGATGATTAATAAGGTTTGGTATTTATTACAAGTTGAGGAAGTCTAAGATGACTTTGCAGTTAAATACATTAAAACCGGCGAAAGGCGCCAAAAAATCCAGAATGCGAGTTGGCCGCGGCATTGGTTGCGGTATGGGTAAAACCTGCGGACTGGGTCACAAAGGCCAACATGCCCGAAAAGGCGGTTACCATAAAATCGGTTTTGAAGGCGGGCAAATGCCGTTACAAAGACGATTGCCGAAATTTGGTTTTAAATCCCGTACTGCCCGACTCTGCGCTGAAATACGTCTTGAGGAACTTAACAAGGTAGAGGCTCACATCATTGATTTAGCGGCTTTAAGAGAAGCGAATTTAGTGAATTCGATTCACAAACAGGCCAAAGTATTTGGCTCTGGAACGACGTTAAAGAAGAAAATCACTCTTCGTGGTTTACGGATCACGAAAGGCGCTCGCGCCGCTATTGAAGCAGCCGGCGGAAAGGTTGAGGAATGAAACAACCCAAAATTGGCGGAGGGCTCTCCACCGGTGGTTTGATCGAACTGAGAAATCGGCTTTTGTTTGTGCTGATTGGTTTGGTCGTCTATCGTTTAGGAGCCTATATTCCTGTGCCTGGTCTGGATCCCCATAAACTGGCGGATTTATTCCAGCAGCATGAGGGCGGCATACTGGGTTTATTTAACATGTTTTCCGGTGGCGCATTAAGCCGTTTGACTATCTTTGCATTAGGAATCATGCCCTATATTTCTGCATCGATTATTGTGCAGTTATATGCGACGGTTTCCCCGACGATGGCACAACTGAAGAAAGAAGGTGAGGCGGGCAGGCGTAAAATTAATCAATATACGCGTTATGCCACTATATTATTGTCTTTGGTTCAGGGCGTTGGTATTTGTAAATGGCTGGTAAGCAGCGGTGTGGTGATCACCCCTGGCTTAAATTTTTATTTTGTCGCCACGGTGACTTTAGTGACAGGCACCATGTTTCTCATGTGGTTAGGCGAACAAATGACCGAACGGGGTGTTGGCAATGGTATTTCACTCATTATTTTCGCGGGCATAGCTGCGCGTTTTCCTGCGGCGATTGGTGACATATTTACCCAGGTAAAACAGGGACAGATGCAGGGCTTAACCTTACTGCTGATAGTGGTAGTGGTCATAGCGGTGACTGTCGTCGTTGTTTATTTTGAAAGGGCGCAACGGCGGATTACCATTAACTATGCCAAACGGCAGCAAGGCCGTACGGTTTATGCCGCCCAAACGAGCCATTTACCTTTAAAAATTAATATGGCAGGAGTGATTCCGCCGATTTTTGCCCAAAGTATTATTTTATTCCCAGGCACTATCGCGCAGTTTTTTGGAGCTGCCAAGGGCATGGGCTGGCTCAATGACGTGTCCCTGGCGTTATCGCCTGGTCAGCCGGGATATATGATCGCTTTTGCGATATTAGTGATTTTTTTCGCTTTTTTTTACACGGCGTTAGTCTTTAACCCGAAAGAAACCGCGGATAATTTGAAACGTTCCGGTGCTTTTATTCCCGGGATTCGGCCTGGTGAACAGACCGCGAATTATATTGATGGTGTCATGACCCGCTTAACTCTGGTCGGATCCGTCTACCTGGCGTTAGTGGCATTGTTGCCGCAGTTTTTAATTTTGGCATGGAATGTCCCGTTTTATTTTGGAGGGACTTCTCTGTTGATCGTCGTTGTCGTCATAATGGATTTTATGGCGCAAGTACAAGCGCATTTAATGACTCATCAATATGAGTCAGTGATGAAAAAAGCCAAACAACGCGGTTCTAAAATGAGCCTGCTGTAATGAGGAGAGAGTAATGAAAGTGAGAGCATCCGTAAAAAAATTGTGCAGAAATTGTAAAATCATCCGTCGTCATGGTATCGTCCGGGTTATCTGTAAAGATGCTCGGCATAAGCAAAGACAGGGGTGATGATGCCTGCCTTATCCAAAGCTTGATTTTTCAAGTAATCAGGGATAAGCTAGTGAACTTTTTAACGATTAAATCTGGAGCATAAAAAATGGCGCGTATTGCCGGAGTTAACATACCCGTTAATAAACACACAGTGATTGGCCTACAGGCTATATACGGCATTGGGCCAACCCGTGCGAAAGTCGTTTGCGACGTAGCAGGCGTTGATCCAGCCACCAAAATTAAAGATTTGCTTGAAGAACAGCTTAAAAAAGTTCGCGATGCCGTGGCCGCCTATTCGGTTGAAGGCGATCTGCGCCGGGAAGTATCCATGAATATCAAGCGCAAAATTGATTTAGGGTGCTATCAGGGAGTACGTCACCGTCACGGTTTACCCGTGCGAGGTCAACGTACCAAAACTAACGCCCGTACCCGCAAAGGCAAACGTAAAGCAGTCCGTGCTTAAGAGGAAATAATTAAAATGGCAGTAAAAAAACGTACCAAACGAAAATTTTCTGAATGCGCAGTACACATTCAAGCCACCTTTAACAACACAGTTGTGTCGGGAACTACGATGTCGGGCGATTTGTTAACGCAAAGCTCGGCTGGCAAATGCGGCTTTAAAGGCTCACGCCGTGGGACCCCTTATGCCGCCCAAATGGCTGCCGAAGCTGTGGCGAAGGGCCTGCTTGACGAATTTGATGCCAAAAGAGTGGTGGTTTATGTCAGTGGACCTGGTGCGGGCCGTGATTCAGCCATACGTAGTTTATATAATTCCGGCTTAGAGATCCTCAGTTTAACTGATCGGACTGGAATACCGCATAATGGCTGCCGTCCGCGTAAACGGCGTCGCGTCTAATATTTGAGAGGTTAAAGAATGGCAAGATATTTAGGTCCCAAGTGTCGTTTATCTCGACGTGAGAAAACGGATCTGTTATTAAAAAGCGGCATTCGCGCTATAGATACCAAATGTAATCTGGAACATACTCCCGGCGTACATTGGTCCAGACGTGGAAGAACCACGGACTATGGCATTCAGTTGCGCATGAAACAATTAATTCGCCGTTATTACGATGTACTGGAAAAACAGTTCCGTAACTACTATAAAAAAGCGGATCGCACCAAAGGTTCAACCGGCGACAATTTATTATCATTACTGGAATCACGTTTAGACAACGTGGTCTATCGCATGGGTTTTGCAGCTACCCGGGCCGAGGCCAGACAGCTGGTGAGCCATAAGGCTATTCTTGTGAACGGAAAAGTGGTGAACATTCCTTCATTTCATGTGGCGCCCGGATCTGTAATCTCTATCCGCGAAAAAGCGAAAAAACAATTGCGCATTAGCGCTGCTTTAGGGTTAACGGCTAACCGCACCCCCGTTTCATGGATTGAAGTTGATCCAAAAGAACTGAAGGGTACATTTAAAGCTGCTCCCGAAATCAGTGAGTTGCCAGCTGAATTTAAAGTCAGTTTGGTCGTCGAATTATATTCTAAATAGTTTGGGGCTCAACCTATGCAAGATGTTTTTAAAAATTTTTTAACGCCGCAGAATATCCAGGTTCATGCTATTTCACCCAGTCATTATCGGATTGTTTTAGAACCTTTTGAACGCGGCTATGGTTATACTTTAGGTAATGCACTGAGACGTGTATTGTTGTCTTCAATGGCTGGAGCTGCAATTACAGAAGTTCAGATCGATAATGTAGTCCACGAATACAGCTCACTCGAAGGTGTTCACGAGGATGTCGTTAATATTTTATTGAATTTAAAAGGCGTCGCTTTAAAACTGGAAGGACGCGATAAAATTGAATTAAACCTTCGTAAAAAAGGCCCGGGTGTGGTGACTGCCGCGGACATTGAACTGGAAACGGGTGTTACCGTGGTCAACCCCCAGCATATCATTGCGAATCTCACTAAAGAAGGTGAACTGAATGCCAGACTGACCGTCGAAGTGGGAAGAGGTTATCAACCTGCTTTGACCCGTATTTCTGAAAAAGGCGCCAAACGTTCCGTGGGTTCATTGTTGTTGGATGCTTCGTTTAGTCCAGTCAAACGCGTCAGTTACCAGGTGGAAAATACCCGTGTTGAAAAGCGCACTGACCTGGATAAACTAATCATTGATCTGGAAACCAACGGCGCGCTGGATCCCGAGCAGGCTATTCGCCATGCCGCAACTATATTGCAGCAACAATTATCGGCGTTTGTCGATTTACAGCACGCCGCTAAAATGGGTGCGAAAGAAGGCGCGCAAGCCATTGATCCCATTTTAACCCGTCCGGTGGATGATTTGGAGTTAACCGTTCGTGCAGCCAATTGTCTGAAAGCGGAAGATATTTATTATATAGGCGATTTAGTGCAACGTTCTGAAAGCGATCTCTTAAAAACGCCGAATCTGGGTAAAAAATCCATGAATGAAATCAAATCCGTGTTGGTACAGCATGGCCTGAGCTTGGGTATGACCATTAAAAACTGGCCGCCGGCTGATTTACCGCCGCCGGAAAAGATTGTTGAAGAGGAGTAATCATGAATCATCGCAAAACCGGCCGACGCCTTAATAGAACGGCGTCCCATCTTAAAGCGCTCAAAAAAAATATGAGCATTGCCATATTTAAACATGGCCAGATTAAAACGACTTTACCCAAAGCAAAAGAATTGCGTCGTTTTATAGAGCCCTTGATTACTTTAGCCAAAGAAGACAGCGTGGCGCATCGTCGTTTAGCTTTCTCCCGTTTACGTAACGACGAAGTAGTCGCTAAACTATTCAATGATATTGCTCCGCGCTTTAAAGACCGTCCGGGTGGATATTCCCGCGTTCTCAAATGCGGCTTCCGTGCCGGTGATAATGCCCCCATGGCGATCATTGAGCTGTTAGGCTGGAGAGAAGCCAAAGCTCGCGCCGCCAAAGGCTGGACTCCGCCACAAGAAATCAAGAAGTAAATATCACAACCCGCTATTCCATCTGTAATCCGCTTCCGCGAGCCAGAGAATGGAGAATGGGGTCAAGTCTCGAATCCTGAAAGATAAAACTTAGGCAATGGCACTAAGTTAAGAGCCGTCGTTCCCGGAACAAGCCGGGGGCAAACGATGTCCTTAACCCGGATATTTCACCATCAGGCTACTGCGAACGCGAAAGAATCTGAATCTTTGGGTGTTTTTGTTAAAATCGCTTGGTTACTGAGTACGACTATGCGCCCGCGCGATTTTGACAAAAACACCCAAATCTTCAGGCTCTTTCACGTTCTTCTAACGAAGCTCCCTTGGGAAGTGCGTTCCTTGGGTATTTACCGCAGGTATTAACTAACTCGCTACGCCTGATGGTGATATATCCTGGTTAATTTAGTGCCTTAAGGCTTATTATATTCAATAAGTTCTATTTCTCCCGTTCTACAATGCTGGACTGTGACACCAGGATTTTTATAAAAATAGGAATATCGGTTTTTATCTGTTTCTACTTTTGCGGGAAGTTTCTGGTTTTGTTGCTCTTTATGACGTTTGTACATGTTATACCCGACATATAGTAGCGCGCAGGTGACTGTTATTGCCATTAGCGCCACTCCCGCCGGGCCACCAAGAATGGATAAAGCCGTGGCGCCTGACAATATCTTTAAGGTAGTCACTCCGGTAAAACTGACAAAGCTGCCCAGGTTTAGAAGCCCTACTGATGTATTCTTAATGGTGGAAATCGTTTTTTGAGAGATGTTTAGGAAATTATTTCCCAACTGGGTTGCTGAATTTAATTTTTTCTGCATGGATGCAAGCTGTTGGTAGTGTTCAGCCACCGCCTTCTCTTGAGCTATTAGTTGTTGACGAAGTTTTCCCGCCAGCGCTGAACCCTTATTTAAGGCAATATCATTTTGAAGTTGTTTGCAACTCAATTGGCCCAACTCCACTTTACAGGCGAGGACACTGATTGATTTTTTCAAATCCAGCCGATATTGGTCATATAAACGTTTAGCGCAAAAAACCGCGGCCAGGACTATGCCGGTAATGACAAATGGCAGAGGATTAATGACGATGGACGGAGTAAACGAGAAGACGAATTCCGTTACCTGCAGGACCGAAAATCCAAGATAGAGGCCTGTGAGGCCACCGGTAGTCGCCTGAACAGCCAGGCGCAACTGGTGTGTTTTTGCATTATTTTCTTCATTAATTCTAAACTTCATGGCTTTTGTGTGGCTATCGGTCAGTAAAGTCCGTAAATGCAATGCCATACGGCAATTTTCCTCAATCTCTTTTAGCTGTCGTTCTTTATCCCACCGGCTTGCCAGTAACAGAATGGCATAAAAACCGCCGGTCATCAAAATAAACGGGGAGGCGATAGCGCCATGACCTCTAAAGTTTGACAGGCCCTCATCAACTCTTTGAACATCGCGAAGACCTTTTTGTACATCCCGCAAACTTTCAATGGCTTCTTTTGACGTACACTTTAAAGCACTCATGAAAACAGCCATCAGAAAATTAATCAACGCGGGGTCGGGAATTGTCAGGTTCATATCCGTGGAAAATGCGCTATTGTACGAAGAAGCGCCATATTCATTATCTAAAAAATCAAAAGTAAATTCGGCGGCTTTTAGGGCTGATTTTTTCATCATTAAACCTCTGTCCTTTTTTTAACTTAAGGAATAATACAATATTATTGTGACAGTTTGATGACTACGAAATTTGCAGCATTTCACTGGCGTGAGAGAGCGTTTGTTGAGTGATATTTTCGCCGCCGAGCATCCGCGCCAGTTCCTGGGTGCGACCATTCAAATCCAGCGGTTCAATGACACTGCGGGTGGTTTTTTTATTGATTAATTTGCTCACCCTGAAATGATGGTCGCCGTAAGCCGCCACCTGCGGCAGGTGAGTAATACACAGTACCTGGGTTTTTTCGCCGAGCTGGCGTAATAGTTTGCCGACAATAGCAGCGGTCTGGCCGCCGATACCGACATCAACCTCGTCAAAGATTAAGGTTGGAGTTTGTTCTTTTTGAGCCGTAATCACCTGCAGGGCCAAATGCAATCGGGATAACTCCCCGCCGGAAGCCACTTTTTGCAGCGGCTGAAAATCCTGTCCCGGATTGGTGCTGACTAAAAAGCGGATGCGTTCGCGGCCCAGTGGATGAATTTCCTCGGGAATGGGTTCAAGGCTGATCTGGAATCGTCCGCCCTGCATTCCAAGCTGTTGCATCCATTCAGTAACCTGCTTCCCCAGTGATTGCGCGGCCTTTTTGCGGCGGGCGCTTAAATCGCCGGCGACAGCGCTGAACTCCTTAACAATTTCATTCTGCCGGGCAGTGAGTTTTTGAAGTTCAGCTTCGGCATTTTCCAGCACGGTGATTTTTGCGGCCAGGTCCTGATGAATGCCGAATAAAAGTTCGGGAGTGGTGCGATGTTTACGGGCCAGCTGATGAATCAGGTCAAGCCGCTGCTCAATTTCGGAAAATTTTTCCGGGTCGATATTGAGATGATCACTGTAATCGCGCAGTTCATTACCGGCTTCCTGACAATTAATCGCCGCTTCGTTGAGTAACCGTTGGATATTCAGTAGTTCAGGCTGACTGGTTTTAATGGACTGCAAATGATGTGTGGCGCGGTAGATCTGGTTCAAAGCCGCATGCGCATCATCGTCGATGGTGAGCAGCAGAGCCTGTTGTAATTGCTGCCGCCACTGTGCGGCATGATGAAACTGTTTGTGTGATTCGCTGAGCGTTCGCCATTCATCCGCTTTTAAATCAAGTTGTTCCAGCTCGTTAATCTGGTAACGCAATAAATCCAGCTCGCTGTGCCGGTGAGATAACAGATTTTGTAACGCCTGCATTTGAGTCGTTTGCGCATCCCATTGCCGGTAAAGTTGCTGAATTTTTTGAAGTAACGGCTGATGTTTGCCGAAGCCGTCCAGTTGTTGCTGCTGGCCGTCGCTTTTGAGTAAATCCTGCTGTTGATGTTGACCGTGAATGGTCAGCACCCATTCGCTGAGTTCACGCACCAAATGCAGAGGGCAGGGAACGCCGTTAATCGTGCTGCGCGAAGGGCCGTCCGGTTGAATGATCCGGCGAATTAAACACTCGTCGCCCTGATGATCCAGTTGATGTTCCGCCAGCCAGGCGCGTGCATGGGGAATATTGCGCAAGTCAAAACCGACGGTGATATCACAACGGGATTCTCCCTGGCGAACCACGCTGGAATCCGCGCGCCCACCCAGAGCCAAAGCGATGGCGTCGACCCAAATTGATTTACCCGCACCGGTTTCACCGGTGAGCACATGTAATCCCGTGTTAAAATCCAGGCTCAGTTTGTCCACCAGCACAAAATTTTGAATATCAATATGAATCAGCATCAGCTCAATCCCTCAGCCATTCCCGCTGAGTACAGCGTCCATGGCTTCCTGTTTATATCCTGCGCATCGGCGGAGCCGATTGCTCGGAATGAAGGGGGAGAATCGCGATTCTCCCCCTTGCGATCCCCCATCGCGTAAGGAGAGTTCCCTCAGCGGGAACTCCTGTCAATCCCTTATTCACGCTCATGAGGAAAACTTTCCCACTTCAGTTTCTCCCGCAGGGTTTTAAAATAATTATAATCCTCAGGATGCACCAGCCGCAATAATTGTGGTTTTTTCTTCACCTGCACCCGCCCGCCTTGCGGCAGAGCGATGCGGTTTTGGCCGTCGCAGCTAATATGCGGTGACACGGCGTTCGCAGAGGAAATACGCAATTCAATTTCGCTGCCGCCTGAAACCACGATAGGACGGCTGCTGAGCGTGTGGGGAAACATCGGCACCAGCACCACCGCGTCCAGTTGCGGGTGTAATATAGGCCCGCCTCCGGACAGCGCGTAAGCCGTCGAGCCGGTGGGCGTGGCGATAATTAAACCATCCGCGCGCTGTTTGCAGACGAACTGCTGGTCGATATAAATTTCGAAGGCGATCATGTGGGCAATGTCTCCCGGCAGCAGTACCACATCATTAAGTGCCACGTCCTGAGCAAATGCCTCGGGAACAGACTCTTTGTAAAGGTGCGCCTCCAGTAAAAATCGCGGCTCGATATGATAGTGCCCGTCGAGAACTTCACCGACTTTTTGCAGATCTTTAGGATGGATATCGGTTAAAAATCCGAGCCGTCCGCGGTTGATCCCGAGTACCGGCAGATTGTAGGGCAAAGCAAGGTGCGCGGCATTGAGCAGACTGCCGTCGCCGCCAACGACAATAATTAATTCAAACGAGCTTAAAACTTCGGGAGAAACGAGGACCGGATCGTATTCCGCCGTTAACATTTTCGCTGTTTCGCTATCAACGGCGACTGCCGCCTGACGCTGAATCAGAAATTCATACAACGCATTGGCCGTTTCCCGCACTCCCGGAACCTTGGGCCGGCCAACAAGGATAACTTTATTAATCACAGTCATTGTTTAAGAATACCATGTTTTGATTGTTATTTATATATATTATATAATACACAAATTCACAAACGATAAGGAGAGGAATTATGCATTGGGACCTGCTGGGATTTAAAGCAAATCCGTTTAGTTATAAGGCGATTTCGAAAGACACTCTGGCTTTATATTCAGGACGTCGTGAGGAAATCAAAAAATATTCCAGCATACTGATGGAAGAAAACGCCCGTGTGGTGATTGAGGGTGTTAGGGGAATAGGCACTACTTCTTTTGCCAATTATCTGCGTTATTCCGCTCAGGAAAAAAAGGACTATTTCACTCCACGTGTTGAAATTCGGGTTGAGTCCGATTGGAGTCTGGCGACCTTGCTGGCCGTGATTGTGGGCAATATTGTTCGCGAAATTGAACTTTTCCATCCCGGCATGGTCAAGGACAAACGATTTAAAGCTGCCAAAGGGTTGACCATGCGGATTTCCGAAGTCCATCGTTCTTTTGGCATCGAGGCTTTTGGGTTTGGCATCAACTCTGGTAAATCAATGGGAGCCGCTTCCCAGCCTGCTGTTGTACCTTCGCCTATGATGGGCATCATCTGGAAGATTTGGCTGCTTTGGTGCAATCGTCGGGCTACCGCTATGGCTGCTTAATCCAGTTGAACAATTTAAATGTTAATGAGACCCAGGATGAAAAACATTTGCGTCATCTCTTCAATGTGCTGCGGGATTATATGCACACGCCTAATGTCAGTTGGCTGTTGCTGGGAACCAGTGGTTTAAGACAATTCATTGCCGAACAGGTTGACCGTTTGAGTACAATCATTCCATTTGAATTGAAGATGACTCCATTGAAGCCATCGGATTTCGAAGAATTAATCAAAAAAAGACTGGAATTTTTTCGGATAAATGAAAAAATAAATTTTCCAATTGAACCGGAGGTATTCTCCTGGTTACATGAAATAACGGGTGGCCGGTTAAGGACTGTTTTTGATTTGTTAAATCGCCTGATATATCAGCTTCATGTTAATGAATTAATTGATAAATTGACTTTAAGTATGGTTGAGCCAATCGTGATCCAGTGGATGGCGCATGACCGGATTGCAATGTTAACGGAACCCCCAAAAAGTAGCCCACCCGTTTGGGGGGTAAGGGAAATGTTCCCCGACTACGGTGATTATCCACGACTCACCTTAAATTAAATTCCGGCGTATCCATTCACCACATGAATCTCAGGTTATTCCATTCTCTGTGGTACTGCTCGAACTGGTGTTCGTTGTGCTCGCAGTGGTTCCGCTGCCAATGAAGCCTTTATTTTTTGTTGTTTGTATTAATGTTTGAGAGACTTTTTCTTTAATTGAATTGAATTTGGGGTTGACACTCTTGTTTTCCCTGGGAGTACTGCTGACAGAGCTCACGGTTGAGCTCCCGCTACCGGCTGAGGTTTGTTGAAAGATAGAAGCTCTTTTGGCCAGAGAAGAACTCGGAGGAATTGAAGCCACCTTCACAGTGGATGGTTTTTTTTCCAATGCGAGGGTCTTGTCCGAAGTCGTCGTACTCGTGTTAATCGTTTCGGATTGTACTGTGAAAGCCGTTGCTGCCGGCGTACTTTCGCTGGGTGAATTATTGATATCGGCTAATTGTCCGGATAACTCTGATTTCTCAGGTACTTTTGAGCTTTCAGTTATAATACTCTCGCCGACGGGTGCGATGAGTGGCGTTGAGACCGTTAAAGGCGGGTTCAGGCTTTCAATGACCGTGGAAGTAACGCCGGGTATTGAGAGTGAATCGCCCGAACTTAAACTTGAGCTTGAACTTGAGGATATGCTTCCTGAAATTCCTTTCGGAGTTTGGGGTAATTTTATATCGGAGATGGGCGATAAAAAATTTTTATTTTCCTGAAGCGGTTTCTGGTTAAATTCTCCCCATGTTGGAAAATTTTTTTCATGAAAACTTAAAAATGTCTTTATAAAGGCAGACGCCACTGAGGCAGGAGATGATAGACTGAGCTGATATTTTTCCAATTTTTGAATCTGTTCCGCGCCTGCCTGGTGATATTCATCCAGGTTGAATTCATTCGTATCGGACATTTTGCTTTTAAGCAGATCAAATCGTTGTCTTATTTTATCCTGGTGTTGTTTAATCTCCTGAGCAAGCTCTGTGACTAACAAACTTTCCTCTTTAACAATTTTAGATTCGGCGACGAGAAAATGCTGCCGAACCAAAGAATTAAAAACAGGATTTTGATTGGCTTCGACCAGAGTTATCAACGCATCCGGCACTCCAAAAGCCCACTCGGTAAAGGTGCCTGTCCATTGAGAATTTATTTTTAAAATTTGTTTCAATGACAGCCTGTTGAAGGGGTTGAAATTGTAATGAGCAGGGTCGCGAGCCACCTCTAAAAGTTTCATCAATTCGCAGTGGGCATCCAGCTCTTTTTGTGACTTCATGATAGCACTTTGAATAATCATTTCTATTCGAAGCATACCGAATATAGATTCCAGCAGGACAGGGGCTGGATTTGCCAGTAAATAATTGGGAAAAGACCCGGCAAGGATATTTTGCGAATTGAGAAACATCGAGAGCAACTCTTGAAATTTAATTTTCGCAGGAAATTCATCTGGAACATGGCTCCATTTTGACAGCCATGCAGTCAGTTGTTTTTTCAAACGAGTCAGCATGTATTCACTCAGACTAATCTTTTTCGATAATTTAATTACCGAAATTTTTTCTAAAATACCCGAATAAATTTTTTCTTCTTCCTGAGTAAATTTGCAATTGGACAAGTTGATGCCATTTTTTTGGGATTCCAGTAATTGCGTCATAAAAATAGCCGTATTAATGGTCCTGGCAATTCCGGTTTCCCATGTATTTTGAACGTAAGAAGGGACGGGTAAGGCTAAATGTTCATCACTAAAAATTTGGGAACCAAAAGTTAATAGATCAATTCGTTTCATAAATTCTCCTGAATATGGTTAGTAACTTCATGTTGAAAAACACCCTACACTCTACACACTCTACCAGAACTTACTCTTAATGTACATAATGAACAGCGACAAAAAGAAGGACGACAATAATTTTTATTACCACTTGATTATTGTATGATAATCTCCATTAAGATAAGGTAATAACTGAATTTAGGAGGTACCATGACTAATCCGAATAAACCCGGCGCGCAATCCGCCGATAAGTGGCAGAAAATTGCTGAAGAAGCCGAGAAACAGGCTGAGGCTGAAGAATCCGGCCAGGCGAACGCAAAAAGTGATACTCAGGGGGAACTGGAATTCTCCACCCGTCAGCAGCTCGAAGACCAGCTCAACATGCTGGAGCGTCAGCTTAATGAAGCCAAACTCCAGGCGGCCCGCTCGCAGGCGGAACTGGAAAACGTCCGCAGACGAGCGGAACGGGACGTCAGCAACGCCCACAAATACGGTGTGGAACAGCTCATCAACGCCTTATTACCGGTGGTCGACGGACTGGTTCGTGGCCTCGAAAGCGGCGATCACTTTGACCCGAAGGTTCAGGCGCTCCATGCCGGCATGCAATTAACTTTGGACCTGCTGTACAAAGCCCTGGCCAAATTTGGAGTAGAGATTATCAATCCGGCTACCGGCGACGCCTTCAATCCCGGGCTGCATGAAGCTGTTGGGGTGCAAAAAATCCCTGGAACCGCGCCCAACACGATCATTCAGGTTTTACAAAAGGGCTGTCAGTTGCATGGCCGGGTACTTCGCGCCGCCATGGTAATGGTCGCAGGATAGACTTGAAATTATCAATGCCGCCCCCATTTGCTGAGTAGAACATTTTTTTGAGCGGGCATTAAATTCCCATAACCATTTTTTAGAGAGGAACGATGTATGAGCAGTAAAATTATTGGTATCGACTTAGGAACGACGAACTCCTGCGTGGCAATCATGGAAGGAGGCAAAGTGCGTGTTATTGAAAATGCCGAGGGTTCCCGCACCACACCTTCGATCGTCGCATACGGTAAGGACGGCCAACCACTGGTAGGCGCGGCTGCCAAGCGTCAGGCGGTTACCAATCCGCATAATACGCTATACGCGATCAAGCGTCTGATTGGCCGCAAATTCAAAGACGATGTTGTCCAGAAAGACATTAAAATGGTCCCCTACAAAATTGTCGAAGCGAACAACGGCGACGCCTGGGTTGAAGTTAACGGCGAAAAACTGTCGCCGCAGCAGATTTCCGCGCAAATTCTCATGAAGATGAAAAAAACCGCCGAAGATTATTTGGGTGAACCCGTTACCCAGGCGGTGATCACCGTACCGGCTTATTTTAACGATTCGCAGCGCCAGGCCACCAAAGATGCCGGCAAAATCGCCGGACTGGAAGTCAAACGCATCATCAACGAACCCACCGCCGCGGCGCTGGCTTATGGTATGGATAAGAAAAAAGGCGACACCAAAATCGCAGTATACGATTTAGGAGGCGGTACTTTTGATATTTCCATTATTGAAATCGCCGAAGTCGATGGCGAACATCAGTTTGAAGTGTTGGCCACGAACGGCGATACATTTCTCGGTGGTGAAGATTTCGATTTACGCTTAATTGATTATCTGGCGGATGAATTTAAAAAAGAAACCGGAATTGATTTCCACACGGACCCATTAGCGTTGCAGCGTTTAAAGGAAGCCGCGGAAAAAGCCAAAATTGAACTGTCTTCAGCGCAGCAGACAGATGTCAACTTGCCCTATATCACTGCCGACGCCAATGGACCCAAGCATTTAAATATTCGCATCACCCGCGCTAAACTGGAATCTTTGGTGGAAGATTTGATTCAACGCACCATGGAGCCCTGTAAAATCGCCATTAAAGATGCCGGGCTTAAACTTTCCGAGATTAACGATGTTATTTTAGTCGGTGGTCAAACCCGTATGCCGAAAGTTCAGGAAGTGGTTAAAAATTATTTCGGCAAAGAGCCGCGTCACGACGTCAATCCTGACGAAGCGGTGGCGATTGGCGCAGCGATTCAGGGCGCGGTATTATCGGGTGAAGTGAAAGACGTGTTGCTGCTGGATGTGACGCCGCTCTCTCTGGGTATTGAAACCATGGGTGGTGTAATGACGAAACTCATTGAAAAGAATACCACCATCCCCACCAAAACCTCGCAGGTATTTTCAACGGCGGACGATAATCAAACCGCGGTGACTATCCACGTATTGCAGGGAGAGCGGGAAATGGCTTCGGCCAATAAATCGCTGGGCCGTTTTGATTTGGCCGATATTCCTTCTGCGCCGCGCGGCACGCCGCAAATTGAAGTGACTTTTGATATAGACGCCAACGGTATTCTGCATGTATCGGCGAAAGACAAAGCCACCGGCAAGCAGCAGTCGATTCAAATTAAAGCGTCGAGCGGTTTGTCCGATGAAGAAATTCAGAAAATGGTGAAAGACGCGGAAGCGAACAAGGAAGCTGACCGCCGTTTCCACGAATTGGTGGACGTGCGTAATAAAGCCGATAATTTGATACACTCTGCCACTAAAACGCTGGCTGATTTAGGCGCTGAAGTGCCTGAGGATGATCGTAAAGCCGTTGAAAAACTCATCGAGGAATTAAAGACCCTGATCAAAGGTGATGATAAAGCCGCGATTGAAGCCAAAACCAGCGAGCTTTCTGAACGCTATTCCAAACTTGCCGAGCGCGCCGCTGCGAAAAAACAGCAGGGCGGTGGAGAAGCCGGTGGTGAAACCGGCGGCGCTCAAACCCAGGAAGGTGAAAAATCGGCATCCGGTAAAGAAGACGTTGTGGATGCTGAATTTGAAGAAGTTAAAGATGAGAAGAAGAAAAATTAAATGTCAACCACTGAAGACTATTATGAGATACTCGGCGTCGCTCGTAACGCCAGTGCTGCCGACATTAAAAAAGCTTATCGACGTCATGCGATGAAATATCACCCGGACCGAAATCCGGGTGATCACACCGCCGAAGCCCAATTTAAAAAGATCAACGAAGCCTACAATATTTTGTCGGATGAAACCAAACGTTCCGCATACGATCAGTTTGGCCATGCCGGGGTGGACCCGTCGCGTGGCGGCGGCGCTGGTGGGTTTGGTTTTCAGGATGTCGGCGATATATTTGGTGATATCTTCGGTGACATCTTCGGAGGCGGCAGGGGGCGGCAGAAGTCGGAGCGTGGGTCTGATCTGGTTTATGAGATTCTGCTGGATTTAGAAGAAGCGGTGCGAGGCATTACCAAAACCATCAAGATTCCCACATTGGTGAATTGCGAGGAGTGTGAGGGCAGCGGCGCTAAAAAAGGCAGTAAGCCTGTTACCTGTAAAACCTGTAATGGTAGCGGTCAGGTTCGGATGCAACACGGTTTTATCGCTGTTCAGCAAACCTGTTCCACCTGCCATGGCCGGGGCCAGGTCATCAGTGATCCCTGCCGGAAATGCCACGGCCAGGGGCGTGTCCAGCAGGAAAAGACTTTATCGGTGAAAATCCCTCCCGGTGTAGACAATGGCGACCGGGTCCGTTTAGCAGGCGAGGGCGAAGCGGGAGGTGCGGGTGCGCCTTCAGGCGATTTATACGTGCAAGTACGCGTGCGCGAACACGCAATTTTTTCCCGGCAGGAGAACGATCTCTACACAGAAGTGCCGGTCAGTTTTATTACCGCGGTATTAGGTGGAGATATCACCGTTCCTACCCTTGCTGGTCAGGTGAATTTAGCCATTCCGGCAGAAAGCCAAACCGGCAAGATGTTTCGATTGCGCGGCAAAGGTGTGAGAGCGTTGCGCAGCGGAGCAGTAGGCGATTTATTGTGCCGGATTGTGGTCGAAACCCCGGTCCACTTAAACGACCGGCAAAAGGAAATACTGCGCGAGTTTGAAACCGAATTAACGAAAGACGGTAAAAATCACAGCCCCAAAGCCCAAACCTGGTTCGATGCCGTCAAGCGTTTCTTCGCACATGACAAATAAAGAACTAATACTTTTTCAATTTAATTCTGACCGATTCCTCCCTCTCCCCCGTACTCGGGGGAGAGGGCTGGGGTGAGGGGGATTGCTTAAAACCCTCACCCTAACCCTCTCCCACAAGTGGGAGAGGGAATAGGAAGTCTGAGTCAATCGGTCAGAATTAAATTGAAACGCTACTCACTTATAATGCAGATACTGGGGAGATATCTATAGTGTTATCCTCTTCCATTGGAAAACTTTCTTCTGCATAATTCTTCAAAATTTTATAAATTTTTGGTTTCTGATCGGCATATTGGATTTCAACATCAATAATGTAGAATTTTTTCTGCCATTCAGTACGATTATTAGAAATAGTCATTTCATTTTTAGTGAACGTATCGTTAAAAATAACTCTTAGCGGTTCTTTAAAGATATTTTCTATGATGCCTTTGTTGCCTGTATTGGTTTGGGTAAAGTTGGTTTGAACCCAGTAAAACAATTGCTTTTCCTTAATGAAGGCTTCTTTTTCATTTAAAATTTTTTCAATATTATTTTTTATCTCTCTGGCTTCATTTCCATTAAAATGACCATTCATATAAATGGGGCCATGATTTGTAATTTCTTTTGCGGCAAAATTTATGGAGTCTTGCGCGTTGGAAATAATTTGAGTGACCTCCCGAAAGTCTTTATAGTCATGAATGGAAGGCGTCGGTAAATAATCTTCGCCTGATGAGCCCGCTTCTTCTTTTTGATGTTCACTAAATGTCGCAATCAGAAACTTGATGTATTTGCAGAACTGAATAATATTATTAACATTGCTCAGTATGGGTATAGGACTTGCACACATCAGAGTAATGAGATCAATTTCAATGGATGATTTTTTAATTTCTCTAACCAGTAATTTGGCTTCTTTAGCGTTATTATTGAATCTGGAATAGATTTTTGCCAGGGAATTAAGCCCTCTGGTTAAATCATAGAGATCTATTGCATCCTTATGGCTAATTTTAATTGTGAGCTTTATATTATTTTCCATGCTCAAAATTCCTGGTTATAAATAATCAATACATTATATATCTTGAGAGTTGTCAATGTCAAATTTGGTTTTATTGGTTTTACTAGAGAACATGTTCTTCGATGTGCGATATTTTTTCAGGTTTGGCGAATACGGTCAGTAAATCCTGTAATAAACCCGAGAGGGTCTCGGTCATCATAAAAAAATCCGCCATGAATTTTTGCTGGCGGGTTTCGGCTTCCATTTCTTTGACCTGGTCGATCAGTTCGTCCTCGAATTTAATGCCGCGCAGGGTAAAATCGTCCGACAGAACAAAGCGGATACTGTCCCGCCACATTAAGGCAATCTGTTTGAGTTCGCAGCCGTCTTTTATAAAATCATGGATACTGTTGACGAACAAATCCTGCTGCTGGCAGCGGATTATACGGGTTTTTTGCTGGGCGTCCTGTAGTACGCCTTTTTTTTCAATGCTGAATGCTTCAGGATAATCCTTATTTTTGATCCATTGCGTAATCACCGGCGGAATTTTATGAATTTCAAAACAGTTAAGCGATTCGCTCACAGACTTTTTAAACAATGATAAAAATTGTTCGGTTTTCTTTTTGTTGGTGGACCCCAGCACCAGCCAATTATTTTTAATATCGATATAAGCATAAATCCGCGTAAATTTACTGAAGGAGCGCGGTAGCAAAGTCATAATCACTTCGTCTTTTAAAGAATTTTTTTCTTTTTTCCCCAGCTTGCGGCTTCTCGCGGCTTCCAGTTGTCTGACTTTTTCCTGCAGCTCCTGGCGCACCACCGCAGCGGGTAAAATTCTTTCCTCTACCTGCATACAAATCATTAGCCGGTTGTTAATTTGCTCCACCAGCGAGGCATTGGACTCATCAACCGGCGCAACCCATCCGGCGCTGATCGGAATGGACGGTAAACACGGTTGGAACAGCAGTAATTGCAGCCGTTCCACCAATTGATCATAAAAAAAGCCCGACGAAGGCTTTAATTGAAATAACTGAATTTGTTTAAACAACATCATCATTCTCGCGTGGTTCAGGCGATGGAAACAATCTAGGGGAAACTATACCACATTTCCCCATAGATATGTCTACGTTGGGCCTGAGTAATTTACATGTTCTTTTGACTCAGGAAAAAAAAGCCAAACTACACAAAATGCGGACTTTCTACGTGTCATTCCAGCGAAAGCTGGAATCCACTCTTCCCGTGCAGCCCATGGATTCCAGCTTTCGCTGGAATGACACGTAACGGGGTTTTGTTTAATGCCGCGAAGTATAAATTCCGGTTCCGCAGGAGGAGGTTAGGAGAGATTTTTATATACAAAATCCCCCTAATCCCCCTTTTTCAAAAAATGCTCTCTAAAAAAAATGACTACTATATCTCAACCATTTGTTATAGTGAGTATTACATTATCAGTAGTATCCTCTTTTTTTTCGAAAAATGTTTCTTCCATACTAATTTTTCTGTGCGGTTTAGAATTTTCAGTAGAATCTACTTTACTGATTGAAATATTCGTATAAGCTCGAATTTTTTGAATTTCTTCTTTAAATTCATCAGATCTGTGGTTGAATTTCTGACAGTCATCTTCGTGTTTCTGCAGAAATTCCAGAGCATTATAAAAATCGGCAGTTTTATATCTTCCTCTCGCCAGAGGAGCGGAACGATTATGATTATAGAGTATGAGGGTTACCTCAGATAAATCGACTCCTTTTCGATATAATTCATAAAGTGTTCTTCTCATGTGTCGTTTGGCTGGTAAGTAATGCCCACTGTTCGATGAAATATATTTTAATTTTCCTTTAACTAAATAGAGTTCACCGGATGACACTAAATATCCTCCTGCTAAAAATGAGCCATGCCCAAAAAATCCGAGGCCATAATTTTTCCATTCAAATCCCAATTTCCCATAGAAATTTCGTTCCTTATCTAAACCAAATAGCATATGGCAGGTATCTTTTAATTCTTCGCGGGCTAGATAAGAAAATTTTCCGGATTTTATTTCGAGAATATAATTTTTTCTTTGCTGATCATTTAAATAAAGGATACCCACTTTTGCATCTCGTTCTTTTTTTTCTAATGACACACAGCTGCCCTTTTTTAAATTCCATAAAGAATTTTTTATTTTATCCGATAGTTTACTGTCAAGTCTCATAGTTATTTACCTCTTATTTGTATCACTAGGGATGATTATTCCGCTAAATGGTTTTTTATTAAAATCAATTGATTTTATTATTTCTATAGCTTTTAACTATCATAAATAATGCTATTGAATGGTTAGTGAACGCAGTCTGCAGCCCCAGAAGACCTAACTGGCTTCAGGACAAACTTGCATACGGATAGCCTTTTAGGTAAAATAATTATAAAATTCAAATAATTAATTCTGGAAAAAATCATGGCCCTGTTGATCAGCGCTCAGTCCCTTAGTAAATCTTACGGTGTTGCGCCACTTTTTACGGATATCTCTTTTGGTGTCTATGAAGGAGAGCGTCTGGGGTTAATCGGACCGAATGGTTGTGGAAAATCGACCTTATTAAAAATTCTGATGGGAATAGAAACGCCCGATGGCGGTAAAGTCGTACAGAATCGCCGCGAGCATTTGGTTTATCTCCCGCAGGAAGATACATTCAACGGCAAGGATACCATTCAAAGCATATTATTTGGCGCCAGGGCCGGCGGTTTGAGTGAATCGGAATGTCAACGCCATATTTGGGAAGTAAGCGGCGAACAAACTTTTAGCGATCTTCAGCAGACTGTCGATGCCCTTTCCGGAGGCTGGCGCAAGCGTCTGGCGATTGTCCATGCTTTGCTGCAAAAACCCGATTTATTGTTAATGGACGAACCGACCAACCATCTCGATTTGGAAGGCATTTTATGGCTGGAAGAACTTTTGAAAAAAGCCGGCTTTGCCTTTGTGCTGGTGAGTCATGATCGCTATTTTTTAGAAAATACCGTGAATTCGATGATGGAGTTAAATCGCGCCTATCTGGAAGGCTTTTTAAAAAGCGAAGGCAATTACAGCGATTTTGTTCGGGTGCGTGACGAAGTCCGCGCCGGTCAAACGCAATTGGAGCAATCACTGGCAAACCGGATGAGGCGCGAGCAGGAATGGCTGCAGAGAGGACCGAAAGCCCGCACCACCAAGGCGCAATCCCGAATTGATAGCGCGGAAAAATTACGGGAAGATTTGCGCAAAGTGTCCGCCAGCAATGCACAACAGCGAACCGCCGGTATTGATTTTGACGCCACCGGGCGCAAAACTAAAATTCTTTTGGACGCGCGTCAGATTAAAATGTCGCGTGGCGGAAAGCTGTTATTTGCCAATCTGGACTTAAAGCTCTCTCCGGGTTTTTGTTTAGGATTGATGGGGCAAAACGGCAGTGGTAAAAGCACACTTTTAAACCTGCTAAAAGGCGATCTCCTGCCGGAAGCGGGTTCAATTGACCGCGCCGGTCATTTGCGTATCGTCACTTTTGGACAAAAGCGCGAGCAGCTCAATCAAAATCAGACATTATGGCAGGCGCTGGCGCCGGACAGTGACAGTGTCGTTTATAAAGGCCAGCCTATCCATGTCGCCGCATGGGCGAAACGTTTTTTATTTCCGCAGGATCAATTACACCAGTCCGTCTCCCGGCTTTCCGGAGGCGAACAGGCGCGGGTGTTAATCGCCAATTTGATGGTAAAACCCGCCGATATTTTGTTACTGGATGAACCGACCAATGATCTGGACATCCCGACTTTAGAAGTGCTGGAAGAAAGTTTAAGCGAATTTCCAGGAGCCATTGTATTGATCACCCACGACCGGTTTTTGCTGGACCGCCTTAGCGATCAATTATTATATCTGGACGGCCACGGCAGAGCGGAATTTTTCGCCGACTACGCCCAGTGGCGGCAAGCCATGCAAAAACCCGCATCAAAGCCGGCCGCCGTCACTGTTGAAAAACCAGAGCAAATCAACCGCAAAAAACTGTCTTATGAGGAACAGAAGGAACTGAGCCGATTACCCGCAAGAATTCAGAAAGCGGAAGCGGAACTGCATGCTTTGCAGGATCAATTAGCGGAGCTGGTGACCCTGAATGATCAGGCACGCCTGACAAAATTATGCGAACAAATTGAAGCCGCTAAAATCAAAGTAGACGGCCTGTACCACCGCTGGCAGGAGCTGGAATCCTGACATCTTCAGCGCTAATGCCCTTCCGTGACACAGAGCATCACCAACCATGATGTTCTATGTCACAATTAAGGACTTGACCCTGAGGATCCCTGATATAGTGCGGCTTTCGCAACTAATGTCGCGGGTAACGATGCGCAATATTGTCCTCTCTTGAGTTTGCTGGGTACAGGAATATCCAATTTCATTTCTATACGATTTGCAATGGCTTCTTCTAAACAATCCACGGCTTGCTCTTGTGCGTCTTCTTTATTTTCTCCTTGAGTAATGGCCTCCGGTAAATCCGGGAATTCTACCAGGAATCCGCCTTTTTTCTGTTTGGTCAATTTAATAGGATAATTAAAATGTCTCATCGTTACCTCAAATCATTTTCTTTAATGCCAAGTTGCGACAACAATATTTTAGGCGTGCCGATGCCGGCCACGTGGACGTGGCCCAAAAATTTTTTGGCTCCGGGATTGGTAAACCCTTTTTTATTGCCGACAAAAGTCACCGTATGCGCGGCATTAATCGCAATTCCCAGGGATTCACCGGTATCGCAATCCAGGCCGGAGGGGATATCAACCGATAAAATTTTAGCTTTACATTCGTTGATCGCCCGGATAATTGTATAGTAAGGCTCCCGCACCCGACCTTGCAGACCTGTACCGAAAATGGCGTCAATAATCCATTCGGCCTGGCTCAATTTCTCGTGGATGGCGGCAGGCAAATGTTCATTGTTAATAATGGTCATTGGTATAGAGGTTTTGACCGCGATATCATAATTTATTTTTGCGTCACCGGTCAGCGCTCCGGGATCGGCGAATAGCAAAATATGTACCGGTAAATCCAGGTTATCCAGATAGCGGGCCACCACAAAACCGTCGCCGGCATTGTTGCCTTTTCCGCAGCAAATTATAATTTTCCCTTTTACACCACACGATAAAAGATAATCGACGGTCGCGCGACCGGCGTTTTCCATCAGCACGATTCCCGGAATGCCCAATTCTTCTATCGTGCGCCGATCAAGTTCCCGAGCTCCATCCCGGCTTAACAGAAGCGTTTGATTCATAAGACAACCTGCCTTAAAAAAAATGATTGCGCGAAGTATAGCAGGAGCAATCGTTTTGAGTATATCATGAGTATATAACTCAGAGGAGATTGTCTATGTATGTTCTGGAATACCAGGATTTAAATACTCAAGGTGTGGAGAATGCTTACGCAAAAGTCGTGGAGATGATTCACAATAATGATTTTTATTCAGCAGAGGTTAAAAAATTACAGCCTACCTCTTATTATCGTGCAGAGCTTGATCACTCCAATCGATTGCTGTTTAAAATAGTCCGCTATGCAGGCGAAACTTATGCATTGATGCTGGAAGTCATTCGTCAGCATGATTACAGCAAATCCCGGTTTCTCAATGGCGCGGCGGTGGACGAATCCAAAATTATTTATCCGGAAAGCGAGCCGGCGGAACCCATCGCCTACCTGAACAAAAATAATTCCAGGTTCCACTGGCTGGATAAAGTGATTTCATTCGATGATATCCAACAGGAAATTTATCAAACACGTCCACCGGTGTTGATCATTGGTTCCGCCGGAAGCGGCAAGACCGCATTGACGCTGGAAAAAATGAAACAAACCACCGGTGATATTCTATATGTCACTCATTCACCCTATTTAGTGCAAAATTCTCGAAATCTCTACTATTCCCATCAATATCAAAATGATTTACAAACCGTTGACTTTTTGTCTTATCAGGAATTGATTGAAACCATCCATGTTCCCGCAGGCAGGGAAATCACTTTCAAAACGTTCAAAGAATGGGTCAAACCATGGCAGCGCCATAAAATATTACAGAATACGCATGCGCTTTACGAGGAATTTAAAGGCGTGCTCAGCGGACCGGTTATCGATAAGCCTTATTTATCCCTGGCGGAATATATGGGTTTAGGAATTAAGCAATCGATTTTTTTGGCGGAGCAGCGGGAACCTGTTTATGAACTTTATCAAAAATACCTGGAAATGTTGAAACAACGCGTCTGGTATGATGTCAATCTGGTGTCTTACGATTATTTATCACGTTGTGAAGCGCGTTACGATTTTATCGTCGTCGATGAAATTCAGGATTTCACCAATATTCAGTTGGTGCTTATCCTGAAAATGCTAAAAAATCCCGGACAATTTTTGTTATGTGGCGACGCGAACCAGATCGTGCATCCGAATTTTTTTTCCTGGGCGAAAATAAAAACACTTTTTTATCAGGAAGACCTGATCGATTCCCAGCAGGTGACACGGGTATTGACGACCAATTACCGTAATTCTGTCGCCGTGACTGCGATCGCCAATCGAATATTAAAATTAAAAAATGTCCGCCTTGGGTCAGTCGATAAGGAAAGCCATTATTTGATCGAAAGCCGTTCGCAGTATGAGGGTGAAGTGATTTTTTTAAACGCCGTCAGCGATAATGTTCGTGAACTTAATCGGAAAACCCGCAAATCGACACAGATAGCGGTGATTGTATTGCGGGATGAATGGAAAGCTTTTGCCGCGCGATTATTTGAAACTCCACTGATTTTTTCGATTTATGAAGTCAAAGGGCTGGAGTATGACCAGATTATCCTGTTTGATTTTATTTCTGCGGAAGCGCAGTCTTTTTTAGAAATCACTCGTGGTGTTACCGCGGAGGATTTAAATAAACCACTGACATACGGCCGTTTAAAAGATAAAACCGACCGGTCTTTAGAGATTTATAAATTTTATATCAATGCTCTTTATGTAGCTTTAACACGATCGGTGCAAAAAATTTATTGGGTGGAATCCACCATGCAGCATCCTCTGTATTCATTGCTGGAATTGCGGGAGCAACGCGATCATTTAGCTATTGCCGGTGGTGATTCGACTCTGGAAGAATGGCAGAGAGAGGCCAGAAAACTGGAGCTGCAAGGCAAGCAGGAGCAGGCTGACGCCATCCGGGAACGCCTGATTCAGAAGAAACCCGTGCCCTGGGAAGTGATCACGCTCGAAAAAGCGGAACACCTAAAGCAGGTTGTCTTCACCCCGAATGCGGATAAGAAGCAGAAAATCGCCTATTTTGAATATGCGATGGTCTATCGGGATTTCCCAGCGCTGCGCCTTTTCAAAGACCAGAAGTTTTCACCTGCGCAAAATCTGGAAAAAAGCACCGATTTGATTCAGCGGAAATATTTTGACAGCTCGGCGTTTAAAAATCCGGCAAGCGTATTAAAAGATGTAGACCTGTACGGCGTTGATTTTCGCAATCCGTTTAATCAAACACCGTTGATGGCGGCGGCATATGTCGGCAATTCGGCATTAATAAAAACACTGTTGTCTGCCGGAGCCAGCAGCGATCTCACCGATAACCATTATCGCGATGCTTTTCAGATCCTGCTGCATCGTGCTTGCCAGGACCCGCGGTTTTGTCAAAACAAACTGGCTGACAGCTATCTATTGCTCGCGCCGGCCTCCTTGAGCATACAGTCGGAGGGTTGTTTAATAAAAATAGATCAGAAAAACATGGAGTTTTTATTATTTTCCGTCACAGTTTGGCTGTTGATAAACCGGCGGAGCGGATTGACGACAGCGGATTATCTACAGGTGCTGGAAAATTTTCCCGAACGCGTCCTGGCGGACTATCGCAAAAAAAGGACCTATTTATCGAGTTTGTTATCGAAAAACGAGATATCACGCCAGGATCGCTATAATCGGAAATTATTCAAGCGAATTCGGCTGGGGCACTATATTCTCAATCCGGATTTATCAATCAAATTAAGAGAAGAATGGATCCCGGTGGCTGCTCTCTTAAATTTTAACGCCAATTATCAGCCTTTACGACAGCCTGAACCTGCCGGGCTTTTGATTGAATAAGATTATTTATGCGAGGGTCCTAACTGCTTTTGTTATCATTGCCTGACATTAACCGGTTAAATTGGCTAACCAGATACAGAGGAAAATTAAACATATTGTTATCCTTTCTCAGATTTCTCAAAGATGCTCTGAGCAGGCATTGCGGATGATATTTAGAAGCATATACCAGCAGGCTTTTCTTTTTGCGAGAGAAGCCAGCCTTGACTTCAAGTGGATAAATACTGAGTTCCTGTTCGATTAAAAAATCCACTTCGGCAATACCCTCACTGGTCCAGTAATAAAGTGCGTTGTGAGTTGCCGCTAATTCCTGAGCGACAAAATTTTCTGTGAATGCTTCATAAAATTCAGTGAATAATCCATTTCCTTCAACGACGGATTTTGGCGGGATGCGACTCATGGCTGAAAGCAGGCCCACGTCCAGTAGAAAAATTTTGAAAGCGTGCTTATTGGCGTATCCGATCAAAGGTAATTTGGGCGTAGTCACGTTGAAGCTTTGATAAATTAAGCCCGCGTTGGCCAGCCACTGGATGACTGTTTCGTATTCCCGGCCGCGCGCGCTTTTGCGCAAGGCTGAAAACACAAATTTCTTATTCTCTTTCGCTAATTGCGCCGGAATTTGTTCCCACACTTGAGTAATTTTTATAATCTGTTCTTTAGGGGCATGTTTGGCAAAATCCAATAAATAAGCTCTTAAAATTTCATTTTGTATATTTTTAATCGCCAATAAATTTTCTGTTTGCACATATTCCAATACCGCTTCCGGCATCCCGCCAATAAATAAATATTTTTTTAACAGACTTATCAGTCGTTCATGCAGCACATCCGAAATTTGAGAGGATGCATTGAGATTTAATAACATTTCCCGTAATCGGGTTTCCCCAATCGACTCCAGGAATTCAAAAAAACTCAATGGATATAAATCCAGAAAATTGACTTTGCCAACGGGAAAACCTTTTGTTTGAGCCAGCAAGACTCCCAATAATGAACCTGCGGCGACGATATGAAATTCGTTGGCCTGCTCTTGAAAATATTTTAAACTGTTTAATGCGTGCGGTGATTCCCAATCAATGGCTTACGGTTTCTGGAACCTTTCCATACCAATAACTGAGCGTAAATATCTCGTTTCATGGATATGATTTTATCATGTCAGTAATTAAAAATCCAATATGTTACCAAAACGTGATTTAAATCACGTTTTACCAACGAAAAAATGGTTTTAAATCACGTTTTGGTAATGAGATACGCTCTTTCAGTAGATCCGCTGTTTTTTTCTTCAGAATGACGAAGGGCAATAAAGTAAATACCAGAGTGCCCAGGATCATAATGATTTCATAAACGGTCACGTTATGGATCGGCACATCGGCGGGCGGGATAAAACCAATGATAATGGCTCCGCAACAGGTCAGAATGCCGACCCCCCCAACCACCCAAATACCCCATCTGCCGCCGGGAATACGATAGGCGTTGGGCACTGCCGTCGTTTTATAGCGTAGTTTTATCGCTGCGGCGAATAAACATATATAAAATATTAACGCCAATTGTGCGGTTAAAACACTTAAAATCCAATAGGCAGTACTCATCGATTTGAAGCATAAAAACAGGCAGGATAATGCAACGGTCATTATGGCTTGTAATACCAGCATCATTACGGGAGCGTCTTTTTGATTACGTTTGCCTAAAATTTTGGGCAGTAAACCGTCTTCGGCCGCCACCACTAAACCTTTGGTAGGCCCGATCACCCACGCAGCCATTCCGCCGAATCCGCCGATAATAATCATGAGAATGACAATCGGCATCATCCAGCCCAGATGAAAATTATCCAAAAATACTTTAAATGCATCGTTAAGCCCGCTGATGATATTCAGCGTTTTCGCTGGCGTGACCATGACAATCGCCAGAGAAGCCAGCACCATGCTTAACACCACAATAAGACCTGAATAAAGCAGTGCTTTCGGAAAATCCCGTTGGGGATTTTTCACGGCTTCGGCATGTGAAGCGGACATTTCAAAGCCCATTAAACTAAATAAAATAATAACTAAAAAAGCGATGTTGGGCATGGCGCTGAGATTGGGTAGCCAATGTTCCATGCTCGCTGCGGTGGCGAGTGGTTTACCGCTGCAAATCCAGACTGCCCCCAAGGCTATAATAGCGATCATTGGTATGATGGTGCCGCCTATGGCGCAAACCGTGCTGATCAGGCTGGATAATTTCATGCCCCGTGCGTTCAACCAGGTCGCGATCAAAAACATGGCGATAACCAGCGGCACAATAAATGCTTTCTGATTCACTAGCGCAGGATCAACCAGATAAGCCACATTAGTCGCGATAAAAGACAAAATGGTGGGATACCAGAAAACGTTATAAATCCATTGCAGCCAAATCGTCAAAAATCCCCAACGCGGGCCAAAAGCCTCGCGCATCCATACATAGACTCCGCCGGTTTTTGGGTGGTGAGTGGCTAATTCTGCAGTCACCAAAATGGATGGAATCAGAAACAGGATAGTGGCCAAAGCATAGAGCAGGACCAGGGAAAGGCCATTCGCGGCATTTGCGGGCAGATTACGCACGCTGTCAATGGCGATCACATTGATCATGACCAGACTAAAAACGCCCAGCCCCCGTTTTTTAATTGTCATTTCCATAATTTATTGATTATCATATCATAATCATCTTAGGAGTCAATATGGACAATATCCTTGAAAAAGCCCGGGATTTACAGGGCTGGAGCGTCGCGCATCGCCGGCATCTGCACCAATTTCCAGAATTAAGCTGCCAGGAGAAAGAAACTTCTGCTTATTGCGCTGAGGTGCTCAGAGGCCTGGGTTATGAAATTACACCCAGCTGGGGATTTGGTTTTACCGCTAATTTACAGGCTAAAAACGCCGGGCGTACGATTGCTCTTCGCGCGGATATGGATGCGCTTCCCATTCAGGAAAAAAACACCCACCCTTTTATTTCCCAAAATCCAGGCAAGACTCACGCCTGTGGACACGATGGTCACATGACTATTGCCCTCACGGCTGCTCGCCTGTTAGCAGAACACTCTGAAGCCTTGCCGGTCAATGTCCGTTTTATATTTCAACCCAGCGAAGAAACTCCCCCTGGGGGAGCGCTGGGGATGATTGCGCAGGGTTGTCTGGAAGGCGTGGATGAAGTCTATGGTCTGCATAACGATCCCGGCACCCCGGTCGGAAAAATACGCACACGGATTGGACCCCTGTTGGCGGCGGGAGACAGGTTTGATTTAATTGTTCAGGGTCGCGGTTGCCATGCCGCCAAGCCGCACTATGGTTTAGACCCGGTAATCGCCGGCGCGCAACTGATTACAGGCTGGCAGGCGATTGTGTCCCGACGCTTGAATCCCGTACACCCGGCGGTGCTCAGTGTGACGCAGTTTAAAGCCGGGGACGTATTTAATGTGATTCCGGATACTGCTTTTTTAGCAGGAACGGTGCGGACCTTCACTTCCGCGGACAGAGCGCTGATCCGCGAACTCATGGAAATTTCTCTCGAAAATTTAAAACGCCAGGGATACCAGACCGATTTTAAATATACTGTGGGATATGACGCAGTCGTGAATCATCGCGAAGGTGTGGAGCGCGTTACCCGTGCCGCCACAACAATTTTAGGCGCCGAACACGTCGATCCAATGACTGAACCCGAAGGCATCGCTGAAGATTTTGCCTATTATCTACAACACCGGCCCGGGGCCTTTTATCTACTGGGCAGCGGTAATGCGGAAAAAGGGATCACTGCTTCGTTGCATTCGCCGCATTACGATTTTGATGAGACTGCGCTGACGCTGGGCGCCGCGGTGATGGCCACGATCGTTTTGCAGGGAAAATAATCATGATACTTTGCGCATGGATAATTTTAATCGTGTTCGCCATATTGATACTGATTTACCAGCGTGCTTCATCGGCGGTGGCAGCCATCGGCCTCTGCGCATTGCTGGTGATAATGGCGCTGTTAACACATCCTCAACCATTTATCTTGTGGATTATTGGGATTCTTTGGATTTTGTTTGTTCTGGTGTTTTGTGTATTTCCGCTGCGGCGGTGGTTGATTTCGCAGAGGATAATGGCGAAACTGGCGCCGCGCTTGCCAAAATTTTCTCCTACCGAACAGGCGGTATTATCCGCGGGTAACGTCGGTTGGGAAGTTGAACTGTTCAGTGGCATACCGGATCTGACAAAATTAAACAGGATGCCGGCGGCGCAGTTCAGCGTGCGGGAAATGGAATTCCTCAATGGTCCGGTTGAGGAACTTTGCGCGATGATCCAGCCCTGGCGGATTAACCGTCAACAGGAAATCCCGGAGCCGGTGTGGAATTATTTAAAACAGCAGGGTTTTTTTGGATTGGTGATTCCCGAAGAATATGGCGGTCTGGGTTTTTCAGCGGCGGCACACGCCCAGGTGGTGATGAAGCTAGCCAGTGTGAGTACTGCGATCGCCACGGCCGCCAGTGTTCCCAACTCACTGGGCCCCGCGGAATTATTGTTGCATTACGGCGCCGATGACCAAAAAAAATATTATTTACCAAGGCTGGCGAGGGGTGAGGAAATTCCGTGTTTTGCCTTGACAAGCCCTGTGGCAGGGTCGGATGCCAGTGCTATTGTGGATTCGGGTGTTGTATGCCGTTATGTGAAAGACAATGATGAAACACTTGGGATTCGTTTAAACTGGAACAAACGTTACATTACCCTCGCGCCGGTCGCTACTCTAATCGGATTGGCTTTTCAATTATACGATCCCGAGCATTTACTGAGTGAAGTGGAAAATCCCGGCATTACCTGCGCGCTCATTCCCGTAAACACACCGGGGGTGCGCGTTGGTCGCCATCATCTGCCTCTGTATTGCCCCTTTCCAAACGGGCCGACTCAAGGTGAAGATGTGATCGTTGGATTAAACGCTATCATCGGTGGTGTTAGCCAGGCCGGCAAAGGCTGGCAGATGTTGATGGAAAGATTAGCGGCGGGGCGCAGCATTTCATTGCCATCTATCGCGATGGGTGGAATTAAAATTGCCACAGTGGCCAGTAGCGCCTATGCCCGGATACGTCGGCAATTCAAGAGCTACATCGGTGATTTCGGCGGGATTCAGGAAGTGTTGGCGCAAGTAGCCGGGAACGCTTACATCGCTGAATCATTGCGTTTATTCAGCGTCGCGCAGGCGGATCAGGGTATTCACTCCGCAACAGCGGCGGCGATCAGTAAATACCACGTGACTGAACTAAGCCGAAAGATCATCAACGCCGCAATGGATATTCATGGCGGCAAAGGCATTTGCCTGGGCCCTCACAATTATCTGGCCCAATTCCATACGGAATCACCCATCGCCATCACCGTCGAGGGCGCTAATATTTTAACGCGTTCGTTAATTATATTCGGCCAGGGCGCACTGCGTTGCCATCCATTTTTATTACAGGAAATCCATGCGGCGCAACACGGTGACGCCAAAACTTTTGACCAGGCATTTTTTGGGCATTGTCGCTATTTATCCGCTAATCAATTGCGCGCCGGGGTTCTGGGTCTCACCAACGCCTGGCTGGTGGCCGCTCCGAAAGGGAAAAATAGGCGTTATTATCAGCAACTTTCCAGATTCAGCGCGATTTATGCGGTAGTTGCGGATATTTTATTAATCACCACGGGCAGTGCTTTGAAGCGAAAAGAATTATTATCGAGCCGATTGAGCGATCTGTTAAGCTATTTATATATGATTTCATCGGTTCTCAAGTATCATCGGATAAAAGAAGACTGCGAGGCATTGGCTCCCTTGACTGCCTGGGCTTGTGAAACGTTATTCGGAAATTTTCAGCAGCGTCTAAACGATTTATTGATTAATTTACCGAATGCTTTAGTGAGAGGTTGGCTGCGTCTGGTGACTTTCCCTCTGGGTAAACCCACGTGGGGACCTGGAGATGCGCTCACCGTTCGCATCGCGAAACTATTAATGGAACCGGGCGCGGTTCGTGATAGTTTTCGCTCCGGCGCTTATTTTGGCGGCCCATTAAGCGGCCTGGAAAATACTCTTCAGCAAATTATCGCTGTCGAGCCATTATTGCAAAAACTCCACCGGGCAAAAAGACAGGGTGTCATTGCCGGCCATCATTTAGCAGAATTAATCGCTGATGCACAGAATAAACAGTTGATCACTTCCGCTGAAGCCGCACAGATCCTGACGGCCGAGGATTTGCGCATGGCTATAATCAGCGTCGATGATTTCAAAGACACGCATGGATAAAATCTGGTTTCAAAGCTATGCTCCGTTCGTTCCGATGACGATTGATCCCAATCAATATGCGCATTTACCCGCGGCGCTAGATGATTTTTGTAAGACTTATGCCGGGCTGAAGGCCTTTAGTAATTTTGGCAGCGCCATAACCTATCGGCAATTAGATCAATATACTCTGCAATTGGCAGCATATTTTCAGCAGGAATTAGCGTTGCGTCCTGGTGATCGGCTGGCGCTGATGATGCCCAATATTTTACAGTACCCTGTGGCCTTATTTGCCGCGCTGCGCGCTGGACTTAGCGTTGTCAATGTCAACCCTTTGTATACCGCCCGTGAATTAAAACAGGAACTGGACGATTCTGGCGCTAAAGTGATCGTGGTGTTAGCCAATTTTGCGCATGTGGTAGCAGAAATTTTGCCGGAGGTTTCCCTGCGGCATGTCCTCATCACGAAAATGGGTGATCTGTTTGGATTCCTCAAAGGAATTATTTTTAATGCCGGGAATAAAATTGTTTTACGAAAAATGCCACACTGGAAAATTCCTGCGGCACGTTATTTTAAACCAGCGCTAAAAACTGGCGCCAAATTGAATTTTTCCCCCCCATTGATTCGCTCCGAAGACATTGCATTTATACAATATACCGGTGGCACTACCGGCACACCTAAAGGCGCGATGTTATCTCACCGTAATTTATTGGCTAATATTTTACAATGCCGGGCCTGGATTAAGGGTGAGCTGGAGTTGGGGAAAGAGATTTTATTAGCAGCATTACCGCTTTATCATATTTTTTCGCTGACAGTGTCCTGTTTTACCTTTTTAGCATTGGGGGGGCAGTGTGTATTAATTACTAATCCCCGGGACATTCGCGGATTGGTGCGAAGCTGGCGTCGCAGTATGCCCACCTGTTTTATCGGATTAAATACTTTATTTTTACATTTGATGAATAATAGCCAATTTTCGCGTTTAAATTTTCGATGTTTAAAATTATCGGTCAGCGGAGGAATGCCTACGCAACTTGCTGTGGCGCAACAATGGCAAAATTTAACAGGATGCGTCGTCACAGAAGGTTATGGATTAACTGAGGCTAGTCCGGTGGTCAGCATCAATCCGTTAGGAATGTCCTGGTTCAATCAAAGTGTAGGTTTACCGGTGCCGTCCACCGACGTCAAAATTTGCGACGATGCGGGCAGGGAATTAGCTATCGATGAAGTTGGAGAATTATGGGTGAAAGGTCCCCAGGTTATGCTGGGTTACTGGAAAAATCCCGCTGAAACCGCCATCGTTCTGGACACTGAGGGCTGGTTAAAAACCGGCGACTTGGTGCGAATGGACGCTCAGGGTTTTATTTATGTAGTCGACCGAAAAAAAGATTTAATTATTGTCTCTGGATTTAACGTTTATCCTAATGAAGTAGAAGCAGTGATTGCCTCTCAACCCGGAGTGGCGGAGGTGGCAGTGGTTGGTGAACCCGACAGTGCAACAAGTGAAGCCGTTAAGGCGATTATCGTTAAAAAAGACCCGCAACTCACCGAAAAAAATATTCTCGATTATTGCCGGAAGCTACTGACCCCCTATAAGGTTCCGAAAATTATCGAATTCAGGGGCAGTCTGCCCAAATCTTCTGTGGGTAAAGTCTTGCGCCGGGAATTGCGATCTTAGCGTTTTAAAGGGGGAATTGAAGCTGCGGTCAAAAATTCCTATTCCCTCTCCCCGAGTACGTGGAGAGGGAATAAGAGTTTTTGACGGCAGTTTTAATTACATCCCGTTTTAAGCCAAACATTTACGATTTTTTGAGTTTAATATATAATGATCGATCTTTCGGATTCTTTACAAATAATAGAGGGTGGGAAAAAATGGCGATAGTACTGGTAGTAGCAGATGGTTTTGGTGGGAAGGGTGATTTGATCTTTATTCTTAATGCCGCGCGGGAAATAGAAAAATCTCTGCGTTCCGGCGGTTACCAGGACGATATTTATATTATCTCATCAGACACGGGCATTGCCAAAATATTTGATTTAACCCAAGGCAATGCGTTTATATTAAAGAAAATTCAATTTAAGGCATTCAAATACGGAGTTGAGGAACACATCTGCATTGGTGATGATAAAGAAAAAGGGATTAAAGCCATTTCCGTCAACTGTTTTCATGAACTTTTGGCTAACAAACTTAAAATTGATTATGTCATTGAAGGCCCGGTATTTGACCCCTTGATGACCCGTTTTCTGAAGATTCCGTATCATGTCCCCTGGTTGCTGATGCCCGAATATTCCATTAAAGGCAACCCGGAAAGCGATAATCTTTTAGATGCCAAATATACAAATTTAAAAAACCCTCAGCGTTTGCAATTAGATATTATTCCTACAGGTCTGGATAGGGAGCAAAAAGAACGGGGTGTTTTTGTCAATGATGAATTACGTCAAGTGTTCTTACAAAAAACTCAGGGTGATTTCAGCTTTCGTCAAAAATATTGGGATGTTCTTTTCAAAAGAAGAAAATTCAAAGAAAATTTTTCTAAAGAGGGCGATTTCAAGGCTTATTATCAGAAGAATCAACTCTATTTAGACTATACTCAGGATCTGGATTGGAGAGAAAACCGGGGAAATACGTGCAAATATTTTTTGCATCTGCTGTTACTCACAACGGCGGATTCTAAATTGAATCCGGATGTCGTCTCAATCGGTAGACATATTTCCTCAAAACGCAATGCACTGATCGAGATGAAGTCCCACTTGATGGAGCATGGCTTCGATAAAGTGATATTAATCGACTTAAGCGGGTTGGGTGTAGAAGAAATTATTTTTGATAATCAAAAAGGCGGTGAGCGGATTTTGCGTCTGCTGCATATTGATACGGTGGCTTACGAGGAAATGCTTGCCATTCAGGCAGTGAGTGAAGATTTGGTGTTTGTAACAGGTGATCAATCCAGGACTGAGGCGTTTGGAAAATTGTTCTGTTATGAGGAATTACCGCACAAAGAAAACTCCAATAAACAGTTTCTCAACCAACTGGTCAGTCTGACTGAGAATAAGCGAGTGGGTGATTTGGGAAAATTACTGCTACGTGAAGATTTATCGCCGTTGCCGAAGAATAAAGTATCCCGTGATTTATTTGTCGAAATGATGCGGGATAAAAGCCTGGTTGCCGAGTACAAAAAAACCTGCGCCGCAGTGTTTATGCAGCAGGATTTGAGTAAAGTGATGACGGATAAAATCTCTCTGCTGGTTTTAGAAAATAAAAGCGAGGATTATTTATATCATTCATTGCGGATGGCTGCAGTGGAAGGTAATAATAATTTATTTTCCTCGGTACTGAAAGAAAATAAAGTTAATTTTTTGAAAAAAGATTGTAACGGGAATACTCTTTTCGGTTATTTGTTTATACAACATGCATTTTCAATGATAGGCAAGGCTCTGCATTATATCGAGGCTGATTTTCAGGATGAAAAATTCGCAAAATCTGAATTGGACAAATTTATCGATTCTTATATTGCGGAAAACTGTGATGCGATTTCGGAAGTGATGATGAAATTTTTCGCAAGTTCCAATCAGATAAGTCTTAACGAGACTTATAGCAGATATTTTACAATTCCCTCCAGTTTTCTGAATGCGTATAATGAATTAAAAATCTACCAACGACTAATAATGTCTATTAAAGGAAATGATATCAGAAAGTTCACCCAATTAATCAAAGCTTTTTCAGTCAATTTACATTCCACCATTGAGGAAAGTATTTTGGATATTTTAATTGATGCCGGAAAATCAGATTTTTTGAAGGTGCTCATTGATTATGTTTTTAAGAATAGTATCGATTTGTTTTTCATTTTTAACCCGAGTTCTGTTTTGATTAAATCGCCCTGGAAAAAATTGATTGAGAAAGAATTTTTTAACAACGAGTATTTATCCAGTTTTTTTGAATTAGAATACTTGCGGGATATAATTAAAAATTTAATCAGTTTCAATCAATTTGCCCGGATGCATCCCGAATGGGTTGCCTTACTGAAATTGTTTAACCAGACTATCCGTCAGGATTCGGAAAATTTCACCGAGGGTTGGACCATTTTGTGCGGATTACTGAGTTTGCTTGAGAAAGATTTAACGGAAGAGAGAAATCGCGCAAACAACAATACTTTGAATTTTTTGAAACAGCTATTCCCGGAACCCAACAATGCCGGGTTCTCTGCAGCACTGCGGAAATTTATATTGCGAGACGACGAAGGGGAATTGGCCAGCAATATTTTTTTGATACAATGTTTTAATCGCCATAACGATGATGTGATCACCATGAAATCCCGGTCTCTTAGTTTACCGGGGTCATCAGACTCTGAGCCGGAATTAAAAAAATCTTCGGCGAGTACACAATCGGACGAAGATCTGCCTAACACAAAAACAGTCAGCGAAACCGGCTGGTCATCCGAAGATGATAGGGTCTGTACCCGGGTGAATGTTGAAGCCCCTGGAAAGACTTCGGCTAAATTAACTGGAAAATCAAATCTGGTGAGTCAATCGTTACTTACGCAACGGGGTGTTATCACCTGGGAGGATTTTACGCCGCCATCCACTCACTCTTCGTCGGGTTCGTTCAGCTCCTCCAGCTCCGGCTCCTCCAGTTCGTCCAGCGTACCGGGAGTTAATCTAAAGGGTTAGGGTGCGAGTGCTGCCGACAGTGGACAACTCATCAAGCAATGAATGACCGGATAAGTTTTCGATCATTTTCATAAATCGCAAAATATAACGAGGGCAACTTTTCCCCTGACTTTCAAATTGACTTTTTTGTTCCTGTAAATTGCTATATATGATGCTGAATTTAATCCGGAGATTTCTCTCCAGGGAAGCGGGGGAGAGTCTTTCTGGAGTCTCTTTAAGAATTTTAAAAACGTGATCTAAATTCAGCAAAGGATATTTTTCTTTGTTTGACTGGTAAACCCCATCCAACTTATCAAGGCTGAATTTCTCAAGTTCATAATAGTTTCCTAAAGCCTTGATGACGTCGTGTTTTTTCATAAGCATAACTCCTATCCATATCAAAATTCTATATTATCCTGGCATCCTGTAAGAAAACAAGATTGACAGGGCTGTCCCGAGTTTTTTTATATTTTAATCATTGCCATGTATATGTGAAAATATGTAGAGAGATAACTATATTGATTTAAACCCCCTCCGCGGTATTCCCGGCATCCGCCCAAAGGCTCGCAGGATCTTCACTGCGGGTCCTGTCAGACTCCACTCAGGCCCCGTGCTCGTTACGCGTAATAGCAGGCGCATAGCACGGTTAGAGAGATTGTGCAGTGAAACTATTCAGGGCGCATGAGGGGAGCCTGTCCGCTTCACTGCGCGCGCGGCCTGAGTTCCGTCTGCCACCCGCGCTCATTGCGAATGGGCGGATGGCCGGGAATACCGCTATGTGCCCCGTCGAAGTTTTCCTCAGGAACGCATCCATGAAATCAGAGGCGAATCATCCCGCTATCCCAAACCAAAGTAGGGAAATTCAGGTAACGAATATAAGGTTTTGCCCTTTAACAAGTGCCTTGTATAAAATCGTATCTATGATTCCAAAAAAGGCGAATCATATGAAACCGTCGGTTTGCTCAAAATTAGTCGGTGATGAGACGTTTTGGACTGAATCTATTAAAAAAATTCCAACAAATTTGCGGATATCGAATCGGGAATGCAAAAATAGCACTTAAAACTTTACGGAAACTATTAGGGTCTGTTTACAATTCATTAATTATGTTTTACACAAGAATTTTGTCATTGCGAGCATTAGCGAAGCAATCCAGTTTCGTACTTTAGACAAGCTCCGCACTGGATTGCTTCACTGACGTTCGCAATGACGGCGAATAATTAATGAATTGTAAACAGGCCCTAATAGGTAGTGACGACAAATATGGTAAAATTGATTCAATGTGCAACTTAAGAAGGAGATACAGTCAGGTTATGGTTTATAAGGAATTATACAGATGAATTTTGGCTTTTTGTTTTTTTTGGGATCATAGATATGATTTACATGAGGCACTTGTTAAAGGGTAAAACCTTATATTCGTTACTGAATTGCCTACTTTGGTTTGGGATAGCGGGGATGATTCGCCTCTGATTTCATGGATGTGTTCCTGAGGAAAATTTTGACGGGGCACATAGCGGTATTCCCGGCCATCCGCCCATTCGCAATGAGCGCGGGTGGCAGACGGAACTCAGGCCGCGCGCGCAGTGAAGCGGACCGGCTCCACTCATGCGCCCTGAATAGTTTCACTGCACAATCTCTCTAACCGTGCTATGCGCCTGCTATTACGCGTAACGAGCACGGGGCCTGAGTGGAGTCTGACAGGACCCGCAGTGAAGATCCTGCGAGCCTTTGGGCGGATGCCGGGAATACCGCGGAGGAGGTTTAAATCAATATAGTTATCTCTCTACATATTTTCACATACACATGGCAATGATTAAAATATAAAAAAACTTGGGACAGCCGTGACAAGATTGACAAGATTGACATATCTGTCGAAAATTTGGTAGATTGACTGCATGAATAGCGATTATCTTGATTTTGAGCGCCCCATTGCGGATTTAGATCAAAAAATCGAGGCCTTGCGTCGAATCGGCAGCGAGCAGAAGCTTAATCTCAATGATGAAGTCACCCGCCTGGCAAGTAAAAGCAAGGCCCTTACGCATGAAATTTTTTCTTCCCTGAACGCACAACAGGTTGTGCAAATGGCGCGACATCCGTTGCGGCCATATACTATTGATTATATACAATATATTTTTACCGATTTCGATGAGCTGCACGGCGATCGCCATTTCAGCAACGCGCCTGAAATTGTGGGTGGTATGGGGCGTCTGGAAGGGGAGCCGGTTATGATCATCGGCCACCAAAAAGGGCGTACTACGAAAGAAAAAGTGGCCCGTAATTTTGGTATGCCGTCCCCGGAGAGTTTCCGTAAGGCGAAACGATTGATGGAACTGGCGGAGCGCTTTCATCTGCCGGTATTGACTTTTCTGGACACTACCGGCGCCTATCCTGGCATCGGCGCCGAAGAGCGCAATCAAAGTGAAGCGATTGCACGTAATTTGGCGGTGATGTCAGTGCTAAAAACCCCCATTATCTGTACGGTGATCGGTGAAGGTTGTTCAGGCGGCGCATTGGCGATTGGTGTGGGTGATATGACCTTGATGCTGCAGTACAGTTATTATTCCGTGATTTCGCCTGAAGGTTGCGCTTCCATTTTATGGAAGAGCGCCACGAAAGCCGGAGAAGCGGCGGAAGCCCTTAATTTAACCGCGGAACGGCTGGCGTCTTTAGGTTTGATTGATGAAGTCATCGAAGAACCGGTCGGGGGCGCTCACCGCGATTCAAAATTGATGGCTATGCGAATTAAAGAACGATTGATTTCTCATCTCAATGAATTGAAAAAAAAACCTGTCAATGTGCTTCTCGAAGAACGCTATCAAAAACTATTAAAATTTGGGACTTAGGTCCTTAATGTTACTTGAGCAGCACCTCCACGAACAACTTAACTCAATCAATTCCTGTGTTTATGTGGCTTATAGTGGTGGTTTGGATTCTCACGTTCTGTTGCATGGGGTTGCTCAATTAAGACGCCGGATTCCCGGGTTGTCCTTGCAGGCGTTGCATGTTCATCACAACTTGAGTCCGCACGCGGATGCCTGGGTGAAACATTGCCAAAAGGTTTGCGAGGCGCTGCGGGTAGAGTTCCACTGCGAATATCTTGACTCCGCACCGGGGCCGGGAGACAGTGTAGAAGCCTGGGCGAGAGAAGCGCGCTATGCCGTATTCGCAAAAAAGTTACCAGCCGGAAAAGTGTTACTGACAGCACATACTCAGGATGACCAGGCGGAAACAGTTTTGTTACAGTTATTACGTGGAGCCGGCCCGAAAGGACTGGCAGCCATGCCACAAAATCAAATATTTTTTTCCGCCGTTTGTTAAGGCCCTTACTCAATTTATCGCGACAGCAATTGCACGAATACGCAATACAACAAAATTTAAACTGGATTGAAGACGAGAGTAATGCTGATCAGCGTTTTGACCGGAATTTTCTGCGTCATCGCATTATGCCCCTTTTGCGTGAACGCTGGCCCGGAATGACGAAAAATATCTCGCGCAGCGCCAGTCATTGCGCCGAAGCGGCTGACGGACTCAGTGAATTAGCAAGAATAGATTTAGGCGATAATTGTCGTAAACTATTGTCTTTGGAATTATTACGCGCTTTATCGCCCCCGCGACAGCGTAATCTGTTGCGCCACTGGTTAACGGATTCAGGTTGCCGCTTGCCCAACACCCGCCATATGCAACGCATTCAGCAGGATCTCATCAATGGACGTGTGGACAGTCAACCGCAGGTGAGTTGGGATGGTTGGGTGATTCGCCGTTATCGCCAATCCCTGATGGTGGAAGCCGCGGCGCCCATTGTAAAAGTGGGGGAAAGTATCGCCTGGGATTTATCCACACCGCTGCAACTGCCGGGGATATTGTGCGAGCTGGTGGCCGAGCAGCAAATCGATGGCGGGCTGTCATTGCGCATTGATCCCCGGCGCTTAAACATTCGGTTTCGCATGGGCGGCGAGCGTTGCCTTTTGGATGGAAAAAATCAGACCACCGCATTAAAGAAATTATTTCAGCAATGGGGAGTCCCGCCCTGGCAGCGATCGACTATCCCGTTACTGTATCAGGATGATGAATTGGTTGCTGTTATTGGATACGCCATTTGTGCGCCATTCGCTGCGCCTCCCGGTGAAATAAGCTGGAAAATATTTCAATGCTTTTTGAGTTAATTCAGCAATTCCCGCTGAGTACAGCGGGAATTGCTTCCTTTTTATATCCTGCGCTCGGCAGAGCCGATGCTCGGAATGAAGGGGAAGGAGCGAAGCTCTCTCCCCCTTCTGATCCCCCATCGGGCAGAGAATTTTCTACGAAAATTATTTTTTTATAAGGGTGATTTATTTTTTTAAATCAAACAGTTAAAATTCACCGAGAATTACTGGAGTTAATTATTAATCATTATCCGTTGATTGGAAAAAAGTACGGAGTTGTCGCCAGAAACAGATGGGTCTTGTCCCTGGAGTTTATGCAGAAAATCCTTTAAGTGTTCGACTGGATATTCACTTTTAGATTTCCAGAAAGCGCCCCATCCATAAAGCGGTTGATTTTTTTCGATAGTGACCTTGGCGCGATAGTAGGCGCAATTGTCTACCAGGTTTTTTTGATAAAAACTGGCCTCATTTTCCAGTGAAGTATTTCCCCAGAGTTGATGCAAACACAATATATCGTAGAAGTCCAAACAGAGGACATTACGCCGGCATAAAAGTTTATTAAGATCAATCAAAAAACCCAGAAAGGCGGCAGAGCGGCCTATTCTTGCGCCGAGATTAGCCCAACCATTTATTTTTTTTAGATTTTCAGTTTTATAGTATTCTGTGATCCTATCAAATGTTGTTTCTGAGTTTGAATCATTGCTTTCAGAAGCAGAGGAAGAAACCAATAATCTTTGCATCAATGCGGAGTTTTCCTGTAGAGCTGTTTCATTCAAACGCTTATGGTATCGCACGTAAAGTCCATGAAATAATACCAGACATCCGGCGATAAGAGATATGGAGAGGTTGACCGGCTTATTGGCACTGCCGTGTCTATAAAGCAAAATGCTGGTGGGCGCCGCCCGCAAAGTTGTCATAAGAATATCAAAGGCTGATCCCTTTATGGAAACCCGTGTGGAATTAAGCACTCCTTGAGGCAATAGTTTCCACTGTTCGTTAAAGATTTCCCGGTGAACATTTAGAGTGCGGGAAAAAAGGGTAATATAAAAAGTGAGGGCAGCAGTAAGATAAATGTAGGGGAGGTTTTTGGGATCCTCTTCTTCCATCCGGAAAAATAATTGTAAAAACTGATGGGCGATATAGCCGAAGGATACCCCCTTATAAACGGCATTGCTTAGAGATTGGATAAGGACCTCTAGAGATTGGATCGGAGCGCGCAAGGCGTTAATGATCGTGGAATTTTTAGAATCAATCAATCGGTGGATGAATTCATAGGCGTGTTCTTTAATGGGTTCCCAGGAAATGAGGTTAAAATAGAGAACCGTTAATCCGGCAATGGGTATGCCCGGCAGCCACAGCGCCCAGGGGGAAGAAGATACATACGCGAGGGGTAGGGCATTGAAGAATGAGCCGACAATATATGTCAGATTGCCAATCGCCAGATTGGTAAAAATTAAGGATTTTATTAATCCTTTTTTATAGGGATTACTTTTTTTAATTTTCCTGTCAAGTCGATTGTCTTGAGACGGAGTGGCTAAAGTTTCTGCGCTTTCGATGGGGTTGGGAAGCAATGCATCGCACCCCGCATTCAAAGTGGAAAGAATGCAAGCCAGCGTCATACTGATGATATCAACGAGAATGCCCTCTACCCCCCATTCTCCAAGTAAATAACGCAGAGCGCCAAAAATAGCGACTATTAAAACAAAGGCATACGGCGTATCCAGAATAATACAACCGACCGTCAAAGTTTTATAAAAGTGCCGCTTGTAAGGGGATAGGATTTTTTCTTCGTTTTTTACAGGCAGAGTTTCAATTATTTGAATCTCATCCGATGGCCTTTCACTGAAAGAATTTTCAGAATCGTGGGAACTAATTATCATAAACATGAATTCCTAAAGCTGCTCGGAGATTTGTATCCACAATGCTTCGGTTTCGTTAATTTTTTTTTGCAGTTGCCGTTGTAATTGCAGAAGTTTGTCGAGTTGGGATTTTTGGCCCGGCTGGTAAAGAGAACTGTCGCCGAGTTGTTCGTCCAGACGAATTTTTTCAGTCTGAAATTTTTGTAATTGTTTTTCCAGTTTTTCGGCCTGTTCCTGAAGCTTTCTTTTTTCTCCGGGGCTTTTTGCACTGGGAGCCGAAGGTTTTTGCTCACGCTGGGTGAATAACCATTTTTGATAATCGTTTAAATCACCACTGAAAGGTTTAAGCGTATGATCGGCTACTAAAAATAATTCGTCGGTGGCTGTTTGAATTAAATAACGATCGTGGGAGACCAATACCAGCGCTCCCTGGTAACTTTGCAGCGCCATAGTCAATGCGTTACGCATTTCAAGGTCCAGATGATTGGTCGGTTCATCCAGTAATAACAGATTGGGCGCCTGCCACACTAATAAAGCTAATGCTAAACGGGCTTTCTCGCCGCCGGAAAAATTCTCTATGCACGATAGCGCCATATCGCCGGAAAAGCCAAAGCCGCCGAGAAATTGCCGTAAACGACTGCTTTGTTCTGCGGGGGCCAGTTTTTGCAAATGCCATATTGGGCTTTGGGAAAAGTTCAACTGCTCCAGTTGATGTTGCGCATAGTATCCAAGTTTTACTTTATCGGCGATATAACAATTGCCGTGCAATGGTTTTAATTGACCGGACAAGGCTTTAATCAGCGTCGATTTACCTGCGCCATTCGGACCCAGTAAACCCATGCGCATGCCGGGGTAAATCTGCAGATTCACTTTCTGCAAAATGGGTATGTGGGGTGGATAGCCAAGGGTAACGTCGGTCAGCGTCAATAATGGATTGGGCGGCGGTTCGATTTCAGGAAACTCAAAATTAAAGAGCGAATCGACCTGTGCGGCAGCGATTAAATCTATTTTTTGGATTGCTTTCAGGCGGCTCTGAGCCTGTTTCGCTTTGGACGCCTTGGCTTTAAATCGATTGACAAAATCCATCATGTGCGCGATCTGCCGTTGCTGTTTTTCATGCATTTTTTGCTGCAGGGCAAGTTGTTCAGCGCGAAGCTTTTCGAAAGCGGAATAATTGCCGCTGTAAATTTTTAGTTGATGATTATCGACGTGAATGATTTGATCGACACAATTATCCAGGAACACCCGGTCATGAGAAATAATTAGCAGAGTCCCGGGAAATTTTTGCAGCCATTTTTCCAGCCACAATATCGCATCAAGGTCTAAATGATTGGTGGGTTCGTCCAGTAGCAGCATGTCTGCGGGACACATCAGGGTTTGCGCCAGATTCAGCCGCGTCCGCCAGCCACCGGAAAAATCCTTGACAGCTTTCTGCTGCGCGGCGGTATTAAAACCGAGTCCGTCGAGTAGTTTAGCCGCTCGCGCCGGCGCGCTGTAACCGTCTATTTCGGCAAATTTTTCATGCAAAATTGCAATTTGCTGGTGGTTTTCTTGTTGTTCGGCAAGTTGCAGCGAATGCTCAATCTTGCGAAGGGTACTGTCTCCGTCCAGCACAAAATCCAGCGCTGATTTCGCTAATGGCGGCACATCCTGGGCGAGATGGGCCAGGCGCAAATTTTTGGGTATATTAACCTGGCCGCCATCCGGCTGGTATTCGCCGAGTAATAATTTAAAAAAACTGGATTTGCCGCTGCCGTTGGCGCCGACCAGCGCTACTTTTTGCTGATCAAAAATCGTTAGATTGACATCTTCAAATAATAACCGGGACCCTAAATGTAAACTTATGTTACTTAAATTAATCATGGTTTTATAATCCTAAGTGTTTCCATTCACCGCATGAATATTAGCCAAACGGTGAGGTGCATGATTGCCAGCGCCAGCAATGCGGCAATGACATCGTCCAGCATCACGCCGATGCCGCCGTGAATATGCTGGTCGCACCAGCTGATCGGCCACGGTTTGATAATATCTAAAAAGCGGAACAATACAAAGGCAAGAGCGAGATAATACCAGGTGGGCGGTACTCCAATCATCACCAGCGGAAAACTGGCCATCTCGTCCCATGCGCAGGCGGGATGGTCCAGAGCGCCGATATCACGATTGAAAACACCGCAGACATAGACTCCCAGAACCACCATAACGGCGGTAACGCCGATATAAGTCCATTCCGGGAATTGTTTCAGGGCTAGAACAATAGGTATTGCCGCCAGGGTGGCCCATGTGCCGGGCATCCACGGCAAAGCGCCAAAACCGAAGGCGCAGGCAATAAAGTGGATAGGGTTAGTCCAAATGGTTCTGAGTGACGTTTGAGTCATGCCATTGCCTAATTAAAAATGTTGAAATCCCAGGGTTGGTGTTCTGAGCAGTTTACCATTCACTCCCCAAATTTTTAAGCCGGGTTCCTGGTTGACGCTCCCCAGACGATGTACCCCGCAAATCGAAGTGGACATCCTTTCAATCACAGGACGGGCAGAGTGGGAGGCGGTAAAGCAAAGTTCGTAATCCTCTCCAGCCGTGAGCGCCCATTGAAGCGCCTGTTCATTTGTGCATTGCCGGCGCATCGCAGGGGAGATGGGCAAGCGTTCTGTCTGAATATCGCCGCCCACGCCACTGGCGGCAAGCAATTTGCTCAAATCGGCGGCAAGGCCGTCGGAAATATCAATCGCCGCGGTTGCGATTTCTCTTAACATCATCCCGGTTTGAACGCGAGGCCGGGGACGAAAAAAACGCTGATGCAATTCCGGCGACAGCGCATGGCCGGACAATAGTCGTTGCAGGGCCAAACCCGCTTCCCCTAAACTACCGGTGACATAAATGTCATCGCCTGGTTTTGCGCCGCTTCGCCGCAAGGCTTGGCCCGCGGGCGTCCAGCCAAAGATGACGGTGCTGATCGAAAGTGGGCCACGCGTCAGGTTTCCACCCAGAAGTTCTACCTGATATTGTTCTGCTAAGTTAAAGAATCCATTGGTAAAATTCGTTAACCATGATTCATCAATGTCCGGGAGTGTCAAGGCCAGAAGGACAGCCGAAGGTTCCGCCCCCATCGCGGCCAGATCACTCAAACTGACTGCCAAAGATTTGTAGCCGAGGTCATTCGGATCGCTATGGGGAAGGAAATGAGTGCCGGCGACAAGAGTATCAATGGAGGTGACGAGTTCCTGCCCCTCGGGTGGGGAAATCAGGGCGGCGTCATCGCCAATTCCTAAAGGAAACCGGTTGACATTTTTGACCCGCAGGTTAAAAAACTGCTGAATAATCTCAAATTCGTTGAGGGAATTCATAATAAATTCCTGTGGATAAGTTTGTGTAAAAGTTTCAAATACATCAGTTAAGTCTCTGTTTTATATCGTCCCTGAAGACGCGGGCAGATAGTTTATTATAGGAATATTTATTTTAAAATCATTGGCTTAAAATATTTATTTAAAGATTATTTCCAACTTATGAAACCACCCTCAATCAAAACAGATACATGTGTATAAAGTATCTGGAAACTATGAACGATCCGTAATATCAATAAAGTCCCGAGATTGAGGACCGGTGTAAAGTTGACGGGGGCGGGCAAGACGGTGGTTAGGATCGCTGATCATTTCCATCCAGTGCGAAATCCAGCCCACGGTTCTGGCGACTGCAAATATCACTGTAAACATATTGGTGGGGATGCCCAGCGCACTTAAAGTAATACCCGAATAAAAGTCTACGTTAGGATACAATTTTTTGTCGATAAAATAGGGATCTTCCAGGGCGATTTTTTCCAGTTTAAGAGCCAGTTTAAAGATAGCTTCGTCCTGTCTGCCGGTGGCTTCGAGTACTTCATGGCAGGTCTCCCGCATAACGCGCGCTCTGGGATCGTAATTCTTATAAACGCGGTGGCCAAACCCCATGAGGCGGAAAGGATCGTCTTTATCCTTGGCGCGTTTAATATATTCATTAATACGGGTTTCGTCCCCGATTTCATTCAGCATTTTCAAACAGGCCTCGTTGGCGCCGCCGTGAGCGGGCCCCCATAAGGCGCCAATGCCGGCGGAAATACAGGCGAAGGGGTTGGCGCCTGTCGAACCCGCCACCCGCACCGTGGAAGTGGATGCGTTTTGTTCGTGGTCAGCGTGCAACGTGAATATTCGGTCCATAGCGCGGCTGAAAATGGGGTTACAGGACCAGTCTTCATAAGGTGTGGCAAACATCATATTGAGGAAATTTTCTGAATAGCTCAGGTTTTGTTTTGGGTGGACAAAGGGCTCGCCGATAGAAAATTTATAACTCATGGCGGCGATGGTGGGCATTTTTCCAATCAGGCGAAACGCAGAGGTGAGACGATGATCGGCCTGATGAATATCCAGCGAATCGTGATAAAAAGCAGATAACGCGCCGACGACTCCGACCATTATCGCCATTGGGTGCGCATCCCGGCGAAAGCCGTTAAAAAAATGCGTGATCTGTTCATGTACCCCGGAATTACGTTTTATTTGCGCGACAAATTCATCTTTTTGGGTTTGGGTGGGGAGTTCGCCGTTCATCAACAGGTAACAGACTTCCATATAGTCGCTGTGGTCAGCGAGCTGGTCGATCGGATAGCCGCGATAGAGCAGTATCCCTTCATCGCCATCGATATAGGTGATTTTAGACTCGCACGATGCTGTGGAATAAAAACCGGGATCAAAAGTATAATGACCGTAATTAACGAGATTCTTAACATCAAGGACATTAGGTCCAAGAGAGCCTGCCAGTACAGGAAAATCGATAGTCTGCTTGTCAATGATTAATTGGGCGGTTTTTTTGGTCACAGTCAGATGCTCCATTTGATTATTCTAATATATACGACAAATATATAGTAAAATAAGTAATCTGAAAAGCAGTGTGATAAAATTTTAGCGGCTCCCGCTGAGTACAGCGGTACCCGCTTTCTGTTTTGATCCTGCGCTCGGCGGAGCCGATGCTCGGAATGAAGGGGGAGCGCTGCGCGCTGCTCCCCCTTGCGAACCCCCATAGCGTAAGGTATTTTCTGCGAAAAACGGAGAGTTTTTATGGTTTCAACTTTAGATAATCTTAAAACACGTTTCTGCCCAAGTCCCACGGGTTTGTTGCATTTAGGTAATTTACGTACGGCGTTATTTAGCGCCTTGTGGGCCACAAGCCGGAAAGGTTGTTTTTTGCTGCGTATTGAAGATACAGATCAGCAACGTTCCGAAGAGCAGTATACGATTCAGCTGGAAAAGGATCTGCTGTGGCTGGGTTTGGATTGGCAGGAAGGGCCGGGCCACGACAAGGGTAAGGGTCCTTATTATCAATCCATGCGTTCGGCCATTTATGATGATTATTACCAACGGCTGGAAGCTATGGGCGCGGCTTATCCCTGCTTTTGTAGTGAAGAAGAGTTGGCGCTGGTGCGGAAAATTCAGCGCTCATCGGGGAAACCGCCGCGATATCCTGGCACTTGTCAAAATTTAACTCAGGAACAGATTGAAGCGAAACTGGCGCAGGGCGTTAAGCCGACTTTGCGTTTCCGTGTCCCTTTACGTCAGGAGACTCGTTTTATCGATCTGGTTCGTGGCGAACAATGTTTTAAGAGTGAAGATCTGGGCGATTTTATTATTCGACGCGCCGACGGCACTGCTCCCTTTTTGTATTGCAATGCGATTGACGATGCTTTGATGGAAGTCACTCATGTGTTGCGCGGCGAAGATCATGTCGCCAATACACCGCGGCAAATTTTAATCCTTGAGACATTGGGATTACCTATCCCTGAATATGGGCATATTTCGCTGATTTTAGCTCCGGACGGCACGCTATTATCCAAGCGGCATGGCAGCCGGTCGTTGGTAGAATTACGCGGCGAGGGATATTTACCGTTGGCGATCATCAATTATCTGGCGCGGCTGGGGCATTATTATGGTCATGATGAACTGCTTTCCAAAGACGAATTGGCTGCGCAATTTAAGTTGGCATCTCTCGGTCAATCTCCTGCGAAGTATAATCCCGCGCAAATATTGTTCTGGCAAAAAAAAGCGGTTGATCATTTGAGTACTGAGGAAATGTGGAACTGGCTCGGAATTGAGTTTTTTTCATCCCTGCCGGAGAATCAGCGCGATCCTTTTATAGAAGTGATCAGGCCGAATATTCTGTTCCCTGGCGATGCCTATCGCTGGGCGAAAATTATTTTTGAAGACGAAATAACGGTTCGGGATTTGCAGACCGTCTCCGACCCCCGGTATTTTGCGCAGGCGCTGGCGGCATTTGAACGTTACGGCTCAGATGCCCGGAAGATTCTGGAACATTTAAAAACGGAATTGAATATAAAAGGTCAAATGCTATTTCAGCCATTGCGGCTGGCGCTGACTGGGGAACCGCACGGCCCGGAGCTTGGCAAACTAATGGTTTTAATCGAACCGGAAAAAATTAAACAACGTTTATTGGGGGCAAAACATCGTGCTGAAAATTTATAACAGTCTTACCGGCCGGAAAGAGGAATTTAAACCCATTGTTCCTGGGAAAATTGGAATTTATGTCTGCGGAAATACCGTTTACGATTATTCCCATATCGGCCATGCGCGCTCGATGATCATGTTTGACATTGTGGTGCGTTACCTACGCAGCCAGGGTTATGAGGTGACTTACGTCCATAACATTACGGATATTGACGATAAAATCATTAAGCGCGCCCAGGAGAATCACGAGCCCATCGACGCGCTGACGCAACGTTTTGTCGATGCGCAGCACGAAGATGAAAAAGCTTTGGGATTATTACCACCGGATAGGGAACCGCGCGCTACTGAGTACATTCCGCAAATGCTGGCTTTAATTCAGCGATTAATGGATCAGGGCTATGCCTATGTCGCCGAGAGTGGCGATGAAAAAGGCGATGTGTTATTTAACGTCCGGAAATTTCGGGAATATGGGAAATTATCTGGAAATACCGTTGAAAAATTGTTGGCGGACCGTCTGGATTTTGCGTTATGGAAAATTGCCAAGCCTGGCGAACCGCATTGGTCTTCGCCATGGGGTGAGGGTAGACCCGGTTGGCATATTGAATGCTCAGCGATGGCGACGGATTTACTGGGTCAGCCATTTGACATTCATGGCGGTGGCATGGATTTAAAATTTCCCCATCACGAAAACGAGATCGCCCAATCCGAAGCCGCCTGCGGCAAGCATTTCGCGCAGCTGTGGATGCACGTCGGGTTGTTGCAAGTCAATGGCGAGAAAATGTCGAAATCACTGAATAATTTCCTGACTATTCGTGATGCATTAGAGAAACATCGTCCTGAAGAATTACGTTTTTTTATGATGAACAGTCTTTATAGTCGGCCGGCTGATTATACTCACAGTAGTTTAGATGAAGCTAAAATTCGTTTATGGCGCTTTTATAGAAGTATAGATGGCCTTATTGATCCACCGGAAAATATTCCTGATACAGCGGATGCTACTCACGCTTACGAAGAATTTGTTAAGATTATGAATGATGATTTCAATACTTCTGTCGCGTTGGCTCATATTGGAGATGTTTGCGGAAAAATTAATATTTTGAGACGAGATAATCATCTTGCGCAAGCCGCGATATTAGCAAGAACTGTGCGTAAAATGGGGGGAATTTTAGGTATTTTGCAGGAACCAAATTTTTTAAAATCCGCCCGTTCTGATGATGAATCGATGGAAATCGAGCGTCTCAAGTCCGACCGCGATATTGCCCGCGCTCAGAAAGACTGGGCGAAAGCAGATTCCATCCGTCAACAATTAATAAATATGGGTCTTGAGGTTGAGGATACCCCCAAGGGTACTAGGACATTTCCGGCAGCGCGAAAATAGAATATAATTTTCGCAGAAAATACTCTGCGCGATGGGGGATTGCAAGGGGGAGCAGCGCGCAGCGCTCCCCCTTCATTCCGAGCAATCGGCTTTGCCGATGCGCAGGATATAAACAGGAAGCCATTGCCGCTGTACACAGCGGGAATGGCTGGAATTTCAAGGAGATAAATATGATTAAATTAGCCCTGTGGGTTTATCTGGAAGCGAAACCTGGTAAGGAAAAGGAGCTTGAACTTTTTCTGCAAAAAGGCTTGCCGGTGGTGCAGGAGGAAACCGGAACGGTGACCTGGTATGCTATTCGTTTGGGGACCTCGAAGTATGGTATTTTTGATACCTTTGCCAATGAGGCCAGCCGGCAGGCTCATCTTTCAGGCGCTCTTGCCAACGCGCTGATGGCCAGTGCCGAAGAACTTCTGTCGAAGCCCCCGGCCATAGAGAAAATAGAAATTCTCGCCGCTAAAATTCATGAAGAACGGTAAAATATTGTAGGCGCCGCGAATCATTTCTCAATTTCTAAATGAAACTTGTGTAAGAAACGGCGAACAACGGGCGCAAGGACAATACCCACGATTAGAATAAATGATAAACCGCTGAATAGTGCGTAGCATCCGGCGAAAATTTTACCTGAAAATGTTTTGAGAGGGCCAAAAGGACCCATGCCCGAGAGTATCATTGAAGCATTGGCAAAAGAATCTATCCACGTCATGCTTTCAAAATGGTGATACCCGTACATACCGATCGCCAGGGCAACAACGATGAATACCAATCCCCCCAGAATATTGCGTACCAGCCGTCTTATAAAAATCCGGAATGGCAACAGGCTCGATGTTTTGCTCATATCAAATATTTGACCATAATAAGAAATAAAAGTTAAATTGCCTTAGTGACTAAAAGCTGCTATGTTAATAAAAATTTGAAATAAGTACATAACAAAATAAGGAATTAAAAATGCGTTTTATTAACTGGTGGATATTCATTCAAGTTGTTCATACCCATTCTACTATTTTTAACCGTACTATTCCGCTGATCCTTCCCCGTTCTGGTATTGAGGATGGGGTGCAGCCACTGATCGGTTTCTCTCCTTCAGCAGAAGCACAAAGTTTTGTTTCCGGTGAGCATAGGCCGAGTTTTGAAAATCTGGCACACCTAACTTTAGACTCTGAGATTGACAACACTGAGGATTTGCTAAAACAAATGGGAGAATTCCCCCAACAATCTCCTGGAACGCCCTTGGCCGGCATGTCATTTTATTATGATGGAATTCATACAACATTCTTGCACCACGCCTTTAAAAAGGGCCGTGACGATTTAGTGATCCCTTTACTCAAATCCATTCAAACGGATCATCCTGACATTAGAGGCATAAATTTCGATATCATCGCCTCACCTCAGAACAAATTTCCTTTGGAGTATGTGATAGAAGATACTTCATCTCTGAAAGACCATGCAGAGGTTGCCACACTGTTATTGCAAATGAACACCAATCTTGTGTTAGCCTCTGAGCCGGGTTATAGGACGTCTGCATTGCAATATGCCATATATCACCGTTCCTCATTAGAAATTATTAATTTAATTCTTGACCTTTCGGGCTTATCGGCTGGACTCGATCCGGATTATATACAGCGTATCTCAATATGCACTTCGGCTCCGATTGGTATGGCGGTTTCGGTTCGGCGTTCTTTAAAAGAAACCGGGCAGCTGATTCAATTACTCATTGAAAAGGGTGCTGATATTAATGAGCCCATTTTCCATCCGGAAAAAGGAATTGTTAGCACTATTGTCAATGACTTTACGAGAGTGACCAATAGCTTTAATCCACCGATGCCAAACAAGGAGTACAAACGACACATTAAGAATAGGGTTAAACTATTAATTAAATACGGAGCGGATCTTTCTATCACAGATAGCCAAGGTTATTCACCCTTGGATAACGCCCGTAGAAATGGCAATGATTTTTTAATACCTCTGCTAACGGTTCCTTTAGAAAAACACAATCCAAATATAACTCAGCAAGAAATTGATCACACCATCGTGCCGGCTCTCGATCCGCATCAACCGGAGTCCGAGCAAGTTATTCAAAGGGTAGAAGATATTTTCGAAAAATTGCCCACATTAGCCGCAGAAAAAATTGATTTTAATGGAAATAGTCGGCATTTTTTTGCCCATGCATTATTCAATAGCCGCCCCCTTTTGATTTTAAGCTTATTAGGATCCGTGAAAAATTTAAACCCTCCTTTGAGTGGAAGGGAACTCGACGCCATAGGAGAATATAATTCCGGACGAGGAATAATAACCCCGATATTATCTCTATTTTCGTCGGCAGCAGTCCAAACCATATCAGAAATACATAGATTACAGATACTCCTTTATTTGTTGGAAATGAATAGTACGTTGTATTTGAAACCCTTACATATTGGACCTCCAATCCCATTTGTTAAAACTATTCAACAATATTGTATTTTCCAGGGATGTCCGCCTCCATTCATAGAACTGCTGCTAACTGAAGGGAGGGCTCACCCGGGTTTTCACAAAGATTATAAAACGCATGCAATATTTCCTGGTCTTATTGGATTTGCTGCTATTTCATCTCATTCACTCGATTATATTCGTAGTATTATTTCTCTATTGATAGAACATGGAGCAGATATTAACGAGCCATTTCCTTATCAAGGCTATTTCCGGCCTATATTAAATTATTTTTGTAGCATCAATACGGCTATTTTTTCTTCCAGCAATTCATCTGTTGGCACTGAAGAGCGCATTAAAGACATCGTTAAAATTTTTATAGACCTGGGCGCCAATTTGACTATAGGTGGTGATGGCAACACCCCTTGGCAGCTTGCTAGTGCGACTGGAAAAAATTATTTAAAGGATCTGTTGAATCCCGTTAAGGAGGATTCTTATCCTTATGTTTATTCTTATCTGTCAACGATACTCAAGATATTAGGAGTCGTCGCTCTTATAGGGATACCCACATTTTTTTTACAATTTAAGCGGGTGCAGCATAGACCGCCCTTACATCGAAATGAGAAGAAACAGTCACCACGTGCGGAAACTAAAGCAGATGCGAAACGTCAAGAACTAAAAGATACGGAAGAAGAAAAACCAAAAAAATTTGCTGAATTTCAACAATTTATAAAAGCTTGCCGTGAAGGTGATTTATCCGAATGTCAAAGATTGGCAATGGTGGTTGATTACAATGATTACGATGAAAAAGGGTTGACCCCGCTTATGGTGGCAGTAGAACACGGAAAAATCGACATTGTTAAGTATTTGTTGAGCCTCAATAACATCGATGTTAACGCTACTGATCGCTCTAAGGGTCAAACGACAGCATTATTAATTGCAAAACGTCAAAATTCATCAGACATTTTTAATTTGTTGTCAACTCATTTACAACAAAAATTAGAATTGCTAATCGAGAATGGTTCGGATGATGCGATTAAAGCTTTTTTAATTAATTATTTATTGGATTATGATGAGCCGTTAAAGACACTGTGGAGTAAAAACCAGGAACCACTTCTCTTATGTCTCATTCGCGACGAACGGCCTGTTAGCGCACAATTTGTGGTGAGTGTTTTGAAAAATACTTATCCCCAGGGAGTTAATACATTAAATAGAAAGAGTGAGAATGCGCTAATGCTGGCTTGTGCAACCAGGCAACTTAAATTAGCAGCGTCTTTATTAGATTTCAGTCATATAAAAACTAATATGAATGATGAAGATGGTGAAAATGCGCTCTGTAAAATTCTAAAATTGCCAAATCCGCCGGAAGGTTTTGCTAAAGAATTAATTGCCCGTGGCTGTCAATTGACTCCCAAAGCACAGAGAATTTTAAGAGACAATGCTACTCTTAACTTACAACAATGGGAAAATTTATTAGATAATCTGCAAACAGTGGTAAAAGAAAAAAAAGAAAATGAAGAAAAATTAGAAATAAAATCATCAATCAATTACTCGCCAAGCGATAAGAATAAGAAGAGGACTATAGTTGCAGTAGAAAATAAAACTGAGACTAAAGTTGAATCTGAAGTTAAGGTCCGGCATGAAGAAAAATATGATCTCATCGCAATAAACCAGGCTTTTTACAGCGAACCCCGGAATCCGGAAGAAGCGTTTTTACGTCATGCGAAATTATTAATATTTATTCTGGATCTTTTTGAAAATTCCAAAAAATATAATTTTTTAGTGTCGGAAAAAGTACGCAAAGAATTTAATTCAATGATACGGCATACAGTTTTACCGAAATTATTAATAGGAAAAATGTATTCAAATAAATTAAAGACAGGAGTTATAGAAGCAGTATCGGAAATTGCTAAAAATTTAATTGAACAATCGTCCCTGAATTCTTTCTGTCTGGACGACACTAAGCTGTTCAAAATACTTGTAGAATTTCATGCTGGATTGGTAAATCTTGAATTTACTCCAATTATTCATGATTATGATTTACTGAGTTTTATCCTACGGGTAATAGCGGATCTTTATACAAAAATCGTCAACAGTGAATATTTTTTAGAAGATAAATTTTCATCTCATTTAGAAAAAACAGTACAAGAGCATTTTGCTGATTTATGGCTTGTTTTAGAGGTGTTGCTAATCTCTTGTGGGGATATGTATATACACGAGACACCAGAAAACGGGAAAAGAGTTGATTTGGTTAGTTCCTGCAAAAGAGAGTTAAGGAACCCGGTGATGCATCAGGTAATCCGGCTTACGAATTTTAATTTTGAGATCGTTAATAAATTATGTCAAGAAGTTCTGTCCTTATCACAACGTGGAGACTTCACTGAAATAGATTGGGACGCCACTGAATACAGAAAACTGTTTTTGCAAAAATCCAGGGCTGTCCAACAAATTTCTAAGTTTGGAATATTTCCCAAACCGATCAATGAGACAATAGTTGACTATGTAGGATATATCCCAGTGAAATCTTTTAGTTAACCCTCTGAGAATTTCTGTTAAAAATTATATTTTTGGCTTTGGAAAGAGATAATGAACCACGCCCATCAATAATCCGATAATATTTATGTTTGCGCTTCCTAATAATGCAATTTCTACTTTTTCTGATAAATGAGGATTACAGGCCACGACAAAAAGCACAGCGCCTATATAAATTGCTACAAAACCAAATATAGTTCGCCCATACCATTTTCTGGATTTTCTTTCATCAAGCAGTCGAGCGGTGTCTTCTTTTATTCTATCATTAAATAATTGAGCCCTATAAATATGAGCTCTAATATATTCGGGATGATCGTCAAGTAAAGTCCTGGTTTCTGTTTTGGTAAAATCATCATTATTGAATTCATTCGATATTTTTTCGTCTAACGATTTTTTAACCTTTTCGATTGCCTCATCAGTCATTATTTTTTAACCTAAAGTTAAAAAATAATTTTTTATTAATTCATTAGGTATTGGCTTTTCTCTTTGGTTTTTTCCGCCGTCTTCAAACCAAACCTTATACCAGGGGCTTTCCGGTAAGTGAGTCCAATTCGATAATTGGAATCCGCTATATTTTTTATAATTATCCCAAGTTTTGGTTAATAAACGCAGAATATTTTTGTTATCAATTTTATAGTTGTTTTCAACTATTCTTCCATGATCATCCAGATCAATCTCTGGAATTTCATCTGTAATTTTAAACATGCCAAAATATTTTAATTTATGGTAAATACTGCTTACAACTGGACCAAATTTCCATGCCTGTACTAGTTCATCAATCAGGGGGGAATCATTAGCGGCAAGGTTTGTGCCATGGGCTATATAAATTAGCTTATTAAGCTTCATTAGAGTTAAATCGTTATTTTCAGAAATTCCCTTCTGAATAAAAAAATTAGCTATTGCGGCTGCTGGATAGCGCTTCATTTTTGATCTCCCTGATAAGTATTTAAAAAAATTTTTCACAATATCTAAATTTTTTCCATTTCAGTATAATATCTAACCAAATTAATTATTTATTTATAAGTATAGATTAATAACATATTTAAAATAAATTTTCAACGGTTATCGCAGACAGTGTCAATCCAAAATAGAAATGTCCAGCAATTCCCGCTGAGTACAGCGAAAATTGCTTCCTGTTTTTATCCTGCGCTCGGCGGAGCCGATGCTCGGAATGAAGGGGGAGAATCGCGATTCTCCCCCTTGCGATCCCCCATCGCGGGGATAATTTTCTACGAAAATTATTTTTTTATAAGGGTGATTTAATTTGTTAAATCAAATAGTTAAAATTCACCGGGAATTGCTGCGAGCGAAGCGGTGGGTAACTCGCGTTAAGTCCTTCGTCCGGAAGGCGAAGGGCAGTGAGTTATCCACGGCTGAGCGTCTGGTCGCGAGACACGGTGGGTGAGGCGGGGGGTAACAGGTATGTGAGCATTTTGAGCACGATTTTTCGTCAAACCTGAGTCAAAAGTGGGCGTTCCCCTCTACATGGTGAATGGTTACTTTTTCAATAACACTACCTCCACGACCATCTGGTCGTGGAAGGGAAAGGTCACATAATCCAGCGATTTTATCGCAATTTTTTTTAAAAGCCTGACGGGCATCCATGGGTAATCGACCAGGCTAATCGCCCAACCGCCTTTTTCCGCAAAATCCTGGCCTTCCTGCCGGTTATTAAAAACCATCGGCGTGAGCAATTGCCGGCGTTGCACCACTTCAAAGCTTTTGGATTGCGCATGATGTTTTATATCGTCGAAATTTTTTGGAGCCTTCACTTTTTGCAGCGTTTTTTTCATCCACCAGCAAAGCAGCTTTTTAAAGAGGTTGTTGCTTGCACCGAGCTGTTCCACGTGTTTTTGCACCCCCGGAAAAGCTTCCATGGTGGTGGTAATTAGCAAAAAATAGCCGTTTTTTTTCAACAGATAGTCTGCTTGTGCTAACAGTACCGGCAATCCCACGTAGGAGCAGACAAAGCTGGCGGTGACCAGATCAAATTGATGGTGTGGGAATCTCTGGTCCACTTGGGTAATGCTGGTTTGAACCGTGCTAATGCGGGGAAATTTGGCTTTCGCCAGGTTTAACATGTCTGCTGAAGCATCGACAGCGACCAGTTGCGCGGCTGGATAAATTTCGTGGACAAGCATCAATAATTTACCATCGCCACTGCCGAGGTCAAGAACCTGCTGGCCGCCGTCTGTCAGTGCGTCTGACAGCTGTAATTGTTCCATGGCGGCCATCAAGGCCGAAGAATTTATCTGAAAAAAATCTATATGGGCATAATATTTTGCAATGGAGTCATAAAGGTTGCCAAGACTCATGGTTTTTCATCCTTATTCATCAGTAAAAATTGCTTTGCGTTTCTCATTAAACGCCTGAATCCCTTCAACGCGATCTTTCGTTGGCAATAACTGCTGATAAGCTTCCAGTTCAAACCGGTATCCTGCCTTGATATCCAATGTTGGGGATGCATTAATTGCCCTTTTTACCTGGCGCACGGCAAAAGGAGCATTCTGTGTGATAGTATTGGCGATTTTTAATGTTTCTTCCATTAATATTTTCGGCTCGAAAACCCTGTTAACAATTCCCCATGCTGCGGCCTGATCGGCGGAAAAGCTTACGCCGCTAAAACTCAGCTCTTTGGCTTTGCGAATGCCACAAGCGCGAGGCAAATTTTGAGTGCCCATGGCCCCGGGCATAAGACCGAGTTTAACTTCCGATTGCGCAAAAGTGGCCGTATTGGCCGCGTAAATAAAATCACAGGCTAATGCTAACTCCAGACCGCCGCCAAACGCTACGCCATTTACCGCGGCGATAATAGGGATGGGGCAGGCCATTTGCGCCAACATGGCCTGTTGTAAAGCCAGATGTTGCTGCCGCCACAATTCCAGGCTGATACGTAGTCTCTCTTTTAAATCGGCTCCTGCGCAGAACGCTTTATCGCCGCTGCCCGTAAGAATAACGCAACGTAAATGGGAGCGTTGCGGAATTTCTGTTTCCCATAAATACAGGAGTTCACGCATCATCATAGAATTGATGGCGTTTCTAACCTCGGGCCGTTGCAGCCTTACCGTCAGTACAAACTCATTTTCGTTTATTAAATCTAATGTCTCCATAACGTTCCCTAATTTTAGAGGTTAAGTGTTCCTAACCGGTTGATGAGCTGTTCGAAGCCGACAACAAAAACCATCCACACCCCGATAAAAATATGAGAAACGGAAACACCGACCAGGGTTTTTTGCCGGGCATATAACCAACCCCAAAAAATACCTGGAATTAATACTAAAAATGCAAAATAGGGAGAATTGTACAAATGCGGCAATGAGAAAATTAAATTGGAAATAATAATCGCAATCCACAGGCGTTTTTTCTCTGTGCCCCGTAAAAATACGTAAAAACCAGATTGCAGGCCACCGCGGACAATGAGTTCCTGCAGTGGCGCCAGAATAATGTAAACTGTCAGGCTAATCCAATAATACAGCGGATTAAAGAAATAATTAGGCGGCATGCTGGAACTGGGTTCAATGAGTGGCGCCTTGGGGTCATGTAGAACAAAATGAATAACCGCCCATTTTGCGATCATGAGCATGACTATAATCGGCAGGGACATCACCAGGGCTTCGATAATATCGTGCCGCCAATTTTTGAAGCGGACACCATATGTTTTCCATGGAAATCCGCTTCTTTTCATGACCAGAATCATAATTACCCCAACGATGATGACCATGGGAGCTGAAATAATGGTGGTTACCGGCAATTGTAATTGTATATGGTGCAAAAATTGTAAACTAAGCATATAGCAGCTAATTAAAGTTAATACTGTGACTATCAGCGATCCGAGGGCGGTGCGTTTTTGGGCTTCCTGCAACCGTTTTTCCATTGATTTCACTGTCACTTCACTGAGAAAACGTAATCGCCGCGCTGTTTTTTTGGCTAAAAAAAGACCCAAGCGATTGTATAATTCCGGATATTTTTTAATTTGGTGAATGTCAAATTCAAGGACGGTCGTGGTTTTAAGTGCTTTCAGAGTTGCGCCTCTGGGAACATTTTCGATTAAACTCATTTCACCGACAGTATCTCCGGTGTTTAGATAGGCCAGTACATATTCGAATTTCTTTTTTTTGGTATGTTTTGTCACTTTCAGCTTGCCATTTAAGATGACGAAAAAACTGTTGGCGGGATCGCCCTCCCGCATCAGAATTTGATTTTTTTTGAGAGTATATTTTTTGGCACTGTTCAATAATAATGCGCGCTCAGATGGAATTAAAAAATGAAATAATTCCTGATTGATAAGCTCCGCTTCCGCGTGATTAAAATTGAGAGCATGATTGGGCATGGTAACACTTAAAAATAAATTATAATTCAACAAGAATTTCTGATAAGTTTATTCTGTGCAGTGAAGTTATGCAAGTTGCGATGGGAGATTGGAAATGTTAGTTATGAGGAAATTAAACATGCGCAGTATCCGCATTTTAGTAATCATATTTATGTTGTTTACGGCGTGCGAAGTGCTGGCTGCTGAACCTGCGCCGTCCGTGGAATTGCTGGAGATTAAGGGTCCAATCGGACCAGCCACCGGGGATTTTATTCATCGCGGTTTGTTGCAAGCCGGCGCCGCAAAAAATTCAGCAATTATTTTGCAAATAGATACGCCGGGTGGTCTCAGTGAATCCATGCGGGAAATTATTCAGGACATTCTGGAGTCTCCGGTTCCAGTTCTGGGTTATGTTTTTCCTGGTGGTGCACGCGCAGCCAGCGCGGGAACCTATATTTTATACGCCTGTCATATTGCGGCCATGGCCCCGGGTACTAATTTAGGGGCAGCAAGTCCGGTCAGTATCGGAGTCGCCGGAGGAGAGGCAAAATCTTCAGTCTCTACGGAGGAATTAAAAACCAGACAGGATGCACAGGCGTATATACGCAGTCTGGCTGAACTGCGTCATCGAAATCCGGAATGGGCGGAATTGGCAGTGAGTAAAGCCGCCAGTCTGAGTGCAGAAGAGGCTTTACAGCAGAAGGTTATTGATTTAATAGCCAATGATCCAGCGGATTTATTAACCAAAGCCAATGGTAAAATGGTTTCGGTGCATGGGCAAATGCAAACTCTTCATACCCAGGGGCTGCCAATACGCAACGTTGTTCCGGATTGGCGCACACGGCTTCTGGGAGTGATCACTAATCCCAGCATCGCTTATATATTGTTAATTATCGGCGTTTACGGCCTGTTTTTCGAGTTGATGAGTCCTGGTTTTATCATGCCTGGTGTTGCCGGCCTGATTGCGTTATTATTGGCGCTATACGCTTTTCAGCTACTGCCCATTGATTATGCGGGTTTCGCGTTGATAATAGCCGGTTTGGGATTTATTATTGCGGAGATTTTTTTTCCTACCTTTGGAGCTTTGGGGATTGGCGGAACTATCGCGTTTTTAGTGGGGTCGATCATGTTACTAAAACCGGGCGTGACAGGTTTTAGATTACCCATTCCCTTAATTGTTGCGGTCACCGCAATGACGCTGTTATTTTTTCTGGGGATTGTCGGAGTCGCCATTCGCGCCCGCCGTCGTCCAGTGGTCACTGGGCGTGAGGGAATGATTGGACAAATTGGCGAAGTCATGATCGATCACGGTGAAGTCTGGATTTATGTGAGTGGCGAGCGTTGGCAGGTTTTGGGTAATAAAACTTTACAGGCTGGACAACGCGTTAAAGTGACGGGTATCAAAGGGCTTAAATTATTGGTTAAGCCGTTATCGAGTGATGAGAACAACCAAAATTAAAGAGGATTCGGATGATGACAAATATCTTTTTATATGTGGCAGTCATATTTATTATTATTATTTTAATGAGTGCGATCAAAATCCTCAAAGAATACGAACGCGGCGTTATTTTCCTGCTGGGCCGTTTCTGGAAGGTGAAAGGACCAGGTTTAATTATCGTTATCCCCATTGTTCAGCAGATGGTGCGCGTACATCTGCGGACAGTAGTCATGGATGTGGCGACCCAGGATGTTATTTCTCGCGATAATGTCTCGGTGCGCGTCAACGCCGTGATTTATTTTCGAGTAGTGGATCCTGAAAAATGTATTATCCAGGTGGAAGATTTTTACGAGGCCACCAGTCAGTTGGCGCAAACCACTTTGCGTTCTGTCCTTGGGCAATATGAACTGGATCAGATGCTGGCGGAACGGGAAATGCTAAACACCAGCATTCAGGCTATTCTGGATAGATCAACCGACGCCTGGGGCATTAAAGTCACGGCGGTGGAAATCAAACGAGTCGATCTGGATGAAAGCATGATCCGGGCCATCGGTCGCCAGGCTGAAGCGGAGCGCGAGCGGCGGGCGAGGGTGATTCATGCCGAGGGTGAATTACAGGCTGCATCCAAACTGCAGGAAGCCGCGCTGATTTTATCCAAACAGCCGCAAGCGATTCAGTTACGTTATCTGCAAACATTGATAGATATCGCCGGAGAAAAAAGTTCCACCATCGTTTTTCCGCTGCCCATTGACATATTGAGCGCTTTAACAACAAAGTTGCAACAATAAATTAGTTCAAAATCTGCCTGATGAGCTGGGAATTAAGGCGCACCAACATTGGAGTCAAAATTTTGCACTGAGAAGCTTGGGCATAGCCGCGTCATATTGTATGGGTCATTTTCGCCTCTTAGTCGTATGGGCCGATATTATAAATTGTTGTGCGTCTTAAAAAATGGACTATAATTAAAAGGAAAGTTAAATCACAAAGGAGAAAAAAATGGAAAAAATGGCAAATTATGCCACTATTGAAAAAATAGTGAAAGAACTGTCTCATTTACCCGAAAAACAACGATCCGCTATATTTAAGCTTAATTTTAAAGATTTTGAAGGTTTAAGTGGTGAAGAGTTACGGAAAAGATTGAGTATGACGAGGCTTGAAGTGGTCTAATACTTGTTATAGGTTGATGTAAGAATATTCTCTTATTTTTAGAGCCTGTCCCAATTAAGCCGTTAAATGGGACAGGCTCTATTTTATAATGTTCATCCGATCCTATTACTGTTGACCTAACTCATGCGCTATCGACATCATAATCTTTTTTATCATTTGGATTTTTTTATCAAAAAAATAATTTAAATCAATAACATGTGAGTGATCTACAAAATTATTCATATTTCTCTCCAGTTGCTTTAAAATTTTTTCCTGGCCTTTTATCCTATGACTAATTATAGTACTTAACCTATCCAGGAGACTAAAAATTTTGTTTTTAGCGTTGTCCTATAATTGTTTATGGGTGTGATTTTATCTGTGGCGTGACGAATCACACCCATTGTTTTATTGAATCGAATGATAAGCTTTTTGCAACCAATTAATGACAGAAAAATTTTTTTCAGGCAATAAAAAATCAAAATTTCTGGCTTTAAATACGATTTGTAAATAAGCCAGGGACATCAGCATTTCATTGAATTCTTCCATGGATATTTTATTAAGGATAAATTCTTTCAATTCTTCTCTATAGTAAATGTGATTGGCTTCCATAAAAAGACCTGTTTTTTGCTGGATGTCGTCAATTGAAATTCTTAACTGGAGCATTTTAGTTATTTCGTCCAGACAAAACCAAAGCAGGGCGTATTGATCAATAAATCGGGACACACTATCACTTTCTGTTTCGTCTCGACAAAAAATCAATTGTGTCCAACGTTGATATTTTTCCACCAAGCGGTGAGTATCCTTATTTTTTTGATTTAGAATATCTGCCGCCCACCAGTAAATAATTGTTAATGCGGTGTCTTTTTGATAATGAGCCAGAGATTTTTTGATGTTTAAGTCTTTCAATTTGACAGGTTGTTGTAGGGCCTTACTACTACCCAATTCATAGGTTATTGCCAGCAATTCCGCCAGTTCGCTCACCAGGCGAAATATGTTTGGGTTTTGTTTTTTTAAATGGATTAAATCTTTTTCATGTTGTGGCAAAAAATCATAATTTTCATTAAAAGTGCTGGTGTTGACATCGATCAGTAATTTTCTAATATATATCGTTTTTTCCATCTTTTTTCGCGCCAAAGGCTTCATGTTGTGAAAATGTTGATGAACAAAATGCAATGCGGCCAGAGCGTCTAATTTTTTTTGATTAATATGTTTGCCGGATTTCAACCATTCGAACAATGCTGAAAAATCATCCGGGAGTAATTGACAGGCTTTAACGATACTGCGTTGCGGATAATGCAAGCTTTTGGCGGTTTGAATGATTGACTTACCCTGCCTGGCCGTAATTATTTTTTCCTGGATAGCTTGTTGAATCGTCGCGCGAATATTGACTAGCGCTTCATTCAAAGGAATATAACCGCCTGCGCCCGTTTGGTGTAGCACGGCGACTTCATCGTCTCCAGTCAAAATCCCATTAAAATAATCCTCATAAATTTTACCAACACCAATCATGCCATAATATTGCATTTCGGCAGCCCGTAAAGCCCCCATGCTGGCGGCGCCAATGACTGGAATGCCGATCTCCAGCGCGTATAAAATTTCTTTGTGCCAAACAGATGACCTTTGTTCATAATAGCCATCGATGATGACGATGCAATCCGGCTTGAGTCTTAGAACACGGAGAATATCTCCTCCTTCAACGGGTGCATGGTACCAGGCCTTTGGCAAAATCTGGCGAGCTTCGCTAATAGTTAAAGTAGGCCCTAGAAATACCAGGATATTTGACATTATCTCACCATCCGATGTGATTTCCATTCAAAATCCAATCCAGGCACGATAACATTGGCAACCGCTATATCCAATTCCGGGCGCGTATGGTCATACACAAAAACATGGTTAATATTTTGTTGTTTAAGTTTAGCGAGTAATAAAGCAATACATTCTTTAAAACTATTAGGTATTACAGTATTAGCGCATTCATGAAATGACCGGATTTCAGAGCCAGCGTATTCGATGTGTCTGCCGATATTTTCATAATAAAACGAAGGTAAACAGTCGTCACGAGAGCCAGCGATAATGGTTAATCGTGATTGTACGGCTTCTGTAATAGCACGAGATAACGCCACTTCACGCGAAAGATGTGTGCCATATCCGCCAAAACTGCCCAGGCCGCGAATAGAATTTTTATCGTCAATTTCCGCATAAAAACTGGCTATACCAAAGCGATTCGTTATTTCAAATACATAGAGTTCTATTTCTGCTTGATGAATGCGCCGGATCAATTCCTGATTATGTTCAGAATGAATGGTGTCCAATCGTAACCGCCTCTGTGATTGCTCTGCTTCGCTGAGTTGAATAAAATTGGCCGTACAATCCCTTTCTATAGATTCATACAGACCATGACAGATGGCTTCTTCAAGGGTATTGCCACCGGCAAGCCCATTAGAAGTGCCTTGAAACAATTCTTGACCTGGCCGAATGGCTGTGGAATCTAAGGCAATTAATGCATAAGGGACATAAGCGGGTTGATTGGCCATGATATCCATCACTTGCAACCAGGTAAACTCACGGGAAACAATATCCGGATAGCTGGTAAAACTTCGAAATAAATGCTCAAAGGGAGGTAATTGCCGGGATTTCGCTAACTGTTCATAACTGCTGAAAATTCTTTCCCCTTGAATTCGCTCCGCATGCCAGGTTTCTATAGATTCCATGATCGCTGATATATCTGCAAGTTCAGTCGTAATCCCTTTGCCTTGTGAAGTGGATAAAATCCTGGAATTTGGACGAATACAAATACTGACAGGAATGCCGATCGTGTCCAGACCGGTTACATCTGCAATGCGCGTGATGCCGAAAATATCGAGTAAAAAGGGTTTTAATTTATTTAAAGTTTGTTCGGGAGTACAGGCCCGAATAGTGCCGCCGAGATTGTAAATCATCTAAATTCCTTTAATGAGCAGCTGTTCCACAGCATGGCTTATGGCTTTCAGAGCCTCCTCTATCTTATCTTGCGTGGTATAACGGCCAAAGCTGATACGAAAGGCCTCCGAAGCCAGAGTGGGCGAAAGTCCCATAGCGGTCAACACGTGGGAAGGGGAAATTGCGCTGGAGGAACAGGCGGACCCAGGAGAGGCAGCTATTTGGTCTTGCAAGTGATTGAGTAAGTCCCGAGACTTGACCTGGTCAAAACCAATATTAAAACAATGGGGCACTCTGGAGGCGCCGTCGCCCTGTAAATGGACGCCGGGTATATTTTTTAACCCAGCCCAAAAATAATCCGCGAGTTGCCGCAGATGTTTTTGGTCTTCCGATAACCGTTGGTGAGCGATGGCAAAAGCTGTCCCCATACCGGCAATTTGGTGGGTGGCCAGGGTGCCTGATCTTTGTCCCTGCTCTTGCCCACCGCCATGAATTAAAGGGGTCAAACTAATTTTTGGCTGGTGAGAAATATATAAAGCGCCCACGCCCTTTGGGCCATACAATTTATGCGCCGACATCGATATCAAATCAATGGGTAACCGTTGAACATCTATGGCTAATTTCCCAACGCTTTGCACTGCGTCAACATGGAAAATAACGCCTTTTTTTCGGGTTATTTCACCGATGGCCTGGATATCCTGAATGACTCCGGTTTCATTATTCACGTGCATAATGGAAACCAAAATCGTGTCGGGGCGTATGCTGTTGTTTAATTCGTCAAGTTCAATTAAACCATTCTGTTTAACCTTCAAATAGGTCACCTCGAAACCGGTGCGGGAAAGATACTCAAAAGCACTCAAAACTGCTTTATGTTCGGTCATGGCGGTAATTAAATGCTTGCCTTGTGGTGCATAATAACCAGCGACACCTTTGATTGCCCAGTTAATGGCCTCAGTGCCGCCTGAGGTCCAATAAATTTGCTTTGGGTTCGCGTGAATTAAGGCGGCAACCTCGCGTCGCGCCTCTTCAATGATTGTTGCCGCTTTTCTGCCATAGGAATGCATTTTAGAAGAGGGATTGCCCATTAAATCCAATGATTCGATGCATTGAACCATGGTTTTCTGAACCGTCGGGTCTATCGGAGTGGTCGCCATATAATCGAGATAAATTGGTTTTTGCATAATTCTAATTATAGCTATATATTAAATAATATGAGCAAAATACATTTACACGCCTCTTTGCAGCGTTTTACGGAAGGCTATGAAACGGTGGAAATCCCTGGTAATTGTAGTTTGGAAGAATTGCTAAACCGGTTAATAAGCGAATTTCCTCGTCTAAAACCGATTATGTTCTCAAAAACTCAAAATATCAGCCCCTATATCGTCATTTATGTTAATAAACAGGACGCCCGCATCCGCGATGCAAAAGAGCTGATTTCTGCCAATGCAAATGTCGAAATTATTACTTCTTTAGTCGGTGGATAAACAGATGAAACTGACTAAAGCTGAAATTCCTCGTTATGCGCGTCATTTCCCGGTCATTGGTATTGAAGGACAAGAACGATTAAAGGAAGCAAAAGTGCTTTGCATTGGCGCGGGCGGGTTAGGTTCACCGGTCCTACAATACTTGTGCGCGGCAGGGGTTGGTACGGTGGGGATTGTCGATGATGACAGCGTATCCATGAGTAATTTGCATCGGCAAATATTATTCAATGAAAGCGATATTGGTCAACCTAAAGTGCGTTGTGCCTATGATCATTTGCATGCGCAAAACCCGCATATTCAAATTCATGCTTATGAACAAAGGCTGCAAAAAGACAATGCAAAAACTTTGGTCGAACCTTACGATATCATTGTAGATGGTTGCGATAATTATCAAACCCGCTATTTGATTAATGATATTTCTTTTTTATTAAAAAAACCGCTGGTTTCCGGCAGTATTTTTCAATTTCAAGGGCAGATTGGGGTGTTTAATTATCAAGACGGCCCTTGCTATCGATGTTTATACGCAGAACCTCCACCGTCTGAATTATCACCGAATTGTGACATCAGTGGTGTGTTAGGTGTTTTGCCCGGCATTATTGGCTCTATTCAAGCGGCTGAGGTTATTAAATTAATTACCGGCAAGGGAAAACCATTAGTGGATCGGCTGTTGCAGGTTGATGTGTTGAACATGCAATTTAAAGAGTACATCGTGCAAAAAAATATAAATTGTCCACTCTGTGCTCGTCAAGAACTGTCGTATGATTTGTTTAAGGAGCCTGAGTCGCAATCGGCAGATTTAGGGTTAGAAATCGAGCCACAATTATTATCAGCCTGGTTACATGATCCAACCCGGAAAATATATTTGATTGATGTGCGGGAGCACTATGAGCGTGTTATTTGCAATATAGGCGGCGAGCTGATGCCGTCCGGAGAATTCGATCCTCATGCACTTTGTGCTGGTAAAAATACGCCGATTGTCTTGTACTGTAAAATGGGTAGCCGCAGTGAAAGTATTGCGAGATTACTCAAATCACGCAGCTATCAAGAAGTATATTATCTTAAAGGCGGCATTCTAGCCTGGATAGATCAGATCGATTCTAACTTAAATCGCTATTAGAAATACGGCTCTTTTAATGCAACTTTAGAGACTATATATAATCATGTTATTGCAACAAAAAGTAGAAAAACTCAATGAAATCGAAATTTTTTCTAAGCTAAAGGCTAACGAACTGGCAGCATTGGCTCAGGTGATGCAGGAAGAACAATTTCCCGCAGACACAGCAATCGTCCACGAAAACGAAGTGATAGACAGAATCTATTTAATTATTGCCGGCAATGCTGAAGTTACAAAACAACAAAATAGAAAACGGTTGCATCTTGCATTTTTAACAGCGGGCGATAGTATTGGTTTATCGACAACCGGATTTTATTCACAAACAAGTCTGCGCACCGCCACGGTTACCACTTTAGAGCCTGTTACTGCCTTATCGATTAGCATCGAACAATTAAACCAATTTTTGCAACAACAGCCTGCGGTGAATGCGGAGATGTTGAGCGCTTCAGACTTAATGCTAAAAGCCAAGCTCATCCGCAATGCCGGCAGTTTCGCCGGACTATCGTCTCAAGAAATCCATGAACTGGCAAAGCTTGTAGAAAAAGTCACTGTTAAAGCCGGCGCAGTTATTTTTTCTCAGGGAGAAGTGGGTGATAAATGCTATTTAATTAGCAGCGGCGAAGTAAATGTATTGCTTAAAACTGAACAGGACGAGCGTGTTATTGCGACTCTTACCCCTCTCATGATATTTGGTGAAACATCATTGTTAACCGATTCTCCACGTAACGCCACTCTAAAAGCAGCAACGGATTGTGAATTGCTCGCTATTTCAAAAGCACAGTTTGAAAGTTTTTACCCACACAATGTCCAGGTAGCTAGAGAGATGATGGCTCTACTAATAGAAAGAAGCAGGCCGAAGAGAAATACTTTAGTTGAGACATTTACTCAACAAACGGCAGATGGAGAAATGATTACTATTTTAAAAAATCCGCTGGAAGGTCATTATTATCGGCTTTCGCGCGTAGGACTCTACATCTGGAACTGTTTAGATGGAAAAACCACCTTGCAAGAAATTGTTATGGGTGTATTCGAAAATTTTTTTATATTTTCTTTGGAGATGGTGAAGAATTTAGTAGCTAATTTAATCGCCAGCGATTTTGTACAATTAGAAGGACAGATAAAAGTTAAAATAAACAATAAAACCGACTTACCTTGGTGGCAAAAAATAGTGATAACGATAAGCAAAGTTATGGAAGTTTCCTATTCGTTAAAAAACGTTGATCAATTTGTCACTAATTTATACCGTAAAGTGGGACATATATTCTACACACGAATGGCTCAGTCGATTTTGTTTTTAATTTTTCTTTTGGGTATTGCGAGTTTTATTTACATTACTCCTCAGGTTACGCAAAATTTCAAAACCGCGGATATTCACAGTATTATTTTATTTTTAATTGCCATCAGTTTTATCTCAATATTTTTACATGAACTGTCACATGCCTTCACCACCAAACATTTCGGTTATCAGGTACATCGTTTTGGAGTCGGCTGGTATTGGATTGCACCCATTGCCTTTACGGACACTTCTGATATGTGGTTAAGTACGCGCGGGCCTCGCATGATGGTTAATTTAGCAGGAATGTATAATGATTCCATTTTAGGAGGCTTGGCTTTTATTTTAGCCATTATTTTTTATCGGTATACCTATGCAGCCAATTTTTTCTGGTTATTTGGAATTTTTAGCTACATATCGGTTTTTCGTAATTTAAATCCATTACTGGAGTTTGATGGTTATTATATACTAATGGATACCCTGGATGTTCCTAACTTACGCCACAAAGCCGTTGCCTGGTTGATAGACACCCTACCCCATCTTGCAAAAAAACCTCAACAATTACTTCATCACAAAGAAGCAGTTTATTGGCTGCTTTGTCTCATTTATTTGATTTTTTCAATAGGCTTAACCATTTTGCTGCAACATACTATGATGAGAGCTATTTTTCCTCAGCACAGTATTTGGCGCCTCATTTTACCGTTTCTAATTATGATTTTCGCCAGTTTAGGTGTATGGGCCGATATCAGGCGGCATCATAAAATAAGAAAATTTTAACCACCATCCACCCTCAACTGAGAGATGCATCACATCATCAAGCATTGGGAAGAAGACTTACCCGAAGGTTGAGAGGGAGAATATCCTGGAGCCCGACTCAGTAGCCATTGCGAATGTATACATTCGGATTCAGTTGGAAGTTCTAAAATGCGACGGCACTCATTGCTTAATTCTCTCAATTGCGAACTGGTTAACCAGGGAAATAATGTTGACGCAGACTGAGATGTATGCGAATAAAGAGTCAATAAATTATGCGCATATATTTTTTTAACCTCTTTATCTTCCGTTGCGAGCATTTGACCATGCCACCGTTCTTGCAAAACTCTCCGGGGAGTCTCAACGAGCCCATTTTCATTTAAAAATTCCCAGTTACCATATATTGCGTTAAAACAATGATATTTATTGATGACATCATAATATTGCTGTTTTTTTCCGTGCGTAAGATAAAGACCCAATAATGGCCGCACCAACTCTTTTTGAACACAATAATTCTTATAACTCACTTTATCTTCCATATTTTCCATAATACTTACGGCAATTTCATACCATTTTATGCTAGCGGGAACTTCATTTATCCACTTATAATAGTCGCCTAAAGAATAAGCGGATTCCCAATCCTGATTAGCCTTATAAGAAGATTCAAGGAGTTCTTGATAAGTATGATCCGGGTTACTGAATGAATTCCTTTTGTAACTGAAAGCCATTGTTTGTATGGCTTTAGGAGTAAGAAATTTGCCTTTATTTGCTAATTGCAAGAAATGATATTTTATTTTCTGATCGGAATGCTTAATAAGCTGAGAGTGATATATCTGACTCAAATGATTGATATCGGGAAGATTTTCTATAATGACATCAATATCTTTTACCAGAATATCATCCACATTGAGTTTTAAATGAGTAACAATAAATAAAACACGATAAATTCTTTTTAAAATATCAGCATTATATTTTTGGGAGGCCAGTAATTCAGGAAAACGGTTCTTTAGTCGTATTTGCCAATAAATATATTCCAGAGTAATTTTTCCCCAATCTTTGCAAACCAGTGCAATGGTAACATGTGGAAGAAAACATAAAGTTTCTATAAACAATGCGGTAGGTAATTTTGCACTATGCTTAACGTCTATTTCTTGTTGCATTTTTCTTTCTCCGTGATTGGCTACTAATTTTTCGGGCATTATATACTCAAAACGATTAGGTTTTCGGTGTTCTGGCATCCCATTGACCGGCGATCTTTTCACCGGTCACTGGGCACTATAACTCCGAAAACCTAATCCTTTTGAGTATAGCAAAATGCTAAATAAGTACAAGCGCAGACCTGTACGCATCAAGGCTGTCCCGAGTTTTTTTATATTTTAATCATTGCCATGTGTACGTGAAAATATGTAGAGAGATAACTATATTGATTTAAACCCCCTCCGCGGTATTCCCGGCATCCGCCCAAAGGCTCGCAGGATCTTCACTGCGGGTCCTGTCAGACTCCACTCAGGCCCCGTGCTCGTTACGCGTAATAGCAGGCGCATAGCACGGTTAGAGAGATTGTGCAGTGAAACTATTCAGGGCGCATGAGTGGAGCCGGTCCGCTTCACTGCGCGCGCGGCCTGAGTTCCGTCTGCCACCCGCGCTCATTGCGAATGGGCGGATGGCCGGGAATACCGCTATGTGCCCCGTCAAAATTTTCCTCAGGAACACATCCATGAAATCAGAGACCAATCATCCCCGCTATCCCAAACCAAAGTAGGCAATTCAGTAACGAATATAAGGTTTTACCCTTTAACAAGTGCCTCATGTAAATCATATCTATGATCCCAAAAAAAGCAAAAAGCCAAAATTCATCTGTATAATTCCTTATAAACCATAACCTGACTGTATCTCCTTCTTAAGTTGCACATTGAATCAATTTTACCATATTGTCGTCACTACCTATTTTGGAATCATAGATACGATTTTATACAAGGCACTTGTTAAAGGGTAAAACCTTATATTCGTTACCTGAATTTCCCTACTTTGGTTTGGGATAGCGGGATGATTCGCCTCTGATTTCATGGATGCGTTCCTGAGGAAAACTTCGACGGGGCACATAGCGGTATTCCCGGCCATCCGCCCATTCGCAATGAGCGCGGGTGGCAGACGGAACTCAGGCCGCGCGCGCAGTGAAGCGGACCGGCTCCACTCATGCGCCCTGAACAGCTCCACGGCACAATCTCTCTAACCGTGCTATGCGCCTGCTATTACGCGTAACGAGCACGGGGCCTGAGTGGAGTCTGACAGGACCCGCAGTGAAGATCCTGCGAGCCTTTGGGCGGATGCCGGGAATACCGCGGAGGGGGTTTAAATCAATATAGTTATCTCTCTACATATTTTCACATATACATGGCAATGATTAAAATATAAAAAAACTCGGGACAGCCCTGTGTACGCATTCTTATTTATTGATTTCGGTACCTTTTACGGTATTAAGGAATTATTGACATTGTTGTAAATTAGTTTTCATGTGCTATAAACATTTATTCTCTTTAGGTTTTAGTCTTATTGAGGTGCTGATTGCCTTAATGATTATCACCGCTGCTTTACTCGGAATCATTTCTCTGCAGAGTCTGGCTTTGCGTCAGGTACATGCCGCTGATTTAGAAAATGTAGCGATGGAACAGGCGGAAGCATTGCTGGAAAGATTCCGCGCGAACTGTTCACCGGCGGCCTTTGCACAGGAATTTTCATCTGTTCAACAACAGCTCTCGCATTTTTTACCTCAAGGCCGATGTGAATACCGTTGTTCCGGGACTGCCTGCACGATTTCAATGTTTTGGCAGAATCATGGTGGGCAAGCGCTCACGCTCAGTTCTCTTATTTAAAATAGGTATATCTGATTTTTATGCAGTGTGAAAGTCTTCACTCAGGTTTCAGTCTGCTGGAGTTATTGGTAGCCAGCGCATTGAGCACGTTAATTTGTGCCGGATTAACCACCGTTTATCTCAGCGTTAAAACTATCAACAACCAGCAGCAGGTATTAACAGATTTGCAGGACACGGAAAGATTTTTGCAAAATTTTCTGAATCAGCGCATTCGTATGGCGGGTTTTGTCGGTTGCACGAATAGCGTTCATCCGGTTGAACAGAATCAAGCTGTCATCGGTTACAGCAGCACCGGCCCGCTGCCTGTGGCGTTACAAAATCAGGCAATTCCTGGGACGGATATTGTGGTGATCCACAGTTGTGTGTCCAACTCGCAAATTTCGCAAAACGCGGAATTAGTGTCCATGGCATATTATATCGGCGATACCCATCGCACCAATCGCCAGGGGCAACCGGTTTTTGGGTTGTTTCAAAAATCTCTTGAGGAGGGCGAACGAATGGAGTTGGCTGCCGGCGTTGAACAGATGCAAATTCTGTATGGTCTCGCTATTAACCCACAGGCAGTTCTCGTTTATTATCCGGCAGGGCAGGTAGAAGATTGGCAAAGCGTACGCGGCGTACAAATAGATTTATTACTGGATTCTATAGACGACGCATTAACGAAATCACAAACTTATTATTTTCATGGACAAATGCTGACTGCTGACGATCTGCTGTTGCATAAACCCGTCAGTACTTATATCGCCCTACGGGAAAGATTGCTCCATGAATAACAATTGTCGTGGTGCACAATCTGGCATGGCGCTGGTATTTTGTCTCATTTTCCTGGCCGTGGTGACCTGTTTAACGCTGACAGCCATGGAAAATAATATCTTAAACCAGAAAATGAGTGGCGCTACGCAGGGGGAGGGAATTGCCCTCAACAGCGCCGAAGCCGGGTTAATGGCAGAGGAGGCTAAAATTAACGGTCAAAGTGCAGACCTCTCGACGTTTCCAGGAAAGATTGAACACCAGATTTCCGGAGATACTCTAGACAATTGCCAACAACATACTTTTACCATTCTTTCTACCGCCACTTATCAAAATGCCCGGGTCAGGTTGATGAGCGCCTATCTCAAAGCCCGGCAGCCCCCTTTGCCAGGATGCTCCGATAATCAAATTTCGCATCGACTCTGGTGGCAGCAGCAGGATATTGTTTAACTAAAATCAGCAATTCCCGGTGAATTTTAACTGTTTGATTTAAAATAATAAATCACCCTTATAAAAAATAATTTTCGTAGAAAATTCTCTGCGCTATGGGGGATCGCAAGGGGGAGCGCGCGAGGCGCTCCCCCTTCATTCCGAGCATCGGCTCCGCCGAGCGCAGGATATAAATAGGAAGCAATTGCCGCTGTACCCAGCGGGAATTGCTGAAACTAAAATCCTTTGTTTTGACCTGAACATGAACATAGTATACAATTGGTAGCGACTAAGTGACTATAAAGTAAGGTCGTTAAAATTAAAATTTAAAAGCGAAGAGGTTAGAAAAATGAAATTAAATGAATCATTAGACGAAAAAATCACGGCTCAACTATTTGCCAGGTTTGATCTACGTATACGAGAAGAAGGTACCGCGCTTGCTTTAGGCCGGCAGAACCTAAATGATCAGCACATTCCTTACATATGTGAATACTTAAAACATAATCAAACAATTGAAACTCTTAACCTAGGGGATAATAATTTTAGTCCTGATGGGGCTACATTTTTTTCTAAAAATAATCAAACTATCAAATACTTAGATATTTCATCTAATAAGATTGGTGACGAAGGATGTAATGCTCTAATAATGCACCATCAGTATCTCACTGAGTTGTTTGTATCTAATAATAATATCAGCGATTATGGAGTTTCAAATATCCACTTAAATACAACCCTGGAACACCTGGATCTGTTAAATAATTCTATTAAGGATCAAGGAGCGGTTTATTTATCACGCAATTCAACGTTAGACTTGCTAAGTCTGCAATATAATGCGATTGGAGAATCAGGGGCAACAGCGCTTCTTGGCAATCAGAATTTTAGATTGGTTAACATATTTTCCCAACGTCCTGAATCAAAACCAGCCTCGTCTGCTTTAGATGACAAACTTTTGAAATTATATTTTAGAAATAAGGGTTTAAAACAAAATTATCTTAAAGAGGTTGCCGAGTTTTTATGTGGCTACATTTTACCGGACATCGCTAGATTAATTTTACAATACAAAGATAAAGACATAGTTCCAATATATTTCGAATCAATTCAAGCCAAGTTTATCGTACCGCTTCCCCAGCCCGCTGATCTGAAAGAACCCGAGTTAAAATCTCTCCCCGAGGTTCCACCGGTATCTTCAAATGCACAGACTTTTATCAATAGAATAAGAAATATTCGGCATCAAATTCGGTGTCAGGGAATAAAAAATATTCAGGTAAACAAGTACAATATTTGAACTCCCGGAGAAGCCGGGAATTACCCTGTGAGTAGACCTGCCCGGGTGACTGGGGGTCTACCCCTTACAATTTTCGGGGTTGTCAAAGTGGTGAGATATTCAGCAATTCCCGCTGGGAATAAAACTGATTTAAGTAGATGAAATATAGGATTAATTTTTCATAAAGAAAAATAATTTTCGCAGAAAATTCTCTACGCTATGGGGGATCGCAAGGGGGAGCGCGCGAGGCGCTCCCCCTTCATTCCGAGCATCGGCTCCGCCGAGCGCAGGATATAAATAGGAAGCAATTCCCGCTGTACCCAGCGGGAATTACTGCTGAGATATGCGGGCTAGTGCTTTGGACAAATAAAGATGGTATAATAACGCTCAATATATAGACAGGAGTTGAGGGTTAATGCCGATCAGTTCGTTTAGAAATCCTTCCCTACCCGCGGTGCTTGCATTAGCAGACGGCAGTCTATTTCCCGGTAGTCTGCCATCGGGGCTGAGGGGCGATCCGTCGGCGAAGTTGTTTTTAATACCTCCATGACCGGTTACCAGGAAATTCTCACCGATCCTTCCTATGCCGGGCAACTCATTACTCTCACTTATCCCCATATCGGCAATACCGGCGTTAATCCCGAAGATCAAGAATCAGCCCGAATTTGGGCGAAGGGTTTAATCATTAGAGATCTATCCCCCATAGCCAGTAATTGGCGCGCCAGACAATCCTTACCCGAATATTTAAAGGAGCAGCAAATTGTCGCCATCGCCAACATCGATACTCGCCGTTTAACGCGGATTTTACGCGAAAAAGGCGCACAACACGGCTGCATCGTCACCGGGATATGTGGAAGTCAGACGAAGCCATTGCCCTGGCGCGGAATTATCCGGGACTGTTGGGTATGGATTTAGCCAAAGCCGTCAGTGTGACAGCCTCTTATCCCTGGACAGCCCAAACTCTGAGCTGGGAAAAAACCAGGATTCACAAAAAAACCGGTTATCATGTCGTCGTTTATGATTATGGCGTGAAATGGCAAATTTTGCGGCTATTGGCCGATCGGGGCTGCCGCATAACTGTTGTTCCCGCTCAAACCGGGCCGAAGAAGTTCTGGCTTTGAATCCCGATGGCGTGCGTGTTGGCCAATGGCCAGGCGATCCTGCCGTTTGCGATTATGCAATCACCGCTATCCAGAAATTATTGACGCCGGAACGCCTATTTTAGGTATCTGTTTGGGGTTTCAATTATTGGCCCTGGCTTCCGGCGGCACCAACTCGAAAATGAAATTCGGCCATCATGGCGCCAATCATCCGGTCATAGATTTGACAAAGGCCGTGTCATGATCACCAGCCAAAATCATGGTTTTTGCGTGGATGAAGAGACCTTGCCGTCCTGTTGGCAGATTACTCATCGTTCATTATTCGATAATTCATTGCAGGGATTCCGCCATCGTGAAAAACCGGTATTGGGTTTTCAAGGTCATCCTGAAGCGAGTCCGGGCCCGCATGATATTATGGAATATATTTGATCAATTTATTAATTTAATGAAGAGGCATAAAAGTCATGCCTAAACGAACTGATATTAAAAGCGTTTTAATTATTGGCGCAGGGCCGATTGTGATTGGTCAGGCCTGTGAATTTGATTATTCCGGCACGCAGGCTTGTCGAGCTCTGCGGGAAGAAGGTTACCGGGTTATTTTAATGAATTCCAATCCTGCCACCATCATGACTGATCCGGATATGGCTGATGCCACTTATATTGAACCGATTCACTGGCAGGTGGTTGAAAAAATTATTGCCAAAGAACGTCCCGATGCATTATTGCCGACCATGGGTGGTCAAACTGCGTTGAATTGTGCGCTGGATTTAGTACGGGAAGGCGTGTTGGCAAAATATGATGTGGAATTGATCGGTGCTTCGCGTGAAGCGATCGATAAAGCAGAAGACCGGGAATTATTTCGCAAAGCCATGACCAAAATTGGCTTGGAAACGCCGCGCTCCGGTTTGGCGCATAATATGGAAGATGCTTGGAGAATTTTAGAAGAAATTGGTTTTCCGGCGATTATTCGTCCTTCGTTTACCATGGGCGGCAGCGGTGGTGGAATTGCTTATAATCGCGAAGAATTTGAAGAAATTTGTCAGCGCGGTTTGGAATTATCGCCGACTTCTGAATTATTGATTGATGAATCGATTATCGGTTGGAAAGAATATGAATTGGAAGTGGTGCGTGATAGAAAAGATAATTGCATTATTGTGTGCGGTATTGAAAATTTCGATCCGATGGGAATTCATACCGGTGATTCGATTACTGTCGCCCCGATCAAACTTTAACGGATAAAGAATATCAACGCATGCGCAATGCGGCCATTGCGATATTGCGCGAAATTGGCGTCGAAACTGGCGGTTCCAATGTGCAATTTGCCATGAATCCAAAAAATGGCCGGATGATGGTGATTGAAATGAATCCGCGGGTTTCACGTTCCTCAGCATTGGCTTCAAAAGCCACTGGATTTCCGATTGCCAAAGTTGCGGCCAAATTAGCGGTGGGTTATACCTTGGATGAATTGGCCAATGAAATTACCGGTGGCAAAACCCCGATTTCATTTGAACCGGCCATCGATTATGTGGTCACAAAAATTCCGCGTTTTAATTTCGAAAAATTTCCGCAAACCGATCCGCGCTTAACCACGCAAATGAAATCAGTAGGTGAAGTGATGGCGATTGGCCGCAATTTTCAAGAATCATTGCAAAAAGCATTGCGAGGCTTAGAAATTGGTGTTTATGGTTTAGAATCCAAAATTGATTTTACCGATGCCGGCGTTGGATGACAGAGCTACATAACCGTTTTAAACATGAATTGCGTATCCCCGGCGCGGATCGTTTATGGTATATCGCCGATGCATTCCGTTATGGTTATACCCTTGAAAAAGTGCAGACGCTGACGAAGATTGATCCTTGGTTTTTGATGCAGATCGCTGATTTAGTGCAACCGAACAACATTACTGAATCGTTCAGTTTACACAGATTTAACACCCGACGAATTATTCCATTTAAAGCGTCAGGGATTTTCTGATCGTCGTTTGGCGCAATTATTACGAGACAACGAAGCAGACGTGCGTGCATTATCGTCATCAACATCAATATTCGCCCGGTGTATAAACGAGTGGATACTTGCGCCGCCGAATTTGCCACTGATACCGCTTATTTATATTCCACTTATGAACAGGAAAATGAATGCGCAGCCTACTCAGAAAGAAAAAATTATGGTATTGGGCGGCGGCCCGAATCGGATTGGTCAAGGCATTGAATTTGATTATTGTTGTGTGCATGCCGCATTGGCGATGCGTGAGTAAGGTTATGAAACCATTATGGTCAATTGCAATCCCGAAACGGTTTCCACTGATTATGATATTTCTGATCGATTATATTTTGAATCATTAACTTTAGAAGATGTGTTAGAAATTGTCGCCATCGAAAAACCCAAAGGTGTTATCGTCCAATATGGTGGACAAACCCCGTTAAAATTAGCTCGCGAATTAGCCAAAGCCGGCGTGCCGATTATTGGCACTTCGCCCGACGCCATTGATTGCGCCGAAGACCGCGAACGTTTCCAACAATTGATCAATGAATTGGGTTTGCGCCAACCTCGTAATGGCACTGTGCGTAGTCGCGAAGAAGGATTACGTCTTGCCAAAGTATTTGCTTATCCAATGATCGTGCGACCTTCTTATGTATTGGGCGGGCGGGCGATGAAGGTTATTTTCAATGAACAAGAATTGGCGCGTTATATGAAAAACGTCGATGAAGTTTCGCCGGATTCACCTTTATTGCTAGATCAGTTTCTAGATGATGCCATTGAAGTGGATGTGGATGCGGTTTGCGATGGCCAGCAAATTTTAATCGGTGGAATTCTGGAACATATTGAACAAGCGGGCATTCATTCCGGTGATTCTTCTTGCACTTTCCCGCCGCACAGTTTAAGTGTACAAATTCAGCAGCAATTAAAAGAGCAAATGCGGCAAAATGGCCAAAAAATTAGGCGTGGTTGGCTTAATCAATGCGCAATTTGCTATTAAAAACAATGATATTTATATTTTGGAAGTGAATCCGCGTGCTTCGCGCACCGTGCCGTTTATTGCCAAAGCCACCGGATTATCCTTGGCCAAAATTGCCGCGCGTTGCATGGTCGGCGTCAGTTTGGCAGAACAAGGGATTAATCATGAATGTTTTCCGCCTTATTTTGCGGTTAAAAATGCGATTTTTCCTTTTGCCAAATTTCCGGGAGTGGATCCCATTTTAGGGCCGGAAATGCGTTCTACGGGTGAAGTCATGGGAATTGGCGACAGTTTTGGCCAAGCTTTTGCCAAAGGGCAGTTAAGTGGCGGGCAGATGATGCCTAAAACCGGTACGAGCTTTTATCAGCGTTCGTGATGCCGATAAAAATCGCGCTGCTGTGGTTGCCAAGTCAATTAGTGAGCACTGGGATTTACTATTGTCGCAACCGCGGTACAGCGCGTGCATTACGGAACGGCGGAGTTCCTTGTGAAATAGTCAATAAAGTCACTGAAGGCGTCCGCATATTGTCGATATGATTAAAAACGGTGAAATTCAATTTATCGTTAATACGACTGAAGGTGAGCAAGCGATTGCGGATTCTTTCACGATTCGCCGTAGCGCGGTATCTCGAAAAATTTGTTATACCACGACTTTGGCGGGAGGCGAAGCCGTCTGCATTGCCCTGCAATCCGGCGACATCGGCGACGTAATGAGTCTGCAAAAGTTGCACCGACTGGTAAAGTCGGTGTGTGAAGTTTAAAATTAGGGAGGGAATCTATCGTGAAAAATAAAATTCCAGTCACAGTCATTGGTCATCAAAAAAATGACTGAAGAATTAGAAAAATTAAAAAATCAGGAAAGACCTAGTATTATTAATGCCATTTCGGAAGCGCGTGCGCATGGTGATTTGAAGGAAAATGCCGAATATCACTCCGCTCGCGAACAGCAGGGCTTTATTGAGGGCCGCATTCGTGAGCTGGAATCGAAATTATCTCTCTCGCAGGTCATTGACGTCGCCAAACTCAAAAACGACGGTAAAGTAATTTTTGGATCCACCGTGACTTTATGTAATGTAGCCGATGATACCCGAGTGACTTACCAGATTGTTGGTGAAGACGAAGCCGATATGAAACAGGGCAAAATTTCCATTACCTCGCCATTAGCCCGTGCTGTTGTGGGAAAAATTGTCGACGATGAAGTCGAAGTAACAACCCCGCAAGGCAAAATGATTTACGAAATTGTGGGTGTGCAATATATCTGACGTGAGGATCTTAAGGAGATTGGGGTGTTGACAGGTCCGCAAAAAATTCTGCCGTTAGAGAAATTAACGCGCGAATTATCTTTTCACCGCCAGCAGCAGCGTAAAATTATTTTCGCGCACGGCGTTTTTGATATGTTGCATCGTGGCCATGTTACTTTGCTTGCGGAAGCTAAAAAGCTGGATGGAATTTTAGTCGTGGGTGTAGAGAACGATCAAAATGTGAAACGCCTGAAGGGTCAGGACCGTCCGATTCATTCTCAGGATGCGCGGCTGTTTGTGCTTTCGTATCTGGCTCCCGTGGATTATCTTTTTCTCATTCCCGAATATCTCCACGATGAGGAGCTGAACGCCTTCTACACCCGCATTTATAAAACATTACACGCCGATATATTGGCAACCTGCGTGGAAGCCGGCCGTTATGGACCGCTTAAAAAAGCGCATGCCCGTGACACGGGTATGGAGTTCGTCAATATTACCGAACGCTACGACCGCACCACCACGCGGGTCATAGAAATTCTCAAGGGATTGAAATAGAACGTGTCGTCCGCTCATTATGATTATTTCGATCATGAGGCCGATATTGGCATTATCGGCAGCGCCCCGACCCTCGAAGCGGCTTTCGTTCAGGCGGCTCGCGCGGTATTCGCTTACATGGCTAATCTGGATGAAGTGCAACCGATACAAAGCCGCATTATTGAATTTGTCGAAGAGGACAGTGAGCTGGCTTTAGTGAAATGGTTAAATGCGTTACTGGGTGAAGCCCGTCAGTCTAATTTAGTCTTCTCAAATTTTACGTTGCGCCGCGAACAAAATCATTGGTTCGGTCAGGCGTGGGGAGAACCGTGGCGTAACTCGCTTGAACGCGGCACGGAAGTCAAAGGCGCCACTCTGACCATGTTGTCAGTAAAATCAAATGGTGCGGAATGGGAGGCGCGTTGTGTGGTCGATGTGTAGATGGAGATTTACAGTCAATGGATTTATCGAAGTTAAAAAAATTAACTGATTATTGCTGGACCGCGCCTTTGCGTGCCGGCGAATACCGTGGCGAAGTCTGCTTTTATGGTAGCGAAAAATTGGTAGCGGACATGGATGAAAAAGTCTTTGAACAAATCACCAACGTGGCAAAATTACCAGGACTGGTGGGCATGGCCATGACCATGCCCGATGCGCATTGGGGTTATGGGTTTCCGATCGGCGGCGTCGCCGCTTTTGACGCCGGGCAGGGAGGTATTATTTCAGCGGGGGGAGTGGGATTTGATATCTCCTGCGGAATTCGGTGTTTACGCACTAATTTAATTTGGAGCGATGTGATAAACATCCGTCATCTTTTAGGGGATATTCTCTTTCAAAAAATTCCCGCCGGCGTAGGACGCGAAGGGTTGCTCAAACTATCGGTACATGAATTAGATAAGGTATTGCAAGGCGGTGCCAAGTGGGCTGTCCAGCACGGTTTTGGTTTGAGTCAGGATTTAAATTTCGTTGAAGAAGGTGGGCAAATGTCCGGCGCGTTTCCTGAAAACGTTTCGGATTTAGCTAAAAAGCGCCAGCATGGGGAAATGGGAACGTTGGGATCGGGAAATCATTATTTAGAAGTGCAGGTGGTGGAGAAAATTTATGATGTACCGGCGGCGACCGCTTTCGGCCTTCATGAGGGACAGGTATTAATCTCTATCCACTGTGGTTCCCGAGGTTTAGGGCATCAAATCGGCACGGATTATCTGGTCAGTTTAGCCAAGGCCGCGCGCCGGCTGGGGGTGGAATTACCGGACCGGGAATTGGCCTGCGCCCCGATAAATTCTCCTGAAGGTCAGCAATATCTTGGAGCGATGAATGCCGGCATTAATTGCGCACTGGCGAACAGACAAATTCTCACCCATTTAACTCGGGAGTGTTTTGAGCGCGTGTTACCGGGGACTTTAATTTCCACTCTGTATGATGTTTCGCATAATACCTGTAAATATGAAACTCATCAGGTGGATGGCGAGCAGCGGCGCTTATATGTGCATCGCAAGGGCGCTACGCGAGCGTTTGGACCGGGTCATCCGGGACTGCCGCAAGAGTATCGGGCAGTCGGGCAGCCGGTGGTGATCGGTGGCAGCATGGGAACGGGTTCTTATATTTTAGCGGGCAATGCCCCGGAAACCAATCGCGCATACGCCTCCGCCAGTCACGGGGCAGGCCGCGCCATGAGCCGGCATCAGGCCAGCAAACAATGGCGTGGCAGTGAGCTGGTGGATGACCTGGGTCAGTCCGGTATTATTATTCGCAGCGGCTCCATGCGCGGAGTGGCGGAAGAAGCGCCACTGGCCTACAAAGACGTGGATGAAGTCGCCGAGTCCACCGAAAAAGGCGGACTGGCCCGCCGCGTAGCCTTCTTAAAGCCCAAAATTTGCGTCAAAGGCTGAAGGTTGGAAAGCAATAACATTAATGCCGCCACGTCCCCTATTCTATTTTTCTATTATAAAAGATAAATGCAATTTAGAATTAGATGCACTGGCAATGCGAGCCAGTAATTCTAAAGAGGGTACGCGCATATCATTTCCACTTTCCAGTCTGGCAATTACCGGTTGCGTAGTCCTGGCTTTTTCAGCAAGCTCTTTTTGAGTTAGATGAGCGGCCTGTCTGAGTTTAATGACTAATTTAGAAATTTCATTAATCAGTAATTGTTTTTCATATTCTTGTGAAAATTCTGTGTCTTTCAAATGTTTTTCTATGACCGCCTTAAGCGTAACTTTTTTCATAATGGGTTACCTCCCGCATTCTTTGTTCAGCGACGTTAATCTCACGAATAGGCGCTTTTTGGGATTCTTTTTTATAGGCGTGAAGCAACATTAAATTATTTTTGCCAACAGAGACATAAAAAATTCTGACTCCTGCATCCGCCGTTTTAATTTTTATTTCCCAAAGCCTCCCCCGAATTTGTCTGAATTCAACTCGGGGAGATTCAAAACCTAATTCCTCTACATTTCTTAAACATGCCAACACCTTGGCCCGATCTCTCGATTGGAGTTTGTCAATAAACTCTTCAACCGGACAAGCTCCATTTTTCTTTGTATAAAAAGTTATTTCCATAATGCATTATATCCAATAGGGTATTGGGTGTCAATTTCAAAGTAATGAAGTAATGAAGTAAAATCATTTATTGCAATACGTATAAATTTGACATATTTTGGATTTTATTTTAAATTAGGCTCCATGATACGCACCATTTCTTTATTAGTCGTAGAGGATGAAGAAGCGATTCGCGATATGTTGCGGTTTTCGCTACCCGCCACTGAATTTATTTTGAAGGATGCTGAAACAGTGGCGCAGGCGATTCGTTCGCTGTCGGAAAATATTCCAGATCTGATTATCCTTGACTGGATGTTGCCGGATAAGAGTGGTTTGGATTTCATTACCTGGATTAAGCAGAAAAAATTATTGAAAGATATTCCTATCATTATGCTCACGGCAAAAGCGGAAGAGGCTCAAAAAATTCAGGGATTGTCGGTGGGCGCCGATGATTATGTCACCAAGCCATTTTCAATCGCGGAATTACGAGCCCGGATCAAAGCGATTTTACGCCGGGGATTGCTGGCTTCTCCCGACAATGAAATTACGATAGGCCCATTGACCCTGAACGTGGACAGACACGAAGTTTATGTCCAGGGCGAAGTGCTTCAGTTAAGTCCATTGGAATATAAATTGCTTTATTTTTTTGTGACCCACCCGGATAAAACTTATAGTCGCGATCAATTGCTCAATCACGTTTGGGGTGCGGATGTTTATATTGACGAACGGACTGTGGACGTCCAGATTAAAAGACTTCGCACTAAACTAAAGTCTTTTGGCAATCAGAATTTAATTCAAACCGTTCGCGGTTCCGGTTATATTCTTATGCGAGGAAAGGATGAAAAAACCTTCTGAAATTTCCCTGGAAAATTTGCCGGAACCTGTTAAAGCGCATATTCAGCACCTCGAAAGAGTACGCCGCGATTTTGTTGCGAACGTTTCTCATGAATTACGTACTCCCTTGACGGTTATTCAAGGCTATTTAGAAACTTTATTAGCGCAGGACCAGGATGAAACCAAACCCTGGAAAAAGATATTTACGCAAATGTACTATCACAGTGTGCGAATGGCCAATATTATCGAAGATTTATTATTATTATCCATTCTTGAAACCGACGAATATCCATTAGAAGAAAAACCTAAAATTAACATTGCGGAAATGCTGAAGGTATTAGTGCGGGAAGCCAGAAATATCAGCGGAGAAAAAAAACACCGCATTACTCTCAGGGCGGACGCCAACGTTTTGCTGGATGGCGCCGAAAATGAGTTAAAAAGTCTGTTTAGCAATCTGATTGTGAATGCCATCAAGTACACGCCGGCGAAAGGTCAAATCAAAATCTCGTGGGCGGCAAAAGAAGGTAAAGCGATATTTATTGTTAAGGATACCGGCATTGGCATCGCCAAAAAACAGATTCCGCGAATTACCGAAAGATTTTACCGCGTTGATAAAGGGCGGTCTCGTGAAAGCGGCGGTACCGGTCTGGGGCTGGCTATCGTCAAACATATACTATTACGGCATCATGGTGATTTAATTGTGGAAAGTAGGCTCGGTGAGGGCAGCACCTTTACCTGCGTTTTTCCCGCCCGGAGGACCTCGGTGAATTCTTTTAACCCGGATATTTCACCATCAGGCGTAGTTAATGTACACGATAAGCAAAATAAATAAAGAAGATGACGGCCAGGCCGCCCAGCATGGCATTGAGTTTTTTTATTTTTCCGGTCGCCAGTTTCAATATCACATAGCTGATGATACCCATGCCAAGCCCGTCGGCGATGGAAAAGGTAAAAGGGATCATAATGACAATAATGATTGCCGGGATAAACTCCATGGGGTCGTTTATCGACAGGTGGGCGATATTTCTTATCATAAGCAGCCCCACATAAATAAGCGCCGGAGCTACGGCGTAAGCGGGAACGGATTGCGCCAGGGGAGAAATAAACAATACCAAAATAAATAATCCACTGACAGTGAGAGCGGTGAGACCGGTGCGTCCGCCAGCCTCTATTCCGGCAGCGCTTTCGATATAGGTGCTTGTGCTGGCGGTGCCTAATAAAGAACCTGCGATGGCGCCGATACTGTCGGCGATTAAAGCGCGCGAAAGACGTCTGGAACGGCGCGGATCCTGCCTGAACAGCGGCTGACGTAAAACTCCCACCAGCGTGCCCGTGGCGTCAAAAAATCCGACCAGGATAAATGCGAATAGAATCGATAAATTATTTAACCGTAATAAATCGTGAAGATCAATCGCAAGCAAAGTCGGTTTAATGCTGGGAGGCAATGAAAAAATGCCGTAGAAATGTGTTTTTCCCATCAACAGACTGATGGTGGTAATGCACAGTATGGAGATAATAATAGCACCGCGGATTTTGAAAAAATCCAGCGCGGCGATGATAAAAAAACCCAGGAAAAATAATAAACTTGATGATGCCGTTATATCTCCGACGCTGATCAGGGCGCTGCCGGTGGATTTAGTAATAATACCGCCATTCTGCAGGGCTATTAACGTGATAAAGAAACCGATGCCGACGGCGGTCCCGACATTCAGGGAGTCGGGCATTAACTCAATGATCCACTGGCGGATTTTGGTGAGCGCCAACAAAAGAAAAATAATTCCGGCGATAAAAACAATTCCAAGAGCCGTTTGCCAGCGATAACCCGGGGTTTGCACCACTGTATAAGTAAAAAAAACATTCAGACCCATGGCGGGAGCGATGGCGATAGGGTAGTTGGACATCAGGCCACCCAGAGCGCAACTGAAAACGGTGACCAGGCAGGTGGCGACATAAACCGCGCCATGATTCATCCCGGCAGCGCTGAGAATGGCCGGATTAACGAAAATAATATAGGACATAGTCAGAAAGGTCGTTAATCCCGCGGTGAGTTCGTGCGGAATAGAGGTCTGATTTTGAGTGAGTTTGAATTGGCGGTCGATAAATGATTTCATATTTGTAGGATCGCAGTTTATCGTTAACGCACATTATTTACAACAACCGGCCTTGACCTTGTTCCCGCAACGATTTTATGGCATGATGAATGCCAAATCCCATTACACTTTATTGATTATGAAACTGAAAAAATTTTTATTTTTCATCCTGTTGCCGTTTTTTTTGATGCCAACGATATCATCAGCGGCGGGATGTTACTCATTTAGCGGGGCTGTGAATTCACGGCAATATGCCTGTTTGGTCGTGGAGACTCGCCCGAAATCCATCAGTATATTGCATAAAGAAAATGCCGATCAGCTCCGTTATCCGGCATCGTTAACTAAATTGATGACACTGTATTTGACATTTGGAGCTCTAAGAGATCACAAAATCCGTTTTGATAATTATTTAACAGCCTCTGCACATGCGGCGGCTCAACCGAGTATGAGAATAGCATTAAATTCGGGTGACAGAGTCTCGGTAAAATCTCTGGTGGACAGTCTGGTGGTGGTTTCTGCGAATGATTCAGCAGTAGTGCTGGCAGAAAAACTGGGGGGCACGGAAAAAAACTTTGCCCAGCTGATGACCAAAAAAGCACGACAACTCGGCATGTATAAAACACATTTCACCAATGCTTCTGGTTTATATAATTCCAGACAGGTGACGACTGCTATGGATATGGCGAAGTTGATGGTGGCCATTAAACACGATTTTCCGCAATATTATCATCTGTTATCGCTGACTCATTTTAGTTACCGCGGTGTCCATTATGGCAGTCACACCCGGTTAATGAAAAACTATAAATGGGCGAAAGCTGCAAAAACAGGATTTATCCACCAATCCGGTTTTAACCTGGTGTTAAATGCCAGTAAAAATAATAAAAATCTGGTGGCGGTGGTTATGGGCGGAGTGACCGCCAAAAGTAGAGATGATTTTATGCGAAGACTTTTGGATAACAGCTTTAATATTCAAAAGAGGGGCATTAAATCATCTTCTTCCTAGTACGCCATCCACTTAATTCCGTCCACTCTGGCGCCCAGAATGGGATGCCAGAGTGGACGGAATTAAGTGGATGGCGTACTCTAGTCCGATTTCCATTTAATATTGCAGCCTATACTCGGATATTGTTCAGTCGGGACATGTTTTCCCGCTAATATCGCATCCAGCGCCCGGGAAAGATCATTGCCGGTAACCGGAATATCTTTGCCGGGGCGGGAATCGTCAAAACGTCCACGGTAAACACAAGCAAGATTTTTATCAAATATAAAAAAATCCGGAGTGCAGGCAGCGTGATATGCTTTAGCCACGTCCTGGGACTCATCATACAAAAAAGGAAATGGATAATGCAGTTTGAGCGCCGTTTCACGCATTTTTTCCGGTGAATCATCGGGATAATTGGTGACATCATTGGAGCTTATCGCAATGAAATGAGCGCCTTTTGCCTGATATTTATTTGCAACCTCAATCAATTGATGTTGTATATGCACCACAAATGGGCAATGGTTGCAGATAAACATGACGACGGTCGCAACAGGAGACTTGAGTTCCTGCAACGGGAGTGTTTCGCCGGTGACTGTATCTATCAGCCGAAAGTCCGGCGCTATTGTGCCCAGCGGTAACATGCTGGAAGCGGTTAAGCTCATACCCTTTTCCTTGTTAATCTTTAAAAGTCTTAATTATAACTAAATTGGACCGCTCGGCAAATATCCAGATGCCAGATGGGGTCAAGTCTCGAATCGTGAAAAATAGGGCTTATTGTGTTAAATAAACCCTATTTTTCACGATTCGAGACTTGACCCCATCAGTTTGGTATACTCCTAATTTTTTAAGGGGTGGTAAAATGGATGGGGTTAAAAAATTCAGAATATTTAATGCATTTTTATTCGTCTGCGGGTGGCTAATTTCGTTTTGCGCTTTTGCTGCGCAATCAGATAACAAAAATTTTACTCATCCGATTATTATCAGACCGTCAGCGCCTGTAGCCACGGTTCGTATGCCGGCAAATCCCTCTACGGGTTATCAATGGATGATCATCCACTACGAGCCGGCACTGATGCTGGCCCCTTCACACCGTTATGTGCCGCAGCATAGCGGTTTGACGGGAGCGCCAGGTTATGATTTTTGGGAATTTAGATTTAAAAAAAGCGCCTTCGGGGTTTCGCCAAAAACCACTACGGTCATTATGGAATACCGGCGGCCATGGGAGCAGACACGAGGCCGCAAACAGATCATTCGTTTTGCCATTAAACCGAAGGATAAATTATGATGATGATGCGTTGTCAAGGTAAAAAAGTACTCATTACCGGCGCTTCCAGCGGCATTGGCCGCGCCTGCGCCGAAGATTTTGCCAAAGAGGGCGCGGATTTAATCCTGTGCGGACGCGATGAGCAACGTTTGCAAGCAGTGGTTAAATCCATAACGGAACAGCGCTACACAAAAGTATTGCCCCTCTTGTTTGATATCATGGATCCGCAGTCAGTGGAAAATTCCATAACAAATTTACCCCCCGAATGGAGGGATATTGATATTTTAATCAATAACGCCGGTCTGGCGCTCGGCTATGACAAGCTTTATGCGGGAAATTTACAGGAATGGGATAAAGTTATCGACACGAACATCAAAAGTGTGGTCTACATGACCCGTTTTGTGGTGGCTGACATGCTGAAACGCAATCAGGGCCACATTATCAATATCGGCTCAATCTCTAGCCGGACCACTTATTCCGGTGGTAGTGTTTATTGCGCCACCAAGTTTGCCGTCCGCGCCTTAACCGATACTTTGCGCATGGATCTGCATGGTACTCCAATCCGGGTATCCCTCATCGATCCCGGCATGGTGCAAACCAATTTTTTTGATGTGCGTTTACAGGGCGACCATAGCAAAGTGGAGGCTTTATTTGCCGGCATGACCCCTTTGCAACCGGAAGACGTTGCCGACAGCGTGGTTTATTGCGCAACCCGGCCTGCGCATGTCTCTATCCATGAACTCAATATTATGCCTACCGATCAAACCGCCGCGCATATGATTTACCGCAGAAAAACCGATGAATAACATTTTAAATATCAGTACCTATAAATTTGTGTCCCTTGACGTTGACCAGTTGGTAAAATGGCGAATAGCATTTAAAAATCAGGGAGTGGATTGCTCGTTAAAGGGCACTATTTTGTTGAGTCAGGAGGGTATTAATTTATTCCTGGCCGGCCTTCCAGAAAAAATTGTCGAATTTCAGAATTTTCTGCGTCAGTTTCCCGAATTGACAACACTTTCCTATCGGGAAAGCTGGTCGCCGCATCAGCCATTTAAACGATTTCTGGTGCGTTTAAAAAAAGAAATTATTTCAATGGGGCAGCCGGAAATTCAGCCTGAACAAAAACCCGCACCTTATATTGAACCCACTCTCCTGCGCGAATGGTATTTACAGGGACGGCCGATGATCCTGCTGGACACCCGTAATCAATACGAGGTAGCCTGCGGCACATTTGAGGGGGCTCTGGAATTAGGGTTAAAAAATTTTCGTAGTTTTCCCGAAGAGACTGCGCGATTGCCGGCGCAGGCCAAACAATTGCCGATTGTCACTTTCTGCACGGGCGGTATCCGCTGTGAAAAGGCGGCTTTATGGCTTAAAAATCAGGGATACGACGAAGTTTATCAGCTCAGGGGAGGTATTTTAAATTACTTTGAGCAATGCGGTGGCGATTATTTTCGCGGTCAATGTTTTGTATTCGATGAGCGTATAGCAGTTAATTTTTAGAGGTAGATTATGTCCGTTGTGCGAATTTTGCAATATCCCGATTTGCGTTTGAAAAAGAAAGGCAGATGGGTGGAAAAAGTCGATGAAAATGTAGAGAAAGTAGTCGCAGACATGTTTGAGACACATTATAGCGCCAAAAACTGTGCGGCGCTGGCGGCGACGCAACTGGATTTCGCAGAACCCCTGCGCATCACCGTTATTGATTTTTCGGATGAACGAAACCAGCCGTTATGTTTAATCAATCCTGAAATTATATATCGCGAAGGTGAGCAGATAGTACCGGAAGGTTGTATGTCCGTGGGCGGAGAAGTTGAAGACCGGATATTTGAATACGTCAAAAGAGCCATGAAAATCCGCGTTCGCGCCCTGGACCGGGAAGGCAAACCCATAGAACTGGAAGCGGAAGGATATATGGCCCAGTGCATGCAACATGAAATCGACCATTTAGACGGCCATTTATACCTGGACCGGTTGTCGGCACTAAAACGCGAACGTCTGGTAAAAAAATTGCTAAAACAATTAAAAAAATAGTTCACCTAAATGATTAATCGCAGAGCGATTTGCGCGACCAGGGGGGAATTTTCGGCATTCCCTATCCTGGCGCGTAAAATGGCTAAATCTGCGAGAATTTTTGTGCGATAGACCGGATCGGCTATCAGGCGAATAGTTTCTTTTGCAATATTTTCCGCAGTCACCGCGTTCTGGATAAATTCCCTGGCGATAGTTTTTTGCGCGACAATATTGCAAAGTCCTATTTGCCTGACACGAACGACCGCCCTGGCAATCCAATAATTAATATAATTTACCTTGTAAATTATCGTTAGTGGCGCCTGACTCAGGGCAACTTCTAACGTACTGGTGCCTGATTTAACAATCGCCGCCGAGCAAATGGACAACAGATTATAAGTGTCGTTGTTAACGATGATAATGTCGCTGGTTAAATAAGGCTGTAAATCTTCGATTTGCAGATTGCTTGCTAAAGGTATTGCAAATTGGACGCCAGGAATTTTAACGCGAATTTTGGCCACAGCCGACATCATCACGGGTAATAGCCGCTGCACTTCCGTTCGTCTGCTACCGGGAAAAAGCGCGATCACAGGGTAGTCAGGATTGAAGCCGTAATTCTGATAAACAGCCGTTTTACTCTGCGTTGGCCGCACCAGCGCTGAGAGGGGATGTCCTACGAATGTTACCGGCACATTTTCTTTACGGTAAATTTCCTCTTCAAAAGCAAATAGCACGGCCATGTGATCCACGCATCTTTGGATCGTCTTAATACGGCCGTATTTCCATGCCCAGATTTGCGGACTCACATAATACAGCACTTTTATCCCATATTTTTTGGCCAGTTTTGCCATACGCAGATTGAATCCTGGGTAATCGATCAGAATCAGTAAATCCGGCGGATTATTTTTTAAAATATGTTTAATTGTCCGGAAAGCCGCGCGGATCACGCGCAGATTTTTGAGTACCCCTAACCACCCGATAATATCCATTGACCGGTTATCGAAGACAATCTCGACGCCGGCGGCGCGCATTTGCGCGCCGCCCAATGCGGCCAGCTTGAGATCCGGCTGACATCGCAATAATTCCCGCGCCAGATTCGCACCCAGCAAGTCACCGGAAGTTTCACCGGCAATCATGAAAATAGAATTGCGGGCATTACTCGGCATAAACAGCGGTTTGTAGCGTATTTTTTTCAATGGCAGCCGTAATTTGCAATGCTGTGCGCAAGGCTTCTCTGCCATCCTCTCCAGAAACCAGAGGTTGGGACTTGTTGATGATCGCCATTAAAAAAGCGCTGATTTCTTCGCGCAGAGGATCGTCTTTAGGGTAGCTTATTTTGTCCTGAACCATCATCGGCAGTCCCGGTAGCATTTCCTGCGTGCCTTTACGCTGGACCGTTAATTTTTTATGCTGTAAATCCAGATTAAATACAGCGTCGTGCTGAAAGATGTGTAAGCGCCTGGAAATTCTCGCATTGACGCGGTTGGCGGTGACGTTGGCCACGCAACCGTTGTTAAATTCTATGCGTGCATGGGCGATGTCCAGGAAAGGCGAGAGCACTGCCGCCCCTGTGGCGGCAATGTTTTGAATGGGTGACTGGACAATGGATTGAATAATATCGATATCATGGATCATCATATCTAAAATTACGCTGACTTCACTGCCGCGCATTTTAAACGGCGCCAAACGTAACGATTCTATAAAACGCGGATTAATCAGCATGGGCATGACGCCGTGAATCACATTGTTAAAGCGTTCAATGTGGCCGACCTGTAGAATAACCTGATGACGCTGGGCGGTCTGAATCAGCTCGTCGGCTTCTTCCATGGTAACCGTAATAGGCTTTTCCAGCAACACGTGGATGCCCTGTTTCAGAAAGAAGCGCGCAATCTGATGATGAGTGGGGGTGGGTGTGACAATACTGACCGCATCCACCAAACCGGCTAAAGCCTGATAATCGGTATATGGATTCACACCTAACTGGTTGGCAATTTGGGTGGCTGACGCAAGATTACTGTCGCATACCGCGATTAAGTTTGAGGCAGGCAATGCGGCATATTTCTGGGCATGAAATTTTCCTAAATAACCCACACCCACCACGGCTGTTCTTAATTTTTGCATGTACATGATCTTGACACTTTTCATTTTTTAATTCAAGGGTTACACTAGCGCCTTTTTTAAAGGAAGACAGGGATGCCTGAGTTATCACCGCCTGCTTACATTGCCGGAGTCGACGAGGCTGGAAGGGGGCCTTTGGCGGGCCCTGTGATCGCCGCTGCGGTGATTTTGCCCGCACGTCACCGGATCAAAGGCCTGGCGGATTCAAAACAGCTGACTCCCCAGCAACGCGACTGTCTTTTTGACCAGATAATTAAGAAATGCATCGCTTATGGAGTTGGAAGCGGCGAAGTTGCCGAAATTGACCAGATCAATATACATCATGCCACTTTATTGGCGATGCGGCGCGCAGTGGAAGCGCTGGCAGTGACGCCGGACGCCATCTGGGTAGACGGTTTGCATGCCCCTGCCGTGACCATGGCGGTGAAGGTAATTCCGCACGGTGATGAGACTGTACCCGTCATCAGCGCCGCCTCTATTATCGCCAAGGTAACGCGCGACCGCATCATGCAGGATTACGAAACTATCTACCCGGGTTATGGATTTGCCCGGCATAAAGGTTACAGCACTCCGCAACATTTCCTGGCGCTGCAAGAGCTGGGAGCATCGCCGATTCACCGGCGTCACTTCGCCCCGGTCGCCGCAGTGACTATGCCAACTGAATAAGTTGCTGTGGTGTTACAGGATTTTTTCTGTTAGACTTTGCCCCTACATCAAAAACAAGGAGTTTTAAATGAAACACGCTAAAATGGTATTAGGTTTTCTATCAACCACTTTGCCGCAAGCCGCTTCCCGTCTTACCTCCAATATAAGTGAAACTATTAAGGATCCCAAACATTGGGGGCCGGGGTCTGCTTCAGTTGTCGGGTGGCTGATTTCGGAAGGATGGCTGGTGAAAAAGCTAAAGGATTGTAAGAACATGGCGCTGAAGGATTGTGTCGGAGACAGCCTCAAGCACTTTATCCTGTCTATCGCTTCCGGAGGATTTGCCGGTGGCGCGGCTTACCTGTCCGGTTTATCCGATCAAGATCAGGCCCAGTTTATTGGCTTGGTCATAGCCGCACTCAATCTCACCATCGCGGACGTCCGTGTATTATTTCGCGCCAGACAGGATATGCGCCGGGCGCCGGATAGTTATTTGTTGTTTGACCCCTCATCATCTTATTCAGCTCCAATCAATGAGGAATCTGAAAACAAGTTAACACCTCTGGACTCGAAATTTGCTAAAAAAATACAAAATAATATTTTGGCAAAATTGCCCTTCCTTTACCTTGCCGGGGGCGTGATTTATGGAGCGACTTCTCCGATTAAGGAAAAGACTCATTCAGACGATAATTATTTTACTGATCATGCTGGCCAGATGGCATTGGCTCTGCCAATTGCCGGTCACAGGATCTGGAGCGTGGTGACCTCCTATCTTGTTAAACCGCCAGAACCAATTTCACCCGTCACTTTTGGATTTAATTAATTGCTCCACATCCAGGAATGCATCGAATGCGGAGTTTCTGCAATGGAAGCTCCGCATTTTTTTATGTTTTTTAATGATTGAGCTTTTCTTCCTTCACCGGCTTCATTATACTCAAAACGATTAGGTTTTTGGTGTTATAACAGCGAAAACCTAATCGTTTTGAGCATATGATTGAACCTGCACTTTTCCATTCATAACGGTGTTTGCGAGTAATAATGACTTTACCAGTATTTCCAAAATATATTCATTTACGCTGTCATACCGAATATTCCATTCGCGATGGTCTTTTACGAATTAAGCCCTGGCTGGAGGAAGTTGCGAAACTGGAAATGCCGGCGGTGGCGATGACCGATCACCATAATTTATTTGGTTTAATAAAATTTTATCGCCACGCCTTGAGTTTAGGCATAAAACCCATTATTGGTGCGGATTTTTCTTTAGCGGGGGAATGTGAAACGTTCAATATGACTCTGCTTTGCCAAAATTACAAAGGTTATCAGAACTTGTTGCAGTTATTATCGAAAGCTTATATCCAGGGCCAAAATGCAGAGGGTCAGCCCCGGCTGCAAACTCAGTGGCTGGAGGAGCATCAGGAAGGGTTGCTTGCTCTGTCCGGTGGACGGACCGGGGATGTCGGTCAGGCATTATTGGCCGAGCAATGGGAGCTGGCAAAACAGCGCCTGCAAAAATGGTTACAGATTTTTCCACAACGTTTTTATCTGGAATTACAGCGCACCGGCCGTCCTCAGGAGGAAACTTATATCAAAGCGGCATTGTCCATAGCCGCCGCGCATTCTACGCCGGTGGTGGCGACCAATGAGGTCTGTTTTTTAAAACGCGATGATTTTCTGGCACACGAGGCGCGCACCTGTATTCACTCCGGCCATATTCTGGCCGATCCGCAGCGTACAAAAAATTATTCCGAGCAACAATATTTGCGCACTGCCGGGGAAATGGCGGACTTATTTGCGGATATTCCGGAAGCGTTAGAGAATTCAGTGGCGATTGCGCAACGCTGTAATGTCAAACTGAATTTGGGCGAGGTGCATTTGCCGAAATTTCCACTGCCGGATGAGAATATTCCCATTGCCGACTATTTCGCGCGCGAGGCGCGACAAGGATTACAAAGACGGTTCCAAAATGAAGGGGAAGCGCTGCGCGCTGCTCCCCCTTGCGATCCCCCATCGCGTAGGGAGGAGAGTTCCCTTCAGTGGGAACTTTTGGAAGAACGCTTACAACAGGAATTATCGGTTATTAATCGTATGGGTTTTGCCGGATATTTTTTAATTGTGGCGGATTTCATACGCTGGGCGAAAGAACAGGATATTCCTGTCGGCCCGGGCCGCGGTTCGGGGGCTGGTTCTTTGGTGGCATATGCGTTAGGGATTACCGAACTGGATCCATTACAGCATGAATTGCTTTTTGAGCGTTTTTTAAATCCCGAGCGAGTTTCCATGCCGGATTTTGATATTGATTTTTGTATGGAAGGGCGTGACCGCGTCATCGAATATGTGTCGCAGCGTTATGGGCGTGAAGCGGTTTCGCAAATTATTACTTTTGGCACGATGGCGGCTAAAGCGGTGGTGCGGGATGTGGGCCGCGTGCTGGGAATGCCCTATGGCTTTGTCGATAAAATCGCCAAGTTGATTCCATTTGAATTGGGAATGACTTTGGAAAAAGCCCTGACGGAAGAAGAGCAGCTCGCACAACGTTATCGTCAGGAAGAAGAGGTGGCCAGTTTAATCGATTTAGCGCGAAAATTAGAAGGCATTACCCGCAACGCCGGTAAACATGCCGGCGGTGTGGTGATCGCTCCCACGCGCTTAGTGGATTTTACGCCGTTATATTGCGAACCGGGTGGTGAACATGCGGTGACTCAATTTGATAAAGACGATGTCGAATCCGCCGGGTTGGTAAAATTCGATTTTTTAGGTTTACGGACCCTGACCATTATTCACTGGGCATTGAAGACGATAAACAAAAACCGTGCAGCAAATGATGCTGCTTTGGTCGATATTACGCAAATTCCTCTTGATGATCAGCCGACCTTCGTCATGTTACAAACATGCTCCACCACCGCGGTTTTTCAATTAGAATCGCGGGGCATGAAAGAATTGGTGCGCCGTTTGCAGCCTGGGGTGTTTGAAGAAATTATCGCCCTGGTGGCGTTGTTTCGCCCGGGCCGTTGCAATCCGGAATGGTGGATGATTTCATCGCTCGCAAACACGGCCAGGCGCGCGTTGAATATCCACACCCCAGACTTGGAACCAATTTTACGGCCCACTTACGGTGTTATTTTGTATCAGGAACAAGTCATGCAAATTGCGCAGGTCTTATCGGGGTATTCATTAGGCGAAGCCGATATTTTACGTCGCGCCATGGGCAAGAAAAAACCCGAAGAAATGGCCAAACAGCGAGAGAAATTTGTCACTGGTGCGGCAGAACGCGGCACAGCGGTGAAAACCGCGGAATATATTTTCGATTTAATGGAAAAGTTTGCTGGCTACGGATTTAATAAATCGCATTCGGCGGCTTATGCGCTGATTGCTTATCAAACTGCTTGGCTTAAAACGCATTATCCGGCGGAATTTATGGCGGCTGTATTATCCTCCGATATGGATAATACGGATAAAACCGTGAATTTTCTCGCCGAGTGCCGGCTCATGCAATTCTCCGTTTTGCCGCCAAATATTAATATCGGGCAGTATATGTTTACTGTCAATTCTAAAGGAGAAATCGAATATGGTCTGGGGGCGATCAAAGGCGCTGGAGAGGCGGCTATCGTTCATCTGGTAGAGGAGCGTGAAAAAAATGGCGCGTTTTCCAGTCTTTTTGATCTCTGTCAGCGCCTGGATCTGCATAAAATAAACCGGCGGGTATTAGAGCCGTTGGTGCGTTCAGGGGCTATGGATATTTTTGGCCAACATCGCGCGGCGTTAATGGGTTCCATTGATGCGGCGTTAAAAACCGCTGAACAGTATCATCGCAACCTCGATATAGGGCAAGGCGATTTATTTCGGGGAAACAGAGGCGCCTCCTCAAGTTGATTACGTGGAATGTCCTCCGTGGCAGACGGCCGTGCGTTTACAGGGGGAGAAAGAAGTTTTGGGTTTATATCTGAGCGGTCATCCCCTGGAAATTTATCAGCAGGAACTGTCGCGTTTAGGACAGCAGCCGGTGGCGAAATTAGAGAAATCCAAACAGGGTGTGGTTTGTGGTGGCGTATTAATTCGTCAAAGAATTATCATGACCCGCAAGGGCACGCGCATGGCTGTTGTGGCTCTGGAAGATTTGACGGGTGTGGTGGAAGTCACTATTTTTAGTCAGTTATACGATCAAATAAAATCGACTCTGGTGATAGACGGCATTTTTTTAGTGCGTGGCAATGTGGAGGAAGATACTTATACCGGCGGTGTGCGCATCGTCGCCGAGGCGATAGACAGTTTATCCAGTATTCGCAACCGTTTTGCGCGCCGTCTAAAAATCAATCTGGAAAGCGCTGAAGAAGCCGTTCAGCAGATGAATCGCTTATCAGAATTAATCCAGCCCTTTCGCGGCGGCCGATGTGAAGTGGTGATCAGTTACCAGGGCCGGCAGGCGGATGCGCAATTGGTATTGGGTGAAAATTGGCGAATCTCCCTGAGCGAAGAATTGCTGGAACAGTTACGTCAAACCTGCCGCACCGACCAGTTTGCGATTGAATATTAAAAATGGCATAATGTATACCAAAATAAGTGTCAGGGAGATATTTTATGTTTAAATTACCTATTGGTTATGATGACTTTGGTAAAATCCGCGAAGGAGAATTAAGTTTCGTCGATAAGACTCTATTGATTAAAGCGATTCTTGATAATAAAGAAGTCGAGGTTTTAATTTTTACCCGCCCACGCCGTTTTGGCAAGACGCTGAATTTATCGATGTTGCATCACTTTTTGGCTGAGACTGTGCGTTCCAGACAAACGAAGGGAATGTTTGATGGCTTAAAAATCAGCGCGTTCGGGAATGATTCTTTACAACATCAGGGGCGCTATCCGGTGATTGCGCTGACGTTCAAGGATATTAAAATAGACACTTTCGATCTGGCGTTAGAAAAATTGGGCTATGTGTTTGCGGATGTTTACCGGGAGCACTATTATTTATTATCCAGTCCTCATCTTGAAGACAGTGATAAAAAACATTTTCAGATGTGACATTTATTGGTGGGATTCCCGGGTTTTTATCCAGTTAATTAAACTGCCTTTTCTGATAATTTCCTGCTGACGGGGAGAGAGGTCGTTGCGCACCGTAATCGTGAGATTCCTGTCTTTGACGGTTAGGGTCAGTTCCGGTTTATTGAGATTCTGATGCAGGTTCGATACTGATAATAAGTTATTTTGTTGCAATTGATCGTAATCGGCAGGATCCATAAAAGTTAACGGTAAAATACCAAAATTAACCAGGTTTTGCCAATGGATACGCGCGAAACTTTTTGCAATCACTAAAACCAGGCCTAAATAGCGTGGACTCAGTGCGGCATGTTCGCGGCTGGAACCCTGTCCATAATTTTCACCTCCAATAATGACATGACCGCCCTGGTCTTGGCTTTGCCGGGCGCGTGACACGTAATCTTTGTCTAATGAGCGATAGGTAAATTCGCTGATTTTAGGAATGTTGCTGCGATAGGGCAGTACTGATTCACCGGCAGGTAAAATAGTATCCGTTGAAATATTATCGCCTACTTTTAATAATATTGGCAATGTGAAAGAATCCGGTGTGGGTTTCAGTTCGGGAAGATCGACGATATTGGGACCCTTAATCAACGGTATTTGCCGGGCCTGCTCGACAGGTATCGGGAATTCAATCATCGCATAATTGGTGATCGGCTTTTTGGGGATCCTTATTTTTGGATAAGGCGGAGTCAGTGTGCGCGGGTCGGTAATTTTGCCGCGTAAAGCCGAAGCTGTAGCCGTTTCCGGGCTGCATAAAAACACCAGATCGTCATCGGTTCCAGAACGGCCTGGAAAATTTCGCGGCACCGTGCGTAAACTATTTTTATGTGTTGCCGGCGCCTGGCCCATGCCAATACAACCGTTACATCCTGCCTGATGGATGCGCGCTCCTGCGTGAATCAATTCTGCTAAATAATTACGCCGGACAAGTTCTTCTAAAATATTTCGCGAGGACGGATTAATATCTAAAGAAACGCCGGGCGCTATCTGCTGCCCTTTTATCATTTCCGCGCAAATCGCGTAATCACGAAACCCGGGATTGGCGGATGAGCCGATATAGGCTTGATAAATATCCTGTCCGGCGACTTCACTCACGGGCACGACATTGCCCGGGCTGCCCGGCAAGGCAATAAGGGGTTCTAAAGCGGAGAGATTGAGAGTTTCATCGCGATCGTATTTTGCCCCGGGATCTGCTGCCAGTTCCTGCCAATCCTGTAAACGATTTTGACTGGCGAGAAATTCCCGAACTGTTTTATCGGCAGGAAATACGGTAGTGGTGGCGCCTAATTCTGCGCCCATGTTAGCGATAACGTGTCTGTCCATGGCGCTGAGATTTTTTAAGCCGCTACCGTAATATTCAATAATATAACCCACACCCCCTTTAACATTATGACGTTTTAATAATTCCAGAATGGCATCTTTAGCGCTTACCCAATCCGGAAGTTTCCCGGTCACTTTAATGCCCCATATTTTCGGCATTTTAATATAAAGTGGCAACCCGGCCATGGCGGCGGCGACATCAATTCCACCGCATCCAATGGCGAGCATGCCTAAAGCGCCGGCGGCGCAGGTGTGGCTATCCGATCCAGCCAAAGTCTTTCCGGGTTTGCCAAAAAATTCCATATGGACAGGGTGGCTCACGCCATTGCCTGGCCGGCTAAAATGGACCCCAAAACGTTTTGCGGCGCTTTCCAGAAATAGATGGTCATCGGGGTTTTTAAAATCTGCCTGAATTAAGTTGTGATCGACGTATTGAGCGGATAACTCTGTCTTTACACGATCCAGCTTCATGGCTTCCAGTTCCAGCATCACTAAGGTGCCGGTAGCATCCTGCGTCAATGTCTGATCAATTTTAAGAGCGATTTCCTCTCCGGGGGTCATTTTTCCTTCGAGTAAGTGCGGCTGGATCAATTTTTGAGTGAGATTCATTGACATTGTGTAGAGTCCTTTCTGAGTATACCGAGGGTGGGACTCGAACCCACACGGTGTCGCCACCACCGGATTTTGAGTCCGGCGCGTCTACCAATTCCGCCACCCCGGCAATGAGGCCAGTATATCAAAATCTAATGGCTTGGCAAGACTGACAGGCCGGATTGTGTTCTGGAATGCATTATTTACGAAATAACGGTTTTTGCCGAAGCAAAACGTGCTAACATTCATTAAGGATTATAAGATTAGGAGATTCATCATGAGAGAAGATATCGATAAATTCGATCTGGAGCAGGACCTGCAGGATTTAAAGGCAGATATCGATAAATTAAGCGCCGACGTGACTCACTTAATGTGGAAATCAACGGTAGGAAGAGTCGAGTACAAAATTGCCAAAAAACCTTTTTCCAGTTTGCTCTATGCTTTTGCAGCAGGACTGATTTCCTGCGCCCTTTTTAAAATATTTCGTTCAAAATAACGTAAAGGGTAAAAAGATAATCCACAATAAATGCTCATTAATTGAACAATTTATAGAAAAAAAATCCTTCCTGTGCTAAACTGAGCTTAGAAAGCGATTTTTAAATCGTATGATTTTTAATTTATGCCAATCAATTTAAGGGAGATAACATCATGGCAAAGACCAGCGATATTCAGAAGGATTTAGGCGCGTTAAAAGACGACGTCGAAAAATTACGCAAACACACGGTTGACCTGGTGTCTCAAGTGACCGACGCCGGTAAATCCACGGTAGATTCAGCGGTAGACAGTTCTAAAAAAATAGTTAAGGACTGCGCTAAAAAAATCGAAAAAAATCCAGTCGCCACTTTGGCCGGTGCTGTGGGTTTAGGCGTTGTGTTGGGCGGAGTTGTTAAAAGACTGTTTCGCAAAAAAAGATAAGTAAGCGAAAGCGCCATCGGCAAAGCCTCGCGCAGGATATAAACAGAAAGCAATTCTCGCTGTACTCAGCGAGAATTGATGGAGTTAATTTTGGCTAAGATAGGACTCATCATTATTTTTTCAGTGATTGCGCTGATCCTGATAGTAGTAGGGATGGGTTTTTTTATTTCTTCTCTTTATTTGTATCTCGCTGTCGCTTTCAATGATTCAAGGTTGGCGACGGTTTTTTGCGGGCTGGCGCTTTTGCTGATCGCCATTTTATTGTTGCTGATTGTGATTTTAATTAAGGCCAGATTATTTAAATTCAGGGCGCCGAAAATGGAGGCCAAACTGGAAGCAATCAGAGACAACCCGGGGGCTGAAGCGCTGCATTTGGTGCAAAAATATCCCTTTCGCAGCGCTTTTGTCGCGCTGAGTTCGGGATTTTTACTGGGATTCAGTCCCACACTCCGCGACACCCTTATAGAAGGCGCGGCCACTTATCTCAATACGGGTTCTCTGGCCGAGACCCTGAAATCGTTGAAATCAGGAGGGAAAGATGATGAAAAGGATGAGTAGCTATTTGAGAATAGGGTTTTTGGCGGGCGCTTTGGTGTTTAGCATCTCTGCGCAGGCAGTGGTTAGAAGCATGACCTGGTATTTACAGCCTAACGTGCCTGTTAAGCGTTCCATACTTGCGATCAGCAATTTTTTATCGGCGAAATGCGTTACCAATATTCCTCAAGGACAATTGTTCCTGATGATTAATGGCCAAAAACGTGTGTTGAATCCTCAAAAAAATGCAACGTCTTTTTCGAAAATTAACGGCGTGATTTCACCTGCCGAGCAAAAATTTGGTTATACCTACAGCATTCTATGGAAGATTCCTTCCCCGCAGCACGGCGTCTTTACCCTGGTTTGCGAAGGTGATAATCACCGTTAAGCGCGGTGCACTTGGGTAATGCCCGGCACTTGCCGAAGTTGTAGCAGAATTTTCTTCAATGGACTCAGACTTTTAACTTCCAGGGTCAGATTGATGTAGGCGCGATTTTCTAGTTTATCGACCCGCGTATTTAACCCCAATAACGACAGATGTTGAGCAGCAATGATATTGGAAATATCCCGGATCAGGCCCGCGCGATCATCGGCTTCGAGGTGAATTTCAACCTGATAGGTTTGTACAGTTTCGTGTCCCCACGTGACAGTAAACAAACGTTCCGCATGACGTTTTAAAGAAAACTGAATATTGCGGCAGTCCTGCTGATGGATGGTGATACCGCGGCCCTTGGTAATATAACCTAAAATAGGATCGCCAGGAATCGGACGGCAGCAGCGTGCCAGCTGAGTGAGTAAATTCCCAACCCCTTCGATCTGTAACTCTTCAGTTTTGGCCAGGGCCGTTCTCTCGGGAGTTTTTTCGGGAATAAACTGGATTTTTTTAGTCTCTTCGTCCTCGGGATGTTTGACTTTGTTTAACACCGAAATAAGACCCAAAGTTCCTGAGCCCACAGCGATAAATAATTCCTGCACATTTTTAAATTTGAAATAAACCAGGGCTTTTTCCACATCGTTTTTAGGGACGCCTTCTCGACGCGCCAGTTTTTCCCAGAGCGCTTGCCCTTGAGCCAGATATTTTTGTTGCTCCTGGCGTTTAAACCACGCGCGAACTTTTTGCAGGGCAGCGGCAGTTTTTAAGTAATGCGCGGCTGGGTTGGCCCAATCCCGGCTGGGATGACTTTCTTTACCGGCGATGATGGCGACCTGATCGCCCGTGCGCAAGGGATGTGTCAGCGGCACAATCATGTCATTGACTTTCGCGCCCCGGCAGCGATGGCCCAATTCTGTATGCACATGATAAGCAAAATCCAGAGGCGTTGCTCCCGCTTCTAAATCAAATACATCCCCATTCGGGGTAAATACGTAGACCCGATCTTCAAAAATTTTATGATATAAATTATCCTGCGGGGTGCTGACTTCTTTTTGCCAATCCATAATATGACGGAGCCAGTTAATTTTTTCCGCATAACTGGATGGTTTGCTGCCGGCTTCTTTATATTGCCAGTGAGCAGCGACTCCCAGTTCCGATTCTTCGTGCATTTGATAGGTGCGAATCTGAATCTCAACGTTGATATTTTCCGGACTGACAATGACAGTGTGAATAGACCGATAACCGTTCGGCTTGGGTTTGGCAATATAATCGTCGAATTCAGCATTAATGTATCGCCATGCCGTGTGAGCGACACTGAGGGTTTTATAACAATCCTCGATAGTTTTTACTAAGACGCGCACAGCGCTGGTGTCGTAAATTTGACTGAAGTCAACCTGTTTGCGCTGTATTTTACGGTAGATGCTGTAAATATGTTTGGCTCGTCCGGAAATTTCCACGCTATTCACACCCGCTTCTATCAGGAGCTGATGCAGACGCTCGATAAAATTTTTTATAAAAATTTCCCGATCGAGACGGCGCATTTTTAAAGCCTGAGAAATTTGACGGTAATCAACCGGATTTAAATAGCGAAAGGCCAAATCCTCCATTTGCCATTTCATTTGACCTACGCCGAGGCGATTGGCCAGCGGCGCATAGATGTGCATGACTTGTTGAGCAATTTCCTGTTGATGCTCGGGAACGCTGTGGCGCAGATACTTCAATATAACCAACTGTTCCGCTAATTTAATTAAAACAATGCGGACATCATCGACCATGGCCAGACACATTTTGCGTAAATTATCAGCACGTCCAGTTTTTTTTCCCTGAGTAATTTGCGCAACGGCATCCATTTTTTTCACGCCCCGCACCAGATTGTGGACTTGTACCGGTAAATATTTTTCAATCAGCTCTGTGTCGGGGTGTTGATAATAGATGGCTGGAAAGGTAATCGCCGCTGCCAAAGTGGCCGTGTCGCAATTGAGTTGCAGCAATTCGTCGGCCATCTCCAGTCCTTGTTGTAACAGGGAGGCAGGGTAGGGGCCGGCTGCAGTTTCTCCGGCTGCAATTACTAAATGGCAGGCATTCGTCAATAAGGGCATATCCAGGCGGATTGAGGCCTGATGCCGCATCAGCCAGTCCTGCGCCTCTGGGCTTAAGGGCTGTTTGACATCACTCATAGCGCCTCAAATAAGGCGATGGCTTCGGCGTGTTGAGTGTGTGGGAACATGTCCATCAATCCCGCTTTGGTCAGCGTGTAACCTTGTAAAAGCATGAGCTGGCTGTCGCGCGCCAACGTTGCGATGTCGCAGGAAACATAAACCAAACGGCGCGGGCGCCATTGTGCCATGGCTGCAATGATGGTTTGGGCGCCGCTGCGAGGAGGATCAAGCAACATTTTATCAAAAGGCTGTTGCGCCCAATCCTGAGTGAAACCGGCTTCGGACAGGTTGGCGCAATAAAACTGATTTTGAGCGAGATTATTGATTTTTGCATTGTGGCGCGCCTGGTGGACGGTATTTTCGTCCCCTTCAACACCCACAACCGTGGCTCCCAATCGCCCCATGGGCAAAGAAAAATTACCGATGCCACAGAAAAGGTCCAGAATCCGGTCTTGCGGCTGACAATCCAGCAATTCCAGCGCACGGTCAACCATAGCCCGATTCACTTCAGCATTGATCTGAATAAACTGAAGTGGCTGAAATTCCATTCGGAGATTATAACGGGGCAACCGGTAATAAAGATCATCATCGCCGGTAAGAGGGTCAGCCATTCCCGCTGAGTACAGCGGCAATGGCTTCCTGTTTATATCCTGCGCATCGGCGGAGCCGATTGCTCGGAATGAAGGGGGAGGAGCGAAGCTCTCTCCCCCTTCGACCCCCATCGGGTAAGGAGAGTTCCCTTCAGCGGGAACTCCTATAGGAGGGTAAAACAATTTCACGCTATCAATGCCGTGGGGTTGCAAATAAATGCGCCAATCGTGTTGCTGGGCGAATGTTTCAAGCGCAGTTAAATCCGCGGCATTGAATGGCGCCAGATGCCGGATGACAACAGCATTGGCATTGTCGGCGGCGGAAATCTCCAATTGAGGAATTTTGTCGCGATTAGAAAACTCACCCAGCAGAGCCGCAAAGGCATTGAGGCGCTGTCCGATAGCGGGCGCCAGCACTTCACATTGTTGACAGTCGGTGATGAGCCGGCCCTGCTTTTCCCGAAAGCCGATCAGTACCCGATTTTTTTTCGCGACATATTTGACCCCCAGGCGCGCTTTGCGCCGATAGCCCCAGCCAGGCCCGGTGATGGGTTCCAGCCATTCTTTCGGTTCTATTCGGGCCTGCTTCCACAGTAATTCCTGGAAAGCCTGTTGCTTGTACTGTAATTGCAGGGATAAATCGATATGTTGCAAACTGCAGCCGCCGCAAACGCCAAAATGAGCGCACTTTGGTACTACACGCCCTGGCTTTGCTGTTATGATATTAACCGCGCGTGCTTCATCAAAGCGGCCGCGCTGACGTAAATATTCAAATTGAAGAGTTTCTCCCGGTAGACCGCCGGCGACAAATATTGTTTTGCCATTAAGATGGGTGATGCCGCGGCCGTCATGGCTCAGAGTTTCAATGGTTGTGGTGACAGGTTCCTGATTAAGAAGTTTAAGTTTGTTTTTGCGGGGCATTGGCTTCGATCCTACGTTTTTCCTGGACCAATTCCAGAGTAGTGGCGAAGAGTTCTACATCGCGGGGAACGTCTTTGAAATAACGATATTTTCGCAGTGTTCCTTCACGTACAAAACCCATTTTTAATAAAATGCCTATGGAGGCGGAGTTTTCTTTCAGGGTGAGGGCTTCAATCCGGTGAACCTCCAGCTTGTCAAAAGCAAAGTCAATAGTTTTACGTAAAACCTTTTCCATAATGCCTTTCCGCCAATAAGCTTTGGCCAGATCATAGCAAATTTCGGCGCGATGGTGATGATTATTCATATACAATCCCACCGAGCCGATAATTTGATTGTTATCACGTCGCGCCAAAGTCCAATAAATTCCGCGTTTGTGATAAAACAAATTACGGCAGTAATGAATTTCAGCATTGGCTTCTTCGAGCGTAGTGGGGACAGTTGCCAAAATAAAACGAGTCACGTCCTGATCATTGCAATAATAATTGAAAAAAGGTTGAGTGTCATCGTCAGATTGTTCTCTGAGTACGTAGTGTTCATCTATGATCATTACCGGAAATGGCTTTTGATAGACTTCGTAAATCATGACGCAGTTATACCCCCTGGTACATAAATTATATGGTCATTACTCTTTAACAGGATAAAGAAATTAGTTATTATAGTAAACGAAACTTAAGAAAATATTAAGGGTGGCAGTTGTCCACCTCTGCGAAGGTTCACTTCAGCTGCGCAGGGAAGCGAGTATTGTGAAGTGTTATTAATGTTGTCTATATAAAAAGATAGGAACAGTATCAGGAAAGGAGAATGCCATGAGTAGAGTCGTCATTCGACGTGAAGTTAGTCCAGCGGAAGGAGTGTTCAAGGATGTGCACCCCCTTTTGCAGCGTTTGTATTTATCCCGTGGGATTTGTTCCCAGAATCAGATTAGCCGGGAGTTGCCGGATTTATTACCCTATCAGGATATGTTGAATATCCAGGAGGCGGCTGCCAAACTTGCCAACGCTATACAGACCGATCAAAGAATTTTGATTATCGGAGATTTCGATACCGATGGAGCGACCAGCACTGCTTTGGTGATGTTGGCCTTGCGGGCTATGGGCGCGAAAAATGTGGATTTTTTGGTTCCCAACCGCTTTATCTTTGGTTATGGGTTATCCCCAGGAATTGTGGATTTAGCCCATCAGGATCGCCAGCCAAACCTTATTATGACGGTGGATAATGGCATATCCAGTCATGAGGGAGTGGCCCGGGCCAAAAAACTGGGTATCGAGGTACTGATAACGGACCATCACCTGCCCGGCGATGAGTTACCCGCGGGAGCGACCATCGTTGACCCTAATCAACCCCGCGACAAGTTTGCCAGTAAATGTATTGCCGGAGTGGGCGTCGCTTTTTATGTCATGCTGGCGCTACGGGCGAGACTGGAAGATCAGCAGTGGTTTGCTGCCCAGAATTTGGCGCGTCCTAACATGGCGGTTTATCTGGATTTGGTGGCGCTGGGCACCATAGCCGATGTGGTTCCACTCGACAGAAATAACCGAATTCTGGTTCATCAGGGGCTGCGGCGCATACGTTCCGGGACCACCCAGCCGGGAATTTTGGCTCTTCTGCAGTTAGCCAACCGTCATCCTTCCCGTATTCAGGCGGTGGATTTGGGATTTGTGCTGGGTCCGCGATTAAACGCTGCAGGCCGCCTGGATGATATGTCACTGGGGATTAATTGTCTGCTGGCCCAAACGCCGGCCGTTGCTAAACAATTGGCTGAAAAACTGGACGAATTAAATTGTGAGCGGCGCGCCCTCGAAGCGCAGATGCAGCAGGAGGCTTTTGATATTGTTCAAAATTTGAAGTTGGCTAAGAAACTGCCGCTGGGCCTTTGTCTGTATGACGAAACCTGGCATCAGGGGGTGGTTGGTTTAGTGGCGGCGCGCATTAAAGAGAAGTTACACCGTCCCGTGATTGCATTTGCCAAGGGAGAAGACGGTTTATTGAAAGGTTCTGCCCGTTCAATTGCCAATCTCAACATTCGGGATGTCATGGAGAAAGTCGCGATTCGTTATCCTGGGTTGATCACCAAGTTTGGGGGTCATGCAATGGCGGCCGGTTTGAGTCTCGAACCCGGGGTATTTGATCAATTTGCTGAAGCCTTTGCGGAAGCGGTTGCGGATGAAGTGGGTCAAAATGAACTATGCCATAAACTCTATACGGACGGTCCCCTGAGTGAAGACGAATTTACATTCGAAGTAGCGGAGTTACTCCGTTATGGTGGTCCCTGGGGCCGGGATTTCCCGAGCCATTATTTGACGGAGAGTTTAAACTCGTCAACCAGCGTCTGGTAGGCCGGCGGCATTTGAAGATGGTGTTACAGTCGTCCGGCAGTGACCAATATCTGGATGCGATCGCCTTCAATGTGGACCTCAATCAATGGCCAAATTATGACTGTACTTCAATTCGTCTCGCTTTTCGTATGGATATTAATGAATACCGGGGCAGAAAAAAATTACAATTGGTGGTTGAGGAAATTTTATCTTAAGGTGAAGAATGAGAACAAAAGGTTGGCGGGATTTTATTGCCGTATGCCGTCATGCGCATTCGGACCAGGAACTGGACGCGCTGTTTAAATTACTGCTGACCCTGGACGAACAGGAACAATTGGCGACGCGCGTTGAATTATTGCGGTCATTATTGCAGGGCGAAAAAACCCAGCGGGCGATTGCGCAGGATTTAAAAATCAGCATTGCGAAAATTACCCGAGGTTCTAATGCCCTAAAAACGATTGATTCTGGTTTGCGGAATTATTTAATCAGAGAGCTGTTATAGTTCTTCAGATCTGAAGAACTGTATAAAAAAACCTCCCGCTTCCGGCAGGAGGTATTTTTTACTGAATAAAAATCCGTTGTTAATGAAAATACGTCAATTTAAGAACTATTTCGGCAATAACGAGTATGCCTAATATTGTTGATAAAGCTTTGACGCGGCTGGGTTTACTGGGTGTTAATGTTACTTTTTTCATTTTTATTTCCTCCACATTACCCTACTTACTTACTTATTTTTTATCCTCACATAAGCAAATATAGCCCATCGCGCCGCCGATAGCTAAAAATCCTCTCCGATAAATAAAAGACTCTACTTCCAGGTTATTGAAAAAATGAATTAAATTATTCCCGAACGGGATTCGGTCACATTAAATCGCACTAATTACAACTTTTTCCTACTTATGGATCCAACCCACGCCTGAAGAGACGGGGGTAGATAACATTATAGAGAAAGATCAAATTTTTCTGTTTGGAGCATTGTCAGGGTAAGCTTAAAGTCCTCAATCCCTTTTTTGGCCCGTTTATGAGATTTCTTGATACATTGGTCTGCCTCTCGCAAGGGTTGCAAAGCTGTTTTCCAGGATTTAAGAACCTTTATACCCTGCTCTAATTCAGTGATTTTATCGAGATTAGGGACAAAGAGTGCATTCGACATCTCCGTATGCGTTTTCATCAAATTGAACAAAGTATCACGTTTTTTTATGGGATTACTGAAAATAAATACTTGATCCGTATAAGACTTTACCTCATTGACAATTTTTAAGACATGATCTCTGACAGCCTGAATCCCGGGAGTAAATTCCAGTGATTTGATCTCCTTAAAAAGACGATGGGATACAGTAGCCTTATAACCAAAGTAACTGTGCCATTTAAATTCAGATAAACCCCTGGAATCAAAGTTAAGGTTTTCCAAACTTTGCTGCAGGTATTGTTGGCATCCGTCCAGCTCAGTATTTCCAATGACTTTCTTAAAAGAATCAATTACTTTTAAAAAGGCAGTGAGAGTGCCTCCTTTGACCATTAAGTGCAAATAAGCAGACGGCGAGATATGAATTAATTTGTTAGGAAGAGATTCATATAAAGAACATAATAACCGTGCGGCGTTTGGAGTTGTGCTTTTGACATAGAGAGTCACGGTATTGAATATATCAACCGTCACAAAATCAATAGCCTGTGCTTCGCATTTTTGTTCTTTCAGGTATCTGTTCAGAGAACCCTCGAAATGATGGATATCCTTCAGAGAAGATTTATGAGTTAAGACGTTAACCTTTCCTGTATTTTTGGCTAATGCGTTGCAATTTTTAGCGCTCAATTCCAGGGATTGATGGGTTTGGGCCAGTTTAAGTATTCCTGTTAGCAGTTTCTGTACTAAACTACTGCCTTCAGGCGGAACATCCTGGGCGATTCTGAAATCTTTAAGAAATTTTAGTAAAGAAAACATTTTCTGGGGGGATTCGGCAAAGCGACCGCGAAGTTTTTCATCGGAACCATAGCCTACCATCACACCATTAATCAATTCCGCCAGGCCTTTGGTCGGATCATAATAACATGTATAATTAGGAGTATCTGAATGTTTATTACGTTCATCATACGATACCTTGGCGGGCCAATTCATTTCCAGTGCATGAAGTAATTCACTATAAATACCCAAAACATCCGGCTGGGTTGTGAATGTTGTATAACGAGGGATTTCTAGCGCTTGCAATTGTTGATTAATGTCAACCAGTTGTTTAATTTCCTGGTCTGTTATCATTATATTGCCCAGGTATTCATAAATTATTTTGATCAAATCAAGTGTCATATGCTCCAGTTCGGGTGCGTCTTTTAAGAAATCCACTGATGTTCTTCTGGTTTCCAGATTTACCCAATCTGAAATAAAAGAGGGTATACTCTCCAAAATTTTTTTAAAGGGATCGTTACTCGGACTAATGAGCAGATTAGCGGCGCCATTTTCCTCTTTAGAAAACCATTTAATGCTGGGTTCATCCCAAGTCGTCAGCCATGCATTGATTTCGGTTAAACTCAGTTCCCGTTCTGCGGCGAAGAATGATTTTTGCAGTTCGGTATCCCGTCCTAATTTAATAATCTCAAGTTTTATTTGTTTGGTTAAAAATTGTGCCTGGAGAGGTGTCAGACAGTATTCTTCATAGCCGCATAATAATAAGCTGGGTTTAATTATTTCATTCAGTATTTCAGGAACGGTTTCTGCATAATTTCTGTTAAGAAATTCAATAAAGTTATCTAAATAGAAGAAATAACGGTTAGATCTGCGATTAACATAAGAGGGATGTTTAACTTTTTGGATTACATTATCTTCAAATAAACGTTTCAGTGCCTCTTTTCCAGACTTATATTGCGTTCTAAAGGTATCACTTTCATCCTGAAAACATAATAGATTGATTGGCTGAGTATTATTCTCCTGGATGTGTTTTATGGATGCGTAGGCCGCACTCAGAAATATTTTTACATAAAAAGGGATGTCTTCGACGGGTTCCATTAACTCTTGTAATTTTTTCCAATTATTTTGTAATTGAGTTATTTCAGCCTGTTTATTTCTTACTCCTAGAAAATCATAAATAATTCGGGCCAATTCAAGCGGCATAAATTTTAAATCGGATATGGCTTGAAAGGAATTATCGGCGTAGTTGCTATAGTCATCAAACGTTTTAAATTTCATATAGTTAAAACCATTTTTTTCCTACTTATGGATCCAACCCCCGCCTGAAGAGACGGGGGTAGATAACATTATAGAGAAAGATCAAATTTTTCTGTTTGCAGCATTGTCAGGGTAAGCCCAAAGTCCTCAATCCCTTTTTTGGCCCGTTTATGAGATTCCTTGATACATGGGTCTACCTCTAGCAAGGGTTGCAAAGCTGTTTTCCAGGATTCAAGGAACTTTATACCCCGCTCTAATTCAGTGATTTTATCGAGATTAGGGACAAAGAGTACATTCGATATCTCCGTATGCGTTTTCATCAAATTGAGCAAAGTCTCACGTTTTTTTATGGAATCACTTAAAATAAATATTTTATCCGTATAAGGCTTTGCCTCATTGACAATTTTTAAGACATGATCCCTGACAGCCTGGATCCCGGGAGTAAATTCCAGTGATTTGATCTCCGTAAAAAGACGATGGGATACAGTAGCCTTATACCCAAAGTAACTGTGCCATTTAAATTCAGATAAACCTTTGGAATCTAAGTTAAGGTTTTCCAAACTTTGCTGCAGGTATTGTTGGCGTCCGTCCAGCTCAGTATTTCCAATGGCTTTCTTAATAGAATCAATTACCTTTAAAAAGGCATTGAGAGTGCCTCCTTTGACCATTAGTTGCAAATAAGCAGACGGCGAGATATGAATTAATTTGTTAGGAAGACATTCATATAAAGAACATAATAACCGTGCGGCGTGTGGAGTTGTGCTTTTGACATAGAAAGTCACGGTATTGAGTACATCAACCGTCACAAAATCAATCGCCTCTGGTTCGCATTTTTGTTCCTTCAGGTATCTGTTCAGAGAATCCTCGAAATGATGGATATCCTGCAGAGAAGATTTAGGAGTTAAGACGCCAACCTTTCCTGTATTTTTGGCTAATTGCTTGCAATCTTTAGAACTCAATTCCAGGGATTGATGGGTTTGGGCCAGTTTAAGTATTCCTGTTAGCAGTTTCTGTACTAAAATACTGCCTTCAGGCGGAACATCCTGGGCGATTCTGAAATCTTTAAGAAATTTTAGTAAAGAAAACATTTTCTGGGGGGATTCGGCAAAGCGCTCGCGAAGTTTTTCATCGGAACCATAGCCTACCATCACACCCTTAATCAATTCCGCCAGGCCTTTGGTCGGATCATAATAACATGTATAATCAGTAGTATGTGAATGTCTATTACGTTCATCATACGATACCTTGGCGGGCATTTTAATTTCCAGTGCATGAAGTATTTCACTATAAATATTCAAAACATCCGGCTGGGTTTTGAATGTTTTATAACAAGGGATGTTTAGCGCTTGCAATTGTTGATTAACGTCAACCAGTTGTTTAATTTCCTGGTCTGTTATCATAATGTCCAGGTATTCATAAATTATTTTGACCAAATCAGGTGGAATTTCCTTCAGTTCGGGTGCGTCTTTTAAGAAATCCACTGATGTTCTTCTGGTTTCCAGATTTACCCAATCTGAAATAAAAGAGGGTATACTCTTAAAAATGTTGTTTAAGGGTAGAGTTATTCGGACTAATGAGCAGATTAGCGGCGCCATTTTCCTCTTTAGAAAACCATTTAATGCTGGGTTCATCACAAGTCGTCAGGTATACATCGATATCGTTTAAATTCAGTTTCCGTTCTTTAGCAAAGAATGATTTTTGCCGTTCGGTATCCCAACTATTCCCTCTATCACTGGTTTTTTTAATAATCTCAAGTTTTATTTGTTTGGTTAAAAATTGTGCCTGGAGAGGTGTCAGACAGTATTCTTTATAGCCGCATAATAATAAGCTGGGTTTAATTATTTCATTCAGTATTTCAGGAGTGGCATCTGGATAATTTTTGTTAAGAAAATCAATAAAGTCTTCAAAACGGTAATAATAATGGGTGTCATTAAAGTAGAGGGATATTTAACTCTATAGATTACGTTTTTTTCAAATAAACGCCTCAGTGCCTCTTTTCCAGACTTATATTCCTCTGTAAAGTTATCTTTTTCATCCTGAAAACATGAGATAGTGATTGGCTGAGGATTATTCTCCTGGATGTGTTTTATGGTTGCGCAAACCGCACTCAGAAATTTTTTTACATAAAAAGGGATGCTTTCGATGGGTTCCGCGATCTCTTGCATTTTTTTCCAAGTATCTTGTAATAGAGCTATTTCAGCCTGTTTATTTCTTACGCCTAGATAGTCATAAATAATTCCGGCCAAATCAAGCGGCATAAATTTTAAATCGGTTATGGCTTGCAAGGAATCATCGGCGTATTTGCTATAGTCATCTAACGTGTTAATTTTCATATAGTTAAAACCCTTTATTTTGTTAGTGTGTTAGTGATTAATAATGGTGTAACAATATCATAAATAAACGGGTAAAGACAATAGGTGACCCTGTTTGCTATAATTAAACATTTAACAGGAGCATGAAGTTATGGCGAAAAAACCTGATTTTTCCGAACTGACTAAAAAGTTTGACCTGAATAGTATCGTGGGTGGTATTAAATCGTTACTGAATCAGGAAAGCGAAACACCGCAGGCGGATCCCGGTGACGCCATTGGCGTCAAAATTGCCCAGCTGAGTTTAATGACCCAGCAAATGGCCAAAACACATGAACAGCTGGCGCAGGATTTTACCGCAGCAAGCGATCTATTGAATGATCTTTATAAAGATTTAGAGGCTTTACGACAACAGACGGACTCAAAACCGGGAAGTGGCCCCGGGGAACCTCCTTCAGGTGTTTAGGAAGAGGAACGTTGAGCGAGTACGCGCTCAACAGTCTGAACAATGACCTGGGTTTTGCGGTCAAGTTCCACGTTGACGCGATCGCCGGTCTTTTTATTGCTAAAGTTAGTGAGACGTAATGTTTCAGGGATCAGGTGGATATCAAAAAAACCCGAGGGATCCACACTGCCTACGGTCAGGCTGGAGCCATCGACAGCGACAAATCCTTTATATAAAATGCATTTCATCCATTCGGGCGGACAGTTTAAAGTCAGGCTGAGATTATTTTCACTGGTTTTTCGGTGACTCACAGTCGCCATGCCGGTAATGTGCCCGGCAATTTCATGACCGCCTATTTCATCATTATATCGTATGCTGCGTTCCACGCTGACCAGCCGGCCCGGGAATAGATCGTTCAGCGTCGTGAGCCGCAGGGTCTCGGCCATTGCCGTAAAATTAACTTCCAGGCCGTTGATTTGGGTGACAGTCTGACAGACGCCGTCTATATTGATGCTGGCTCCTACCACAAGTCTTTCCAGAAGTTTATCATTTAAAGTGACCACATAATTGATGAGGCCGGGTTTTTTTTCCACCCGGGAAACATTAAATAAACCTTGAGTGATACCGCTATACATATTTCAATCTTAACATTATTTCTTGGGACTGCTCATAAATTCGATAGCGTTTTGGTATTCCTGGTCGGTACAATCATTGCATAATCCTTTGGGGGGCATGGCATGATTGCCGTTGCGGACTTTCGATACTAATATATCCATGGTTTTTTCTTCAAGATCCTTGCCGCCAAGAGCCGGAAATTGTGCTTTAGCCTGGGTTGCGGATATCTCATATTTTTTTTTCCAGGCAGTCGTATCATGAACTTGTGGCGCATTCGGAAAATTAACGGCATGACAGGTGGAGCAGGATTGCTTAAAAACCTCCTCTCCGGATCGGACCGGTTTGTTTTCTGCTGCGAGCGCGACGGTCGTGAAAACACTACTCATGCTCAAAAAAGCCGCGGTAACAGTAAGCCTTATAAACATCTGGTAAGCCCTTGATGAAACTGGGGCTGACATTATATCGGCAACAGAATAGCCCTGCAATATTGTTACGGAGCATCAGCAATTCCCGCTGAGTACAGCGAAAATTGCTTCCTGTTTTTATCCTGCGCTCGGCGGAGCCGATGCTCGGAATGAAGGGGGAGAATCGCGATTCTCCCCCTTGCGATCCCCCATCGCGGGGATAATTTTCTACGAAAATTATTTTTTTATAAGGGTGATTTATTTTTTAAATCAACCAGTTAAAATTCACCTGGAATTACTGACGGAGCATGCAAGGCCGATGCGGAGCCGATGCGGATTTGGCTGCGGCTATTGCCTTATCGGCGAGATTGAGCGCAGCACGTTTTTTGGGTGAAAACAAAGAATAGTGCATTCTGTCAGTCCATCGCTCGGCGGCTTTTACTCCCGCTTTTAGACCAGCCGGACCTGCGAAAGCTCCGATAAATCCGCCCACTATTTTTAGAACGAGGGATGCGGCAGAAATGGCGATATGTAAAAGTTTATTAACGGGCTTAACTTTGTTTTCTCCTGGGGGAGAGAATTCCTGAGATTTTTCAATTTGGCCTTTTATTCTGCCCAGACAGAGGAACAGGATTTGCGGATTTCAATTCTGCAGCATCATCAGCGGGTTTTCTAAACACGGGTGGAACGTTCTCAGTCACAATTGTAGTGATCTCTTCGGCTATTGATGTCTGTTGCTTGAATTCAGTTAGGCGCGCCTGAATTTCCGCGGTGGTTTTTTTTGCCGAACTAATTTCTGTATAAATTTCTTTTTGAATTTCCCTTCGGACACTCTTCATGGACTCGCGAAATTGAGCATAAATTTCATGACTGGGGATTTTACCAATCTGCTTGTCCAGAGTCTTCAATAAAATGGCGGTGATAAAGATTATTTTCGAATGCAGATCCAAACCCGGCTTTTCGAAAATTTCTGCAATATCACTGTTTTCTAAAGTGTCTATTTTAGCGTATAAATCCGGATAGGATTGCGCAAATTTTTCTTCATGATCGCTATTAACAAAAAATTCAGGGTGCTTTATGTATTTATCCAGTTCAGATATAAAAGGCCGCTCTTCTTTTTTATATATGATATCCCTGGAAGAAAGCTTATGTTCGAAACGTTCCGGAATGGCTTGAGTAATGGCATACATCTCAATAAATTGTTCTGTGGTATAGTTGTGCTCCTCGACTTTCGGTCCAAGAATTTCCAGGGTTTCTTCTTCACCGATGGCTTTATTGAAAAATTCTACCAATAATTTTTCAGTGATCATCGCCGGTAGAGACATACAGTTTGCACCTCCTTTAGCCGAGCCTGCAACCTGACTATGCGACCCGTAAACCGGATAAGCTTTTATGCTCGATAACTGGTGGTAAGGCATATTGGGATTATTTAATAATTCCGGGATATTTTCGATCCGTTCCAGAGATTGCGGATGAAATTCCCGGCATTTATCACCATGAGCGTATAACCTGACGTCTAATTCAGCAGGAGAGTAACAACGGGTATTCTCATCATCCAGACCGACTTTCTGGCCCGCGACGGGATCAATCTCGAATGAACAAACGGGGATTTTGATACCCATTTCTAAAAGTTGCTTGCGGATATGATCGACTGTTACAGCGCCGCGGCTCCAGCCGGCGAGGACAATTTTGGTGTATTCATCGGCCTCATCTTCCTTTTTCTCATTTTTTATTTCATAGTCATTTTCTTCAAGAATCAGATTATCAGGAGAATTTTTTGCGGCATTGTCCTTGTTTTGAAATAACTTTGCGGCGATGATCGCGCAGGCCTTGTGAACGTTATCGTAGCGGCCTTCACCATTGATCAGACCTTTTAGGACGCGATTAACAGGTCCATCAACAGTTGGAGTATTGACTCCATAAAAATCTTTGCCAAATTCTCTTATCCCGTTTAACCTGTTCAGGTAAAATTTTACAATTTCTTTATCATTGCCCGATACCGGGCTGTTTTTTCCGGGAGTATTTTTGGCGCTGCCAGGGCCGCGCAGATAAAGTTTGTCATTTGCGAATTTTTTAGCGTCCTCGTCGTTACTGAATATTTCTCCCTGAAAAGCATTCAGAACCGATTCGTATTGTTCAGGTTGATACGGTCTGATATCAATTGCACGGGCCTGAAGAAGATTATAATATCTGGCTATTATTGACCGATCTTCCAGGTCATGGTCAGTGCCGTCACAGAAAATAAATAAAGTTTTTCCTTTTTTCATCTTTTTCTCCGATTAAATTTTTTTGCTTTGATGATCTTAGATTATCTTTTAATTATTAAATTAGTCTTAAAAAAACTAATCGTTTTAGGTATTTTATATTCGTTGCAAATTTATTGTTTAGCGAGTAAATTAATGTGAGTTTATCGTTTACGGAATCTAATTCATGCAGCGCGAAATTTTGCTGGAAATTTATGAACTCATGCTTAAAAGCCGAATGCTGGAAGAGCGTCTGATTAATATGTTTAAACAAAACCAGGGCTTTTTCTGGATCGGCGGGCCCGGTGAAGAGGCATTCAATGTGCCATTAGGTATGCTGGTTAAAAAAGGCGAGGGGTTGGATTATGATTATCTGCATCTGCATTATCGTTCCAGCGCCATTCTGTTAGCCATGGGGATGAATCCTCTTGACGCCATTCGTCAAATGAAAAATACCGCTACGGATCCGCATTCCGGCGGCAGAAATTTTTGCAGTCACTACTCGATTCGCCGCTGGAATGTTGCTCCCATTACATCTCCGATTGAAGTGCAATACGTTATTGCCATCGGCACCGCCATCGCGCAGAAAAAACAGGGCGGGGACGCCATTACCATTGTCAATGGCGGCGACGCGGGTTCTGCCGAGGGTGATTTTGCTTCCTGTCTGGTGTGGTCATCGCGCCCAGGAAACGAATTGCCGATTCTCATTATCGTCGCCAATAATGAATGGGGAATTTCCACAGCGGCGTCAACGCAGCATGGAGAAAAAAATATTGCTGATCGCGCTAAAGCTTTTAATATCAGAAACCGTGTGATTAACGGCAATGATGTCGTCGAATCATATACCGCGATTAAAGAAGCCATGGAGTATGTGCGCAAGGAAAAAAAAGCTTTTTTACTCGAAGCCAAAGTTTCGCGTCTTTACGGACACAGTTCGGCGAGCGGCGCCATGTTGCAAACGCATGAGGAGGATCCTCTGACGCTTTTCGAAGAAAAATTGATAGCCGCAAACCAGTTATCAAAAGAAAAAATTCAGGCTCTGCGGGATCGTTATGAAGAAGAGTTCCGGTTAATGGCCGAGCAGGTAAAAACAGAGCCGCAACCCGATCCCGCCTCAATTTATGATTTTACGTATTGGCAATAAAAAGGGTAATACAGACTATGGCAACATTGTCTCAGGCGATTCGTATGGCATTACATTATGCCGAGGAAAATCTGCAATTAACGAATGTTTTTGGTCAGGACGTTGGCCCGCCACTGGGTGGTGTATTCACCGGAACACAGGGTTTAAAGACGGCCTGGAACACGCCGCTGGATGAGCGTGGCATCCTCGGCGCGGCTATCGGTCTGGCGATGGCGGGTCAGCGGTGTGTGGCTGAAATTCAGTTTTGTGATTATATCTTTAACGCCCTCGATTTGTTGATGCTGGCCGGTAAAACCTGCTGGTCCAGTTATGGGGACTGGAATTTACCGATGACGATAATGACACCCGTCGGCAGCGGAATTCGTGGCTCTATTTATCATTCACATTCTTTCGACGCGGTAATGACACACATTCCCGGATGGAAAATTGTCATGCCTTCCAATCCTAAAGATGGTTACGGTCTACTTCTGAGCTGTCTGCGGGACCCTAATCCTACCATGTATTTAATGCCGAAGGCTTTAATGTATCAGAGCGGTGAAGAACTGATTCCCGGTGAATCGGCCAGCGGATTAAAAGCATTAATCGATAAACCGGTTAATAAAACCGAAGCCGAAACCTGGCAACCGAGATGGCCCGAAGAATTAACCGACTATACCGTACCCCTTGGTCAAGGCAAAATTGTTCGTGACGGCGCCGATATCACCGTGGTCAGTTATGGACGCCTGCTGCCGCTTTGTATTAAAGCCGCTACGCAGTTAGCAGCAGAGGGCGTGAATGCGGAAGTGATCGATATGCGGTCGCTCTGGCCTTACGATTGGGATTTGATTTCCAAATCCATATTAAAAACGCAATGCGTCGTGTATGTGAACGAGGACATGGAAGTGACTAATTTTGGAGAGCATTTAATTCGCCGCACGATTGATGAGCTTTTTTATCATTTGGCCGCGCCGCCGAAATTATTGGCTGGCGCATTTATTCCGGGAATTGGGTTGGCGCACAGCCTGGAAATGGCCAGCGTTCCACAACTCAATGATATTATCAAAACCGTTCACGCAGTTATCGCTGCGAAGGTATGATCATGACAATAGCCAGTCCATGGGTTGTAATTAAATTTGGTGGCACCAGTGTTTCTACGGAGAAAAACTGGCGCCATATCTTAACGATAATCCGCAGTCATTTGGCGGCATCCCGGCGGGTGCTGGTCGTATGCTCTGCCATTACACACGTATCGAATAAACTGGAGGCGCTGCTGACGGCCTCTCTGGTGGGCGAACATACTCAGTTGCTCGCGGAACTGGAAGAAATTCACAAGCAGTTATGTACGGCGCTCAACGTGGATTTTGCTGCAAATCTGGCGGCTTATTTTAAGCGATTGACGCAACTGGCGGAAGGTATTTCCCTGATTGGCGAGCTCACGCCGCGAGTACGCGCACAGGTGATGGCCTTTGGTGAATTAATGTTGACGGTTCTTGCGGCATCATTTCTCCGCTCGCAACAATTGCCGGTGGACTGGCAGGATGCGCGAAATTTATTAATTACGGAAACCGATACCCTTACTCACCACAGCGCCGCGTATTTAATGGCGCGCTGCAGCGCTCACCCGGATGCCAATGTATTAACAAAATTAAATACTCTTTCACCATTGGTGATCACTCAGGGATTTATTGCCAGCAATTCCGCGGGAGAAACCGTTTTGCTTGGACGTGGTGGATCTGATACTTCCGCTGCTTATTTTGCTGCGAAGATAAGTGCGGAATTTTGTGAAATTTGGACGGATGTCGAAGGTATATTTACGGCGAATCCCAAACAGATTCCCGAAGCGCGTTTGCTGACACAACTGGATTACGACGAAGCACAGGAAATTGCTTCCATGGGCGGCAAGGTTTTGCATCCGAATTGCATCCCGCCGGTGAAGCAACAGCAAATTCCATTATATGTAAAATGTACATTCCTGCCGGATCAGGAAGGCACCAAAATTTCTCCTTCGGATGAAAAAGCCGCGGTGAAAATTAAATCGGTGATTTGCAAATACGGCGTTTCACTGATTTCGATTGAGACCGTCAGTATGTTGCATCAGGTTGGTTTTTTAGCCAATATTTTTAACTGTTTCAAGCACCGGGGATTATCCATCGATTTGATTTCAACTTCGGAGTCCAGTGTCACCGTTTCTTTGGATAACAGCGCTACGGCCGGCGATTCGGCATTAATTCAGTTATTGCTGCAGGATTTGTCTGCATTTGGCAAAGCGAGTTTAATGGGACCCTGCGCGACGGTTAGCCTGATTGGTCACCATATTCGCGCCACTCTGCCAAAATTGGGCGAGGTATTTGAGGTATTTGCGCAGCAGCAGATTCATCTGTTATCTCAGGCCGCCAACGATCTTAATTTAACGTTTGTTGTGGATGAAGATCAGGCTGAACGTCTGGCTCAAAAAATTCACGCGTTATTGATTGAAACAAACGGGCATAGTCACTTGCCAAAATCAGCGACTGCAAAAACTTTCCAGGCAACGCCATGGTGGGAAAAGCAGCGAAAACAGTTATTGGCGCTGATGGAGCAATACCAGGAAGCTTTATATGTTTACGACGCCAATTGTTTACAGGAGCGCGCCAATCAGTTAATCAATTGCCGGGCGATAGATTGTATTTATTACGCCATGAAGGCCAACGGTAATGCGGATATTTTACGGCAGTTCTTTCAGCTGGGCCTCAGTTTTGAATGTGTGTCGTGGAATGAAGTATTATTTGTGCTGGATTTATTTCCAGATATCAGCCGGTCGCGGATTTTATTTACGCCAAATTTTGCCCTCCGGGAAGAATATGAAAATGCCGTTCGCGCAGGATTATGGGTCACTCTTGATAGTTTATATCCGTTGCAGGCCTGGCCTGAAATCTTTACCGGCCAGAGAATTTTACTGCGCTTTGACCCGGGGCAGGGATATGGTCATCACCATTACGTTTGCACCGGTGGCAGCGACTCCAAATTTGGCATCCCACTTTCGGAGTTGATGACGCTTCTCGAATTGGTAAAACAACATCGGGTGACGGTGATCGGTTTACATGCGCACGTGGGCAGCGGTATTTTGCGCGAAAAAACCTGGAAAGAAAATTATGTCGCTCTGGTGCAGTTACTGCCGCATTTTCCGGACGTCACTGTGGTTAATGTCGGCGGCGGTCTGGGAGTAACTGAAAATTCAGGCCAGACGCCACTGGACATCGACGCGGTAAACGCGTCGCTGTCACAGGCGAAATCCGCTTTTCCGGAACTGCAAATCTGGATGGAGCCGGGGAGATATTTAGTTGCTGAAGCCGGGGTCATACTCGCCCGTGTTACGCAAGTGAAAGACAAAAACGGCGTCATGTTCGTGGGGATTGAAACCGGCATGAATTCTTTAATACGTCCGGCGTTGTATGGCTCCTATCATGAAATCGTTAATCTGACGCGCCTGCATGAAAAACCCGCCTTGACCGCGCACGTTGTCGGTCCGATTTGCGAGTCCGGCGATATTCTGGGCTACTCGCGAATCCTGCCCGAAACCCGCGAAGGTGACGTCTTCCTGATCGCCAACACGGGCGCCTATGGCCGGGTCATGGGTTCCCATTACAACCTGCGTAACCCCGCCCGCGAATGCTGGTCCCGTTAAGAATTACACTTTTTCGAAAAAAAGGGGGTCAAATCTGGAATTGTGAATAGAATCTATTCACAATTCCAGATTTGACCCCTTTTCTCTTTCTCTCCATCTAAAAAGGGGCGGGCGAGGCCGCCCGCGGTTCTAGAAAAACTATTTCTTATTCACACAAGTAGTATCTTTAAAATAAATATTGGTATTGTTATCAGCTAAAGTGAGATATCCAATGACATGCTCTATAGAACCATCAGCGCCAATCCGATGCAGACCGGTCACAACTTGAAAAGCAGGATTTGAATAGTGCATAGTGGAAGTTTTTGCATCCAAGTTAAGCGTAACGGTTCCGCCATCTAAATCCACAGGATTGAGATTTTTATCGAATCCACTTACAGTAAGCGTACACTTACTGGTAGTCACATTGCCGAGTAGTCCTTCAACAAAAGAGTAAGCTAGATAATCTGTAGTATTTCCAGTTATAAATATCAGCGGTTTACCACTGCAAGTTGAAGAGAATGTGTCGGTTGTGATGCTTGTGCATTGTGTCAAGCCAATAGTACCTTGAGCAGCAGATACACCACCAGCAAAAACCAAGGAAATCAATGTTAAGAATTTTTTTTTCATGTCTACCTCTTGAGTTTTTTTATAGGATTATTAAGTGCGTATACTAACATAAACTCCAGGAGTTTCAAGGGATACAGGGTCAAATCTTACGGCTGTCCCAAGTTTTTAATTAAAACACAAGGGGATACAGGGTCAAATCTTGAACTGAGAGCGGATAATTTGTTCCAGGGAGAAGATGGTATCAACTAGTCCTAAATTGGAAGTTAGTTCTGCTTGAACTTTATGATAGGCTTTTACGGATCCGCAGGTTCTGACCCTGACTGATCTGAAAAACCCGCATTGACCGCGCACGTCGTCGGCCCAATTTGCGAATCCGGCGATATCCTGGGATATTCGCGCATCCTGCCAGAAACCCGCGAATACTGGTCCAGCTAAGAATTACACTTTTTCTGAAAAGGGGTCAAATCTGGACTTGTGAATAGAATCTATTCACAATTCCAGATTTGACCCCCTCTTAATCTTAATGTTCCCTTAAGGTTTTTCCTTTATACTAGCCAAATGACTAAATTAGCCGTACCTTCTTCTTCCGTTAGTGTGGACCCGGCGCCTCTGCCGATCTTCACGCGTTTATGGAAATATTTAAAACAAGACACTGATATATATAGTTTTATATCAAAAAATATCATCTCTTCCTATACTCGGGAAGAGGCCGTAGTCCATGGGCTGCTGGGGGTGCTGTTAATCAGTGCGCTGACCCTGTTGGCAATAAATCAGGTCTTTTTCCATTTTACCGTCTGGCCTATTCCCATGGAGATGTTCACGGGAGTGCCGCTATTGCTTTTAATATGGTTGGTGATTGGCCATGTTCATCAGGCCAGATGGCCCCGTTTCGGCCTGCTGGCGATAACCTGTTCAAAAATAGGTCTTTATTTGACGGTCTGTACTCTATGCTGTATGGCGACATTAACCACGCCATTTGCCATCATCGACCATCATTTAGTGCAGTTTGACCGGACCCTTGGAGTGGATGTTACCCATCTTATGGCGTGGGCCTATCAATATCCATTTTTACTTAAGGTGCTGACTTTTAGTTATAATAGCTGGTACTTTCAAATCATTATCACTCCTCTCGCCATGGCGCTGTTAAAGAAATCAGAGATCATTAACCGCTATTACATGGGCGTTTTTATCAGTCTGGTGTTTATTACTTTCATTTTCTATTTCTTTCCCACTATCGCTCCGGCGGGGGTAATGCAAAGTCCGTATTTTGGCGAGGATCAATATCATTTAGTTCAACGTTTTAATGAAATACATCAGCGGTTGCCAATAACGGTTTTTGATGGTGGGGTTATCGGCTTTCCTTCTCCCCATGTTATTCTGAGTTTACTGGTGCTGGTGGCGTGGAGAAAAATAAAAATCGTATTTTATCCACTGATTATTTTAAATGCTTTCCTTATTTTAGCGACAATGGCTTTAGGGTACCATTATCTGGCCGATGTGTTAGCCAGCGCAGTGATTGTGGCGCTGGTACTGACCGCGATCCATTTTCTCTATAAAAAATATTTTTATATCCAATCCCTGGCGATCAAAAAATCCTGATGCAAACGCGCTTCCGGACTGTCAGGCTCACAGCGCCATTGATAATGCCAGTGCACTTGTGGGGGTAAAGATAATAGAATGGATTCGGTTCGGCCACCGCTCTGGAGCCCGAATAAAGTGCCACGATCATACAGTAAATTAAACTCCACATAACGTCCGCGGCGGTAACATTGAAAATCACGCTGTCGCCCTGTGAAAGGGGTATTTTTACGGCGCTGCACGATGGGGAGATATCCCGATAAGAAATGCTCACCCACACTCTGCATCAAATTGAAACATTTATCAAATTCCCAACATTTCAGATCGTCGAAAAATAGCCCGCCGACGCCGCGCGCTTCATTACGGTGGGGTAAATAAAAATATTGATCACAGGCCTGTTTGAACTGGGAATAAAGAGCTTCCCCGAAAGGCTCACACGCCTGGCGGGCATTACGATGCCAATGCCGGCAGTCTTCTACGTAACCATAGTAAGGCGTTAAATCAAATCCTCCCCCAAACCACCAGAGCGGTTCAACCCCGGGTTTTTCTGCAATAAAAAAGCGCACATTGAGGTGGGCGGTGGGGACATGAGGGTTGGATGGGTGAACAACCACTGAAACACCCAGAGCCTGAAACTCGCTGCCGGACAGCTCCGGGTTGCGGGCTGTGGCTGCCGGAGGCAGTTTCCGGCCGTAAATATGGGAAAAATTGACAGCGGCTTTTTCAAAAATCTTTCCTTCCGAGATCACCCGGGTTCGGCCCGCCGCCGCCATGGGGGTATTCCCAAAGATCCTCCAGGAATCCGGCCTCTTTATCTTCGGCAGTTAAAGCATGGCAGATAGAATCCTGTAGACGGAATAAATAATCTCTGACTATGGCTATTTTAGATTCAGGATGACTCATGTGAATATTGTAATCAATTATGCCGCTCGCGCGCAACACCAGATGTCTATTTTTTGTATGCCCCGAGTCAGGAGTAACCGGCTCAGTTGGCGAGTGGTTTGCCCGGTGGTCATCACGTCATCCACAATGGCCACGTGTGTAAATTTAAGATCTTTTTCTGCAGAAAAAGCTCCGGACAGGTTACGTCGCCGGATATTTGCGGAAAGCCGGGTTTGCGGTACAGTATTTTTGTGCCGGTGACAATGATCATAGAGAATGGGGATGTTAAACCGCTTACTGAGAGGTTTGGCAATTTCCACAGCCTGATTGAACCCGCGCCGGCGAATACGCTGATGATGCAAAGGAACTGGAATAAGACATTCCGGAAGGGAATTTGCCTGATCGCTGACGGCATCAATCAGTAATTCTCCGAGCAGACGCGCGTAATGCAGGCGCTGATGAAATTTCAATTGAATGATCAGCGTTGATATCGGCGGCTCATAAAGAAAAGGGGAGATGCAGGCTGTAAACTCCGGCGGATTGCTTAAACACACGCCGCATTGACTGCCCGTTTCAATGGGCAGAGCGCAGCGCCGGCAAGCCCGCCTAATCCAGGGCAATCCGCGTTGGCAACAAAGACAAATCATTTGCCCGGCAGACAACGCTTTGCTGCATAAATAGCACCGCGCAGGGAATAACCAGTTTAAAAGTTTCTGCTGTAGGGGCGGGAATGGGTGCAGCCGCTTTCCCAAAGTTGTTATTAAAGTACTGATCCTCATAAGAACATCCTGAATGTTTTCTTTGACCCACTCAATACAGTAAAAATCCAATATGTTAAAATGGCGGATATGATGAATAAAATGACTCCTTTATTGGACCGCCGGGCTGCCATTGCGGGTTTCAACCGCGCCGCCGGCCAGTACGATCAGATGTCGGTATTGCAGCGCGAGATTGCGGATCGACTGCTTGACCGTCTGGAGTGGATGAAGATTGAGCCCATGACCATTCTCGACATTGGCGCCAGAACCGGCTATACCACCCGGTTTTTATGCGAAAAATTCCCACAGGCGCAGATAATCGCCACGGATTGGTCGCAAAATTTATTAAAGCTGGCGGGATCTTTAGACGCCATCAGGGTATGCGCTGACCCCGAAAGGTTGCCATTACCTTCTCAGGTAGCGGATCTGATTATCTCCAATCTCACCTGGCACTGGCTGGATGACCCCGCTCACTGTTTCCGTGAATGGCGGCGCCTGTTGAAACCTGGCGGATTGTTACTATTCACCACCTGTGGTCCCGATACCTTTTATGAACTTCGCGCCAGTTTCGCCGGCGTTGACGAGCAGGCGCATGTACACCTGTTTTTGGATATGCACGATATCGGCGACGCCATGATGGCAGCGCAATTTGCCGATCCAGTGATGCAGGCGGAACGTCTCTGTTTTACTTATTCCTCTCCCGCTAAATTTTTCCGGGATTTGCGCGCCACGGGAGTAACCAATGCGCTAAAGGAGCGCCGTCGGAGTCTTACGGGAAAAAACCGTTGGCAACGCATGCTCTCGGAGTATGGCAAATTTTCAACTCCAGACAGCGGTTGGCCTGCTACGGTGGAAGTGATTTTTGGTTTAGGCTGGGCGGGTGGGGATGCGCCTGGCAGCCATCAGGACAGGCAGGGGGAGATTGTCGTCCCTGTAAGCCATATCAAAAGGAGAACCGATGAATAAAATCCATAAAAGCCCTGAAAAATGGCGTGCGCAGTTAACCGCCGAGCAGTACCGGGTTACCCGGGAGAAGGGGACGGAAAGAGCATTTACCGGCGAATATGCGAACTGCCATCAGGAAGGTGTTTATCACTGTGTGTGTTGCGGTCAAACCCTGTTTGGTTCAGAGGATAAATTTGATTCTGGTTGTGGATGGCCCAGCTTTACCCAGCCATTAAACAGTGATGCCGTTGCCGCCCGGCAGGATCTTTCTGCTGGAATGGTGCGCACCGAAATTCTTTGCCAGCGCTGTGACGCCCATTTAGGCCATGTTTTCGACGACGGCCCCGGGCCAACGCATCAACGCTATTGCATCAATTCTGCCGCTCTGAAATTACGCCCACGCCATTCCCGCTGACGCCACGAATTGTCCCCGCCTCATGAGAGCAGGCGTGGCTCCTTCTTCCCTTCGATCCCCACCATCGCGTAAGGAACTTTGAACAGCAATTCCATTTTAGACCACCATCTCTAGAAATAACATTTTCAAATTTATTCATAATTAATACTAGCTTAATATTAATAATTTATTATATATAAATATAAAAGTACATAAGCCTATAGAGACTAAAATGAAAGAAAATACAGAAATCACCCGTATTAGAGATACTGATCAACTAGCCATTGCTCACGCCTCCAGAATGATGATAATGTCTTATGGAATTTGGGCCCACAGTTTAGAGAATCCGGAGACAGCCATTGAATCCAGGACCTTGATTAACGGGAAAATCGTAAAATTTGATTATCTTTCCAAAGAAGAATTAACCAAAAAAGTTGATTCTATCCTTAACGAAGAAAAACCTGAGCCTCTTAAATATTTAATCGACTCGCCTACTCAAAGAATCGAAGAGATTTCTTTACCTGACTTTAGTGATCTTGGCCCTTACAAAATAGAGCATTTCTACGGCTGGACCGGCCATGGCCAGGAATATCCCAGGCTGAATTCTTCGGTCAATGAAAAGGCATTAAGCGAAGCAGCGGAATCTTATATGGGTTCAGTGCTTTTATTTGAGGATGAAAAGAAACCTGAAGACCAAAAACTGTATATCGTGTTTCGAGGCAGCCGTGGAGGAAATACCCAATTGGGAAGCATTATCGCCGCCACTCGAGGTAAAGGGACTCCTGACTGGGTAACGGACACCGATTTGGGTCCACATTTATCTATTAAAAAATCGTTGGGGTCAACACTCCATTTCAATGTTTTTTCAGGAAAACGTTTTGAAATTTATATGCACTCTGGTATTTCCAAGGCTTATTATTCTTGCAGGCAGGGAATAATTCAATGTTTAAGAAATTTGAAAATAAATAACTTGAATAATTTTAAAGGCCAGGTCATTGTCACCGGACATAGTTTGGGAGGTGGTCTGGCTACTGTTTGTGCGGCGGATCTTCGCGGTATATTTGCAATTGGCGATAACAGGACATTCAGTTTTCAATTTAGCAATAAAGAATTGTCTATAGACGATCCTGCTAAACTAACCTGTATTTCATTTAGCGCGCCGGCGGTGGGCAATGATTTATTTGCAAAAAAATATGCTGAATTGGTTCCACAAAACCTGCGCGTTTTGATTGATAGCGATCCGATTACGGCGGAATTTAAATCAACGCTTAACATTAATCATGTACACGGCAAAGTAGATTTAGCCGAATTATCAGAAGAATTACCTGAAGGTACGCTACCTAAACATTTGCAGTTTGGTTCTTTACTCGATGCCAAGGCACATGAACCTAACCGGGTGATGGAATTAGCCAATCTGCTCGCTGATCAAAAACACATTGTTCCCACTATGCGGACAGTGTCTAAAACTGATTTGCTGTTACATGCCAGTTTCAGTGATGAACTGATCAAAATGATTAATTGTGTGTCAAATAATAAAGACAGTAAAGATCTGGAGTCACCGAAAAATAAGTTGTTGGCATCGTATGGGGAATTACTGAATAACCTGTTGGATCTTAACACAGAGGCAGTAAAGTTTAGCAGTCTGTCGCGATTTCATGGGGATGGTAATATAAAAGAGTATATTAAATTACTGGATAAAATCATTGCTGCCAGCGATAAGATGCTTAAAATCCCAGTGGATAAAGGGCTGAGCCGCGATCTATTGGCCGCTTCTATCAGAAGAGGTGTGGCCTACATGCGAAGTGTAACTAAAGATCAAAAAGAGCTGCTTTCAGACAAAGCTCCGGCATTAACTCGCCTGCATTTGTCGCGTATTTTCGTGTCGCCCTCAGATAAACCCAGTACTTCAGGTTCGTCAGAGATCTCGCAAGGTATGTCTTCTCAAGGATAAATGCGGGGCTTTCATCACGCCGGTTCACTGATGCGTTTTTTTCTGGCGGAGTGATGCCGCTCACGGCGGTCTACGTCCACGTACCGATCGGTGATGAGTCCGGAGCTATGACCGGCGTCGTCACGAACGTGGTCACGTGGACGGTGTTTCACGTCATCCGAGATTCCGGTATGCCGCAACCAATGAACAGTGGCTTCCATTAATGTTTCGGCTTCTTCGGTGAATCCATCCTCGCGCAGCCTCTCCATGGCATAATCAAAACAACCCTGAACAATTCTGCGGACATAATTGGTGCTGCAAAGCGGTTCATTACTCTGGGTTTTGGGAAATATCGGTGTCTGATCCGCAGGAGTAGGCAACGATGTCAATTTTAGAAATTGACGCCAACGTTTTAATGCTGCCAGCATTGCATCGCTCACGGCAATTTCCCGTTCCTTATTGCCTTTGCCTACGGTAGTAAACCACCAGTTACCATCGCCGTCGCGATGAAAATCACTCATTTTCGGGGTCCAGCGGGAGGAGGCTGTTAATTCTGAAATGCGTAGATACATGGAATAAAGCGCCGACATCATAAATAAAGTGCGTTCATGCTGATGGGGTTCCCGGGCCGCCATAATTTCCGCGCTTTCAATCACGTACTGCCATTGCAGTTCTGACAGGCGCCTGATTTTTTTAGCGCCCTGCTGTTTATGGATAAATTTACTTTTTTGGCGGATTAAGGCCACAGGATTTGTGGAAATATATTCTTCCTGTAAAAGATAATTAAAAAAAGTGCTTAAAATTGGGAAAATTTCCTTAATGCTGCCATGAGATAAATTAAATCTTTTTGAACTGGGAGATTTTCCTAAACGGTGCGCCGACTTGGAAACCGTGGCGACGAACGGCCGCCATTCAGAATTGGGTATTCGCATTCCGCCGCTAAGAATAAATCGGGGCGCTTTTACAGTGCCTATCCACGCCAGCGGGGGATGTTGACAAAATTCGATGTATTGCTCGATATCGCCGCGATTCAGGTTTTTTAAGCATTTATTGGCAATAAGAGAACTCCATTGCAGCAACCTTTCAACTTCGCGCCGGTACGAATTGAAAGTCCCTTTACTGCCGCGATAACATTTTAAAAAAGCGCGGGTATAGGTAAAGTCTTCGGAATTGACGTTCTGATTGAGGACGAAAGTAACCGGCGTTGAATCTATTTGCTCAAGACTGTCAAAAAGAGGTAACGGAAGTTTGGCTGTTTTCATATTCCAATTTTGTCTCAAATAGCGAAAAACAGCAATAGAATTTCATCCACCTAAAAATTTTCCAAGGGGTGTGAGCGAGCGAATGTTGTTACAGAATATTTTCAAAATAGATATTAGCGGAATGGCGATTAATGCTCCCGTAACCCCCCACATCCATCCGCCGAAAATAACGCCGGTGAAAATGATGACGGGATGTAACGTTAAACTTCGGCTCAAAACCAAAGGCACAATAAAGTTACCCGTGAGCGAAGTGATAACAAAGAAACTGATGGGTGGTAACAAAATCTGGGGAGCATCATTAAATATAATGAGCGAGGTAATTGCACAAAGAATGGTGCCGATAACGACACCGATATAAGGAATGAATTCCAGAACTCCTGCCAGTATCCCCCATAAAATGGGAGCGGGCATTTGCAGGAAATACATGACGGTGGAGATCACCAGCGCCAGTCCTATACCCGTCACTGTTTTTATCAACAGGAAATAAGAAATTTGCTTTTTTATTTCCCGGGCGATAATGACCGCTTCTTTTTTTTTCTTCAATGTAGGCTGGATTTCAATAGTTTTTTTCAAAAGAAAATCTCCGGAAGCCAACAAAAAATATAAAATAAAAAAAATCACTCCCAGCTGCGCAAAAAAATCACCGGTGGAAGTGAAAATTGAACTGAAAGGACCGACGCCGGAGGGTTTAACCGTAACAGTCGGCGTCTGTTCTTCTGGAGAAGTCGTCGTTTTTTCAATTTGCTTACGGATACTAAAAACGCCTGTGATGGCTTTTTCAATTGGTTTTTTTAATATTTCTATTTTTGAGGAGATTACGGAAAAATTTTCCGGTCCCTTCGCCAGCCATTCGTTTACAGGTCCTGACACCCTGTAAAAGCCATAGCCAATCGTTCCTAAAAAAACCAGAATCACTAACAAAGCGCTGATCGATTCAGGAATATGGAATTTTTTCAATAATCGTACCAGCGGCGTTAACAGGAAATTTAATAAAATGGCGACAACGATAGGTAAAAAAATGGCTCGGGCAAAAAATAAAGTATAAAAACAGGCAAGAATGAATAACCCATTTAAGGCCTTCGCACTTTTCCGTGAACGTGGGTGATCAAAATACTTGCGAGGTAAGGGTCTATAGTTCATGTAATTAGCATAGTCAATTTTACGGTTATTTGCTCAGCAATTCCCGCTGAGTACAGCGAAAATTGCTTCCTTTTTTATCCTGCGCTCGGCGGAGCCGATGCTCGGAATGAAGGGGAAGCGCCTCGCGCGCTCCCCCTTGCGATCCCCCATGGCGCAGAGAATTTTCTGCGAAAATTATTTTTCTTTATGAAAAATTTCTCCAATATTTCATTCACTTAAATTCACTTTATACTCAGCGGGAATTGCTGCCTCAATATCCGCATCGCCCTTTATGATATTTTATAATTTTAGCCTATAATTATATTTGGAAAATTTTAGTGGGAGAATGAATATGTCTTTAATCATGGTTATCCTGGTTCTCATTGTTGTGGGTGTTATATTGTGGTTGATCAACGCCTTTATCCCTATGGCGCGCCCGATCAAGGCAATATTAAATGCGGTTGTAGTCATTTGTGTCATCATTTGGCTTTTATCGGTATTCGGATTAATTGGCAATGTACCGTTCCATCTTAAATAATTTATGAGTTTGACAGTCAGGCGCCGGTAGCCTAAAGTTATTTTAGTATTCAGCGATTTTATCGCTGAAATTAAGGGAAAAAACGAGTTCTAACGTTTTTTTTTCAAGAACTAAATCTAAGGAGATTACAATGGAAATTCGATGCTTAAATCCGCAAAACAATAACCAAAATGAAAAACCTCAACGTCAAAATAAAGGCCAGGATCGCCCAGACCGTGATGTTCATCGTGAAGATCAACGCAAAAACCCCAATCAGCCTCGCGAAGGCGGTCAGAGACCAGGTCAAAGCCAGGGTCAAGACCGGGACCGTCAAGACCGTCAGTAGAATTTTAGCTATCTAATCTAATTCGCAGCGGCCGTACTTTTGTTTTTGTTAAGTACGGCCGTTGTCGTTTTAGGGGGGCTTTGTGCTATACTTAATCAATAGTAAAATTGGAGTCAAATTAAGGAGTAAATATGAAAAAAGTAATTACCTTAACGGTGGTAGCGGTCACTGCTGCGGGCCTTGCCGTTTCAGGATGTACCCCCGGAAATAACGTTCCTGGTTCTACCGCCGCTGGTGCTGTGGCGGGTGGATTAGCCGGAGGATTATTATTTAAAGGCAGTGCGGCTGGCATTATTGGCGGCGCCCTGCTCGGTGGTATTATAGGTAACGCAATCGGTAATCAGATGGATGCCCGGGATCGCGCATATATGCAAAACGCCATTATCGTCACTCCTGTGCATGAAACCGTTGTATGGACGAACGAAGATACCGGCGTTACATATCGGGTAACTCCTACCAGAAATTACTATTATGAAGGCAATTATTGCCGCGAATACACCAGCCGGGTTTACTTAAATGGAAGATGGCAGACAGCGTATGGACGTACCTGTCGATATCCGGATAACACCTGGAGAGTCATTGGCTGATGCAACTCACATTATGGTAAACGCGCCGCTTCCCAAAATAAGGATGCGGCGCTTGCGCCATCCCGCCAATTTACGTGCGCTAGTTCGCGAAAATCGTTTATTGGTAGACAATTTAGTGTTGCCTCTTTTTATTAAAGAAGGGCGCGACATTAAAAATCCCATTAATTCGCTTACCGGACATTATCAATTCAGTATTGACCGTTTGCGCGAGGAAATTCAGGAAATTTCTGATCTCAATATTCCCGCGGTCATTTTATTCGGCATTCCTTTGCATAAAGACTCTCAAGGCTCGTCGGCGTTATCCAGTCATGGGGTCATTCAATCCGCTATTACCGCCATTAAAGAATGGGCGCCGGAATTAGTGGTCATTTCAGATTTGTGTTTCTGCGAGTATACCGATCATGGACACTGTGGGGTCATTGCTTCTCATCAGCGGGGAGAAGTGATCGTCGATAATGACGCCACACTTTCATTATTGGCACAACAGGCAGTCAGCCATGCGCGCGCCGGAGCGGATATCATTGCTCCCAGCGGGATGATGGATGGTATGGTGCAGGCTATCCGTCACGGCCTCGATCAAAATGGATTTATGCAAATCCCGATCTTAAGTTACGCTGTAAAATATGCTTCGGCTTTTTACGGTCCTTTTCGTGAAGCAGCCGGTAGCGGCGCCCCCCGGCACGGCGGCAGACAGACTTATCAGATGGATCCGGCGAATGCCCAAAACGGTATTCGTGAAGCGGAGCTGGACGTCGAGGAAGGAGCGGACATGCTCATGGTCAAGCCGGCCCATACTTATCTTGATATGATATATCGAATCAAACAGCGGTTTCCTGCTATTCCCCTGGGGGCTTATCACGTCAGCGGAGAATATGCGATGATCAAGGCGGCAGCCGCGCAGGGATGGATAGACGAAGAACGCGCCATGCTCGAATCGCTGATTGCTATTAAACGCGCCGGTGCGGATTTCATTATCACTTATTATGCAAAAAAATTCGCTCGGAGGGAAAAAACGTGACTAAGAATATATTTATTGGGGCAGACGGTGGTGGCACCAAAACCAAAATTATTGTCGAAAACGAAGAGGGCTTATTATTGGGCCAAGCTAAGAGCGGCCCAGCCAACATTCGCAATTCAGTGGATCAGGCCTGGATTTCCATTGACGCCGGTGTAAAAGAAGCTTTAAATCAGGCTAATCTTGATCCTGCCGACCCTAATTATCGTTTCCATATCGGACTCGGCCTGGCAGGCACCGAAGATCCGGTGGCGTCGCAGGCGTTTTTATCCAGGTCCTATTTTTTCACGACTTTAGTGCTGGATTCCGATGCTTACGCCGCCTGTCTCGGAGTCCACGAATGTCAGGATGGCGCCATTATTATCATCGGCACCGGCGTGGTGGGTTACGAATTATATCACAATAAAAGATACGTCGTCGGCGGCTGGGGTTTTCCCCAGGGCGATACCGGTGGCGGAGCCTGGCTGGGTCTGGAAGCCGTGCGCTTAACTTTCAAAAATATCGACGGACGGGTAGAGGAAACGCCTTTATTAAAAGCGATTTTTGCTTATTTTGGCAACGATATTGGAAAAATCATCTCCTGGTCTACGAAAGCGCGGCCTGTGGATTTTGCCTCACTGGCGCCTATTGTTATCGAATACATCCAGAGAGAAGACACCCACGCCCTCGCGCTTATTGAATCCGCCGCCAGAGAAATAGACCAGATCGCCTGGGCGATGGATAAGCGCCTGCCCGCGGGACATCCGGCGCTGCCCTGCTCATTACTGGGAGGCGTCGCGCCGTTTATTCAGCCCCGCGTCGGTGAAGCCTTAAGAAACCGGTTAGTGCCGCGAAAACACGATGCGACAAAGGGGGCTATTTACATGATTCGCCGTAAAGTACTGGGTGAAAACCGCGCTTTAGATTAGAATATGGGGCATGGAACAGATTGAATCCGTATTGCAAATTTTGGTGGCGACCATTCGCGAGAATTTAAGTTTTCTGCTGGGCATAGTTATTGTTTTATGGATAGTGCAGCTGATTAATAAACTGTTGGGATACCGTCTCAATTATTTGGGCATTATTCCACGTACCGGCAGAGGCTTAACCGGCATTTTTTTTTCTCCATTCCTGCACGGCGACGCCAATCATCTTTTTTTTAATACCATTCCGCTGGTGGTGTTAGCCTGTTTTGTATTAGTGGGTGGTCAGCCGCTGTTTTGGCGGGTGAGTATCGCCATTATTCTGATATCCGGCGCGCTCATCTGGTTATTTGGTCGTAAGGCTATTCATATTGGCGCCAGTTCTTTAATTACGGGTTATTGGGGATATTTACTAATAAACGCCTGGCGTCAACCGGGCGTGATGACGGTGATATTGGCAATTATCTGTCTGTATTATTTTGGCGGCTTATTTTTCGGTTTATTTCCTACCAAAGAAAAAGTATCCTTTGAAGGTCATTTATTCGGATGCCTCGCCGGGGTTGCCACTAATTATTTATTTCCCATGTCTTAGAGGATTTTTATGCCGGCAACGATACGAATGATTCAGGAAGCTTTACAGTCGCCCGCGGTCGTGGCGAAACAATTTCAGTCCAATGAAGAAATATGGGAAGATCTGAGTCGCCGATTAAAGAAAATCGAAATTCCGTACGTCCTGACGGTGGCGCGAGGCAGTTCCGACCATGCAGCTACCTTTGCCAAATATCTCTTCGAAACCCAGTTAGGATTGACGACAGCTTCCGCCGCGCCATCCGTGGTGACGCTTTATCAAAGCCGTCAGAAACTCAAAAATTGTCTGGTTTTGGCCTTGTCGCAATCGGGAGAGAGCCCTGATATCTGTGAAGTTTTTTCCGTGGCGCGGCAGCAGGGAGCCATTACGGTGGCTTTGGTCAACCGGGAATCTTCTCAATTGGCCAAAATTGCCGAGTATGTTTTGCCCTTATGGGCAGGTGAAGAGCAATCAGTGGCGGCCACCAAAAGTTACATTGCCATGTTAGCGGCCTTATTGCAGGGTGTCGCTATCGCCGCAGAAAATGCGCATTTGCGCGAATGTTTGCGCAGATTACCCGATTTATTGCAGGCCAGTTGTCAAATGGATTGGTCTATTGGGGCTAAAATTCTGCATGACCAGCAGGATTTATTGATTATCGGTCGGGGTTTTGGTTTCCCGATAGCTTTGGAAGCGGCATTAAAATGCAAAGAGACGGCGGCCCTGCACGCGGAAGCCTTTAGCAGCGCCGAAGTCCAGCACGGCCCCATGGCCCTAGTGAAAGCGAATTATCCGGTATTATTGTTTTGCCAGGACGATGTGACTTTTAGCGCCAATACCGCACTGATGAACAAACTGTATCACCTTGGCAGCCGTACATTAGTCATTTTACCTAAAAATCTGGAATCCACTGATCTGGCAAGTATGGCGACTATTTTACCTCTGCCACCCAGCGTCCATGGGTTACTGGATCCCGTGCTGGCCATTCAGGCCTTTTACCTGATGGCAGCTGAATTGGCAATTTTAAGAGGGTATAATCCTGATCAGCCGGCAAATTTACAGAAAATAACCAAAACGCGCTGACTTTTAGGGGGTTTAGGCAATATGGCGATTCAAACTGATTTATTAATTTCAGGGCTGACCGTTCATTCAGCGCAGGGTGTTTGGCCTCGGGCTTCGGTATCCATTCAGAACGGCGTTATTGGTGAAATTTTTCGCGATGCAGCGCCGCAATCTTTTGGGGAGCACCTAAAATTTCCTGCGTCTTATCATTTGGTACCGGGTCGAATTGATATGCATATTCACGGAGCGCAGGGCGTTGATGTGATGGACGCCACCCCGGCAGCTCTCGATCAAATCCGCCAGTCGCTGGCCGCGGAGGGCGTGACTGGATTTTTGGCCACCACGGTCACCGAGTCTGTGGAAAAGATTAATTTGGCACTTCAAAATATTGATAATTATCAAAAAAATATTTCCAAAGCTGTTGCTGGAGCTGAAATTTTGGGAATTCATTTAGAAGGTCCGTTTATTTCTCCGCGGCACGCCGGCGCTCACCGCATCGAGCTGATATTGGCGCCTGACCTGAATTTATTTGACCGCTGGCAGGCTTACGCAGGAGGCCGGATTAAATTGGTCACCGTAGCCCCTGAGCTTACGGGCGGCATTGAGCTTATTCATTATCTGCATCGTCATGGTCTTATTGCGTCGATTGGCCACACCGATGCTGATTTTAAAACCACTGGCCTGGCGGTGGCCGCCGGTGCGCGCCATGCCACTCACCTGTTTAACGCCATGCGGGGTTTTCATCATCGTGAGCCAGGTTGTGTGGGAGCGATATTGCTCAATCCAGGGGTGCTGGCTGAATTAATCGCGGATGGCTATCATTGTCATCCTGCCGCCCTTGACCTGGCGTTTCGGCTGAAAGGCAAAGAGGGTTTAGTACTGGTAACCGACGCAATGCGCGCCAAATGCTGTGGAAGCACCGGCCCGTTCGATTTAGGCGGACAAACCGTCATGGTTCATGAAGGCGCCGCACGCTTAAAAAATGGTGTACTGGCGGGCAGTGTTTTGACGATGACGCAAGCGGTAAAAAACATGCTGCGTTTTACCCCGCTTACACTCGATGATCTGATTTATTTAACCAGTATTAACCCCGCAAAAGCATTGAGAATTGACGAGAAAAAGGGGACAATTTTTCCCGGTAAAGACGCCGATCTTGCCGTTCTCGACGATCATCTGGAAGTGGTATTGACGGTGAGCAATGGGCGAATCATCTATCAACGGGACAGCAATTTTCGCTGAGTACAGCGAAAATTGCTTCCTGTTTTTATCCTGCGCTCGGCGGAGCCGATGCTCGGAATGAAGGGGGAGACGCTACGCTATCTCCCCCTTGCGATCCCCCATCGGGCAGAGAATTTTCTGCGAAAATTATTTTTCTCATAGATTCATTTTAAATTCGATAATGTGGGATAAGTCCCGGAGTGAAATCACTCCGTAGAGACGCTCATTTTCCGTTACCAGCAGACGTCCGGTTTTTTCAGTGACCATTTTTTTCAGGGCGTCAACCACACTAGTTTGCGCATCACAGGTTATTTCCGGGGAAAGGGGCTTCATGACTTCCCTGACAGTGGTGCGGGACCAATTTTCACGGGGAATCGTTCGGATTTCATCAAAAGAAATGGATCCCGATAATTGATCGTTTTGGGTGACCGGATACATTTTGTAATAATGCTGGTGAAAATAATTATCAACCAATTCCTGCAGACTCAAATTCGGCGGTACGGTAATGGGATTAGGCTTGGTATATTTTTTAATTTTATCATTGTGAAATACTTCCTGAATGAGAAAATTTTGATAGGAGGCCTGTGCGGCGTTTTTTAAAAAAAATCCGATCAGACACATCCACACGCCGCTAATCAAAGCACCTTTGATAAACAGCAATATTCCCAGAAAAATCAGCGCCCAGCCCCATCCCTTCCCCCAAAAGCAGGCGACGCGGGTGGCCCATTTAAAATCCTTTTTCCAGCCCCACAGTATCGAACGAAAGATTCGACCGCCGTCGAGGGGAAAGCCCGGTAAAAGGTTAAAAATACCCAGAAGAATATTAATGAAACTGAGATAATGGAGTACGCCAATGAACGCCTGAGGCCATCCGGCGCCGGCTCCAAATCGAAAGACTAAATAAAAACAGGCTCCTAAAAAAAAGCTGGCGGCCGGACCGGCGGCGGCCATTAGAAATTCTGTTTTGGCTTCAGCCGGTTCCTGGCTCATTTCAGCAACACCGCCGAAAATAAATAACTGGATACCGGTGATCGGCAGGCCGTAACGACGTCCAACCAGAGAATGGCAAAGCTCATGAAAGACGATGGAGAAAAATAGACCCAGAGCGCCGCATATCCCCATGAGCCAATACGTCAATGGCGTCAGGCCCTTATAAACAAAAGGAAAATATCCCACGGCCAGAGTCCAGGCAATGAGAAACGCCAAAAAAAACCAGCTTGGATTAATTCGGACCTCAAAGCCGAAAGGCCTGAATAAATAAATATCCGAATTTTTTTTACCGTGGTCCATAACATATAATATTAGTATTAAAACCAGGGGGGTCAAGTCTTATTCAGGATTAGCAGCAATTCCCGCTGAGTACAGCGAAAATTGCTTCCTGTTTTTATCCTGTGCTCGGCGGAGCCGATGCTCTTCATTACGGGGGAGAATCGCGATTCTCCCCCCTTGCGATCCCCCATCGCGGGAATAATTTTCTACGAAAATTATTTTTTATAAGGGTGATTTATTTTATTAAATCAAATAATTAAAATTCACCGGGAATTGCTGCAGGATTAGGCTTTTTCACGTTGCAATTCAGCGATGATTTCCTGAATGATGCTCATCTCAATACCGGTATTTTTCGCCACAAAAACAGGCGGTAATCCTTCGCGGAGTAAATTTCTTGCTATTATTCTGCTTTTGCTTTGTTCACCCAGCTGTACTCCTTGTTGTACGCCCTGTTGTATACGCCCTGTTGTATTCCCTGTTGTACTCCTTGTTGGATTCCTTCCTTGAACCCTTCCTGTCTCTGAAATTGTGCAAGTGTCATGGTTTTGGCTCCTGTCTCTTTAGGCAACTCTCTGGCGATTAATTCCTGAAACTGGTTTTCGTCACTATCGCCTCTTTCGTACATATAATACAATAAACTAGTCACATAATCATCCCCGGCATGCTGGTTCATCAGCACTTTCAGCAGGTCCATAAAGCTTCTCAATGCCGGTAAAATATCACGGTCAAATATATGCTTCATGGCTAAATCCATTACCCCCACCCATAGCGAGCGGCGCAGATCTTCATCGGGGATTTGATTAAGTTCAATCAATTGAAAGGGTTGCAACGCATAATGGGTAATCAACTCCGGCGGGGCCTGGATCAGGGCTTTGATATCACGTGGATAACGCCAGCGCGTTTTGCCATTATAGTAGACCAGGGTGTAAACCAAAGGTACAGTCTTGTATCGCACCCAATGGCGGTGCATGACGGCAACCTGATAGCGGAGCACGCGCAGGGACATATTTTTTCGGGGAACAGATTGATGTTCCACCAGAGCAGCAATATAGGCGCATTGGGTATGATGCTTTAGCGGAACAGAATAGAGCATATCGGTGATTTGGCCTTTCAGAATGGGGGTATGGAATTTATCTTTACAGAGCTCGATATCCTCGAGCGCTATCGCGTGCAATAAATCCGGTGGCAAGTGCTGCTGGAAAAATTCCTTGGCGACTCGCAGATCAGACATCGAGCTGGTAAAAAAGTTGTCATGCGTAATGACTGAAGACAAATAAATTTACTCCTGAAAATTAATTATTAATATGGATGAATTATCCATGAGTAATCTGTTTGATCAACCCCGGGAAAAAATTCTCCCTGATAAAATAAGGCTCATACAGAGCAGAGGCTTTGCCTCGCGCAGGATAAAATAGGAAGCAATTATCGTTGTATTCAGCGAGTTGCTGTGATGCACCCGTAATTTCTCATCAAAATAATTGAATTGCCCCGTTTTCTCAGCCAAATCAATGGAGTAAACTAGTTTAACCACAACAGATATACCACCCATCAGGTGAAAAAACGGAGGTGATAGAATAATGACACAAGGATTACTGCCCTTTCAATACCTGCGCGAAAAAACGGAAACGAACTTGACCTCTTTTGCCGGATTGCCGCTCTATCTGGATTTGATCCATGTTTCCGGTTTATGGACGGCCATTCAACAGCTACTACAATCCAAAACCCAGGGCTGGCCTGATTTGCAGGTGATTTTATCGCTGATCTTATTGAACCTGGCGGGTGGAGACTGCGTGGAAGATGTTGAGCGTCTGGAGCGGGATGAAGGTCTTGCCACGTTGTTGTTGCGCATTAAAACACACGGCATGAAACGCCAAGAACGGCGAGCCTTTGATAAACGCTGGAGAAAAGAAAAAAAGCGCGCCCTGCCTTCTACTTCCGCTATCCATCGTTATTTAGAATTATTCCATCATGCGGCGGAAGAAAAAAAACGGGTCGAAGGAACAGCGTTTATTCCAGCGCCCAATCGTTTATTGCAAGCGCTTTTGTTGTTGAACGTTCCCCTCATTGAGTTTGCTCAACGTCATAACCCGTTAAAAACGGCCACATTAGATCAAGACGCGACGCTGGCACAAACGCATAAACGGACGGCCTTTTACAGCTACAAAAAATTTAAAGCGTATCAACCCCTGAACACCTATTGGCACGAACAAGGCTTGCTGATTCACAGCGAATTTAGAGATGGCAACGTACCCGCCGGTTATGAGCAGTTACGCGTATTGCGAGAAGCACTCAAGCTATTACCGCCGGAAGTCGTCAAAGTATTTCTGCGCTCGGATTCGGCGGGCTATCAGCAAGAATTACTGGAATATTGTGCCGAAGGCCAGGATGAACGCTTCGGGGTAATTGAATTTGCCATAGCGTCAAAAGTGAGCGAATCCTTTAAACAAGCGGTGGCGCAAATACCGGTAGAGAAATGGCAGCGGATTTATCAAGAAGAGGCTTCTGGCCAACGTGTTGAAACCGGTCAGGAATGGGCGGAAGTGTGCTTTGTGCCGAACTGGGTTGGGCACAGCAAAAAAAATCCACACTATCGTTATCTGGCGATTCGGGAGCGCATGGCTGTGCAAATGGAATGTGAAGAAGTGGAACCGGTCCAACAGGAACTACCGTTTCAAACACTGGAAATGAATCAGGGCCAGTATAAATTATTTGGCTTAGTGACCAATCGGACACTGGAAGGTAATGCGTTAATCCAGTGGCATCGCCAACGGTGCGGAGACAGCGAAAAAGTGCATCATGTGGAAAAAAGCGAATTGGCGGGCGGACAATTTCCGTCGCAAAAATTTGGAGCGAATGCGGCCTGGTGGCAAGTGATGGTGATGACGTTCAACCTCCATCAGATTATGAAACAGCAGGTGCTGCCGGAGTCGCTCAAAACCAAAGGGTTAAAAGCCTTGCGCTTTCAAGTGATCGCTGTAGCGGGGCGAGTGATTCATCATGCCAAGAGATTGTTGATTAAACTGAGCGGCGGAAAAGAGATGGCCGAGCGTATTGGCTGGATGAGAGAGCGGATCAGGGTGTTGGCGCAAGGACCGCCTCCCTTATCCGTGGTCTGACGCAGACCAACAAGGGGAGCAGAAATCTCCCAATACGAAGTCCTATGGATAGACTTTTGCTAAAAGGGAACGAAAACTCATGGTTTCGGTGCTTAAAAGCCGAGGGGGTTAGGCCTTCATTAGGTTCAATACAAAAACGACGGTAAAATAGCCATTTTTTGAAAAATGCAGCAAAAATGGCGAGTAGCTGACGACTTTGAAAAATTAGGTGGGAGATTTTGGGCACGCTTTTGAATTGACGCAACTTGGATTCAAAAGTAAAATAAAACGGATAAATTGCGCCTGCAAATTGCAATGTTACAAAATATGAACTTGATCCCGATAAATTAAAACGTATTGATAAAATTTGGCAATGGAAATTTTCCATACAAAGTTTAATTAATCAAGAAATTATTCGCTTAGGATATAAAAAAGACAAATCAGTTAACAATCGCATTACCTTCCTAAATGGATTTAATAGAAACATAAATGATTATCATTATAGCCCACTCTGTGATATTTCCGGAAAAAATTTATTAAGCGGTCTAGAAATTTTAAAGGACAAAGTAAAGACAACTAAAGAGCATAAAACTAGTCATTCAGAAGACCAAATAAATAATTTGATCACGCAATTCCCGACACTTAGCCAATAATCATGGAATAAATTACTCTCTTGGGATGTTGTTAATTAATTTAATAACAGATAATAACGGTACTGGCTATGAAAAGTCGCCATGGCGTCAAATTCACAATGTCAGCCAGCCGCATTGACGCCAGGCCTCGTAGATAATGACTGCGGCTGCGTTGGACAGGTTTAAACTGCGGCTGTGAGTGCGCATGGGAATGCGGATTTTTCGGTTGTCGGCGAATTGTGTTAAAATCGCCGGGGGTAAACCGCGGGATTCAGGGCCAAACAAAAATCCATCCCCGTCCTGATAAGTGACGTCCGCATAATTTTGCGTGGCTTTCGTGGTGCACGCAAACAAACGAGATAAAGGTTTTAGCCTGAGAAATTCATCAAAATGAGTATATTCAGTAATATTAGCCCATTCATGATAATCCAGACCTGCGCGTCGTAACTGTTTTTCGCTCAAATCAAAACCTAGCGGATGAATTAAATGAAGCTGAGCGCCGGTGTTGGCGCATAAGCGAATAATATTTCCCGTATTCGGCGGAATTTCCGGCTCAAATAGCACAATGTGAAACATCACTACAATTCATTTCCGGCATTATCGTCGTCGGTGGGTGGATTTTCGGTTTCAGTTGTGTAAGGGGGAAAATCGGTTTCATGCCAGTTTTGTTCCAGTTCATGGTTACGGCTTTGTAAATAAGCACTGCGCACGAAAATATAAGGATCGAAAGCATCCTGAACTAATTTATCCGCGGGTAACAGGTTCGCACGTTTGTTAACCATACTCAGGGCGAAGGCCCCATAGCTATAATATTGCGGTTCGATATAATTGAACGGCCATGTCGCTATGGCGGGGATTCTGCCGAATGCATCGCGCGTCGTCGTTGGCCCTAAGAAAGGCAGCACTAAATAAGGCTGCGGTTTTAATCCGTACGGGCCTCCCCAATAAGCTAATGTCATCCCAAAATCCTCATGATGCTTTGGAAGACCGGCGCGGGAAGCGATATCAAAAAGTCCCCCTATGCCAAAAGTGGTATTCAAAATAAAGCGCCATAAGTCAGCGGTAAAATAGGCGAATTTAGCCTGCAGCAGGTCATTGGGAATGGTGGTGAGCATATCAATGTTATCAAAGAAATTAGTCACGCCTTTATGGATGGGCGTGGGAGTCACATGGTCGTAAGCTTTAGCAATGGGACGTAAAATCCAGTGATCGAGTCTATCGTTAAAAGCATACATCTTACGGTTGAATTTTTCATAAGGGTCGACATTTTGCGGCGGCGCCTGAGGAGGTGCGGTATCAATATCCTCTTCATCCGCCTCCGGCGCAGTGGATTGACTGGAAACGGGCGGATTGTTTTGAATATCCTTTTGAATATTCTCTGGAGCGCTGATCGCCGCAGGCTTAACCGGAGACTTTTGGTTTGCGCAGCCCACCAGGAGAAGAGTACTTAACAACGCTAACGACAGATGCCCATTTTTCATCGGATATCATCCTCTAAACAAAAAAAGGAGTATAAACATCTTGGTTCATTCTGTCATCTCTATGATATAATTCCGTCAATTTTAAGGAGGGACAATGGCGCGTATTCATATTTTAGGAATTTGCGGGACTTTCATGGGCGGTATCGCTTTAATCGCTCGTGAACTGGGTTATGAAGTGTCGGGATCTGATCAAAATATCTACCCGCCGATGTCAGATACCCTGCAGGCGGCCGGAATTGTTATCCAGGAAGGTTATGATCCGGCGCATTTGCGCCCGCTTCCGGATTTACTGATCGTCGGCAATACCATTTCACGGGGTAATCCCGCGATGGAATATGCTCTCAACAAAAATCTCGCGTACATATCCGGTCCGCAGTGGCTCGCTGAAACAGTACTCAGTAAGCGACATGTCATTGCCGTGTCGGGAACTCACGGTAAAACCACGACCAGCAGTATTTTAGCCTGGATTTTAACGCAGGCGGATCTTAAGCCCGGCTATCTGATCGGTGGAGTGCCGTTGAATTTTCCGGCTACGGCGGCGTTGGGTAAATCACCTTTTTTCCTGATTGAAGCCGATGAGTATGACACCGCCTTTTTTGATAAACGTTCTAAATTTTTGCATTATCACCCACGCACTTTAATCATCAATAACCTCGAATACGATCATGCGGATATTTTTTCGGACCTGGAAGCGATTAAAAAACAGTTTCAATTGTTATTACGCACGGTGCCTTCCAGCGGGGTAGTGATTTATCCGGCGGATGACGCCGAGATTCCGGACGTCCTGGCGCGCGGTTGCTGGTCGCCCACCCAGACCATAGGCACTGCGGAGAGTGTCTGGCATGTCCGCAACAAAACTGCGGACGGGAGCCGTTTCGAACTCTGGCATCGTGATCAGAGACTCGGAGTGGTGAAGTGGTCGATGATTGGCGATCATAATGTCCGTAATGCGCTGGCTGCTGCTGCGGCTGCTCATGAAGTCGGAGTGACCAGTGAAGCAGTGATCTCGGGATTGAAGAGCTTTCAGGGTGTCAAGAGGCGTATGGAGGTTCGGGGCATCGTCAATGAGATTACTGTCTATGATGACTTTGCTCATCATCCGACTGCCATCGCCACCACGTTATCGGGATTACGGTCCAGAGTGGGGGAAAAACGCATTATTGCGGTTCTGCAGTTTGGTTCTAACACCATGAGTGCGGGCGTACACCGCGACCGGCTGGCACAGGCTCTCCAGCCGGCGGATAAAGTGATGCTGTTACGGCCCGAGAAATGGGATATTAATGGTTTATTGCGAGAATTGGGCAGTAAAGCAATAGCCTGTGATCGTGTAGAAACTATTATTGAACATTTGATGAGTGTCGTTCAATCCGAAGACCACATCCTGATTATGAGCAATAAAGGTTTCGAAGGTATTCACCAGCGTTTATTAAAACGCCTGCAGACAGCCCTTTTGGAGGTTAATTAAGCAGCAATTCCCGGTGAATTTTAACTATTTGATTTAACAAATTAAATCACCCTTATAAAAAAATAATTTTCGTAGAAAATTATCCCCGCGATAGGGGATCGCAAGGGGGAGAATCGCGATTCTCCCCCTTCATTCCGAGCATCGGCTCCGCCGAGCGCAGGATAAAAACAGGAAGCAATTTTCGCTGTACTCAGCGGGAATTGCTGTTAAGGATTGTTGTTGCGGCGGGCCAGACTATAAGCTAACCATATCCCGGCGATAACGCCCAGCCCACTCGCCATGCCCATCAGGCCTGGTGAACTATAGCTCCTGCTTGCAAAAGTATGCATTGCAAAGAGTGTGATTATCGAGCACGTACTCACACTGGTCACCAGCACCCACCGGTGGTTGAGAATCGCCTTCATTAATCGAAAAAATTGTGAATAACCCTGTTTCATTGTCCAGCACTTAAATTTTTTAAATATCTCATCATTTCGCTTATTTTTTCATATTTATATTAACTAAATATTAATATGGCTATTTAAATTCCGAATATAAATTGATTCTTAATGGTTTCTTAAGAAAATTGATTATTTTTTTGATGAATGCATTTTGATGAATGCATTTTGTGATATGATGGCGGCAAAATTTGTGTAACCATCAGACTAAAGGGGGTGAGTATGCGGCGGGCTCCTGACGTGGCAGACTATATAGAAGAAGCAAAAGTTTCCAAACCAGAAGATTCCTATTGGTGTAGATACCTATCGATCCCTCTTCTGGGTTGGCTATTAAGTGACTCTAAAGAAGCGAAAACTTGCAAACCAATAGGTCCCAAACCAACAGACTCATGCGGTTATAGAGGCATGATCCTTGTTTGGAATTGCCTATTAAATAACGTTACGAAAGACAGAGCCGCGTCAGTGGTGATTGCCTTTGGATCGGGCGCTATAGCCTACAAAGGGCCTTTTCTGGTTGGGCTGGTAGGGGATTCTGGAGGCAAGATCCTGGCCGTCGTCTGTAATTTTCTGGCTAATACCGCTATTTTACTCGATTTCAGATTAAGCGATGGCATTGTCCGTGGCATCAGAGCGGAAAGACGCGTCCAGGCTCTGCCGTCCTGGCAAAGAGTTCCAATTTTAGCGGCCTGGTGGGTGACTACTCTGGTCTTTCTACCCGGAGGAGTCATCGCACAAGCCTGGTTAACGGGTGAAAAACTGCCGCCGGTCATTTCGCAAATTTGCGCAGCCTTGGGAGGATTAGGGTTCCTGGCGACCCGGGGCGCCACAACTTCCAGAATGATTTTGCACCTGACAGTCGAAGCCGGTGCTTCCTGGAGGGATGCGATGCTTGAACACTGCTTCCCGGTGGGCAGCCGAAGCCATCTGCCATGGGATGAAAAAATAGTGGATGTTTTAAGCAGCTTTTGCACTCTTGCATTTATGATAGCGGGCCGGTGGATATGGACGGATATGTACCGTCTAAAATTGGTCAATGGTATGCACGATATGGGCCTGGAACTCTGTGAAAAGAACGGTTGTACCGACGGCTATCTCTATTACGTCACATCGATGCTTGCCTGCCTGAGTTATTTTTATTTTTATTTTCCTGCCCAGGATGCTCTGGGGCATTTATACCGCTTTGGTAAAGCATTTTTTAATTATTTTGAAAAAAAAGACTACCATTGGTGGAAGGCTTTGATTCCGTTTATTCTTAGTGTGGCTTTGATAGGAATATGTGGTGCGGGTTCAGAAACCGGTCTGGTACTCGCCCGTGTTTACGTGAACTGGTGGCTGGCTGAGGCTTATTTTTTTGGGGTGAACACGCCGTCCGCCCTTAAAAAACTGGCGGAATCCCTGGTGTCACAAGTGGGTCTGCTCGATCAATCTGAGCACATGCTGTCCTCTTCGGCAGGGTATTCGCTCACGGCATCCCCATTGCGTATAATGATTCCAGGTGCTCTTGGCCTAAACCGGCCATTATTAGATTCCCCTCCACCTTACAGCAGTTTAGACATAAACGAACAGGCGTTCTCTCTGCAAGAAAAAAAACCGGTAAAAGAACAGGAAGAAAATCCGGAAAAAGAAAAGTCATGCTGCTGCAATATTTTTAGAGTTTGGGGAAGAATCAAGGCGAGATATTATGGAACATCTTCCAAAGAACTAAAATATTCTGCGGTGAATGGATATGAATACTAATTGTTAGTACAATAAAGCTTTGGGACTGAGGGAAATTATGAGTCATAAATCACAACAAAACGAATATGACGAAGACTTTTATGCATGGTCTTTGCATAATGCTGCCTTAATTAGAGCGGGTAAGCTATCGGAAGTCGATTTAGAAAACGTGGCTGAGGAAATTGAAAGTATGGGAAAAGCCAATAAACGTGAACTGATTAGTCGTTTAGCAGTACTGTTAGCTCATTTGCTGAAATGGAAATTTCAACCAGGACTTAGAGGCAATAGCTGGAAATACACAATAGAGAATCAACGTTTTGAGGTTCGTGATCTTCTTAATGAAAGTCCAAGCCTGAAACATGAGTTAGATGAACAATTAAATCATGCTTACAAAAAAGCATTAATACTTGCCGCTGCGGAAACCGGGTTAACTCGAACTACATTTCCGGAAACTTCTCCTTTTTCTCTGGCAGACGCCTTAAATGAAAATTTCTTTCCAGAATAATCCTATATATTTTAAAAATGACCCCCTAAAATTAATTGCTTTCAGACGACAGGATAAATATATCGCCGTTCCAGCGCAGGCTGCGAATACGTTCCGGTTGCTGATTATAAGGAATACGCACGGACTGGAATTCAATGCCTTTCACCAAAACATCCCCCGATTGTAAGTGAATGTATCGGTGGGGGAAACGCCATATTTTTTCCGGTGGAGTGTGATAAGTCAGAATGCCCAACCATAGTGACCTGGAGGAATCGTCAAATTTTATCCCTGATTCCCACAAGCGCAATTCCAGAATATCGGGTGAATTAGCCAAATGTTTGATGAGAAACATCGCCGGTGGTTTATTCCGGTAAAGCAGAGGCAACAGCGCCGTGTTGTTTTCCGGTTCCAGACTGGTGAACCGTTGCAGAGTGGTATCGACCCGCGAGCGTTTTTCAGCGGGCTGCCAGCCCCGATTCAATAAAAAAGTTTTAATATCATCCAGTCGTCCCGCCCACTGAACGTTAAATGGCTGGACGGGCCGTCCAAACCGGTCCTGACGGTATAGAGGCGCATATTTTGCCGGTTCCTGCCACCATTTTTGAAAATTTAGAGTTAATACCGGCCATACGGGTTGGCTATCCGCAAGAGTGTGCCGGAAAGTCAGGAAACCGACTACGATCCAGGGCGCCAGAGTGCTGAGAGCGAGAATAATAAACCAGTGTTTCGGCGGCATTCGCAAAAGAGCATTGGTTTTAGGCATGCGACGATAGGACAGCATCACCAGTAACAATACACTCAGTCCTAAAAGCCAGGCGCCTAAAATATCGGTCAACCAGTGCTGGCCTAAAAAAAGCCTCGAAACGCCGCTGAGGAGAGCGATGAGAACAAAACATGCTGCCGCAGGTTTACGCCAGCCGCGAGAAATGATCCCCAGGCTTAAAAAAGCTAAAAAACCCAATACCGCCATGCTCATGGCCGCGTGGCCGCTGGGAAAAGAAGAGCCGGGATCCACGCTGAATAAGCCCGCGGGCCTGGCTGAAAAATAAAGGTTCTTGATTATCTGCACGGTGGCTGCGCTGAGAAATCCCAGTAGTGCTAAGTGCGCTGCCGCCCGAGTCTGTCTGCAAACGAGCAACCCCCCGGCCGCCAGGAAGCTGGCGATAAGCAACGCTTCCGGATTGCCCAGGATCGTGAAAAAAACCCAAAATTTATCGACCGCCGGCGAACGAAAACTTTGTGCTAAATAAAAAAGTGGTTCGTTCAGGCGAATAATAAAATCCTGATAAATGACATTGAACCACACGAACAAAAATAACAGGCTGCACAGCAAAAACAGTAATAATAATTTTAACTGCTGATAGTCATAGGGGTGAGACTGATTACGGATCATGCGGACAAAAATGCCGGACTTTGGCCTGCTTAACCAGTTCCACCACAATTGAATGTGGTGGTTAATGGCGCGGGATAATTGTTTGAAAAAATATTGTAACAACCAAAAAATCAGCCAAAGCCCGACGATAACGGCTAAACCGGATAAAAATACTTTAGTCATGTCGCCGTGGGAAAAATCCATGGCCAAAGCCCCCAGCAGAACACCGGGCGTCATATAGATCAACGACCACATAATCGCGGCGAAAGACGCCGGTGGTAAAAATTTCTTCCAACTGTAGCGCAATATACCGGCGATTAAAGGCATCGCCGCGCGGGTGGGGCCGATAAACCGGCCAATGATGATACTTTTTCCGCCATGTTTAATGAAAAAATTCTCACAATAATTAAGATATTTGGCGAATTTCGATAATGGCCATACCAAACGGATTTTTTCGTGATAGCGATTTCCCAGCCAGAATCCCAAACAATCACCTAAAAACGCTCCCAGGATAGTGGCGATGATGGTTTCCACCGGAGGCAGGATCGTGCTGCCGATCAGGGCGCCAATCGCGGTCATGGTGACGGCCCCGGGAAATAAAGTGCCCAACACCGGCAGGGATTCAATCAGGGCGGTGAGAAAGGAGAATAATATGCCCAGCTCGGGATGCTGGCGAAGGTATTCCATCAACGGCTGCAGGTAATGTTCCATAACGATTAGCGGACAGCTTCGCCGGCGGCCTGTTTGTCCGCGTGATAGGAAGAACGGACCAGCGGGCCGCTGGCGACGTTCATAAATCCAATCTCCCGGGCAAATTCGGCGTGTTCGTCAAACTCTGCCGGCGTGACATAACGATGCACGGGCGTATGATGGGGAGTGGGTTGTAAATACTGCCCCAGCGTGACCATATCGACGTCATGTTCCCGTAAATCCTTTAGAACCTGTCGAACTTCCTCCGGGCTTTCGCCGAGACCCAGCATGATACCGGATTTAGTAGGAATGTCCCTGCCAAACCGCTCCCTGAAATTTTTTAATAGCCGCAGGGACCATTGATAATCCGAACCCGGCCGTACGGCTTTATAAAGCCGGGCGATGGTTTCGATATTGTGATTAAACACATCCGGCAACGCCATGGCCAGTTGGTCGAGAGCCTTATCCATGCGCCCGCGAAAATCGGGCGCCAGGATTTCAATTTTAAGCCCCGGTATTCGGGCGCGGGCGAGCAGAATGCAGTCCCGGAAATGGCCGGCGCCGCCGTCGCGTAAATCGTCGCGATCGACGGAAGTGATGACCACGTATTTAAGGTTCATCAGCGCGATGGTTTGCGCGAGATTTTCAGGTTCCTGCGGGTCCAGAGGGTCCGGACGGCCATGGCCTACGTTGCAGAAAGTGCACCGGCGCGTGCATTTATCGCCCATAATCATGAAAGTTGCGATGCCGTGGCTAAAGCATTCGCTTAAATTAGGACAGGAGGCCTCTTCGCACACGGTATGCATGTGGTTGGCGCGCAGCAGGTTCTTAAGCGCAAGGACTTTATTATCGGTCGGCAATTTGATCCGGATCCAGTCAGGTTTGCGAAGCGGCGGGGCTGTGATTTCCACTTTCACCGGAATGCGCGCCAGCTTGGCGGCGCCTAACGCCTTTTGCGAGGGGTCATATTGTTGAGTGCTCATACCGTAGCCTTCCTCCAAATCATTTCCTCTTCAGTATACCCGAAGTGGCGCAGAAAGGCAGCGACCAGGGGGTGGTGAATTTTTTCGCAGGTCAGATTCGGCACAAACGAGCTCATTTGCGCCATAGTCAGGCCTTCGAATCCGCAGGGGTTGATACAGGAGAATGGCGTCAGGTCCATGGCCACGTTAAGGGCAATTCCGTGGTAACTGCATCCGCGTCTCACCCGCAGGCCGATAGAGCATATTTTACTGTTTTCCACATACACGCCGGGGGCATTTTGACGGGTTTGTCCGGTGATTCCGTGGATATTCAGCAAGTCGATCACACACTGTTCCAGAGTCGTGACCAGGCCGCGAATCGTTAATTTTCGCCGGGATAAGTCCAGCAGTGGATAAACGACTAACTGACCCGGACCGTGATAAGTGACCTGGCCGCCCCGGTCTGTCTGGATAACGGGAATTTCTCCGGGGTTTAACACATGCTCGGCTTTTCCGGCCAGACCCTGGGTAAATACCGGCGTATGCTCCAAAAGCCATAATTCATCGGGGGTTTCCGCGGTGCGTTGCTGGGTAAAATCGCGCATGTCCTGCCAGATTTCAGGATAAGAACAAACGCCCAGTTGACGTACGATCAGACTCATAGTTTCCTGGAATATCAGTGAATTTAATAAATCATTAATACTGCGATTATACCATACCGGCTATTAATATAATAAATGGGTAAAAAATGAAAAAAAATAGTAATGAGCCGGATTTTCCTAAAGAAATAGAGGCTAAATCATTCTCGGGTAATGACAGTGCGATCAGACGATTTGAGCGCAATCTGAAAAAAGCCATAAAAGAGATGAGTGGGCCTGATTTTACCGTGAAGGTGCTGCATGGACCGGAGTTACCGGTCGGCAAGGCAGATATCATAGCTATATTCCAATGGCTGGTGGATAATATGAAAAGTTTTGAGTCATTGTCCGTTGATAATCCCCTCAGATTTCAGGCCAACAGTGAATCTTATCCTCTGCCAATCACTATTCATTTAATTAAAGAAAATTCCAAAATAACGCTTATTTTGGATCCAAACAGCAAAAGCCCTCGACTGTCGCTCGATCAGCCGATAGAAAAATATCCCGAAACCAAAGATTCCGGGAAAGCCCGCAAAATTATCGGCAAGGGAGGCCAAAAAACCGTCCGTTATGCCTGGATTTTTGAGGATAAAGTGAATGCTTTTTACATCTGTGCCGCGAATATTTATAAAGGTAAAGACATGGTATCGCAATTTGATGAAGTCAAAACGGTCATCTATCAGCAGAATAATCCATTTCTTGTGCCCATGAGATTTGGCGCGAAATATGAGGGTCATACTTCCCGGGATATGAATTTGTCTAAAGCGATTAGTTTTGCTGCGCTGGCAGATGGCACTTTTTTTGATTTAATGCATAATCTGGAAAATTTTTCACCGGATTTGGGGGATATTTTATGGATTTATTACTCATCGGTCAGCGCGCTGGCGGAATTTCACAGCCATGGCATGGTGCACAGAGACATCAAGCCGGATAATTTTTTATTTTTTCGCATGGTATCTGGAATTCATGTGTGCCTTAATGATTTTGATCAGGCTCTATCGCAAACTTCAGCGGAATCTTTTGGGGAAGTGAGGTGTTTTCCATATTATGCTTTTGACGCTCCTTATTTCGCTCCTTTGATAGAAGTCGCAAATTCCATATTATTGGGACACGTACCGGATCATTTACAGGGAAGCAAAAGACCCTTGCAAGAGCACCTTCGTGAGGATTTTTTAAAGGAGCAGCCTCAGCATGAAGAATCTCTTAATTTAATTTTGGACTGTAAACACATTATCAAGGTTAATACACCCAACCACCCAAAGTCTGATATATGGGTGCTCTGCAAATTATTGAAATTATTTCACGAGAAAGTAGAATCGTATTATTATGGTTTTATTCCACCGATACTGACAGAACTGGATGAACTGGTTGAGAAAAATATCCGTGCCTGTTTTCCGGAGCGCATGGATGGACGGGAACTTTTATCGGAGATAAGGAAATTGTATCAAAATCTGTTTGCCGGCCCGGTTGACGGAATGGATGAAAAAGATCGTCTCGCTTGCCGGAAAAAATTCAATAATCAGTTGGATGAAATGAAGGCGCTGACGCCCCTTGAGCTTTACTCATTAGAAAAACTCGAATCCGTGAAAAAGCGGCCAGTGGGGGATATCCCGTTCATGGAATGTGCGCTGGAAGAAAAAGTCAAAAGCTCTTCCTCCCGGAGCGGGAACCTGTGTAGCCCGCCGTTATCCCAAAATAATCAGGGTAGTTTTGCTGGGAATGTTCGAAAAAATTCAAATACTATCGCAGAAAATAATGATATTTCCGGATACTTTTATTAGTATATTGCTCAATCACCAAAATTTGAAATACAATGAGAGATGACTTTATCTCAATTAAAACTTAAAAAAAATGAAGAAAGACGTTTGCTGCAAGGTCATTTATGGATTTACAGCAATGAAGTCGATACGGCGCAAACTCCCCTGAGCGGTTTTACGTCCGGACAGATGATCGATATAGTAGACCATCGCGGGCATGAACTTGGGCGTGGCTATGTCAATCCGCATACTTTATTGTGCGCCCGATTGCTTACCCGAAATTCCCGCCGGATCATTGACGAAGCTTTTTTTGTCGAAAGAATACAATCGGCGTTGCGCCTGCGTGAAAGTTTATTTCCGCAGCCTTTTTACCGATTAATTTATGGTGAATCGGATTATTTGCCGGGTTTGATCGTGGACCGCTATAGCAACCTGCTGGTCGTGCAAATCACTACCGCGGGAATGGAAAATCTGCGCGAGCAGGTGGTGATGGCGTTGCGGCGAGTACTGAGTCCTGAGGCGATTTTATTTCGCAACGACCATGGTATGCGTCTGGTAGAAGGTTTGCCGCAATATGTGGCGCCTGCCTGGGGCGAACCTCCTCAAGAGTGTCTGGTGGAAGAGAATGGAGTTTCATTCCGGATTGACCTGTGGACCGGTCAGAAAACCGGTTGGTTTTATGATCATCGCGAAAATCGCCGGCAATTACAGCGTCTGGTCAGAGGAAAGCGTGTGCTGGATATGTTTACTTACGCCGGCGCCTGGGCTATTCAGGCGGCCGTTTTTGGCGCGGCTGAAGTTTGGGCGGTGGATAGTTCCGCTCCGGCGTTAGCGAAATGCGCAGAAAATGCGGCATTAAATCAGGTGAGTCCTGTCCTGAAAACATGTCAAAACGATGCTTTCGATCAACTCCGGCAATTTTCTGAAGAAAAAATGCAATTTGACGTGATTATTTTAGACCCGCCGGCATTTATCAAAAAACGCAAAGATTACGCTCAGGGATTTTTAGCTTACAAACGTCTAAATGCTCTGGCTATGCAATTACTGTCTGCGGATGGTTTTCTCATCTCAGCCTCCTGTTCACACCATTTGTCCATGGAAGATCTTCAGCAGGCGATGTTATCAGCCAGTATTTCCTCGCACCGGAATTTACAGATTATCGCCCGTGGCCATCAGGGCTATGACCATCCACTGCACCCGGCTATCCCCGAAACCGATTATTTAAAAACCCTGTTTTGCCGAGTCAGTAGGTAGCCGGTGCTGAGGAAAAATAGAAGGTCTTGAAAAGATGGTCACAATCAATCTTGACAATAAGATTGAAATTAGCCAGGATAGGCAAGCTTTAGAAGTCAGTGCCAAAAAAATAGAGGTAAGAAATGAGAGATCAAATACCGTATGAACAAAATGATCAAAAAGATGTATATATAGCTATTGAAGATGAAAAAGTTCTCGATAACGGGTCAATTGAGCTTTATAGAAATGTGTTAAATGAATGCGTACATAATAGAACTGTAAATGACTTCATTAAAGATTATATTTTAAAAGAATATGAAGGTCTTAGATTCCTGGTTAAAACCGAGACGCAAATTCGCAAATTTGCTGAAAACCTTCAGAATCAATTCGATCAATGGCGTGCGTCTCCTGAACGAGAAGAGGCACTAAAATCATTAGTAGACAATAGAATTCGTCGATACATGGTTGGCTTGATCATAACTGCCGCACTCCAATTTGGTTTAGCATACTATGTTGATCAATATGACAATATTCCAGGTTTGGGCACTCCTCCTGATCAGTTTAGCAACAGATTATACTATAGCGGTGGTGGTACCCTAGTTGGGAGTATATTTCTTCAGTTGTTCACCCCCTCCCGCGACCGGAGATTCGAGTTGTCCTGCCTTAAAAACAGATTATCTCGTAATCTTGACAACGAATATGTTTACTCAATATTCTCTTCTAAAAATCTTTTCAGAATCAGAGAGGATAAAGAATTTAAAGACTTTAGAAACTCTAAAGCAGGAGGAATAGAAGCTATTGAAGATATTGTCACAAGCTATTTTCTGGGATAACTGTTATCGCGATTAACAAAAATTTGAGCGAAACCATTCGCCGGCCAGCGCGTTTACCTGATCGAGCGCTCCTGGCTCTTCAAATTATTTAAAAACCCTGTTTTGCCGAGTCAGTAGGTAAAGGCTTGGCTGGCGTCTTACACACCATAGCCGGTACTGAGGAAAAATATAAGGTCTTGAAAAGATATCTTGACAATAAGATTGAAATTAGCCAGGATAGACAAGCTGTAGAAGTCAGTGCCAAATTTAAAAAAATAGGGGTAAAAAATGAGAGATCAAATACCGTATGAACAAAATGATCAAGAAGATGTATATATTGCTATTCAAGAGGAAAAGGTTCTCCAGGAAGGTTCGATTAAGCTTTATAAAAACGTGTTGAATGAATGTGTTCGTAATACAACTGTAGATCCCCTGGTTAGAGATTATATTTTAGAAGAATATAAAGGTTTTAAATTCATGTTTAGGACCAGGAAAGAAATTCTCAATTTTGCTGAATCCCTCCACCAGGAATTCAATCGATGGAAAGAGTCTCCTGAACGTGAAGAAAAATTAAAATCATTAATATTATGTAGATCTCGCCGAAACTATGTTATTTGTATGATAACTTCCGCACTTATTTTAGCATCAGGAGTCTATGCTGTTAGACAGGACGAGGCAGGGTTAGCCACGGTTTCATTTATTACAGGTGGTATAATCGGAAGCTGTAGTATACATGGAATGGTTCGTCTGCTCAGTTGTTTGGAAGAGGAGGAGAAAGTACCTGCGTTACCTTGTGTTGAAAACAGATTATCTCATAACCTTGACAAAAAACATGTTTACTCAATATTCTCTTCTAAAAATTTGATCAGAGATGATAAAGAATTTAGAGGCTTATTAGAATCGGAAGCCGGAAAAATAGAAAATATTTGTCAAATTGTCACAAGCTACCACCTGATATAACTGTTATTGCGATTAGCAAAAATTTGAGCGAAACCATTCGCCGGCCAGCGCGTTTACCTGATCGAGCGCTCCTGGCTCTTCAAATAAATGCGTGGCGCCGGGGACAATCACTAATTTATTGACGCAGGATAATCTGGCCTGCGCCTGGCGATTTAAATCAATAACCACGGGATCCTGTGCTCCCACGATCAATAAAGTGGCGGCTTTCACTTTGGAAAGCGCCTGTTCCGCGAGATCAGGCCGGCCACCCCGTGAAACCACTGCTTTCACTTCCTGATTTTCCGCGGCGGCTATCAGCGCCGCTGCTGCCCCGGTGCTGGCGCCGAAATATCCGAGCGCCAGATTTTTTAATCCAGACTGTTGCCCAACCCAGGCGGTTACCTGATTAAGCCGCCTGGCCAGCAGGGGAATATCGAAGCGATATTCCCGGGTGAGTTCGTCAATTTTATCTTCTTCCGCCGTTAATAAATCAAATAACAGTGTCGCTAAACCCAATTGATTGAGTGAACGCGCGACATAATTATTACGGGGGCTTAAGCGGCTGCTGCCGCTGCCGTGCACAAATAACACCAGTCCGCGGGAATTCTTGGGTAATTGCAAATTTCCGGCTAAAATAACTTCTCCCGCCGGAATAACAATGGCTTCTCCCCATTCATTCATGCTTTTTGCCTAACAAACGGTAAACTTCTTCGTCGGTGGTTTGAGAAAAATCTTCATAAAAGCTGCCAATGGCAAAAAAGTCTGGTGGAGTTTCCAGACAAACCATCCGGTCCACTATTTCGCTGAATCGGGAAACCGCTTCCAGTGGTGCTACCGGCGCCGCTGCCACTAAATACCGGCAATTCAATTGCCGTATGGCTTTGATAGCCGCATGGAGGGTCGCGCCCGTAGCGATGCCATCATCTACCAAAATGACCGTGCGGTTTTTGAGATCGGGAAGAGGGCGGTTTCCTCGATATTTTTCATCGCGTTCGTTTAAAACCATTTGTTCACGACTGATGACAGCATCAATAGTGTGTTGGGATAATCCCAACATGGCGATTATTTCCTGATTAAATACGGTGATATTTCCCATGGCGATGGCGCCAAATGCTAATTCTTCGTGTCCGGGAACTCCCAATTTACGGACCAAAAAAATATCCAACGGCAGCTTCAGCGCCGTGGCGATTTCATAACCAACCGGCACGCCCCCGCGTGGTAATGCGAGCACAATGGCGTCTGACTGCCCGGCAAAATGCGCCAATTTTTCTGCCAGCAATTGCCCCGCCTCAACCCTGTCACGAAATATTTTAATCATAAAGTAAATATGGCATTAAATTAGCCGATAATCCACGAATCAATCCCCGATGCTGAACAAAATATTGACTTTCTAGATGATTAAGTTGTAGCATTAAGTTAATAAGTTAATAGCTTAATAAGTAGGTTAAATATGTATTCTTCTTTCAGATTATTGCCTTTCATTGGCATGCCCGGTGGCCCAGGAGCTCAGGGTTTCATGCGACTGTCACTGCCTGTCCTGTCTTGGCAGGTGGTATAGTATTGCCGGCCTGCCAGGGCAGGTAAAATCTTTCTCTTAAAATACTACCCGTGTCATCACTCAGGAATTAAGTGATTTTTTAATCTAACGGACTGGATAACTTATACTCCCAATGGAGAAAGTTATGAAAACCCATACCGATTTAATTTATAAAGTCAGAAACATACTATTAGAAAATCCGCCACTGTCAGATGAAAAATTTATTGAGAAATTTAAGGAATATATACCGGAGATTACTCAACATTTTCAATTCAGGGATTTTCGGATTATGGACTATCTCAGTGACGAATATCATGAAGAACAACGCACGCCAATAGCCATATATCATCTCCAGATTATAGATAAAATCCTGAATGATGCCGAGGAAAAAAATTCGGAAAAACGCCGGCAAATAACGGAATTATTCATTACCGGAACCATAGAGCATAATCAGGTCATTAATCCCGCTGTCACCCGCTTTCGGGAAGAAGTCTCCACATACTATGACAATGTCTGGGAGGCGTTCAGCCGTATCAGTGACTTTTACTCTCAATCCCTGCAGCAGCCGGATCAAGTGAATGTTTGGGACCAGATTTTCAACGGCAGTTTATTCAACAAGGATCACGTTGACGCTTTAAGCTATCAATTGCCTCAAAAATTAATTAAGGATTTTGCTCAACTTATCCAGATTTTGTTCGAGATAAATCCGCAGACCGTGACCTTATTGCAAGAATGCATTGTGAAAATACAGACTTATTCAAGCCAAAATAAAATTGAATTTATCTTTGATTTCCTCGAAAAATTATTTATATCCGGAAGTCAGAATGAAATTTCTTCGATACAGGATCGGGAATATGATCGCCTCGAACAACAGGAAAAAAAATATATCCGGTTTCTTTATAATTTCTATGTAAAAAATCGCAATGAAGAAGCGCAACGGCAACAGAACGATCAGCCCACCGAAAGTTTTTCCAAACTTTGCCACTCGATTATTTATGATAAAAATTTTATATTACCTGAGGATTTCTCAGACCTGCCGGAATTGTCTAAAAATAAATTGTACTTTCTCCACCGTGATATTAAATATTCATTTGTTAAAGATGAATTAACTCAGGCTCATGCGAAATCGCAGGCCCGCCTGAATCAAATTGCCGGTTTGATTCAGAACTTAAGCACTTATTGCGGATGCCCATTGCCCATCGCCGCCAATAATCCGCCATTAGCAGGCGCTTCGAAGCGCGAAGAATTTTTTCATAAACCTTACAGTGTAGCGCGAGTTGTACCCATCCACGCTTGGGAAAATCATGTCGTGTCGATGGATTTGCAAAAACGGCGTAGCCGCGCCTTAAATGTCAAGGACATGGCGAATTTATTTTCGGGAGGACTGTCGCTTGGCGAGGGCGCAGTGGCGGGAATGGGCAATTACCAGATGCTGGTGACATTAAACCCCGCCCTTGCAGCCTCCGTCATTGCGCCCACTCTGGTGGGAAGCGTTGCCTGTAATTATGCAATTGTCGTCAATGATACTGAAAAAACTCTCGACATCATGGCTGGCGGCCTTACCCGGTTGCACACCAATGCCGACAATGCTGAATTGGGGTGGAGCCGGAAAATCCTGCTGTGGGTGTTTTGCGTTGTTCCGTGTTTTATCAGTGGCGTCTGTTACGGGACCCTGGGAGGGTTGTCGGTCATGAGTACCGTCACCCTGATTTTAGCTTTTGCGGGAATTTCCATGATCCCATGGGTGGGCTGGATTATTTTTGGAATCGTGGCAGTGGCCACTCTTTACACCATCTTTTCCATTTTGTTTGAAATGACCCGGGAAAAAATTGCCAACGGCACGTGGGCGGACGTGGAAGACTATTTTAATAAAAGATTTTATTGGCCAAAAGCCGGTTCCATAAAAGATAAAACTTTAGCTTTTTTCAGTAATTGTTTTAGTGGATTACGGTTAGCCGGTTCTGTGGTCCTGATTACCGGTTTATTGTTTCTAACCAGCGCCAAACTTTTTGCAGCAAGCTTAATGGCGGCTTTTGTGAAATTTACCTGGGGTGGCGCAGTGGCGGAAAAACTCGCCAGTTCCCTTTCTTATATCAATGCCTCGATATGGCTTTATTTTAACTTTAAAAAAGGTTCGTTTTTATTCGATTTACTGACTCCCCGCAGCGCGGCAAAAATAGTTCCTTACATCATTGAAACGGCCGTACGCACAGTTATATTCATTGTGCCGGCGCTGTTGTGTCTGTTGGTGAAACCCTTCGCCTGGCTATGGTCGAAAAAAGCTGGCGCGGATTGTGACAGGTGGTTTGAAAAGATGCTGGATAACATGGCCCCGAAATGGAGTTCGGCGTTTCTCAATAAACATATTTCGGGACAAACTCATTCCGGCCTCGACGACGTCTCCGAAAATAACGGGCCGATACAAATTTCCGGAGGTCTCATTAAATGTACGCTGGCGCTTTGCAAACAGACGCCCTATATTCCGGAAATGACGGTACGTTTTGCTTTAGGAGTGGTTTACAAGGCTACCTGGCCGCTTCGTAAAATCGTCAGAAGCATTCACAATTATGCCTTTAAAAAATCTTCCGGATACCGAACTTTTAGCAATGTAGTTGGACTTAAACCACGGTATCAGGAATCGTATATGGGCGAAATAATCGTGCCGAAGGCCACCCATTTTGTCGTTAGTAAATTATCGGCTGCCGCCCACTGGTTACAGCAAAAGATTCACAACTGCCGCGGAGCGAAGGAAGTGAGACCTGATCGTGCCGGAACGGATAGTGTAAAAAAAGCCAGAAATTATAAGAAAAATACCGCCAGTGTCGCCGTTGGCGGGAATTCTTTGGGTTATGCAGGAATGTTTGCTCAAGGCGGGGCAGGACAGTTGCCGGGTTTTTTAAAGCATACGACAGATTCCACGCAGGAACTTTTGGCGGGCGGCCCCCAATTAGTTTGCTCAGAGGCGATCAATGACGGCGCCTGTAAAGACATACTGGAAAAGAACGAGCAGATTCCGCTTAAAGTAATTAATAATAAAATTTCCGATACAGCGCGGCATCTGGTGCGGGATTACAAAGAATCGAGACTTTCCGATTCAAAAACGTCAGCGTTTTTTAAACAGGGCGGCGGTTCTCTCTCCTCAAATGCAATTAATGAATTGATTTATTGAAAGTTCGTATCTATTATAGCGGGTTAGGAAGGGAGCCGATTCATGTTAAAAAATACCGTCGACAATTATGGCGGCGTGGCCAGGACTCTGCACTGGCTGATTGCTGTGCTGGTCATTGGCATGCTGATATTTGGATTTTTTCTGGAGAGCATACCCAAGCCTTTTCGGGGTGAAATGATTGATTTGCATAAATCAATCGGATTAACGATTCTCCTGTTGATACTGCTTCGATTAATTTGGCGTTTTATCAATATTCAGCCGCTATTACCCATTAGCGTTCCGCGCTGGGAACAGATCGCCGCGCGCTCGGTACATTTTCTCTTTTATGTCGTGCTCTTGCTGATGCCCCTCAGTGGCTGGACAATGTCTTCTCTCGATGGGCATCCGGTCTATTTCTGGAAATGGTGGAACTGGACTTTGCCATTGCCTGTCAACAAAACCATGGCCAATGATTTTTTTAACGTCCATCTCACCATTGCCTGGATCATCATCGCTTTGCTGGTGCTGCATATTGGTGCGGCGCTAAAACACCATTTCATTGAAAAAAATAATGTCCTGCGACGAATGTTACCAGGATATAAACCTCCTCATTTTTTTAGCGAGTAAATTTTATGCCGAAAACCCTTTATTTAAAAGATTACCGTCCCGCGGATTTTCAGATTGATGCCGTGCATTTGCATTTCGATTTGCATGAAGAAAATACCGTGGTAAAAAGCGTTTTAAAAATCAAACGCAACGCTGCGGCTAAAACGCCACAGTCGCCACTGGTTCTCAATGGTGAAGAGATGACTTTGCGGATGGTGAGCATTGATGGGAAAACATTATCAGTCGATCAGTTTCAGGTAGATGATCAGCATCTCAGCATTCCCAATGTGCCTGATGCGTTTGTCCTGGAAACAGAAGTGCTGATTCAGCCGCAAAAAAATACCCGGCTCAGTGGACTCTATAAATCACGCACTAATTTTTGCACCCAATGCGAAGCTCACGGTTTTCGACGCATCACTTATTACCTGGACCGGCCTGATGTGATGTCCCGCTTTACCACCACGATTACTGCTGATAAAAAACAGTATCCATTTTTATTGTCCAATGGCAATTTGATCGAGAAAAAAGATTTAAGCAACGGGCGGCATTGGGTGCATTGGGAAGATCCGTCTTTAAAACCCGCTTATTTATTTGCTTTGGTCGCCGGTGATTTTGACGTCGTTGAAGATCATTTTAAAACTCAATCCGGGCGCAACGTCGAATTAAAACTTTATTTAGAACGCGGTTTTCGCGACCAGGGCGATTTTGCGTTAACCGCGTTAAAACACGCCATGAAATGGGATGAGGAAACTTTTGGCCGCGAATACGATCTGGATATTTACATGATCGTTGCGGTCAGCGATTTTAATATGGGAGCTATGGAAAATAAGGGGCTTAATATTTTTAACACCAAATATATTCTCGCGAAACCTGAAACCGCGACTGACCAGGATTATGCCGCGATTGAAAGCGTGATCGGTCATGAATATTTTCATAACTGGTCTGGAAATCGAGTTACCTGCCGGGACTGGTTTCAGATTACTTTAAAAGAAGGTTTAACAGTTTTGCGCGAGCAACTTTTTTCCGAGGATATGACCTCACCGGCGGTAGCGCGCATCGATGAAATCAGCGTGTTGCGAAACCGGCAGTTTCCCGAGGACGACGGTCCGAACGCGCACCCGGTCCGTCCGGAATCTTACATAGAAGTTAATAATTTTTATACTCCAACAGTTTACAGTAAAGGCGCGGAAGTGATTCGCATGGTGCGCACACTGTTAGGCCCGGAATTATTCCGTAAGGGGATGGATTTATATTTTAGCCGTCACGACAAACAGGCAGTCACTACCGAAGATTTTATTCAGGCGATGGCGGACGTCTCCGGAAGGGATTTTACCCAGTTTTTCCGCTGGTATCGTCAAAGCGGCACGCCGCGTTTACAGGTACGTGGCGGATACGATCCAAAACAGAAAAATTTTACCTTAACAGTCAAGCAATCCTGTCCACCGACGCCGGGTCAACCCCATAAAGAATTGTTCCATCTTCCTTTGGCGATCGGGTTAATCGATAAGGAGGGCCGTGATTTGCCGTCCGTCGGCGGCACGAAAATTCTGGAAATTCACGATGCGGAGCAGGATTTTGTTTTTACGGACATAGCGCAAAAACCAGTGCCTTCGCTGCTGCGAAATTTTTCTGCGCCGGTGAAGCTGGATTATCCCTATACGCCGGAGGAATTGGCGTTATTAATGAGACACGACAGTGACATCGTCGCGCGCTGGGAGGCATCCCAACAGTTTGCAGTACAGCATATTCTGGATTGGGTCACGGCGCTGCAGAATCAGCGTCAATTACAGCAGCCGGCGCTGTGGGGTGATACTTTTTCGCAATTGCTGGCGGATAAAAGTGGTGATTTGCATTTACTGGCGAGATTATTGACCTTGCCTTCGGAGGCTTATTTAGCGCAATTTCTTGAACCTGTGGATGTGGAAAACATTCATAAAGCACGAGAATTCGGCAGGCGGCAATTAGCCAATGATTTGGAAAAGAAATTTCTCGATATTTATAACCATTTTCTGGATCGCGCTCCTTATGTCTTCAACACCGAGGCTATGGGCAGGCGCAGCGTCAAAAATTTGGCGCTGGCCTATCTGGTCAATACGGGCAAAGAAAAATACGCGGATTTAGCTGTGGAACAGTTTAAAACCAGCGATAATATGACGAACACCATGGGCGCTTTATGGGCGTTGAATAATTATGAGGGAGCACAACGTCAGCTGATTCTGGAGTCGTTCTATGAAAGATGGCATGATCAGCCGTTAGTGGTGAACAAATGGCTGGCCTTGCAGGCCGGTTCACAATTGCCGGATACTCTGAAACAGGTTGAGAAATTATTAAAACATCCGGCGTTTTCAATTAACAATCCGAATAATGTTTACAATTTAATTGGTATGTTTGCCGGTAACGCCCTCCATTTTCATGCCAAAGATGGTTCAGGTTATAAATTTATCGCTGACCGGGTTATCGAAATCGATCCCAAAAATCCGCAGGTCGGGGCGCGCATGGTGGAAGCGCTGACCCGCTGGCAACGTTTTGATAAAAATCGCCAGCAATTAATGCGCGCACAGTTACAGCGAGTTCAGGCAAATCCGCAAATCTCCAATGACGTTTATGAACTGGTCGCGAAAAGCTTGCAATAATAGGGCTTTGAGCTTAAAGTGGCAGTAATCAAGATAATAACCTAATGGAGAAAGGAAATGAGTAAACGTCCACAAAATGAATTTGAGCTTGAGAAATTGATACGCAGAAAAAATGTTTTTTCCGGTAATAGTATAGGAAATTATCTGCAATCGATTTGGACGCTAGAGAAAAACGATATCGAACGTTCCGAAGAATCGGTCAGATTGAAATCCATATTTGATTTGCACTGGGCAATACGGCTAGGTGTTGACGTCTATGAAAAATCCATCCATCAATTAACTATCCATGAAGCGTTATTTGTCATGGGCCGTATTTTATACGTTAACGTGCTTCTATCCATAAGCGAGGGTCCCCAGGGTGAAATCGCCAAACGGTTATCTGTCAGCCATTATCAAATAATCGCCTGTTTAAGGCAGTATCACGATCGATTGAAACAAAAGGAAAGAGCAAAAGCACAAAATAATTCGGATATTTTTCCTCTGACCATCAATTCCTATTCCGATGAAGAGGATGAAAAAGTCATTGTCCGCAGTGATTCATACAACAGTAATGCCAGTTATAGAAGTTTTAATTTTGGATATTCTACTTATGACCCACTTCCCGACTACCTGTGGTGGAATGGTTTTGACGATGGGATGCAGAAACATCATGATCCCTTGATGGCGCTGGTTTCTCCCAGTTACTCCACTGGAGAAGCTTGGGGTTATATAGTGGAATGGAAATTGCGGGCCACCATGGATATGATAAACCTGACCGCAGGCGGCATTCACCACGTGATGGGAAGTCTTCCGCAGATTATGGGTGAAGCAAAACACATCATCGCGATCGGAGCTCACGCCGTCGAATCGGGAGTTTCAGTCCTCCGGCATGATGTCATAAATGTGGGCCAAAATGTAGTCGTTGGTGCACAGAATTGTTGTGGCGATACCGTCCATAATTGGGCACACTGCTGTACCGGCGTAGGTCAGCGATTGTGCGATTGTTTAGGCGGCGTCGGACATTGCATGATTAATTGCACCTGCGGTTTTCTCAATTCCCTGGACACATGTTTTGGCGTACTGGGTGACTGTCTCAGCAACTGCGGCGGCATTATTTGCAATTTCAGATGTGATTGCCGTGGTGGCGATGACAAGATATGCAGCGGTTGTTGCGCGGGTTGTTGTGCTATTGGGACGTGGTGCAGCAGTAGATGTTGCCCCGCATCTTCGGGTGATGACGGTGGATTGCATCAGGTTATCCATACTTCCGGGCTGGGTAAAACCGGGGGCGTGCACGTATCCTTATCCGCCAGTAAACTTTTTGCGCCTGACCAGGTCGGCTCCTATTTAACAGGCGCTTATGTGCTCGCGTTTGCGCCGCCGGTTCTCTATAATTTATGGCATTCGGCTGTAAAATTGTTTAAAGGCGGAGATCATAAAGAAACTGCCAGCCGGGATCGCAAGGCCAGCGCCCAGGATTTACTGATAAAATCTTCATTAGGCGCCGCAGCGTTTTTTGGAGGTTTATATATACCGTGGGGCGGTATTCATACAGCGATTTCGTTCTCCATTATGACGACCTACCTGAGCCATCAATTATCCAAAACATGGCGGAAGAAAAACGAGAGCCATACTTTTGGCGATTTTCCTCACAAGCCTCAAAAATATATTCCAGGCCGTGCCGCTCTGGAGCAATTGTTTTATTCGAGTGAAGCGTTGGAACAGCCGGGTCTTGATTTAGAAACGCGCGAAAAATTTTACCGGGATGCATTAACGGAAGTTTTGAGGAATTTAGGAGGGGATGATGGAAAGGAAATTTTTCCGGGACGTTCGCAGGCAGCTTTTCTGGCCGCGCAGGAGCGACTGGACAATGTCGGTTATATAATTAAAAACTGCGCAGAAGCGGCTTTTAGTGAAAAATCTGAAGTCCTTAAGACCCACGGTATCTTCTCTCATGGATTTTATGGTTTACTCCGCAGTTATGGCGGTCTATTTGGTGGTCATTATCGTCAAACAGATCAACGCAAGGAACTCTTATCCGCCATCCAGGGCCTGCGTGAAGGCAGAATAACAGAGACTGCAGAATCATATAATAATGGGCCGATATAGGGTTTTTTAACTCGTTATGTGTCATTCCAGCATTTCTGCAGTCTGCAAATAAGGAGCGGCAATGGAAGTCGGATTTTATACGGAAATTTATGATTCAATCAAACAGGTTGATCCCGAGGAATGGTATAGTTTAATAGATGCCCATCTCGATTTAGCCATGGATCAACGATTAATCCATTTACTGGAAAGAAGCCTGAGCGGACAGGCGCGATTTTGGATAGTGCTGGTGCGGGACCGGCAAAAACAGTTAATCGCCTGTGCGTGCCTGAGTTTATTTCAAACGGATATCGTGCAATCCGCCTCCGGTGTTCTGCAGACGATGATTCAACGACTCAGGCAAAAATGGCCGAATGTTTTAAAATTAAAAGTGCTTTTTTGCGGATTGCCATTACCGAGCGCGCATTCACATTTTCGAGTCCGCGAAGCCATCGATTTACAACCCATACTAAAGATATTAAATAAGAGCATGACGGTCATTGCCCGCCGTGAAAAAGCCAGTTTGTTAGTATTAAAGGAACTGGATGCCATTCAGGATAAACAGCTGGATAGTATTCGGGAGCTGGGATTTGTGCGCGGAGAGCTGGAGCCGCTCTATCAATTAACGGGCAATTTTAAGGATTTTAATGATTACTGTGCGGCGTTACGTTCACCTTATCGGCACCAGATTCAGACAAACGTTAAAAGATTTAATAAATCGGGGCTGAAAGTAGAGCATTTTTTTGATTCAGAAGAAATTTATTCACGATTTAACGCCGCCGTTCACCGTTTATACCTCAACGTTTGGGAAAAAGCCAAAGAGAAACTGGAATGTTTTTCGCTGGATTTTTTCCGTGAAATCGCCAGATCGCTGCCTGGTCAGGTAGCGTTTACCCTGATTTCGGACAATCAAAAACCGGTAGCCTTTGTAATCGGCATAATTGGATCTGACACTTATTATAATTCTTATGTGGGCATCGATTATGACTATAATGATACCGCCGATCTCTATTTTAATTTATTTTTCCGGGAACTGGATGTGGTATTTCGATTCAATAAAAAGAAAATTTCTTTGGGACAAACTTCGGGCATGTTTAAATCGCGATTAGGAGCCGTTCCTTCCGCACGTTTTTTTTGGGTACGTCCTTTAAACCCGGTTTTAGGTATAATCTTTAAATGTTTTCAATCGATAATTTTTCCCCGTATAAATCCCATTAAGCAAAATCAGGTGTTTAAGGGGTCAAGTCTCGAATCGTGAAAAATAGGTTTGCGGTATTATTAATACCGCAAACCTATTTTTCACGATTCGAGACTTGACCCCTATGCAAATAAATCCGATTCCCGCATTAAAAGATAATTATATCTGGATGCTGGTCGATGCCCAATCCTCCACTGCCTGGGTGGTGGATCCAGGAGAAGCGCGAGGCGTTCTCGACACTTTAAAAAAATTTAACCTTGAATTAAAGGGAATTTTGATCACTCATCATCATCAGGATCATTGCGGGGGAATCGCCGAATTACTTCACGTCTATCAGAATATTCCTGTTTACGGTTCCATTCACAGCAGTAATCAATATATCAATTGTCGCGTTGAGGAAGGTCAATCCTTTACCTGTTTTTCAGAGGAAACTCAGATACTGGAAATTCCCGGGCATACGCTGGATCACGTGGCTTATTATATATCAAATGCCTTATTTTGCGGCGATACTCTGTTTAGCGTCGGTTGTGGCAAAGTTTTTGAAGGGACTGCGCAGCAGATGTATGATTCTTTATCCAAACTCAGCCGCCTGAGTGACGATACTAAAATTTACTGTGGCCATGAATACACTTTGGCAAATTTAAAATTTGCCATGCTTGCCGATCCCGCCAATAAACATCTTCAGCAAAAGCTTGAAAAAGCGAGATTGGCGCTGCAAACAAACCGCTGTACATTACCGGGACTTTTAGGAGAAGAGAAAAAAATCAATCCCTTTTTGCGCTGTACCGCCCCGAAAATCATTGCCAGTGTTACAAACCATACCGGCAAACGCCTGAATAATCCCGTTGAAGTATTTCACTACCTTCGCGAATGGAAAAATAGTCTATAGCAACCCCAGTTCGGAGTTTTATTCTTTTTAAATCAGTATGTTGAGATTAATTTCCCCATTGTGTTAATAAGAAACTAACCAAATTATAAGATTAACTTGTAGATACTTCCAGGATAATTGGTTAAGTATTTTAGTGCAAATGATTTATTTAAGCAAAATCCTGCAAACGGAAAATTAAGATATTACATATATTATTCAATTAATTTCTTTTGTGGTAGCTTGCTGCGAGAGGGTCTGTGGATGCCCTTCTGTATAATGGAAGCAGTGTGAGTTGAGAGGCTCAAGCACTGTTTTGCGAGAGGCTGGCGGGGAAGTTCCGCCGATCTACTCCCCTCTGAACTGATGAAAATAGGTTAGAATTATCAACTATAATTGTTCATATGGTCGAAGTGCATAATTTCCAGGCGTCGTCCCGCGATCAAGTCGCGGGACGACGAACACGAAGAATAAGACCTAAAACTGATGCGCTTTGACTATATCCGCGGAGTTTATTTTTCTATAAGGAGGTTATTTATGCATTTTTCAAAAATATTACTGGCAGCTGCCGCTCTCAGCCTTACACTCACCACGAGCCTTGCTCAGAATTGGACTTGCTCTAATCTAAGAAAAATATCCATAATTAATAGCACTGGACTTCAATTATCGACGCACGTGCATACTCAATGTGCCTGCTATTCACATGAATTTACTCACCCTATTCCTTTTTCTCCAAGTGGAAAACCCGTAGAGGGCTTTATGAAAGCTGATGAAGCTAAGAACTGCCAAGCATCGGATAAATTTTTATCAGTGACATTTTTCACGCCAAATGGTAGCAAGCTTGGAGAATATAAATATTTGTATAAATATGATAAAAATAAATATCCCAACTGTGGAAAAGATTGCGAGTTTCCATTTGAAAAAGCTGAGATTAACAATATCAAAAATTTTCGATTTATTTGTAGATTTATAAAATCGCAAAGCGGTGATTGGAACAACGGTACGGTAACTGTGAAATTGGCTTGTGATCACGCACCGATTGGTTAGATAAAGGGGTCAAGTCTCGAATCGTGAAAGTTCTTGTTCGATTATGCGTACAGATAATGCTAGAGGTTTATTGTAATTTATTTTTTTTTGAATTAGACGGTAAGCATACGAAACTGTGCAGGCAGCAATGCCGCCAAAATGACTAGCAATCATTGAATTTTTTTCTTGTGTAAACTTTACAGCCAGGTATATAGCGATATATTTAGGAAGTGACAGTCTTCTTGAATGAGCGACCAATAATTCTTTCGGATCTATTTGAAAAAAATTTGCTACAGCCTTTTGAATTTGTGAAAGATCAGGCAAAGTTAGTAATAATTTATGCATTGGTATTTCAGGTATTTTGTGTTCTTTTGGAATTAAATTTTCGTTAATTGTTTTAACAAATGATTCAGAACCTAATATAGGATTTTTTCTGATTTTTTTACTGAATTCATTTTCAGAGTTTTTCATGCCATCCTGAACAAACAACTGGTAATTCCAGTTTTGATTTTCCTTTCCAAAAAAGTTTAAAGTATCACTTTTGATTAACCAGGGAGGAGATGACTCCAGCTCAATATAAAGTCTATAACTAGACCATGGATAATCTTCAGGTTTATCCACTATTTTAGCGACAACAGGATTAAGGTGGATATAGCGACTGGTTTCAATTAAGTAACTTTCTGCTTCAATTAGACAGGATTTATAGCGACCGCGAAACAGTGCCCCATCTTTTTGAACAGATAGATTATATTGCTGAGTATAAACACCATTTAAGTGACGCATCACTTGGTCAAGGTTAGCATGCAGAGTTCTCAATAGCAGATGATAATGATTTCCCATTAAACAGTAAGCATGGATTTGGACATGATAGCGAAAATTAACCTCTTGAAGTAAAGATAGAAACAGGAGGCGATGAGATTCATTTTGATAAATAGATTGCCGAGCGATGCCCCGGTTCATTACATGATACCATGCGCCAGGGTATTGAATTCGTAAAGGTCTTGCCATAATGGTATTTTAGATAATTTAATCTATTCCAAAATACCGTAATCCTTATTTCACGATTCGAGACTTGACCCCCTTCTCTCTAGCTGCATTAAAAGAAAAAGTCAGTATCAACAAATATATTTGTCAAGCATTAACCATTGCCTGTGAACGTGATTTGGCAAACAGACATGTTTCATGAGACGTTGCAAAGGATATTGTTTAATTCCAGCAATCTGTGATCGGAGAAAAATTCGGTGTGGTGGCTGGGAGCGGGGAAGGGCGATAAGGTGATGCCACTGCCCCGGACGGATGTCATTTGATGTGTGAGACCTTCTGTAAATGCGTCAACGGCTTTAGCACCCATCAGTGCTGCTATTTTGCGGTCCAGAACGGTGGGTGAACCGCCGCGCTGGGTGTGGCCCAAAATACAGACGGTATAATGAATGCCGGTTTTAGCCTTGATTTCTTCAGCCAGGTCCACCGAATGTCCCGTTTTGCCGCCTTCGGCCACAACGATAATCGACGCCATTTTATGCCGCTGGCTTTGCTTAATCTGATTGATCAGCACGTCCGTACTGATCGGAAACTCCGGCAGCAACACCATTTCCGCACCGCCGGCGATGGCGACATCCACCGCCAAAAAACCCGAAGCGCGGCCCATGACTTCAATGAGAAAATTTCTGTCAGTGCTGAAAGCCGTGTCACGAATTTTATCAATAGCCTGCAGGGCGGTGTTGCGGGCGGTATCAAAACCAATGCAATACTCGGTGCCTGGAATATCATTGTCGATAGTGCAGGGAATGCCAATCACCTTGAGGTCGGTGGGTTCTTCCGAACTTAACAGGGTCGCCCCCTGGAAACTGCCGTTGCCGCCGAGAACAATTAAGCTGTGAACGCCCTGTTTTTCCAGGAATTTTCGGCATTTATCCCTGACCGTTTTCTCAAGAAATTGCAAACAGCGGCCCGTCTTTAAAAAAGTGCCGCCGCGTTGCAGGCAATTGGCTACGGATTTTTGACTCAGGGGAATCAACGCCTCGTTGATCAGTCCACCGTATCCGCCTTCCACGCCCCAGACATTGATACCTTTCGCAATGGCGCAGCGGGTCACCGCGCGTATCACCGCATTCATACCCGGAGCGTCACCACCGGAACAAAGGATTAATAATTTTTTGTTCATACGTTCATACTTTATTTTAAATATCTGCTGAAATAATTTTCAAGCAGTTCCTGTTTTCCAGAAACCGGCTGCGGATTCAGCGAATGGTCTAAAGCATAGCGGCTAATGTGCGCGAAATCCTGCTTTTTATTCATGATATCCGCACCAAGGCCCTCTTTCCAGCCCTGATAGCGTTTCTCTATGAAGGATTTAAAATACCCGCTTTCAATCATGTTGGCGGCAATCAACAAACCGCGGGCGAGGATGTCGACGCCGCCGATATGGCCATAAAACAAATCTTCCAGATCAACGCTTTGCCTGCGTAATTTCGAGTCGAAATTAAACCCGCCGTTCGTCAACCCGCCGTGCGTTAAAATAATATAAAGTACATGAGCAATTGAGTCTAACTCATTGGGAAATTGATCAGTATCCCAGCCCAGTTGCGGATCTCCACGGTTGGCGTCGATACTGCCGAAAATATTATGAGCGCAGGCATACGCCACTTCCTCAGCGAAACTATGTCCGGCCAGAGTCGCATGATTGGCTTCAATATTCACCTTGTATTCTTTTTCCAGCCCATATTTGCACAAAAACGCCAGAACGTGACCACAATCAAAATCATACTGACGCTTGGTTGGTTCACAAGGTTTGGGTTCTATGAGTAGTAAACCTTTAAACCCGCTCTTATGTTTGTATTCCGCCAGTAAGGTTAAAAAGCGCGCTAACTGTTCGGTCTCCCGGCGCAGGTCGGTATTTAGAAGCGTGTCATAGCCTTCGCGTCCGCCCCATAACACATAGTTGGCGCCGTTCAGTTGTTGCGTGGCGTCAAACGCCGCTTTTACCTGAGCCACGGCATATGCAAACACCTCAGGGTCTGGATTCGTGGCGGCTCCCGCCATATAGCGAGGATGAGAAAATAAATTGGCCGTTCCCCATAATAAACGAATGCCGGTTTCCTGCATTTTTTTTCCAATGTAATCAGTGACTTTGCGAAAATTGTCAATGCTTTTCTTTAGACTGTCGCCTTCCGGTGCGACGTCGCGGTCATGAAAAGTAAAGAATGGTAAATTAAGTTTGCTGATAAATTCGAACACGGCGTCCACGCGCATTTTGGCGCGTTCGTGGGGATCGGTGCTTTTCAGCCAGGCGCGGTTGAAGGCGCCTTCTCCGAAACCGTCATTGCCCTGCCAGCAAAAAGTGTGCCAGCAGCAGACTGCCAGGCGTAAATGTTCAGCCATGGTCTTACCCAGAATCACCCGGTCCGGATTATAGTACCGGTATGCCAGCGGATTTTCGCTATCGGGTCCTTCGTATTTAATATGAGCTATATTAGTAAAAAAGTCAGACATATCAATTCCCTCTTATTCAGTATTTAATGCATGAAAAGTCGGTTTGAGCTGCTGGTAAAGTGGATCAAATAGCCGCTGTTTTTTTCTCAACCCCGGATAATTTTCTGCAACAGGATAAATGATATGCTCAATTTCCGGCATTGGGAAGGCTGCGCTGAATTCTTCCTTATGTTCGCTAAACCAGGCGAGCCGCGCCGCGCCGAAAGCAGCACCGATGGCCGCCTGCTGACGATAGAGCAGCGGACGCTCCAGAACATTGGCAAGGATTTCTCCCCAGTAAACGCTGCGCGCGCCACCGCCGATCACAGATACCGTATTGATATTGACTCCGGCATGTTCAATTACTCTCTGACCCTGTGCAAAGGCGAAAGCGACACCCTCCAAAACCGCCTGCACCAATTCAGCGGGACCACTGGCAGGGGTCAATCCCACCAGCGCGCCGAGGGCCTGAGGGTCGTTATAAGGCGTTCGTTCACCCGATAAATAAGGCAGAAACAGCGGAGTTGCTTCAAGACGATGTTGTTTGGCGAGATCGGTCAGTGCGCCGGCATCGGCCTGGCCGGCCACGCCGCCAATCCAGTCGAGGCAACTGGCAGCGCTTAAATGCACGCTCATTTGATGCCAGCGTTGCGGCAGACAGTGGCACATGGTATGCAGGGTTTCCCTGGGATTGGGGCGAAACTGATTATCGGCGACAAAATAAACACCGGAAGTTCCCAGCGACAGGAAAGCCTGCCCCGGATCGATGACGCCCATACTGACAGCGCTGGCGGCATTGTCGCCGCCACCGGCGACGACCGTGGTACTGGCGGAAATTCTCCATTCTTTGGCAATTTCCGGGGAGATAAGGGCGGTGACCTCGGCGCCTTCAAACAATTCCGGCATGTGATTTTCATTCAGACCGGTGGCATTCAGCATGGGCGAAGACCAGCGTCTGGCGCCGACGTCCAGCCACATTGTCCCCGACGCGTCGGAAAGATCCGTCGCAAATGCCCCGGTCATTTTTAAGCGCAGATAATCTTTGGGTAGAAGCACTTTATGAATTTGCGAGAAAATATGTGATTCGTTCTCCGCGACCCATAATAATTTTGGTGCGGTAAAACCCGGCATTATCAGATTACCGGTGATTTCGAGCGCTTCAGGAACCCGTGTCATCAAAGTCTGGCATTGAGGGGCACTGCGGCCATCGTTCCACAGAATGGCGGGACGCAACGGCTGATTTTGCCGGTTGAGCAGCGTCGCCCCATGCATTTGCCCCGAGAGGCCAATTGAGCGCACCTGCTGCCATTCTTGCGGATAGTTTTTTTGCAGCGTGAAAACAGCTTCGCATGTCGCCTGCCACCACTCGTGCGGATCCTGCTCGGACCACAACGGTCGCGGGCGATACACCTGTAACGGCTGACTGGCGGAGCCAATGATCGCCTGCGACTCATCAATCAAAACTATTTTAACACTGGAAGTTCCCAGATCGATCCCCAGGTACATAAATCACATTCTCCTTATGCGGCGTTGCGGCTGGCATTGGTATTGGCGGCCAGAGCTTTTAAAATCATTTCCTTATAAGCAGCGGCCAGCTCCGGATTTTTATCACCCAGTTTTTTTAATTCAGTCATGGCGAATTGTTGAATAATTAACAAAGGCAACACAATTTCCTCGCGCATCCTGATCGATTCGCGATTCAGCGGATCTTTTTCCAGTAAAGAGTTTTGTGTGGAAATTTTTTCCAGTAAAATTTGCGTGAGTTTAGCCTCTTCGTGTAATCGCTGCCAGAATTTACCGAATTTTTTGTCTTTGCGCATATATGACGTCAGCGGGAAAAAAGTTTTGCATAAACTCATCATGGTGTTTTCGACTAATGTGCGAAAGAACAGCGATTGCTGGTAAAGCTGGATCAATTGCGACTCTTTACCGTCATTAATTAATTTATGCAGGGCGGAACCGAAGCCAAAATAACCGGGAATATTCTGCTTTAACTGACTCCATGAACCAACAAAAGGAATAGCCCGTAAATCCGCGAATTCCAATCGTGCGGTTTTTTTACGGGCCGCAGGACGGCTGCCGATATTGAGTTCACCGTAAAATCGCAGGGGCGTCATCTCTTCCAGATAAGGCACAAATAAGGGATCTTCTTTCAGTGACATATAGGTTTTTTGGCTTTCATTCGACAATTGTTGCAGAATTTCCATATTCGCTTTGGAGAGATCGTTGGCGGATTCCGGAAATAATAAATCATCAATTCCCGCGGTAAATAACTGTTCGATATTGAATGTGGCGGAAGCTTCAGTGCCAAAGTTAGAGCTGACGGTTTGCCCCTGAATCGTTAACTGCAGATCGTGATGACTGATTTTACTGCCAAGGGAGCGGTAAAAATGATGAGTGTTGCCGCCGCCGCGCGCCGGTGGGCCGCCGCGGCCGTCAAAAAAAATCACTTTAATGCCCTGTTGCGCGGAGATTTCGGTTAAATTTAATTTGGCTTTATAAATCGACCAGTTGGCGGCCACGTAACCGCCGTCCTTGGTGCCGTCGGAAAATCCGAGCATAATGGTTTGAACGTTGTGTCGATTCGAGAGGTGCGCCCGGTAAAAATCGCATTGATAAAGCTCCTGCATAATCGCCGCGGAATTTTCCAGATCTTTAATACTTTCAAATAAGGGCACGATATCGACAGGAATTTCCCGTGAGAAATTGCCAGCCATTGCCGCTGAGTACAGCGGCAATGGCTTCCTATTTATATCCTGCGCATCGGCGGAGCCGATTGCTCGGAATGAAGGGGGGGACGCTCCGCTCTCTCCCCCTTCGACCCCCATCGGGTAAGGAGAGTTCCCTTCAGCGGGAACTCCTGAGAAATTGCCGGCCAGGTGCAGCATGGTTAACAATTCCAGCACATCCAGCGCCGATTGTGAATTGCTGATGATATAACGGCATAAACCTTTTTCACCATTGGCTGTCTGCACGGGTTTGATCGCCGCTATGGATTGAATTGTCCGCATAAATTGCGGGTCCGCAGGCCGGGCAGGCAGGGTATAACGGCAACGGCTTTTTATGAGTTCACTGAGAATGGCGGTTCTTGCTTTGGGATTTAGCTCATAATATTTTTTAAATTTTTCATTTTTTAAGTCGTTCAGCAAATGTTTGAATACCTGCCGGTGTACGGGGGCATTTTCACGCATATCCATCGCTGCTAAATAGAAACCAAAACAATGCACTTTAGTAATCAACGGATCCAGTTTTTCTAAAAATAATGAATCGTGATCGGCGATTAACATATGACGAAGCTGCATTAAATCATCCAGTAATTCCGCGGCGGTCTGGTAAATTTCCGCAGCCGGTTTCTTTTGGTCCATGCTCATGCGGGTATTTTCGATTTTTTGGCGGATCAGGTAACAGTTTTCCAGTACTCCCTTAAACGTCAGTCTTTTGCCGAGTTCGTGACAATCTTCGGCATACATTTTGAGAACGCGGTTTTTCAATAATTTAGCGACGGCGAGTGTGGTTTCGCTGTCAACGTTGGGATTACCGTCCCGATCTCCGCCTGGCCAGAATCCTAATTCCACTACGGGATGCGTCAGCGGTTCGGGATGATGGAATTGGCGCAATGCGGTATTCAGTTGCTGATGAATTTCTGGAATAACCCGGTAAAAAATATTTTCGATGTACCAGACTAAACTGTGAGCCTCCTCAAATGGCGTGGGTTTATGCTGATGTTTAAAAGAAGTTTTTCCCATTTGCCAGAGTAAATCGCTAATTTCTTTTAAATGATTACTCTGGATGGCGGCTGTTAACTGGGTAATGATTCCCAATACAGGATAAGGATAAAATTGCGTGGGATGAGCGGTCAGCACAATTTTAACGCGGTAATCCTGAATCTGGCGGATAAAAGCGGCTTCGTGCCCGGTATTAATGACTTTATTAATCAGATTAGTCAGAGTTCCGGGGCCGTCGAGGTGGTGGGTTGTGGTATAAGCGGCATCTTCCAGAGCGTCAAAGAGTACAATTTGGCGTTCGACAAATTGCAGCATGGTGAACAGGACTCTGTTCTTTTCAGTGGAAGGGATATGATTGAGATTTTTTGTAAAAAAGCTGTCGACGATTTCGCTGGGATGTTTGCCTCGTTGAATTTCCCTCGCGCAGTGTTTGGTAAAGAGTGTCAGCAGGGTGCCGACTTCCTGCATTTTTTGAAAGGGTAGAGTCAGGAACAGGCTATTATACAGGGAATATTTAAGCGCGACATTATCATGAAAGTTAATGAGTAATCCATCCATGTAGAATTTATTTCTCCAGTTTTTTTTGCACCGTGATATTTTTCAGCCGCACGTAATATGGCAAGCCGTTTTTATAAGGGGGATGATCCTCGCCCTGAATCAGCGGCTGTAGATACCGGCGGCAGGCGTCGGTAATTCCGAAGCCGTCGGGGGTAATAAAATGTTTGGGCATCTTTTTTTCCACATTGGCCACGCTGGATAATGGCACCGAACCAATGTCCCATTGATAAGGTTCATCCGCCAGCCGCCGGATGGTCAGCATAATATCGGTTTCGCCGGATGCGGCCCGTTCAACGGCGGCTTTTCCCAGGGCGTAAGCCTGCGCAACGTCGGTGCTGGAAGCGATGTGCCGCGCGGAACGTTGTAAATAATCCACAACCGCCCAGTGATATTTGTAACCCAAATTATGTTTAATCAGCCCGGCCAGCGTGGGAGCAATGCCGCCGAGTTGTGTATTTCCAAAAGCATCGCAGATAGAACTGTGCGTCAAAAATTCTCCGTTTTCCTGATGGAGGCCCTCGGAAGCGATAATGGCGCAAAATCCATATTTTTTTACGCAATCGCGTACGCGATTTAAAAAATTTTCCTGCTGGAACGGTACCTCAGGAAATAAAATAATATGCGGAGCGTGGGCTTCGTCTTCCGCCGCCAGACCTGCCGCCGCGGCTATCCAGCCGGCATGACGGCCCATGACTTCCATCACGAAGACTTTTGTTGAAGTGGAACACATGGAGGCGATATCCAGGCCGGCCTCGCGTATGGAGGTGGCGACGTATTTGGCGGCGGATCCAAATCCCGGGCAACTATCGGTGTGCGCCAAATCATTGTCAATGGTTTTAGGAATACCGATGCAGGTGAGCGGGTAGCCCATTTGCCGGGTAGTTTGCGCAATTTTTAAAATAGTGTCCTGAGAGTCCCCGCCGCCATTATAAAAGAAATAGCCTATTTGATGAGTTTTAAATACTTCCAGCAGGCGGTGATAGTCGGAGCCATCTTCTTCAAATTTTTTTAATTTATAGCGGCAGGAGCCGAAAGCGCCTCCAGGAGTGTGGCGCAGGGCGGCGATAATTTGAGGATCTTCCTGGCTGGTATCGATCATTTCTTCTTTCAGCGCGCCGGTAATGCCATTCACGCCCGCATAAATTTTACCGATTCGGGCAGGAAAGCGCCGTGCGGTTTCAATCACTCCGCAGGCGCTGGCGTTAATAACGGCTGTCACTCCACCGGATTGGGCGTAAAAGATATTTTTAATCGTGGACATTAATCATTTCCTCCAGTCCTTCGGATGTTTGGGGTCCATACAGCGGCTGCATCAGTTTGCCCTGTGGATTAATAATAAAAGTAGTGGGAAGCACGTTAGGAGCGGGTAATCCCAATGTTTTTGCGGGATTAAGCTGCAAAACCGGAAAGTGGATACTCAAGGAGTTGACCGCGGATAACAAATCATCTTTAGAAAGATTATCGTAGTTAATTCCCAGCAGCACAACATCTTTTAAGTGACGCTGGTAAAATAAATTGAGTTGCGGAATTTCCCTGGACACGCTTCGCACCAGCTTGCCCAATAGTTGATAATAATCCATTTATTCTGCCAATCTGCTGAGTAAACGGCCCGCCCATAGACGTCCAGGAAAACCGGTGTTGGCCGGCCACCAAAGGCGGCGCAGGCCAGTAACGCCGGTATCAGCAGGATTAACCAACGTAATTTCATTATTACGAATTGATTAAAGATTTATAATTTTTAACCAAATCTTCGGCTTTGTACGGATAGGTGAGAACACCAGCCCAGTTCCCGTCCGGGTTGAATAAATAAATTTGCGAGCTGTGGTTCATGCCGTAAGTATTGGGTTCCTTGCCTGGTGTTTTAGCATAATACATGCCGATATCTTTGCTAAAAATATTTAAATTTTCTGCGTTGCCGCCGGCTCCCGTAAAACGGGGATTAAAGTTTTTAACATATTGGTGCAGGACATCGGTGGTATCGCGTTCAGGATCGACGCTGACAAAAATAACCTGCGGTAATTTATCGGCGGGAAGGTCCTTTTGTAACTGTTGGTCCATTTTGTTGAGTTCGGTTAAAGTCAGCGGGCAGACATCTCCGCAATGGGTGAAGCCGAAAAACAGGAATGTCCAATGGCCTTTCAGGTTTTCGTTGGTAAGGGGTTTATTATCATCATCCGTTAAGGTAAAAGAACTAATGGTTTTAGGAGCGGGCAGCATATTTTGATTGGAGGGTTCGGGGACATCCTTGCTTGCCGTGGGTGTCGCCGGATGTTCCGCGACTCTTTGTTTGGAATGAGAGTAAATGCCCAAGGCGGCGAGAATAATAATAATTACTACAATAACGCCAACTATTTGGCGATTTTTTTTGCGAGGTGGCTGAGTTTTCATAAAATTCCTCCGGTTAATGAAGACCCTATCATAATTCAATATGAGCGGTTTGTCATCCGGGGGGCTATCGGATTAGTCAATCATTGAGCGTTAGCTGGTTGACTGTAAACCACCTCCGCGGTATTCCCGGCATCCGCTCATCAGGTTCGCAAGTCCTCACTGGCGGGGCCTGCCAGAGGCGGGCTTGTCCACCGTGCTCACTCGCGTGTGCGAGTAGAAGTGCTTGTGGAAATCATTCATAAATCACATTTTCGCCCTTTGAGCAGATACCGCCCGCTCGCTCCGCGCGCTGGCCAAGCCCGCCTCTGTCACCCGCCTTCGTAGCGAATGGGCGGATGGCCGGGAATACCGCTAACTGCCACGACTTCATAAACTTCAGGAACAAAATCGAGATAGGAATATTTGACAAGGTTTTAAAAATATACGATCTTCGCCAAGATGTTTTTATAATGAAAACAAATATTCCGGATTCACTTCCTGATACTTAAAATAAGGAGTTATTATGGTAATTGAACATGCAATAAATAAAATTGCAGAACAAATGGAGAAAATATCAAGGGAATTGTCTTTTTACGACAAAATTAATACAATTCCGCTAAACAGCCCAGAGCATCGATATTTCACTTGCTCAGAGTGGAAGCATTATTGTTTCTTGCTTGATGAATTAAATAGTTTAGATGATAAGTTTGATCTTTTAATAATACGTTAAGTAGAAGGCTCAGTCTGAATATCGGTGTGAATCTGCTTAAGATTTCAGACTTGACTCCTCTATACGGGCAAAGGCAATTAAAGGGCTCGCATCTGCAACAATAATGGGATTATTCAAAATCTTTTAATTCCTGTTGCAATTCTTCGGTCGAGTAGGTCACTACTGGAATCCCAAAACTACCAAGCCTTTCTATAAATGCTTCTAGCGAAATATCAGCCAGTTTAGCAGCTTTCTCTAACGAGAGAGCATTCTCCTGGTAAAATTTGATTGCCAGGGCCTGTTTAAGCCCTAGTTTTAAAAGATCTTCACTAAAGGGGACTGCGATAAAAACCGGTCGGCCATGTTTGGTTATTAATGAAAGTTTTCCTTCCTCGGCATCATGGATCAATTGTCCGGTATGCTCGCGCAAGTCTCTCACAGTAAAAGTGTCCATTATTTGTTCCTCATATTGTTCTATCAAATGATAGCACAATTTTTGGTAGCTAGATTGGTCAGAATAAAATGGTCAAGTCTCGAATCGTGAAAAATAGGGTTTACGGTATTTTGGATAATTTAATTCTACTCAAAAATACCGTAAACCCTATTTTTCACGATTCGAGACCTTGACCCTTTTACTCATCTTATTCCAATTTGTGTTATGCCAGCTTAATAACATGGTTTTTTGGGTTACCTAAATCAATGATCTCACTATTCGATTGGGTTCCTGACATTTAAGCAGTCGTGGCAGTTAGCGGTATTCCCGGCCATCCGCCCATTCGCTACGAAGGCGGGTGACAGAGGCGGGCTTGGCCAGCGCGCGGAGCGAGCGGGCGGTATCTGCTCAAAGAGCGAAAATATGATTTAGGAATAATTTCCAAAAGTATTTATATTCGCACACGCGAGTGAGCACGGTGGCCAAGCCCGCCTCTGGCAGGCCCCGCCAGTGAGGACTTGCGAGCCAGATGGGCGGATGCCGGGAATACCGCGGAGGTGGATTACAGTCAACCAGCTAACACTGATGATTGACTAATTTTTAATCCGATAGTGAGTAGAATTAAATTATCCAAAATATATAAACCCTATTTTCACAATTCGAGACTTGACCCCTTGAAATTGACTATTTTAGCGTTTGACGATAAAATGGTCGGATGGATAAGAAACGTTATTTAGCCCCAATGGTTGAGGAAATCTGTTTTTCATCAGGAAAAATGGCCTTTGTTTCCGGACCGCGCCAGGCCGGAAAAACGACTATGGCTAAACAATTACTAAAGCAGCGTGGTGCGGGCCACTATTATAATTGGGATGAATTAAAGTTCAGACGTCTGTGGGTAAAAGACCCTTCACAGATTATTTCAGAATCAAATGGGCACATGAAGCCGTTGATTATTTTAGATGAAATTCATAAAGCCAAAATGTGGAAAAGATCATTAAAAGGATTATATGATACTCTGGAAACTCCGTGCGATATTTTAGTAACAGGCAGCGCAAGGTTGAACGTTTATCGCAAAGGCAGTGACAGTTTAATGGGACGTTATTATCATTTTCGTTTACATCCTTTCTCATTGGGTGAAATGTTTCAGAATCAAAAATGGACTTCCGCAGAAGAATTGTTAATAGCCTTATCGACCCGTTCAAAGCCGGCCACTTCTCAGTCTCGCGAATATTTACAACAATTATATGAATTTGGACCTTTTCCAGAACCATTATTTGCCGGTTCAAAACGTATTTTAAGCTTGTGGCAAAAAAATCGTGTCGAAAAAATTATTAGAGAAGATTTACGCGATTTAAGCCGATTGCCGGAACTCAGCCAGATCGAAATGCTTGCTGCATTATTGCCAGAACGAACCGCTCAACCATTCAGTACCCGTTCGCTCAGTGAAGATTTGGAAGTTTCTTATACCACTATTAAACGATGGATGAATTATCTAAAAGAACTCTACTACTGTTTCGAATTAAAGCCCTACTTCAAATCTCTGCCAAGATCCATTAAAAAAGAAGGCAAATTATATTTATGGGATTGGAGTGAAATCGAAAATGAGGGAGCGCGGTTTGAAAATTTAATCGCCGGTCATTTATTGAAATATTGTCATTATCTTTCAGATGCCGGTTTTGGAACTTTTGAGCTATATTATTTGAAAAATAAAGATAAAAAAGAGATTGATTTTTTGATTGTAAAAAACAAAAAACCCTGGTTGCCGATAGAGGCCAAACTAAATAACGATGACCCGAGTGAAAATTGGCATGCTTTTGCCTTCTATCTGGGGTGTCCTTACCTCATTCAAGTTACTAAAAGATCGGGAATATTTAAATTAATCCAACAAAAAGAAACACAGATTCTATTGATCAGCGCGGATGAATTTCTAAATTATCTAATTTAATAGGGGTCTTTCACCAAGTTGGCTGGCTCTTTTTCCGGCGTAGAGATTGGCTTCAATGTCTTCCAGAGTGCAGCCTTTGGTTTCGGGTACCCAAAAATAAACAAAAATAATTGAAAAAATGCTGACGACGAAATAAATGAAAAAAGTGCCGCTGGGGCCGAGCACTTCAATTAAACTGAGAAAAGTGATGGCGACCACCCAGTTGGAACCCCAATTCACACACGTGGCCAGGCTCGCGCCCAAACCCCGAACTTTCAATGGAAAAATTTCGGCGATGACCAGCCACATGATTGGCCCAAGACTAATAGCAAAACCACCGATGAAAACCAGCATGCTGATCAGGGTCATCCATTTAAGCGCACCGGTTTGATCGTGCGCCTGGAATGACCAGCTCAATAACCCCAGGCTCAATGACATGGCGGTTAAACCGGTAAAGAGCAAAAACCGGCGGCCCAGAGAATCCACCAACGGTAAGGCGATAACCGTAAATAATACAAAAGCGACGCCGATAATCAGAGTGGTGGAGATGGCGGAACTGGCGGAATTAAATCCGGCCATCTGAAAAATGGTGGGCGCATAATAAATAATGGTATTAATTCCCGTTATTTGCTGCAGTAACGCTAATCCGCCGGCGATCCATAATGTCGGGCGGATGGCTTTGGAAAATAATAGCCGCCAGTCGCCTTTTTGTTGTGACAGACTGGCCTTGATTATTTCAAGTTGTTCGCGAGAGGCAGCGCTTTCGCCGTGAATTTTATGCAGAGCTTTCAGGGCGTCGGCTTCGCGGCCCCGTGACATTAACCAGCGCGGGCTGTACGGTAAGAAAATCATGCCAAATAACAGCGCGAAAGCAGGTGCAATGCCAATGCCGAGCATCCAGCGCCAGGCGTGTAAATCGGCAAAAATCGCATCGATGATATACGACAGCAGAATGCCCAAAGTGATGGCGAGTTGATTCAGTGAAACCAGTGCGCCGCGATATTTTGCCGGGGCAATTTCGGAAATATACAATGGCGCAATATAAGAAGCGATGCCGATAGCGGTACCCACTATCACCCGACTGAAAATAATGCTGGCAATATTGGGCGCGAGACTGCTGCCTAACGTACCGGCAATAAAAATAATCGCATCAGCGATGAGCAAGTGTTTGCGGCCAAAACGGTCGGTCAGACGTCCGCTGATCGCGGCGCCGATTAAAGCGCCCAGCAAAACCGCGGAAACGACCAAACCATTCATTGCCGCGGAAAGATGGAATTCATCTTTGATGAACAGGATAGCGCCGGAAATAACGCCGGTGTCGTAGCCAAATAGAATCCCTGACAGAGCGGCGATCATGGCGACGATGATGTAAAAGTGATTTTTCATGGGGAGCTCCGTTTTGAAAGTATTGATAGCAAATGTCCGGGAGTGGCTGCGAAATAATCCGCAGGCCATGCATTGATATCACAGTGAGAAGGATTATACCCGTATTTCGCAGCAATACTCAGCATACCCGCGGCGCGTGCAGCGTGAATATCATCCAGCGTATCTCCAACATAAACACAGTGTCTGGGAGTCACATGAATGAGTTGACAGGCGTGTAATAAAGGGGCCGGATGAGGTTTGGGAGTGGCGAGAGTATCTCCGCTAATGGAACAACAACTGCGTGATGACAATCCAAAATGCTTCATTAATGGCTTGGTTAGAAATTCCGGCTTGTTGGTGACAATGCCCCAGGGAATTTTTTCCTGCTCCAGGTAACGCAACACATTATCAATGCCGTCAAATAGTTGAGTCTCTCTGGTTAGCTGTTGCTGGTAACGATTTAAAAATGCCTTTTTAATGGCGGCAAAATCCGGATGAGCAGTATTAATGCGAAAACTCTCGCAGACCATCATGACGGCTCCCCCATGCACCCATTCGCGAAATTCAGGGAGGGGAATTGCCGGACGCTGATATTCACACAGAATTTCATTACAGGCAGCCGCCAAATCCGGCGCGGTATCGAGCACAGTTCCATCGAGATCGAAAAATACTGCCTCAATGGAGTGATTCAGTTTCATGGACCTCCATCGCCACGGCGCTGAAAATGCGCCATATAATTGACGGAAATATCTTTGCTGAGAGAAAATTTGTCAATCAGCGGATTATAGACAATCCCCTGAAATCCCTTTAAAACCAGGCCTGATCTGGACGCCCACAGGGTTAATTCGGAAGGCCGGATAAATTGCGCGTATTGATGCGTGCCTTTTGGCAGTAGTCGCAGTAAATATTCCGCGCCGATAATCGCTTTTAAAAAAGATTGCAGGTTGCGGTTTAATGTCGCAAAAAACACGGCGCCTCCCGGTTTTACCAGAGCCGCGCATTCCTGCACAAGCTGCTCGGGCTCGGGAACGTGTTCTAATAATTCCATGCAGGTCACCATATCAAAGGCCGCAGGATGCGATTTACAGAAAGCGTCGCTATCAATAAAGTGGTAGTCAATCGTCAGTTCCTGTTCCTGTGCATGTTGCCGGGCCAGTTTAATGAGTTGCTCACTGAGATCAATGCCGGTCACCAAAGCTTCGCGCCCGGCCATGGCTTCGCTCAACAGTCCGCCACCGCAACCAATATCCAGCACTTTTTTCTGCTGAAGAGTAACCTGGTTTTGAATGACTTGCAGGCGCAGAGGATTTAATTGATGCAGTGGTTTCATGGCCCCGAGAGGATTCCACCAGTCATTCGCCAGGGCGTCGAATTTTGCAATTTCAGCGGGATCTGCCGGCATTTCAGGGCTCCTTGCAGGGTTGACAGTCGATAATATCAGGCTCAGGCTGTAGAGTAACGTGTTCGATACGATATTTTTCCTTAAGAAATTTTCGTAATTCAGTCAGGATTGTTTGCCAGCTACTGAGTTCATGGATATCCACATGCGCGGATAACGCCACAATTCCGGAGGAGAGCGTCCAGATGTGCAGATCGTGAATGGCTTTGACGCCCTGCAATTTCAGCATCTCTTGCGAAACATTTTTTAAATCAATGTGGCCGGGGACTCCTTCCATGAGTATCAGCAGCGAATCACGGATTAAAGACAAACTGGAAAACAGAATTAAAACACCGACCAGTATCGATAAAATCGGGTCGATGAGCATCCATTGAGTAAAATAAATGACTGCTCCGGCAATGAGTACGGCAACGGCGCTGAGCATATCACCCATCACGTGCAGAAGAGCCGCCCGAATATTCAAGGTGCGTTCGCCTCGCGCCAGCAGCCAGGCCACCAGCACGTTAATAATGATGCCCACCAGGGCAATGAGCATGACGGCGCCGCCGTGAACATGAGAGGGTGAGTGCAGTCGATGAACGGCGGTAATAATCACTGCCAGCGCTATCACCAGCATGATTAAACTGCTAAATCCGGCAGCGACCACTTCGGCCCGGCCAAGACCATAGCTGTGTTTATGAGAAGGCGGTTTAAGCGCCAGCCAGCCGGCGAATAAGGCTATTGCGAGAGCAATACCGTCGGAAACCATATGTCCGGCGTCTCCCAGCAGGGACAACGATCCGGACCACCAGCCGCCGAGGGCTTCAATCAGTGCGAACAGGAAAATGATGGCAATGGCAAACGCGAGAATACGATGAGTGTGATGTGGGCTGTGCCTGTGTGCGCCATGAGCGTGGTGATGATGGCCGTGTCCGTGTCCATGGTGTGAGTGGTTCATGGTTAATAACTTGCCTGTTGCAGACGCCAGAATTTGTTGATCAGAATATTCGCCGTAGCGCTGATCCGTTGAGTGAATGTTTTCCTCTGCTCGTATTTAACCTGATAAATATCATGAGTGGCTCTTGCCGCCAGCAGAAAATTATCGCTCGTCATAATTTCATCGAGTAAATTGAGTTCCAGTGCCTGGGTTGCAAACCAATGCTCACCGGTGGCGACCTGATTTATATTTATTTTTGGCCGGTATCTTTCAATAAAATTTTTAAACAGCTCATGAGCATCATTAATTTCTTCCTGTAATTTTTGTCTTCCTTCGGGCGTGTTTTCACCGAATAAAGTTAAGGTTCGTTTAAATTGTCCGGCATAAATTTGTTCGAATTGTATGTCCTTTTTCTTCAGCCATTCATGGAAATTCGGTAATTGTGCTATAACGCCTATTGAACCGACGATGGCAAAGGGCGCGGCAATGATATGGTCCGCCACGCAGGCCATCATGTAACCGCCGCTGGCGGCCATTTTATCCACCGAAACGGTGAGTTTTATTTTTTCGTCTTTTAATCGCTGAATTTGCGCGGCGGCTAATCCATAAGCATTGACCAGGCCGCCGGGACTGTCCACGCAAAGCAGCACTTCGTCGCCAGGTTTTTTACTTAATATAATAGCGGTAATTTCTTCGCGCAGAGAATTAACTGAAGAAGCTTTGATGTCTCCCTGAAAATCCACCAAAAATAAACGATCTCGGGAGTTTTTATGCTTTGATTGGGAACGCGCTTTTTTTTGCGCTTTTTGATAGAGTTTTTTTTCAAATTTAGTTTGCGTGGTATGATTGACGATTTCCTCATAATCCTTGTATTTATCATTCATATTTTGAATAGTTAATTTACCGGCTTTCTCTTTCTTTCTGGTTACACTGGCAATCCAAAAAATACCGCCTGCGGCCACCAGGATAGCGATGACAAGGGTAATGGCTTTGGCGAGAAACAGGCCGTATTCACTTAAAAAATGCATATTGTTATCTCCAGGAATGTCAGCATATTTTAACACCCGCGCCGGCTTTGTGTATAGTCGTTTTTATGTTGCAAACATTCTTAAAAATCATTAAGATAATAATCTGATAAATTTTCCCTGGGGAAATATCAAACTATGGTCAAGACAGTTCTGGAATTCCGGAATTATCTTGATCTTTTAATATACAAATTTAGAAGGAGTTTTTTCATGAAATTAAGAAAATTATCTGCTTACGGTATCGCTGCAATAGCTGCGGCCAGTTTTGCGATGGTTTCCACGACAGCCTTGGCGACTACTCATAAAACGAAAACTGTAAAATGTTACAAAGACCAAAAAGTAACGACGGCTTCCAGCAAATCTGCTTGCGAAAAATCAGGCGGTACGACTACAAAGCCTAAGGCTTCTAAAACGCCTGCTGCTCCTGCAACTCCGGGTACTTCTGCGGCGCCTGGAACTTCAGCGGCTCCCGGTACTTCTAATACACCTGCAAATCAACCCAATGCGCCCAAAACCAGCGATGCTGGCGCTGGCGCGCCTCAGGCAAACGCTGCTGATCAATCGGCTGCTGATCAGGCTGCTGCCTCACAGCAAACCGCTGCGGTTACCACCAGCGATGGTCAAAATCAATAATTGATTTATGATCCGATTAAAAAGCCCGGCACGTTCAGCGTTGCCGGGCTTTTTTTTCAACATTCATGAAGATTATTAGAAAAATATTTTTAATTTGCGGCATCCTGTTAATCTTGATGATTGGCGTGTTATCGGCATTATTTTTTATTTTCACCAATCCGGATCATTTAAAAAATCAAATTACCCAACAGGTTTACGCCCAGACCGGCTTAAAATTACAAATAAATGGTAAGGTCAGCTGGACCGCGGCGGAAGACCTTGGCCTTCGTTTTACCGATGTTGAGTTAAAACAGATTATTGACGGCGATATCCATTCAAGTGCGAAATCTCCGCAAGTGGATGTTTTTATCGCCTGGCGCCCACTGCTTTCCCGGCAGATAAAAATTCAGAAATTAAACTGTAATCCATGTTCTTTTTTGTTCAGAGAAAATTTTTCTCAAAAAAAGGAGAATGTGATTGTCAAGGGAGATTTACAGCTGGACTTGCCCACGCAGCACTTGACCATGGAGCATTTAACGATAGATAGTGGTGATATACACGCTCAGGGAAAAATCTCAGGTGATAAAATTATGCAAAACCCCGAGCTGAAGGGCGAAATTAAAATAGCACATTTAAATTTAGCCAAGGACTTTTCATTTTTTCCCGGTGCGACAGATTCGCAAGATTATTTAAAAAACGCGCTGATTCACTTTCATTTTTTCCGAAAGCGAGCAATCGGCTCCGCCGATGCGCAGGATATAAACAGGAAGCCATTGCCGCTGTACTCAGCGGGAATGGCTGTAATTTCCGGGGATATTTCGGGTGAAGAGCTGGTTATCGACCGGTTCCATGTCAGCCACCTCACCACACAATTTACCGGCAATGCTCTGCAGATGCAATTTCGAAATATTCATGGCAAGTTGGCCGGAGGAGCTTTAACCGGAAGCATGGCGATTATGAATTGGCTTTCATTACCACAATATCAGATAAACGCCGCGTTAACGCATGCCGAGATCAGTAAGTTGTTGGCGTCAGACATTTTACAGGGACCCGCGGATATTTCTACTCACTTATCACTGATTCCCGCCGGAAAAACGGCGGCGCTCTCTAACCTTAATGGCAATGTGCAGTTGACCATGTCCGCGGGTATTTTGAATCATATTGATTTACTAAAGCAAATTCGCGCAGTACGCAACTTTCTTCATGCTAATCCTCACGTTGTTTCCGCAGATGTGACTCATTTTTCCCGGCTGACCGCTTCGGGTGTGATCAGCAATGGTGTATTCACCAATAACGATTTTATTTTGCAATCTCCCGATTTGCAGGCAACGGGACATGGCGCCATTAATCTGGTGGATCAGCAATTAAAATATAATTTAATGGTTAAAGCTCAGGGAAAAATTTCAAAAGAAAGTTACGGCCTGTCAGCGCCATTAAATATAACCGGGACTCTCTCTAAACCCATAGTGAAAATTGATCTGAACAAGATGTCTGTTTCCTTCGGTAAATCCCTGCATAATGAAATAAAAATTTTATTCGGCCATCACCATTCCCACTGAATCGTTTTGGAGCCGCTGCACTTGACAAAAAATGTGATCCCGCTAAACTGAAAAATTATTTTACTTAATATTAGTGAAGGGTATTTATGATGCATGATGTTCTAATTAATCGGAAATCGGCGAATTCGCAATTAACTAAGTTGGCAAGTCTTGGTCATGTTGAAATGTTACATCCCTCTTTCCGGAGGCGGGCTGCTGTTGTGGCGGCCGTTTTAATTGGCGCTGTAGCTGCTGAAGTTTATTATCTGCCGACCCGTGATGCGACGGCAGGAGATTCCGTTGATTACAGGTTTTTTGCTACGCTCTCGACAATATCGACTAATGTTATTCTCAATATTTTTTTTAATGTTCTCGCGGTGGAAGATTTGGCAAGATTGAGAGATCCGGTGACAGAAGAATTAGTCGTGCCTTCTAAAATTCTGGCATTTTACATTCTTGTCAGCTTTGTCTCAGCGTTTTCCATGGCTTTTATAGATATTGATTGGGATTCAAAATTATCTATCGCCCTTTTTGTTTTACAGGTGATGACTTATACCGCTCAACACTATACGGGCGTCGTTGAATTTATGGAAATGTTGAGGGGGTTGTTAAAGAAAGCGGTTACCGCTGCCTGTTCCTGGCTGTGGGGAACACAGGATGAGTATGCTCATGTAGTAGGGCTGAAAGACAGCACCCTGGCACAACTGGAATCTGGTTTTTTTTTCCTGAATAAAGAGTTTATCAGTAATCCTTGTTACGTAAACAACTTTTATTTAGCGAATTGTTTGAATACTGAAGAATTAATGAGGAGAGTGTTATTTGAATATCTTTCCTCACCAGAAGAACTCTCCGGTAATCTGTTAGTAAAATTTCTTTATAGCATTTTTCAGCCTGCGGGCTTAATTTCTCAGGTGATTGCTAACGTTGGGTATTACAATTCGACCATTAATGGATTTTTAACATGGTTCAATTTAATAGCGGCATGGGGATTGGCGACCGGTAGCATTACGCCGTTTTATATTTTAGCGTTTGTGGTCTCCTGGAAAAGTATCAAGAAGATAAATACATTTATAGTAAAGGCAATTTCTGCCTTATGGCGGCGTGCTCCATCGGAAATTTTAGATGAAATTCCATTTGCTATCCGAAAAACTCCTATATTTAGTTCCCTAAGCGGATGCTCGCTGGTCAGTCTCGCGACATTTTCACCGTTTACCGCATTAGGTTTAGCGACAGAGGCTTTATATGGCGTCAATTCGAAACGGGCTAATTTTGACTGGATTGACCCAAATAAAAACTATGATCATTTATTACTGATCGCCGCGATGGCAGCGGCTATATTTTTTAATGTATTTCCAGCGCCGGATGTGCAGGAATGGTTATCCACAAAATTTCTCCTTTTGTTCGGCACTAGTTCAGACAAGCGGGCGATTGAAACATTGCAGGTACTGAAAGCCACGCTACAACGAGCAGAAAGAATTCCGGTAAAGGCTTTTAGTAATGTTCATTTCTTACAGCAGCCGCCAGTCATAATGCCCGATCTTTCATTTTCAATAAACACTGCGCCCCCGGAAAACTGCTGTACACGCCTAACGAAATGGTTCTGTGGATTATGGGGAAGAAGAACCGCCCCTGAACCAATTGATGGAAACTCATATTATATCATTAATTCGCCTTGAATTAACCGCGGGCTTAGTGTTAAATATATACTTTTATAATCAGCGAGAGTGGCGGAATTGGTAGACGCGCTGGATTTAGGTTCCAGTGGGGTAACCTGTGAGAGTTCGAGTCTCTCCTTTCGCAGTGCTAATTAAGAGGTTAAAATATGCAAGTTGAAGTAGTTAAATTGGAAGGATTGGCCCGGCGTTTAAACGTGGTCGTTCCGGCGCAACGTTTTCAGGAAGCCTACAATGAGCGTTTAAAAGAAGTCGCCAAAAATGTGCGAATTCCCGGTTTTCGTCCCGGAAAAATACCCTTTGATGTGATTGAAAAACGTTTTGGCAAAATTGTCATGGGCGAAGTGGCCAGTGAATTGATGCAGGCCGGTTTTCAACAAGCCGTTACCGACAATCAATTAAAAGTAGCGGGTTCACCCCAAGTCACTCCGAGACCCGATTGTTAAAGATCAAGATCTACAGTTTGAAGTTCTATTTGAAACTTTTCCGGAAATCAACTTGCTGATTTCAATCAGGCTAAAATTGAAAAAGTTGAAGCGGAAGTGACGGAAGCGGATATGGATTACATGATTGATAAGCTACGCCGCCAGCATGCGCATTGGCACGCCATGTCAACGAGCTGCTGCCGTGGGTGACCGAGTTAAAATCGATTTTGATGGCTTTATTGATGGGAAAACCTTTCCAGGTGGCAGTGGTAAAGAATTTGTCTTAGAGCTGGGGTCCAAGTCAAATGATTCCCGGTTTTGAAGAAGGAATTTTAGGGGCCAACTGCTGGTGATGACCGCAGTGTGGACGTCGTTTTTCCCAAGGATTATCCAGCCGCCCATTTAGCCGGTCAAAAAGCGATATTTAAAATAAAAGTGCATGAAGTGCAAGAAGCCCATTTACCCGATGTGGATGATGCTTTCGCTGTTCAGGCTCGGTATTAAAAACGGTAAGTTGAAAGCCTGAAGAAAAAACTTCGCGAAGATATGGAAACCGAACTGAAAAATAAATTATCTTACACGCATGAAAGACCAAGTGTTGGATCGCTTGATTGAATTAAACCCGATCGAAATCCCTCAATCCATGGTTGAAGATGAAATCAAACAACTGCAGGAAGTCACTCGGCAACAAATCAGTTCCCAGCCCGGCTGGAAAGGCAAAGATCCTGCAAAAATTCAATTGCCACGTGACCCATTCGTCCCGCAAGCGCAAAAACGAGTCGTGTTGGGATTATTGGTTGGAGAAGAAGTGAAGCGTCTTGGTATTAAATCCGATAAAAGCAAAGTCCGCGATAAAATTAATGAAATGGTCTTGTCGTCGGGCTACCACAATCCCGAAGAAATGGCCGCATGGTATTACCAAAACAAACGACTTCTCAGTGAAATTGAGACACTGGTGTTAGAAGATCAGGTGGTGGAAAAATTGTTGGAACAAGCGCAGTTGACCGGGAAAAAAATGACCTATCAGGAAGCGTTTGCAATTAATCAACCAATCCAGGGATAAATAAATCATGATGAACAATAAAGCCATAAACGCTAATTTAGTGCCGATGGTCGTTGAGCAAAGCGCTCGCGGAGAACGCGCTTATGATATTTATTCGCGCTTATTAAAAGAGCGAATTATTTTTTTAGTGGGACAGGTGGAAGAGCAGTCCGCGAATTTGATAGTTGCCCAGTTATTATTTCTGGAATCTGAAAATCCTGATAAGGATATTTCTCTTATATATTAATTCTCCCGGCGGAGTGGTCAGTGCAGCATTAGCGATTTATGACACCATGCAATTTATTAAACCGGACGTCAGCACCTTGTGTGTTGGACAAGCCGCCAGCGCCGCCGCATTATTATTAACCGCAGGCGCTAAAGGTAAACGTCATTGTCTGCCACATTCGACGGTCATGATCCATCAAGTATTGGGCGGATATCAGGGGCAAGGCACCGATATCCAAATCCATGCCCGGGAAACTCAACGGATGGGCGATTTGATCAATCAATTATTGGCTCAACATACCGGCCAGAGTCTGAAGCAGATTGAAAAAGATACCAACCGCGATTTCTTTATGGATGCTGAACAGGCTGTCAAATATGGCGTAGTCGATAGTATTTTCCATCAACGCAGCGAAGATAAATAAATTAATGACGCTCTCGTTCCCTCTCCCCGTACTCGGGGAGAGAGTTAGGGTGAGGGGGAGGGAATATTTCCCCATTTTTTTGGGGTGGTTTACTCGCAATGACGTAAATTCAGAAAAATTTATATCTTGAAAATGGCTGAAGCCGACCATATATTAAAATTTAGGGGGTACACTATAATGAATGGGGAAAAGCCAAAAACGTTATATTGTTCTTTTTGCGGAAAAAGCCAAAATGAAGTGCGTAAACTCATTGCAGGTCCGTCAGTATTTGTTTGCAATGAATGTGTCGCATTATGTAACGATATTATTCGTGAAGAAGAACGCACTCTCAGCACGGGCGCTCAGACCGAGCTGCCCAAGCCACAATTTATACATCAACAATTGAATGAATATGTCATTGGCCAGGAATTTGCAAAAAAAACCTTATCGGTAGCGGTTTATAATCATTATAAACGATTACGGCACCAGATAGATCCAGACCGTGACGTGGAATTAGCAAAAAGTAATATTTTACTGATTGGTCCCACTGGTTCCGGTAAAACTTTGCTGGCGCAAACATTGGCGCGAATTTTGGATGTCCCTTTCGCCATTGCCGATGCCACCACCTTAACCGAAGCGGGTTATGTCGGTGAAGATGTTGAAAACATAATCCAAAAATTATTACAGCGTTGTGATTACAATGTTGAAAAAGCCAACGTGGCATTATTTATATCGATGAAATTGATAAAATTTCCCGAAAAAGTGAAAGCCCTTCGTTAACGCGCGATGTTTCCGGCGAAGGCGTACAGCAGGCTTTACTGAAATTGATTGAAGGCACGATAGCTTCCATTCCTCCGCAAGGCGGCCGCAAACATCCGCAACAAGAATATTTACAGGTGGATACTTCCAATATTTTATTTATTTGTGGCGGCGCATTTGCTGATTTACCGAGAATTATCCAGCAGCGCACCGATACCAGCAGTATTGGTTTTGGCGCTAAAGTGAAAGACAAGGATGCGCCTACGCGTCACAACTGAGTTAATGCGCCAGGTGGAACCGGAGGATTTAATGAAATTTGGTTTGATTCCGGAATTCGTTGGCCGCTTGCCGGTCATGGCGGTTTTGGATGAATTGAATGAAGCGGCGTTTATTCAAATTTTAACTGAACCCAAAAATGCCCTGACTAAACAATATCAAAAATTATTTGCTTTGGAAGGAGTGGAATTAGAATTTTAGAGATCCTGCTCTGGACGCCATTGCCAAACAGGCTATTAAACGTAAATCCGGTGCGCGTGGTTTACGTTCGATTGTCGAACAAAAATTATTGGATGTAATGTATGAATTGCCCGCCTTAACAGGCTTACAAAAAGTCGTGGTCGATGAAAATGTCATCAACCAGGATGCCAAACCATTATATATTTATGACCAGAATAATTCGCTAAAACTGGTTGGAGAGGATTAAACATGCAAGATACTAATAAACAGATCATTTTACCATTATTGCCTTTACGGGACGTTGTGGTATTTTCCGCACATGGTGATTCCATTATTTGTTGGCAGACCGGAATCTATCAAGGCTCTGGAAGCGGCGATGACCCAGGAAAAACAAATCTTTCTCATCGCTCAAAAAGACGCGGCGGTGGATGCGCCCGCGGAGTGAATGATTTATATACCATCGGCACCATAGCGACGGTGTTGCAATTGCTGCATTTGCCAGATGGAACCGTTAAAGTGTTGGTGGAAGGCGTGCAGCGCGGCAAAATGATTAACTTAAAAAATGAAGACGGTTATTTCCGCTGAAGTGGAACTGCTAACGGATATCGGCGCGTTAGAAGATACGGAAATTGTCGTGTTGATGCGCAGTGTCTTAAATCAGTTTGAGGAATGATTAAAATTAAATAAAAAAATCCCCCCTGAATTATTAACTTCTTTACGCAGTATCGAAAATCCTGGTAATCTGGCGGATAATATTGCGGCGCATCTGAGTATCAAAATTCGCTTCGCGGCAGGAAATTCTGGAACGTATCAACGTGCGTGAACGTTTAGAATTGTTGCATAAGTTCCTGAGTGAAGAATTGGATTTAGTGGAAGTGGAAAAACGTGTTCAGGGACGTGTCAAACAGCAGGTGGAAAAAAGCCAGCGTCAATATTATCTCAGTGAAAAAATTAAAGCCATTCAAAAAGAACTGGGTGAGATGGAAGAGGGCGGCACCACTTTCCAGGATGAAATTAAAGAATTGCAAAAGAAAATTGAAGAAGCCGGCATGCCACCGGAAGCCAAAGAAAAAGCCGAATCAGAATTTAATAAATTAAAAATGATGTCGCCAATGTCCGCCGAAGCGACAGTGAGCCGTAATTATTTAGATATGTTACTTCAAGTTCCGTGGCAAAAAAGCAGTAAAACTACGCATGATTTAGAGAAAGCCGAAGATTTTAGATGCGGATCATTATGGTTTGAAAGAAGTGAAAGAGCGCATTCTAGAATATTTAGCCGTGCAGCAACGGGTTAAAAAAATTGAGGTCCGATTTTATGTTTGGTGGGCCCGCCGGGAGTAGGAAAAACGTCTTTAGGACAATCCATTGCCAATGCCACAGGCGTGAATTTGTGCGTATTTCTTTGGGCGGCGTTCGTGATGAAGCGGAAATTCGCGGACATCGTCGAACTTATATCGGTGCGTTGCCAGGTAAAATTATCCAGAAGCTGTGCAAAGTTAAAGTGCGCAATCCCTTATTTATGCTGGATGAAGTGGATAAAATGGCGATGGATTTTCGTGGCGATCCGGCTTCCGCTTTGCTGGAAGTATTGGATCCTGAACAAAATTTTGCATTTAACGATCATTATTTGGAAGTGGATTATGATTTATCCGATGTGATGTTTATTGCGACCGCAAATTCAATGGATATTCCGGCGCCTTTATTAGATCGTATGGAAGTGATTCGTTTAGCAGGTTATACCGAAGAGGAAAAATTAAATATTGCCAAAAAATATCTTAATTCCACGCCAAATCAAACGAGTCGGGTTTAAAGAAAAAGGAAATTGCATTTACGGACGGCGCGGTTCTAGAAATTATTCGAAATTACACTCGCGAAGCGGGAGTGCGTAATTTAGAACGTGAAATTTCGAAATTGTGCCGTAAAGTGGTTAAAGAGATTATTCTGAAAAAAGCGAAGAAAAAAGTGCATGATTACCCGCCGCAGTATTGAAAAATATTTAGGTGTGAAACGTTACCGTTTTGGTTTGGCCGAACGTGAAAATCAGGTGGGTCAAGTTACCGGATTGGCATGGACCGAAGTAGGCGGTGAATTACTGACAATTGAAGCTCAGGTGGTGCCCGGTAAAGGTAAATCGCTGCAAACTGGCCGGTTAGGCGATGTCATGCAGGAATCAATTCAGGCGGCGATGACCGTTGTCCGTAGCCGTGTCTGAAATGTTTGGTATAGAAAGCGATTATTTTCAGGAACATGATTTCCATGTGCATGTACCCGAAGGCGCGACACCGAAAGATGGTCCCAGTGCGGGTATTGCCATGTGTACGGCTTTGGTTTCTGCCATCACCCGAATTCCAGTGCGCGCCGATGTGGCCATGACGGGTGAAATTACTTTGCGTGGTAAAGTGTTGCCGATTGGTGGATTAAAAGAAAAATTATTGGCGGCTTTGCGTGGCGGAATTAAAACCGTCATTATTCCCGAGGAAAATCGCAAGGATTTAAAAGAGATTCCTCATGAAGTATTGCAACAGGTGCAAATCCATCCGGTCGAATGGATTGATGAAGTGTTACAACTGGCTTTGACTTCCATGCCGGAACCTTTGGTTAAAGTGGGGGGAGCGCCGGTCGTGGTAGAAAAAGAAAAAAAACAACGCCGCCAGGCACAGAGCCGCACTCATTAAGGACAAATCCGATGGCACATCCTTTTCCGCAACAGGAGTTTCAAAATAAGCTGTCCAGGATTTTGGAGCACGCGCGTCATCGCGGTATGGATGCCGCCGAGGCATTTTTACTGAAGAAACTGGATTTTCCGTCAGGCGCGTCACGGAGAAGTGGAAACCGTCGAGCACCATCAGGCCAAGACTGTGCAGGTCACTGTTTACCAGGATCAACGCACGGGAGCGACAACGACTTCCGACCTCAGCATGGAGGCTATTTTAGCAGCCGTGGATAAAGCCTGCGCCATCGCTCAGTTATGCAGGGCAGGACCCTTTCGCGGGTTTGGCGGAACCGCAATTTTTAGCTGAAAATTACCCGGATTTAAAGTTATACCATCACTGGAATCTCACTGCCGCGCAGGCGATCGATATAGCCATTGAGTGCGATACCGTTGCCCGTGAGCAGGATCCGCGAATCACCGATGCCGAAGGTTCGAGTGTCAGTACTTCGATTCGTTTAAAATGTATGGTAATACTCAGGGATTTATCGGTTGTTATCCGCAAAGTTTGCAAACCATTAATTGTGGAGTAGTGGCGCAGTCCGGAAAAAAAATGCAGAGCGATCACGAATACACCACGGCGCGTTCATCGGCGGATCTGGACAATCCGGTGATGATTGCGAAACAGGCGGCGCAGAAAGTGTTGCAGCGCCTGGATACCCGCCGTTTAACCACCACGCCGTTGTCCGGTTATTTTTCATGCGCCGCTGGCGAAAGGATTATTATCCAGTTTTATCGGCGCAATCAGTGGTCGAAACCTTTATCAAAAAGCTTCATTTTTACTGGATTCTTTGGGTAAAACGATTTTTCCCGAATTCATTCATATTTATCAGGAGCCGCATCTTATTGGTGGCATGGGCAGTGCTCCTTTTGATCTGGACGGTGTCAGGACCCGCGACTTGGATTATATTAAAGACGGTGTATTGCAAAGTTATGTGCTAGGCAGTTATTCCGCGCGTAAGTTAAACATGCCAGACCACCGGCAATTCCGGCGGCGTTTTTAATTTAGGTATTAGTCACAATAATCTGGATTTACCGGCGTTATTAAAAAAAATGGACACCGGTTTACTGGTCACGGAATTGATGGGGCAGGGGATTAATCTGGTGACCGGCGCTTATTCGCGCGGCGCCATGGGATTTTGGGTAGAACACGGCGAAATACAATACCCCGTGGATGAAATTACCGTCGCCGGCCAATTGCAAAATATGTTCGCCAACCTGGTGGCTGTCGCCAACGATACGGATATTCGCGGCAGCATCCGCACCGGTTCCATTTTAATTAATGAAATGACTATCGCCGGCGAATAAGCCGTTTTTTATCCCTTCTTCTTTTGTATCCATTCACCACATGAATGAGCATACTCACATGGCATACGCATAAAGTCCAATCATCACTTTAAAATAGGTGGATGTGACGCCGTTAGCGGGTGTTGTTGTTTTTCCTTTTTCGAGCTTCTCAAGGGATATGGGTTGAACAAGGTGCTCCTATTATCTAAACCCCAATGAGGAAAAAGATTTGGTTGCGATTTTAAAAGATCTAGAGCTTTCTTATTATCTTGAGCAGCGGCCAAGCTATACCAGTATAGTGCTTCATTAATATCTTTTTTAATACCCTGACCATTGTGATAACAGCTACCTAAACTAAATTGTGCTGGGTTGTTACCTTTCTGAGCAGCTAATTTATATAAACGTACCGCTTCTTTGTAATTTTGTGTAACACCATGACCAAGGTAATAACAGTCACCTAAATTATTTTGGGCCGAGGCATGATTTTGATTGGCAGATAATGTATATAAACGTACTGCTTCTTTGTAATCTAGTGCAACACCATCACCAAAATAATAACATGTACCTAAATCATTTTGAGCTAGAGCATAACCTTGCTGAGCAGCTAAATTATAGAAATATATCGCTTCTTTTACATTCTTACTAACAGCCTGACCAGATTCATAGCAATAACCCAAATTATACTGAGCTAAGGCATTACCTTCTATAGCAGCTGATGTATATAATAATATCACCTTTGAGTCATTTTGCATAACACCCTGACCATAGTAATAACAACTACCTAAACTATCTTTGGCTGCGGGATAATCTTGATTAACAGCTAATTTATATAAATCTACCGCTTTTTTGTAATCTGTTAGAACACCATGACCATAGTAATAACACTCACCTAAATTATGCTGGGCTTGAGCATTCTTTTGCTCAGCAGCTACACTATATAAGTATACCGCTTCTTTGTAATCTTGTTCAACACCGTCACCATAGTAATAACATTCACCTAAATTATTTTGGGCTTGGGTATTACCTTGATCAGCGGCTAATTTATAGAAACGCACCGCTTTTTGATAATTTTTTTCAATACCGTGACCATGGTAATAACACTCACCTAAATTATTTTGGGCTTGGATATTACCTTGATCAGCGGCTAATTTATAGAAAGGTACATTATTTTGGGCCTGGATATTATCTTGACCAGTGGCTAATTTATAGAAACGTGCCGCTTCTTTGTAATCTTTTTTAATACCATGACCATAGTAATAACATTTACCTAAATTATACGAGGCTTGGGCAAGACCTTTATAAGCAGCCGCCCTATAGAAAGGTACCGCTTTTTCGTAATTTTGTGCAAAATAGCCACCATAATAACAACAATCACCTAAAATATTTAGGGCTTGGGCATGACCTTGATTAGCAGCTAATGTATATAAACGTATCGCTTCTTTGTAATCTTGTGCAACACCATTACCAGAATAATAACACTCTCCTAAATTGTATTGGGCTTGGGCATTCCCTTGTTCAGCAGCTAATTTATAGAAACGTATCGCTTCTTTGTAATCTTGTGCAACACCATCACCAGAATAATAACACTCACCTAAACTATATTGGGCTTGGTCATTACCTCGGTCAGCAGCTAAGACATAAAGACGTATTGCTTCTTTGCAATCTCGTGCAATACCATTACCAAAATAATAACATTTACCTAAATTATATTGAGCTTGAGCATTACCCTGGTTAGCAGCCAAGGTATATAAACGTATTGCTTCTTTGTAATCTTGTACAACGCCGCAACCATCGTAATAACAGTCACCTAAATTATTTAGGGCTTGAGCATTACCTTGCTTAGCAGCGAATGTATATAAACGTATCGCTTTGTCGTCATTTTTTGTAACGTCGGAGTAACTAAATAAGCCATTACCTTGGTAATTAGCTAATATATATAAAAATGTTGCTTTTTTATTATTTTTCTCAACGCCGTGACCAGCGTCGTAACAAACAGCTAAATGACGTTGGGCTAAGGCATTGCCTTGCTGAGCAGCTAAGGTATATAAACGGACCGCTTCTTTGAAATTTTTATCAACACCGTCACCATAGTAATAGCAATCACCTAAATTACGCTGGCCTCGGGGATTATTTTGTTCAGCAGCTAATCTATAGAAACGAACCGCTTTTTCGTAATCTTTTTGAACACCGTGACCATAGTAATAACAGTCACCTAAATTATTTTGAGCTTGGGCATCACCCTGGTTAGCGGCTAAGGTATATAAACGTATTGCTTCTTTGTAATCTTGTACAACGTTGCGACCATAGTAATAACGGTCACCTAAATTATTTTGGGCTTGGGCATCACCTTGATTATCTTCAATATTTTCTTTTTTCATAAACTGTTTCTCATATTAGTTATAATTGTATTAGGATAAATAGCATAACATTTCAATTTATTTAAGACTAGTACCGTTTCAATCAAAACGATTAGGTTTTCGCTGTACTCAGCGGGAATTGCCCCCACGCTTCTAAATAAATTGAAAAAAAAATGGGATTTATGTAGAATGGCATCGGTCTTACATTGATAATAAAAAAATAAATAATGCATTTACTGGATAGGATAATAAATTATGAAAACGGAAACAAAATATACTGTATCCACTTTTTCCATTTCCACTCTGCAAGCCGGACTGCAAAATCCTGATAGTTATAAAAAATGGCTTGATGAGCACAAAAAAATTCCGGACCGCGTCTTCGCCTTCGCCCTGACCCTGGAAACCCTGATTGATAACTGGACGGAATGGCAGGATCATTACCAGCCGGAAAAATTATTCCCTCTGATCATTAATGGTATCAATTGGACCCAGGAGAATTTTGCTCAATTAAACTGTGGGCAAATTTCACCGGGTGAGATAGCAGACTGCGTTAATTCCATTATTTCAGATTTAATCAATATATTGAGAAGATTTCCGAATGTGTCGGCTTCAGCACTCAATTTAAAAACGCAGTTGGCATGGGATGTGTTTATTCAGCAAATTTCCCGTTTATTAATACCACGGAATACAAACCCGCTTCAGCCCGGTTTTTTAGGCCTGCATAATCTTTTACAGGTCACACAAAAATTATATCAAACCGGATTATTGGCGCCCGTCCGTTTTTTTAATTTCTTTGGATCCATGAGTTCGCTGGTGGAAGCAGGCCTGATTTATTTGGAATCGGATAAAACCATTCATCTCCTTTGGCTGGAAGAAGAAATCAAAAAACAGCCGCATTTAACAGCCCAAATGGCCACGCACTGTCTGGGATTGTTCTCCTGGTTAAGCGACAGGAATTATCTGAAACAGGTAGTAAACCCTTCAACGATCGACTTTTTACTGGATCGTTTGGTAACGGCCAAAGAAATTTCACTGGAGAGTTTGTTCACCGGTTTGGAAAATTTTGAAAATTTGCTCACCTGGCGTTTTAATTTAGATGCCGGCAAACTGTTAAAGAAATTAGATAAGCCGTTTCATTTATTGATCTCGCCTCACATCGAGGACCAGAAGGTGAATCGTATGCATTCACTGAATTCGAATTTGAAGGATCTCATTAGAACGACCAGACTGATCCGAAAAATTTTTCAGACCATCCAGGATAGATCGAACGATCCTCATCCTCTGGATTGTTTGACTTTGCAAAAGCTATTACAGACATTTTTAAATCATGCCAATCAATTATCACAGATACAAATAAATGAATTGATTGTCTCGGCCGGTGAAATTTTACAAATGGGCAGAAGTCCTGCAAACGATAAGCTGGAATTGCAAAAAACGGTGGAGGAATTAGTCTGCGTATTCAGCCGGCGGGCGGAACAAATGTCATTACAGGAAGTTTCCCGCGTACTTTATGGATTATGTTTGTTAGACTTTTCAAATATTGAGGCGGCCCAGTCTCTGGTTTCCCGCTTTGAATTTCTGTTAAAAAACCCTGCTACAAAGATCACTTCCACGACGATCGCTGTGGCGCATCAGGGCGCCCAGTATCTGTTGCGAAGCGGAATAATAAAAATGAGCCTGCCTGATTATTTGGACAGTTATATCACTGCCGGCATACCGGTCTGCAAACGGAAATCCAGGTTAAACAGTTTAAGAAAATATTTAACCAGACAGGACTGGTTTTCCAAATATAATTTTACCGCTGAAAACACGTTTGGTATTTATCCCACGGATGGATGTCTAACGGATCAAACGGGTTTAAATTTTATTTTTGAACTGGACGACATAGATCATCTGGAAGGGGGCAGGCTGCGATGGAAAGACGAGTGGCGTGATCGGTGGCTGCTCGGCCTTAAAAACAAAAACGGGGGGCCGCTCGTCGCGGGAGTCCTGCGCTTATCCTTATGGCCGCCTCACCGGTCGGATATCCCGACCCTGGCAGGCAAAATTCATAAATTTGTTTTAAATCCGCTGGAATCAAAAAAAACGGTCTCTCCTGTTTCGTCACCCGTCAAAAAAGCGGAGGCTAAAGTTGAGGTTTCAGGAGAGTCAAAGACCCAAAAGAAGGCGCTTGGCAGAAAGAAAAAAAAGAAACCCCCACGGGAACGGGAACAGAAACAGGAAGTCCCTCTGGTTAAGCCGGATATGGTATTGAAGGCGATTGCAAATAAATCCAGTCTGCAGGAAATGCAAATACTGCTAAAAGGAAAACAGGAAAATTGCAGTGATTCACAAAAGGCTCATATCCTGATCAAGATTCTGGAAACTGACTCGGAAGATCAAATGGATATTCTAGAAATATTCTGTCAGCGTTTTTCTGCGGAAGTGATCGCATGCACCGACCGGAACGGTCTGTCTCCTATTGTGCGCGCGGTAGAATTACAGTGTTTGCAGGCAATTGAAATTTTCGCGAAAAAAACGCCAAAAAAAATGAGACTGTCTCCACCTCAATGGCAGGAAGCTCTGAATCTGGCAAATAGGAAAAAATATCAGGCTATTGAAAATGTTTTAGTAAATAAAGGGATTAGGAATGTTCCTGTGAGCGATAAAAAACAATCACAGCCGGATGCTCAATTTTCTTTAAACTTTAAAGATCAATTCATTGATTCGAAGAGGCTATTATCTACCCCAGGGGATTTTATTAATTCAGTCATATACGGGATCAATGAATTTTCAGAACGACAGCTCCAGACAATTGCATTACAGGGAGATTCGAAAGCTCAACTGCTTATGGCATACTGGCTAAAAGAGAAAAAAGATAATGAAGGCTACCGGTATTGGCTGGAAAAATCTGCCATTCAGGGAAATGCCTCAGCTCAATTGGCGCTGGGAAATTTTTATGCCGGCATGGAAACAGAAAAGGATGAAAATGAGAAAAAAGCGGTTGAATGGTTTCAAAAAGCCGCTGGGCAGGGTCTCCCAGACGCCCAGTATTGTTTAGGAGTATGCTATCAACTTGGCATAGGTGTGGCAGTCAATCACAATGAAGCTCTTGGGTGGTACTATAAGGCGGTAGAGCAAAGCCATTCGGGTGCGCAAAGTAATCTGGCATCCTATTATTTCCAAGGCATTCATGTAAAGCAGGATGAACAAATGGCCTTTAAATTATATGGAAAGAGTGCCAAACAGGGGGATAAGTTCGGACAATATAATCTGGGAAAATGTTACCGCACGGGAATAGGCGTCACAGTCAATCCTAAAAAAGCCATCAAGTGGTATAAAAAATCAGCGAAAAAAAACCATCCAGAAGCACAGACTCTTTTAGCTCAATTTTATTTGACAGGCAAGTTTTTGAAAGAAGATCCCCAACAAGCGATACTCTGGTGTCGAAAAGCTGTCGAAAGTGGTTTGCCATCAGCACAATTTATGTTGGGCAATTATTATTTCAAACATGAAAAGGACCATAAGGAAGCTAAAAAATGGTATCAAAAGGCCGCAGAGCAAAACATGGCAGAAGCGCAATATGCTATAGGCTTTATGTATTCAACGGGATTAGAGGGAGCAAAAGATGAGAAAGAAGCCGTGAAATGGTATCGCAAGGCCGCAGAACAGGGTTTGGCAGTAGCGCAATATTTATTAGGAAATTATTACAAGTTAATAAAAAATGAGAAAGAAGCTGTAAAATGGTGGCAGAAAGCGGCTGAACAGGGTGTGGCAGAAGCACAGTATAACGTGGGACATTATTATCAATTACCCGAACGGGGAGAAGAGAGAGATTTCAGCATAGCTATTTATTGGTTCACATTGGCAGCGAAACAGAATTTGAAGGTCGCCAATGAAGCAATTCCAATGGCGCTAGCTTTATTCGGTACAGATTTAATGAGATTAGGGCAGGAAAATGCAGGTATTTATTGGCTTAAACAGGCCAAAAATCGAGGATCGGAATTAGCGGAAAACATGTTATCGATGATTAAAACAGGAATATTTTCCAGAAAAAGAGAGATGATATGTGCGACATTTTCAAATTTATTGACAGCGTCATGGGATGAAATAAAGAAGCGCGAAGTATATAAGAGGAGCTAATATCAAAAATTCAATTTGGGCATTGTGCACGTTCCTTATTCTTGCACAATGCCTAATTTGATTAGTTACAAAGAACTTTTGTTGTACCAAAATTCTCGATATTTTTTATGGTTTTTTCAATCTGCGTCAGCCTGAGGACTATTTCTTCAGCGGAAGGCCTTAAATTGGGATCATTTTCTGACATATCAGACAATAATTTTTTTAGATCAGGCGCCGAAAGAACTTCTCCAAATTCATTCAGTGAATCGAAATTTAAACCGCTGGTAGCGCTAAACGTTTCAATAAAACTCTGATATTCATCGCTATTCTTAAATTTCTCGGGAAGATAGTACATGGCTTCTGCAAATATTTGTTTTTTTACACAATCCTGAATACCGCTGAAAATAAAATTTCTATTTAGAGTTTCTTTCACTTCTCCCATGGCGGCTGCCAGTTTAGGTTTAATCAGTTCTGGGAGTGAAACATTCAATATTTGCGCCATCACCACAGCACAAGAATAGATGTCTATTTTATCGTTAACTCTGCCACCTTTTTTGAATATTTCCGGCGGCATGTATGCACCCATTTCTATTTCGATACCTTTCACTTTAGAGTAGGGCGTATTAAATTCGCTGGCACAACCAAAATCGACAATATAAGCTTTTTTGGTGGCGGGATCATATAATATATTTTTTGCTTTTAAATCCAGGTGCGCGACTCCATTATGATGCATTAACGCCAGCGCGGATGCGATGGCTTTTACAATCTGGAATCGCTCAGTGATAGAAAGATTGGGATTGGCGAGCAGATATTTGTCCAGCTGAATTCCTGGCAATTTCGGAAATATTGAATATTTTTTTAATTTGTCATCCCGCACTCCCTGTTTATAAAAGTAACTTTCTTGACGCGGTTGGGCTTTTGCAAACATCTTAACTTCGCCAATGTCATTATAATTTTTTTGATCTTCAATTTTAATGGCGACAGGATGAGATGCTGCGTGACCATCTGCGTCAAAATAATAGCCGTTTTTAACTCTACCCCAGCCTCCGACTCCCAGAGTAGCGTTTTCACCGGAGTCAATCAGGTAAAAGCCTTCATCCCCTGGATATTTTAAAATAGAGTAAGATAAGCCCGTATATTTTTTCCGCAACTTCAGAACAAAATTATTTTTTACAGGATGTTTTTTTAAAAGATCCTGAAAAAGTTTAATTCTGTAGGGTGTTAAATCAGTCGGTCGAACATGAATTTTTTTAGAGTCGGTTGAATGGAAATATATTTTTAATATCTCATTCGATAAAAGTTCATAATGGATTTCCAAAAAATTTCTTAACGCGTTTAAATAAATTTTATCATCTGAGTCAGGATTAATTCCTGATAATTTTAATTGTTTTTCAATTTCCGGCAATAAGCTCTTATCATTTAGAAAAATTGATTCGTCGCGGATACTCTTCCTGACCAGAAATAAGACGCCGATTATTGCATGGTAAGCCATTCCTTTGTCTTTATCCTCCATAATAGCTTTTGTAATCACAAATTTTATTGCCTCAGATTGTTTTTTTCTTGATAAATTTCCGGGAGGCGGAATATATTGGGATAATTTTTCCTCATAATTTTCTTCAAAATTATCCATTAAATTATTTATATAAACAGGATATTTATTTAAATCAGATAAAATTTTTATTTCCAGATTATTCAAATTAACAGAAGAAAATTTTTCCAATGTTTCAATAAATATGCGATTTTTCAATAAAGCCGGATTTTCTTTACAGAAAATTCCCAACTGATTAATATAGAATTTTTCAAATTGAATATTAATCTTTAAAAATAGCAGATGAGAGTGGAGGATCTCCAGTAATATTCTTTTATTTTCGAAGTCCGGCATTGCCTTCACATTTTTTTGAAATAAAATTAACCAGCCCGCGCAGGCATAATAACTCAGGGAAAATTTAGGAAAATCTTCGGAAAATTCCAGGATAGTCTCGAAAAAATTAATTTTTAACTGAATATTCCGGTTTCCTCTGACAAGATCATCAAATTTCATTTTTTCATAATATTTTTTATAATCCTGAAAAATAAGTTCATCCAGTTTATTATCAATGCCTATTCTTATCCGGGTATAGTCCAATTTTAAATCTTTTGTGTTCGCTAATAAATCGCTCATTAAAGGTTTGTTATACAATAAAAGAGGGTTCTGTTCGGAGAATGTTTTTAAACAATGAAAACAAAATCCCTTTAACTTTTCATTATCCATTGATAAATGTGGAAATAGTTTATTTAATTCACCGAGAATTAACTGACAGTTTTTTTCATCTTCAGGACGGAAATAAGCCTGTTTTTGAATGGCTCCTTTTAATAAAAATAAGATTCCCATTATCGCTCCCTGAAGAATAATATTATCCGAATAATTTTTTCCTTTAGTTAATATTAATTCCAACTGGGATATATATTTAGAGAACCCCGAGGGTGTCAGGAATCTGATTTTATCGATAAAATTTTCTATTTCAGTTATTTTATCGGGGTTTCCGAATATTATCCCCGGAATCTGGACGTTGACGGTGGTGGCGAGATCATAGCGCCTGGCCAGTATTTTACATCCATATTTATATTTTTCCAGCACCATGGGGTTATGGAGTAATTCTTTCAGTTTGATCAGAGCAGTGTTATTTGGCATGTCCTGTGCCAGGAGCTGTGCTAATTGTTTTACTTCCTCGCTTTGTGTGGCATCATACATCGCATTGACAAAACCTTGGTATAATTCCTGTTTATGAGCTAAACATTCATAAACCATAATTTTTCTGGCAGAGAGTCCTTCTCCAAAAGATTGATCGCCGGTTGTTCCGGCTATTTCACTGGTGGTTATGGCTAGCAGGGCTATCATTTCAGGGTGAGAAAAATTTCCGCAAAGAAAATGCCGAAATATTTTTTGGGGAGATTTTTCAGCTGCATATAGACAGTTTGATTCCTTGGAGTCCAGATCGAGATAAATTACTTTAGTATATCCGGCTTTTTTTAATTCAGGCAGCATATTTTCTAAAGCTTCTTTTTTGGATTGTTTATTTTTACCGACAGAAATGACATCCTGATTTTTAGGAGAATCTCCGCAATATAAAAGATAAGTCCGTAAAAATTTCTCGCAAATATTACCGTTTAAATAGGCTCCCTCATATGGATTATGACTATACTCAAATGCAAGGCCGGTATTATCATAATATTGTTGAATGGAACGCCCATTTAAAATTTTTGACGAAATTTCAGGGTTAAGCCGTTGCCAATATTTTTCTTTATCTTCCAGGTTAAATTGATCTGTGGATTTTTTTTCTGCGATTAAAGATAATTCTTCAGTAATAAATACTCCCTGTTCGTCTTCGTCAAAACCGGTATAGATTATCTGTGATGACTTCACTTCTCCGTGTTGCGAATCATTAGTCGAATACTCCGGTATAAAAATGACTTTAGCTGTGGGAGGAATATCTAACATGAATCTGGACTGGGATTCGCTATCAAAAACCGGTCCCAGAAAATAAAAGTCAACGATAAATTTCGGGTTCCTGATTAATTCCCGATATTCAGAAACAGATTTTACAGTAACGCCGAATTCGGTATCACCTTTAAGTTTTTGAATGGTTTCTTTATCCCGCTGAGTCGTCACCAGATAAATTTCAGGATCATTTTTATGAAAAGTAGATTTATACTGTTTTATAATGGCTTCGGCAGCTTTAAGGCCAAAAAGCAAATCTCCGTATCCGCCATAACTATAAGAGTATATAACAATGGTTAACTTTTTTTGGGGTTGGGAAGTGACAAGTTTCATTCTACTTTTATTCTCTCGGTTGATTATTTTTCTAATAGGTTATTTTCGCGTGGGTCGATTTTATGTATATTTAAGATAGCAGTAATATATTAAAATAGTATTAAAACCATTTTATAAAGTGCAGAAACAAAGAAAGTGCATAACGTGCGGAATGTAACGTTGAAAGCAGCAATTCCCGCTGGGAATAAAACGGATTTAAGTAGATGAAATATATGATTAATTTTTCATAAAGAAAAATAATTTTCGTAGAAAATTCTCTGCGCGATGGGGGATCGCAAGGGGGAGCAGCGCGCAGCGCTCCCCCCTCATTCCGAGCATCGGCTCCGCCGAGCGCAGGATATAAATAGGAAGCAATTACCGCTGTACCCAGCGGGAATTGCTGCGTTGAAAGTGTCCAGGGTGAGACCTATAATCAGAACATTTAATCGAGGAATAAAGATATGACTAATCAAAATCCTGCAATTTTATTGACTCCCTTTAACATGCGCGGTCATCAGCTTCGCAACAGAATTGCGATGGCGCCTCTCACACGTAACCGCGCTGTCCATGGTACGGATGCTCCCCAAGCTCTGAATGCCGAATATTATTCGCAACGCGCGAGCGCTGGACTCATTATTTCCGAAGCCACACAGATTTCTCCTACCGGTAAGGGTTATGCGTGGACTCCGGGCATTTATTCCCCGGAACAAATTGCAGGGTGGAGACAGGTGACCGATGCTGTTCATGCAAAGGGTGGCGCCATTTACTGTCAACTCTGGCATGTCGGACGAATTTCTCATACCTCGCTGCAACCCCATGGGGCGTCGCCTCTGGCGCCTTCTGCGATACCCGCGAGCGGTCAGCGCACTTTTATTGAAAATGGCGCCTTTGTGGAAGTATCCAGGCCCCGCGCTTTAGAGCTTAAAGAAATAGCTAAAATTATCGAGGATTATCGCACCGGGGCCCGCAATGCTATTCAGGCCGGATTTGACGGCGTGGAAATCCACGGCGCCAATGGTTATCTCATCCATCAGTTTTTAGCGGACGGCGCCAATCATCGTGAAGACGGCTACGGAGGCTCTGTGTCTAATCGTTTGCGTTTTGCGCTCGAAGTGACTGAGGTCATTGTTTCAGAAGTCGGCGCCGATCGAACGGCGATTCGTATTTCCCCGGTCAGTCCTGCGAACGCGGTGAAGGATAGTGATCCTGCCAAAGTTTTTTTTCCATTGGTGCGCGCACTGGATAAATTGAATCTGGCCTATATTCATGTTATCGAAGGTGCTACCGGCGGGCCCCGCGAATTTCAGGGATTTGATTTTCATGCTTTACGAAAAGAATTCAACGGCCCATGGGTGGTCAATAATGGTTATACTCTGGAAATGGCTATCGAGGCGGTATCGAGTGGTTATGCCGATCTGGTTGCGTTTGGTAAATTATTTTTGGCGAATCCCGATCTGGTGGAGCGCTTTAGACGTCAGGGTCCTCTGAATGAACCGGACTCCGCCACTTTTTATGGCGGGGCAGCCAAAGGTTACACGGACTATCCGTACCTGAATGACAGGAATTAGAATTCACTGTGTCTGCTGTAACTCCGTTAGAGCATTATAGAGCCTGGGTTAAAACCGGCAAGCTTGAAGCGAATGACGAGCAGGAAGCCGTTTTGCAATATTTAACGCAGATTCGTGCGCAACTGCTACGCCGCCCCAAATTATTTTCCCGATTCCTCATTCCCAGTGTCCGGGGTTTATATTTATGGGGAGGGGTTGGTGTGGGCAAGACCCTGATCATGGATTATTTTTATGAGACTCTGCCGGTTCCTAAATTACGCCTGCATTTTCATGCTTTCATGCAGCGGCTGCACGAGGAATTACACCAGTCCCAAGGCCGGATGAATCCATTGACTATCATCGGCAGGCGATTAGCCCGGCAATACACGGTGATTTGTTTAGACGAATTTCTGGTAACCAATGTTGCGGACGCCATGCTTCTTGCTGAATTACTGAAAGCCTTATTTAAGGGCGGCGTTTGTCTGGTGACGACCGCGAATTTGGCTCCTCAGCAGTTATATGAGAATGGCCTGCAGCGGCAACGCTTTTTGCCTGCTATTCATTTACTGGAACAGCACACCCAAGTCTGGCATTTATCACTCACTCATGATTATCGCCGGCGCGCCTCCTCACAAACCGACGCCTGGTTGACCCCTTTAGGTGAAGCCGCCGAGCAGGCTTTGTGGCGGGCTTTGCGGCATTTTTCTCCGGATCAGCCTTTTTCTCAGGAACCCATCGTGCTTTTGGGCCGTGAAATAGCCGTAAAACAGCGGACATCTCAGGTTATCTGGTTTGAATTTAATGTCATCTGTGGCCGCCCACGTTCACAAAAAGATTATTTAGCATTAACATCGCAATACCAGGTGGTATTAGTGAGTAATGTGCCGTGTCTGGAAACAGTTTCCAGAGATTTCGTGGTGTCGTTTATTAACCTGGTGGATGTTTTGTATGACGCGCGTGTCCGGCTTATACTTTCCTCCGCGGTGCCTATCGCCAGTTTGTATACGCAGGGAGAATTCCACCAGACTTTCCAGCGCACGGAATCACGCCTGATGGAAATACAGTCATCGTGGTAAATTCCACTGATTTTGGAATTTTAAATATTGATCTTTGGGTAACTGAACCATTACCGGTTTGGCTTCGGGATTCAGCCATGTCCATAAGCGCGGTATATAATTTGCCTGCATGGCAGTGCAGCCTTCTGTGCCTTTGTCGTCGCTGACACCGTGAATATGAATGAAAATGCATGAGCCTGCGCCTAACATTTTGCCATCGGTGTTATAATCAACGACAATCCCTCGCTGGTATTGGGGATCCTGTTCCCGCATGTTTTCAGCGCTGTTCCAGTCCTTTGCGGGGACTTTTGAACTGTCTATAATTTTACCATAATAACGTGATTTAGGATCATCGACACAAATCGTTGTGGCAGTGACGGGAATATAAGGTAACTTAAGCTGGCTGTCCGCGGAGGCAGCGAAACCAAAAGCCGGTCCTAACCGGAATGCACCCGCAGGTGCTTTTTTATCCCCTTCCTGTTTTATCGGGTTGCTACTGTCAGCATAAGATTTTAGATTATCGTCCCAGCCCAATCCATTCTGCCCGACCACTACCGGCCATGCGGGACCCGTGGCATGCCAGGGATCGGTAGTATTGGCGCGTTCGAAAGTTTGCATGGAACCCTTTAAATTATTCCAGGAATCCGTGACCACAACAACCAGTTGCCTGCTCTGGTTAAGCATGCCGGGTTTGGGGGGGATTACACTCTCTGCCTGGGCGGTGCAATTAATAGCTGTTAAAAACGCGCACGATAAGAAAGCTATTTTTAGTTTTTGTATTCGGTGCATACAAACTCCTTGATTTAAGCATATATTTTAAGATCTTAAGTTTAAAACTATTGACTGTCAATATTATTCCGTTGGTTATTCCGCCGGTGACGGGTAATGACAACGGCAAAGAAATATCCCAATAAAATAAGCACAGCATCGCCGGCCAATACTATGAAGGTATAAGCATGATAAGTGACTAATTTTAATTGACTCGGTGCGAAAACACCGACGATGAAACCAATCAGACAGGATAAAATGCCTAATAGACAGAGAAGCTTGCCCAGCCAGGATTTTGCTATTAATTTTAAGCCGGCAGCAAATACCATAATATACATGAGCGCGGTAAATTGACTGCATACGGCGACCATCATCCAGAAAGCGGTTTTAATCGTGGGTAAAAATAAAAATGTGGCGATGAGTCCAGTAGTGATAACTCCCTGTAACCATAAAATCCCAACTGGCATTTGATAACGGTTAAGCCGGCTTAATTTATTTTTAATGCCTGCTTCCTCCAGCGCCGCCTGCATGCCGCGAGCCGGTCCGATGATCCAGGCGCTAAAACTTGCCATCATGGCGAGAAGTACAAAAATGCTGATAACAATGCCTATATTCGGAAGATGAAAATGGTCGAAAAATATCTGTACCATTTGTACGACGCCGGCAATGATATTGAGTTTATCGCTAGGAATAAGCAGCGCCATGATGCCGCTAGCGCCCAGCATCATGATGGCGACAATGGCGGCGGCGATAGGCAGCGCCACTTCGTATTTATGTATGGGGTCTTCGACATCGGTGGTGTGGAAGCCGGTGATTTGCATACCTGAGTATGCGCTGATAAAGCTAACGAAAATAGCTATTTCACTCAGAGAGAATTTGAAATGGTGGTTGATAGTGGTGACGTGCGGAGGGCCGGTAAATATCCAGATAAGTCCTAAGCTGATGATCAGGATGGCGATGAAAATAGTACCGGCGCTGCCGATAATATTGAGCCAGCTGGAAATTCTGAGTGGCCACTGATTATACCAAAGGGTAACCCACAGAATTCCCAGCATCCATAACGTGTAGACCCAGGGTGAAGGCGTTGAAGGGCTGATCAGCAAATATAACATCCCCACAATGGCGGCGAGGGTGGCGGGAAATTCAACAATATTGTTGATCCATTCCAGCCATATCGCGAGAATATGCGCAAAACTATATCAAAAAGTTCCGGCTAGGGGAATTTATAATTCGAAAGACTTCAAATTATCAGCCAATAATGTTTGAGTAAGGTTGTGCTGATGCGCGTATACACCCGTGGCGTGAGGTATCAGTCATTTTGGGAACTGTACCGCCCCTTGCGTTAAAGTAGGGATTCTGGTATACCAAATGCGGTTTGATATTAATTAATATGAATGTAAAGTAAATATAGAAAAAGAGGTAAGGAAATGAGAATATTTCAAGTACAAAGCCGCGAATATGAACTAGATGTATATATTCCTATTAGAGACGAAAAGTCTTTCCAGCAAGGTACCATTGAGCTTTATCAAAGCGTGCTGAATGAAAGTGTTCAGAATAGTACGGTAGAACCTATTGTCAGAGACTACATTTTGAAAGAACATGAAGGGTTCAAATTGTTGTGCAGGTCTAAAGAGGAGGTTCGACATTTGGCTAAATCGCTCCAGCAGGAATTGAATCGATGGATAGACTCTCCTGAAGGTAAAGAAAAATTTCTATCATCAATAGTATGGAGAGCTCGCCGAAACCGAATTATTTGTTTGATAGCTTCCGTACTCACTATAACATTAGGATACTATGCTAAAGATGATCTTCCAGTTGTGGGCGAGCCGCCTCAAGGATTAAGGGCGACTTTATTGGCTTTAGGTAGTACTGGTTTAGGCGCCAGTACTGTTCTACTTGCCCACACCGGGAGGGACATGGTGGAAGATAACACGTTAACTTGCATGTTAACTTGCATTAAAAATAGATTATTTCCTAATCTAGGGAAAGAATATCTCTATTCAATATTCTCTTCTAAGAGCCTTAACGATCCAGAATTTAAGAGATTTGAAAGCTCTCATGCAGGGATAGAAAATATTTCTAATATTGTCCTTAATTACCTTTAAAATGTAGATTAGGCCAGCAACTGAACCCCTAATCGTTCTCCGGCTTCGCGCAACAATTTATCTTTAGTCGCGAGCGGCAGTCCGGTGCGGATAGCCAGTTCTAAATAGCATGCATCGTAGGTGGTCAATCTTTCGGTATAGGCTAAAGATAAAATTTCGTGGAAACTTTTGTTCATGGTTTCCGGGTCTATTTCAATATTAATATGATTAAACAGTTCTACAAATTGTGTCATATCGGCGTAAGTAATTCGTTTGCGCCGCTGCGCGGATAATAAAATGTTAGTGATTTCCAATGGCCAGATCGCCGGGACTAATGCTGTCTCCAGTTCCAGTCTGTCTAATAATTGTGTAGTTTGGGCGGTTGCCTCATCGGCAAAGCACCATGAAAGTGCGACAGACGCGTCTAAAACAAACCCCATTATCGGCGCCCTTCATCACGTAATGATTTCCAGTCCAGTCCGCCTAAAGTATGCCGTTCTGCTAACTGCTTAAATCGTTGAATCGTTAATTTTGTCTGTTCCCGATCAGAGCCGGTAATGGGCACCAGCCGCGCTACGGCACGGCCATGCTTGGTAATGATAATGGAAACCCCTTTCTCCACTTGGTCCAGAATGGAAGAAAAGTGAGTTTTTGCCTGAAAAGCGCCAATGGTTTGCATAAAGTTTCCTATTTCAACTAGTTTAAGACTAGCATTTAATTGGATTGTGGTCAATAGAATTTCCGGATATAATGAAAACATTTAATTTAATTTCATGGATGGAATCTATGTCTCTATTTCCCAAAACCCGGCTATTGAAACAGGGAGTACTGCTCGGTGGCTGTTTGGCGCTGGGCGGCGCATGGGCTGGAGGGGCTGAAATCGCGATGCTGTCTCCGTGGCTGCCGTTAATGCTAGGAGTTTCTTTATACGGAATGGCCGGCAACGGCTGGACCGCTATCGGCGACGCGATGGTTCCTGTCTTCGGACAGCCTCGCAGCTTTGCCTACGTCGATCCGCAGATTTACTATCACACCGACCAAAATGGGGAGCATGATTATACGGGCGACCTTGGCGTCGGCTACCGTTACCTGTTCGACGATAATATCGGAATTTTAGGCGCTTATGTTTTCGGCGATTTTAACCGTGACAACCATGACAGGGAATTCTGGTTTGTCAGCCCGGGCATCGAGCGGCTTGGGCAACTCCTCGATTTTAGCGCCAACGCTTATATTCCCGTGACCTCGCAGCTTCAGTATTATGGCGCCGGATTCGCCGATCAGGCGGGAGATAACAGTCAGATTGTATTTGAGGGTCATAATCAGTATGACGCCCTCGTCAATATGTTTACTTCAGTAGGATACGGCGGCGACATCCAGATGGGTGTGCATTTACCCTATTTCAGAAATAGTGAAGTGTTTTTGGGGGGCTACTATTTTTCGCCGAAAGATACCGACAATGTCGGCGGGGGCGCGGTGCGCCTGCAGGTACCTGTGAACCATTATCTGAGCCTGTTGATCAGCGAGGCTTATGATAGTCAGTACAACAATACCTTCAAGGCCGGGATTACGTGGTGGTTTGGAGGCCGTCATACAGGTTATGGCTATACGGGTAATCTGGCAGAACGGTTAGTGGATCCTATCCAGCGTAATCTGGTTGCCGTAGCGGGAGGTTCCCGTACCGGACAGCCCTCGGTAGCCGGTTCCATGAATACCGGGGAAACGGCACTGGAATTATCAAATATTTCTTTCTTCCTCCCTGACGGGCGGACCGAAGGCGCAGAGTCAGTACAGGGCGATGGCACCTTTGAACATCCCTACAGTGGGATCACCCAAAGTAACGTCGATAACGCCAATCTCCAGAATAACCGGAATTTTTATATAAATTCAGGAACTTACAATCCAATCTACGCCGACGCGAACGACTACATTATTTTAAACAATGATCAGATATTTGGCCGCCAAAATAACTTCCGCGAAAACGCGGAAGGCGCGGCGCGGCCTCTGATCAAATTCACGGCGGGCGGTTTTGAAGTTCCGGCAGACGATGTGTACGACTCCTTTTCCGGCTTGCGGTTAACCGGAGGAATGAATACGACTGATCAGGCCGGGATCTGGATTAATCATGAGAATGGTCAATTTGACCAGACGGTCAGCATCAATAATGTCTCTGTAGACTCCTTTGCGGATGGTATCGATATTCTGAATGGGGGAGGCGGGGCACTGACCGTGAGTGTGAATGATTCCCTGATCAGCCATAACAACGGAGCGGGTGAGCTGTTTTCATCTTATGGCGTCACCGGCGGCATCGCGGCGGTTAACAATTCCGTGCTTCCCGCAGGGCTGTTATCGTTAAATGTCAGCGATTCGACCGTCAAGGCTAACAATAAAACTTTCAATAATGAAGATGTGGCTGCGGCCGGAGGATCGGCGGTTGCTAACCTCGGTTCCGGTATGAAAGTCGATGTGAATAATACTTCCATCTCGGGAAACACGATTTCCGCCCTGGATGATAGTGACATTAGCGCGGCGGGTGGGCTGGCGGCTGTTAACGATTCCGCCAACAATATGACCATCAATATCAGTGATTCCAGTCTGATGAATAACGCTGTTTTCGCGAATGTGAGCAGTGTTACCTCGGCAGGGGGTTTGGCGGTTCAGGCTTCCGGCGGCACTATGCGTATAGATATCAGACAATCCAGTTTATCCGGCAACTTGATATTCGCTGAGGGCAGCGTTATCGGGGCAGCCGGTGGCGTAGCGGCATCCGGTCCAACGCCTGGCGCCGGATGGGTAAAGATCGATATTCAAAAATCGACATTGACGGACAACTCGGGAAGTGGAATCGCGGCTGAGGGAGCCACCAGCGTTCAGGTGGCTAAATCCATCATTGCCTGGAATGAAGATTTTGGCCTGTCCGCGGTCGATGGATCAACCATTGTCGTGACCAAACCGGTTTTCTTTGACGGCGTGGTCCATGTTCAGGGAGCGGGGAGTATGATCCAGTTTCCCAAAATTGGTTCAGTACCCAATAACGCCCACGTTGTTTGCCTGCCTTTCACCGGAAAGTGCAAAATCGTGATGCCATAAATTATATATAATCAATAGCATAAGGCACTTCAAATACCACATGGATGCAGAGCATGCTTAATTCCCCGGATTCAGAGTCCCATCCGCCACGCCCCCGACGGCGCTGGCGGTATCCCGTTTTTGGACTGGTGGCACTGGTTTTGATTCTTTGCCTGGTGCTTTTGGTGCGATCATGCGTGAATTCCAGGCAGATAAAAAACCCCCAGCGGCCGGCGCCGGTGGTGACGGCGCCTGTGAAGAAAACCGACGTGCCCGTCTATCTCACCGCTTTAGGTTCCGTGACACCCACGGATACCGTGAGTGTGAAAACTCAAATCAATGGCATTTTGTTGCGGGTTTTATACCGGGAAGGGCAAATGGTCAAGACCAATGACCTGCTGGCGGAAATTGATCCCCGGCCCTATCTGGCGCAACTGGAGGCTTTTGAAGGACAGCTTGCCCGGGACGTCGCCCAGCTTAATAATGCCCGCGTGGATTTGGCGCGCTACCAACAGCTTTATCCCCAAGGCGCGGTGTCCCAGCAGGTTTATGCCACACAGGATGCTCTGGTTAAGCAACTCGAAGGCACCATTAAACTTGATCAGGGCCAGATTGACCAGGTCAAGGTGAATCTTGTTTATACCCGTATTATCGCGCCGTTCAATGGACGGGTGGGATTGCGCTTCGTCGATCCTGGCAATTTTGTGCAGACTACCGATACCACGCCGTTAGTAGTGCTTAACGAAGTCCAGCCGATCACCGTAGTCTTCGCTCTCCCCGAAGACAATATTCCCGCGGTGATCGACGCCATGCAGGGTGGCAAAAAATTAAAGACCCAGGCCTATGACCGTTCCCAGCATACGCTACTCGATACGGGCCGGTTGCTGACCATCGACAATCAGATCAATTCCACCACCGGCACTGTTAATCTCAGGGCCGAATTTCCCAATAAAAAATTACAGCTGTTTCCCAATCAATTTGTGAATATCAATCTGCTGGTCAATACCCTGCGAAAGGCTACGCTCGTGCCCACAGCGGCCATTCAGCATGGGCCAAAGGGTGATTTTGTGTATGTATTGAATGCCAATAAAACCGTCACTATTAAATCCGTCAAAACCGGCGTGGCGACCGGTGAGGACACCGCCGTTACCCAGGGAGTATCTCCCGGCCAAACAGTTGTTGTCGAAGGAGCCGATCAGCTCACGGACGGCTCTCCGGTCACTATTGCTCCCAAAGGCAATGAATGAGCCTATCCAGTCCGTTTATCGGGAGGCCGATCGCGACCTCGTTATTGATGGTGGCGCTGCTGCTGGCGGGGCTGGTGGCTTACCGCCTGCTTCCGGTTTCGGCCCTGCCGCAGGTGGATTATCCGACTATTCAGGTGGTCGCGGCTTTTCCCGGCGCCAGCCCGGAGGTGATGGCTTCTTCCGTGACCGCGCCGCTGGAACGCCAGCTTGGTCAAATGGCGGGGCTCAACCAGATGACCTCAACCAGTTCCAACGGAACCATGAACATCACCCTGCAATTCAGCCTGTCGACGAGCCTGGATGTCGCCGAGCAGGAAGTGCAGGCCGCGATCAACGCGGCTTCGACTTACCTTCCCGTCGACCTGCCCAATGCGCCGGTCTATAACAAAGTCAATCCCGCCGATGCGCCGATCCTCACCCTGGCATTGACTTCCGCGACCATGCCGCTGACCCAAGTGGAAGATTTCGCCGATACCCGTCTCGCCCAAAAAATTTCGCAGCTGCCGGGCGTTGGGCTGGTGAGCATCAGCGGCGGGCAGCGTCCGGCGGTGCGCATTCAGGCCAACCCGACGGCGTTAAGCGCTTATGGGCTGACGCTGGAAGATTTGCGCGCGGCCATTATCGCGGCCAACGTCAATACTCCCAAAGGCAGTTTTGACGGACCGCGCCAATCTTTTACGATTAACGCCAACGATCAGCTCCTGGCCGGAGCCGAATACCGGCCTTTAATTATCGCCTATAGCCGGGGGGCGCCGGTTCGGGTATCCGACGTCGCCATGGCGGTGGACTCCGCCGAAAACAGCCGGGAAGCGGCATGGATGAACACCACCCCCGCGATTATCCTCAATATCCAGCGTCAGCCCGGCGCCAATGTCATCGCGGTGGTGGACAGCGTCAAGCAATTGCTGCCGAAAATCCAGGCGGGTATGCCGGGAGCCATCAAACTGTCGATCCTGACAGACCGGACCCTGACCATTCGCGCCTCGGTGCGCGATACCCAGTTTGAACTGGTGCTGGCGGTGGCGCTGGTGGTGATGGTGATATTTATTTTTTTGCGCAATCTCTCGGCGACCATTATTCCCAGCTTTTCGGTGCCGTTATCGTTAATCGGCGCTTTCTCGGTGATGTATCTGCTCGGATTCAGCATTAACAATTTGACGCTGATGGCGCTGGTGATCGCCACCGGCTTTGTGGTGGATGATGCGATCGTGATGATCGAAAATATTACCCGGTTTATGGAGCAGGGTGATCCGCCGTTAAAAGCCGCGTTAAAAGGTTCGGGACAGATCGGTTTTACCATCCTCTCACTGACCCTGTCTTTAATCGCGGTTTTGATTCCGCTGTTATTTATGCAGGAAGTGATCGGACGTCTGTTCCGTGAATTCGCGGTGACGCTGGCGGTGGCGGTATTATTATCCGGATTTATCTCACTGACGCTGACGCCCATGCTGTGTTCGCGGATTCTGCTTCCAAAGCCCAAGGCGCGCAGCGCGAAGCCATCCCGATTTATTGAATATTATGGCCGGTGGCTGCGCGTGGTGATTGATCATCGCGCGCTGACGCTGCTGGCTACCGTCGTTATTCTGATCATCACGCTGTTGCTGATGGACTGGATTCCCAAGGATTTTTTTCCTGTCGAAGATACCGGAGTTATTCAGGGCATTTCTGAAGCGCCGCAGAACATTTCCTTTCCGGCCATGGTGGAACGCCAGCAGGCTTTGGCGCGGGTCATACTGAAGGACCCGGCGGTGGCGAATTTATCTTCTTTTATCGGCATCGACGGCATTAATACGACGCTAAACAGCGGCAGAATTTTGATTACTTTAAAACCCCTGGCGAAGCGCAGTGACAGGGCGGGGGCGGTGATCCGGCGTCTGCGGGAGAAGCTGTCGAGGGAAGTTCCCGGCATTCGATTATATTTGCAATCAACCCAGGATTTAACCCTGGACGACCGGGTGACGCGAGCGCAGTTTCAATACAGTCTCAACGCCCCCAGCGCAGCCGAAGTGGCGAACTGGAGTGAGCGGCTGATCACCAGACTGCGCAAACTATCGCTGCTGCGCGATGTCGCCGGCGATCAGCAGAATCTGGGCCTGCGAACTCAAATCAATATCAATCGGGATACCGCTTACCGGCTTGGTTTAACCGCCCAGGCGGTGGACGACACGCTCTACGACGCTTTTGGGCAACGCCAGGTTTCGATTATGTTTACGCAATTAAACCAGTACCGCGTCGTTCTGGAAACTTTGCCGGATTTTCAGCAAAGCCCGGGAGCGCTGGATAATATTTATATCAATACCACCGCGAATAATTCGGTCATCCCGAATAATGCCGCGGTTACGAATAATACCTCGACGACTTCCAGTCCGGCGCCGGCAGTATCCTCTCCCGGTGTTCCGGTGGCAGCAATGGCGACGGGTACGCCGCTGTCAACGACCGGCGGCGCGGTGCCCCTGAGTGCATTCACTTCATTATCCACGGGCCTTGGGCCGTTATTAATTACCCGTCAGGGGCAGTTTCCCGTGGCTACCATTTCATTTAACCTGGCTCCCGGGGCGACTTTGGGTGAGGCGGTGGACGCCATCGAAAAAACCGCGAAAGATTTGAGAATTCCCGCCAGTGTGGAAACCCGCTTCGAAGGTGGGGCGGCCGTTTTTCAAAGTTCGCTGGCCAACGAAGGCTGGTTGCTGTTGGCGGCCATCATCGTGGTTTATATTTTACTGGGAATTTTATACGAAAGTTATATTCATCCGCTGACGATTTTATCGACGCTGCCTTCCGCCTGCATGGGCGCGCTGCTGGCGTTGTGGCTGACCGGCAATTCGCTGACCATTATCGCCATCATCGGTATTGTCCTGCTGATCGGCATCGTCATGAAGAACGCTATTTTGATGATCGATTTTGCGCTCGAACTGGAGCGTCAGCAAAGCAAATCGCCCCGCGATGCGATTTACGAAGCCGCGCTTTTGCGTTTCCGGCCCATTTTTATGACGACCCTCGTCGCGATGTTAGGCGCGGTGCCGCTGGCGTTCGGAATGGGCATGGGCGCCGAGCTGCGCCGGCCATTGGGTATCGTGATCATCGCCGGTCTGATGGTCAGTCAGTTGCTGACGCTGTTTTCCACACCGGTTATTTATCTGGCTTTTGACGACCTTGCGCGCAAAGTGGCCCGGTGGCGGTCGCGGTGGTCCAACGCCAATGTCCCGAGGTCTTCATGATGAATTTGTCGCTGCCGTTTATCCGCAGGCCGGTCGCGACAACCCTGCTGGCTCTGGGCGTGGCAATTGCGGGAATAGGAGCGTTTAATCTTCTTCCGGTCGCTTCATTGCCCCAAATAGAATTTCCCACGATCACCGTGCAGACCACGTTTCCGGGAGCCAGCCCCGAAATTATGGCTACCTCGATTGCGGCGCCTTTGGAGCGCCAGCTTGGACAAATCGCCGGTGTGGCGCAGATGACCTCCGCCAGCAACCTGGGTTCCACGCTGATCACTTTGCAGTTTGATTTATCCCGCAACATTGACGGCGCCGCGCGCGACGTGCAGGCGGCGATTAACGCCGCCAGTAGTCAATTGCCGCCCAATCTGCCCAATAATCCGACGTATCGCAAAGTCAATCCCGCGGATGCGCCAATCATGATTCTGAATGTTGTTTCACCGACCCACACCACCGGTCAAATGTATGACGCCGCTTCCACCATCCTCCAGCAAAAACTGTCGCAGATTAACGGAGTGGGGCAGGTGATTATCGGCGGCAGTTCGTTGCCTGCTGTCCGGGTGGAATTGAATCCAACGGCGCTCAACAACTACAACATCGGCCTGGAAGATGTGCGCGCTACGCTGGCCGCCGCCAACGTCAACAGCCCGAAGGGGCAATTGCTGAATGGCAAGTCACAGGCCACGCAACTCTACACTAATGATCAAATGTTTAAGGCTAGCGAATACCAGCCGCTGATTATTCGTTATCAAAAAGGCGCGCCGGTGCGGGTGAAAGATGTGGGGGAAGTCGTCGATTCGGTGGAGAATATCCGCGCCGCGGGATTGCTGGACGGCAAACCCGCCGTCATCCTGGTTATTTTTAAGCAGCCGGGCGCGAATGTTATTACCACGGTCGACCGGATCAACAAAATGATGCCGCAACTCCAGGCGGAAATCCCCAGAGGCATGCAGTTGGTGGTTTCGATGGATCGCACACCCACCATCCGCGCTTCGCTGCACGATGTCGAATTGACGCTGATTGTCGCGGTTATTTTAGTCATACTCGTGGTATTTGTTTTTCTGGGCAGCGCGCGCGCCGCGTTAATCCCCAGCGTCGCCGTGCCGTTGTCGTTGCTGGGGACGTTTGGCGTGATGTATTTGTGTGGTTACAGTCTCAATAATCTGTCGCTGATGGCGCTGACCATCGCGACGGGTTTTGTGGTCGATGACGCCGTGGTCGTACTGGAAAATACCACCCGCCATATTGAAGCGGGCATGGCGCCTCATGAAGCCGCCGTGCGCGGTGCGCAGGAAGTGGGTTTTACCGTCCTGTCGATGAGCGTTTCGCTGATTGCGGTGTTTATTCCGATCCTGTTAATGGGCGGGCTGGTCGGACGCCTGTTTCGCGAATTCGCGGTGACCCTGTCGTCGGCGATTCTGATTTCCCTGGCGGTGTCGCTGACCGTAACGCCCGTGATGTGCGCGCGCCTGCTGAAACCCCGCGAACGGGAAGCCGATCGCCGGCCCGGTAGATTGCGGCGCATTGTCCTGCGCGGCCAACAGTTTTACGCGGACAGCCTCAATTACGCCATCGACCATTCGCGATTGATGCTGGCGCTGGTCGTTATCGCCGTGCTTTCCAGCATTGGATTATTCCTAATCGTTCCCAAGGGTTTTTTTCCGCAGCAGGATACCGGACGGCTGGTCGGCGCCATTCTGGCTGAGCAGGATATTTCCTTTCAGTTAATGCGGCAAAAGCTCGGCGAATACATCAAAATTATTATGCAGGACCCAGGGGTCGCTCATGCCGTGGGTGTTACCGGTAATTCGACTATTAACGCGGGCAATGTCTACATCACGCTTAAGCCATTAAGCGAGCGGAATAAATCGGCGGATCAAATTATCAACCGGTTGCGGGATAAACTGGCGAAGGTGCCGGGCGCCCAGTTGTATTTGCAGGCGGCGCAGGATCTTGTGATCGGTGGACGTCCGGGCAACGCCCAATATCAATATACCGTGTTTGCCGATAGTTTGCCGAAGCTGAATACCGCCGCCGCGCGGGTGATGGCGGAGATAAAGACCATTCCCGGGATGGCGGATTTCAATACCGATCAGCTCAACAATGGGCTGCAGTCATTTGTCACTTATGACCGCAATACCGCTTCGCGTTTTGGGATTACGGCGCAGCATATCGACGACACCCTCAACGATGCTTTTGGACAGCGCCAGGTTTCGGTCATGTATACCCTGCTCAATCAGTACCACGTGGTGATGGAAGTGGCGCCTGCTTTCTGGCAACGGCCGTCAACGCTGAATGATATTTATGTGACCTCGGCCTCGGGGAAGGCGGCGCCATTGTCAGCCATCGCCGGTTTTGCGAACTCCAATACTCTGCTGGCGGTTAATCATCAAAATGAATTTCCTTCCGCGACGTTCTCGTTTAATCTGCTGCCCCATGTTTCCCTCGGACAGATAGTGAGCCAGATTACTAAAAAAGTGCATGCCCTGCGATTGCCCGGCAATGTTGGGGAACTATTTCAGGGGACGGCCCAGGCGTTTCAGGCGTCGCTGGTAGGGGCGCCGTATCTGGTGCTGGTGGCTTTGGTGGTGGTTTATATTGTGCTGGGAATTCTCTACGAAAGTCTGCTGCACCCGCTGACGATTTTGTCTACCCTGCCGTCCGCCGGAGTGGGCGCGCTGCTGGCGTTATTGTTGACCCGCACTGATTTTACCGTGGTCGCGTTTATTGGCATTTTTCTGTTAATCGGCATTGTCAAAAAAAATGCGATTATGATGATCGACTTCGCTTTGGACGAACAGCGCGTGGGCAATAGGCCCCCGCGTGAAGCCATTTATCAGGCCGCGTTGCTGCGCTTTCGGCCAATTATGATGACCACCATCGCGGCGATGTTTGGGGTTTTTCCACTGGTATTTGGATTTGGCGTGGGCGCCGAATTGCGGCGGCCTTTGGGTATTGCTATTGTAGGCGGGCTGATCCTCAGCCAGATGCTAACGCTTTACACAACGCCGGCCATTTATCTCTCTCTCGAACGTGTCCGCAAATACGGAATAAAGAAATGGTCAAAAAATCTTCAGTCAGATGGGTAATGATGGCGCCGCCGGCGCTGTTGCTTTGCTCCTGCTTTATCGGCCCCAATTACAAACCGGCGCCGGTGGCTATTCCCGCCCAGTATAAGGAAGGTGGTAAGCCGCCCAAAGGCTGGAAAGTGGCTAACCCGCGGGACCTTGAAGACAGGGGACCGTGGTGGAAGGTTTTCAATAACGCGGAATTAAATTCGCTGGAATCGCAGCTTAATATCGGCAATCAGAATATTGCCGACGCGGAAGCGCTGTATCTGCAATCCATCGCTCTGGTTGCGGAGGCGAGGGCGGCGGCGTATCCCGTGGTCGGTGGACTGCTTTCGGCGACCCGCCAGAAACCGCCTGCCTCGACATTCAATTCCATTTCGGGTACCGGTACGGGAGGAGCCGCTGCCGGCAAACCCATGAGTTTACCGCCCTTTAGCACGTATATTGTCAGTTTGGATGCCTCCTGGACGCCGGATTTGTGGGGGGGCATCCGCCGCAGCATGGAAGCCGCCCGGGACACCGCCCAGGCGACCGCGGCGCAGCTCGACGCCCTTCGGCTTTCCAGTCAGGCGTTATTGGCGGAGGATTATTTTGATTTACGGACGCTTGATTCGCTGCAGGCGGTGCTGAATAACATCGTCGCCGCGGACCAGAGATTACTGAATCTGGCCCGTTTCCGCTACAAGGCAGGCACGGCGTCGCTGTCGGATGTGGCCACGGCGCAGTCCACGCTGGAAACAGCGCAGGCGGCGGCGATTGACAATGGAGTCAACCGCGCCCTGTTTGAGCATGCGATCGCCGTGTTGATCGGAGTGCCGCCTTCCGAATTTACATTAAAGCCGGAGATCATTGCGATGAATCCGCCGAAAATCCCCGAGCAGGTGCCTTCCGAATTGCTGGAGCGGCGCCCGGATATCGCCGAAGCGGAGCGCAAGGTGGCGGCGGCCAATGCGGAAATTGGAGTGGCGATGGCGACGTTTTTTCCGACATTGCCGTTATCCGCTTCCACGGGTTTTCAGAGCAATAAATTTGCTTTGTTGTTCACCAGTCCGCAGTCATTCTGGTTACTGGGAGTGCAATTGGTGGATACCATTCTCGACGGCGGCCTGCGCAGCGCCACTGTCGCCGCTAACCGGGCTATTTATGACGAGACCGTCGCTCTCTACCGTCAAACGGTGCTGACTGCTTTTCAAAATGTCGAGGATAATCTTTCGAGTCTGCGGATTCTGCGCATGGAAGAACCCGTACTCAGGCAGGCGGTGGCGACATCCAGGTTTTCGAGAAAGCTTACCGTCAGTAACTACAAGGCCGGTACTATGGATTTCACCTCGGTTCTTGTTGCCCAAACGGTGACATACACCGCCGAAGAAAATGAAGTATTGGTAAAAGGCCGTGAAATGACCGCCGCGGTCGGCCTGATCACCGCCCTCGGCGGCGGATGGGACGTCTGCGCGCTGGCGAGACGCTAATACATATTTTCTCGTAATCTGATATGAAGCTTGCACGCTATCTCTATTGAGGTATTCATTTTTCACAAATTTAATAAAATGTTAATTTATTTATAATATACTCAAAACAAAATTCAAAATTACATATAAATATAAATTAAATATTGAAGATAAAAAATGAAACCTAAAAAAATCGATATCAACCATCTCGAACTGCAAGACTTTAAAGAAATTAAAGAATTAGCTAAAAATAAAGAGATGGCTTCATATTTTTACACTGACCTTATGGCTATCCGGGATGCCGAACTCCAAAACCGCTATATAGAAGATTCCCTGGATGAAAAAACTCACCTGGGTTACTTTTTTTCCTGTTCAGGCCAAAAACATAACAACCCAGAATGCCAGTTATGGAATCTAAAACGAAAATATTTTTTTAATTTAGAATTTATGCAATTCAAAAATTATCAACCTGGAGATGTAAGGTTTGATCAAAGTCTTTTTACAAAGAGATACTCTGAATATTTAGGAAATGATTCTAAGATTGCAATCGAAAAATACCAGGGATTATGTCAAGCCTACTGTTCTTTCTTTGCCATTGCCCATCCGAATTGGCAAAAAATAATTTTCAAGTTATTGGAAATGCATTCTTTTCAAAATAATATGTCTAAAATATTTTATTGGCAAGACTGTGTGAAGTTTAAATCTATTAAAGGAGATGAAAAATTTTTATCTATAATTTTTAATTTTATCGAAAAAATTTCTCATAAAGGGCATGTCATAAAATTGATGTCTTACAAGGAATATTTCAATGGATTAATATTTAATGAATTTCCTGATTCTTTCATTACCGGGGAAGAACAAAAGCAATTATTAATCAAGGGATTTAAAGTGAACATACCATTATTTGTGAACATACTTGAAAGAATGGATAATGATCAAAAAGTGCAAATTTCTTTGGTTTTGGAACCAAAATTAAAAAATGGATTTTCTATATTTGGGCATGCAATTTTATTGCAAAAAATGGATGACAAATATTGCTTATTTGATCCAAATAATGGTTTTTTTTTCCGGGATAGTCCAGGGCAAATAGCTCAACTGATTAATCGTTTAATTTTGCCCTCGTTTATCATGTTTGGTAACGTCGTAATCGGTGTAGATCCTCTAATGGGAATTATAAAATCACCCTCACCCAGTCTAATAACAAAGTTCAGGAATTTTAAAGATGAAGTTAAACTTATTTCTGCTCCACCAGATATGAAAGAATGGGAATTTTTTTTAGAAAGAGAAACTCAACATAAAAAAAACTTTCTAAATACTTATTTTGAAACTAAGAAATCTGAAAAAACTTCTTATTTATGTCAGGCAATTCGCGATAACGCGACACTGGAAGATATAGAGATATTATTAAAGCATGGCGCTGATCCTAATTTACCAGACAGTCTCCATACACCTATTAAGGCTGCACAGGAAAGTAAAAAGTCCGATGTTATTGAACTGTTATTAAAATATGGCGCTAATCTAAATCTTCCACTTTCAAATCAGAAAAGAAAAAAAGAGTTTTTGAAAAATCTTTTTGACCAAATATTACCTGATAAAGAGACTAAGCCAGCATTACATTTTTTTCATTCGCGCAGTGCCGAAGATATTGAATCAATAAAAATTCTGTTAGTCTTTTTCTCAGAATATATAATTCATGGAAAAGGGAAAGAGACCGTCGATAAACTTTCTGATCCCGAAATACAAAATATATTTACTTCTTTGCATATCTTATGGGAAAAGAAAAAATTATCCAGACATTTTAGCACAAATCTCAATAAAGAATTGGCTGAGCTGGCCAAAGATCTTCCTGAACTTTCTGAACTTAAATTTCGTTAAGATATTGGGGTCAAATATTAACGAGTAAACTGTAGAGGTAATAGTATGATAAAAATCAGTATTGTTCTTGGCATAATTAGTCTAACTTTCGCAAAATTGGCTAGCGCAGCGGTATGTATTCATCTATCTCCCAATACTCTGGGTAATCAAGCAATATATGAAGTTACAGGGTCTCAAGGAAATGCGGGGATAAAAAAACAAACCATCATCTCGCCTCCATTAAGGAACAATGAAGGCCATTTCTTTTTATTTAAAAGAATTGAAAATCTAGGTGCATTAAAGGTGAAAATATCCATGACGACTCCCGATGGAGAAGTGGTATTAACCTGCACGAATCCATTAATACGCCCACTGGCGAAATCAGCGCTAATCACGATCACTCAGGATACTTGGGACGTGGGCCAGTGCATGATAAGCACTACGCCATTCACTGATATGAAAGGGTGTAGTCAGTCCAATTGATATCTAAATCACTTCTCTGGCCGCTTTCTGAATCAGCATCGAGCGATTAATATGGAGCTGGTCTGCTCTGGCGTCAATGGCCTCTAGCAATGATCGGGGCAAGGTAATATTGATCCGCACAGCTTTATCTTCCTGCTGTGCCATGATGGAAAAAACGTCCGGCTCGATCAGGGCAACCAGCTCGTTTTTTTCCAGTTTCTGGATAACTTCGTCGATGTGCGTCGGTTCAGGGATAGATTCTTTATCCTGTATCATGCCGTACAGATGCAACGACAAACACTCCCTGGCTTTTTGAATAGCGTTTTCATAATTTTTTCCTGCGGAAACCGCCCCGGGTAAATTCGGGAAGAAAACACTGTAGCCCTTTTTCGTTTTTTCCAAAATGGCTGGATAGGATTTTACTTTAAACATTTTTCAAATTCCTCCGGCGACAATTGCGCCTGTTTTAAAATGGATTGGATAGTTTTAACACCTAAGGACTGCTTTGGATGAGGAACGGTCACTTTACCTTTTTTGTCTGGATGCTTAAATTGCCAATGATCTCCCTAGGTTCTTAGATGAAACCAACCGTCTTTTTTTAAAGCCTTAATGATGTCACGGGATGTCCGATTCCAGTTCATTTTTTTATTATACACATAATTGATGTGTATTTCAAACAGAGTGTAACTAACCTTCGCCGGGAACTCCGCCGGCTTTGGCGAAAAAGGGTGGGCGCGCGAACCATAAAATACCGAGCAGGATCATAAAGACGACTCCGGAAATCCAGAGGATATCGTTGGTCGATAACATAAATGCCTGTTTGTAAATGGCCAGATCGACTTGCGCGAAAGTTTCCAGGCGGGGTAATCCTAAATGCTGTAATTTCTGGGCGAATTGGGTAACCAGTGGATTAAACTGATTAATGTTTTCGACTAAACGGCTGTGGTGGAATTGCGCGCGACGGTCCCATAATGTCACGCTGATGGAAGTGCCAAAACTGCCGCCCAGAATACGCAGAAAATTGGCGGTGCCTAACGCGCTGGCGATGCGCGCCGCAGGAAGACCGGAAATAACAATGATTATCAATGGCGTGAAAAAGAAGGCGATGCCGATACCCATAAAAAATCGCGGTAAAACCAGCTTGAAAAAACTGATATCGGTGGTGTAGGTGTGGGCGCACCAGAAAAACACCAACGCAAAAGCCAGAAAACCAAGGCTGATAAAAATTCGCGGGTCTATTTTATTCAGAAGAAGGCCCACGACCGGCGTCAGGAGTACGGGCAAAACTCCAACCGGCGCTGTGGCTAATCCGGCCCAGGTGGCGGTGTATTCTTCCTGAGTCTGTAACCATAATGGGAACACGACGATATTGGCAAAGTAAGCTAAAAAACCCAAGCTTAACGCTAATGTGCCAATGGTGAAATTGCGAATTTTAAATAATGTCAAATCCACAATCGGGTGTTTGTCGGTTAATTCCCAGGCGACAAAAAAACATAAGGAAATAGTGGAGATAATCGTCATGATGACAATAAACTGGGAATTGAACCAGTCCAGGTCATTGCCTTTGTCTAATAAAATTTGCAGACATCCAATACCGATAATCAATAAAATGAGCCCGACGGTATCAATCGGCGGTTTGGAAACAGGTGTTTCCCGTCCCGCCAATATAATGCCGGTGACGACACAGGAGAAAATGCCTATCGGCAGATTAATAAAAAAAATCCACGGCCAGGTGTAATTATAGGTAATCCAGCCGCCCAGAATAGGGCCGAAGACGGGGGCCACCACTGCGGTCATGGCCCACAGTGAAGTGGCAAAACCCTTTTTGGTTTCCGGGTATGCATCCAATAAAATACTTTGCGAAAGCGGTATCATCGGGCCGGCGGCAGCGCCCTGCAGCACCCGGAAAACGATCAGCATCGGCAAATTAAAAGAAAGTCCGCAAAGCATGGAAAACACGGTAAATAAAAACGTGCACACTACGAATAAACGCACCTGACCGAAGCGTTGCGCCAGCCAGCCGGTTAATGGCAGGCCAATAGCGCTGGTGACCGCAAATGAGGTAATGACATAAGTGCCGTCATCGGGACTGACTGCGAGGTCGCCGGCAATATAGGGTATGGAAACGTTGGCGATGGAGGTATCCAGCACATTCATAAAAATGCCCAACGATAAGGAAATCGTCAGCATGACGAGAGTGGTTCCGGTAATGGGTTTAGCCATTGGCAAGCTCCGGTGGCTGTTTTTTTATCGGCGCGTCCAGACGTATATTGGGTGAATTCGCGCGCAGGATTTCGGCTATTTCCTGATTGGCATGCCGAAGTTGATCGTTGAAAATCCAGGTTGAATAAAGGGGTGAGCGGTTGGTAGACTGGGTCGATAAAAGTTTTCCCTTAAGTCCTCGCGTATGAGCAGTCACGTTCATCGAAAGACCTAATGCAAGGGGATGTTTGCGTAATTCTTTACTGTCGAGGACTATGCGTACCGGCAGTCTTTGAACGATCTTGATCCAGTTTCCGGTGGCGTTCTGCGGAGGCAACAATGCGAAAGCATTTCCCGAGCCGGGGCTAAAGCCGACAATATGACCATGATAGGTTACGCCGTTAGCATCCGCTTTGACGGTGGCGGATTGGCCGACGCGCAAACGCGATAACTGGGTTTCCTTAAAATTGGCGTTTACCCAAATCTGGTCGAGGGGCACCACCGCCATCAAAGCCGTGCCCGGAGTAATCTGTTGACCGACCTGGACGTTGCGTTTGGCGACATATCCGTTGGCGGGAGAATAGATCGCAGTCCGCACCCAGTTTAAATAAGCTCTTTTAAATTTGGTTTTCGCCTGTTCAACCAGAGGGTGATGATAGAGCTGTGAATTTTCCACCAGCGCCTTTGCCGCGGTTAATTGATACAGTGTTTGATCATACTGCGCCTGCGCGGCCTCAAGTGTGGTGGTATAGTGATGCATTTCCTCGCTGGAAATGGCGCCTGGTCCCACCAGTCCCTGCCGGCGCCGTAAATCTTTTTGCGCCTGGATTAAATCGGCTTCCCGCTGCGTTAAAGTGGCCTGAATTTCCGAAACATTTTCATAGTATGTGCGCACCTGCCGCACTGTCTGGGCCAGGTTCGCGCGTGCATTTTGCAGGGCGACCAGCATGTCAGTATTATCGAGCCTGACCAGCTGCTGACCTTGCTTAGCCACGCGGGTATCGTCCGTGTAAATGGCGATGACGGTGCCGGACACCTGGGACATTAATTGTACCTGATTACCATCCACGTAGGCGTCATCAGTGCTTTCACGGAAATGTCCCCACAATATCCAGTAAATCCCGTAAAGAATTCCCAACAGTAAAAAAAACGCGACCAGACCCCACAAAATTTTTTTCCGTTTGGGCGATAATTTGTGCGGGTTGTTATTGTCTTTGCTCATAAAATTTCGATTGGCGATTGGTAATCGCCGCCTAATGCTTTGATCATCGCAATGGTCGTCTGGATATGCAGATTTTCCAGTTGCAGTAAAAATAAACGCTGATATAACCACGACGCCTCAGCGGTCAGCACCTGAGTATAATCGCTGATGCCGTGCTTATAAAGCAGATAATTACGTCGGTAATTACCTTGGGCGATGCTGACCGCGTCACTTTGTTCCTGAAGCTGAATTTTAACGGTGTGCAGAATCGCGAGTTGATCCGCAACCTGCTGCAGAGCGGTCAGGATGGTTTGATTATATTGCCCGACAGCCAGATCGTATTCGGAGTATCGCGCTTTTAAATCCGCGCGAAGGTAACCGGCGTCGAAAATCGGCAAAGAAAAAGCAGCCTGAACCGCCCAATCCCGGCTCTGGAAATTAAAGAGTTTGCTGAGGCTGAGGCTTTGAAGACTGAGCAACGCCATCAGATTAATATCCGGGAAAAATCGCGCTTTTTCAACCTTAACCTGATGGGCCGCGGCCTCCACCCGCCAGAGTGTCACGGTGATGTCCGGACGCCTTGCCAGCAAATGCGCCGGCAATACCGCGGGCAATGCCAGTATTTTAGGATCGTAGTGGAAATTTTTAACGCTGATCTGCGTGGTGAAAGGATTTTTCCCGATAAGTACCGCTAACTGGTGACGTTTGACCATGATATCCTGCTGTGCCCGGGCCAGTATGACGGCAAAGATTTCCACCTGAATTTTGGCGCTGCTGACGGGTATCGTCGAAGTGATATTATGCTTTGCGCGCATCCGGATGGTCCGCAATAAATCCTGACGCTGACGCAGAATTTTTTGTAACAGTTGCGCTAAGGCCAGATCGTCCTGGAGCTGGAAATAACTGCTGGCGACAGCGGTGGACAGCATCAGTTCCGCCTGCGCCAGATTGGCTTCTTCGGCACGCGCCTGGCTGATTCGCGCCGCCAGGGTTTGCCGGTTTTTCCCCCAAAAATCCAGCTCATAGTTGAAATTAAGCGCTAATTCCGATGGGGTTTGGGTGGCGCCGTTAAAAGGCGGTGGGATCAATCCATTTTTAGTGAAGCGTTCGCGCCGTACGTATCCTGTCATGTCCACGTTTGGCCATAGCGCGGCTCCCGCTTCTTCTGCGATGTGTTGGGCGCGTTCCAGGCGGCTTTGCGCGATCTGGATATGGGGGGAACCGGCAAGCGCTACGTTTATCAACGTGTTCAGTTGTGGATCATTGAATTTATCCCACCACTGGCATGGGCCGATTCTGGGGGGTGAAATGGCCGGCAGTGGATAGCGATGCACAGCAGCCAGACTTTCCGGGGAGTCCGGAAGGGTGTGTTCATGAATCCCCGCATAGTTAACACAGCCGGCGATTCCAGCAATCAATAAACCCAATAAGAATCGCAACTGTTTATCCCTGTTATCAGTCCGGAATCAAATATACTTAAAACGCCATCCATTTAATTCTGACCGATTGACTCCGACTTTTTATTCCCTCTCCCACTTGTGGGAGAGGGGGGAAATCGGTCAGAATTAAATTGAAACGCTACGAGTATAACATATCAATCTCGATCAAGTCGCGGGATGACGTGGGGCGGGCGCTTTTTAATTATTGCATAATCCGGAGAGGAGATGGTTTTGATAATCACTTTCCAGGTTAGCTTTATAATGACGGAATAATCTGAAGTTGTAAGGATACTCGCCCCGGGTATAATCATAAATCATCTCGTTTAATACCGTCGGCAAAAGCTGTGATAATTGCTCTCGGACTTCTTCAGGATAATGCGTCTGAAATAAAGAACTGCTGTTTCTGCGAGTTAGAAAATCGAAAAATCTGTTTGTCTCCAGATTGGGTTCTCTGACGTTGATAAATGTTAAAGCCTGATTACCCAGAAAAAAGCACAGGGCTGAAGGATCAATGAAATCAGCGGACAATTCCAGCTTCCGTATCGACTGATTAAAAGCCAAAGCGATGGCTCCCCAATAAACGATGTTATTTGAACCCACATGCAATTCAGTCAGGCGCGAATTCCTGGCAAGGGCAATCACCCCCCTGTCGCCAAGGTGGCACTTATTTAAATTCAGACGGGTCAAAGTCGGGTGATTCGAGAGGGAATCCGCTCCTTCGTCCCCAATTGGATTATATTCTAAATTAAGTGACTCCAAATGGCTGGTCTTTAGGAAAGCGGCTCCTTTAGAACTGATTTTGCAGTTTATTAAGCTCACGTCAGTGAGGGTGGGAATTTGGGATATCAACTTAACCCCTTCATCTCTTAAAGGGTTTTGGAATAATTCAAGAGTTGTTAAGGCAGGACAATTTAAAAAGTAAGCAGCTTCAGCAGGGCCAATTTTGCTGTCACCTAGGTTTAGGCATGTTAGGGTGGCGCTCAGTCCCCCCAAAGCGCCAATCCCTTCCCCTATTTGATGGTTTGAACTTATGTCAAGGTTTTTTAACACACTATTTTTCGAAAAAGAATCCAGTCCTTTAGGGCCAATTTTACAACAAGCTAAATTCAGGCTGGTGACAGTGGACTGGGAAAGGGAGAACGCACCGTCATCTCCTATGGGGGGATTAGCATCATTGCAAGCTAAATTGAGTGTTTCTAAAACCCGATTTTTCGAAAGATAATCCGCTCCCCTGGGGCCAATTTCGCAATTCTCTAAACTCAGGCTGGTGATAGTGGGGTGTAGCGAGAGGGCCAGCACGCCTTCATCTCCTATTTTGGGATTGTAATCCAGGACAAGTGTTTTCAGGACATGATTTCTCAAAAGATACGCCACATCTTTGGAGTCAATTCCACAGTCATAAAGAGTCAGGCTGGTGATAGTGGAGTATGATGACAGGGCAGACAGATTTTTTCCTATCAGGGTACACCTTTCTAAGTAAAGTGTTTTTAAAAAAGAATTATTTAATAAAGAAATGGTATCCCGAGGGCCCAATTTACAGCGGCCAGGGCTGTCGATTATTTGTAAGTTAGTGAAAGTATCATATCTTAAAGAGTGGGAAAGCATCAAGAAGTGGGAAATCATCCCATCAGGTATTGTGCATCTTGATAAGTTGAAAGTGTGAGTTTCGAGGGCGAGAATAATTTTGGCCACTACTGGGCCAGTAAATACGGTATCTGCTATTTGTAGTCTTGTAATAACGGGGAGGGATTTTAAGTAACTAAAGATATAGGGAATATCTTCCTCTTTGAGCGCATGACATACCAAAGTATCCTTAGATATACGAAACTTATCCCATGCGGCAAATTTTTCAGGGTAAATAGAGGGGTCCAAGCCCAATCTTTTGGCATCTTCTCCCAGTCTGCGCAGATACATCTCAGAAATATTATACTTTGACATTTTTTAAATCCCGACGTCTGTTATTTTTTTAATCCATTTAGTATGTCTTTTTATTTTATTAAAAACAATAGCCCCATTGATCAGGAGTTCCCGCTGAAGGGAACTCTCCTTACGCGATGGGGGATCGCAAGGGGGAGAATCGCGATTCTCCCCCTTCATTCCGAGCAATCGGCTTTGCCGATGCGCAGGATAAGAACAATAAAGCCACGGACGCTGTACTCAGCGGGAATGGCTGCCCGTTGATACCCTTCCATTTAAAATTATGGCATAGTGTTCTGGCTGGATTTCTTCTTTACGGAATATCGGTATTATTTCAATGGAACAGATTTTTACCTATATTGTTTTATTTGCCATTATTGTCATCATTGGTCAATTGTTTGATAAATTTTCTGTGCCCCTGCCGTTGCTGCTGGTGGTTACGGGCATGTTGCTGAGTTTTGTTCCGGGTCTGGCTACCGTTACCCTTAATCCCTCGCTGGTGTTAAATATTTTTCTGCCCATGCTGGTTTATCAAATCAGCGCGTTTCTCTCCTGGAAAGATTTTAAGAAAAATGTTCGGCCTATCGCGTTATTATCGGTGGGGCATGTACTGTTTATCACGATCATTGTCGCAGTCATTATTCATAAAATGCTTCCACAACTGGGTTGGCCACTGGCGGTTGTTATTGGCGCGATTGTTTCTCCGCCGGATGATGTCGCTATCGTTGCCATCGCAGAAAAAATCAGAATCCCGGAGAAGATTATCACTATTCTTGAAGGAGAAGGAATGCTCAATGATGCGGCGGCATTGACCATTTTCAGGTTTGCATTGGCCGCGGTGCTGACGCATCAGTTTCTGTTTGTTCACGCGGGACTGGTATTTTTTCTGGATATTTTTGCCGAAACTATCTATGGACTTCTGGTGGGATATATCGTGGGGGAATTGCGCCTGAAACTGACCAGTGCGCCGCTGCATATCATGGCTTCATTGCTAACCCCTTTTTTGGCTTATTGCCCGGCGGTCATGCTGGGAGGATGCGGCATTATTGCTACAGTGGCGACCGGTTTTATGATTGGACACATTTATGCGCTCCGTTTTACTTCCGGATTCAGGCTGATCGGCCGGGCGATGTGGCCTTCGCTCAGCACGGGTATACAAAGTCTGCTGTTCCTGCTGGCGGGGCATAACCTGCGCGGGATTATGAGGAGTATCGACATGATACCTATAACCGATTTGTTTTTATACAGTGGAGCGATCATCGCCGCGGTCATCATTGGGCGGTTTATTTGGGTGTATGGCAATATCTATATTTCAAGGGGAATACTGTCAACATTTCGCAGGGAAAGTCCCCCCATTCCCTGGCAACATCCGTTTCTGATTTCCTGGGCGGGAATGCGCGGCAGTATTTCATTGGCCGCCGCTCTGGCGGTGCCGGTTTTGCCGGGGATGGTGGAGGGCGCCAATACCCGAAATTTTCTAATTTTTCTGGTTTTCAGCGTTATTATGGCTACGCTGTTATTACAGGGTTTGGCCTTGCCCTGGCTGGTTAAAGCGATTGGTATTGAAAAAATTACCCAATGTGAAGAATATGGGGAACATCTCGCTGAATTAAAGGCCAGAAAACGGTTGGCAAAAGTCGGCCTGCATTGGCTGGTAACTGCCTTGCGGGAAAAAGACAATCCTAAAGTGAAGGAAGAAATTCGTTTCTGGATACAACATTATAGAATGACGAAAAGCAGACTTAAGGAAAGAATCGATGATCATGGTAAAGGTCTGCCACATGACGAAAAAGCTGAAGTCACTGAGGATATCGCATTGCGATTAGAGCTGATTGAAGTCGAAAGTAATGAACTCATGGATCTGTGGAGAAATGAAAAAATCAATCTGACTGTACGAAACAAGCTTTTGGATCAGCTCGACCATCGGGCAAAAAACCTTAAATAAGATTATAAAAAATATTTGCTAATGAAATAGCGCCAGAATATGTACATTTTAAACATATAATTATATTTAAAGAATTTTTTATTTAATATTTTCTTAATATAAAAATCATATAATCATCCCAATATAAATATTAATAACTCAGTATAAAAAATATATGAACGGTTACTTTTTTTTAAGTTTGGAAAATAAGGTAACGTACCAGCCAATGTCAGAGCCTGATCACCTTCAGCAGAATCATTCCATTGGAGAAGATAAAAAAATCGCTGCTCCTGAAGTCATTTTTGATTTCCCGGAGGATAATTATTTGACCAAAATTATTAAGGCCGAATTGACGCCGGTTTTGGATATTCAAAGAAACGAGGAGAATCATCTCGACTGTATTCTTCAATGTTTGGGGATTGCTAAATATGTGCAAAGAGGCATATTGCCTACGGGACCGATTGCTACAGGCAGTGTCGCAGATGAGAAGGTGTTAAAAATTTCTACGGTAGTGATACCCAGTGTGTACAATGAACTGGAAATAAAAATTCTGAATGGTGGTCAATTTGGTGAATTAATGAATGGGAGGCGCCCCCTTCAAATGGAATCTGCAAAAGCCGCCGTTCTTGAAAAAAAATTGCGCCTGGAAGCTGAGAAAGAGTTAACCGGGTTTCTGCACGGATTAATCTATTTTGGAATTAATAATAATTATGAAATGGCTCATGCCATTTATTTTTTTGCAACAAAGCAGGAAGTTTTATATGTTGATAACCAATACTCTCAATTTGTATCTAAGAATAAATATCCTTTTTTCGATTCAGTCGTAGAAAATGAGGTTTATGATTTTGAATATTTTCATAAAAAACTATTTATAATAAAATTAGGCAATTGGTTCTTTCGTTGGGGTAACAAAGTAGAATTTCAGGAATTAATAAAAAATATCCAAAAGATCTATCCGCAGCCGGCTTTTTTATTGGACGATAATTACTTTCCTTTTGTTTCTGAATCTGAAAATTCATTCCTTGAATTTACTACAAACAATGAAATTAGTCCTTTGGAAAATAATAATTTAAATTATTATCTTTCTTTAGATACTCATGAAAATTTTGAGAAATTATTTCATAATATAGAAGAGCAAAAGATAGAAACAAACCAAATTCAAGTATCAGGAAATAAGAATAAACGAAAATTAAACGATAAAAATTATGGTTTAAAAATTTTTGAAGCTCCACTTTCTGATTCTGGCTCGAATCGAAAAAGAAAAACAACATCATCAGATTCTTTCCCATCTTCCCCCTGAAGCAATCCAAAACCATATTTATCTATGTTAAAATAAACAGCTAATACCTTTTTGAAAAGGAAGAAAACGATGTCTGGGACCAAAATAAAGAAGCAGAGGACGATCGGAACCCCCCTGAGTCCGTCAGCTACCAGGGTAATGCTTTTGGGCAGTGGCGAACTGGGTAAAGAAATTATAATTGCCTTGCAGCGGTTAGGGATTGAGACAATCGCCGTTGACCGTTATGAAAACGCTCCTGGCCAGCAGGTTGCTCATAGGGCGCATGTCATTAACATGAGCGACGGTCAAAAGCTTCGCCAGGTGATTGAACTGGAAAAACCGGATTTAATAGTCCCTGAAATAGAGGCTTTGGCGACAGATACTTTGGTTGACCTCGAAAATGAGGGCTGGAACGTTATTCCTACTGCGCAGGCGACACGTCTGACCATGGATCGGGAGGGGATTAGACGACTCGCCGCGGAAAAATTAGCCTTACCGACCTCACCCTATCAATTTGCTGAAAGTCTTGAAGAAATGAGAGCGGCTATTCGTAAAATGGGTCTGCCGTGCATCATCAAGCCTGTGATGTCTTCCTCCGGTAAAGGCCAGTCCCGGGTGGATAGAGAGGAACAAATTGAGCCGGCGTGGCATTATGCCACAAGCGCCGGCAGAGTGATTTCAAAGAAAGTGATCGTCGAAGGCGTCATTCCTTTTGACTATGAAATTACTCAATTGACTGTTCGTGCTTTGGATAACCACGGTGAAATTAAAACATATTTCTGTGAACCCATTGGCCATAAACAGGTTGACGGAGATTACGTCGAAAGCTGGCAGCCGCAAATAATGACGAAGACGGCCAAAGAAAAAGCGTTGGAAATTTCTCGAAAAATAACGGATAATCTTGGCGGACAAGGAATTTTTGGCGTGGAGTTATTTATAAAAGGCGACGAAGTCTATTTTAGCGAAGTCAGCCCGCGGCCACACGACACCGGCATGGTGACACTATGTACCCAGGCTCAAAATGAGTTTGAACTTCATGTCCGGGCGATATTGGGTTTGCCTGTGGATGTTACCCTTCGCTCGCCTGGAGCCAGTGCAGTTATTTACGGGACCATCGCAGAAAAAGGTGTGACTTTTATCGGTGTGGATGAAGCGTTACGAATTCCGGATAGCGATATCCGCCTCTTTGGGAAGCCGGAATCCATTTTGCCGCATCGCCGCATGGGCATTACCTTGGCGCTTGGCAAAGATGCCGACGAAGCGCGGATCAAGGCCCGTCTCGCCGCGAGCAAAGTTAAAGTTGTTGTTGTTTAGGGAGGAGCTTATGTCTTTGAGGAAAATAATTACTGCCAGTGTATTAAGCCTGGCCGCATGTACGGTTTATGCAGGTGCTCCTGAAAACGAATTTTCAGGCGCTCCACCCGCTTTGCATTTTGGCCCCTTTATTTATTTAGGGGTTTCTGTGGGTTGGGCTTATTCCGATTGGAGAGATTTTATTCTTGGAAGTGGTGCACCCGGTGATGTTCATATTGATACCAATGGTTTTACTTATGGGGGTAAATTAGGTTACCAGGCTACTGATCACGTTGGTATAGAAGGCGGCGGGTTCCAGCTGCCGGATTCTGATGAATCCGGCGGCTCCGGCGCCGATGAAATCCACGGTAAGATCACTTCCTGGTTTGTTTATGTCGCGGGTACTATGCGTATTGCGGTATTTGATCCTAACCTTCATATTATGGGTAAATTAGGCGGCGCCTATCGCAGTATAGATCATACGGGATTACTCAATGAAGGTGTGGGGCAGGGTTCTTATGGCACTGTGATGTTTGGCGCCGGATTAAATTATGATCTGCAAGCTTACCACTTACCATTGTCCGTCGGTGTTGATTATATTTTCGTGCCTGCTACGAGCGCCCGATTTTTAGATTTTGATTTTAGGACCGATAAAAACACAGCTCCTGCCGCGCAACTTGCTGTCGCTGATATAACCTACCATTTTGGGATATGAGCTTGTACAAGCTGGACTCCTAATTTAAACATTGTTAAAATCGCCGTATTTTAATATAAGGGTATAAATATGCGTGTGGAAATTTTTCAGGAATGGGGGCAGGGTTGGACTTCAAAGACACCCATTATAGTTTTTCTCAATAAAGACATATCGACATTGTTTTTAGATTATTTTAATAAATGTGTAATAGCATCTAAAGAAGGAGTTAGTTCATCATGTAATTATTTTTGTAGTTCAATGAGGCATGCGGAATCGAGCCTGAAAATAAATTATAAAAGCGAAAATCTTGGGGCTATCCTACGAAAATTTTATTTGAAAATTGGCCAAAATTTCGATCTAACTCTTCCCACTGAGTTGGATACTTGTCAAAATCCTGAAGAAACCAAAAAACTCTCTTGCAACATAATGTTACCTGATGACGTAGAAGTTGTATTATCACAGGATATTATTGAACGGCTGCAGAGATTTGGCGCTGTCATTCAAACAGCCCATCACATCCTGATTCAGGGAAATACTTTTTTACTGAAGGACCTATGGATGGTTGTATTAGGATATCTAACCAGCAATGATCATATCGAAATGGTGACAACAGTCGGTGAATCTAAAATATCTTTTTTTGCGTCTTTCAATAATAAAGATAAGGAAAAATCTGAAAATATTTTGGATCAAACTTTGAAAATTTGATAAATAGCGGCAACGGATCAAAAGATTACCTTGTTCGTGTAATGTATGTGAGAGTGTTTTCTCCATCTTCATCCGTGCCCTCCTGGTCTTCCTCTGAAGAACCATTTAAATTTGGAAAGTCCTGGATTTCTTCATTGCCGCTGTATGCTTCAATGATTGATGAATTGGATTCTAATTCGGGAATACGCGCTATTTGGGCTGTTGTGCCGTAGCCGTCATTCAACAATTTTAAGGCGACACTATTCACTTCTTTTTCTAAAGCCAGGGTTATTAATTTTTCAAAGCAGAGCCGTTTAAAATTCTGATCCAGGGATTCGAATATTTCCCAGTTAATATCAAGGCCGTCATCTAATATATTTTTGAAAGATTGCTCTATTAAATTCAAATTATGTGTATTTAAGCCATGCTCTAATCCCAAGAAGGGGACAGAATGTATAATGTCTAATCCTTTTTTGAGGGTTGCTATGCCGTCATCATCAATCAATTCCAGACTATTGGCAAAAGGATGAAACGGAATTTCGTAATTTCTCACCATGACTTCACGGAATATCCGGTTTTGATTTGCCAGTTTAATGAGAACTCTGTCAAATATGGGAATTATATTTTCGATGGTCAGTGGATCGGGAATATCTATGTCCATCATGGTTTTTTTTCGAAAAAGTCCTTTAATATCGGTGTAATAATAATTTAAATCGTCGCCCTGTTTTTGAAAATATATTTTATTGACAGCGGGCTTAAAATCACTTTTGGGTAATAGCGCGCATTGATATTGTACCTGAAGGCAATCAGTCAGAAATTTGGGAAGATCCTTCGCAAAATATTGCTTTCCTGACCAGGGATCGCTCAGGATCGCGTCTCCCCAGGTGGTGTAATCATTAAGATCGCTATTTATATTTCGTCCCCAAACAGTGAGAGTATGGTTACCCTGTTTTTGAATCATTCCCTCATTTTTCATAATATAAAGATGTTCTACCCGCACCCCTAAATTTTCTAAACCTATTTTTCTCAGAAAATTAGTTAACACCCATGTTTTTTCACCGCAACTTCCCAATTGCGTTGCCTCCGCGATTTTAGTTATTGTGGCTGCTTTTAAGCTTAAACTGAAAAAATCCTGGCTGGCATAGTTCAAACGTTGATATAATTGTTTGGCTGCTTCGCGCATGAGTGTGAACTCATTCAATTTGTTTTGCCATTCATTAAATGTCAGCACATTATTTTTGACGTCGCTGGTTCCACCTTTGACAATGATTCGATTGGTCACCCGGATTGCAATTTGAGCGAGATGACTTAATCGCCAGGCTTGATCGGAAGGCTCCTGATAATGAAATACCATGCGATCCCATTTAGAGAATTTCCAAAAAAACCAGGCAGTATCGAGCGGCAATCCCTGTCTTTCTACCAATCTCATTCTCTCCAAATGGGTGGAGACAATTTTATTAATCCGTTTTAAAAGTAGCTCATAATCAGGCAGTCGCTGGTTTTCCTGAATTTCAAAATTAATTTCTTCGGTCATTTTTGACCAGGATTTTTGGTCCAATAATGCGAGTGATTTTTGCAAATCGGCCAGAATGGATTTATTCAGATGCTCATTTTTTTGGAATGGCTGGTTATGATTTTCTTCTTCGCTTTGTGTACTTTTTCTTTCCTGCAACATTATGATGTACCTGTTTTGGTTAACTACTCAGATCCAATATAATGTTTAAATATTAAGAAATTATTAAGCCGATCATTTGACAACAGGTTTTTCACCTGATGGAAATTTCAGTCAAATTAGTTTAGTATTGGAGCACGTTTTCGGTGACGTTTCATGACGATTAATTGCTTGCGTATTTCTAAAACTCTTATGAATAAAACACAAATGAAATCTCGGTGTGCGTGGGCGATTGGGGATGAACTCAATATAAAATACCACGATTTGGAATGGGGAACGCCGGTTTACGATGATCGGTTATTGTTTGAATTTTTAATTTTAGAAGGTGCTCAGGCAGGTTTAAGTTGGGTGACCATATTAAAAAAGCGCGACAATTATAGGCAAGCATTTGATCATTTTGATGCCTCGATAATTGCTAAATACCGAACTCCTCGGATTGAAAAATTGCTTCATAATTCGGGTATTATTCGAAATAGATTAAAAATTCAATCTGCGGTTTCAAATGCTCAAGCATTTTTAAAATTACAAGAAGAGTTTGGTAGTTTTTCAAAATATATTTGGCGTTTTGTAGACGGTAAGCCCATTCTCAATCATTGGCAGAATCTGCGTCAGATTCCTGCAAAAACGACTATTTCCGACGCGATGTCAAAAGATCTCAAAAAGCGTGGCTTTAAATTTGTAGGCAGCACCATTTGTTATGCTTTTATGCAAGCAGTAGGAATGGTCAACGACCACACGGTTGATTGCTTCCGTTATCCAAAAATTGGAGTCAAATATGAGTAAAAATCATCAGCGGCTCCCGCTGAGTACAGCGGTAGCCGCTTCCTGTTTTGATCCTGCGCTCGGCGAAGCCGATGCTCGGAATGAAGGGGGAGGAGCGCTGCGCAACTCCCCCTTGCGATCCCCCATAGCGTAAGGTGCGCGTTTTTTTTGAGATTGTTAAGAGAATCTTAATATTTTATGTATATAATCTTGGGCGGATATAGAAAGTAAGGATTTTATATGAAGAAAAAAATAAAAGAAATAAAAGTCACTCCTATCAACTCCCAACACATCCGGTTTTATCATCAAGCAGCGGATATAAAAAATATTCTAAATATAATAGATGATAAGCCCTTACTTTATAATCACAAGAATGCCCGGTTAATTCATCAAGCTAATGAGTTGAATAAACTCGATAATTTTGTGCAAAGAAATGCAAATTTAGACCATGATGAGCATACGGTAAATCACTCGAAAATACAAAATTCCGGCCATTCATTATTTACTGATTCTATGGCTATTGTGCAAATACAAGGCCAGAAAGGAGTACAACAGGGTTCATGTTGTATGAATCAGATATCTGAAATGCCTACTCTACAAGATGAAATTAAAAAGGTTGCGAAAGGGTATTCCACGATCTAACTCTGAATTTTCCATTATCGTGGAATCCTTTTCTAGCCCGAAAAGTATTGTGGGTCAGCAAGAGGTTAAAAAATTTGAGGATATTCTTCCTGCTGTCATTCAATTACCAGGCTATCAGCAACTAGATAACAATTCTAAAAAAGCCATTGAGCAGCGTATTAGTATTACGTTATCCATTTTACACGATTCAGGTGATTGTCCGATAACGAAAAGCAACTTAATGAGTTATTGGAAGCAACTTTAAATGCTTTAAATGATTCGGTTTTAGAAAAAAACACCATAGATATTTTGGCTGAAGAAATCCGATCAGCCATTTATAAAAATAAGGGAAACCCAGAACTTTCTATAGGGACAAAGTGTACTTGGACGTGTCACTTGCCCCGGCTTTTTAATTGCCGCCGTCCTCGTCCTATTAATATGGATAGGCTAGTTTCAGCTGTTCAACGGCAACAAAATTTAATAGGTAGTCCCTATAAACGTACTCTCACCTTGGACCGATGAGAGATCGCAAGGGAGAGGGGAGCCAAATTGAGTTGGTGGAGAGACGCAATTGTTTGCCTGTTTAGGAGCGAGTAGTTACATTTTGCGTATATTTTTCTATGAAGTCTTGATGCTGGGGGAAAGTTTGAATTAATTGCTGGCGATCTGCCAATTCGAAGTCAGAGAAATCAAAGCCAGGGCCTACGATGCAACTGATTAATGAAAACTCTTCGGGATCATTCAAATAGGCGCAAAACCAATGATTTCTGGGGACTACGATCTGCAACTCTGTATCTTTGTGGAGGACCGGGTTTCCTAATGTTTGAGATTTTAACTGGCCGTTATCCTCCAAAATTAAAATATGCATGGGGCAACCATAATTGTAAACCCAAACTTCATCGGACTTTACTTTATGCCATGCCGAGAAACTGCTGCCGGGAAGTAAAAAATAAATGGATGTGAGTGCACTGCGTTCGCTAGAAGCATATTCTTTCGACACCTGTACTTTTTGATCAGATCGAAAAATTTCGGCATAGTAACCCCCCTCATGATGCGGTTGCATATTATATTTTTTAATAAAAAAATCAGGGAGAATGTTTTTGTTCATCACGATACCATAATAGATTTTTCTCTAAAATGTCAAATGGTTAGCATACGTTTGATAATATTTTTTGAGTAGTGTTTGGCAATTTCTTCAATAAATTGAGGAAAGTCAATGTGGCAGTATGATTAGCAAGATCAGATAAGTGATTGAAAATATGGTGGCCAGACCCAGAATCGAACTGGGGACACAGGGATTTTCAGTACCCATATCGGGTTTTCTATTATGTTCTATATTTTTCTATCTAGTTATATTTAAAGCGTTTTTTACTTCTTTGATCTTCTGTATTTTTCCTTAAAATTCTATAAATTTCTCTATTTTTCTATGCACCCTTACACCCAAATTGCACCTCGCACCAAGAGGTCGCAAAACAGATGTCTTTGCCCCATTATAGGTAACCAACTGATCTTTGATCAGTAAAACCCAGTTGTTATTCAACTCGTTTCTCGGAGAGATTCAATCGTTGCCATGGGTAAATCCGTCACTTCGGCAATAACCGTTACTGGTAAATGGTTTCTATAGAGCAGCGCTTGGGCTATTCGCCGGCGCGCAATGGCTATCCCTTGACAACGCCCAACTACACGACCGTTAGCTTGGCCGTCGATATAACCTTTGACATACCCTCGGTCTTCAACCGCCTCCATTAACAGCACTTTCCAGGATACCATACCACACCTCTTTTTTTTATTCTCCCTCCAATAACTGGTATGGGCATCATAAAACACTTGGACTTTTATGCGAATACCGGGATTTTCGCCGAAAAAGACCATGATGACTAGACACCCGTGGCTGTCCTTCCCATCTCCATCGGTGTGGTTCTCAACTCGAAGGTAGTATGGCTATTCTTGATTTCGATTGGCCGGTAATCGTTCAACAGCGTTTGAGCTATTTGCCAATGGACAAGGCTACTCAGAAACATTTGCCAACGCCATTAACATTTCCCAGGGATGGTGATCAGCCTGTCGTTTATGAATACGAAACTGCCGAGTTATGCCTATGTTCTCAATGGCTCCGATACTCGATTGAGTTTAGGTCATTACGGATGATGGCACCCGTAATTTTTGACTTTTGCCACAGGATCATTAGTATGGTCATGGTTATCGTCCCAATAACAATCGGTTTGCCGATGGAAAGGCATTTAATTTTTTAAACACAGGAGTTGACATGAACCCCACCGAATTGTCTATTGAGCAGGATACTGACACACTCGTTTCTCAGATCAATACCTCTGCGCACGTTCAACCCGCAAAATCAATGACACTCCGTGACCATGTCCGGGCGGCAGTCAGGGATTACTTGATTCGATTGGAAGGTGCAACAACGACTAACCTTTATGAACGAGTGGTAGCAGAAATGGAAATACCGTTATTAGAAATCGTGCTGAAGTACGTGCAAGATAATCAATCTCAGGCCGCAAAATATCTTAATCTCAGCCGAGGGACTTTGCGCAAGAAAATGAAATTATACGGATTCTTAGGGTCAAACGGCAAAAAGAAATCATAGGTATTAATCACTAACCAGGGAGTTGAAGTATGCAAACCGCAGAACATTCGAGTGTAGAGATTCCTTCGGGAAGCTTCACACCATTACTGGAAAAAACCCCCATCCTCAGTCAAGAGGATAAAATCGCCTCGACATCGCTGGAATCAGAAGTCAAACTGCCGGCTAAAATCTTGCCCCTGATTCCGGCTCGGGAATTAAAACAGGGAGCCGCCATTGATGAAGAAGTCATCACCGGATTACACGCCGGTTTCTACCGGGAACGCGCGGTGACTTTACTCAGTCTGTCGTCACCAGCGGGGGAAAAGGGTCAGAAATCGATGCAGGCTTTATATGGCATCGCTTCCCCATTTTGGTTATCGGTCGTTGGCGTCAGTGAAGAAGAAAAAAACCGTACTTTAGTCATGGCGGAGTTGCCAAAGGATCGATTTCCCGAGTGGCTCAGTACTGAGGCAGCCGATGCATGGTCAGCGCGTTGCCGCCTGGTGCGCGATGTGGCGGTAGGATTGTATCAATGCCGGATTTCCAGTGCGACCCACATTGCCTGGAATCGGCAGCAACTCTATCTTGATGCCCAAGGCCGCGCTCAATTATTACCGGGCTTCAGTGAAACATCAGTGGCCGAGGCCGATGATGTCTTTGCCTTGGGGCAATTATTATGGTGTGTGGTCAGCCGCTCGCCGATACCGGTGGACGGTTGGGAGCAGGGCAAAGGCTTGCCGCAGAATTGTCCGCCGGAGGTGATCGCCCTGATTCGAGCCTGCACGGATTCGACTGAGTCAGCTCGTCCCTCGTTAAAGACTTTGGCAAAAGGATTGGATATTTTGTGGCAGCGGGCGGAGCAGGGATTCTCCGATACGCCACCGTTGCTGCCCCAAACGTCATCACCCCTTCAAAAAGACCAGAAATACGAAAATCCCTCGCCGATGAATCCCACCGCCACGATCACACTCACCCAGCTTAGTCAGGTGCAGAGTAGCGGTTCACTCAATCTTCTGTTGGTGGATGATCAAACTGTGAGTTGGCTCAGCGCCGCCGACCCACGCTATCAAGTGGGTGTCAAACTGTGTGCGTTGCGCGATAGTCTGGCGCAACCGGTAGAGTCGAAGGCATCACTACCAAAATTACAGAAGGAAATCCAACGCACCCTCGTTGGGTCTCCTATCGAAATGCTGCTTTGGGTGGGAGAGGAAAGCGAAGAGCCGAGCCATTCCTTCCAGGAAACCGCCTGGTGGTTATGGCAAGAGCCCCATTGGCAAGCGTACCGTCCGGGCGATCCGCCACCGAGTGCCTGGCTGCCGCTGTTTATTAACCTGCATCAGCCCAGCATCAATTCACCCTTGTTTACGCGCACACATCAACTCCCCGACGAGGTAGCGGCTTTTACCGATAGTGAATGGCAAATCTTACACAGCCACTATGCATTGTTCTGGCTGGTGCAGGGGATGGGTCAATTAACAGAACCCTGTAATCTCTACGAAGTCAACGCATTACATCGAGGCCGCACGCGATTGCTGTTGCACAGCACGTCGTCCATTGTCTTTAAATGGGAAGAAAGCACCTATTTCATGCCGCATAACACAGACGACCAATTATTACCCGCTCGTTATGCGCGCTATACCAGCGATCCCACTTGTGACTTCAATACCTGGGAAGGGCGTTACCAAGGAAAAATAGGCAGTGCAGTGCAAGAAACCACACCGACGCCCATCGCGTTAACCCCCGCTAAAGATTTAGCACTCAACCGGAATCAACTGATCTTGCCAGATGCCGATCAAAAAGCCACGTTGGGCAAGGGTGCTTTTGGCGAAGTGTTGCGTGGGACTTATTACGGTCAGCCGGTCGCGGTCAAGCGTTTTAAAGACGCTAAACTATCGGCCAGCGACCAAGCACAACTGAAAGACGAAGCGGCGGTGATGGCGAATTTACAATCGCCGTTTCTGATCCGGTTGTTGGGTTTATCCCTGGAGTCGCCGCCGCTCTTGGTGATGGAACTAGCGGAGGGGGGTAGTTTATACCACAGGCTCAAAGACGCCAGTCAAGAACTTCCCTGGGTCTGGCGGTTGCGGGTTTTGCGCGATATTGCGTTGGGTCTGAGTGTGTTGCATGCCCATGAATTATTGCATCGAGATTTAAAAAGTCTCAATATCCTGCTGGATGCAGCAGGTCGCGCCAAACTCTGCGACTTTGGTTTATCGACGTTGAAATCTCAAGCCAAAGACACCGCCGATGTGGGTACGTTATTGTGGAATGCGCCGGAAGTGTTGGCCGGTAAAGCGGCCACCCCGGTCAGCGATGTGTATAGTTTTGCCATGATCTGCTGGGAAGTGGTTGCCCGAGGCTTACCCTATAAAGACCACACGACGGGTAAATTAAATGAAGGCTTTGAAAAACGCGTTCAAGCCGGTGAACGAGAAACGATTCCGAGCGATTGCCCACCTGAATTAGCAGTCGTGATTCAGGCTTGCTGGACACAGGATCCTGCTCAACGTCCTACCGCCAGCCAGGCAGCGCAGGTGTTAGAAGGATTATGGCAACAGGCGGTGAAGGCCGAGTCATCCCAACCGCCACTGACGCGACAGCCCTCCAGCCTGGAGAACAAGCGGACGGAACCATTGACGCCGGCTCAAACCGATGAGAAAGTCTCATCGACTCACCTCCCGGTGACTCCCGGTGTGACGACACCGGAGCGTACGACCCCTTCAACATTGACCTCGGATTTTAGCGATCTATCGCCGGAGGCATTGCAAAGCCTGATGCCGGATTTACCCGGGCAGGGTGTTGCGCCGGTAGAGAAAAAAGAAGATCAATCACCGGCAATTCTCCGTACGAATGCACCCGTGAGTTCTACCTCAATAGCCATCGATCCTCAATTGAGTGATTTATCGCCTGAGTTATTACAAAGTTTGCTGCCGGATTTACTCAAACAAAGCGCTTCGGTATCTGGAGAAAGCCAAAGCAGCCGATCGACAGAACAGGATCAAAAACCGATAGCACCAACAAGTTCTATAACCCCCTCGCAGACAGCGGCAGCGGAATTTAAAACCCTGCTGGCGCGAAGCCAACAGCAGCCGCCCCGCTGGCAGGATAAACAATCACCGCAGTACACCCTGGGCGTGAAATTACACCGTTTGCAGGAGAAAGTCTTGGCAGACCCGTATATCACCCAGGAGCTGTCCTGCTATATTGCGCCCAACGGTCAGGCGCAGGCCGGGCTGGGGCAATCTTCTGAGCCGTTATATCCGTGGGTCCAGCGCGAACTGTTACAAGGGACAACCCACGTGTTATTGCTGCAAGGCTTAGCCGGTGCAGGCAAAAGCACGTTTAACCACTCTCTGCTAAGAACCCTGTGGCAAGACTCGGCCTGGCAGGCGTATCGTCCGGGTGATCCGGCCCCTCAAGCGCCGATCCCGGTGTTTATCCCACTATCATCCGCCCAAGTGAATCCCCGGAATCTGTGGGATTATTATCATCATCTACCGGAAATCAGTTTCACTTCGGAGGAAATCCGCCTGTTGCAAAGCGATTACTATACGGTCTGGATTGCCGATGGTTACGATGAGCTGCCGGGACAGGCCGCGCCCAATGTGTATGACGACAATCACTTGAGTCATATCTCCGGGCGAGTGAAGCTGGTGATTGGCTGCCGCAGCCAGCGGGTGCAAGCTCTCAATGAGGCTGACAGCTTTGTCCCGCATACTCTGAACGGCGCACCCGATTGGCTGAGCTACCGAACGCGCCATGTGTCACCGTTTACGGTGCAACAGACCCAGGATTACATCGAGAAATATGTCGTCCAACACCAGCACGATCCCGAGCGTCCCAAAGACTGGAATGCGGCGCGCTACCAAGCCGAATTTAAGGCGATTCCGGAACTGCAAACCCTCATCGACACCCCGTTTATGCTGTGGATGACGTTATCGATTTTACCGGAGTTGGCAAAAGCACAGTTATCCCCGCCTTTGAAAAAGGGAGGTAAAAGCCCGCAACAGCCATCAGACGAAAAAGAGCGTCAAGAGGTCAAGGAATCCAAACAATCCATAGTGTCCAGGCCCAAGCATCACGCGTGCCGCACTATACGACCGGTTTATGGACACCTGGTTTACCCGCCAGGCACGCAAAGCCTACCAGCAGCACAGTTATCTGAAAGACCCTGCCGCGATTCTGGGTGAATCGCGCAAGCAAGCGTTAAAACAGGAAGCCGCTAAAACCGGCGGCGACGATGTGCAGGTGCATTGGCTGAAAGCCGCGTACCGAGTATTCTGCCTCACGTTTGCTGAGCACCTGTGGCAGACGGGACAAGTCGGCGTGCGATATGAGTCCGTTTCGACCTCTGAGTCAAAAACCATATCTAACAGGGAAACTCTTGTGCTATTACTGGGCGACACCCTGCTCGACAGTGCGCGCCTGCGTCAAGGCAGCCCGCTGTTTGAGGGCAGCGATCACACCTGGCGTTTTATGCACGCCTCCTTATTCGATTATTTTATCACTACCAACCTGGTAGAGCAGTTGTTATTGATTCCAGAATCTAACCAAATTTCGTCAAGCGTTCTTTCATTATGGACGCGCAGTTACAAGCAAGCTGTGACATTATTAACACAGCGACGTTTAACGCCAGATCAGGTACGTTTTTTAGTCGACCGCACTCGAGATAACCCAGAATTGCAGGCCGTATTCTTTGGATTGATTGAACGAAGTAAAACCGAAAGCGCCACCGCTATCGCCAGTGGCAATGCGGCGACGGTATTGAATGTCAGTGGTGTCAATCTGATCGGGCGAGATTGGCAAGGGGTGCATATTCCCGGCGCGAATTTGTCGCTATGGAGTATTGGCGAATATGAACTTATCGGGAGCGAATCTCATCGGCGCAAACTTAACCCGAACTTGGCTGTATGGAGCGGATTTGCAGGGAGCAACACTGGAAGGCGTCGAATGGGGTGAGCAGCCGCGGCTGAAATGTCGAAAAAGCTTATGTCAAAGCGATCGCTTATCATCCCCGAGAGCCGTGGTTGGCCATTGCGCAGGGTAAGAGATTGAAATTCGGCATCGGGAAACCGGTAAGATCGTGGGTAACCGCTCGCCGGCATGCGGGATGTGACGTAGTGTGTCGTTTAGCCCGGATGGTCAGACGCTGGCCTCGGGGAGTAGGGATATACGGTGCGGCTGTGGTCAGGTAGTCAGTCGAGAGCCGCTGGGCGCGCCGCTCACCGGGCATGCGGTATCAGGTGAGGAGTGTATCGTTTAGCCCGGATGGCCAGACACTGGCCTCGGGGAGTGGGGATATGACGGTGCGGCTGTGGTCGGTCGTCAGCCGAGCGCCGCTAGGTGCGCCGCTCATCGGGCATACGGATGGGGTGACAGAGTGTGTCGTTTAGCCCGGATGGACAGACATTGGCCTCAGGGAGTGGGGATAATACGGTACGGCTGTGGTCGGTGAGCAGCCGAGAGCCGCTGGGCGCGCCGCTCACCGTGCATAAGGGTAAGGTGATGAGTGTGTCGTTTAGCCCGGATGGCCAAACGCTGGCCTCGGGGGGGATGGAGGGTTGGGAAGGAACGGTGCGGCTGTGGTCAGTGGTCAGCCGGGAGCCGCTAGGTGGGCGCTAGGTGGCCGCTAACCGGGCATAACGGTGAGGTGAAGAGTGTGACGTTTAGTCCGGATGGGCAGTTACGCTGGCCTCGGCGGGGGGGATTTCGGATAATACGGTGCGGCTGTGGTCGGTGAGTAGTCGAAAGCCACAGGGCGCGCCGCTCACCGGGCATACGGAACATGTGCGTAGTGTATCGTTTAGCCCGGATGGTCAGACGCTGGCTTCAGGGAGTGGGGATAAGACGGTGCAGCTGTGGTCGGTGGATAGTGGAGAGCCCGCTGGGCGCGCCGCTCACCGGGCATAAGGAACATGTGCGTAGTGTATCGTTTAGTCCGGATGGGCGACAGTGGCTTCAGGGAGTGAGGATAAGACGGTGCGGCTATGGTCGGTGGTAGTGGAGAGCCACTGGGCGCGCCGCTCACCGGGCATACGAGAGCATGTGCGTAGTGTACGTTTAGTCCGGATGGCCAGACACTGGCTTCAGGGAGTGAGGATAAGACGGTGCGGCTATGGTCGGTAAGCAGCCGGGAGCCGCTGGGTGCGCCTCTCACCGGGCATTCGGATGGGGTGACGAGTGTGTCGTTTAGTCTGGATGGTCAGATGCTGGTCTCGGGAAGTGGGGATAAGACAGTGCGGTTGTGGTCGGTTGCCAGCCGAAAATCACTGGGCGTACTGCTCACTGGGTACCCGGTGTGCAGTTTGTGCGTTTAGCCCGGATGGGAAGTTATTGGCTTTTGGGAGTAATGATAAGACAGTGCGGCTGTGGTCGGTGGGGAGCGAGGAGCCGTTGGGTGCGCCGTTCACTGGGCATCGGGGTTGTGGTATTGAGTGTGTCATTTAGCCCCGATGGTCAGACGCTGGTATCGGGGAGTAATGATCAGACGGTGCGGCTCTGGTCAGTGGCCAGTCACCGTTGCCTGACCATTTTTCCTTGGTCATCTGTCATTTTAAATATTGCTTTTCAACACCGTATGATTCGGTGCAACGAGGGGGATGATGGTCAAATGCTGGCGATGGGTGATGGGAATGGCGTTGTGAGCTTCTGGCTGCTGTCGGCGGCATTATGCCGGGATAAAGAGGCCGAGGCGGTGGAAATAAAAACCCAGCCATCGATGCATGATGAGGATGATGAAGATAGTGATATAGAGGATTTGTCGTACCCGCACTTACACCCGAAACCGGCGGAATGGCAATTACTGGGTTCTTCTCGTCACTGGGGCATGCAGTTGTGGACACAGGGTGTACAACTCTCCGGTTGCCGCATGAATCTACTCAGCAAACGATTATTGCAACAATATGGAGCTGACGTTAGCAAAGTCAAAATGATATCCACCCAGTCGGATGAACAATCCCTAGATCAAGAGCAAAAATACGAAACCATGCCTTTGAAGCTATATACTTCAGAGTCGATGTCAACCAACCCCACTTCAACAACCATTACGCAATTTTCTTCCACATCTCCGATGATAATGACTCCAATCGATAAAGCCACCAAAGAAACTGCTAAAGCTAAAGAAAGGCCGCTGCGCTCCATTTTTTCCAGCTTATTTATGCAGGCTCCCCGATATTCCAACATAGAATTACTTGCTCAAACTGATCAATTGATAGCAGGCATCACGCACCCAGGGACAAAGCAACGCTACTTGGCTAAGCTGGCTTATTATCGCGAACATATCGATACATTGCATAAGAACGAACGGAAAGAATTAAAAACTCTGCTCTATGCCTTACGCCAGACCACCAACTCATCCACATTGGCAACAACTCATCTCGCCCCTGTTCCAGAAAAGAAATCAAGATTTTCGTTTGGCTTTCTAAGGAGTCCCGGATCTGAACCCAAACCATTACCGGCCTCTATCACTTTAATTGGCAGTTCGTCGTCGTCATCGAGTTCATCTAGCATGATGTCTTCCACAATAAGCACCTCACAATCGGGCAGACTCTTTACTCCTACACCCCGACAGCATGCGTCATCCTCACCCGTCTCATCTTCAACACCGACCACAAGATCCTCCTCAACAATGGCTCCGGTGAACTCAACCACCACCCGACTTGACCACACCCCTAGCGGCCCCGGATTGATGACTCCGCCGCGAACGACCCCCTCGACCACGCCGGTCATTAATTTGTCCTCTTCATCTCATAACAAAACTAACAGCGGAGGGGGTGGGTTATGAGTAAGCAGTTGTCTCCCCAATTGCGGCAACGGCAGATGTTTCTGAGTGGCTAATCCACTATAGTAGAAGCGTAAAGGTCACTACGTGACTGAGGAATGAATAGATGACAACAGATTTTGGACAACAACGCGGGCTTTTTGTTGAGCGTCCTCTAATAAAGCATCACGATCTTTCAAGGGGGCTTGAGTCAGGGTGTCGACCCAATGGCGCACCAGAAGGATTTTTTTAATTGAGTTAGAAGGAGTTGAAATATGCAAACCGCTGAACGTTCAAGTATAGAGATTCCTTCGGGAAACTCGACGCCATTACCGGAAAAAAAACCCATCATCAGTCAAGAGGATAAAATCGCCTCTATATCTACGGAATCGGAAGTCAAACGGCCTGCTAAAATCTTGCCCCTGATTCCAGCTCAGGAATTAAAACAGGGGGCTGCCATTCATGAAGAAATGACGGCGGGATTACACGCCGGTTTCTACCGGGAACAAGCGGTGACTTTGCTCAGTCTGTCGTCATCGGTGTGGGAAAAGAGTCAGGAATCTGTGCATGCTTTTTATGGCGTGACTTCACCGTTTTGGTTATTGGTAGTCGGTGTCAGTGAAGAAGAAAAAAGCCGAACTGTAGCCATGGCGGAGTTGCCAAAGACTCGATTTCCCGAGTGGTTAAGTTCAACGGCAGCCGACGCATGGTCAGCGCGTTGCCGTTTGATGCGTGATGTGGCAGTGGGGTTGTATCAATGTCGGACTTCCGGTGCGACCCATATCGCCTGGAATCTTCAGCAACTTTATCTCGATGCCCAAGGCCGCGCTCAATTATTACCTGGCTTCAGCGAAACGGCAGTGGCTGACGCCGATGATGTCTTTGCCTTGGGGCAATTATTATGGTGTATGGTCAGCCGTTCGACGACACCGGCGGACGGTTGGGAGCAGGGCAAAGGTCTGCCGCAGCATTGTTCGCCAGAGGTGATCGCCTTGATTCGAGCTTGCACGGATTCGACTGAGTCAGCCCGTCCCTCGTTAAAAACTTTGGCAAAAGGATTGGATATTTTGTGGCAGCGGGCGGAGCAGGGATTCTCCGAAGTCCCCCCGTCGCTGACACAAGGGTTATCGCCCCTTCAAAAAGACCAGAAATACGAAGATCCCTCGCCGATGAACCTCAGCGCTACGATCACACCCACCCAGCTCAGTCAGGTGCACAGTAGCGGTTCACTGAATCTCCTGTTAGTGGATGATCAAACTGTGAGTTGGCTCAGCGCCGCCGACCCACGCTATCAAGTGGGTGTCAAACTGTGCGCATTACGGGATAGTTTAGCGCAACCGGTAGAATCGAAAGCCTCACTACCAGCGTTACAGCAGGAAATCCAACGCACCCTGGAATCCAAAATCGAAATGATGCTTTGGCTGGGTGAAGAAGGCGAAGACCCCAGCCATTCCTTCCAGGAAACCGCCTGGTGGTTATGGCAAGCGCCTCATTGGCAAGCGTATCGTCCGGGCGATCCACCACCGAGCGCCTGGCTGCCGCTGTTCATTAACCTGCATCAGCCCAGCATCAATTCACCCTTGTTTACGCGCACGCATCAACTCCCCGACGAGGTAGCGGCTTTTACCGATAGTGAATGGCAAATCTTACACAGCCACTATGCATTGTTCTGGCTGGTGCAGGGGATGGGTCAATTAACAGAACCCTGTAATCTCTACGAAGTCAACGCATTACATCGGGGCGGCACGCGATTGCTGTTACATAGTCAAAAGTCGGATGCCTTTAAATGGGAAGAAAGCACGTATTTCATGCCACATAGCGCCGAGGGTCAGCTATTATCCGCTCGTTATGCGCGTTATACCACCGATCCAGATTGTGACTTCAATGCCTGGGAAGGACGGTACCAAGGAAAAATAGGCCCTGAAACGCAAGAAACCACACCGACTCCCATCGCTTTAACGCCCGCTAAAGATCTAGCGCTGAACCGGAATCAACTGACCTTGCCAGATGCCGATGAAAAAAACACGTTGGGCAAAGGCGCATTTGGCGAAGTGTTGCGGGGAAGTTATTACGGCCAACCAGTCGCGGTCAAGCGTTTTAAAGAGGCCAAACTCTCTGCCAGCGACCAGGCACAACTGAAGGATGAAGCCGCAGTGATGGTGAATTTACAGTCGCCGTTTTTGATCAGACTGTTAGGATTGTCCTTGGATACACCGCCGTTATTGGTGATGGAACTGGCGGAGGGGGGCAGTTTATACCATAAGCTCAAAGACGCCAGTCAGGAACTTCCCTGGGTCTGGCGGTTGCGGGTCTTGCGCGATATTGCGTTAGGTCTGAGTGTCCTGCATGCGCATGAACTCCTGCATCGCGATTTAAAAAGTCTCAATATTTTGCTGGATATAACAGGCCGCGCTAAACTCTGCGACTTTGGTTTATCGACTTTAAAATCCCAAGCCAAAGACACTGCCGATGTGGGCACGTTATTGTGGAATGCCCCGGAAGTGTTAGCCGGCAAAGCGGCCACTCCGTCCAGCGATATCTATAGTTTGGCGATCATCTGCTGGGAAGTAGTTGCCCGGCGCTTACCCTATAAAGACCCCACGACGGGTAAATTAAAAGAAGGGTTTGAAAAACGCGTTCAAGCCGGTGAACGAGAAACGATTCCGAGCGATTGCCCACCCGAATTAGCAATGGTGATTCAGGCTTGTTGGACGCCGGATCCTGCTCAGCGTCCGACCGCTGGCCAGGTGGCTCAAGTCCTGGAAGACTTATGGCAGAAGGCTGTCAAGGCAGAGCAATTCCAGCCCGCTTTGAAGCGGCAGACCAGCAGCCTGATGCCATCCATCAGCCTAGAGAACAAGCGAACCAAACCATTAACGCCAAATGAAGTGAAAGCAGATGCTCAGTTATCCAGCAACAACGAAAGGAAAGTATTTGTCAGTGATTCTCCATCAAAGCCGACGGGTGATTGGAGTGGTTTATCTTCGGAAATGCTCGCCAGCTTAATGCTGGAACTCGCCAAGCAAAGCGTTGCGCCGGTAGAGAAAAAAATAAACCAGTCTGAACGCGGTCAAATATCCTCATCGAAGACAGCTATCAACGAAAATAAATCCCCCGTCATTTCCCATACCTCTCCCTCATCCAGTTCTTCTACTTCCCCCGTCGATCTCCCGTTGAGTGGCCTGTCGCCGGAGGCATTACAAAGCCTGATGCCGGATTTACTCAAACAGGGCGCTTCGGTCTCAGGGGAAAGCCCAAGCAGCCGACCGACAGAACAGGATCAAAAACCGTTAACGCCAACAAGTTCTACCACCCCCTCGCAGACAGCGGTGGTGGAATTTAAAACCCTGCTGGCGCGAAGCCAACAGCAGCCGCCTTGCTGGCAGGACAAGCAATCACCGGAATACACCCTGGGCGTGAAATTACATCATTTGCGGGAGAAAGTCCTGGCAGACCCCTACATCACCCAGGAACTGTCCTGCTATATTGCGCCCAACGGACAGGCGCAAGCGGGGACGGGACTGCCGTCAGATCCCTTATATCCGTGGGTAGAACGCGAATTCCTGCAAGGCAGTGTGCACGTGCTGCTGTTGCAGGGCCTGGCCGGCGCGGGTAAAAGCACCTTTAACCGTCATCTACTGAGAACCCTGTGGCAAGACCCCGCCTGGCAAAGTTATCGCCCGAGCGATCCGGCCCCCCGAGCGCCGATACCTCTGTTTATCCCGCTGCAATCGACGCAAGTGAATCCCCGGGACCTCTGGGATTATTACCCTCATCTGCCGGAAATCAGCTTCACCTCCGCGGAAATCCGCCTGTTGCAAAGCGATTACCACACGATCTGGATTGCCGATGGTTACGACGAAATCCCGGGTCAGTCCGCCCCCAATCTGTACGACGCCAATCACCTGGGTGATACACAGGGACGGGTCAAACTGATCATCGGCTGTCGCAGTCAACGGGTACAGGCCCTGGTGGAGGACGACAGCTTTGTGCCGCACACGGATACGATCAAACCGGACCGGTTGCGCTATCGCACCCGCTATGTCTCGCCCTTCACCCCCCAACAAACCCAGGATTACATCGAGAAATATGTCGCTCAACACCAAAATGATCGTGAGCGTCCGAAAGACTGGAATGCAGCCCGCTATCAAGTCGAATTTAAGGCGATCCCTGAACTGCAAACCCTGATTGACACCCCGTTTATGTTGTGGATGACGTTGTCGATTTTGCCGGAATTGGCGAAAGAGCAATCTAAAGAAAAAATCAAAGTCAAAGACAAAGCCGACGAAAAAGAAGTCAAAGAGACCAAGGAATCTAAATCTGTCACCAGCCGCCCAGCTCAGATCACCCGCGCGGCGTTATACGACCGCTTTATGGAGAGTTGGTTTACCCGTCAGGCCAAAAAAGCCTGGCAGGCCAAGACGTTCCTGAAAGACCCGGCGTCCATCCTTGGCAAGCGGGCAATGCAGACACTCAAAACCCAGACCGGTAGCGATGACGTGCAGGTGGTGTGGCTTAAAGCCGCTTATCGTGCATTCTGCCTGAGCTTTGCCCAGCAACTGACTCAGGCCGGGCAAATCAGTGCCCAGGATAATCCAGTGGAAGAGAAGGAAACGACTGTGAACTGGCAGCGAGCCCTGTTAGGAGAGGGACTAACCGACAGCGGTTTATTGCGCCAGGGTTGTCCGCTGCGTGAGAGCGCAGACCACGCCTGGGGCTTTATCCATGCCTCGCTGCTGGATTATTTTATGACCACTGCGGTGGCGGAGCAGTTAGTCCTGTCTCCGGGTGTCACGACGCCCGCGACCCATCCGCTCTTTACGCGTAATGCAGTTCAGGCGGTGGCGTTGCTGGCCTGCCGACATGTCACCCTTGACCAGGCGCGGTTTTTAGCCGATCGGGTGCGCGCCAATCCTGACTTAAAGGCGGCGTTGTGGGCCTTGGTCGAGCGTAGCAAAACGGAACCTGCGGTGGCCATTGCCAGCGCCAATGCCATCACGGTTTTCAATCGAGCACGCTATGTGTTTGGCGGCCTGAATTTAGCCGGCATCCGCATCCCGGGTGCGGATTTAACCGGCAGTTACTGGGATCAGGTTAACCTCAGCCACGCGGATCTGTCCGACGCCAATCTGCGCTTCGTATGGATGAATGACTGCTTATTGTCAGGGGCGACGCTGCGAGGCGTTCAGTTCGGTGAATTTCCCAGTGTCGCAGCGCAAGGGCAAGTGACAGCGATGATGATGCATCCGCGCGAGCCGAATTTGATGGCGATTGCGGCGGGTGTGGACATTATGATTTACGATCGCGCGGCTTGTTCGGTGATTCATACCTTGGCGGGGCATACGGATGAAGTCACCTGCCTGTCCTATGCGCCGGATGGTTCGCAGTTGGCGTCGGGAAGTCGGGATAAGATGGTGCGGCTGTGGGATCCGTGCGGCAAGCAGCCTGCCCAGGTCTTAGCGGGGCATGAGCATTGGGTCACGTGCCTGACCTATGCGCCGGATGGGTCGCAGTTGGCATCGGGCGGTGGATATGAAGATAATACCGTGCGGTTGTGGGATCCGCGTGGTGAACAGCTTGCCCGGGTTTTGGCGGGACATGCCGGTGATGTCAATTGCCTGTCCTATGCGCCGGATGGATCGCAGTTGGCATCGGGAAGTAATGATCGGACGGTGCGGCTGTGGGACCCGCGCGGAGAGCAGCCTGCTCGGGTTTTGGCGAGGCATACTGATTATGTCAATTGCCTGACCTATGCGCCGGATGGGTCGCAGTTGGCGTCGGGAAGTATGGATAAGACGGTGCGGCTGTGGGACCCGCGCGGTGATCAGCCCGCCCAAGTCTTAGTGGGGCATACGGAGATAGTCTGGTGCCTGTCCTATTCGCCGGATGGTTCGCAGCTGGCGTCGGGGAGTTTAGATGGGACATTGCGGCTGTGGAACCCGCGCGGCGAGCAGCCCGCCCAAGTCTTGGCGGGGCATAAGGGTGAAGTCTTGTGCCTGACCTATGCGCCGGATGGATCGCAGTTGGCGTCGGGAAGTTATCAAGAAGTATGGCTGTGGGACCCACGCGGTGATCAGCCCGCCCAAGTCTTGGCGGGGCATACGAATCGAGTCCAGTGCTTGTCCTATGCACTGGATGGTTCGCAGTTGGCGTCGGGAAGTTCGGATAAGACGGTGCGGCTGTGGGATCTGCGCGGTGATCAGCCCGCCCAGGTCTTGGTGGGGCATACAAGAGAAGTCACGTGCCTGTCCACTACGCCGGATGATTCGCAGTTAGCGTCGGGAAGTAAGGATGGGACGGTGTGGCTGTGGGACCCGCGCGGCGAGCAGCCCGTCCAAGTCTTGGCAGGGTATACGAGTATAGTCTGGTGCTTGTCCTATGCGCCGGATGGGTCGCAGTTAGCATCGGGAGATCAGGATGGGACGGTGCGGCTGTGGGACCTGCGCGGTGATCAGCCTGCCCAGGTCTTGAGAGGAGGGCATACAGAAGCAGTCACCTGCCTGTCCTATGCACCGGATGGGTCGCAGTTGGCATCGGGAGATCAGGATGGGACGGTGCGGCTGTGGGACCCGCATGGTGATCAGCCCGCTCAGGTCTTGGTGGGGCATATTTGTTGGGTTAAGTGCCTGTCTTATGTGCCGGATGGATCGCAGTTGGCGTCGGGAAGTGAGGATCGGACGGTGCGGCTGTGGGATCCGCGTGGTGATCAGCCCGCCCAGGTCTTGGCGGAGCATACGGGTTCAGTCAAATGCCTGTCCTATGCGCCGGATGGGTCGCAGTTGGTATCGGGAGATAGTGATGGGATGGTGTGGCTGTGGGACCCGCGCGGCGAGCAGCCCGCCCAGGTCTTGGCGGGGCATAGGGATAGAGTCACGTGCCTATCCTATGCGCTGGATGGTTCGCAGTTGGCGTCGGGAAGTGAGGATAAGACGGTACGGCTGTGGGATCCGCGCGGCGAGCAGCCCGTCCAGGTCTTGGAGGGGCATACGAGTAGTGTCAATTGCCTGACCTATGCGCCGGATGGGTCGCAGTTGGCATCGGGCAGTGAGGATAGGACGGTGCGGCTGTGGGATACCCGAACAGGCGCTTGCCTGCAAGTCTGGCACGCGCCTGCGCTGGTCACCCAATTACTATGGCGCAACGACACATTATTCATCGGTTGCGACAATGGCATCGTCGCAGCTTTGCGGCGTCATCTCTCCTGGCAGTCGGACGTACCCGACCGCTGGGCGTTAGCCTGGTTACAGTGCGGGAACCTACCCGTACTCGGTTTTAAAGGTTGCGATCTCACCGATGTGCAGGGGCTGCAACCTTTTCAGCGCACATTAATAGAACAACGCGGCGGAAAGAATTTGCCGCCACCGATGGCAGAAACTAAACAATCGCTGCCCAAAACCAAAGCGCTTGCTTTATCGGACTCTTCCCATAAGGACTTGGCAGAAACCGGCGAAGCCAAAGAAATGAAATTTGAAGGAACGCCATCGCGCTCCATTTTTGCCGGCTTATTGAGACGCCGCTCTCGGTATTCTAACTCAGAATTACTCGCTCAGGCCGATCAACTGATGGCAGGCATCACGCATCCGGGTACAAAACAACGCTACCTAGCCAAACTGGCTTATTATCGCAAACACATTCACACATTGAATAAGAACGAACGTCAGGAATTAAAAAATCTGCTCCATACCTTACGACAAATCGCGAGCCAATTCACACCCACCAAGTCTCGTCTCACACCTCCAGAACAAAAATCAAAGTTCTCATTTGGCTTTCTAAAAAGTCATAAATCTCAACCCAAACCATTGCCTGCCCCGATCACTTCAACCAGCAGTTCATGCTCGTCATCGAGTTCATCGAGCACGATGTCTTCCACGATCAGCACATCGCAATCGGGAAGACTCTTTGTTCCTACATCCCGGCAGCAAGCGTCATCCTCCTCTTTCTCTCTTTCGGCACCGGTCACCCATACTTCCTCAACAATGGCTTCGGTGAGCTCCACCATCACCGGTTTGACCACCCCTAGCGGCCCCGGACTGATGACTCCGCCACGAACGACCCCCTCGACCACGCCGGTCGTTAATTTGTCCTCTTCATCCCATAACAAAACTAACAGCGGAGGGGGTGGGATATGAGTAAGCCGTTGTCTACCAATTGCGGCAACAGGAGATGTTTTTGAGTAGCTAATTCACTATGAAGCGTAGTGATATACTATGTAACTGAGGAATGAATAGACGTCAACAGATTTTGCACAACAGCACGGGCTTTTTGTTGAGCGTCCTCTAATAAAGCATCACGATCTTTCAAGGGGGCTTGAGTCAGGGTGTCGACCAAATGGCGCACCAGAAGGATTTTTTTAATTTAGTTAAAAGGGAGGACAAAAATGCGTATACCTGCTTATTTAAATAACTTAATAATCGCTGTGTTATTCCTTGGCGGCTTTTATGTCATTGTGACTTATTTATTTTTCAATCTTAAATATAAAATAGAGACTAAGCGCAAATTAAAACTCTATAAGGCAATTTCAGTAGGTTTTCAAAATGCAACCGTTGACTCAATGACAGACTTGACCAACCTTTATAAAGGAGTTTACAACCTGGGAACGGATGATACTTCACATATACCAGGATTAACTCGAATATTGAGACAATATCTGGTTTCATTGATTTCTGAAAATCATCTGGATACAGCAGAAATTCTTAAACTTAAAGAAAAAGCAAATGGTTTGCTCAAGCAAATTGAATCTGACATCCCCTTTGCAGACTTGCCTACTACAGAGAGAAATTTAATACTGGATATCCAGCACACCCTAAATTATGATGATAAGTCCATCGCTCTCCAAAAAATTCAAGAACTGGCAGGTCAGATAGAAATTCGACAAAATGCATTGAAATCACTTCAGCGATCTAACCGATGGTCAATCCCCCTCGCGATAATAGGTCTTGTATTAACTTTATTTTTTGGAGTTGTATCTCTAATACAAATATAGAAAACCAGGTATTGTAAGATTCTTTATAAAAAATATATTTTTAATCAAATAATTGTATCGTTTTTCTATTGTAGTGCTCGAAGTATTTGCAAGTTGATTTTATCATTTAGTTTATTCCCTTCTTACAAAACAATTAAACTATTATAAACTCAATAAAATGACGTGGTTTACCACCACCCGAAAATGAATTTAAAATAACTCTAAAAATGCGATAATTATAGTGGTATTGACGTTATTGATGGTCATGATGGAATGAATTTTTTATAAATCAACCATCTATGAAATGAACGTGTTTCCGCAACCTATCCGCAATTTTTTGCTCTAAATCGCCAAGTTTTACCTTCAATAAACCAAACTTCATAGTGTTAACTCTGGCGGCGGACCCAGGCACCTTTTGCCAAGGCCCATTTAAAATAGTTTATAAATCTCTTTTAATATTAATAGACTGATTTAAATTTAATTATCTTATTTTAAGATATTTATTTATCTTATTTTCTATTGACTCCCATGCCTTTCCGGCCTAAACTGTTCAATAGGAAGGCTACTCAGGGAGAGCAGCCTAAAAATAAAACCCCCTCGGGTATAGGAGAAAACATGATGACGACCCACGATACTTTAGCCACCACCGCCACAGCTTATTGCGATCAGCAAGGCATACCGCCTTCAGCCAACCCCATCCAACCGGATGATCCGGCACTACAAATCAATCTACATTTTGCCCGGCAGATTCGCCACCTTGAGCCATATTTGCTGAAGTGCTCTACTTTTTTGCGACACCCCAAGCTGACCAAGCAACTGCGCACTTTACCGGATTTTCCGCTCTTTAAACGCGCTTATCCCGTAGAACCTCCTCACAGAGTGACTGAGGCAGACTATTATGCTCTGCGCGTGCGGCATTGTTCCTATCTTTTCTCAGAAGATTTTATCACGATCAATGAGCAGGTGAGGCGCTGGGTCTCGACCTTAGGGCGCAAAGAAGAGACACCCGTCATCGATTCTTTTCAGGTGAATCGAAAAGGATGGCTGGAATACTGCATCATCAGCGGTTTACGCTGGGACTTCGCCTCTAATCCGGAGCAGGCCGGCCAGTGGACGAAATACCTGGATTTGCATGAGTTATTTTCCATCGACCCGCAAAAACAGATTCGGATCGAAGATGCCATTCCCGGCAGCCCGTTGATCGCCCTCTATATTCAAGACCATCCTCATACAGAGGGTCACAACGGTCAACTCTTTTGGTACAATCTGGATACCCGTGGTCGCGGCGAAATCGCCGACGTCTTGCGTTACCGATAACGGTTGGGGAGTAACACCTCCCTGAAATCAGGGAGGTTTGCCCAACATGCTCGAAATGCGATTGATCAAAACCCAAAAGAAAATTCGGGTGGATGTGTTTCGTCGGTATAAAGCTATGGATCCGGCCACACAGAAATCTAAATTCTATTTCAAACAACTCGGTTCCCTCGGTTCGCTCCCTATCGATACGGACGATTTTCCCGCCTTATGGGAGCAACTGGAACCAGACGAAATTGTGCAATTGCATAATTGGCTGGCCGAAACCCGGTTCGGCGAATCCCTACAGGTGGCTGTTGACCAATTAGAAAAGGTATCGGTTCGAATGCCAATACCCTTACTGACGGCATTGACCCGGTTATCTCTGGAGGCTAGCCGGGCGGGACTGGATTTTATCCCCCATCAACTGATCCTCAGCACCTTACTTCAACAAGCGCGCCAGATGGAGGAACAGATTGACCTCAAAAATGGATTTCAAAGCGGTATCCTGGCCAAGGCCGGTGTGCCTGCATTAGCGGATACGCTGGAGGAAACCGACTGCGCTTCCGATCCCGAAAGCCGTACCCTCTTTAAAACCCTGTTGGATTTAAAACAACCGGTCGGTAGAACCTGTACCGCCTTGGAAGCAGCAGCGGCACGATATGGTAAGATCAAAAAAATAGCGCCACCGCACCTGATCGAATGGGCGGGGACATCCAAATACAAAAGCACCCACAAAAGGATTAAAAAATGGTGCTATGCTCTGGCTATCGATGTCCTGCATCAGCAAGGCATTAACCCTACCCATTTGATGTCGCCGGCGCGGGTTGCCGACTTTTGGATTCGTCAAAATGCTTCACGTTATTCCGTGTTAGAGGCACCCGCCGCATTTATTCGGTTGTTTGAAATAAAGCCGGAACATCATGCTGCCGTGATGCGTGTGATAGCGCATTTTTACGAAATACACCCTACCGCCACAGCAGACACCTCATTGATTCCAACCCCCGAACAAGCAGAGACGGAATAATTCGGTTTTTTTCTTGACAGTCTCTTAGGACGATGGCTGAAATTCAGCATTAATCTGAATACCTTTTGCAGTCAACTGAAAATCCACGCGCCGGGTTTTTCTTTCCCATTCATGAGGGATATCAACACGCCACATCATCTGGCATTTAACACAGCCTTTAGAAGCGCGACCTAATTGATAACCCTGGGTGCCGCCGGATGGCAGGATGACCCATCTTCGTGGATTGTCGTCATCTACAAAAAATCGAATTTTAGAGTTTTCGTCTATCGCCAGATGCTTTAAAATCTGTTTACCGATATAAATCACCAGTCCCGATTTACCCTCGCCCCAATACGAAAAACAAACCCGAATAATTTCGGGAATGATTTTCAGTGAGGAACGACTGCGAATAGTGCGAATAGGCCGCACTTCTCTCCACTCAGACATACTATTATTCCTCCGAATTTACAACGTCAAAGGTCCCTTAAAATGGGTTTCCGATTCAATGAGACGACCCAAGTGATGAATCGATTTTTTTAAATTTTCCTGATCAATGGCAGTCAACATATTCATTCTCCCGGTAAAAAATAATTTTAAAACAGCAGGGAAATTCCCTGCTAAACTCGCGCATACTGCTCGGCAATCTGAATTCGTATAGGCCCTAAAAAAAGACCGGTTTCGGACTCAATCATATCGCACAGTTGATCCGCATAAACGTCGTCATATTCAGCGATCACACGTAAACTTAATTTATCATAGCGAAAGAATTTAACCTCGTATAAGTCTGCCCCTTCATTGTACTCGATCTTTATATGGTTAATTTTTCGGCATCCATGAATGTCAAAACGGATGCCGTTATCATTAAAAAGCACTTTTCGAGTTCCTAACAATAACTGCAACAATGCTAAACCACCTAACTGCTGAATAATAGTTTTCGCTGTTTCATTGATCTCATTCATTTTAAAACTCCTTCTTCATAATGAAATAAAATCAGGCCATTAAGCGGCCTGATTCTCATTTTTTGTCATCAACATGATCCGATTTAAACGCCATTCAACCTGAGATACCTGCTTCATCAATTCAAGGGCAATATCTCCGAGTAATAGATTGGCCGACCCAGTTAAGGCTTGTAAATCTTGCAACAATAACTGAGTGCTTTGGTTAGACTTCGCCAAATTTTCCTGATCAATCGCAGTTAGCATAGTGACTCTCCTAGTAAAAAATAACCTTTAAAATCGCAAGGAAAATTCCCTTGCCCTATAGGATAAATGTAGCGGACCCGGCAAAACTTGTCAAGGATTTTTAAAGTAAAAATAAATCTTTGTTTAATGTAATACATTGTAAAATATATTAAAATAAATATAAAAAAGTAAAATATTAGTTGAAAAATCGCGTTAAGACAGCTAAAATTAAAAAATAAGGCTCAGGCTTTTTTCTCTCGCCTACAAGAAAGAAAAATCTGAGCAAAAAATGTAATTTTAAACCCTCAGGAGATTCAAAAATGCGTCATGAATACCTAGAATTCAAAGCTAAACCCTTTGTTTTTCGACTGACAGAGAGCATGATTAACGGCTTAAAAAAAAATTGGAAAAAAATTGCTAAAGAGGACATGGTGATTGAATATAGCGCCGGTTTCTTTCATGCCACAGGCAGCGAGTTAGCCATTCTAAGACTCGTCGCTGCGTATCGATACCACAAAGACGCTCATTATAGAGAAGATAAACCGCATTTATTTGCACTGGATATTAATCCCTGTTTTCAGAATTTTTAATCCTATTCCACTTCAAGGAGTGAATCATGATGAAATATGTCACCACGATGGTAAAAACTCAAGAATTCCTACCTAAAGTGAATAAAAATAGTCTCTCAGCAGAACAAAAAGAATCATCTCATTTTGATTTTAAGTTAATCCATGTAGACGGCGCTTGCTATGTCATCCTCTGGAAAGACGGTAGAAAACAGGAATTAAAAACGCGGAAGCAATTTGAGAATCTCGCTAAAAAACATCGTTGGAAAACAGATTTTTAAAAAAACCTAACAGAGAAAGCCGCTTTATAAAACAAGCGGCTTTATTATTTTTTCAATTCTCTGGGCTGCTCATTCTGACACCGCTTCCGGCGAACCTTGACCGGCCTTTTTCTGCCAGTCTTTATCTTTTTCCAGCACAAAACGCGCCGCCTGCTCGAAAAAGTGATCCATACGTTCGATACCGATCCACTCGTTATAAGATTTGATTGCCACTAATAATGACTCATCAAATCTTAAAGAAATGGGGACTTTTTTAGATTTTTGTTGTGGAGTTAATAGCGCCATAAAAATACCTCTTAATTTATAAATTAACTTTGAGCATCGCCATTTCATAAAAATGACTCCGCTATCCATTTGTGACCCTAACTCAATTAAAATAGAACTGCAAGCTAAAATTAAGCGTTATGACAAATAGTGAAAAAATTTTCACATCATTATAAAAATGACTGTAAAATAGCGATTAAATGAATTCATTATCATGAAGATCACTAAAACTCAATCCTATAATCCTATCTCCTATTTTAAAAAAATAAAATTCATTGCTCATCGAATCTCAACCTAAAATTAAATTGATTAATAACCTGAAGATGATTTAAAAATCGTTTGTCAAACACGTCAAAATTCGTTAAATTGAAGGCATGGAAAAAATCCGTTGGTTAAAACAATGGAATACAGAACGACATCAGAGCTTAGTCAGATCGCGTCTTTTCTTTTGAGTGAGGAACCACACCCGTCGCACTATGAGTGCTGGTGCGGAAAAGTTCAATCATTCAAACCCTTACACTGCAGTACGATCATGCACGAAAAATAGCGGATTTTCTTGATGAGGTGCAAAGAGGTGCATGGTTTTTCAGGAGGTGCACATCTGCACCTCTCCACATCCCTTTGTTTTCAGCCATTTTTTAAAAAAAGGAGTGCACATCTGCACCTCTTGTGGTAAAACAATAGAGTGAAATTGATGGACGCTGCAAAAGGGCTATTTACTGTTTTTTAGAAAATTGGAGGACATGATGAAACGAAGCAGCATCAATATCTCGAAGGGCGATTATAAAAAAATTCAGGCACAGGCTGAAAAAAAATCGATTGCGCTGGCCGATTATATTCGACACCTCATTCAACTGGGACTTAAAGTCGAAGAAGCGGCGGAGCATCATTCCAGTGGCCATTCAAACGATTCCGCATCAAAGGATCCGCAAAAAAAACTGTTGACCTGGGAATTGGAATCCCGTTATCTCATCCGTTACCTCATTCAAAACGGGTTTGAACGCAGCCTTGACGAGCGAAATGCTTTTTTAAAGGAAGCAAAACAGAAAGCTGCCTCCCGGGTTGAAGCCTGGTTAAAGGCTCAGGACAACGCCTCTTCTTGAGAAGCGCATTAAAGGTCTAATTCCAGTTCACGTTCCCGTTGCGGGATCGGCTGGGGCGGCGGCGGGGAGGAAGGGGTCGGGGAGGGACGGCGGTCTTTCACCTCCCAGGATTTGTCTTCCTGAAATAACGGCATTTTCTCTGCGACCGGCGACAGGAGAGCGCCCTCCACCTGAACCTGTTTTTCCTGGGCCATTCGACATTCGCCTAAACGATTTCCCCAGGCAGAAACCGCATCTGAACCCGTCCCAAGAGCTATTTTATCCGGGGAAGGGCGGATGGCCTCTGCATAAGGGACTGCCTGCTGTAATTCCGTTTTCACTGCCGCCGTCCCCTGTTCTTTTAACACATCGTTATAATCCTGGCTTTCGATTTTGGGCTGGGCCATCCACACGGTTTTACCTTGCTGTTGTAACTGCTCGGCGGCAAAACGGATCAGTCGATCACTTTGTGGACTCTGACCGTCATTATCCAAACACAGGACAATATTGTGATGGGTTTTGGCCGGATCGATGTTTTTAAAATTGGATTTACCCAAGGTAATACGCACATCCGCACCCCCCAAAGCCTGATAGACACTGAGGGCGGTTTCGGGGCCTTCGGCCAGATAAGTGACCCCCTGGCTGACCGGCGCTTTACCCCAGCGATTGTAGCGCAACCGATCCCTGAGAAGGGCGGCCCCAGGTTTGTTTTTTCACTTCGACATCCGCCTTTTGAGCAGTCTCTTTATCCAGAAAAATCGCCTGTACCGCCTGCACCTGATTGGCGCTGTCTTTCGCCACCACCAGCAGCGCGGGATGCACGCTTTCATTTCGGCGCGAATAAATGCCGGGATGAAAACGCACGCTGTCGGGGAATTTGTCCAAAGTAATGCCCCGATGCTCCCTTAAATACCGTTCCGCCAACGTACCCGCAATGGGTCGGCTTTCTTTTGCCAGCCGCCGCGCATAGTGGAGACTACGCTGTTGTTCCGGGGTGAGGGGTTGAGAGGCCGCCGGCGGCGATTGGGCGGGTTTAGTCGGGGAAATCAGAGCGCTGTCCTGAACACTGATATCCGCTGAAGAAGTCCCTAAAATTTTTAAGGCTTCCTGCAATACCACCCGAAAATCCCGTCGCCTGTCCAGGTCTTTTTTAAAGGCAATTAAGTCCAATAAATGGCCGCCTTCACCGGTTTGAAAATCATGCCATAACCCTCGTTTGTCGCCGTTCATGGTGATCACCAGGCTGCCCTGTTTACTGCCATATCGGTACTGACCGCCCACCCTGGTTTTCGGTTCACCCAATAATTGCTCCACCACAGACTCCGCCTGATCGGTCAATAATTGGCTGATCCGTTGAGCATCCAGCCGAGAGGATGGCATGGGTTTTGTTGGGATAGGCTCGGATTTGACAGCCAGTTTATTTTCAGGATAATTTTGATTTTCTGGACGGCCTTCAGGCGGGGAGATCGTTAAACGCCAGGCATCGGGATTCTCTGGCGTACCCATCCCGGGAGCCGCCGCTTCATCCGGATAAAAGGCCTTCGACACGATCCGATCATAGCCCCGGCGGTCTTGAGAAATTTCAGGATTCTTAAGCGCCGGAGAGGACTCTGTGAACGGGAATTTCCCCGACGGCTTCCAGCGCACTGGATTTACGACCCGGATTGTTTTGGACGGCTTGCAGTAATCGTGCTTTATCGTCGGTATACAGGGTTACCTGATGGGTGGCTCGGGTCAGCACCACTAATAATGACCGCTGGCTGGTGAGTTGCGGGCGGTAGCTTTCTGCATTAATCAAAACTTCGGTGATGGTTTTTCCCTGCGCACCATAGCCGGTAATGGCATAAGCATGATCCCAATGTTGTAAGCGATGATGAGTACTGATTAATTCAATGGGATTGCCCGTCGGCGTTAGCCCCTGATCGGTTAATTGCAGTGAACGGACGATGATTTTAGCCGGATCGAGGGGTGGTTTTTGCGGCGCAGGCTTCCCGATTTCACCATGCGGCTGCGGCAACCGGCGTGGGGGTTTCTGGGGCTTTTGACGGCAAAACCACCGCTTCCACCCGCGCCACCTCCGGGCTGAGCAGCCCCAACGCCTCATCCGTCCGCGTCCAGCGGATTAAATCACCGACCATCAACTCCCGGCGCTCGATCTCATAGACTTCGACCCCAGCCCGCTTGCCGCTTTGGTAGGGTTGGGGCTTCCACAACACCGGATCGGAGCCGGGACGCTCCAGTTGCAGGCGCTGCCCTTGAGGGGTGATACCCGCCACTGTCCAGTATTCCCCTTTATGAATGCCGCCGGACTGACTGACATTAAACCGCAGGACATCCCCGACATGATAAAACCCCACCTGGCTGCGCTCGATTTCACTTAAACGCCGGGACACTAAAATATCGGTGATCAGCCTGGGGCCGGTAAGTTCACCCTTCAGGATCAACCCTTCCCGCACCAGTTCATTTTGCAAAACCCGATCCTCGTTACCGAAGGTGATGATCTGGGTCTGCGCCCGCCTCATGGCATCCCGGCTGACGTAATCCTCAGCAATCAAACCCATTCTCTCAGCGCGGTTATCCTGCCGCTTGTTTTCATCATCGATAAAACCGCCGACCTCAATGATGCGATTTTCTAAAAGCTGAAAGACGCGCGAGAAATTTTTTTGATAGACCGCTTGTACGGCGGCTTGCAGGGTTTCCTCTTTTTGCCGGGTAATCTGCGTCAAATGCACGACCGACAACCCGACCTGCTGCAGCATTTCAAACGGTTTGCCGGAATCAACAGCGGTATACTGGTGGATATCGCCGACCAACAATCCCCAAGCTTCTAAATGAATCACCGCCTTTAAAAAATCATGCAGGCGTTGATTCGACACCATGGACGATTCATCCACCACGATACAGCGGCCTCGATACGCTTCCGGCGTGAGCTTGCCGGCGGCGACATTCAATAAAAACCGGTCGAGGGTGTAACCGGTTAAAGCACGCCCCCGGATTTCTTTGACGGCGGCATGGGTCGGTGCTAAACACAATAAAGATTGCCGGCCTTCCTGTAAGGCCCCGTGAAGGTGCTGTAACTGTTCGATATGCTGCAGCAGGGTGGTTTTACCCGTGCCGGCAAAACCCTGTAAGAGTACGATGCGGTCGGTTTGCACCGCCAGTTCCCTTAATACCCGGGCATGTTCCTCGCTGGCGGGCGTTTTATCCAAATAGGCGTTAACCACCTCAAGAGACATTCTGGGCGGCAAGACCCCGCGGCCTTGCTGTGCCAGCGTAACAATTTCTTTTTCCAGCGTCAGCGCCTCGCGTGTTGTCCAGCGCGTGCCATTCTCAGAATACACGCCGCGAATTAATTCGCCCTGTTTTTCCGCTTCCAGAACGGCTTGTTGTAACGCTTTTTGATTCACCTGACCTAATACATGGGTTAACGCCACGGTCATGACTTCCTTGTGCTCAAAAGCCGCTTCTTTTTCACTGAGATAGGCTAAGGCATACTGCACGGCTTCTTTAGCCGCGAGTGTGGTGGCGTCAGCCCGGGAAAGCGGTAAGGAAGCCTCGGGGAATCGTTGTAAAGCGTTTTGAACAGCGGTTTCCAACAGCCGCAAATAATCCGCCGTGGAACGGGACACCGCTTTGGCATCAGAGACAGGATGGTCGTAATAGAGCCTCGATTGCTGTTAATTTATCCCCGGTATGTTTTTCTAAAGTCTTGAGCAATTGGGCGCTATTTTCCGTATAAATCCATGCCTGTTGACCCGCCTGCGCCAACAGGTAATAAAAAGCCCGCTGATGACTTTGGCGGGATTGGCTGTTTTGGTAGGCGATGACGATATCCGGATGCCGATGCGAAGCCTGCAATGGCGTTAAGGCAACGCCGTAATCCCAATGCCGCGACGACATCTCCGATAATTTCCAGCGCGGCAATGGCTTGCCGGATTCATGGCGTAAAGTCAGGTGATGTTCGGTGACGGCGGTCACGATCACCCGATCTCCTTTGACCAACCCATGCGCTTTGTTGGAACGATGGCATAGCAAGGTATCACCGACGGCAATGGCTCGAGTTTTTTCATCAAATACCTCGATGGCTCCTTCAGGAGATTTGTCCGGATTCCAGCGGTGGATTCGGCCTTTTTTATCCCGGCTGTTTTTCAGCAGCAATTCATTCGTTTTGGAATCGATTTTTTCAATCCGGCAATAATCGCCTCGATGAACCCGCAAAGCGCGATCATCCTGGTGGAATCGGATCCACTGGCCGGTGGTGTAATGACGCGCCGTGTATTGTTCCGCCAATCGAACATAATGCGGCAATAACACCGTGAGGGAAATGTCATGGTTTTGGTTAATTTCTCCGCGGATTTTCAATGCGTCACGGATGGCGACATTTAACTCATACGCAACTGCTTGTGTGGGAGCCAGTACGACGGTGCGCGCTCGTTCTTCGGGAAATAACCCGGCCACTTGAGCCGCCATTACCGCATGGCGTTGTTCCCGGTCTTCAATAGAAATCAGGCGTTGACCGATCTGGGCAAAAGCGGCCACGATGTTTTTTTGTAAGGAATGGGTGATCGCTGTTTTTAAGGGATCGGAGGGTTCACGCGGTTGAGCAGTCAATTCAGCCGCCAAGATACCATGGGCTAATAATTGGGTTAAAGGTGTGCCGGCGCGCCAGGTTAAGGTGGACTGTGGATCACCAATTAAAACCAGGTATCCGTTATTGCGTTGCACTTGAGATCGGAGTTCGCAGACTTGTCGAGAGGATAATTGCGTGGCGTTATCCACAAAGATCATGGGTTTTTTAGGCGCAGGCAGATGTTGCTGCACCCAGGACTCCAGTCGCGAAGGGGTTTCCTGATTTTTCCTCAAATAACTAAAAACGGTGTCAAATTGTTTATTGTCAAACAGTCGTTGCAGCCATTCGCGCAGATTCGTGGGCGCTTTTTGAATCTGTTTTTGAAGTTGAGTGGTTTCTGCCTGTTTGGAAGTTAACAAAATCGGTTGATAGCCGCCGATTTTGGCTAAAGTCATCATCGGTTCGATGAGATGGGTTTTTCCCGAACCGGTAGGGCCGGTGAGTGCCATGAGCTGTCGATCACTGGAAAATAAGGTGCGAATGGCCTGCTGCTGCTCGCGGGTTAAATCAGGGTGTTGCTGCAAAAAAGCTTTCAATAAGGAAGCGTCAACGATGGGTTGACCACTGGGATGCGATTGATTAATCGTTTGCAATAACGCTTTTTCATAACCTAACAAAGCCGGCGTGGTAAACTGTCGCTCACTTTTATCATCACCCATGATCGGAATAAGCTCCCCGGATTGTTGCACCGCCTGTAATGCTGGACTGAGAGCGGATACCGGTACCTCACCGATCCCGTAATAAATGGCACGGGCCAGTAAGTCGGTTTCCTTTAACGCGACCTGCGTTTCAGATAAATGTGCCATGGCTTCTTTTATCGCGCATTGCGCTTTTTCCAGCGTTTCAACCGATATCGGTAGAGTGGGTTGATCCGAAGGGGAGAGCGTCCCGGCAGTCTGATGCCGTGATTGCGCAACCACCTCTCTCGCTTCTTCAAAAGCCAGCACGCCACACAAGGCGGCCCGGGTTTCCCATAAATTTTTCAATGTCCCACGGTCAATGGCTTGCTTGGCGCGACGGGTTTTGAGCGTGGCTAATTCTGCCGCTTTTGCACCCGACAATCCGTGAGATTTTAAATAAGCTTCAATGTCCCGACGGCGTTGAGAGAAAGTCGCCAGACTTTCCCGCGAAATCCCGGCGATTTCAAAAAATCCGTGTGCGCCGGTTTTTTCGACGGTATAGCCGCGTTGCTGCAATTCATACGCGAGTTCCGCGCGAAATAACGCGCCATAATATTTTTGATGATGACGCACGGCCTCTAAAAAACCATCCGGTGTTCCCAATGTGTCCTGCGCATAATGACCGAGTTTTGAAGCCAAAGATCGCCACTGGCCGTCCTGACGCAGGGTGGCGTTCATCACCACACAGTGCGTGTGGAGTTGTGGATCGCCGTCCCGCGAAATATCATGTAAAAATCGCGCCACGACTAAATTACCGGTGCGCTCCACCTTTAAAACACCGTCTTTTCTCACCCGGGTTTTGGCCTGCTCCCGTTCAATCCCCTCCAGCACGCGATCTGTGGCGGTTTCGATGGCTTTAAAAATCCGCTCGTCTTCACCCAACAACGCTAAAATCGATACGGATTTAGGCACACTGAAGGTTAAATCAAAACCGGGGCGGTGAATGATTTCACCGTCAACTTTTTTCCCTAACTGTTGACCGCCGGGTAAATGACCCTGTAATAAAGCAGTAAATTGTTTAGAATCCACAGCGCCGGAAAGTCCTAATGCCGCCGCGCCTTTTCCCCACCATTGACTGTGTTCCTGCGCTAAAGAATTACCTTCGGTGTAATAATTCTCCTGACCTAAAAAATAATGCGCGGCCTGTTCGACATTTTTGATGATTTTAGTGGATAGCATGACAGGTTCTCCCGGGTTTTATCTTTGTCTTTCATCAACCGATTTCATCACAACTCGCCAATTCGGGATCCACGGACTTCTCTGGAAGAACATCCTCTCTGCGGGGAGCCGTATCGGTTGGAGCAACTTTTGTTTCCAGGGTGGGTTGACTGTTAGGGCTTGAGCCAGATTCCACGGGGACACTTTGCGCCGGATTAACCACTGATGCAGTGGCTGGTGAAGCAGCTGGATCTCCTGAGCGGTGACCGGCAGCCGACAGTTTCTCCATCTCCCGCAATAACGGATCGGGTTCAAACGAACGCAATAGAAATCCCATTTGTGTTGGCTTGCGGTTAAAAGGCTGCATATGTAATTGGGTAATGGGATAGTCTCCTGGTATGCGGACATAACAAATCAGGTTATTGAGTTGCAAAATTTCAGAGGGCGACACGACCGGCTTTTGGACTTCTATTTTCTGAATGGAAACACCGTCACGAATGGTATTGGCTCCATACGAAATCCCTTCGCGGACTTCTTCAATGACCGTTTCGCCCAGATTTTTTGACGACCACAGGGCAATCTCGGGATCCGGTGCACGAAACATAAATCGCGTGCTTAATGAGGATGAAATTTCCCGTCCCCCTTCAAAACCGTAAGTCCTGGCTAATTGCGCCGCACTTTGCACTCCAATCACAAAACAGCCGCCAAATTTACGGGCTTCGGCCAATCCGCTGGTTAAATAAGGCAATTGTTGCAGGCTGCCCAATTCATCCAGGATCACCCAGACCCGGCGCTTAGGATTTTCCGGCAAACTTAGCAGCGCATTCACCGCAATATCCAGCCAGGCCGAGATCAGCGGTTTAAGGGACTCGTGGCGATCACCTGTGGAACTGATAAACAACCATTCCGCACCGCCCTCATGGTGGATCCATTGACGAATGGAAAAAGGATCAGTTTCATCGCGGATATAACACAGTGATTTTAAATACGTCGCCAACACGGATTTAATCGAAATCGCGGTTTTTTCAGTTTTTTCGGACATGAGGCTTTCCGCTTCCGTCCCCTTTAATAATTCCTGTAACTGTCCGACGTTGGACGTCAGTAACGTTTTCAATAACGGCAAAATTTTGGCACGGGGGTCCCGGTGCAGGCGAGACGTAGCGGCGGCAAAGATGGTGCGGGCGGCATTGACCCAGAAAGGGTCTTGCGCCGTGGCCGCCATCGGAATTAAGGCGGCTGCCAGATTCTCATAATCGGTTTTATCCCGGCATTCCCCCCAGATGCTCCAGTCTGCGCCGCGTTGATCCAGGGGATTCAGTAACTTGTCCTGATCCGGCTGGTAAAACTGACTGACCAGGCTGCAACTTTTATCGTAGACGATGGCGCGCTCACCCCGCTCACGGATATGATCCAGTAATTCTTTAATCACCGTGGATTTTCCGGTGCCGGTGGTGCCGTGTATCAGGATATGTTGTAATTCGGCGTCTTTGGGCAGTGGCAGGCGTTCCCGGCCAAAGACCAGATGAGAAGCGCCACTCTTCCCGGCAGCAATTTTTTGCGTGACCACCGCAGCGTCACACAATCGATCACCTTTGAGGGGTTTATTAGCGGTATAGGCTTCACCCCGTTTTTTTAACCAAATGAGTACCCCAACGACTGACAACACCCAAACGATCAATCCTACCCACAAACTATCGTAACCAGCCGCCTGTAATTGAGCGACATTCTCCTGCACAAAGGGAGCCGCCAAAATCTGCCCTACGGTCGCTTTCATCGTTTGCCCGCTGGGAAAGACAAATGTTTGCTGAAAGTGACTATTTTTGACCAATAAATTCAATTCAGCCAACAGCCATTCCCGGCCAATCCATCGAGCCTCCCGCGGGGTGATGAGAAAAAACCAGTTAACTGCCGCTAAAAGACCGACGGGTAACAGCCACCAGGTTACTTTTTGAAACACTTGGCTGATCATCCGCAGATTGTGTAAGATAACCTGACCACCGCGTGTTGTATTTTTAATAGAATGCCTTTTCATACCCAGCCCTCTTGATGACAAGCTAATAAGTTGATAAAATACGGAAAATTAAATAAAAAACTTTCTTGTCTGCTTTTTTTAGGAGGAAAAGGGTATGCAAAAAAATCAAAGAATAGCTATTTCCATTTTGTTGGAGAAATATCAAAAATTGCTTCCCCGACTGAAAAAATACTGGATTATTGCTTTGATAATCGCTTTGCCTAATTTTATTTTTATACCTTTTCTGCTTGGCAAAATTTTTCATGTTCATCAGATTACCTCTTTATTATTAGTTAGCATCGTGATGGGTTGGAGTACTTTACTGAGCCAAATTATTTCATTAACTATTTTCCTGCATCCAAAAATTAAGACTTTTACTAATACTGTTATAAAAAAAGATAATCGGCTGGAAGATTTTTTACTAAATTTTTGGAAAAACTTAAAAAGAAGAGTACTTATTTTTTCTATAATGAGTGGAAGTTTTCTTTTTTGGATTTTTATTGTCTTATGGCAAAAACCCGAAGACGATGGCTCATCAAGGATCATCAGTTTGGGTGATGTGATAGGAGTGCTGTTCTTTTGTTTTTTTCTTTCAGCACTGACTTTCAAAATATCTAATATGATCATAAATCATTTCCTGAAAATTAAGCTTAATTTTAAACATAATGCTCTTTCTTCACTTGAAGATTTCCAAGAGTACCAGGCTTCATTCAACCAACCCTCTAAAAATGAAGCAAACGACTCTGTTGATAAAGTCTGGACTAGCTGGGATCATGATCCAATGAATCCCGCCAGTGCAGAATATCAATCCACTTTTCACCGATGGAACCAGGATACTTAATCCTTGTTAGGTTCAAGTTTATTGACATCACTTCTAAATACCCCCGTTTCTTTTCGAATATCTTCTTGATGTTTTTTAATCCGATGATTTTCAGTTGTATTAGTTTGTTCTAATTTTTCTTGGTTTTCGTTCAAACTTCGAGTTTGTTCGATAATTAATTTTCCTACTCCCTCAGCAGGGCTTTTATCAATAATATCTTTCCTTTCAAGTCCAGCCTCATGTGCTTGAGATTTTATTTTTTCATGTTCGTGATGATAAATAATTTCAGGACTACTATTTTTTTCACTTTGATTTAAGGCTTGCTCATTGACTCGGTCAATTTCTTCTATTTTTTTCAAAGAAGAATTATCAGCTTGATGAAATTCCTCAAAATATTTTTGTACTTTTTCTTGCACAAATTCGTCAGCCAATTTTTGACCTTCTTGTGGGTGATCAACCATGATTTTTTCAATCGATCTTAAATCATGGGCTTTGTGTTGCAGATCATTCATAAATTCTTGAGTTGCATTAGTGTTGATACTTGCCGCTTGTTCTTCAGAAATACTCGCTATCTTTCGATAAGTATCGGATTGCTGGAATTGTGCAGAAGCCTGCTGTTGTTCCTGGTGAGTACGATCTAAAGACGTTGATATATTATCCAATATGCGTTGGCCTTCTTCCGTACTCGCCCGATAATGCCCTTCAGCCACACCACGGAATACACTCTCCATATTGTGCGCATCACCTGTGGAATGGGTATCACTTTCAGCTTGAGAAAAGGATTGCTGCTCAGAATGAGTTTGAGTCCATGACCACTTGGCGCCAATCTCACCACCGATGGAAAGACCTGTACCGCCTTTTTTACCTATGCTACCCTGGCCACTGACTCCAGCATCGATCTGCCGATTGTGTGAAGCAGACTCGGAAGCACTATGTTCTTCGCTGAGTCGGTGACTATCTTGTTGTAAATCGTTTAAAGCCTGCATGTCGGCAGCACCTTGACTGGTAACGAAAGATGAACCACTGGCTTCTGATAAAGCCTGATGACGGCTAAGTTCATACACACCCCGTTCTGCTGCTGAAATGGATTCGTTATAGGCTTTTTGGTGACTCAATGCTGCGGAATAGGCTTTATCGGCTTGTTCTGTGGCGCTGCTGCGAATCGCTTCAGACCAGTTAATTTGCGTAGCCAAACTGGAAACGGCTGGCTGATTATTCATCACGACGGAACCGTCGGCGGTCATGGTAATCGTGGAGCCTCCCGGCATTTGGTCGGTTACTGACCCTGACGCCGTTCGCGCCGTGTCGTCAAAATGATTGGCCGATGTGTTATAAGCATTGTGCGTGCTAAAGCTGGTGCTGGCTAAATTGAAGCTGCCGACGGCGGCTTCTCCGGCGCTGGCCGTAGCGCTGGATTGCACCGAGCCGCCGACATATTGGCCTAAATGCGACAAGGCGTGATGCAGCCCCGTGACCAGGCTGGTGGCAATCAACGGCACGCTCAGCGAAATATAACCCGCTAAACCGGCCATATCCGAGTTGACCTGCGCCAATCCCGATTGCGCCACCAGAGTTAAACCCTGTAATCCATCGCCTAAATTAATCGCCCCAAGACTACGATGTTGCGCATAAAAATTTATATACAAATTGATGATGGCATAGAGAGGGGCCCACAGTTGCAACCAGAGTAAGGAATACGCATATTGCCGTAGCACCGCGAGGCCGAATGGAAACAGGATTAACAGGAAAATAAACACAAAAGACCCGTATAAAATCCCTTCAAAGATATTTTTTAATAATGGCAGCCAGTAAGCCGCCATATCACCCATCGTGCGATTGGAGATTCGGTTTTGTTGTTGGGCTTTATTAAAGGCATAACCCTCCAGGGCCGCCGGCGCATTGGTTTGAGCGCTCCAATTGAGTAAACCGCTTTGAATGGCGTTCGCCATCATATTTTGCTGCATCAAATCCGACGCATTTTCGGATAAATCGGTCAGGAAGCTGTAACTGAGCGGCAGGTATTTTAACAGTTGGGTCCTGGCTTCGGTTTCTTCAGGAAATAACCGTGCGGCGTAGCGACCTTCGGCCTGAGTAATGGCGGCTTGCCAATCCTGATTCAAAGAAGCGACACCTTCCCGGCAAGTGACCACCGTCTGGTTATATAAAAACGCCCGCGCGGGAGAAGCGTGTTCCGTCACAAACTGCCAGATGTGGGGTGCAGTAAATAATTCCTGCGAAGAATATTTATGTAATAGCAAATCATAAAACACACATTGATGAATAAAGCCCTGTAAATTTTTCTCAAAATCCGGATCCGTGACCTGAAAAGTGCTGGCCGCCGTCACCAGGTTAGACGCCATCACCATACCGGTCTGTCCATACCGCAAATCATCCGGCAACGAAAAATTCTGCTCCATCAATTGAGTTAATCCATCACCGATAGCCGTGGTGACATTGGCTAACCATGCCAAACCTAACGGCACATTATCCACCGCATACACTTTACCCTGTTGCACGCGATCAATAATGTTGACGGTCGCCTTCGGCAAAAACAGCACATAAAACGCCATAAAATAGAGCCCAATCCAACCGACACCCACCATTAAATCCCGTTTAAAGATGAGTTTGGCAATTGCCCACGTACCGGCTAACAGAATGCTGATATGAATGAGCGTTTTAAAAGTAGAATCTCCCATGGCGGCGGCGATGGCGTTGAAGATTTCCCTTAAAATATCACCGTTGCCGTAGGTGATCACTGCAATTTCCTGAGCCATTTTCAATTCTCCCTAAAAAACTGTGTTTTGATTAATGCCGTAACCGATCTGCCCATTGCAGGGTATTCGACATTTGTGACGATAATTCGCCCGCGAGCATTTGTTCGATGGTTTGGGTTTGGTTGATCAGTTGCGCCGCCAGGCTGATTTGTGAAGTCGCGTTGCGTTGTGCTGAAAGGACACCCGCACGCGCCTGATTGATCCCCTGTTCAAACGGCTCCATGATGGATTCAGGGTATTGCAGGCTACTGACGCTGGTGTGCACCACGGATAAATTTTCATCGAGATATTGAAATAAAATATCAGTGGCGATCACATCGGAAAAACTGACAATATCCAGTACTTTTTTATCGCCGACAAAGGCGCTTTCCACGTTCAGCATTTTATAGAGCGGTATCCGTGTGGTTTGCAATAAACCCATTTCGGCTGGCGTCAACGCCGTATCGGTCAAGATTTTATTGGTCATGTCCTGCAGTAGCTGAGACACCTGCTTCTGCAATCCGGAATCCGGCGAAATAGTTAACGTTTTTACGGCTGGATTTAAACAGCCTTCGGCATTGGTCGAATCACAGACATAGACTTTAGCCGTTCCGCCGTGCAATAAAGCTTTCAATAATTGATTATCGGAGCTCAAAGACGCCAGGACTTTAAACTGGTGGCCAGCGTCATCACTGGAACCTCCCTGTAAAATGAGCGTACCGGATAACGACATGAGTAATTCTGCCAACTCCGGATCGCTGCTCAAAAACGAATTTTTCTGTAATGCCTTCCAGGCAATGTTACCATTCGCCAGCAACATGTTTTGATAGTTGGGATCGTTTTGCGCCCGATTGAGCATTTGGGTCATACCGCCGCCGGTACTGCATTGCTGACGCGCCGCTGCCCAATCCGTAAATAATCCTTTGCTGTTACCGATATCCTCGCAGACCTGTTGCTGGGCTGCATGGGTTTTCGGCCAAACCGTACCGACTAATCCGGCGGCGGTTTCACAGGAATTGATATTGGCGTTATTGATGGTATTTGCTATCGTGTTGATATATTTCATCACGTTAGCGATTTCCGGTGTGACACTTTCCAGGGCTAAATTGAAGGCATAACCCATCGAATTATTGATAATGTTATTCATCAAATTGACGAGTTGCTGGGAATCAATAAACGAAAATCCCCCGGTAAATAAATCGATGCCGCCGCAACCCGAACGAAAACCCGGCAACTGCACCTGCGCAATTTGCACATCGCGAACACTGTCTCTCGCAAATAAACTGCCGCCACTGTAATAGCCAGCCTCCTGCCCGGAATACGCATTGGGCGCGGTGGTATTGTCGGAAAATCCCAGGTCATTAAAAAAATTATTCAAATCGGAATTGACACTGGCAAACGTGGTAACGGTGATAAAAGAAAACAACGAGAAAATAAGGCATTTTTTTATCAATGGGTATTTCATGGTTTTTTCTCCGGTGATTCTGCTTGTTGGGCTATCGTGAGCAATCTTTGTCGCAATTCTTCTTCACTGAGCAATCCATAACTGACTGGTATGATTCGACGGGTTTTAGGATCAGCAGTAAATAATGCCGGTTCTACAGTCGCTTTAAGCCGAACTGCCTGACCCTGATCCGAAGGGGAATTGGGAAACTCCGGCAACGAAATCCCATCCGTCGTGATGGGAATCACATTTAAACCGTAACGGGATGAAAAGTCCTTTAAAATGGGTGCGAATCGCTGACAATAGGGACAGGTGCTACGATAAAAAAAGAATAGCCCATTATGCTGGGCAAATTGGTGGATAGCCGCATTTTCCTGTTGACGGGCCTGATCCAGGTCAATTTGTTTAGCGAGATTATTCGTCGGATGTTGCAGAGAAAAATCCAACTCGGGATAGTTGAGCAGCACACTTTTCCAAACATCCGCAAAACGCTGTGCGCGTTCTCCGAGTTGATTTTGTAAGGCAATATACTGACGGATATGATCTTCCGTCGGATTTAAAATCGCCTGATCCAGGGTTTGCTGGACTTGATGGTGCAAAGCGTCCATCGTGGCAATGGGATCACTGGTCACCGTCGAATCGGGAGAGACAGTTTGATCTTCTTCAGGATCCTGATACCAATGCCAACCCACCGCCCGTTCTTCCCAGAAATTATCGGCTTTTGCTGAAGACGGCAGGCACCAGACCATCACGAACCAGATCAATACAACGGTACATTTCCAACTGAAACTGATCAGCACATAGCGCAGTAACTTTTTTTGATTTTTTTCATCCGTCAAAACAGAATAGCTCATGACGGCCTCACTTGCGCTAAAAGCCGTTCTGCGACGACAGCATTGTCGCCCCGATCAGCCACGATTCGCAAAGCGGCTTCCAAACCGACGTCTCCGCTGACCACATCGTAGATGTCAGGATGCCAGCAGCTTTGATTCGGCAAACACGGCCTTAATACGGTCGGATGAACAACCACCACCGTCGGCGCTTGCACAATGTGGTATTGCCGGAATAATCGCGGATCAACCACCACACCGCCTTGACCCTCATGGGATAAAGCCGCCACCGCTTGTTGCGTTTTTGTGAAAGAATTGTCGACTAATCCTTGAATTATCAGCGGGGCATGAATCTTTTGAGCCTGTGCCGACCATTGCTGTAGACTTTCTTTCGGCATCGAGAATGAAACGAAGATATAAACAGAATCATGGACGACTGGCGCGGATGAGGGATCTTGTTCTTTATCAGCAGACAAGGCCATACCTGCCAGGCACCATAACATGGTAATGATACACACTACCATTGCTAATCTAAATAAAAATTCCATAGCGTTACCTCCTGATGTGTTGATGAATTATTCTGTGAAACAACAATTGCGCTTGCGAAAAATTAAATAACCGTAATTTTCAGTACTGATCGGTGGTTCTAACATCGACCCCCATAACATCGTTGTCCGTCCAAAGGGTTGACAACCAGTCGGCGTCACGGTCGGAATCGGATTGACCATCTGATAACGGTAGCGGGATTTCGGTAAGGTCATCGTCGTATGCGCACTGCATAAATCCCCGATGCTGCTATCCGCCATCAATCCCAGACGATGCAATTTGTAAATCAGCCGCTCACTCAATAAGACTGTACCTTGTACGCCGCCGATGTATTCACCCACTGATCCCGTTAAGGGATACATCGTGCCTTGCGCACCGGCACACCAGAATAATTCGTCATTCGGTAGCCAGGTCGAAGCAGAGATGGCATCCACACTGCACGCTGCCTGCATCGGTAAATTGTTAAATAACAGCGTTTCAGGAAATAGAATCAACGCCAGACTTTCATCTTCCCAGGTCGGATCTAACTCACTCAAATACGTCAGCATGGGAGTACCAGAATCCGCACAGCGTGGCGCAGGAATACCGAGCATTTGCATGATCGGAAAATGGTAAGCGTGGACATAAAAAAATCCGGTATTTTGGTTGGGATCGTCCACCGCCACTGCGCCGTCATTCGGCGATTCCATCAGGGGGATGCCGCCTAAATTGACCAAACAATAGGGCGAGCGGGTCACATCAATCAGCTCCATCGGTTCCCAATAGCCCACCGAGACACCGACATCCGGAAAAGGAAAACTCCCACACATGCAAATCGTATCGGGCGGATTGACGGTGTCCGGATTAACTCCCTTCATCACCGGGGTCGAGCCAATGGTGATCGGGAATAAACAATCCCAGCAGATGTCCGTAACTGGATTGATGAGCCGACCGGTACACGGAGTGATACCGGCGACAGCAGCCGAAATCCACCCACTGATTCCGGTGAGCAGCAAAAGCGTTTTTAACCACCGTTTCATGGTTTCACCTCGCTGATTTCCAATTGGCTTCCCACCTGAGTCACGATGGCGGGAATTTGCGTGATCTGTAATTTTTGAGTCAGCCGCCCGTCCTGATCAAAATACACGTGTTTTTGAGGAAAATGTGATTGAACCTGACTCATGGAGCCATTGACCAAAATCAATAAAGCCTGGCCTTTCAGGGCCTGATTCTGTTTCTGCGCCCAGGTCACCTGTTCCGGGTCATCGCCATTGAAAAAAATCAAAGCATTTTTTAAGCTGTTTTTTTCCAGGGGATTGAATCGGGCGCTGGCCCTGACTACAATAGACCCGTTGGCAGATCGCACATCATGGGGAATAACGATGGACGGATCCCAAAACCACCGTCGAGCCTGGATTGTGGAACGCAATCCCCCGACCGGAGCCGGGCGATCCGCTGCAACCCTAACCGATTCCTGTTGCTGAAGCTGCCAACCCTGAAGGCTGCCGTCATCCAGTTTTTTCTGGATTTTTTGCTGCGCCATCGTGACAAAATCAGTCTCCGCAATCGGATAAGTCACACCCACGACACCTAAATCCTGGGCGAAAATCGATATCGATAAGCAGCATATACCTAAAAAACCTCCCAATACCCACAGGAGTAAAATTTTTCGATGACGGGGGTTATTGAGATTCATTCGATTTCTCCACGAATGAGGTTGAAGGAGAACGTGACAGCGATAATCGCGACGCCACTTCTGCGGTTAAATCGTTGCCACCGGCAATCACCGCTTCTTTAGGCACTAAAATCACGTGTTTTTCCTGCGCGATGGCTTTGAGAACCGTCTCCAGTTTTTGACTGAAAGCACGCACTTCGAACCGTTGATCGGCCAAAGAAGCCGATCCGGATGCTTCGGATTTGACGAACCGATACATCAAACCGGTCATGTCCACCGTCGCCAGGGTTGAACCCGGCAAAATCACTCGATTTAGCACGATAGGGATCGTCGTCCCCATCAGGGCGCTTAACATCATGAGCGCAGCGATAAGGGCAACATTCGGTCGCGGAGCATAATAACCATTATTTTTATTGTTCATATCGATTTCCTTTTAGGTTGAGATGAATGAAATTGTCGTTGCGCGACCTGCTCAATGGCGGCCTGCAACGACAACCCTTGTGCCTGCAGCCGTTTCACGGCCTCAAATTCGTCACCTTTTGATGAATATAAAATCCGTGAATACGGATCAAAAATAATTCGGTGTACCGACAATCCCTGCGGACTTTTAATCACACATTCTGAATAATCATCAGCTCTACGCACACTTTGGAATAATTTTGCGGTGTAATCGTTCATCGGAAATTTTTCCGAAGCCCGTAATTGCGCAATAGCCTCGGGATTTTGCGCCAAAATTAAGTTAAACGCGGAATTTTCAAAAGCGGCGATAGAAGTGGCGTTTTTAAAATAATCGTTAATACCCTGAGTGATGGTAACGAAATTAGCGTTGTATCGTCTGGCGCGGCGATAACCGGTTTCAATGAATTTGGCCGCGCCTTCCTGATCACCGCCCAATAAATCCCAGGCTTCATCGATCACACAGGATTTCACCTGTGAACGGCTGCCCAAATACATCCGTTTGGAAATTTGATACATCAACACTAATAAGACAATTTTCTGTAAATCTTTTTTCTGCTTCAGTTCTTCGAGTTCCAGGACAATAAAATTATTATTGATGTTCAATGTACAAGGGCCTTCAAAGAATTTGCCGTACATGCCATGTTTGGTGTAGGGATAAAGCAAATGCGAAAGCGTCGTGCAAATCGGACTCGCTTGTTGGCTGAGCCAATCCGCCACCGTGGTGATGCTGGCATTTTTTCCTTTTTGATCCCAGGCTGCTTTGACGCCTTTTTCTAAAAATGTCATTTCTTCATCCGTAACATTGCTCTGTGGTCGCGCCATCGCTGCCAGCAGAGGCTTTAAAATCTCTAAAGATTCATCATCCATTTGATCAATGTAAGTAAACAAATTCAGTGATATCGGCTGATCGGATTTGAATTCAATAAACTCACCGCCTAACAATTTGCAGGTTTTTTCATACGACCGACCGACATCGATGACCCACACCCGGCCACCGGCTCCGAGTAGCGCCACAATATATTCCTGGGTGAGCGCGGACTTACCGCTGCCGGAAGTCGCGGCAATGGCGACATTATAATTACCCTCCGGATTATCAAACGGATTCCAGATGGCGATTTGGCCGCGCCGACCGGGGAGGAATAAGCTGGGACGCTGCGTGCCCTTCCATTCACCCAATAACGGCGCGATATTGATGGCCGAGAGCGCATTCATCGTGCGCAAACGGCCTAATCGTTTTAAATCATCAAACATCCCTTCGGTCATCATCATCGGCAAAACCGCTAACCAGGACTGTAATTGTAGATAAGATTCTTTGCGGAGTTTCCAACCATTAGCACGATACAAATCCCGCAGTTTGCGTTCTGCACTATGAGACTGCTCCGGCAAAGTGTATAAAATCACCTGATAAAAGACTTTGACTAAGCGATCACCCTGGCTTAAGCGATCCCGGACAAACTTCCAATCCTGATATTCTTTGCCAATACCCGGTTTAAATTTGGCTAATGGACTTTTAGCGGTAGCGTCTTTATTCATAAACTTCATTTGTGCTTTAGCAGCCGATTTTTCGACGTCTTCCGCTCGCACATGAAAACTCATCACAAAAGGACAAGGGATTTGTAAAGCAGCATTAAACAATTGCCCCAAATTTTCTCCGGTTTGCCATAAGCCTAACGTTTCCGGGAAATCACGGACACTGAAGCATTGAATTTCCCACGCTTTTTTACCGGAATGATTCAACACCAATTTATCCGTATACACCCGGCATTGATATTCGGGATCGGTTAATTGTAACGACAGTGAATCGTACTCATTCCAACGCTGCTGTGAGGGATATGGATCCGTCGAGGGATTTAATAAATCGATCAGCAGACTGATAAAATTCGTGATGGGAATCGAACGGCTGGCCATGTTGACGGAATTCAGAGAACTCACAAAATCTTCGCGTAATCGAATCAAGGTTTGAGTATCCGAAGCGATTTCTTTCAGTGGGATGGAAATTACTAAAAACAGCCGAAAATCCCTTAAAATAAACGAACCACTCCTGGTGAGCGAATCCAACGTGCCCTGTTTTAAAAACTCGGCGCGCTTTTGTGCGAGCCAGGCAAACATCTCGCCGGCGGCGGAACGTTCCTGTGCAAAAGCATCAATAGCAGAACCGATCTTATCCGACGCCCAGAACAAACATTGCAAATCTGCTGTAATTGGCAACACATCGGTTAACAGGCTTCCCAGAATTTGTACGTTGGCCTCGGTTGCACCGGTTAAGGGAGCCACTTCCAACATAAAGCCCAGGCTGCGTTTGTTGATAAAAATTTCATGATCAGGATCGTAGGTTTCATACGGTAATAAACTGGAGAGAGGACATTGTGCGAGTAGGTCACTCCATTCAGAATCCAGGGTATGGTGTTTATCAAAACCGGTCGGCGGTTTTTCACCGAACCATCCGGCAACCCGCGCAAATAAAGCCGACAAATCCAATGAGGGTTGAGCATTAGGCATGATTGCTATCCTCGATAGCGGAATCAGTAGACCAGTGGCCGGGCTGAATCACGTGATAAATTTGAGTCGATGAAAAGTAATTGCCCTGACTGTCCTGATAAGGGGCAATCCAAAGCCGCATCACTGACTCCGGGGAACGGATCACTTCATTATTATCAGCAGAATAGCTGACATTGACCGTCAGTACCGGGTCAGAAGAGGGTGCGGGATTGGGTTTCGCTTCTGCTAATTTTCCCTGATCCACCATCGTGTTGACCTGATCCAGGCTTCGACAGGTGACACCCGGCTTCATGGGGCAGGTGAATTGAGAATTGAGTTCCCCACAACCGGACAAAACGCTATAGCCGAGGATGAGACTGAGATTGAATAATTTTCTTGAACGTTGAAAATACCACATAAAAAAACTCCTTTTTAAGATTTAAAAAAATCGGTCGCCTGATTCTGACGATTACGGGTTTGCAGTTCGTTAATTTGCGCCGGCGTTAAGGGTAATGGAGAAACCGGCAACGGCGATGTGCCAGTGGAACTCGTGGCCGGCGTGATGGATTGGCCAGGTTGCAATACGGTTGGAGTGGTTGCTACGGATTCAAACGGCGGCAAAATCGATTCTTTTTCATTATCGTGTTTTTGGCCGTCTAAATAAAAACCCTTTAAAAAGACGATATCGACTATCGTCCCGGCGGATAACTGAATCACGGGATGGTATTGATCCGCGCGCCGAATGTTATAATCCGCGATTTTATCCATCGCGTTACTGACACCTTGCGCCGCGCCATATTTAAAAATATCGGCGTTATTGATAGTATTGACCGCACCGGAGGGTGAAATCGACGTCGTCGTATACTGTGAGGCAATGCCTTGAGAAAAACCCGACAACGTACCGGCGACAAACGCGCGTCTCAATAAAGCGCCTTCTCTCCACAAAGGCACGCCGCGCACGCCGTTTTTACCTTCAGGCCCAAATACCGTGCCTTCTACGGGTAATTCAATCACCTCTTGATGATTGGGGCTGACACAACTCAAACGTTCCAGGCGCATCAATCCCCGTTCCGAAGAAATATCGCCGATAGCCGCCGCGGTGGCGACACAATCTTTCAAATGACTGTAACGATGATTGGGTAACGTACCGGTATCCAATAGCCGAAATAACACCGGCGTGGGATTACTTTGGCTATTCACGCCGGTGGAAGCATCCGCCCCGCCTAACATGACGGCGCGCACAAAGGTACCGGCGGGGACAAACGTATCCGGCGTTTTGGAAGGTTTAATCAGCGGCGCCGCCGTAGACTGATTTTTTAGAGGGGATAACGCCAGAACATCATCGTTCATGCCTTTCAGCGGCTGTAGGGAAACCACATCCGCCTGATGATCGAGGTTCGAGGATGTAGAATACGCATTGGGGTCATGAGTCTTTATTGGTAATCCCGGATTGGCGAGATTCAATTTTTCTTCTAACGCCTTCAGTTGAGCCTGTAATCCCTGCATGCTTTCATTTTGAGATTGATTGGTTTTTTCCTGTTGTTCTTTTTGGGTTTTCAAAAGTTCTAATTGTTGTTGCAACCCGGAGGTTGTTTTTTGTTCCCGGCTCAGTTCATTTTGGGTTTTTTCAATAAATACCCTGGAACTGTCGACATGTGTGGTCGGGTTGTCCATGGCCATCCGTTGTGACGATGGTTTATGAATAGTGTGGGAAGACTGAACGTGGCCTGATAAGAGTGAATAAAAAGCCCAGCCGAGTATACTTAAAATCATGAGGCTGATCGCCAGCGCCTTCTGTTGTTTTTTCCTGATTCGGCTGGGCTGCGTATCCACATTTTTTTCAGCATCGTAGGGTTGTTTAGACATGGCTGGTCACCTTAATCAGTTGAATGGTTTGACGAGGTGCAAGTGTGGTGGCTTGCAAATAAATGGCGCGATCACCGGATTGATACCAATCTTCTTCCGCCAGGCTTTGAGTTTGCCGGGAATGATTGGTGAGTTGATATATCTCTACCGATAAGTGCGCACCGGTATATTGATCGGTTAATTTCAAATCGAAATTTTTCCCGACAGTGAATTCTTTCGGTTTTTTTAAAACCGTCTGCACGTAGCCGTTTGGAATGTGGTGTTGAAGAACCGCATCCACCAGGCGAATTAAAGTTTGTGTGTAACGCTCACTGGTTTCCCAGGTTTTCGCGGCTTCTTTCTCCAATTCCTGGGGTTTGAGGGCCAGGACATCGGCACGGCGAGTAGAATGCGGCGTTAAATTCAATACGTAATGCCGACCCTGCTCAGTGCTAATGAATAAATAAAATGGTTTTGAGGGATGAATATTATTTTTTTCTTTTAATTTTTGGCATTGCATTTGATGTTGTTTTTGTTGTTTTTTGGTCTTATTTTTCTGTACTGGACAAACTTTATGGACAATCGGTTGCCCGACGGTCGGTTTAATAAACACGGTACCCTGTACCGTGTCATTGCTGATCTGGTAAGCGCCTTCAGAACCTCTGACCAGCGTAATGCGATCTCCCACCACCGCAATTCGGGTCAATTCTTTTGCGGATATTTCAGCCGAAATTTGCGCATTATTTTCAACGATCAAAGTCTCAGCGTTTGCCCTGGCTGAAAATATCAGCATCGGAAATAATACCCCCAGAAAATAAGGGATTTTGAATAAGGATCGATTCACCAGGTTTTTAAGCATACTCTTCTCCTATTTTGAATGCTCATCGTTGTGAGGGTCTTTCATTTCCTCGAAGGATTTCAGCCACAGTCTGCCTTCTGAATAGCGAAACTGAAGCTGATAATGGATTCGCTGCGCCGGCAGATGGTCATTGCCGACTGTAGCGCTTAAATTACCGGTCATTTGTGCGGTCAGTTGTTGAGTATCGACCGTCACTTCCACCGGATAAAAAATCAAACTGGTATGGGTTTTTTCCAATTGTTCGGCTTCACTGACCAACTCATTTTTTAAATCACCGTAATACGCCGGATCGGTATAGCGCAGTAAAGTTTCCTGCTGATAAACCGCATTGCCTGGTGTGAGATTCAGTCGTAATTGAGCTAAAAATGAAGCCATTTGCGATAAATATTCGGGAGAGACGGCCCTGGCTTCTACCCAAAAGGCTTGATTCACGACAGGCGGTGTAATCACAATCCGTTCCCGGCCAATCAGTCGGCAGACACTGATCGTCAACAGTAAACTGACTAAGGCCAGGAGTGCGGCCAATACCAAATAACCATTCCTCTGCGCCAGTATTTCCTGTAATCGCGATTTATAATGAGTGAGTTGCATACTTGCTCCTGTAGGGCTTATCCGATTAATTCCCGCCAATAAGAAGGCGGCGTGGCTTTGAGTTTTAAACACATCGGCACATGCCAATATAGCCAGTGGTACATAAAATAATGACCCTGTTCGCCTTTCAATTTTTTAATACCGAATAACGCACCGGATCCGGTGATCATGCCCCAGACCGGGCTATTAAACACCAGCATCAGGATTAAAAACGGGACTAAAAAGGCAGTGAGTTCATCAATCGTCCAGAGCATGAATTTAATCGGCTCATCGAGGGTTTGTGGAATGCGGTAACTCATGCGCTTTCTCCAGCCATCGACAGGATAATGTTGAAAAAGATCGACACCACTACGATACCGCTCAATATCACCAAATTCTTGGTTTTCATGTAGCCGGCTAATCCTAAAATGCCTTCAGCCGCGTAGATATATTTTTTACCCGTGCCATTGAGTGTCGCCCACAGACTGGCGTCAGTGCCTGCTAAAATATCGTCTCCATCCGCCAGTGCCGAACCGCACAGGCCGATTAAACTGACCAGCAAAAACAGGCGGAGGGTGGCTAAACTGTTAGGCTGGCATAAAGCACACCACAGCCGACAGCCCCATGTTTGGCTCATGCTTTTAATTTGCTTCACTACGCTCTTTATTTTCATGACGCTTATTCCTGCGTTTTTTATGTTGGTTATTTTTGTGTTGCCCCTGACATTGAAAGGTGCCGATAACCATTCAAATTTCCAATGCAGCGGTTTAAAGTGTTTATGGCCTAATTTCTCCATCTTCGCCAAACAACGCACCTTATATTCGGCACGGGCCTCTTGAATATCCTGTGAAAAATCTCTGCACTTTTGATGATAATTCTCATCAAAGATAGCCTGTTCATTTTCACCATCCTTTTTCCAGCGCCAAAACCATTTCACTTCAATGCCGGCATAGTCGCGCCGCGAGTTCATAACTCGCTCCAATCCGCAGAGCTTCACCTATTTTTTGTCTGAACGCTCTCTGTCAACTCATCACCCTGATACTCCATGATCAATGCCTTGCCGCGCTGATACACAATCCGCGAATGTCCGGTCTGTTCCGGACAACACCGCCGCTTTGCCAGTGTGTTTCTGCAAAGCGGCGCAAGTCACGTCCACATACTGTGGCATGATCTCTACAAGATACGCCTGGCGGTGCGTATGCTCGGCTGCGATCAGGGTGGATCCGGCTCCGCCAAACATATCCAGCACCCGGTCGCCTGTTAAGCTGCTGTTATGCAGCGCCTTTTGTACCAGCGCCCAAGGCTTCATCGTTGGATGAAGATCGCAAGACAACGGCTTATCGAAAGGCCAGACCGTACTTTGCGCACGATCCCCATACCACGCATCCGCCTGGCCTTTGCGGTAAGCGTAGTAAATGGGTTCGTGCTGCGTTTTGTAACGACCCCGATTTAATACAAAATGATTCTTGCTCCAAATAATCTGAGAACGGATAACCAGCTGATTGGATTCCAACGCCTCTTTGACTAAATCCTGAAATTGGGAGGCATGGCAGACATACCAGGAGGCTTCCGGTTTCACCACCGTCACCGCATTGGCAAAAGCCGTTTGTAAAAACTGCAAATAAGCCTGTGGATTCATGTGGTCATTTTGAATAGACGTCCTTTGAAAGCGCCACGGGCTTGATGATAATCGACGTTATAGGGCGGATCGGTAAACACTAAATCGGCTTTCTCACCATCCATCAGTCGAGCTACATCGGTCAGGAGATGTGGCATCCCCACACATCACCCGATGAAGCCCACATTCCCAAACATCGCCCGGTTGACTCACAATCATATTTTGCGGGGTTAACCAATCTAAGGATTCTTCATCGGATTCTGACAAGGTGCCAAGCAATTTGGTTAACTCGATTTCACTGAAAGCAGTCAATGACAAATCCACATCGAGTTCTTTTAATGAAGCTAATTCCTGACGCAATAAATCCGAATCCCATTCGGCTTCTTCACTTAAACGATTGTCGGCAATGCGATAGGCTTTGACTTGTTCCGGCGTCAGATTTTTAGCAATGAATACAGGCACTCTTTCCATTTTCAATTTTTTCGCGGCTAACCAGCGGGTATGACCGGCAATAATGGTATGATCAGTGTCCACCACAATCGACTTGCTGCCAGCCGTAGGTTTTTAAACTGTCGGCGACTTTATCCACCGCTTTAGTATTTCGGCGGGGATTTCGCTCATAGGGGCGAATGTCGTCGATTAATAACCATTGGATGTCCATTGTCATGTTACTCCGAAAAAATAAAAGCTTTTTGCTTTACGTTGGCTACTATCCTCTCAGGAAAAAACGAAAATGAACACGTAATATCAGGCAAAAAATTTCCCGATTGACTACCGAAAATTTCCCGATCACACGGCTAAAATTTCCCGACGACCATCCACAATCAATCACTTAGCTCAAATTTTTCCGATCAAAAAGGCCATTTCGGGAAAAATAAACGACTTTTCGGGAAATTTTAGGGGTCATGTCGGGAAATATTTGGAACAAAATTACGTGTTATTTTTCAAAAAAGAGTGGCAGACTCGTCACTAGAGCGTATCCACTGATTGATTTTTTTAGTATTGACAGATATCGCTCAAAACCATAGGAATTATTTATGACATCATCCAACGAAATATTGAATTCTGAAATCAAAACAGAAACTCGAAAGAATCATTTACTGAATGATCACTCTTTTAAAAGGCTGCTGAAGGTTCAGAGAGAAGTGGCCGAAATCACAGGATGGATGCCTTCATTGAGTACTTTGGTGAATGGCCTGGTGAATACCGATAATTTAATTTTTTTAAAAACAGACATACTGTATGAATTCGAAGCGAATAAAAAAACAAATACAGAAAATATGGAAAATGCCCAAAAAACCGAATCCACCACCGAATCCGTTTAAATCCATTACCGACACCAAATCCTCATTACTTTCACTCATTTGATGAAACCCACGGCGGCCTGAACGTTTTCAGGTTTCGCACTGCGGCGAGAATTCAACCTTCTCACTTTTTATTCATTTTAACTATTAGGAGCATTTTTATGTCTAAATTCATTCAAGCGCTCATGAATCAAGAGTACCCTCAACGTCAGGCGCCGTTTTCAACCACGCCGGGTCAGGAAGCTCAACGCCTTTATCAGGAAGCGGCTGAACACATGTGTCAGACTCGGCAGGGTTTTACTCAGGAATATAAAGTCACCGAGGACAAAATTAAAGCCGGTGTGCAGGCGCTCGTCACCGCAGAGTTGGACAGTGTCAATCTGCATGACCCCAATCAGTTCAATCGCCTTCAAAGATTGATCGTCGACTGGCATCCGGATAAAGCTCATGACAATTTTAGAGCCTGCGAAGCTGTTAAAAAAGCGCTGATCACTTGCGTAGCAGACGCCCGCAAAAAACAGCAATTGCAACGGGCCTGTCAGGAATATAAGGCGCATTTAGCGGCGGATATTCGATCTGAACTCAACAGCGCTTTCCCCGAAGTCTCCCGGAAATATGGCTTCGATCTGCCGGAACCGACGGCCTCCTTTAAAAAGCCGCTACGACCCGCAGAAAAACCCTCTGCTTTAGATAATTTTCTGACAAAAGAAGCCAAATCCCTGCCACTCAATCAACACGAAGGATTGCAAAAAGCGGTGAAAAAATATGAGGCCGTGACCACATTGCAACACACATTAGCCACCGCCAAACCGGCTCCGGCCCAGGTTCAGGAATTTAAGCAAACGCTGGAGAAACAAAAACCCGTGCTCGAAGCCCATCGGGACAGCACCGCCATGCGATTTCTCAAAGGGGTCACCGCCATCCTCACGTTGGGTGTTGCCGCCCTCTGCGGCATCTTCAGCGTCAAAGGTGAAAAAGCCTCGGAAAAAATGCAGGGCATTGTGAACAAACCGACGGAAGCCAAATTGGGATAACACGGATACGGGAAAATTTTTTCATGGATTTTTTTATTTTAGGAGAAAGAATATGAGCAAACTCATCGAACAATTTCTAGAAACCCATCGTCAATGTACGGCGCAAAATTCGGTATTTAATATTAGCCAGGCATTAGATCAGGAAGCCCTGGCGATTGTTGAGCAGGCTCAGGCGGAAACACAGAGACGCTTCAGAGGGAAAACCACTGATACCTCTCATCAGCAAAAGGTATTCAACGCCAGTTTAGCAGCACGCCTGACCCGATTGCTGGATAAAGTGGATTTAATCAACGTCAGCCGTTATGGCGCGCTGGGAAATGCTATCCGGCGTTGGTGTCCCTGGCAGTCAGGTCAGCAGCAAGTGTGCCTTGAAGTACAGAAAACTTTGCTAACTTTATTGCCGGTCACCCGCCAGAAGCAGGAACTCCAGCAATTATGCCAGGATTATCGAAACCATTTGGCCGTGGAAGTTGAAAATGAGGCCAAAAATGACTCTGAACAAAACTATATGATCAGTACCGAAAAGCGGACATTATTATTTGGCGCGCCACCCGTGAATGAACGCGCTCAGGAGAAAATGGTCACCGACTCCAGACCGTCGGTGGAGAAATTAGTCATGGGCCCGACACGCGCTGTCGGAAAACCAGACCAGCCCCCGTCTTTGGCCGTACAAAAATATCAGGCGGTCAGCGCACTACAAACCACTCTCAGCACGCCGGTGAAATCCGCTACGGAACAGGTGAAGGATTTTCGTGCGCAATTCAGGATTCAACGTCCGGTCATTGAACAGGACCGGGATAGTTGGGCGATGAAATTCGCCAAAGGGGTGGCGACCGTGTTGTCGCTGGGTGTGGCCTGGCTGTGCGGTATCTGGAACGTCAAAGGTCAGGAGGCCGCGGATGACCTGCAAACCACTTTGGACAAGCCACTGCCGCCCATCGGGACTTGCCGGGTGGGTTAATCACGGATGATAGCCCCCTGATCATCCTGTTCAGTTCCCGGCTATACCGGGAACTGGTCGGAGGATGTTCTGATCTGGTATATGGTTGGAAAAGGTGATCTATGAAAAATTTACAAACCGTGTGTGACCGTGCAGAAATCACTTTGCAAACAGCGCGTTATCAATCGTTTCTCAATACTTCAGAGTACCAGAGAATGCTGGAAGCGGCGCTGCAAAAATCTCAAGGCCATCAATTATCTTTACTGCAATATCTTGTTTTAAAAATGATGGTACACTGTCAGCAATGGGCCTGTTTATGGGGAGAAACGGCCTGGCAAAAGGCGGTACATGCCTGTATCGCACAACTGGTCAATAGAAAATGGACACACAATCAACGACGGATTTGGCTGCGACAGGCGGATGACCTGATCGAAATGGCCTGCATCACTCAAACAGTACGCCGGGATATCCATCAGACCGCCAAAGACCGGCAAATTCCTCCGATGACGTTTGAGCAGGCTTACCAGGAGGCCCGAAAGAGCTATCACGAACAACGAGAAGCACTCATTCAATTGGAAGATCAGGTTAAACAAATCGGTCAAACGTACGCCCAACTGACCGGAAAACCCAATGCCGTCACCCTGGCTCATTCACAGGGCATCACCCAAAGCTTACCGGCTGACCTGCCGACTTATTCCAAAGCATCGACGGAAATGCAATTATCAGACCATTATGTTCAGCATAAAATTCAGGTGGAAAAAGAAGCCCGCATTGTTTATCAGAAACTATGCCAGGAGGTGAGCAAAACACCGATTCAGGAAACTTTAGCGCAGCATATCCGGAAAGGGAAACAACGCCTCACTGATTATGCCGGGCATATCTTAAAAACCGCTGAAACACTTCAGCAGGAAATGCAGCAAGACCACCTGATTTTAAGCACACATCGCAACCAAATCCTTACCGCGCACGAAAAACGCATCGCCCAATTATCGTGGAGACTGGAGCAAATGATTCAAACCTGCCGTGATTTTCTCCCTGAAAAATCCTGAAAGCCGATGTTTTCTCAGTCAACCGTCACGTCAGGCATTGACGGATCTGGTAGAGAATGCTCAGCAGATTAAACGTCAACTTCACACTCATCCAGTGGCCATTGACTCAGCGTCTGTGCAGGAAAAAATTCTAACCATAGAAACTCATCGCCGAAATTATGAGCAATCGATTACCGGCTGGTATGCATTTTTTTCGCGTTTTTCTAAAGCCCGGCAACAGCGTGAAAAAATGAATCATGAACTGAAAAATCACATCGCCGACCTGGTAATTCCGACCTGTAATCTTTTGGATCGTGAAGGTGTCGTCACGGAAGATCAACTGAAAGCACAGCAACAACGGATACAGGCATTAGAAAATCAAAAAACTCACCTGCAGGCAAAAGCTGAAAAAGTCCGGGAAATTCAGATTCCAACGGCTCAAAGTCTCTCCCCGTGAAGCTCAGTCCGTGGGATGGGTCAATTTTATTAGCAGCAGTGGTGGGTCAAAAATTTTTAGCGCTCACAAAAAATAAGGAGGAACCTGAGATGATCTTAAGTCAAGACCGCCTTTTAATGATAGAGTGTTTGAGTATGGACTTGATCAGAGTTACTTATGGCAAGAACGGGGACATCATTCCCATTGATTTGAATAAAATCGTTGACAAAGCCGGACTGAAAATCATGGCAGGAGAAACAAGTAATCCAAACCTTGCCGGTGTTTATAATCGCCAGAAAGGTCTGATTATCGTCAAAAAAAGTGATCCGCGGTTTCGCAAAGTATTTACCATCGCGCAGGCCGTGGGTCATCATTATTTACATACCGACAAACCCTCTGAAACTTTTTATCGACATCGCCAGGATCACCTCGAAGCCTATCCTGAAGAACATCAGGCATGTGAGGCGAACTGGTTTGCCGCCAGCCTGTTAACCTCCAAAAGAATTTTTACACTCTTTGGGAGGTTTATCCATAATATCGATGCATTAGCAGAATGCTTTGGCGTCTCATCCACGGTCTGCTATTATCGGTTAAAGCATTTGGGAATGATTTAAAAAATCTAAACGCGATTTTAACGCTCATCGAGCATGAATAGCGATGAAAAAATCTCACATCAAATGATTGAATTTTCTGATAACGCCTCATCAAAAAATCAGATATGCTGTTTAACCACTATTGATTAGACTACATAACAGGATCACGAAAATTCCAAAGATGGAAAAAATTATGGAACATTTATTATCAACGGTTCACTTTTTTAATGCCTCCTGGCAATCGGTAGACCGGATTCCGATCGTACTGTCCTTGCTGAAAGAAGAATTGAACCAACTTGAAACGGCCAATAGCGCTAGCTCGCCTTCTTATGGGACTGATCTGCAAAAGAAATTATCCCGTTACCAGGCCCTGTACCAACATTGGAGTCAAATGGATTTAAACCCCCGGCAAACCGGGTGGGTTGCCGACATGCGATTCTATCTGCAGACATGGCAGAAAATGGCAAGCTCATTATCCCACTTATCCTCTCCTGTACTCTTGCCTCGGGAAGACCAGAAAAAGTTTGTACCTCTATCGAACTTCGGTATTTTAACAAACAATAAGAGAAATAAAGATCATGAAATCCCAAAAAAAATCCAATTCTCGTTATAATACCTTCTATCGATTTCACCCCGGTCGACCCCAAAAATCACTCGTTGGGTTTGCCATTGGCTTCATGATTCAGTGGTGTCGGTATCATATCAAAACGATAAAAAATACAGAGGGTTTCTCCCATCGAAGAGTGGATCGTGTGATCTGGATAGCTGGACTGATTATATTTGCCATTGCTTTGATTGAAGCGGTTTCCCTGGATGGACAGAAAAACAGAGCGACGACTTTGGTTTTAAATAAACCAGTCCCAATCACTCAACCGCAAAATATGCGGGCGTTGTTCTTCAGCGATAGGTGGATCGCTCCGAAGTTATACGGACATCACGGGGCATCGAATATTTGTTTGTTGAATACTCGATTGAATGTGATCTAAAAAATCCAGACGAGCCTGTAAAGCCAGCCGGGCGTGAACCGCAATTTCGCGCCACTTTTTTTCATCTTCTCCGGCCAGATGATGCAAAATTTTTAAAGCCTGGGGAAAATGTTGGTGGTGATCCAATTCGATATGCCGGTTTAAATAATATAATAATGGTTGAATGCAGGCTTGTTGAGACTGCGGGATGGCCTGCTGCAATTGTTGGACTAAGGGCGTAAACATGGCGGCGGTGATCGCTTCCCGGCCATACACAAAGGCCGCTGCTAAAATGTGGGTATCCTGATTAAAAAAACTAAACGTCGTTAACACAAATTGCTGAATCGCCACCGATAATCCCGCAGATTCCATGGCGGCAATCAGAATATCTCCCTGTTTTAAGCGTTGCAGAAAATATTGTATAGGCCGAATATCTGCTCCCAGAGCTTGCATCGCCTGCAAATATAATTCAAAGTGACTGCAATACGCTTGACCATCCACGGTATGATCATTTTCCTCTTCGACTAAAATCCGGCTGATAAGGTGCGCGCTATAAGGGTCTTTCGGGGGGAACCACGGCGCGCGCGTGGTTACTAAACGGTGATATAATTCCTTCAACAAGCAAATAAAATCCCAAACTGCAAAAACATGATACTCCATGAACATCCGCAAATTTTCAATAGAATCAATGGCGGCATAAATGGCATGGTTCTTAATTTTTTGAATCAATGGTGTTAATTGTTCATTGATGATTTTTAGTTTATCCATAGTGATGAGTTCTCCGATTGAATGAATGCTTTTTATTTTTATCGATTCGATAAGAATTCTTTTGCTTTTTTTGATTTTTCGTTTTCAATAAATTCGAAATTTCCTGCACGGTTTGTGCATCTAGCGGTTTTATAAAAGCTTTTACCATACCTGCGGCTAAGCAACATTCGCGATTTTTATCATCCAAATGCGCGGATAAAGCAACGATAATGGAAACCGGGCGCTGATTCTGCTGTTGCCAGCTTCGAATTTCTTTCGCCACGACACAACCGTCTTGATCTGGTAGACCTAAGTCCAGGCACACCAAATCATAGTCATGTGATTTCACTTGCATGAGTGCCTGTGCTCCATTATTTGCGGTATGCACCTGAAAACCGGCATTCATCAACGTATTCTGAACCGCTTTCTGTACGATAGGATGATCTTCTACGACAAGAATGAATTTTTTATTTTGCGAGGGAGGCGTGATTGTTGAATGAACCACTGGATCCACGATAGTATTTTCACACGGATCATGAGAAAAAATAAATTCCGCGACTTCAGGTGAGTGTTGAGGTGCTAACGATTCCCGCAGAGGAATCAGTACCGTAAAGGTGGTGCCTTGATCTTCCCGGCTGTTGACAGCAATTTCGCCGTCTAACTCCGTGATGAACTGTTTGACCAGCGCCAATCCTAAGCCAAATCCCGGATATCGACCTTGATATGCGGGATGCAATCGTTCAAAGCGGGTAAAAATCAATCTTTGTTTATCCGGGGGAATACCAATACCCGTATCCCGCACCTCAAATTGAATGACCAGACGTCTGTGCCTGCGCCGCATGCAGGTTATGCGTAAATCGACGGATCCATTGGGTGTGAATTTAATGGCGTTACTGACTAAATTGAGCAAAATACGCTGTATCCGAACGGGATCGCCGATCAGCACCGATGGAATTTTGTCATCATAGTCGACATGGAAATCGAGATGCTTTTCCTGAATCGAGGGCTTGACCAGCCGGACAATATGATCCACTAATTCCCGCAAATTAAATTGAATGTCATACACCGGCAAATCACCGGCTTCATGCCTGGAAAATTCAATCACCTGATTCAGCAAATTTAATAACACCTGACTCGATTGAATTAAATCATGGACGATCATCCTATCGGATTCATGATCCAGTCTTTCGGCTAATTGCTGTGCCATACCCATCATACCCGACAAAGGTGTGCGCATGTCATGACTGATATTGGTAATAAAGGCTGATTTCGCTTGATTGGCGGCGTCGGTCTGTTGTTTAGCCTGGCGCAATTCACGTTCCTGGTTTTTGAGGGCGGTAATATCGGTAAAATAACCGACAATACCCAAAGGCTGGCCATCATCATCCATAATTGGCAATTTACTGACGAGGGTCACCAGTTTTTTACCCTCCGGCAAAACAAGCGTTTCCTGCTGGTTGGTGATCGGGTGACCGTTTAAGGTATCCTGATCCCCCTGTATAAACTCTTCAGCCGAATGGCCGGTTGGTTGCCAGTTTAACTCATGGTCCGTCTTACCAATGATCTCTTCACAGGAATGAAGGCCCACTAATTTTGCGTAATTCAGGTTACAGCCTAAATACACAGAATGCGGGTCTTTCCAGAAAATAAATCCGGGTAAGGCGTGAGTAATGTTTTTTAAAAAGACCTCCATAATATGTTGGGCGTTGTTTTGAGTTAGGTGATGCGTGATGGACTGCATGGGGTTCCTCCTGATCGGTTAAATTCCAGTGGCCACCCACCCGTGCGGAACGCGCCGGCGATCGGTTCGTTAGCCGCACAGGCTTCATGAACTAAGATCGCCCACAACGTGTCGTCGCTTCCCTTCATTAGCGAAACAGCTTCCTTTGAGCCGGTAGTTGTCCTAAAATAGGACAGGCAGCAGTCAGCCCCGTCGGAAAGACGTTGCTGAATACTTTTTTCAAAAGGAAACTCATTCCGCCTGAACCGGCGGTTTTTCAAGACGACGACACAAAAATTTGCTAGACTTTTCTTAGCCATTGTTAACACTTACTTTGTTGACGGTGGTTAGTACTCGGCGGGTGTTAGAACCACCTTCCGGGTACGCCTACCATGTTAGCTCAGTTTGTCGGAAATGCAAAGACCGGACAGTTGGGACAAATTTTGAACTGGACGTTCCGGCATCGATAACCTGAGTCTAACACCGGCGGTTGAGGGATCATGATCCATTAACCTTGTGAATAGCGGAGCGTACCATGCAATTTTTAGACCCAACCAACGACCTGGCGTTTACTAAAATTTTCGGCAATGAAAAGAAGAAACATATCCTCATCAGTTTCTTAAACAATATTTTGCGTTTGCCTGCTCACGAGCAAATTACCGACGTCAGTTTGCTAAACCCCAAGCAAGCGCCGCATTTGCCCGGCGCTAAAGAAACCATTCTGGATGTGCGGTGTCACGATCAGACGGGAGCGGAATATATCGTGGAAATGCAAGTGCTGCCGGAGGAATTTTTCGATAAACGGGTGTTATACTATGCGGCCAAAGCGTATTCTCAGCAACTCAATAAAGGCGAGCAATATCATCAATTGAAGCCCGTCATTTTTTTAGGTATTCTAAATTTTAAATTTACCACCAACTCGCATTATTTATCGACGCACTGTATTCACAATATCGAAACCAAAGAACATGTTTTACAGGATTTTCGATTTACCTTTGCCGAACTGCCCAAATTCAATAAAACCGAATCGGAGTTGCAGACTATAGAGGACAAGTGGTTATTTTTCTTAAAAAACGCCAAGAAATTAACCGCCATTCCAGAAGTGATTCGCGAAGCCGCCATCCGCGAAGCGTTTGAAATTGTGAACTCCCTGAATTGGGATCAAGAAACTTTGGACTTATATACGAAGCGCACTATTGAGGTACAAGTTGAAAGTAACCGGGTACGTTATGGCTATAATAAAGGGTTAGCAGAAGGGGAAATCAAAGGAGAAACAAAAGGCAAAACAGAAGGCAAACTCGAATCTCAGTATGGCATTGCGCGCAATATGTTGAAAAAAGGCATGCCTATAGAAACAGTGGCTGAGTGTACCGGATTATCCCTGGACGAAGTCAGAACCTTATTAGAAAAATTGAAATAATGCCATTTAATTCATTTCACAACAATTTCCCAAAAATTAAAGGAGTTAGGGCTGGCGACTACGATCCATGACGAGAATGAGGTCTCAGCTACAGAAAAAAGCCTTGCTTATGAAAAATTTCAGATACACGGATCGTCCCATTATAGCTGAGCCAGCGGGTTATCAGGTTATCAATTGTTCAGTTAATGATCTGGTTTCCTCTATTTGGTCTACACGTTTTGAAATCGTTGCCAGTTGCTCTTTTATTTGCAAAGTAGTGGTTTCGAGTAATGCCAATCGATTTTCCCCTGGCGACGGTGGTTGAGGAAAAAAGCTTAACGGCGATCCGCCTGTCATTTCTACTCCAGATTCCAGATCTTTAAGGACAGCAGAAGGTGAAGCGATTCGTGAAGAGTCATCGACATTTTTCAGTTCTTTGATCTCTTGCGTAGACGCTGCTTCTCCTCGTTGCAGGGCTTTTTTCACTGCCGCGGCGATGGCGGGGATCTTGTCTTCAATCTGGTTGGGCGTGACTTCTGGACAGAAAAATCGTAAGGGTGAACAACACACTCTGTCAGGCACTAATATTCGCCGCGTTTGGCGAGCGATAATGTCTAACAGGCGACGTTGTTGTACAGAACCCAGGCTCTGCAAATCAACGTTTATGCCTTGTTGTTCTAACTCATGCACCAATCCACCAATCACACTCAATGCGTCATGCATCGTCTGTTCACTCACATAGCCCATAAACCCCGTTAACTGAATACGCGCTAAAATGCTTTTGGCAATGGGACGAATCACGTTCTTGTGAAATTCCACCTGTTGTTTACCTACTCCTTCATCCTCGGAGGCGGCTTTCTCAAAGCGTTGCTGCGCTTTGCGCCTCACCCAGAGTTGAAAAGCAAAAAATCCTAATCCCATCGCGCCACTCACCAAAGAACCGATAATTGCATTGCGCAGTGTATTGGTATTGCTGGTTGTGCTGGAGGGCAGATTAAACGTCACTTGGGCACTCACTGGCCCGGTGCTGAGACCAATGCTATTGGTGACAGTGACAGCATAACTGGGCGGATCATAACTGCCATCATCAATAAAAGCGATTTCGCCAATAGCAGCCTGCAATTGTGTAAAATAGGTAAGTGATAGATTTTGACCCACTAACGTAAACTGCCCATGAGAAACATCGCTGATGGTAAATATCAAAGCAGGAGTGGGTGTTTTGTCGTCCGATGCAAATAAATCATTGGAATCGATCACAACCGTTTGTCCCGGTGTAATTTCAAGTCGATTATTGATAAAGATCGGTGCGGTATTAAAGTTAATAACAGTGCTGGGTTGGGAAGGCAACACAAAACCAGGATCACTGACACTGACAGAGTAAGAAGGAGCCAGGGGGGTACCGTCCTGAACAAATAAAATCTCCCCAGCTAAAAGTTGAGATTTGGTAAATTGCATGATGGAATGATTTAATGGTAGCAGTTTAAAATAACCATAATGTAAATTGCTGATGGTGAAAATAACCTGATCCGGGGAATAATCATCGGTCACATTTAAAAATTCACTGGTCATGACCAGACTTTGCCACTGGTTAAGAGTGGTTAATTGATTAGTGACCAGAATCGGTCTGCGATAAAATGTAATCTCAGCAGGTTGGGACGGGACAATGGCTACATTTTGATAATGAGTAACGCTGATGTTATAACTCGGTGCAAAAGGACTGTCATCTTGTATAAATTGCACCTGCCCACCCCAGATTTGCGATTGATTAAATTGGACAATAGGCTGATCAGGAGTATTGATCAGACTAAATTTGCCATACTGCAAACCAGCGACATTAAAAATAAGAGCGCCGGCAGAAAACCGATTGTCTGTGGCATTGAGTTGTTGTGAAGTGAGTAATACCGTTTGATTTTGCAGAATGGTTAATTGATTCGTCACTAATTCAAAGGAAGCAATGTCACCAACATAGCCAAACATTATATAACTGCGACCTGTTAAGCGTGCATGACCAAATGCACCGATTAACAGATCGGCATGGCCATCCCCATTGATGTCGCCGGCGCTGCTGACCGAGCAACCACTATAATCATCATAGGCTTCGCCATCCAATTTAAAACCATTCGTACCATTCAGCGTAGAAAGAGAAACCAGTCCTTGACTGCCTACCCCTGGACCACCAAATACTGCATAAGTTCGACCCATATTCGCATCATAAGGATTCACACTATGACTAAGGGCGCCAATCAGCAGATCGTCATAGCCATCCCCATTGACATCGCCTGCGGTGCTGACCGAATAACCACTCTCATCACCACTTGCTTCACCATCCAGTTTAAAACCATTCGTACCATTCAGCGTAGAAAGAGAAACCAGTCCTTGACTACCGACTCCCGCCCCCCCATACATCACGTAACTGCGACCTGCGGAACCTGCATAGGAAGGTGCGCCGATCAGCACATCTGCATAGCCATCCCCATTAACATCGCCTGCGCTGCTGACCGACCGACCACCCGAACTAATTACTTCGCCATCCAATTTAAAACCATTCATACCATTGAGCGAAGAAAGAGAAATCAGCCCTTGAATCCCCGCTTTAGGTCCCCCATAGACCACATAACTGCGCTTTGTCTGACTTGCTTGAAGAGGCATGCCGATCAGCACATCTGCATAGCCATCCCCATTAACATCGCCTGCACTGCTGACCGAAGAGCCACTTCTATCATTAACCATTTCCCCATCTAGTTTAAAACCATTCGTACCATTCAGGCTGGATAGTGAGAGTAAACCGGAGCCTACACCTGGACCACCAAATACCACGTAACTGCGACCTGCTTGTGTCTGACTTGCATGAATAGGCGCACCAATCAACACATCCGCATAGCCATCCCCATTGACATCGCCTGCGGTACTGACCGAGTAACCACTTAAATCATTGCTTGCTTCACCATCCAGTTTAAAGCCGTTCGTGCCATTCAAACTGGATAGCGAGAGCAAACCTAAATGTCCTACACTTGGGCCACCAAATACCACATAACTGCGACCTGTATAACTGGCATGGCCATACGCGCCAATCACCAGATCGTCATAGCCGTCCCCATTGAAATCGCCTGCGGTACTTACTGAACAACCACTCCAATCACCACTTGCTTCGCCATCCAGTTTAAAACCATTTGTGCCATTCAACGTAGCAAGAGAAACCAGTCCTTGGTTAACGATCCCCGGTCCCCCATACACCACGTAACTGCGACCTGTTCTATTTGCATGAATAGGCGCGCCAATCAGCAGATCGTCATAGCCATCCCCATTGAAATCACCTGCAGTGCTGACCGAATAACCACTCTCATCACTATTTGCTTCGCCATCCAGTTTAAAGCCATTGAATCCATTGATTCTGGATAATTCAAAAGCAGCGGGAATTTGGGACAAAACGGGCAGAGTCGATGAGTTTACGGACAACAATTTCCTTTGACCTGAATGCTCCAGATCAAGATCAACTAAATATTCGTCTGTGATCGATTTTTCAGGTAGCAAAAAAGAGGATGATTCGGCATCTTCACTACCTTGCCATGATTTCAACGGCGAATAACCGGAGCGTCTCACCACGGAATACGCCATCACGGTCATCATGAAAACCATACCCGCTTTAGCATATCGCCATAGACCGCCTTTCCAGCTATTTTGTGATTCATCTGTCAATACGTTAGATCGCATGGTGAACTCCTATTCTATGATTCCTGAAAAATAATATAGATTGCAGGTGGGACCCAGAAATTATGGCTTAGAAACTAAAGAGTGACAAGCGAATAATTGGATCATAACTACTGCCTCTATCGGCAATTCTGAGTATTGTTGTTGTAGGGGGTAGTTTAATATGTACTGAGCGAAATTTTACCGCATCCAAAATAGATGAAATTTTTTCACGCCTTTCAGTTACCTTAATACTGATCTGTTTCCATGCGGTAACAATCACTATGACCACGAACTGGATGAATCAAATTTTCTGCGGCGATGCCTGCCGGCTGCTCACCCGATTGCCGGCTCAATCGGTCGATCTGATTTTTACTTCCCCGCCTTATGCCAATCAACGTCGAAAGCAATATCCCGGCACGCCACCCGATCAGTACGTGGACTGGTTTATCCCGATTGCGGCACAGCTCCAGCGCGTTTTAAAACCCACCGGCACATTTATGCTCAATATCAAAGAGAATGTCGTGCAAGGCGAGTTATGTGATGCACCACATAATTCTCCAAATGTTGCCAAGCCAGTTATGTGTTGTTGAATTATAAATCATTGAGTATTTGTTAATTACTTTAAATTTAGACAACATAATATTAGGTGTATCCTAGGGAGGTTAATTATTAATCTACAAGGAGAACACTGATGTTTGACTGATTATTTAAACGCCCCTACTATGCCAATAGGCATATTAATGCGCCATTTTTAAAAGAAAGAACACAATATCTTCAGCAGCACCTGGATAGAGGATGTGCCATTCCATTTGTTCAAGATACTGCCCAACATTTATTGATGATTATTGAACTACTAGACCTTAGGCCGGGTAGCGTGATTAGCTTTCAAGAAATTGAACAAGCAGCGGATAAATGGACAAGATCTCAATCTAAACATCCTATGAAACGGAAGCCTTTTTCAGAACATGCAAAGAAACGATTTACTTTTCATGCTATTCAATGGTTAAAAATGATGAATTGTCTAGCCGTACCGGAAGATGCTTCACTCTTAATGGAGATTTTTGATCGCGGTGCAGCCATTAAGCGCCATACCACCTCACTTTTATTAAAAGAACGTCTTTTATACTTGCAATATTGGTCTGAAAACGGTGCCTGTAAAGATACCTTAAGGAAGATTGGTCAATATTTACTAGTTATTATGAATTGCCTTGATTTTTACACACTTCGAACAGTCACTGAACCTGAAGTGAAAGAAGCTTCTGAACGTTGGTTGAGAAGTGAATCGATTAATAAGAAAAAAAGCCTTCATTCTAAATGTTCAAAAGATCATTTTATTCGAAATGCTTCCGGTTGGCTTGAAATGTTGGGTTGTTATGAAAAAACAGTAGATAAACCTATTCCTTTTGGAGAGTATCTTACTCAATATATTGTATACATGCGCACTGAACAGGGACTTTCCGAAAGTACAATTAGAGGTAGTTTTTTCCAATTGAAAGATTTTCTGACGAATATCGCTGAGCAGAAAAAAAATTTTGCTGATATTATACCATTAACTATTGATAATATTTTAATTAAAAAATGCGATCATAACGGCTATTGCCGAAAATCGATTCAAGGATATGCTACAGTTATTCGATCATTTTTAAAGTTTGCTGAAGAGAAAGGTTGGTGTCAAAAAAACCTGGCTCAATCAATTAAAACGCCACGAGTATACAAACATGAATCACTTCCTTACTCACCGAGCTGGGAAGATGTTAAAAAAATCCTGGCGAATAATAAAACAGATTATCCAACAGATATTCGAAACTATGCCATATTAATGCTTTTATCGGTATACGGGATGCGCTGTAGTGAAGTAAAAAAATTACGCCTGGAAGATATTGATTGGAGAAATGAACTACTCCATGTAAGACGAGCAAAAACAGCTAAACCACAAATATTCCCATTATCTAAACGAGTGGGTGAAGCCATTTTAAACTATTTGAAGAACGTTAGACCCAATCATTGCTCACTCAGAGAAGTATTTTTATGTAGGCTGGCGCCATATCGACCATTAACTAGCTCTTGTATTTACCAAATAGTCAGCAGAAATATGATACCGCTTAATCTCAATATAAAACGGGTGCAGTTCCTTTATGACGACGACATTAATGATTGGAAATGATCTAAATTTCTTATTTTTGAGGAATAATTTCTATCATGTTCACTTTTTAAATGGTATGCCCAATAATCGTCAAAGTCCCCACTTGTAACGAGAGAGCGTAGCTTAAGAACAGATTCTGCACCTGACAAGCCCCATCTCGCACCGGTAATGTCTATCCTATCTTTGATAAGATAGCGACATGCACCCTCAATAACTCCCGTTGCAATCGGATATCCATGCTTTAAATATTTGACGTAGTTCATATAAGGTTTATGTTTTGCTACATATCTGGCGCAATCTTTTGCAGTCTGCTTTTTTTCTTTTGTTAGTTTTCGTTTGGCTGCTGACATTCTTATGCTGCCAGCTACTTTACCCGCTTTACCATTCAGTATTTGCGTAAGCTTTTCCTCAACCCAGGCCTCACAACCCGCATGATTGGTCTCATCAATAAATACGCGTGCAGCATCCCATAGATATTCGATAACATGAATAATATCCAATATGATTGATACGCTAACCCCTTCTTTTTTTGCCAGCGCCTTTACAACATGCAACTGATGCTTATTGCCATCCACAAGAATTACCCATTCTTTATTATGCTTTGGATCACGCTTGTTGGCCTCTGAAAACATCGCTCTGATGACGTCATCTGAATCTTTTTCAACGCTAGCCCACACGCGTTTTTCGATCGGGCGCGGACGACGTAAATCTGCTTTTTGCCGTCTCAATTCTTCTATAACATCCTGTGGTACTCTAGTAAATTGTTCAATTAAGTAAATTGAAGCCACTTGCGCCATACGCTTACGGTTCGACTTCTCTCCTCGCGATAAGCGAGTCTTCATTTTTTGTTTGGCATCTGTGGCACGTCTTTGGGTTTCTTCCCTGAGCGCATCGTGACGCATTACAATGCCTTTTCCATCCGTGGTTAATACCAGAATGGTAGTTTTCCGGCTCTTTTTTGCCATTTTATGAGTATAGTACGCATCAAAATCAACTGAACATTCTTCTACCATGCGAATAGCTTGTCGCTTTCCCACGGTAACACCCGATATCTCTTGCGTCAGGTTTAATGCTTCCGAAAATGCAGTTGTGGCAATGCGTCTCGCAATAAAACGTTGCAATCCATATGAAAACGACGACGAAATGGGTAAATTTAGTAATGCGTCTAATGGAAATAAATTAGGATGATCTCGAAGGGAATAACCTGTCCTTGTGATGTCGATTGCACCAAATAAAGTCTGCAACGTTCTTTTATATAAGCGTCTATGAGTTAAAAGTATACCGCCAGTTGTCGTGATGGCTTCGCCAACATTTCCAGTGCCCCTGGAGTCTGCATGACCTTGTAATATTTTTCGTGTTAGTTCGCGACCATCCTGGCCAATCTCAGATTCGATTGCATTGAGCCACAATGAAGAGGGGGACTTGTATTTTTCGACCATTTGAGTAAACTGTTCCTCAGCTTCCCTGAAAACATCCGCCACTGACAACTTCTCCAGCCACTTAAACAAGCAAAAAATGCCACCTTGCGGCAAGTCCAAATTTTTAAAGAACAAAATATAAAAGAAATTTTAGATAAAATCAATAGAATCAATGATTTTTCGTCGTCATAAAGGAACTGCACCCATATAAAACACCATGGGCCTCATGCATTGCGTCACGCCTGCGCTACTCATTTAATTAACTCAGGTATTACTCTAAAAGAAATCAGCGATCATCTTGGACATCAACATCTGGATAGCACTGGCATTTATGCAAAGGTTGATCTTGTTAATTTACGTAAAGTCGCTGATCTTAACTTAGGAGATCTATTATGAACTTAAACCAGATACTGACTCAATACATTACTTACAGAAAATCATTAGGGGAAAAATTTACAACGGATGAAAAGATTCTAAAATATTTTTGTAAAAAAATAGGACCATCCATTGAAATAAAAGACATCACTGAAAATAGGGTTAATGATTTTCTTTATGGGAATACCATGACGATAACATTAGGATGGTTTAGAAAACATACTGCTCTAGTAGGATTTTACAGGTATTTGTTAACACGTCATGATGTGATTACCATACCACTACCCATTATTTTGCCAAAACGACCACCTCCTTTTATTCCCTATATTTATTCTCAAAAGGAATTAAAATTACTCTTTGATACCGCGCTCGATTATCAAAAGATTAAAAGTCCGATTTCTCCTTATATGGTGCGAATTGTTCTTATCCTGACTTATGCTTTAGGCTTGCGCATACATGAAACCTTATCGATAAGGCTTGGCGATATTGATTTAGAGAATTTAGTATTGACGATACAGCAATCAAAATTTTATAAATCCCGTTTAGTGCCATTTAATCAAGAAATAAAAGAGGTGATCAAAGATTATTTGTGTTGGAGAAAACAACAGAACCAGCCTCATTCCAGAGAAACTGCTCTATTTATCGGAAAAAATAATCAACCCTTCAATATCCACACAATGCAAGGAATCTTTCAAAAGATAAGAAAAAAAGCGGGAATTAAAAGAGATGATGCTAGTCTCCAACCCAGAATACACGATCTTCGCCACACATTCGCTGTCAATAGATTAAAAAGTTGGTATCAGGAAAATAAAAATGTTCAACAGTTATTACCAGTTTTATCCACCTATCTTGGACACCAACAACTCTCTTATACTTCCGTCTATCTTACTATGACGGACGATCTACTTCGAGAAGCCAATTTGCGTTTTGAGCAATATGTCAGAGGAGAAAAACAATGAAAAATACAGATTACGTCAGTTCATGGGTTAAACGATTTCTATTGGAATACCTAATGACTACAAGAAACTTGGCTAGGAACACACAGCAGAGCTATCGAGATACCTTTCGATTAATGTTGCCGTTTATTGCCACTAAGAATAAAAAATCTATTGACAAATTACTTATAAACGATATGAGTTCTGAAGTAGTGAAAGACTTTCTGATAGACTTAGAATCCAATCGTCATTGTTCCCTATCCACACGAAATCAGCGCTTGGCTGCCATTCATGCATTTACAAAATTTGTTGGATTAAATAGTCCTGAACATGTGGAATGGCATCGCCAAATTCAAATGATCCCTTTTAAGAAATCAAATCGTACATTAATAACTTATCTTGAAAAATCAGAGATGGATGCGTTACTTAATGCGCCAGAAAAACAAACAGAACAAGGTAAACGAGATTATGCTTTATTGCTATTTCTGTATAATACCGGCGCACGCGCTGATGAAGCGGCACAACTTACCATCGCTGATTTACATATAGCTCATGCCAAGCAAAGGGATTTATCTACAGTACTCATTAAAGGAAAAGGAAATAAATTAAGACGCTGCCCATTATGGCAGCAAACGGTTAATGAGTTAGTTGAACTCATCTCAGGACGGGAGCAACACGAACACGTATTTATCAATCGATGTAGGCAACCACTGACTCGATTTGGTATTCACACGATGGTTAAACGGTATGTTAAAAAAACTATTTTGCAAATACCATCGATGACGAAAAAACGAATCAGTCCTCATACTATACGACACACCACGGCTACTCATTTATTACGAGCCGGCGTAGACATCAATACCATTAGAGCTTGGTTAGGGCATGTGTCAATCAATACGACGAATATCTATGCTGAAGTTGATCTCGAGATGAAAGCCAAGGCATTAGCCTGTTGTGAAATTACTGAAGATACAAACCCAACTCATTGGCGGGATAACAAAGACTTGATGAGCTTCCTGGATGCTATTTAGCATCCAGGAAGCTGAATGAGAATATACTGAATGCCTATTTAATTATGTTATATTTACTGTCAAAAAGTCACTGAAAATAAAGAGAAAAGTGATTCAACAACACATAACTGGCTTGGCAACATTTGGCGAACGCTCTCCGTACGTACTTCAGCTTATTTTAGCCCTGCGCGAACAGGGCTGGTTGTGGACGGAGGAATTTATCTGGCACAAGAAAAACAGTGTCCCCGGCAAGTGGCCGAACCGCCTGCGTGATGGCTGGGAACGACTGTTACAGTTCAATAAACAAAAGAAATTTTGTATGTACCAGGAAGCGGTAATGATTCCGATCCATCCCTCCACGGTCAGCCGAATGCAACGATTAAAGGCCGCAGATAAAATGTTAATGCCGATGAAGACCGGCAGCCCTTTTACCCGTAATCTCAGCCACTGGCTGAACAAGGATAAAGTGTATCCCTGCAACGTTTTGCATTTGGCGACCGAATCCCACAATCAGCAGCATTGTGCCGCCTTCCCGGAATCGTTACCCACCTGGTTTATTCAATTATTTACGCAAAAAAATGATTTGATCCTGGATCCGTTTATGGGCAGTGGCACCACCGCCGTCTCTGCGATCAAATTGGGCAGGCACTTTGTGGGGATGGAGATCTCCGCTGATTATTGCCGGGTCGCCCAACACCGAATTCAATCGCTTTCTACAAAGCATGACATCAACAGTTTTTAATAATTTAGCTTCACTGTTGACGTCAGAGATTGCTTTATTTGCTGGAGCGCGTTTAATTGGTCTTCCGGTTTTGGAAATTGCCATTTGATTAATATGCCAACAATTTCCGGCTCGTCCCACGATAGGGCTACTGCGGCAGGCGTGAGTCCTTGATGGTTTTTGATCGTCGGATCTGCTTCTAATTTCAAGAGCGCTTTAATAGTTGCTTCACAAGATGGATTATAAGCCGAATATAGGGTTGCATGTAATGGTGTGTTACCCACTTTATCCTGTAAATTAACCTTCGCTCCTGCCTGACAAAGTATCTTAACGATCTCTATATGTCCATACGCAGCGGCTATATGTAAGGGTGCCGGGGTTGAAAAATGAAGAGGCATTCCTCTTGAAACGGTAGGGATCACATTCACTTGAGCTTTCATTTCAATCAGGGCCAAGACAGCTTGTTTTTTATTTTTCATGGCGGCGACATGTAGTAAAGTCTCTCCCATCATGCCATAACGCATATTAGGATCAGCTTTGCGCTCCTTGATCAGTGATTTTATTTCATCCGGTTGATCGTTCACGACTGCCGTATAAAGCAAATTTTCGATGGTAGGTACTTTTTTGGCCTGTCTGCGATGTTGATGCCGGGGTTTCGGTTGAGATGGGGAGGGCGATTCAGGTGGACGCACCTGATCATTCTTTTTTTGATCTTTTTGTTCCGTTGGTGTGGTGGTTTTCGGAACCCACTTCATTCTTTGCATTGAGACTCTCCTTGTTAGAGGGTGTAACTTGATTGACTTTAAGGCTGGATATCTCTTTCAGGCAATATTTTAATTCAATTTTATGGGATATACTGGATTGTTAACTGCCGGATTTCAATAGTCAATGATTTTATCAAAATACATCAGAAAATGAAAATAGTGGCGAATATATTAATTTTTACATTTTATTCCCTGGTGCAGACATATTTTCAAGGCTTGAGTAATTCTTCGGAGAACATCAATCCCCGAATTTGCGCCGGTTCTTCAATGCCTAATTTTTTACAGGCGGAAGCCTTCAAATTATAGACGGTTTTAATACTCACATGCGTGAGTTCGACAATCTCTTCATACGTTTTATGGCGGGCTAATAATAAAATAATTTCGTATTCACGAGACGATAAGGTTTCTAATTGCGGAATGGTGGGATTTTTTCGATAGCGCAGTAATTCCAGCGCTAAATCCGGTTGCAAATAGGTTTTGCCGGAGTGAATAGCGCGAATGGCGTCCATCGCCAAATAATACCGTTGTTTGGACAGGTAGCCTTTCGCCGGAGATTCAATCAACCGGCTGAGTGTCGGCCAATGCACCGGATGCATCATCAGGATCATCGACACTTTAGGCCAGTGCCGATGAATATAACCGCATAATGATTCTCCCAGGATATCCGGCAATTCCGTACCCAATAACACAAACAGGGGGTTTTTGCCCTTATATTTTTTGATGATGTCCAATCCCTCAGCACCCGTTTGAGCCGTGCCGACAAAACTGGTATCGGGATGAGTGGCCATTAATCCTTTTAATATCGAGGTGATTTGCCAATCCGGATGAATGATAATGACTGAAATCATGACGACTCTCCTGCCAACGGCGACAATTGCACTTTACCCGCTTTCAACAAGTGCTGAAGGGCAGTATGCTCCTCCCGATGATTGACCCAGAGGTATTTGCCGATGGCTTCCAAATCCGCTCTTTGACATCGACCCTGTTCGTCCGCATGGCAATATAAACTCAGGAAAAATAACCGCAGTGGCAATTGACTGCTTTTTTCTGCCTGTCCCAATACGGAATCCGCCAGCACCGCCCGAACCATTCCTGAAAAATGAGCGTGAGATTCAGGATGAGTGGCCGGTCGTTTTAAAGAAATCCAGACCATGTCCATGATGGGTGACGTCTCGCCGCCCAGGTCACCAGAGGTTTGACAGGACGTCGCCTCTGCATTGACCGGATGTCCTCTCATCCACGCTTTCATTTGTTTAAGATTTAAGGTTAATAAATAACGTTGTTGTTCAGGTGGATAATCCGCAGCATCAGACAGCGGAAATATTTTAAATCGCTTCAAATCCATCGCTACCACCAATTCAGGAATCCCCTGTAATTTTACTTTTTTGGCCTGATGATAGGTCGTAAAATTACCGAAATGAACGAGTGGGGCCACCTCGCATTCGATACGGCCTTTGACACTGCCGACCGGACGGCTCCTCAGCTCCGCTTCATACACTAATCCCAACTCCACCCGTTCACTGATACTCATTTTGTGCAGTAAATTGCTTTCTGCCATCAATTGCTGGGTGAATTCATTAGGCTCAGTTAATTCATACCATTTCACCTGCTTATGGACAGCCTCCTGAATCGCCCAGGCATCTTCCAGTTTCACTTTTTGAGCGCGATTCAGTAAGTAATTAATTTTTTGCTGACCAAGGCCACTCAAATCCCCCAGTTTCCTTTGAGAATAATCACAGATCCTGATCGCTTTTAACAAAGCCGGTTTATGATCAAATAAGTGGGGCGTCCTTTTGACTTTCCTGTACATCCCTGACCTCCGAAGGACTATGCTAAAAGAATTTTTTAACCACTTTTCAGCTTTTTTCGGACGATGCTGCAGGATGATGAACGCACCCGAATAGTTCATCATTTAAACAAAATATCCGCTGTTGACAGCAGAATCCTCCGATCCATTCGAACAATCCCTGTTTAAAAAAATGACATTCCATTGTGATCTGATTCGCGTTTTAAATTCTTTACCCCACCAGAAAAAGAGAAAAAGAGAACTTGTCCATTTTTTTATCTCTTCATTAGTATGAAATAAACAAAATAGACGGGAAGTAAAGGTTAAAAATTCTACAAGTTCTCTTTTTCTCTTTTTCTGGTGTAGTGTGAAAAGTAAAACGGGGGAAATAGGGTATGATCTGACGGATTCGGATCATTTTTTATACAAAACATATTGTCTGTGATCGACATCCATTTTTCTCCTTAAAATGGTTCAATTTTACTCAGTCGAAATCTCTTTTTTTGGCGAACTTTTCAATTTTTGAAAATTGGCGTGTAAAAATTTTTACGCGCTCTGTAGCGAAAGACAAAATTTTATCCGCTTGACGTCGGGACTTACGTCAATTTTCGAAAAATGAAATGTGTTCCATAGATTCAAATAGAATATTCCAGAACTTTATAGATGATTGTAGAACTCAATAGAACATTTTTCCAATCGGAAAGGTTCATTGGGCCTGGAAAAATAGTGCATTTTGAACCATGGCCATTTTGCTCAAGGAGTGCTTTTTATGGAAAAGAAAATATCGCGGATTATTAATCCAGTTCAGGCGATGGCAGAATACCCGGAAATCATGCTAACCACCTTTGATCACAGACTGTTGCCACATCTGTCTTTAGTTGTTATTAATGGATGGCCAAGAGGTATGGATCGGAGGGAACTCGAGCAAAAAAGACAGCATTTTCGCAGGCTACATAAAAAATCGAAAAAATAATTCATTACACCTGCATCTCCCGCTCTATTTTGTTTATTTCATACTACATAGAGATAAAAAAATGGACGAGTTCTCTTTTTCTCTTTTTCTGGTGTGTTGGGGAAAGTAAAACGGGGAAAACAGGGCATGATGGGAAGAATTTAAATCATTATATATACAAAAAATATAATCTTTGATCCACACCGGTTTTTATTATCCAGGAAAACCGGTATCTATCGACCACACTCGTGAGCATCCCGGAAAATTCTGGGCAATCCCTGTTATTTATGGGAAAATCCGAAATTGATTTTCAAACCGAATGGTGTGGGAATTTTTAAGGCAAATACAGGAGGAAGACAACCCATGTTAACGCAATGCCGATTAATGATTAAAGATTCACAGTTTTGGAAAAACTTTTATCTGAGAGCGTATTATAATGAGGAAAAATCAGCGGTATTGGAACTGGAAATCAGTAAAAAGTTATCCCCATTGCCTGATTTTAAACAGGACGTCACGCCCTATACCCTGGAAGTCAGGGAATTTTGTCAATTTCTGGTGAAATTTAAAAAGAAAAGAGAACAGTTTCTCGGCCAATGGCGCATGGCGCTCCATCAGGATGACACCATGTTAGCGGAGGTGAAGCAATGCCATCCGCTCCTGCTGTTTTTAAAAACTCCCCTGGATCAATGGGGAACCGATATCCATACGGAGGAGGGACAGTCTCAATTCTCTTTTGTGTATTTGGAAGTGATGTTACCCCTGTCACTCATTCAACAAGGTCAGGTGCTTAAAATCAAATTTCCCCTGTTCCACGATACGCGCATCAGTCCCATGATGACCATTGATGATCAGTTGCTCTTAATCATTACTTTTTGCCATGTCCTGACTCAACTGAAACCGCATTTCAAATCCTGCTTATTACCCGATTTGGCGGATTATGCCGATTTAGCGGATTTTTCTCCCGGAGAAGTCGCTCAACAGTGTTTTTGGAAATATGCCAATGTCCATAAACGGTTTTTTATTCTTAACCGTAGCCATGAAAATTTATTACCGCATAAATTGCTAAAAGCGTATCACCGCCTGAGCACCGGTCTGCATCCAGATCAAATCTATCCGGAATATAGTCAGGTGACTTTATATCGGCTGATTTTATCGGATTTACCAAAAATCGTGTATGTCCTGAATCAGCATAAGCAAACCACTGAACTGACTTTTCAGATGATCGCCAAAACCAGTGGAAAAAATCCGGGGGTGTATGGCGCTTTAGATGAAAAACAGAAAATCGTCACCGGCCAATTAACCCGGGCGTCACCGGAAGGCGGCGACTATCTGGAACATCAAACCGTCGGCATTCACAGTTTTTGGCCGATGATTGAATTATTTTTGCGACTCAATGGCGAACGTCAAATGGCGATTTTAAAAGAGCATTTGTTTATTCACTCACCGAACACCCTGGGAGTAGCCTGTTTATTTTCGTTGTATGTGGTGAACAATGACCATGACATCGCCCGCCGGGGGTCTATCTACAATGATCGTTCCCGATTAATTCCTTCGGTCGTCAACCTCTCCGAAGCAGCTAAAATCATGCGCACTTTTCAACGCTGGATAGAAACGCAATCCAATATCAAAACCCTGTTTCTCCAACAGTTGGATCATCTTCAGGGAACCCATCTTTCCGCATGGAAAATGCAACTCGCTAAAGAATTTAAAATGGATCAGTATCGCCCGGATAGTTCGTCAGATACGACTCAGGATGAAATCATCACTCCTCCGGTCTCGTCCCTTCCCTTAAACAGATTGAACGGGATGATCAACAGAAAAATTATTGCCTCATACTCTCCCGGCAATTGAATCAGGCGATTATTGGCGCGATAGCGATCAGTAGCGGAAAAATCAGGATGATACGAGCGCCAAAGGATGGCTGGCTAAAGGGTTGTCTTCCGCCGCTAAATTGATTCCTGTGGCCGGCCCCATTGTATCTTCCTTAATTATCCTGTTGTCAGCGCCGGTGATAGGGATGGACATCGTTGACGAGATCCACTTCTGCTCTGCGATCTCGCAGATATTCCATGGCGATGTCGTGTTGGCGTCCCGATTAATCCGCCAATGGGCGGTGATTGTTACCTTTGCACAGTATCACTGCGGCGCTGCGGTACTGCAGCCGATACAGGCCATGCAATCCGGGTTGATGCAATGGGTGGATGAGAAAAAGACCGAGCTATTGTCCGGCCAGAAGACCTTATCGACTCCTGAAAAGCAGGGGATTTGTCACGCGAGTATTCTCCTTCACCACCTGGGAGCGAAGAATAAAAATGTGGAGTTGCTGAAGATTGCCGGCAGTATTTCTCAGGAAACCGCTTTGCTGGATGGCTTACTGCAAATCTTATTGGGGCCTGAAGTAAGCAGTGATACTTATTTTTCCAGATCCCGCCGTCTTTTACCAAATCGGTTTCAACGGAATCTACTCTGGATTTCAGTGGCAGTGTCCATTATCCGTTGAGTTTATCACGACCAAACTCCTGGGAAGATCGCAGTCCGGGTCCACTGTCACTGAAAAAACCCTTTCAGGATAACAAAGAGCGCAAAGATCAGAAGCAACAGTTAAACCGGGTAAAAACGGAAGAAACGCGCAAAGCGATGCTCAACCAGATTGTGCAATCGCCCCATCACGGTCATTTTCACACGAAACGGGGTGAAGTGGATAGTGCGTTGCGCGATATCCGTCAACGGCTTATCGAGATGAAAGCCGTCTACCAGGACAATAACCCGCTGACCTGTTTTCAAAGCCTACTGTACCAAAAGCTATTAGGGCTATGCATTGCGGTCTATGCCCAGGTTACGCATGCCGCGGATCGCGCTCCCGGTCAGTATGATCAGATTGAAGGGATATCCTTTACTTTAAGTCTCAAAGGCAGTGAAATGATTCTGCAGCGCTTATTGCCGTCAGTCAAATTGTCGTCAGCCACGGCGGTATTGCTGCAGTTGCAACAGATCGCCGGTGTCTTTGCCCGCCAGATATCCTTCACTTATCGGGCCGGATTACTTAAACTCACCGAATCGGGATTGCAATCGTTTGCCCAATGTTGCACGGTACGGATTTATCAGGACTGGCTGACGAATAGTGATGCGTTGTCGAATAATCCACCTCAACAACTACTCGAAGAATCATTGAAACGCGGAGAAATCGTTAAAAAATTTCCCCTGGTGACGAAACAACCGGAGCCAGACGCTGATTGGGAAGGCAGTGAATGGATCGAGTATGCCGGTATTCAAACCACCTTTAATGGCCAGCACAAATTTTATCAGCATGTGAATGCGCGGGGTTTGCACTACGGATATCGTCCGGGTACGGAAGGCGAAATTAATGCCGCTAATTATTTACAGGAAAATTGTTATCGTTGTGTCAAAGTGGAGTCGATTGCGCCGGAGGAGAGCAAATCCTCCCTCAGTCCAGTTGATCTGATTGCACCATTGACCTGGACTCCATTCGCCCCGGATAAAGAGAACAACCTGACATTCCTGGGACGTTTTTAGGATTTTTTTAATTAAAACTACCAAATAATGTGCTTAAATCCCCACTTTAGTAGAAATTTTTCGTCATTCCTTGCTTCTATTTCCCACCGCATAATTAAGTAGAACAATGATTTTTCTTGAAGTGGGATTTTTTTATAAAAAGTTAGCAGAAATAATTGTAAAGTGGGAAATAGAATCAAGAAAAACGCCGTTTTAATTAAAAAAATCCTAAAAACGTCCTAGGAATGTCAGAACAACGGATCCTCTGCGCAATTATGGCTATTACAACAAGAATTGGCGATATTAAGACAGACTGTCGCTGGTTTAACCGCTTATCTTCGCGCCACAGCGGGATCCGAAGCCAAACAGGTCTTAGAGCAGTATTTGCCTTCTTCTCCGACTTTATTTCATAGTGCTGGTTCGAGTGCCAGTTCAATCAGTCCGGGAAGCAGTGCCCATACTTCCAGTAGCAGTAGCCTTTCAAAGACATTCGAGGTGACTTGAAGGAATGATAAAATTATACTGAGAAACACTTTCTGTTTTTTCTGCTCTTTTTCCCAACGCCAGAGCGGTTGGGTGTAGGCCCGCACTACCAGGGATTTATGATTGGCCGGCGGCAGTGCGATCAGCGTATAAATATTCACGGGTTCAATCCAACCCAATTTAGGAGAGACGGCGCAATAACCGGCTAAAGCGGTCGATAATACCCCTAATAACCTGAGTTTTGAGTTTTATGATAATTTTTCAATAACTGGGTAATAAGCTAATTTTTTGTATTTTCTTTATCATCCAAAAATAGCTATTTTTATAGGGTATTTTTATCTTTTGTTTATTGATCATAAACTGAGCATAACATAAGTTGATGATTTTTAAATAAATTAACTCAAAACTCAGGTCTAATAAGGTCATGACACTGAGCGCCGGCGGGTTTCACTGGCCTGGGCCAAAGCGCCGGCAAATTCACCCAACACGCCGGGCAACCAGTCCACCGGGATTTCCGGGGTTTCCAACGGTTCAAACAGGATCGGTTCGTTCCAGGCGGCGGCTTGCTCCCAATTCGGTAATTTAATAATGGATTCAGGGATATTATTAGTCATGGTATTATCCTCGTAGGTTCTGAAGACCGATCCGCAAATGTAGACAAGGTATCATTACAAACCATTTTTTATGTGATATCTGAAGAAGAAGACAGCGCCAACGGATTCATGCAGTCAAGAGTAGTCAGTTTACAAGTATTTAATTTCATTGGCGGGATCGATTAAATGACGTTTTCTAATTGCTCCATTGTTTAAAAAATGACATCCCTGAGTGATCTTATTCGCGTTTTAAATTCTTTACCCCACCAGAAAAAGAGAAAAAGAGAACTTGTATAGATTTTAACCTTTATCTCTCGCTCAATTTTGTTTATTTCATACAACACAGAGATAAAAAAATGGACAAGTTCTCTTTTTCTCTTTTTCTGGTGTGTTGGGAAAAGTAAAACGGGGAAAATAGGACATGATCTGAACAATTTAGATCATCATTGATGTGAAAAATATAATCTTCCATTGCATGGATATTTTTTCCGTTGAATATCGAAAAAAAGTGGCCGTTTTTATCTACAGTCATACTTCGGGCAGCCAATCGAATGAAGAGTGATCATGGATGGCCAACATAATCAGCTCCCACTGTCTCCCTGAAAGGAACCACTTCACTTGCAACTTACAGTGATCGAGTAACCGCCCAGGACTGCTTAGTAAGGGTATATCTGTCATTCTCGCGCCAGCGGCTAAGGATACCCATCTTTCGTTTGCAAATAAAGCCTTTTTATGGCATGATTTGATCATGAAAGAGGAAATATCGACCCTGCCACATTACCTTGAGTACCTCCAGTCCAGAGGTCAATACTGGTTTGTGCGTCAGGAAGTTTTAGAAAAACTGCGGCTAACTGATAACGCTTTTAGAAAGGCAGCGCACCGTTTAATGACCCAAATTAAATTAAATCGTATCCGGGGAGATTTTTACACCTTAATACCCCTGGAATATCGGGCCACCGGTTCCCTACCGGCCACCTGGTTTATTGACGCCTTGATGAAATACTTAAATCAAAACTATTATGTCGCTTTATTAACCGCAGCCGGATTACACGAAGCTTCTCATCAACAACCCATGGTCTTTCAGATCATCACCGATAAACCCACGCGTCCGATTACCGTCGGACAAGTTCGGATTCAATTTTTTTATAAAAAAAATATTGCATCTCAATCCTATCAACCCATCAAAACTGCATCAGGCACTATGAACGTCTCTACACCCGAAATAACAGCGGTTGATTTAGTTCGCTACATGACGGCTGCCGGTCAGATTAACCAGGTAGCTACTGTGCTGTGTGAATTAGCAGAACGGCTTAACCCAAAGATCTTAGCCGCATTATTGAATAACCATATCATTGAAACGACTGCCGCCCAACGGTTAGGCTATCTGCTCGATATTTTAGAGACAAAAATTGATCTTGAACCTTTAGCCGTAGCATTAAAGGATAAAAAAGTGCTGCAGCGGTTATTAGTCTCTGGCAGCGATCAGCCTGTCCTGAGTATTAATCGTCGTTGGAATATTTTAGTCAATGAACCCGTGGAGCCTGATGAATTATGATTTCACAAACTGCGATTACCGCCTGGCGCAACGTTGTCCCGTGGGGTACACCTGATCAGGTCGAACACGATTTAGTATTATCACGAGTGATTTGTGAACTGTATCATCATCCGGTCATCGCTCAAAATCTGGTGTTTCGTGGCGGCACGGCATTGCATAAATTATATTTCAACCCTGCAGGACGATTCAGTGAAGATTTAGACTTTGTGCAACGGCATGCTGAACCCATTGGCAATACCGTTGACGCCATTCGAAGCTGCCTTGACCACTGGCTGGGAAACCCCGCATGGAAGCAAAACCAGGGTCGATTTACTTTATATTACCGATTCAAAACCGAAATAGAACCCGTGATCACCCGAAAGGTGAAAATTGAAATCAATACGCGCGAACACTTTAATGTGCAACCTTATGCCAGTCAATATTTTCCTGTGAATAATAATTGGTTCCAGGGCGAATCACAGGTCTTAACTTATTCGATTGAAGAGTTATTGGCTACCAAATTAAGAGCCTTGTATCAGCGTAAAAAAGGGAGGGATTTATATGATTTGTGGTATGGGATAACAACTCCATCTTTTAAATAAAGACATCATGATCAGCACTTTTGAACATTATATGCAAAAAGACCATACTCCCGTTTCGCGCGCTGAATTTGAGAAAAATTTATTCGCCAAGAAAAAAGACATCGTATTTAATCAGGATATTCAACCCTTATTATCAGCGGGTCAAGTAAAACAGTATTCATTAGAGCAAGCCTATAATACGGTATTCAATGAATTATTGATTAAATTACAGGGTGAGTCTTGGAAAGGCATAGGCGATGTTTAAAGTTGTCAGTGATCAACGTTCAGGAATTCAATTGACAGCTTTAATGTTCCACTGTTAATCTGGTTTAGGAATAATCTGAAACACCAGTTGCTTTTTTCCTGGCACGGGCGGTTTGATTCAGGATTTCTGGCGGTATCGGCGTCGTCATTTTTATGGGTGAATAGAAAGATTTTTTTGGTTTATCTCTTCACTTTTGCTGCAGGATCATTAATTATAGTCACGGTTATCGTCCCAATAACAATCGGTTTGCCGATGGAAAGGCATTTAATTTTTTAAACCAGGAGTTAACATGAACCCAGTCGAATTGTCTATTGAGCAGGATACTAACAGGCTTGTCTCTCAGATCGATACCTTTACGCACGTTCAATCCGCAAAATCGATTTCCCTCCGTGAGCATGTCCCGACGGTGGTCAGTGATTACCACCCAACAAAAATTTACACGGCCACGATGAATCATTAAAATACGGAAGCATTGAATTGGATTTTAAGCCATAAGGAGACAGGCATGCAAAGACCAAATCCCTCAGATTCAACCGGTACCCTTCAACCACCCCCATCACTGACTGACGGTCAATCCCCTCAGCCAGTTAATCAAACCGTTTCGCCTGATTCCCCAACGGCGACGTTGCCGACTCTGCGGTCTGCCGATTTGCACATTGATCAGACGGTTCAGGAAGAGAAAGAAATGATGACCTTACAGACTGTCGTTTATGACGGGCGAGCGGTGGTCGGGTTGTATCAGCCCGCTGAGAGGGGAGTGGAGTCCTGGGCAGCTTTGTATCAATGCCGCTCGCCCTTTTGGTTGCCGGTCGTAGGGACTTGTAAAATATTGAAAGCCAATCTCATCGTGATGGAAGCACCGCCCCCAATGAGATGGCGTGAGTTTGTGGTTTCTTCCGCCACCGATGCAGAACGTTATCGGATGGTGCGTGACGTGGCGGTGGGGTTGTATCAATGCCGGGCTTCCGGCGCGACCCATATCACCTGGAATCCGCAGCAACTCTATCTCGATGCCCAAGGCCGTGCACAAATTCTGCCTTATTTCAGCGAAACGGCAGTGGCTGACGCCGATGATGTTTTTGCTTTGGGACAATTATTATGGTGTCTGGTCAGCCGATCGATGACACTGGTGGACGATTGGAAGCAAGGCAAAGGTTTACCGCAGCATTGTCAGCCGGAGGTGATCGTCCTGATTCGAGCCTGCACGGACTCGACCGTGTCAGCCCGTCCTTCGTTAAAGACTTTGGCGAAAGGGTTGGACGTTTTGTGGCAACAGGCCGAACAGGGTAGCGGTTCACTCAATCTCCTGTTGGTGGATGATCAAACCGTGAGTTGGCTGAGCGCCAATGATCCGCGCTATCAGGTGGGTGTTAAACTGTGCAGCTTGCGGGATAGTTTAACGCAACCGACGGAGTCCAAAGCGTCGCTACCGAAATTACAGGAAGAAATCCAACGCACCCTCATTGAAGAATCCAAAATTGAAATGCTGCTGTGGCTGGGAGAGAAGAGCGAAGAGCCGAGTCACTCTTTTCAAGATGCCGCCTGGCGGTTATGGCAAGCGCCGCAGTGGCAAGCCTATCGTCCCGGCGATCCGCCGCCGAGCGCCTGGCTGCCGCTGTTCATTAACCTGCATCAGTCCGGCATCAATTCACCCTTATTTACCCGCACGTATCAACTCCCCGACGGGATGTCGGATTTTACCGACAGTGAATGGCAAACCTTACAAAGCCATTATGCATTGTTCTGGCTGGTGCAGGGGATGAGTCAATTAGCCGAGCCTTGCAATCTCTACGAAGTCAACGCATTACATCAGAGTCGCACTCGGTTGCTGTTGCACAGCACGTCGTCCACTGCCTTTAAACTGGAAGAAAGCACGTATTTCATGCCGCACAGTGCAGAGGGTCAGTTATTGCCCGCCCGTTATGGGCGTTATACCAGTGATCTCGCCTGTGACTTCAATACTTGGGAAGGACGGTACCAAGGAAAAATAAGCAGTGCAGCGCAAGAAGTCACACCGGCTCCTATCGCTTTAACCCCGGCCAAAGGTTTAGTGTTTAATCGGAAGAAGCTGATCTTACCCAATGCCGATGAAAAAGCTTTAGGCAAAGGCTTCTTTGGCGAAGTGCTGCGTGGAATGTATTATGGCCAACCTGTAGCAGTCAAACGATTTGAGCAAAAAGAGTTATCAGACAAGCAACAAGTAGAAGTAAAAAATGAAGCGGCGGTAATGGCTAATTTGCATTCGCCGTTTCTCATTCAATCATTAGGGTTATCGTTAGAGTCACCCCCATTGCTGGTGATGGAATTGGCAGAGGGCGGTAGTCTATACGATCGGTTAAAAGACAACAATCAAGAACTCTCGTGGGTTTGGCGTTTACAGGTGTTGCGCGATATTGCGTTAGGATTAAGTGTCCTGCATGCGCATGAATTATTGCATCGGGATTTAAAGAGCATGAACATTTTGTTGGATGCTGAAGGTCGGGCCAAGCTGTGTGACTTCGGCTTGTCGGCGTTAAAATCGGAAGTCAAAGAAACCAAAGAAGTTGGCACGACCTTGTGGAATGCGCCTGAAGTGCTGCAAGGGAAAGCTGCCACGTCCGCCAGCGATCTGTATAGTTTTGCGGTGATTGGCTGGGAAATGACGACGCGTCGGATCCCCTATAAGGCATTGACGGCGAATTGTAAAACGAAACTGGAGGTGCAAACCCGCGTGACGGGGCACGTGACCGCGGGTCATCGTGAAACGATTCCGAGCGATTGCCCACCCGAATTAGCGGTAGTCATTCAAGCCTGTTGGACGCAGGATCCCACTCAACATCCGGCCGCCAGCCAGATCGCTCAGGTGCTGGAAGACTTATGGCAGAAGGCCATCAAGGCAGAGCAATCCCAGCCTACTTTGAAGCGGCAGACCAGCAGCTTGACGCCATCCATCCACTTAGAAAACAAGGAAACCAAACCATTAACGCCGAGTGAAGTGAAAGTAGAACCTCAGTTATCCAGCAACAACGGAAGGAAAGTATCCGTCAGTGATTCTCCATCAAAGCCGAAGGGTGATTGGAATGATAGTGATTTATCTCCGGAAATGTTCGCCAGCTTAATGCCGGAACTTGCCAGGCAAAGCGTTGCGCCGGTAGAGAAAAAAACAGACCAGCCTGAACGCGATCCAATATCCTCATCGACAACAGCGATCAACGAAAATAAATTACCCGTCATTTCCCATACCTCTACCTCTACCTCATTCAGTTCTTCCACTTCAACCATCGTCGATCTCCAGTTGAGTGGTCTGTCGCCGGAGGCGTTACAAAGCCTGATGCCGGATTTACCCGGGCAGGGTGTTGCGCCGGTAGAGAAAATTGCACCCGTGATCGATTCTCAATGGAGTGATTTATCGTCTGAATTATTCCAAAGTTTGCTGCCGAATATACTCAAACAGGGCGCTTCGGTCTCTGGGGAAAGCCCAAGCAGCCAACCGGCAAAACAGGATCAAAAACCGTTAGCGCCAACAGGTTTTACTACCCCCCCGCAGACAGCGACGGCTGAATTTAAAATCCTGCTGGCGCAAAGCCAACAGCAGCCACCCTGCTGGCAGGACAAGCAATCACCGGAATACACCCTGGGCGTGAAATTGCACCGTTTGCGGGAGAAAGTCTTAGCAGACCCGTATATCACCCAGGAACTATCTTGCTATATTGCGCCCAACGGTCAGGCGCAGGCGGGGACGGGACTGCCGTCGGAGCCGTTATCTCCCTGGGTAGAACGCGAATTATTGCAAGGCAGTGCGCACGTGCTGCTGTTGCAAGGCTTGGCCGGCGCGGGTAAAAGCACCTTTAACCATAATCTGCTGAGAACCCTGTGGCAAGACCCGGCCTGGCAAGCCTATCGCCCGGGCGATCCCGCGCCCACAGCGCCGATACCCCTGTTTATCCCGCTACAATCGACGCAAGTGAATCCCCGGAACCTCTGGGATTATTACCCGCATCTGCCGGAAATCAGCTTCACCTCCGCGGAAATCCGTCTGTTGCAAAGCGATTATCACACGGTCTGGATTGCCGACGGTTACGATGAAATTCCTGGCCAGTCCGCGCCCAATCTGTACGACGCCAATCACTTGGGGGACTATGCAGGACGGGTCAAGCTGATCATCGGCTGTCGCAGCCAGCGAGTGCAGGGCTTGGTGGAGAACGACAGCTTTGTGCCGCACACAGATACGATCAAACCGGACCGGTTGCGCTATCGCACCCGCCACGTTTCGCCCTTCACCCCCCAACAGACCCAGGATTACATCGAGAAATATGTCACTCAACACCAAAACGATCCTGAGCGTCCGAGAGACTGGAATGCAGCCCGCTATCAAGCCGAATTCAAAGCGATTCCTGAACTGCAAACCCTGATCGATACGCCATTTATGTTATGGATGACGTTATCGATTTTACCGGAATTGGCGCAAGCACCGTTATTCCCCCCTTTGAAAAAGGGGGGTAAAAGCCCGCAACAGCCATCAGACGAAAAAGAAGTCAAAGAGACCAAAGAATCCCAGTCCATCCCATCTCCTGTCACCACTCGACGAATCCCCATCACCCGCGCGGCGTTGTACGACCGCTTTATGGACAGTTGGTTTACCCGTCAGGCCAAAAAAGCCTGGCAGGCCAAGACGTTCCTGAAAGACCCGGCAGCCATCCTTGGCAAGCCGGCGATGCAGACACTCAAAACCCAAGCCGGTAGCGATGACGTGCAGGTAGTGTGGCTCAAAGCCGCTTATCGTGCATTCTGTCTGAGCTTCGCCCAGCAACTGACCCAGGCCGGGCAAGTCAGCGCCCAGGATCATCCAACGGAAGAGAAGGAAACAACGGTGAACTGGCAGCATGAACTGTTGGGAGAGGGACTAACCGACAGCCGTTTATTGCGTCAGGGTTGTCCGCTGCGTGAGAGCGCAGACCACGCCTGGGGCTTTATCCATGCCTCGCTGCTGGATTATTTTATGACCACCGCGGCAGCGGAGCAGCTAGTCCTGTCCCCGGGCGTCACAACGCCCGCGATCCATCCACTCTTTACGCGCAGTGAGGTTCAGGCGGTGGCGTTGCTGGCCTGCCGACATATCACCCCTGACCAGGCCCGGTTTTTGGCCGATCGGGTGAAAGCCCATCCTGACTTAAAAGCGGCGTTGTGGACCTTGGTCGAGCGCAGCAAAACGGAACCGGCGGTGGCCATTGCCAGCGCCAATGCCATCACGGTTTTCAATCGGGCGCGCTATGTGTTTGGCGGCTTGGATTTAGCCGGCATCCGCATTCCGGGTGCGGATTTAACCGGCAGTTACTGGGATCAGGTTAACCTCAGCCACGCTGATCTGTCCGATGCCGATCTGCGCTCCGTATGGATGAGCGACTGCTTATTGTCAGGAGCGACGCTGCGAGGCGTTCAGTTCGGTGAATTTCCTAGTGTTGCGGCAGAAGGGAAAGTGACAGCGATGGTGATGCATCCGCGCGACCCGAATTTGATGGCGATTGCGGCGGGTAAGCACATTTTGATTTACGATCGCGCGGCTCGTTCAGTGATTCATACCTTGGCGGGGCATACGAATAAAATCACGTGCCTAGCTTATGCGCCGGATGGGTCGCGGTTGGCGTCGGGAAGTGATGATCATACGGTGCGGCTGTGGGACCCGCGCGGCAAGCAGCGCGTCCGGGTCTTGAAGGGGCATGAGGATGAAGTCACGTGCCTGTCCTATGCGCCGGATGGGTCGCAGTTGGCGTCGGGAAGTTTGGATCATACGGTGCGGCTGTGGGACCCGCGCGGGGACCAGCCCGCCCAAGTCTTGGCGGGGCATACGACTAGAGTCCTGTGCCTGTCCTATGCGCCGGATGGGTCGCAGTTGGCGTCGGGAAGTGATGATCAGACGGTGCGGCTGTGGGACCCGCGCGGTGAGCAGCCCGCCCAGGTCTTGGCGGGGCATACAAGAGCAGTCAATCACCTGTCCTATGCGCCGGATGGGTCGCAATTGGCGTCGGGCAGTAGGGATGGGACGGTGCGGCTATGGGACCCGCGCGGCAAGCAGCCCGCCCAGGTCTTGGCGGGGCATACAAGTGGAATCTGGTGTCTGTCCTATGCGCCGGATGGTTCGCAGTTGGCGTCGGGAAGTTCGGATGATACGGTGCGGCTGTGGGACCCGCGCGGCGAGCAGCCCGCCCAGGTCTTGGCGGGGCATACGGATGCAGTCAGGTGCCTGACCTATGCGCCGGATGGGTCGCAGTTGGCATCGGGAAGTTCGGATGATACGGTGCGGCTGTGGGACCCGCGCGGCGAGAAGCCCACTCAGGTCTTGGGATACGGTGCGGCTGTGGGACCCGCGCGGCAAGCAGCCCGCCCAGGTCTTGGCGGGGCATACAGTGGAGTCGGGTGTCTGGCCTAGCGCGGATGGGTCGCAGTTGGCCTCGGGAAGTGGGGATGAGACGGTGCGGCTGTGGGACCCCGCGGTGAGCAGCCCGGCGAGGTCCTGACGGGGCATACGAGTGGAGTCGGGTGTCTGGCCTATGCGCCGGATGGGCACAGTTGGCGTCGGGAAGTGGGGATGAGACGGTGCGGCTGTGGGACCCGCGCGGTGAGCAGCCCGCCCAGGTCTTGGCGGGGCATACGAGTGGAGTCGGGTGTCTGGCTTATGCGCCGGATGGCGCAGTTGGCCTCGGGTGGTAGTTATGGTGATAACACGGTGCGGCTGTGGGACCCGCGCCGCGAGCAGCTCGCCCAAGTCCTGACGGGGCATACTGAGTTTGTCAATTGCCTGACCTATGCGCCGGATGGCGCAGTTGGCCTCGGGAAGTGAGGATAAGACGGTGCGGCTGTGGGACCCGCGCGGTGAGCAGCCCGGCCAGGTCTTGACGGGGCATACAGGTGCGGTCAGTTGCCTGTCCTATGCGCCGGATGGGCACAGTTGGCGTCGGGAGGTTTGGATTTGGATCAGACGGTGCGGCTGTGGGACCCGCGCAAAGGTAAGCAGATGAGCGATTTGAAAAAGCATATTGATTTGGTTAAGTGCTGAGCTATGCGCCGGATGGGTCGCAGTTGGCGTCGGGAGGTTTGGATCAGACGGTGCGGCTGTGGGACCCGCGCGGGGGGCAGCCCGCCCAGGTCTTGAAGGGGCATACAGAAGAAGTCTGGTGTCTGTCCTATGCGCCGGATGGGTCGCAGTTGGCGTCGGGAAGTGAGGATCGGACGGTGCGGCTGTGGGATACCCGAACAGGCGCCTGCCTGCAGGTCTGGCACGCGCCTGCGCCGGTCAGCCAATTACTGTGGCGCAACGACACTTTATTTATGGGTTGCAACAATGGTGTCGTCGCGGCTTTGCGGCGTCATCTCTCTTGGCAGCCCAATGTACCTGACCGCTGGGCATTAGCCTGGCTACAGTGGGGACACTTGCCGGTGCTTACCTTCCTCGGTTGCGACCTCACCGATGTGCAGGGGCTGCAACTTTTTCAGCGCACCTTAATTGAACAATGTGGCGGGAAGATTCTGCCGTCGTCAAAATTGCCTGCTTTATTCGGACTATTCCGAAAGATCTTGGTAGGGACCGTTGAAGCCAAAGAAGTGAAATCCGAAGGAATACCGTCGCGCTCCATTTTTGCTAGCTTATTTACGCGCCGCCCTCGGTATTCCAATCAAGAACTACTCGCTCAAGCCGATCAATTATTGGTTGAAGCTTATCCTCCAACTGGTGATCAAAGAGAATTACGGCAACAGTATTTATCAAAGCTGGGTTATTTTCATAAATATGTGGATAAATTAAACCGTGGCGAACAAGAAATTTTAAAAGAGTTAGTCAATACCTTACGCCAAGCTACAAACCAATCCACACCGGCAAAATCTCGTCTTACCTCTGTCCCTGAACAAAAATCAAGATTCTCATTTGGCTTTCTAAAGAGTCTCGAATCTCAACCCAAACCATTGCCTGCCCCGATCACTTCAACCAGCAGTTCATGCTCGTCATCGAGTTCATCCAGCACGATGTCTTCCACGATGAGTACATCGCAATCGGGCAGACTCTTTGTTCCTACATCCCGGCAGCCAGCGTCATCCTCTTCTTTCTCACTTTCGACACCGGTCACCCATACTTCCTCAACGATGGCTTTGGTCAGCTCGACCATCACCGGTTTGACCACTCCTAGCGGCCCCGGACTGATGATTCCGCCACGAACGACGCCCTCGACCACGCCGGTCACTCATTTGTCCTCTTCATCCCATAACAAAACTAAAACCGGAGTGGGTGGGTTATGAGTAAGCGATTATCTCTCCCATTGCAGCAACGGCAAGGATCGCTCACAGTTAGGCATTGTCATGGAATTTAAAACCGTGCCGGATTCTAACATTCCTTTATCACAAGCCGCCGAGCAAGCGTTACAACAGATTATCGAACGCAATTACGCCCAGCGTTTACGCCATTTGGGTATCCAACGCATTTTACATTTGGGATTGGCGTTTCATCACAAAAACGTTGTGGTGACCTCATTTAAATAAAAAATGATAAGCCGGAATTTTTGAAGTGGCTGAAACAAAGATCGCTCCGGTCATTTTTTAGATTTTATGATAATTATGACGGGGCATGATCATTAGGAAAAATGGGTGTCTTGAGAATAGGAGCCTTTATCGAGTAAGTTCAATTTGTGAAGTTTCCTTAATTGAATCTTAAGAATTTTTTTATTTACAAACCTGTCAGTCTCATTAACAATAGACACGTCCCAAAGCTGTGAAAATAAGGAAATGTCACCGGCGGCTAATTAATGTACTAAGGAAAGAGTAAGACCAGGTGCTGAGAAAGGGAAGTTCAGTAATATAGCATTTCATGAATGATTGAGCAGGATGTTTTTCTGTCGCGTTTCTATCTGAAATGATTTTTCCCTCTTGCCAGGCAAGATTCTCGTTCCTCACCCTCATTTGTTTTTTTATTCAACTACAAGGAGCACTCATCATGTCAAAAGAACTCAATACGGCCGATAAGTCGGTGAACATTCAAATCCACCGGATTTATAGTAAAAATCAACGCGTCGTGGTCCAGGGATTGCCCGAAGACTGGACGAAAGCGTGGAATCCAAAAATTGATTTGCGCGCGAATCCACGCCTCAACAAGGTGGGCAATGAACGGACGGAGGTGATTCTGGCCTTGCAGATCAACGCCCAACAAGAGGATAAACCGGTGTTTGAGATTTATTTTGAACAAGCGGGATTATTTACCATCACCACTGAAGATCCTCGACAGCGGGAGATGGTATTGTACGGGACTTGTTCTAATTTTTTATTTCCGTACGCGGGGGTGATGATCAATCAGATTTTAACCCAATCCAATTTACAACCGGTATATTTGGCGCCGTTGGATTTTATTCAGTTGTATCGTCAACATCAGCAGCAGCAACAAGCAGAGGCACAGCAAGAAAAAGTGCAGAGCGAAACGGTGGTGCAATAGCCATCCTGGACCGATTTTCAAAAACAGATTGGATTCACTGAACAAAAGGATAAACCCATGAAAGGACTCGCTCTCAAACAGTTATTATCAGCCTTATCAGAAACCAAAAATTCAGATTCGCTCTTGTTATCACCTATATCCTCCGCTGAACTTAAACCTCAGCAGATGATGACCATTCTGCGGCGGCTATGGGGTGACGATATCCATCTGATCAATCCGGCGTTGTCTTTGCAGGCGTCGCCTTTGGCGAAGGGGTCTGCGCAAGCGGCGGGATCGGTCCAGTATATGCAGGCGTTGCGGCCCTGGACGCCATTGAAGAAACCGGTGGTCATGTTGGTCGCGCAGCCGCAAACGGAACAAAAATCCCACTCCTCCGGGGTGACAATGAATGCGTGGCGGACTATAGTGATTGTGCCGCAAAATTACCAGCCTTCCGAAGGTAAATCCGTGGGGAATGATCAGAATCCCTTGATGTATTATTTTGATCCTCAGAAACAGCTCGCACCGAATCAAGCGCCGGCGGAAATCATAGGTTTTTGTCAAGTGTTAATACGAGGCTGTCAGGTTCCGGCCATGCATCAAGGCCGTACTGTCCTAATCAGGGTAGAACCCGTGTTTAAACCGCTGGGGTTTCTCCATGGTTGCCGTGATATCTGTAGTGAATCGTCAGACAGTAGTTGGTGGGCGCTGTATTTTGCGATCATGGCGGTCAGTTATGGCGGAGTCAGTTTTGTTGAGGCAGATCGGCTGTCTTTGTCTCGATTACAAACGGTGTTAGGGTCAGTGCTGATCGAACCCCCTCAATCCTTGGAAACATCGCCGGCGACCTCCGCCGCTTCATCAGGAGCGATGATGGCTTCTTCAATATCAGATATCCAAACGGATATCAAAACCGTTGTTCAATCGTCCTCACATTCATCTACATCCCCCTCCCTTGACTCTTCGAAACCAACCCTCGATCCGGAAGAAGCGTCGTGGTTGACGGAAGCCTTAAAAACTCTGGATGAGAAAACGTCAAAACCGTCACAGGCTTTGACGTGGAAAATCGGAACGGGAGAAAGCACTGACGGTGCAACCGGTCAATGGGAGATTGAGCGTTGTCTGCCGGCTACCGAAGGAAAAGCCGAGGCGCATTCCCATGAATTTGAATTAGTAAGCCGTGATGGGAGTGTATTCAACGGTGATTTCTTTGTGCAAAATACCTTAAAGTATTGGCATGACCGGCAGGGAAAAGTGGAAAAACGGGCGGTGCTGTATCTGTTTTCCACCGATCAAGCACAATCCAGGGGCTTAATGATCCGCTGGTTAAGCCCCAATCTGACGTTAGCGCAAGAGTTGTGGAATCAACATGGGATCAGCGACCAACAACCCGAAAAAATGAAACGCTATCTCAAAAACAAAACCCTGATGGCCGGGATTCGTCAGCTTTTTACGGAAATCGAAGTGGTGATATTCACAGGAATGATCTCAAACATACTCACGGCATCACGGATAAGGATTGAATTACCCGATGATTGTCACTTTAAAAAAATTGCCGTGGGTCAACTGTATGCTTTACCTACAACGAAACCCAAACAGCGAATCACTAGCCGTCAAAAAGAAGCTAAAAAAATCGATGAAAACGATGAAAAAAAGCGGAGTATCCCATCGCCTATTTCCCCACTAAAGCTACCGGAAATTTCTGTGCCCTCACTACCCAAAGAAAAATAACCCGAGAATGTACCTGAATACAAATATAGCGGTTCCGCATATACACCCGCCATTCTGGCCGGGATTTTACGGGCCTATCAGATCGCCCCGACCCCTGAAAATAAATTGTCCCGTGACAGCGGTGGGGGATTTGAGTTAACCGCGTATCCACAAGCCACCGTCACGGAGACGGTATTTCTGCAAGCCTTGCTGCACTATTGGCAAGCGCGGCAGGGTCTTATTGATAATTGGCGAGCCGCGTTTCTGTTTTCTACCCAAAACACCCAAACCGGACAGTCGCAAACGGTGGCCGTGATGATCCAATATGCGGCGCCGGATACCACCCTGGCCAGTCAACTGTGGCAAGAGCAGAAAGCGGCGCGAACGGCGACGACGCCGGAATTACTCAGCACCCTCGCGCTCATCCAGGCCGCGCCCAAATTATATGGACAAGTGCAGGTGATGGTGCTGGGCGTCGCTGCCCAGTCGTCCTTAGTCAATGCGCTGAAGGGGCCTTTAGAAAAAGTCTGCCGTGGTCAGGTGGCTTTGAGTTTTAAAGCAATCCCCCAGACGACGGCTTATTCGGTAGTATTAATGGAAGATGTGTTAGGAATGCTGCAACACGGTCAAACCCGCGAGATCGAACCAACCACGGTTACCGATAGCCATCGAGAGCGTTGTGTACAAGCCATTCTCGACCGCTGGCGGCAGACAGAACACCACAACGTTCCGTTGCACCAGGAACTGTTGGCGGCATTACGAACCGTTTTGATTATGAGCACATTGCAAATCCAACGCCGGTCAAACTATCAGCAACCGGGCGAAGATAAACTCTCGTCGCGCACGATCCAGTCGCGAGATCAGGCGATGAAGAAGCATTTGTACGCCCAGCGTTTTCCCGATCCTCGCGCGCTGATCGAAGGACTGCCGTTAGCCGTGTTGGCGTCTTTTTTAGTGACGGCGGAAGTAATCGAAAACCTGAAAACGCTCCAGGAGCATCAAGGTCAGCTTCGGCTTGAAAATCGCCGATGGGAGTTAACGCTGCAAGATGATATTCGCCGTGAACATTCAACACCCTGTGATTATGTGACGCAAGTCTGGAATTTTGTGTATTACAGTTCGTTTTTAGGACTGGGTGGTGAGTTATTTAGACTCCTGGGCCATTCCCTATCCGGTGAAGGCAGCCGGGAAGAAAAAGACCACAAAATCACGCAGGATTTAGCAGCGCAGGAAGCTCACCTTGTTAGTCAAATAGTTCGGAAAATCACCCGATCCGAAAGCCTATCCACCCGCAGTGAAACTATTGTGCGGCTTTATTTGGGAACAGAACCGGTTAGCCGCAGTTTAGGTCTCTTGGGAACCTGCCTGGGCGCGGGTGTACAAATTTATCTAGGGCCTTATGCCTTGTTGCAGATGTTAGGGATGAGCGCGATCACGCTGACCGGCTATCGAAAAGTAGAAGCTGATCGGCTGGATGATTTCAAAGCGGAACTCAAAGAACCGCTCTGTAGTCTCACCGCATTGCATCGGCTGAGTGTGTTGCTATGGTATGGCGGCGAAGCCTTGGCGCAGGGCAGTTTAGTCCCGATTGTTACGTGCCGAGTTATTTGATCCATAACTCCTGGTTTTATCCCGCGTTATTTGGCATTTTGAGATGAAGATTGTATCCAATGATCCTGGGACGATGGTTTAGAAAAAGTGATGAACAGCAGTGACTCAGTCATGCATTTTCCTAAAAAAGTCATTAAATAATGACAACCATAGTAGCCTATTAGCTCTGGTCCAGTTAAGGGAAGGTAGTTGAATAAGGTTGTCAGCATAGCCCATAGGCACTGTATTCGTGCCTCCCTCGTTTCTGCTGGGAACTCGTTTCTACGACCCCATTTAAAAGCCACTTGAGAACCGGATGGATTGTCTCTGCTTTCACGTGGTACCCCGCTGTCAATTTGCGCCTAAAATATCAGATAAATATCGATATTTTATGATATCTTTCTGATCCCTGTTCAGACAGTCGGATTACAATAGCGTTACAGTAACGTTATTTTACTGTTACGGTTCTCATCACTAAACGATAAAGCGCAGAGAGATCAACAGGCGGTGAAGAAGGTCGGTAACAGCGCCGGGCCACGGAGTGTCTGGAGTCTCTCAACGTCGATCGACGCGGTGCGCGGGCGAAACCCGCCCGGTACCCTTCTCAAAATGAGCCGCCAATGGATTGGCCCGGCTCAGGCGCAAATTAACACATGCTTCATGATTTGTTTAAACCACTGAGCTCGGGCCTGGATAGTTTTTGAGAATAAGGTGGTGAAAAGCTGAGAAATGACTGATCCTCTTTAAAATGTATTTTTTCGCACAACCGAATCATTAACCAAAAAGAGATCAGTCATGGCACACATTCTGGCAGATATTATATCCCTGGCGCAATACCTCAAAACCCTTCGCGAAGAGCCCGATCGTTGTCGTTTGGAATTTTGCTGTCATTGCGGTAAAGCCGGGCCCTGGCGTCATGGGCATTATGACCGTAAAGCCAAACGTACGAATACCGATTCGACGAACCCGCATCTGTCTTTGGAGTCCGTGCCGGTTTTCCGTTTCTTTTGTCCCGGGTGTCAACACACCTCATCGGTATTACCCGAATATATGCCTCCCCGACGCTGGTATTTATGGGAAATACAACAGGCCGTCCTCATGGCTATTTTAGCGGGCAAGAGTATTTATGCGGCAGCTACGTCATTTCTGCCTTCCCGTGACACGATCGTCCGCTGGATACGCCGCCTGAAAGATCCAAAGCAGTTTTTGTTACACAAAGACACGCTCACCGGCCACGTCCCTGATTTGGGGAGAACGCCTCTTTTTACCGATTTCTGGACGGCGGTTTTTCGAATCGCATCCCTTGGCCAGGCCATGCGCTTATGCCATGTCGCCGGAGTAGACATCCCATGAATACGAAGCGACCCGGCAGCCGGGATGGGTTTCTGCCGGGCGCACTCACGAACCCACACAGTTTACTCCTATTGGGCGAATAGGGATTAATGGTTTACTGGATTCTTCAGCGGGAAACCGCCTCAAAAAACCAACAGGGAGAATCGATATGAGTCAACAGCTACACCCCATGGCCTTATTTCGTTTAAGCGTTTTAGGGCCACTGGCCAGCCGCCAGTCGTTGAGTCGGGGAGAAATCAAAACACTGGTGCATCAACTCGCCGCGCAGGCTTATTTAATTCCACACTCGCATCATACGCACGTCAGTCCCAAAACGATTTTGCGCTGGTATCATGCGTGGCGGCGTCAGGGTATTGAAGGATTATCGCCGCAGATTCGCCGGGATAAAGGACAGACGCAATTATCCGCCGAAACACAGGCGCTGATCGTGCAATACAAAACCGATAATCCGGCGAGATCGATTAACACCGTGATTGGATTACTGGAGAAACAGGGTCTTGTGGCCCGAAACAGTCTGTCGCGTTCCGCCGTCCATCGCTTTTTGCAGCGGCAAAAAATGTCCCGACGAATATTGGCGGATTTACGCACCATTGAACGGCGCTCTTTTGTCGCCGAACATGCTGGAGATATCTGGCACGGCGATGTTTTACACGGACCCAGTATCCAAACGCCGACTGGAATGAAAAAAATATATCTGGTGTCGTTGATAGACGATGCGTCCCGTTTATTGGTACACAGCGCATTTTGTTTTGGAGAAACCGCCGTCGACATTGAAGGCGTTTTAAAACAGGCCGTACTGAAGCGTGGTTTGCCGCATAAAATCATCATCGATAATGGCGCCGCTTACCGCTCTGGAACTTTACGAAGTATATGCGCCTTATTGGAGATACGGCTGATTTATTGTCCCGCTTATGAACCGCAAGGAAAGGGGAAACTCGAGCGCTTTCACAGTACCTTTCGAAGCCAGTTTCTCGCTGAAATTGACATCGGCAAAATTAACGGCCTCACGGATATTAACGCCCGCTTATGGGCCTGGATAGAGCAGGTATATCATCAACGACCACACGAAGGCATAGCAGGAAAAAAACCCATTGATCGCTGGCGTGAAGATTTGGTGAAGATACGGCCTTTGGGTTTTCAGGCGACACAGATTGATAATATTTTTTGTCATCGGCATAAACGTCTCGTTCGCAAAGATGGTACCGTCAGTTGGAAAGGACAACGTTTTGAAGTGTCCTACGAACAATCCGGAGAACACGTTATGCTCGTTCTTCGACCCGCATACCCACACGCCTTTGCGTGTCGAATCACTGTTTGGCGATTCCCTGGGCGCGGCCACACCACTCGATAAAGACTATAATTTACATCGTAAACGGCAACGTCCAACCCGAACGACTCGTCCGCTGAATAAAAAGCAAAATATGGTTGAACTGGCTTATGAGGAATATCAGGCGCTCTGCGGGATACCTCTTTCCAATCCGATCAAAAAAGAGGAAGAATAATCATGTACAAACAACATTTTGGTTTAACACACGCCCCGTTGGGCAAAAACGCCAGGCAGTTATGGAATCACAGTCAGTTGATGGATCTGGAAAGACAATTTCGTTGGCTATTACAGTCACCAGGCATTGGATTATTGACGGCGGAACCCGGCATGGGAAAAACTGCCGCACTTCGCCAGATTACCAGCACTTTAAATCCCCATCAATATTTGGTTCGCTATGTGTCTGAAACGGATTTTGGCCGGCTGGATTTTTATCGTCAATTAAGCCTCAGCTTTGGCCTAACGCCATCGCACCGTCGCGCTCAACTCTGGCGCGATATTAAAGAGCATGTGATTCATCTGGCAACACAGAAAAATATTTTACCCATTCTGATTATCGACGAAGCACAAAATTTGACGCATGAATTTTTTCGGGATTTTCCGTCCTTCCTCAACTTTGTCTTTGATTCCCAGGACTACATGACCGTTTGGTTGGTGGGTCATCCCGAACTGGCCAAAGCGGTCGACCAGCCTAACCATACCGCATTGTCCTCGCGTGTGCATGCGCGGTGCGTGTTAAGTCCTATCACTGAAGCGGAACCCTTTAAACAGCTTCTGCTGCATGGTTTTTCAGAAGCCGGTTGTTCGCAGACATTACTGTCCGACTCGGCGATTGATATACTACGCATGGCGTCTAAGGGAAATCCCCGGCAACTCTATCGACTACTGGTGACCGCAATGCAAATCGCCACGGATAAAAAATTAAATCATCTGTCAGACGACGTCGTTAAGGAAGCGATTAATATATTGGCAACAAAAAAATAACGAAATATAACAGGCATTTTGATTTAAATCGCTGACCTTGCTGGGTGGATATGATTAACCGTTTCGTGAGGTCGGTGATTTCCAGATTAATACAGAAGAAAACATTTTAAAAAACACATTTTCATCTCACCCCAATGACCACGGGACAGTCAGACTCAAATAACTCGGCACGTAACACCGATCATCCTGTCCATCGGTGGCATGATGGGAAGCGAATCATTGACTTTCATTACCCGTCGAATAGGGCCACAAGAGGATAAAGAAGCCAAATCTCAGAAAAAGCGCACGACCCCCGAAGGGCCTGAATTAAGCACGCTGTTGATTCGCCAGGTGGGAACCCTGCTAGGCCAGCGAGGAGCAGCTATGGTGTGGATGGCAGCAGTGGGTATTCAACATCGAATCCTCTATCGCGACACCGCCGTGGCCTTACTCTCGCACGGCGCTTCGAACCATCCCGGCTTGCGCGAATGGAAGATCGAAGGCGTAGATTTCCGTCATCCGAGTTTATGGCTGAACGGCCATAACCCGCTGATGCTCTCGTGGATCACCCCATCCGGTGTTCAGCGCCAAGCGTTATGTGAAATCAAAGGACTGCCGGTATTAACCCTGGCCGGAATTACAGGGTTGATTTGCACCGGCGACCTCCCAGCCACTGAAATTTCAACTACACTGGGGCTGCCTAGACCTTAGATATTTTAATTAACCAACTAAAAGGAGCAATTTTATGAAAGGACAATTTCCGGTCGTGTTTAATTTATCTGATTTAAATGGCCAAAATGGCTTTAAACTCGATGGAGAAAATAATAATGATCAGAGTGGTGGTTCAATCAGCGCCGCGGGAGATATCAATGGGGATGGAATAGCGGATCTGCTGATTGGGGCAGAGGGTTATCCTGCGGGGAGTAATAAAGGTCGCAGCTATGTGATGTTTGGCGGCCCTGAAGTGGGTGGCGATGGAGATATTTTATTATCCAGTTTAACTGGCGCCAATGGATTTAAGCTCGATGGCGAAAATGATAATGATGGCAGTGGCGGTTCTGTCAGCGCCGCGGGAGATATTAATGGCGATGGGAATAATGACTTACTCATTGGGGCAGGTGGTTATCCCTCGGGGAGTAATAAAGGCCGCAGCTATCTGGTGTTTGGCGGCCCTGGAGTGGGTAGTAGTGGGGATATTTTATTATCCAGTTTAAATGGAACCAATGGCTTTAAACTGGATGGGGAAAATAATCATGATGCGAGTGGCCATTCCGTCAGCGCCGTGGGAGATATCAATGGCGATGGGAATAATGACCTGCTGATTGGGGCATTTAGTTATCCCGCGGGTAGTTTGAAAGGCCGTAGCTATGTGGTGTTTGGCGGCCCTGGGGTGGGTAGTAGTGGGGATATTTTGTTAGGCAGTTTAACTGGCGCCAATGGCTTTAAACTGGATGGGGAAAATAATGATGATCAGAATGCGCCTCCGTCAGCGCCGTGGGAGATATCAACGGTGATGGGGATAATGACTTGCTGATTGGGGCTTTTGCTTATCCCGCGGGTGCTGGTAAAGGTCGTAGCTATCTGGTGTTTGGTGGCCGAGTGGGTGGCAGCGGGGATATTTTATTATCCAGTTTAAATGGAACCAATGGCTTTAAACTCGATGGGGAAAATAATAGAGATGGCAGTGGTTGGTCAGTCAGTGGCGCGGGCGATGTCAATGGCGATGGCTATGCCGACTTACTGATTGACGCTTATGGTTATTTCAACAGTACTTGTAAAGGCCGCAGCTATGTGGTGTTTGGCGGTCCTGGAGTGGGCGGCGGTGGGGATATTTTATTATCCGGTTTAAACGGAGCCAATGGCTTTAAACTGGATGGGGAAAATGATAGTGATGATAGTGGTTATTCCGTCAGCGCCGCGGGAGATTTCAATGGGGATGGCTACGCCGACATAGTGATTGGCGCTTTTGGTTATCCCGCGGGTAGTGGTAAAGGCCGTAGCTATGTGGTGTTTGGCGGTCCTGGAGTGGGTGGCAGTGGGGATATTTTATTATCCAGTTTAAACGGAACCAATGGTTTTAAACTGGATGGGGAAAATAATAGGGATGAGAGTGGTTCTTCAGTCAGCACCGCGGGAGATGTCAATGGGGATGGAATAGCGGATCTGCTGATTGGGGCTGTTAGTTATCCTGCGGGAAGTACTAAAGGCCGTAGCTATGTGGTGTTTGGCGATGTCTCTCCTCAATTGCGGGTAAATCAGTTGGTGATCAATCAGGGACAATCACTCATATTAAGTCAGCAAAACATGAATGCGACGGATAATAGTCCCTCATCCTGGCTTAATTTTACCGTCACCAATGTGACTAATGGCTATTTTGCTCTGGTGAATAATCCGGCTCATGCTATTACCGGGTTTACTCAATCTTCAGTGTGGGCTCATCAAATTGAATTTGTGCATAATAATAGCCTGTATCCGCCGGGTTATGATTTGCAAGTGATTAATCCCGGCATTGCTTTGTCTCCTCCCCCTGAAGCGGTGAAGGTAACGTTTTACCGGCGTCCCGTGTTGAGTGTCAATTCCTTTAGCGTGATGCGAAACGGCAGTGTTTTAATGACACCGCAACAATTAAGCGCCAGTGACGATTATCCGAATGCGCAAGTATTTTTTATTGTGCAAACAGCGCACGGTCAATTTGAAACCGTTAGTGCGCCTGGCGTTCCACTGGTTAATTTCACTCAGCAGCAAGTCGTCAGTGGTGTGATTCAGTTTCACCAGGATGGCAGTATTGCCGCACCCAGTTATAACGTCACTGTCAGTGATCCGTATTTTACGGTGGGGCCGGTATCGAGATATATCAATTATCAATTTATTCCTTTCCCGCCGTTAGTGGACCAACCGATTTTGCCGGAGATTTTTACTCCCGGACAACCGTTTGAATTTAGCATTCCTTCGGACACTTTTATCGATCAAAATGCGGAACCGTTGACTTTATCCGCCACCTTGGCGGATGGAGAAGCTTTCCCGACGGGGATTAGTTATGACCCCTCATCGGCAACGTTTAGCGGGGTAATCAATCAACCGGAAAGCTATAATATCTCGGTGACAGCGACCGATAGCTACGGTGTTTCCGCCACGACGTATTTTCTATTGCAGATTACCGGTTCACAAACTTCCTCGTTGTTAGGAGACGTAAAAACCGCGGCGTCCGTAGCGAGTAGTGTAGGCAGTGTGTTGCTGGCAGGTTTAGCATTTTTATATACCCGCTATCGTAATAAAAATAAAAGGGAATTTGAAAATCCGTTTGCGAATGAGATTCATCAACGACTTAAATTATCCTATTCAGATTTTTTTAATGGAGAAGGTAAGCAATACGCGGACGCCGTTCACAAAATGGCGCGATTATTACAAGATAAATCGGGTGTCTCGTTAAATACGCTACGATCCTCTGACCCTGGTCGTTATTACTATTACGCCGATTTATTTGCGGAAGTGATTCGTAAGCGAGTTGCCATGATCAGCGTTCATTGTGGAACCAGTTACGAATTACGTTTGACGGAATTAAATGAGCATAGTGAACAGATACTGAATGAAGTCATTATTCATGTCTCACGCGCTTCTGAAACGACGATTCAGGGAGCGGGTCAACGGGGATGGTGCGCTTTCTTTAGTTCCTGTTGTTCTTCAAGTCGTCGCAAACTTTCCGATGTGGAGTTAGCCGATATGAAAGCAGATTCTCCACCCCTTTTGGCGTAGGGATGAAATATTCAACGACAATGTTTTTTATTTAAGGGTATTTAATAAAATAAATAGAGTCTTTTATACAGTGCCCAATGATGAATCAAGACCGCTGATAAACTATCCGGGCATTGTATAAAAGACTCTTTGAACTAAGCCGCTACTCTCGATCTATGGGGATTGCTTTTGTTGGGGTTGGCGACGTTGCCTTGAATTCGATTTCTTTTTTCTTTAACAGGCCATTTTTCTGGACATTTTTCCCGTATTTTACGATTGATATTCATTGCCTAATCTCAGTTAACCATTCAGGTTTAGCATTTTCCAAAAGAATAACGCTATCCATTCTGCCACTCATTTTACAGCATAATAAAAGATACCCTATTGCTCGATAAAAATAGTGCATGATCATGACGTATCCTGCACTGTTTTGTCGAATAGAGAGGGAATATCGCTAATCCGTTTGAGATGGCCTATCTGGCAGAGTGGGCAAAGCGTAATATCCTGGCCCGTCAATTCCAGCATCCGTTCCGCTATACTACGCCCCTTGATGGATTTTTTCGGCTGATAGTGTAATTGCTCCTGGATCATTTTGACCTTTTTTGCTTTACAGGCATTGGCCAAAAAACCAAATCCTCGAATACGCATAAAACCCTCGGGTAATACGTGAGATAAAAATCGGCGAATAAATTCCTCAGGTTTTAGCTGCATGATTTTTATCTGGTTGCCGTCCGAATAATCGCGCCAATGAAAAGTAACCCATTGGTCGTCACAGGCTAATATTCGATGATTCGATAGGGCAATTTTATGGGTATAGCGTGACAGGTAATTTAAGAGCTTTTCAGGACCTGCAAACGGTGCTTTGGCATAGACTACCCAGTCCTTACCCATCAATCCCTTGAGCCATTGATCAAAGTTGAGCGAAGTGACTGAATCCGTTAATTGATCAGGCAGTTTTAACCGATTCTTTTCGTAGAGTTCTCTCAAGCCAGACACATAAAACCGTCTGAATAATTTCGATAATACTTTGACAGGGAACAAATATTTTTTAGCCGATTGCCATTGCCCATTGGCTTTTAATGCACCACCTGGGACAATACAATGCAGGTGGTTATGCACAGATAATGTTTGACTCCAGGTATGTAAAACCGAAATCATCCCCATTTCTCCGCCCAGACGGTTTTTATCTTCTCCCAATGTTTTTAATGTTTTCCAGGCGGCCTGAAATAACAGATCGTACAGGATTTTTTTGTTGTACAGAACGGTATTATTTAATTCATGTGGTAAAGTAAAAACGACGTGAAAATAAGAAACCGGCAATAACTCGGCCTTCCGGTCTTCGATCCATGCCGCCGCTTTAAAGGATTCGCATTTAGGACAATGTCGATTACGGCACGAATTATAGGAGCACTGAATTTCCGAGCAATAATCACATTGGTCCACATGGCCGCCTAACACCCTGGTGCGGCAATTTTTTATCGCATTCATCACTTTGTATTGCCCGGGTGTCAATTTATTTTCCAGGCAATAGCTGTCCCCATGCTGGCGAAACACCTGTGCGATTTCCACGGATGCTGTGCGTTCGTTTTTCTGTTCGACGCACATGGCATTACAACGACAGTTGATCAATCGGCGAATGCAAATTCTGGTGTCGATTTGGCACAAAAGCCAGGTACCGCACCGTCGATTGAATGCTGGCATGACCCAACCATTCCTTAATCGCAAAGAGATCCACTCCTGATTCAAGCAGATGCGTGGCGAATGCATGACGAATGCTATGAATTCCGCCTTCTTTGGTCACACCCGCCAGAGATTTTGCGGATTTAAATAACTGCGCGGCACTACTGGTAGAGAGTGGTTGACCCGGATCTTTGGGGTTGGGGAAAATATAATCGCTGAATCGACATGCGCGCCAGTAATCACGCAAGGCTTGATAGACCACTGGCGATAAAATCACATAGCGATCTTTGCCTCCTTTCCCACAGCGAATATGCAGGGTCATTCGTTGGCTATCGATATCCCGCACTCGTAAATTGACCGCTTCGGAGACTCTAAGTCCGGCGCTATAAATGACCATCAACAACGTGCGATGCTTGATGTTACCAGCTGCTTTAATAATTCGCTGGACTTCATCGGGACTCAAAATGGAGGGCAATTTGTAGGTGACTTTAGTGGTTGGAATCGTAAGCTTACGTAAGGGTTGGCGCAGCGTGACGCAGTAGAAAAATCGGAGGGCGTAAGCTTGCGTATTATAGGTGTTGGGGGCCAGTTTCCTGTTTTGAAGTAGATGGAGTAGATAGGCTTTGATTTCTGCGTCTGATAATTTGGCGGGTGACTTAGGGTAGAAATCATTCAGTTGAATAACGGCTCTCAGGTAAATCTCTTGCGTTGATTTAGCCAGACCCACTAAGATCATTTCGTTCTTCATTTTTTCACGTAAAGTTGACATAATAGTTTCTCCTGTTGGTGGTTGTGTTAAAAAAATCCAACGGACTGGTTTTCCTGTTGGGGGTTGGGACTGTTTACAAAATTACTCTCGACAGGATTGACTGGCCATTCAAGAAAATGAATGAGCTTAGAAAACAGAAGAAATGATTTAAAAAAAACAAGAAAGTGGATTTCACCCTTTATGAACTAAACCGCTTCGCTCTGCGGTAAAAGAAAAATACAATGGGTTGGGATCGGGACGGGATCAGCTAATGGCAAATACCGCGAAGCGGTTTAGTTCAAGGAGGATTTTTTTATGCGAACGACACAATATTAAAAGCCTGCCGGTATTAACCCCGGCAGGAATTGTGGGACTGGGCTGCCAGGGCGATGTGCCGACCACCGAACTGTCGGCAATGCTCGGGCTTCTGCCGAAACCTTAGGTATTTTAATTAACCAACTAAAAGGAGCAATTTTATGAAAGGACAATTTCCGGTCGTGTTTAATTTATCTGATTTGAACGGCCAAACCGGTTTTAAACTGGATGGAGAAAATAATAATGATCATAGTGGTTATTCAGTCAGTGCAGCCGGAGACATCAATGGCGATGGTTATGCCGACCTATTGATTGGGGCTTATGGTTATCCTGCGAATAATCAGAAAGGCCGTAGCTATGTGGTGTTTGGCGGCCCGGGAGTGGGCGGTAGTGGGGATATCCTGCTTTCGAGCCTAAATGGCACGAATGGCTTTAAACTGGATGGGGAACACAGTAATGATCTCAGCGGCGTATATGTCAGTGCAGCCGGAGACATCAATGGCGATGGAAATAATGACTTGCTGATTGGGGCAAATGGTTATCTCGCGGGTAGTGATAAAGGTCGCGGCTATGTGGTGTTTGGCGGCCCAGGAGTGGGCGGTAGTGGGGATATCCTGCTTTCGAGCCTAAGTGGCACGAATGGCTTTAAACTGGATGGGGAAGCCACTTATGATGAACTCGGCTATTCTGTTAGTGCAGCCGGGGACATCAATGGCGATAGTCATGCTGACCTGCTGATTGGAGCTCCTTATCATGCCAGCGTTACCGGTCGCAGCTATGTGGTGTTTGGCGGCCCAGGAGTGGGTAGTAGTGGAGATATTTTATTATCCAGTTTAAATGGAACCAATGGCTTTAAACTCAATGGGGAAAATAATAATGATTATAGTGGTTGTTCAGTCAGCGCTGCAGGAGATATCAATGGCGATGGGAATAATGACTTACTGATTGGAGCTTATGGTTATCTTGCGGAGAGTTATAAAGGCCGTAGCTATGTGGTGTTTGGCGGTCCTGGAGTGGGTAGCAGTGGGGATATTTTATTATCCAGTTTAAATGGAACCAATGGCTTTAAACTCGATGGGGAAAATAATAATGATTATAGTGGTATTTCCGTCAGTGCCGTGGGAGATATCAATGGGGATGGTAATAATGACTTGCTGATTGGAGCTAATCAGTACCCCAGCGGTAGTGCTAAAGGCCGTAGCTATGTGGTGTTTGGCGGCCTGGGAGTGGGTGGCAGCGGGGATATCCTGCTTTCGAACTTGAATGGCACGAATGGCTTTAAACTGGATGGAGAAAATAATAATGATCAGAGTGGTTATCCAGTCAGCGCCGTGGGCGATATCAATGGCGATGGCTACGCCGACTTACTGATTGGGGCTTTTGGTTATCCCAACGGTACTAATAAAGGCCGTAGCTATGTGGTGTTTGGCGGTACTGGAGTGGCTGGCAGTGGGGATATTTTATTATCCAGTTTAAATGGCGCCAATGGCTTTAAATTGGACGGGGAAAATAATAATGATTATAGTGGTTATTCCGTCAACGCCGCGGGAGATATCAATGGCGATGGAATAGCAGACCTGCTGATTGGGGCTAATGGTTATCTCAATGGTACTTCTAAAGGCCGCAGCTATGTGGTGTTTGGTGATGTGCCTCCGGTATTGGTCAATAATAGTTTGTCCCTCTCGCCAGGGGCCAAGATTACGCTCCAATCGAGTCATTTGGGCGCTTATGATCGTAATCACAACAACAATACCTTGGTGTTTGTTCCCAGCAATGTCTCTCATGGTAATTTTTCGACGCTGAGCGCGCCGGCGACACCTTTAGTCAACTTTACGCAATCGCAGGTTATGAATGGAACCATCCAATTTGTCCACGATGGCAGCTTAGTGGCTCCCAGCTACAACATTACCGTACGTAGCGGCGGAATTGCCTGGACGGGGCCTCTGTCGGCTAACATTACTTTTAGTTTGAGTACAACTTCTACCCCTACCTTGACACCTAGCCCCAGCCCGTCTCCTACACCGACCCCCACTTCAACGTTGGTTTCGACGTCGACGCCAACCTCGGTATCCACTTCCACCATAACACCTACGCAGAGCATAACGCCAACGCCTACCACAACTCCAACGGTTACCTCAACCCCAACTGTACCGCCCATCGTTCTCCTGGAAAATCAACTCACACTGAGCAATGGTCAAACCGTTGTAGTTTCAACCAGCGATTTACAAGCTAGCGAGACGGGTTTTAATGACGGCCAACTGATTTTTATGATCAGCAATGTGCAAAACGGTTATTTTAGTTTGTCGCCGACGAATGCCTCTGTGACCCGTTTTCTGCAATCGTATGTGCAGAATAGTCAAGTGCAGTTTGTGCATTCGGGAGATCGTCAAGCGCCAGGTTATTCGGTGATAGTCAGTGACGGCAGTCAAGTGACCGTGCCTAGCCTGGCGTCCATTCATTTTATCGGCGCACCTTCCGTGACGGCGACCCCGGTTACCGTGACACAGGGCGGGTCGACCACACTGACGACCAGTAATTTAAATGTCACCAACACCGGGAGCAGTTCGTCGAATCAAATCGTGTTTCAGGTGAGCAATGTGCAGCACGGACAATTTGTGTTGAACGGCAGCAGCACGCCAATCACGAATTTTACATTGACGCAGTTGGTTGATCACGACGTGCAATTGGTGCAGGACAACAGCAATATTGCGCCGAGTTATTCAGTGAGTGTCACCAGCGACACGGGCTTAAGCAGTGCGCCAATACCAGTGACGGCGCAATTGTGTACCAGTTTGTCCGGCTCATCCGCGTGTGCGCCCATGATTGTGCGCAATAATTTGTGGGTGAAACAGGGGACCTCTGCCACACTCAGCTCACAAAACTTATATGCGACCACTACGAGTGGCCAAACCTTACCCGTCAATACCGTCTTTTATATCACGAACATCAATCATGGATACTTTAACGTCAATGGTAGTTCCAGTTCCTTTTTCACTGAGCAGCAATTGCAAGAAGGCGTGGTGCAATTTGTAGATGACGGTAGTGATATCGCGCCGAGTTATCAAATTACCGTACAATTATCCGGTTTACAAACCATCAGCTTAGCGCAAGTGGCGTTGGGTTTTGTCAATAAGCCGCCGTATTTATCAGGCACCTTACCGAATCAAATTGCGGCTATCGGTCAACCGTTTAGTTTATCGCTCGCGCCGGATACGTTTACTGATCCGCAAGGCGACCCACTGATTTTATCTGCTGACATTTACAACAGCACCCAACCCTTACCGGCCTGGTTGAGCTTTAATCCCAGTACCAATCGCTTCAGCGGCACACCGACTGAATCTGAGGTGATTGATATTGGTGTGACAGCAACCGATCCGGAAGGGTTATCGACCGAAGGGGAATTTTCGCTGACGGTACTCGGTCAATCTTCCGGCGGCAATAATTCTTTAACGACCGCGATTGCCAGCTCGGTGGCGTCGGGAACGATCGGATTATTCTTTTTGTTATTGAAAATCTGTCTGCAGCGTGCGGCGAACAGAAAATTAGATCAGGCGTTAGGAGAAACGGGGGATTATGAACAGAAGGTCGTACGTCCGTTGGGGCGAGCCATTGCCCAGCGGTTAAAGATCACCGGGTTTATGGGCCATACGACCAACACAGAGATGCTGGCGTTTAAAGACGCGGTGCGAGCCTTGTTAGGATCTTTAGCGGAACAAGGCATTAATTTAGAGGATCCGCAACTGAATGAATCCAGACGCGCTTACCTGATCAATGAAATCGCCGTGCAGACTAAAGAATATTTTTTACCGAGCAGCCGCAACTGTTGCCGAAAGAGTTGCCGGTCTGTGGTTTCATTTTTTAGTCCGGAAGTGACGCCGCGTCAAATCAGCACAGCCGCCGCCGCGATTGCCGATGAGGTCGTTCAATCGCAGAAACCGCACAAATCCAGCGCGGTGCAACTGGGTCTGGTATCCAGTTCGCAAGGTAGCCGCTCGTCACCCCCGGCTTCTCCAACACAACTGGAGGAAACGGAAACGACAGCATCTTTATCATAATGAGATTATCGAGGTGGTATACCGGCTACTGAACGGTCAGTGACATGGGAATCGCCTGGATTTTAGATATTTTAATTAACCAACTAAAAGGAGCAATTTTATGAAAGGACAATTTCCAGCAGCAATTCAATTATCCAGTTTAAATGGCCAAAATGGTTTTAAACTCTATGGAGAAAATCATGGGGATAGAAGTGGTCTGTCAGTCAGCGCGGCGGGAGATATCAATGGCGATGGTCATGCCGATTTACTGATTGGGGCGCCTGATTATGCAAATGCAAGTACCAGGGGTCGCAGTTATGTAGTGTTTGGCGACCCTGGGGTGGGTAGCAGTGGGGATATTTTATTATCCAATTTAACTGGCGCCAATGGTTTTAAACTCGATGGAGAAAATAGTGATGATAATAGTGGTTGGTCAGTTAGTGCTGCGGGAGATATTAATGGCGATGGCCATGCCGACTTATTAATTGGGGCGTTTGGTTATCCCAGCGTCGCGCGCAGAGGCCGTAGCTATGTGGTATTTGGAGGTCCAGGAGTGGGTAGCAGTGGAGATATTTTATTATCCAGCTTAAGTGGCGCCAATGGCTTCAAACTCGATGGGGAAAATGCTCAGGATTATAGTGGTTGGTCAGTCAGTGCCGCGGGAGATATCAATGGCGATGGTCATGCCGATTTATTGATTGGGGCACGTGGTTATCCTGCGGGTAGTTATAAAGGTCGTAGTTATGTGGTGTTTGGCGGCCCGGGGGTGGGTAGCAGTGGGGATATTTTATTGTCCAATTTAACTGGCGCCAATGGTTTTAAACTGGATGGGGAAAATAATGGTGATGGTAGTGGTAATTCAGTCAGCGCTGTGGGAGATATCAACGGTGATGGGAATAATGACTTGCTGATTGCGGCTGCTGGTCATGCCGGCTCTACCGGCCGGAGCTATGTGGTGTTTGGCGGTCCCGGAGTGGGTAGCAGTGGGGATATTTTGTTGTCCAGTTTAAATGGCATCAATGGCTTTAAACTCGATGGAGAAAATAGTGGTGATAATAGTGGCTGTACAGTCAGCACTGCAGGAGATATCAATGGTGATGGCCACCCCGACTTATTGATTGGTGCTAATGGTTATCCCAACAGTACATATAGAGGCCGTAGCTATGTAGTGTTTGGCGGCCCAGGGGTGGGTAGCAATGGAGATATTTTATTATCCAGTTTAAATGGGAGCAATGGCTTTAAACTCGATGGGGAAAATAATAATGATTATAGTGGCTTTCCAGTCAGCGCGGCAGGTGATATCAATGGCGATGGCTATGCCGACTTACTGATTGGCGCTACTTACTATCCCAACGGTACTGCTAAAGGCCGTAGTTATGTGGTGTTTGGCGGTCCGGGAGTGGGAGGCAGTGGGAATCTTTTATTATCCAATTTAAATGGGACCAATGGCTTTAAACTCGATGGAGAAAATAATAATGATTTGATTGGTTATTCCTTCGGCGCCGCGGGGGACATCAATGGAGATGGAATAGCCGATTTGGTGATTGGGGCGTATGGTTATCCCAACGGTACTGATAAAGGTCGCACCTATGTGGTGTTTGGAGATGCACCACCGGTATTAGTCAATAATAAACTCAATATCGTAGCAGGTGCGTCTGTGTTACTGAGTTACGGTAATCTGGGCGCTTATGATCGCAATCATAATAATCAAACTTTAATATTCGCACCCACCGGGATTGCTCATGGCTATTTTTCAGCAATCAGTGCACCGAGTATTCCACTGGTTAATTTTACTCAGCAACAAGTCACTAACGGCACGGTTCAATTTGTCCATGACGGCACGCAAAATCCGCCCGGCTATAACATGAGTGTGTATAGCACCGGCATTGCCTGGACCGGCCCCTGGCCCGCACAAATTTCTTTTAACCTGGCGCAAAGTTATTTTCCGACGATATTGTCACTGGGAAGTTTGAATGGTCAAACCGGTTTTAAACTGGATGGGGAAAATAATGGTGATGAGAGTGGTTATTCAGTCAGCGCCGCGGGCGATATCAATGGCGATGGGAATAATGACTTACTGATCGGGGCAGAGGGTTATCCCGCGGGTAGTTCTAAAGGCCGCAGCTATGTGGTATATGGCGGCCTTGGGGTGGGTAGCAGTGGGGATATCTTATTATCCAGTTTAACTGGCGCCAATGGATTTAATCTCGATGGCGAAAACGATAATGATGGAAGTGGCGGTTCTGTCAGCGCCGCGGGCGATATCAATGGTGATGGGAATAATGACTTACTGATTGGGGCTTCTGGTTATCCTGCGGGTAGTGATAAAGGCCGTAGCTACGTGGTGTTTGGTGGCCCGGGAGTGGGTAGCAGTGGGGATATTTTATTATCCAGTTTAACTGGCGCCAATGGCTTTAAACTCGATGGGGAAAATAATAATGATTATAGTGGTTTTTCAGTCAGCGCTGCGGGAGATATCAATGGCGATGGGAATAATGATTTACTGATTGGTGCTTATGGTTATCCCGCAGATAGTAGAAAAGGCCGAAGCTATGTGATGTTTGGTGGCCCTGGGGTGGGTAGCAGTGGGGATATTTTATTATCCAGTTTAACTGGCACGAATGGCTTTAAACTCGATGGAAATAATAGTGATTACAGTGGTTTTCCTGTCAGCGCCGCGGGAGATATTAATGGCGATGGCTATGTCGATTTACTGATTGGAGCAAATGGTTATCCTGCGGGAAATGGTACAGGTCGTAGCTATGTGGTGTTTGGCGGCCCTGGGGTGGGTGGCAGTGGGGATATTTTATTATCCAGTTTAAATGGCACTAATGGTTTTAAACTGAATGGGGAAAATAATAATGATCATAGCGGCCGTTTTATCAGTGCCGCGGGCGATATCAATGGCGATGGGAATAATGACTTACTGATTGGTGCTTTGGGTTATCCTGCGGGTAGCTCTAAAGGCCGCAGCTATGTGGTGTTTGGCGGCCTTGGGGTGGGTAGCAGTGGGGATATTTTATTGTCCAGTTTAAATGGTACGAATGGCTTTAAACTCGATGGGGAGAATAATGGTGATTTTAGTGGTCAGTCAGTCAGCGCTGCGGGTGATATCAATGGCGATGGCTATACTGACATACTGATTGGTGCTCCTTATTATCCCGCGGAAAGTGCTAAAGGCCGCAGCTATGTGGTGTTTGGCGGCCCTGGGGTGGGTGGCAGTGGGGATATTTTATTATCCAGTTTAAATGGCACTAATGGTTTTAAACTGGATGGGGAAAATAATCAGGATTTTAGTGGCTATTCCGTCAGCGCCGCGGGAGATATCAATGGGGATGGAATAGCAGACCTGCTAATTGGGGCATTCGCTTATCCCAACTATACTGCTAAAGGTCGCAGCTATGTGGTGTTTGGCGATGTACCGCCGGTATTGGTCAATAATAGTCTGTCCCTTTCGCCAGGAGACAAGATTGTGCTCCAATCGAGTCATTTGGGCGCTTATGATCGTAATCACAACAACAATACCCTGGTGTTTGTTCCCGGCAATATTTCTCATGGTTATTTTTCTGCACTCGGCGCACCAACCATCCCCCTGATGAATTTTACTCAATCGCAGATGACTAACGGTTCCATTCAATTTGTGCATGACGGCAGTGCTTTTGCGCCGGGTTACGAGATGACAGTCCGCAGTCAGGGTATTGCCTGGACCGGACCGGCGACGGCTAACATTACTTTTATTACTTCGACTCCCAGCTCAACCCCGGCTTCTACGCCAACACCTTCCTCAACCGTTGTTACCACATCGACATCCCTCTCAACTCCGACGCCAACCTCAACCCCGGTTTCTGCCACTCCAACGCAGACTCCGACATCAACCTCCAGTGTTTCGCCGATTATTTTGCTGGAAAATCAACTGACGCTCAGCAATGATCAAACCGTCGTGCTTTCAACCAGCAGCCTGCAAGCCAGCGAAGCGGGTTTTAATAACAGTCAACTGACTTTTACGGTGGGCAATGTACAGAATGGATATTTTGCCACTGTGCCGTCAGGAAATAGCCCCAGTAAAAATTTGACCTCGTTTACCCAAGCCCAGATTCAAAGCGGGGCCGTTGAATTTGTGCATGACGGCGATGATCAAGCGCCGGGTTATTCGGTATTGGTGAGCGATGGCGTGCAAACAACTTTACCCAGCGCCGCTATGGTTTATTTTGCTGGCGCGCCGATCATTACGCGAAACCAATTAAATATCACCGTCGGCGGCGTCATCACTTTAACGCCGGCTTTGCTGAATGTCACGGTGACGGACGGCAGTACACCCAATCAAGTGGTCTTGACAGTCAGTAATCTGCAACATGCGGTAATCACTTCCAAAGTGACTGAAATGCCGATCAATAATTTCACGCTTGCCGAGATACAGGCAGGCGATATTGAGGTAACCCAGGACGGCAAATTGATCACACCGGGTTACACCCTCATCGCCCAAAGCGCCACCGGCCAGAGCAGTGCACCCAACCAGGCATTGGTTTATTTTTCCAACCAGGGTGTGTATGCGCCACAGTTGGTGAACAACTATCTGTCGGTCACGCAAGGTGAATCGACGGTGTTATCCACTCGTTACTTATCAGCCCAACAACCGTCCACCGGCCAAGTGTTGGATAATGCGACGATGTTTTATGTGAGCGACATCCAATACGGCCACTTTAGTTTAACCAGCCAGCCGCAGACGTGGATTAGCTCATTCAGTCAGCAGCAATTGCTGGAAAGCCAGGTGCAATTTGTGCAGGATGGAAGCCCTTCCATACCGGGTTATCTCACCGAAGCGGAAGCGTCAAACTTATTCAGCGCCACTTTGCCGGCCAATATTTTCTTTACCCCGGTCAACGAGCCGTCCACGGCTCAGGGAGGAGGAGATAGCGGCTATACCACCATCCAAAAAGCGATTATCAGTGCGGTGGTTTCCGGAACGATTGGCCTGTTTTTTGCGGTCTTGCAGATCTGCTTAAAACGGGCGGCGAATAAGAAATTATCGCAGGCGTTAGGGGAAGGCACGGATGACTATGATTTAACGGTAGTGCGCCCGGTGGCCAAAGAAATCGCCAGCCGCCTCAAGGTGACGGGGTTTATGAATCACACCACGAATAAAGACATGACGAATTTTAAGAGTGCGGTGCGTAGCATCTTGTTTGAATTGGACAAGCATGGAGTAGATTTAAACTTTGCAGAGATGAAAGCGCCTGCCCGGGATGGTTTGATTAACGAGATCGCCCGCCAAACCCAAAACAATTGTGCTTAAAGACAAAAATTGTTGCCATGGATGTCTATCGTTTTTCAAAGCGCAAGCGACGCCGAAAGAAATTGAAGCCGCCGCGGTGTTGATTGCCGAGGCCGTGGCTCAACAGCTCAAAATCAAAACCATGACGGAATCATCAGCGATGGAGATGCCGACACTGTCGAGTTCAACGAACATATTGTTACCTGCCAGAAGTTCAAACCAGGTTCCATCGCCTTCACTCAGCACGATAGAACCCCTGAACCCGCAGCAGGAAGAACAAATGCAGACTTTGGGAACTTAATGAGAACAGGAGAGTTCAGCGGATTCCGAACGCAATTAATCATTTAACTTTAGGAGATATACCGCGTGACCTCTCAATTTGCGGTTTTTAGCGCCCAGCTGTTGGCCAGATTGTGTTTTAAAAAACATGCGCATAGTTACTCATATGCAAATGTTTTTTAAAGCACAAGATGGCCTGCAGATGGGATGCTAAAAACCGCAAATTGAGAGGTCACGCGGTATAGATATGAAACAAGGACAATTTCCGGCAATACTGCCGCCAGAAAAGAGCAGGAGTTCGGGCAGTTTTTTGAGTAGTTCGTGTTTTGTTAACATGGGACTTTAACTTTAATTTTTCAGGAGAATTGATATGAAAGGAATACAAACATCTTTTCCGGCCAGTGTTGATTTATCAACCTTAACACCGACTACAGGATTTACTCTGAATGGGGTGGCAAGCAGTGGGAGTGGCTATTCAGTCAGCGCCGCAGGGGATGTCAATAAGGATGGAGTGGCTGATCTGATCATTGGTGCGTATAACGCAAGTTTAGGTGCAGGGGCCAGCTATGTGGTGTTTGGCAAACCAGGCATAGGCAGTACCGGCAGCATAGCACTATCGAGTTTGAATGGTGGCAATGGGTTTGTCCTGCCCGGAATGGCAGGCAGTGAGAGTGGTCGGTCAGTCAGCAGTGCAGGAGATGTCAATGGGGATGGCGTGGCTGATCTGATCATCGGTGCGCCTGACGCGAATTCAGATGCAGGGGCCAGCTATGTGGTATTTGGTAAAGCGGGCATAGGCAGTACCGGCAGCATAGCACTATCGAGTTTGAATGGCAGTAATGGGTTTGTTCTGCCCGGAGTAGCAGAAAGTAGTGGTTGGTCAGTCAGCAGTGCAGGTGATATCAATGAGGATGGAGTTGCTGATCTGATCATCGGTGCGCCTAATATAGGGGCCTATGTGGTGTTTGGAAAGCCGGGCATAGGCAGTACCGGCAGCATAGCACTATCGAGTTTGAATGGCAGCAATGGGTTTGTCCTGCCCGAAGTGGGCAATGTAATGGTGGCGATTCAGTCAGCGGCGCCGGAGATATCAATGGAGATGGCGTAGCTGATCTGATCATTGGTGCGCCTGACGAGAATATAGGTGCAGGGGCCAGCTATGTGGTATTTGGTAAAGCGGGCATAGGCAGTACCGGCAGCTTAGCACTATCGAGTTTGAATGGCAGCAATGGGTTTGTCCTGTCCGGCGTGGGTAGTGATAGTTTTAGTGGTTGGTCAGTCAGCGGCGTCGGCGATGTCAATGGGGATGGCGTGGCTGATCTGATCATTGGTGCGACTGGTGGAAGCTCATCTGTCCCAGGGGCCAGCTATGTAGTCTTTGGTAAAGCGGGCATCGGCAGTTCCGGCACTATTACGCTCTCGAGTTTGAATGGCGCTAATGGGTTTGTCCTGCCCGGATTGGCAAGTAGTGAGAGTGGTTGGTCAGTCAGCGGCGCCGGAGATATCAATGGGGATGGCGTGGCTGATCTGATCATTGGTGCGCCTTACGCGAATTTAGATGCAGGGGCCAGCTGTGTGGTATTTGGCAAGGCGGGCATCGGCAGTTCCGGCAACTTAACGCTATCGAGTTTGAATGGCAGCAATGGGTTTGTCCTGCCCGGAGTGGCAAGCAGTGAGAGTGGTCGGTCAGTCAGCAGTGCAGGAGATGTCAATGGGGATGGCGTGGCTGATCTGATCATCGGTGCGCAGTACGCGAATTCTTATGCAGGGGTCAGCTATGTGGTATTTGGTGATATTCCGCCCGTATTGGTCAATAACAGCTTGTCATTATCTGTGGGAGCGGCTATTCAACTGAATGCAACTTATTTAGCTGCTTACGATCGCAATCATAACAATAATACACTGCTGTTTGTTCCCACTGCCGTTTCACATGGGCAGTTTGAATTAATGACTCAGCCGGGAATTGCTTTGGTCAATTTCACCCAACCGCAACTAATCAATGGTACCGTGCAGTTTGTCCACGATGGTAGTTCGATAGCGCCCAGCTATGACATCAGTGTATACAGCGCGGGTATTGCTTGGACGGGGCCTGCGGCAGCAAATATCACTTTTCTTTCTAATACTTCTACCCCCGCCATCACTACGACTACAATGCCTACCACGGCGACACCTACCCCTACTTTCTCTTCTTCAACTACATCTACTCCCACCGTAACTCCCACTCCGACGTTAGTTCCCACTCCGGTGCTTCTCAACAACCAACTGACCATCAGCGATGGTGAAACCGTCGTGCTTTCAACCAGCAACCTGCAAGCCAGTGAAGCGGGCTTTAATAACAGTCAACTGACTTTTACGGTAGGCGATGTGCAGAATGGATATTTTGCCACTGTGCCGTCAGGAAATAACCCCAGTAAAAATCTGACCTCGTTCACCCAAGCACAAATTCAAAGCGGCGCCGTTGAATTTGTGCATGACGGCGATGATCAAGCGCCGGGTTATTTGGTGTTGGTGAGCGATGGTGTGCGATCTACATCGCCAAGTTCTGCCGTAATTTATTTTGCCGGAGCGCCGATAATCACACAAAATACGCTGAATATCACCAAAAGGAGGAACGAACACATTGACGCCCGCGTTGCTCAATGTGACGGTGACCGACGGTAGTACACCTGGTCAAGTGATATTAACAGTCAGTGATTTGCAGCACGCGACCATCACTTCCACGTTGACGGGCACTCCGGTGAATAATTTTACGTTAGCGGAATTGCAGGCTGGCGATATTCAATTGACGGACGACGGCAGTTTAATCACGCCAAGTTACACCATCACCGCGGAAGGTGTGAAATCACAGAGCAGCGCACCGAGCCAGGCGTTGGTTTATTTTTCCAATCAGGGCGTGTATGCGCCGCAGTTGGTAAACAACTATCTCTCGGTCACCCAAGGTGAGTCGACGGTATTAACCCGTCAATATTTGTCGGCAATACAACCCTACGGTTCAGCGCTGGGAAACAGCACGATGTTTTACATGAGTAATATTGAGCATGGTCATTTTAGTTTGGTGGAGGAACCGAATAACTGGCTGTCGTTTTTCAGTCAAGAACAACTGATGAGTGGCCAAGTGCAATTTGTGCAAGACGGTTCCTTGTCTACGCCTGGGTATTTGGCTGCCGTGCAAGTGGATGAGTTCCAGAGTGCGAGTTTGCAGGCGGGAATTTTCTTTACCCCAGTCAACGAGTCACCCCCTGCTCAGGGAGGAGGAGCTGGCGGCTATACCACCATCCAAAAAGCGATTATTAGCGCGGTGGTTTCCGGAACGATTGGCATATTCTTTGCTGCCTTGCAGATCTGTTTAAAACGTGCGGCGAATAAGAAATTATTGCATGCATTAGGGGACGGCACGGATGAATATGATTTAACGGTGGTGCGTCCGGTTGCCAAAGAAATGGCTCGGCAAATAAAAATCACGGGTTTTATGAACCACACCACCAATACCAAAATGGTGCATTTCAAAAGTGCGGTGCGTAGCATACTGTTTGAATTAACCCAACGAGGTGTAGATTTAGATTTTACAGCCATGAACTCTGCTGTTCGTGATGGTTTAATCAATGAAATCGCCCGGCAAACGCGAAGAGTGGTATTGAGTGATAAGGGCTGTTGCAATGGATGTTCGTCCTTTTTCAAAGCGCAAGCAACGCCTAAAGAGATCGAAGAAGCCGCGCCCGTGATCGCCGAAGCGGTGGTGCAAAAGCTGAGAATCAGAACCACCGCGGAATCGTCAGCCATGGAGCTGCCCAAACTCTCCAGTTCACAGAACATCCTGTTACCCGACCGAAGCACTCATTCTATTCCACCGCCTTCGCCCACCGTCTTAGATCATCCGAGTGAAGAGCAAACGGTGACTCAGGTGTTATGATCGTAATGATTAAGAGCGTTTAGGATTTTCTGAACGCAGTAAATCAATCCACTTAGGGAGATGACAATGAAACAGGGACAATTTCCGGCCGTTTTAAATTTAACGGATTTGAATGGCCAGAATGGATTTAAGATTGATGGGGAAACTGTTGGTAGCGCCGCAGGTGAAAGTGTCAGTATTGCTGGAGATGTGAATGGTGATGGGTACTCTGATATCCTGGTTGGAGCGTGGGGATATAATAATAACACCGGTCGGAGCTATGTGATATTTGGTGGTACCCAGGTAGGCGCCGCCGGATTAGTGTCACTTTCAAATCTTAATGGAGTCGACGGTTTTAAAATCGACGGAGAAATTGCGTTGGAGCAAAGTGGTTATTCATTGGGTGCTGTGGGAGATATTAATGGTGATGGTTATGATGATTTATTGATTGGCGCTCCTGCTTATAATAATTGGAACACCGGTCGTTGTTATCTTGTATACGGTGGCCCTCAGATAGGTAGCAATGGTTTGTTATCTCTTGCTAATTTAACCGGTATTAACGGTTTTAAAATTAATAGTGAAGTTAACAGTGGCATCGGAAGTCAGATTTCCCCGGGGTATTATCTGGGCAGACTAAATGCCCATAAAAAATGGGATATTAATGGTGATGGGAATACAGATTTATTGATAGGAGGACATGATTATAATAATGGCCGTGGCCGTACTTATGTCATATTTGGTGGTTCTCAGGTGGGAAGCAGTGGTTTACTAAACCTGACGTATCTCAATACCACGACTGGTTTTAAAATAGATGGGGAAAACGCAGGTGATAATAGTGGAATGGCTGTCAGTCCAGAGGGGGATTTGAATGCGGATGGTTATGACGACCTATTAATTCAAGCCCGTTTTTATAATCAAACTGGCCGGAATTATATCGTTTTTGGAGGACCTAATATTACTTATCAAAATCCATTACTGCTGGCCAGTTTAAACGGAACCAACGGTTTTAAATTGGACAATGAAGCGATGGGAGATATGGGTTTGATATCGGATGGTGCAGATACGTGGCTGGATGGTCCGGGAGATATCAATCAGGATGGTATTGCTGATTTGTTGATTGGAGCCTATGGACACCAAAATGATACGGGTCGAAGTTATATCGTATTTGGCCATCCCAATATTGGAAAAAGTGGTTATCTGCCATTGGCGAGTCTCAATGGCAGTAATGGTTTCAAGTTGGATGGAGAAACTATTGGTGAGCGAAGCGGACAACATACCAGCTCGGCGGGTGATTTCAATGGGGATGGGATTCCGGATTTATTGCTCGGAGCTCCTTCTTATAATGCCGTGACGGGGCGTTGTTATGTGATATTTGGTGGATCAAAAATAAGCCCATGGGGATTACTGCCGCTTTCTACTTTGAATGGTATCGATGGCTTCAAAATCGATGGAGAAACTGTAGGCGATCAAAGTGGAATAGCCGTAAGCCCTGCCGGTGACGTGAACGGGGACGGGATGGATGATCTTATAATCGGTGCGCAGCGTTATAATTCATGGACTGGCCGTGCTTATGTTATTTTTGGCGATGCGCCGCCGGTTTTAATCAATAACAGCTTAACACTATCTACCGGCGCGGCCATCACATTAAATGCCACTTATCTCGCAGCGACTGATCTTAATCATAACAATAATACTTTGGTGTTTATTCCCAGCGGCGTTTCGCATGGCCAATTTGAAACAATCAACAATCCGGGAATTCCACTGGTTAATTTTACGCAACAACAAGTCACTAGTGGCGCGATTCAATTTGTGCACGATGGTATGTTAGTTCCACCGAGCTATAACATCACCGTGCGCAGCACCGGTATTGCCTGGACAGGGCCTTTACCCGCGCAAATCAATTTTATCGGAACTCCTCAAACTCATTTTCCGGCGATTATTTCATTGGTTAATTTAAATGGACAGAATGGATTTAAGATTGACGGTGAGGTTACTTATGATGTGAGCGGTCATTCTGTGAGTACAGCAGGTGATATCAATGGGGATAGCTACGCTGACTTACTGATCGGGGCGTATGGTTATCCCAATGGAGATGGTAAGGGCCGCAGCTATGTCGTATTAGGTAAACCTGGAATAGGGAGCAGCGGTTTATTGGAGTTAGTGGATCTCAATGGCACAAATGGTTTTAAACTCGATGGTGAGGCTCAAAATGACTGGAGCGGTTTCTCCACGAGTGCTGCAGGTGATATCAATGGAGATGGACAAAATGACCTGCTGATCGGAGCACCCTGGCATGGCGGTAACGTTGGCCGGAGCTATGCGGTGTTTGGGGGCGTTGGCGTAGGTCAGGGAGGCGTCGTGTCGCTCGGCAATCTCACTAGCGTGAATGGTTTTAAGTTCGACGGTGAAGCCATTGGCGATGGCTGCGGCTGGTCTGTGGCAGCCGGAGATATTAATGGAGATGGCTACAGTGATCTGCTGATCGGAGCACCTAACCACGATGGTTATGTAGGGCGGAGTTATGTGATATTTGGGGGTACTGGAATGGCGCCGGGTGGTTTACTACCGCTCGCGAGTCTGAATGGTACTAATGGTTTTAAGCTCGATGGTGAAACCAGCTATAGCTATAGTGGTTATTCCGTGAGTTCAGCGGAAGATGTTAATGGAGATGGTTATGCAGACCTGCTGATTGGGTCGTATGGTTATGCCAATAATTCAGGCTGCAGCTATGTGGTTTTTGGAGGTCCAGGAATTGGTCAGAGTGGATTTTTGTCTCTCTCCAATCTCACGGGCATCAATGGTTTCAAACTCTACGGTGAAACTGTCAACGATTATAGCGGGAACTCTGTGAGTTCTGCAGGAGATATCAATGGAGATGGTTATGGCGATCTGTTAATCGGGGCATACGGCCACTCGACTAATACTGGCCGTAGCTACGTAGTCTTTGGGGGTTCCGGGATAGGCCAGGGTGGATTATTGCAGCTTGCCAGTCTGAATGGCACGAATGGCTTTAAGCTGGATGGCGAGGTCACCCATGACGAAAGTGGTTATTCCGTCAGTGCAGCGGGGGATATCAACGGAGATGGTTATCATGACCTTCTGATCGGCGCGTATTTTCATGCTAACCATACGGGCTGTAGTTATGTAATCTTTGGCGGCTCTGAAGTGGGTCAAGGGAGTTTACTGTCTCTGTCCAGTATCAAAGGCGTCAATGGTTTTAAACTGGTCGGTGAGATTGTCGGCGATGAAAGCGGTGTTTCTGTGAGTGCTGGCGGAGATATCAATGGAGATTCAGTGGACGATTTATTGATTGGTGCGTATCTACACGCCAGTCAAACTGGTCGAAGCTATGTCATCTTTGGGGATGTCCCACCTACTTTAGTACAAAACCGCTTATCCCTGGCTTTAGGGCAAACCATATTCCTGAATCAAACCTATTTAAGCGCCTATGATCGCAACAACCCGAATAACACGATTGTGTTTATTCCTACGAATATGACTCATGGGCGTTTTCAATTATCGACTCAGCCGGGAGTTTCTCTGGCCAATTTCACACTGCCGCAATTACAAAGTGGCGTGGTGCAATTTGTACATGACGGCAGTGTCACAGCGCCGAGTTATGACATCACCGTGCAAAGCGCCGGTATTGCCTGGACGGGGCCGCATTCAGCGAATATTAGTTTTACTGTGCCGTTTACCATTGTGAACAATCAATTGACTCTGAACAATGGTCAGACGGTCGTCTTATCGTTGAATAATCTGCAAGCGGTTGATCCCGGTGTGAATAACAACAGTCAAATTATTTTTACAGTGGGCAATGTGCAAAATGGGTATTTTGTTATGGCGCCTGCCGGTAACAGTCCTTCCAAAAATGTCACTTCATTTACGCAGGCACAAATAGCCGATGGAGAAATTGAATTTGTTTCTGCGGGTAATAATCAGACGCCGGGTTATTCAGTGATTGTGAGCGACGGAATACGATCCACTGCACCCAGCGTCGCGACCATTTATTTTGCCGGCGCGCCGATCATCACTCAGAATGTACTCAATATCACCGCGGGTGAAACGATTACCTTGACGCCTGCTGTGTTGAATGTGACGGTGACCGATGGCAGTACACCAAGTCAAGTGGTGTTGACGGTGAGTAATCTGCAGCATGCCGTCATCAGTTCCAATGTGACCGGAATGCCGGTGAATAATTTTACCCTGGCGCAATTGGAAGCGGGGCAGATTCAATTAACGCAGGAGGGCGGTTTGGTCACGCCCAGTTACACCATCACCGCGAAAGGCGTTCAGTCACAAAGCAGTGCGCCGAGTCAGGCCACGGTCTATTTTTCCAACCAGGGTGTGTATGCGCCGCAGTTAGTCAATAACTATCTCACGGTCACGCAAGGGGAATCGACGATTTTGTCGAATCAATATTTATCAGCCCAGGAACCTTCCGCGAGCCAGGCACTGAGCAATAGTACGATGTTTTATGTGAGTAACATCGAATATGGGCATTTCAGTTTGACTAGTCAGCACCAGACCTGGATCACTGCTTTCAGCCAACAACAACTGCTGGACAGTCAGGTGCAGTTTGTGCAAGACGGGAGTGCATCGACCCCCGGTTATCAAACGGCGGTGCAGGCGTTTGGATTACAGAGCGCCAGTTTAGACGCCAGTATATTCTTTACGCCGGTGAACGTATCGCCGCCGATATTGGGTGGAAATAGCGGTTACACGACGATCCAAAAAGCCATTATCAGCGCGGTCGTATCAGGAACAATAGGCATTCTCTTTACTGTAGTGCAAGTCTGCTTAAAACGTGCGGCGAATAAGAAACTCGCGAACGCGCTCGGAGACAGTACGGATCAGTATGATTTAACGGTGGTGCGTCCGGTCGCCAAAGAAATTGCCCGGCAAATTAAGATCACCGGTTTTATGAACCACACCACCAATACCAAAATGGTGCATTTCAAAAGTGCGGTGCGTACGATCTTATTTGAATTGACCCAACGAGGTGTGGATTTAGACTTTGCAGCCATGAACTCCGCTGTTCGTGATGGCTTAATCAATGAAATCGCCCGGCAAACGCGAAGAGTAGTGTTGAGCGATAAAGGCTGTTGCAATGGATGTTCATCATTTTTCAAAGCGCAGGCAACGCCTAAAGAGATCGAAGAAGCCGCGCCCGTGATCGCCGAAGCGGTGGTGCAAAAGCTGAGAATCAGAACCACCGCGGAATCGTCAGCCATGGAGCTGCCCAAACTCTCCAGCTCGCAGAACATCCTGTTAGCCGACCGAAGCACTCATTCTATTCCACCGCCTTCGCCTACCGTCTTAGACAATCTGAATGAAGAGCGAATAGTGGCTCAGGTGTTATGATCGTAATAATTAAGAGCGTTTAGGATTTTCTAAACGCAGTGAATCAGTCAACTTAGGGAGATGACAATGAAACAAGGACAATTTCCAGCAATATTACCGCTGGCGAGTTTGAATGGGCAGACGGGTTTTAAGATTTCAGGTGAGGCCATTGGTGATGACTGTGGTTGGGCAGTCGCTTCGCTGGGCGATATCAATGGTGACTCATTTGATGATTTGATAATGGGAGCACGTTGGTATGCGACAGGAACGGGGCGTAGTTATCTCCTGTTTGGTGGGAATGAAGTCGGCAGTGGATTATTTAATTTATCTGGTTTGAATGGCAATAATGGTTTTAAGGTGAATGGCGAGTCCATACAGGAGCATAGCGGCGGCTCCGTCAGCCAGGCTGGAGATTTCAATAAAGACGGTTACCCTGATTTTTTAATTGGAGCTGACAGCGCCAGCCCTGGTGGAAGTAATCAGTCGGGGCGCGCCTACCTGGTATATGGAGGAGTTCAGAACCATCAGGGTCTGCTAAATCTTTCCAGTCTTAATGGGCTTAATGGCTTCACACTTAATGGTGAACAGGCAGACAGTTACGCCGGCTATTCGGTGAGCACCGCGGGCGACGTTAATAAAGACGGGTTTAGCGATCTTTTAATTTCAGCCTGGCTATCTTCCGTCAATGGATACACTTCAGCGGGCTGTAACTACGTTATTTTTGGCCATTCCAGCGATAGTAACAACATTACTGATCTCAGCAGCTTAAATGGTACAAATGGTTTTAAACTTAACGGTGAAGCCTCCTTTGCGCACAGTGGTGTTTCGGTGAGTGGTGGAGGTGATGTCAACCGGGATGGCTATGCTGACCTGATTATTGGCGCGAATGGCTATGGCGCGTTAAAAGGTCGCAGCTATCTTATCTTCGGTGGGTCTGGAGTAGTCAGCGGTGGGTCCATGAATTTAACCAGCCTTCAGGGAGTCAATGGGTTCAAACTGGATGGGGAGTTGCCAAAGGATCAAAGTGGTTCGGCGGTAGCGTTAGGAGATTTCAATGGCGATGGCTACGATGATATTTTAATCGGCGCCAAGAATGCGCCGAATGGGACGCTGGTCGGCATGAGTTATGTGGTATTTGGAGGACTGGGAGTCGGCAGTGGAGGATTGCTCAATTTGTCGAGTCTCAATGGTCTTAATGGATTTAAACTGATGGGTGAAATAGCCGGTGATTTAAGCGGATATGCGGTGAGTTCGGCAGGAGATATTAATGGTGACGGCTATCATGATTTGATAATAGGTGCGCCTGGCGCCTCCCTGGGTCTCAAAATAAAACCGGTCGCAGTTATGTGGTATTTGGCGGGCCTGGCGTGGGTGGAAAAGGCCTTATCAAACTGACTGATCTCAATGGAGTGAATGGATTTAAGCTGGATGGTGAGAACCTGAATGAACAAAGCGGCCTTTCAGTCAGCGGCGCGGGCGATATTAATGGTGATGGCTTGTCCGATCTGCTGATTGGCGCTCCCCATCTACCCGGTTACGGAGGTAGTTATGTGGTATTTGGCGACGCTCCACCGGTTTTAGTCAACAACAGCTTAACACTCTCTTCCGGCGCGACGATCACTATAAATGCTACTTATCTGGGGGCGACTGATCGCAATCATAATAATAATAGTTTGGTGTTTATTCCCAGCGGTGTTACGCACGGACAATTTGAAACAACTAGCAATCCAGGAATTTCTCTGGTTAATTTTACTCAACAACAAGTCGCCGGTGGCGTGATTCAATTTGTGCACGATGGCACGTTAGTCCCACCGGGTTATAACATCACCGTGCGCAGCACCGGCATTGCTTGGACAGGGCCTTTGTCTGCACAAATTAATTTTATCGGTGCGCCGCAAAGCTATTTTCCAGCAGTATTACCACTTGCGAGTTTAAATGGTCAAAATGGTTTTACATTAGATGGAGAAATGACTGGGGAGAATGCTGGAAGAGTCGATGCAGCAGGAGATGTTAATGGTGATGGTCATCCGGATATATTGATTGGTGCTACTGCTTATGCAAGTTCGACAGGGCGAACCTATGTCGTATTTGGAGGTCCTACGGTAGGAAACAACGGTAATTTTCTGCTTTCAACTCTGAACGGAACGAATGGTTTTAAATTGGATGGTGAAGGCACTTATCAGAACAGTGGTTGTTCGGTGAGTGCGAGTGATATTAACGGGGATGGTTATGACGATGTGGTGATCGGAGCTGATGATTACCCAAATGGAGTGTATCAAGGTCGCACCTATGTAGTGTTTGGCGGAGCCAGCGTGGTGGGTGGTGGCGGTTTGCTCCCGCTAGCTAATCTTAATGGCGCCAACGGCTTTAAACTGACCGGCGAAGCAGGGCCAGATGAAAGCGGTATTTCAGTCAGCGCCCGAGGTGATATTAATGGAGATGGTTATATGGATCTGGTGATTGGAGCTGATCGCCATGCTAGCGACATTGGCCGTAGTTATGTATTCTTTGGAGGACCGAATGTAGGAGGCGCTGGGTCGATTCTGCTTTCTAACCTCAATGGCACTGATGGCTTTAAACTAGATGGTGAAGTCAGCGGTGATAATAGTGGTAATTCGGTTAGCGGATTAGGTGATATCAATGGGGATGGTTATGCCGATTTGATCATTGGTGCCCCTCATCATTCCAATAGTACAGGTCGCAGTTATGTATTTTTGGGTGGTTCAAATGCTGGTAACGGAGGGATAATTTCTCTTTCTACTCTCAATGGCGCCGATGGTTTCAAGCTGGATGGTGAAGCTCCAGGAGATGCCAGTGGTTACATGGTCAGTGCGGCAGGAGATATCAATGGCGATGGTTATAAAGATTTGGCAATAGCTGCCCCCTACCATGCCAATAACACGGGACGTATCTATGTATTTTTCGGTAGCCTTAATGCATTGATGGGTAGTTTGGTTTCACTGTCTGGTCTTGATGGTGTGCATGGTTTTAAATTAGATGGTGAAGTGAATGGAGATTTCCTTGGTGTTGGACCGGCTGCGGTATCTGCCGCAGGTGATATAAATGGCGATGGCTACGCTGATCTATTAATGGGTGCTTATGGTCACATGAGTAGTGCAGGTCGTAGTTATGTGTTGTTTGGTGGTTCGAATATTGGCATCGAAAGTGCCATTGCATTGGCTTATCTTGACGGCGCTAATGGATTTAAGTTGGATGGCGAAAATTCTGGCGATTGGTGTGGCTGTTATTTAAGTGGAATTGGAGATATCAATGCTGATAGGGTAGATGATATAGCCATAGGTTCAGTTAACCACAACAATGGAATAGGCCGCAGCTATGTAATCTTTGGCGATGCCCCACCAACTTTAGTTCAAAATCGTTTATCCTTAGCTTTGGGTCAAACGATACAACTCAATCAAACCTATCTCAGCGCCTATGATCGTAATAATCCGAATAACACGATCGTATTTATTCCCAGCAATGTGACTCAAGGCCGTTTTCAATTATCGACTCAGCCGGGAGTTTTTCTAGCCAATTTCACGCTTCCACAGTTACAAAACGGCGTGGTGCAGTTTGCGCATGACGGCAGTGTCACAGCTCCAAGTTACGATATCACCGTACAAAGCGCTGGCATTGCCTGGACAGGACCCTATCCGGCGAATATTAGTTTTACCATACCGTTAACCATTATCACTAATCAATTGACCCTGAATAATGGGCAGACGATTGTCTTATCCTCGAATAATCTGCAAGCCGTCGAGCAAGGTGTTAATAATAGTCAGCTCGTTTTTACGGTGGGCAATGTCCTGAACGGCTATTTTGCTACCGTGCCTTCGAGCAACAGCCCTTCGAAAAATTTAACTTCATTTACGCAGACACAAATCGTTAATGGCTCGATTGAATTTGTCTCTGCAGGCAATAAGCAAACGCCGGGTTATTCAGTGGTAGCGAGTGATGGTGTGCAATCCACCTTACCCAGTTCAGCGACGATTGATTTCATAGGCGCGCCGAATATTACGCAAAATTCAGTGAATATCACTGTCGGAAGCACGATTACGTTAACTCCCGCCATGTTGAATGTGACGGCGCCCAGTGGTGTTGCGCCTAATCAAGTCAGCTTATCAGTCACTAATTTACAACATGCCACGATTACGTCAACACTGACTCATGCTCCGGTCAGCAATTTTACTTTGGCAGAAGTAGAAGCGGGTGATATTCAATTAACGCAAGATAGCAGTTCGGTGACCCCCAGTTATACGATCACGGCGACGATTATCATCACAGATTTCAGCAGCGCGCCTGATTCTGCTGATGTATTGCTTTCTGATCAAGGCGTATATGCGCCGCAGTTAATGAATAATTACTTAGAAATCACGCAAGGTAAAGCCACTACTTTATCGAATCGTTATTTATCGGCCCAGGAACCGCCCAATGGTCAAGCGCCAGGAAATAACACGATGTTTTACGTGAGCAACATCGAATATGGGCACTTTAGTTTAATCAGCCGACCGCAGACGTGGATTACCTCGTTTAGTCAGCAACAATTATTGGAAAATCAGGTGCAATTTGTGCAAGACGGCAGCGCCTCGGCGCCGGGCTATCAAAGCCAGGTGGAAGCCTCAAATTTACTGAGCGCCAGTTTACCGGCGAGCATTTTCTTCACCCCGGTGAACGAACCACCACCTACGCCTACACCTACACCGATGGGAGGAGACAGCGGTTATTCGACGGTGCAAAAAGCGATTATCAGCGCGGTGATATCAGGAGGCTTTGGGATTGGTTTTGCGCTCATCCAAATTTGTCTCAAGCGGCTATCGAATCGAAAATTATTGCAGGTTTTGGGAGAAGATAAAGACGATTATGATTTAAAGGTGGTGCGTCCGGTGGCGAAAGAAATTGCCGGGCGAATTAAAATCACCGGGTTTTTAAACGCGACAACGAATACGCGCATGCGCAGTTTTAAGAGTGCGGTGCGCAGCCTGCTGAGTGAGTTATCAGCCAAAGGGGTGAATGTTCATTTGAACGAGATGCAAGCGTCGGAGCGGGACGCCTTGATCAACGAAATCGGCAACCAAACCTACCGCTGGGTGAAATCAAAACGGCGCGGCTGTGCGGCGTGTTGTCCCGGGTTCAGCAGTTTTTTCAAGCCGCAGATTGTGCCGGAGGCGTTGCAAGATGCCGCAGGAGAAATTGCGAATAACGTAGCGAGCGCTTTACAAAAACGTACTCAACCCAGTTTAAGTGTGCAATTATCGGCGGCGCCGGATCACCTGATCTATTCCAATCACCCCAATAACCTCAGTATGGAGATGCGAGAGATAGGCGCTCCATCCATTGTTAGAAAAGAAGAAGGAACAGAGAATTCCTCTTTGCAATTATAATAAACAGAAAAGTTTTTTATTTAAAGGAGCTATTGATGAAAAATAAGTTAAACAATTTATTACCAGAGAAAATTGAAAATTTAGCAAATCATCCATTTTGTAAAAAATGATATTGGAAAGCACTTTGAAATTCAGGCAGAAAGGGAGAATTCAGAATATTCTGAATCTCATTGATTCACTTAACTTTAGGGAGATAGACAATGAAACAAGGACAATTTCCGGCAGTGTTGCCGCTAGGGAGTTTAAACGGCCAAAACGGTTTTAAATTGGATGGGGAAAATAATAATGATCAGAGTGGCATTTCCGTCAGTGCTGCTGGAGACATCAATGGCGATGGTTATGCTGATATGGTAGTTGGGGCTTCTAACTATCCCAGCGGTAGTAATAAAGGCCGCAGCTATGTGATGTTTGGTGGCCCAGGAGTGGGTGGCAGTGGAAATATTTCGTTATCCAGTTTAAATGGAACCAATGGCTTTAAACTCGACGGTGAAAATAATAATGATTTTAGTGGCTATTCCGTCAGCGCCGCAGGGGATATCAATGGCGATGGGTATAAAGATGTGCTGATTGGGGCTAATGGGTATCCCGGAGATAATGGTACAGGGCGCAGCTATGTGGTGTTTGGTGGCCCTGGGATGGGCAGTAGTGGAAATATTTTCTTATCTGATTTAAATGGAACTAATGGCTTTAAACTGGATGGGGAAAATAATGGTGATTGGAGTGGTTATTCAGTTAGTGCCGCTGGTGATGTAAATGGCGATGGTCATGCTGACTTACTGATTGGGGCGCTTGGTCCTCCTGCGGGTAGTGATAAAGGCCGTAGCTATGTGGTGTTTGGCGGTCCAGGAGTCGGTAATGGTGGAAATATTTCATTATCCAATTTAAATGGCGCCAATGGCTTTAAACTCGATGGGGAAAATAATGGTGATTGTGGTAATGGTATTTCAGTCAGTGCCGCTGGGGATATTAATGGTGACGGACGTGTCGACTTACTAATTGGGTCAAGTTGTTATCCTGGGGGGAGTTGTAATGGCCGCAGCTATGTGGTGTTTGGTGGCCCCGGGGTGGGCAGCAGTGGGGATATTTTATTATCCAGTTTAAATGGAGCCAATGGCTTTAAACTTGATGGGGAATATATTTATGATACCAGTGGCTTTTCAGTCAGTGCTGTAGGAGATATCAATGGTGATAACCATACCGACATACTGATTGGGGCGTATAATTATCCCCCCATACGTAGGGCTAAAGGTCGCAGCTATGTGGTGTTTGGCGGCCCTGGAGTGGGTAGCAGTGGGGATATTTTGTTAGGCAGTTTAAATGGAACCAATGGCTTTAAACTCGATGGAGAAAATAATAATGATCGTAGTGGTTGGTCAGTCAGCGCCGCGGGAGATATCAATGGAGATGGAATAGCAGATCTGCTGATTGGGGCTTATGCTTATCCCAACGGTACTAATAAAGGCCGCAGCTATGTGGTGTTTGGTGGCTCTGGAGTGGGTAGCAGTGGAAATATTTCAAATATTTCATTATCCAGTTTAAATGGAACCAATGGTTTTAAACTGGATGGCGAAAATAATGGTGATCAAAGTGGTTGGTCAGTCAGTACTGCAGGAGATATCAATGGGGATGGAATAGCAGATCTGTTAATCGGGGGTGATGGTTATCCCAATAGTGCTTATAAAGGCCGTAGCTATGTGGTGTTTGGCGATGCGCCACCGGTTTTGGTCAATAACTTGTTGACTCTCTACATCGGGGAAATTTTGCCATTAACATCGAATGATTTAGGAGCTTACGATCGCAATCATGATAATGCGACACTGATGTTTATCCCCAGCAATATTTCTCATGGTTATTTTTCTGTACTCAGCGCACCGACCACACCTCTGGTAAATTTTACCCAATCGCAGATTACCAACGGCTCCATTCAATTTGTGCATGACGGCAGCGTGTTTGCACCTGGTTACGAAATCACTGTCCGCAGCACAGGAATAGCTTGGACCGGACCGGCGGCAGCTAATATTACTTTTTCAACTTCGACTCCCAGCCCAACCTCAGTTTCGACAACCCTGGCCCCTACATCAACACCCTCTTCAACCGTCATTAGCACATCGACACCTGTCTCAACTCCGACGCCAACCCCAACTCCAATTTCCACCACTCCCGTTCCTGCTTCCACCCCAACGCAAACTCCGACATCAACTTCCAGTGTTTCACCGATTGTTTTGCTGAATAACCAACTCACACTCAGCAATGGTCAAACCGTAGTGCTTTCAATCAGTAATCTGGAAGCTAGCGGAGCGGGTTTTAATGACAGCCAACTAACTTTTATAGTAGGTGATGTGCAGAATGGTTATTTTGCGACAGTACCGGCAGGAAATAGTGTCAGTAAAAATCTCACCTCATTTAGTCAAGCCCAGATTAAAAGCGGCGGTGTTGAATTTGTCCACAACGGCGATAAACAAGCGCCGAGTTATTCGGTATTAGCCAGTGATGGTGTGCAATCCACTTTGCCGAGTGTGGCGACGATTGATTTTATTGGTGCACCCATCATTACGCAAAATTCAGTGAATATCACGGCGGGCAGTACAATTATTTTGACACCTCTCATGCTTAATGTGACGGCCCCCAGCGGTGTTGCGCCTAACCAAATCAGCTTATCGGTCACCAACTTACAACACGCCACGATTAGTTCAACACTGACTCAAGCTCCGGTCAGCAATTTTACTTTAGCGGAGGTAGAGGCGGGTGATATTCAATTAATTCCCGATAGCAGTTCGATTACCCCCACTTATACGATTACGGCGAGGGTCACCTCCACGTCATTGAGCAGCGCGTCGGATACTGCCACGGTGTTATTTTCCAACCAAGGAGTTTATGCGCCCCAGTTAGTGAATAATTACTTAGAAGTCACGCAAGGCAAGACGACTACTTTATCGAACCGTTATTTATCGGCGCAGGAACCACCCGCGGGTCAAGCGCTGGATAACGCCACGATGTTTTATATCAGCAACATTGAGTATGGTCATTTTATTTTAACTCATCAACCGCAGACGTGGATCACTTCTTTTAGTCAACAACAACTGCTGGAAAATCAAGTGCAATTTGTGCAGGATGGCAGCGCCTCAACTCCGGGTTATCAAACATCGGTGGAAGCTTTTGGCTTGTTCAGCGCTAGTTTGCCCGCCAGTATTTTCTTTACACCTGTGAACGTTCCTTCGCCAATATTAGGTGGAGATGGCGGTTACACAACGATCCAAAAAGCCATTATTAGCGCGGTGATTTCAGGCTCGGTGGGCATTTTGTTTGCGCTCGTGCAAATTTGTTTAAAGCGCTCGGCGAATCGAAAATTATTGCAAGCGCTGGGAGACAGCAAAGAACAATATGATTTGACGGTAGTACGTCCGGTAGCGCAAGAAATTGCCCGTCAAATCAAGATCACGGGTTGCATGAACCACACCACCAATACCAAAGTGGCGCATTATAAAAGCGCGGTGCGCAAGATATTGTTTGAATTAACCAAGAGGGGAGTCGATTTAAATTTCACAGAAATGAACTCCGCCATTCGTGACGGAATTATTAATGAAATTGCCGGGCAAACTCGAAGGATTGTGCTGGGCGATCCGGGTTGTTGCCAGGGATTCGTATCCTTTTTCAAAGCGCAGGCGACACCGAAGGCTATTGAAGACGCCGCTTCAGAAATTGCCGCCGCCGTTGCCGCCGCAATACAAACCTTGCCTGCGACAGTTCGCCGTGAGTCCCCCCTGGTAAGATCGGTAGAATTGCCCTCATTATCGGATTCAAAAGAGGTATTGCTCATGGCCAATCGAAGTTCCAGCCAGGTTATTTCACCGGATTCACCCATTCAGGTCGATGCGCCGAAAGAACAGCAGATGTTAGGAACATAACTCAAATCTCAATAAGATATGGGTGAAATGGTGTAAAATAGAGTTTTCTATTGACATGAGGATCGGCCATGAGACTACCGTTAGGCTACGATAACTTCAAAGATATTATCGACAAGAAGCTGGATTTTGTAGACAAGACACTGTTTATTAAAGAAATTCTCGATGACGATGCGACTCAAGTATCCGTCATCACCCGTCCGCGGCGCTTTGGTAAGACCCTGAATTTGTCGATGCTGCATTATTTTTTAGCCTCTGAAGCCTATGGCCAATCGACAAAAGGGTTATTTGACGGATTGAAGATAGCGGCGTTAGGTGAGGAATATATGCGCCATCAGGGCCGTTATCCGGTGATTTTTATCACTTTCAAGGACATCAAAAATCAGAAGTTTGAACACGCTTTGGAGAAAATGAAGTTTTTGATGATGAAGGTCTATGAGGAGCATAATTATTTATTAACCAGCCCCCGATTGGATCAAGCAAGTAAAAAATTGTATCAAGATATCATTGATCAAAAAGCCAATCCATCTATGCTGGAATCCGCTATTGAGAGATTGGCTTTTGATTTGTACCAACACCACGGTGTTAAACCCTGGCTGTTAATCGATGAATACGACACACCCATCCAGTCTGCATATATATACGGTTATTATGAGCAGATGATCAGTCTGATGCGAGGAATGTTTGGCGCGGCGCTCAAAACTAATCCTTATTTAGAGCGCGCAGTCATTACAGGTATTCTACGAGTCGCCAAAGAGAGTTTATTTTCAGGAGTGAATAACCTGAAAGTGTACTCATTAATTCACTCTCATTATGGTCAATATTTTGGATTTACCGAGGAAGAAGTCGCCAATTTATTGGAAAAAGCGAAGCTAACCGAAAAGTCGGTGGAAATTCGTAATTGGTATAACGGCTATCAGGTAGGGAAATGGACGGTCTATAATCCCTGGGCGATCGTCAACTGTATTCATGATCAGGGGGAACTGGCGTCGCCCTGGACTAACACCAGCGACAACCAAATTATCAAAAACCTTCTGACGCATTCGAGTGAAAGTTTCCGCACCCAATTTGAAGATTTATTAGCTGGAAAAACAGTAGAGAAATTAATTGATGAAAATGTGGTGTTCGGAGATTTAACTAAAAATGAGTCTGCTGCATGGAGTCTATTACTGATGGCGGGCTATTTAAAAGTGACCTCGTCCCGCCGGGAAGATGAAGAGTTATGGTGTGTATTAGGTATCCCTAACCGTGAAGTGCGGAGTTTGTACCGGCGGATTATCCGTGAATGGCTATCAAACGGTTATGGAATCGAGTGGTTTAATCAATTTTTAAATCATTTACTGTCAGGAAATATACCCGCGTTTGAAGGGGATTTTCGTCATTTGGTGGAAGAAACGTTTAGCGTGCACGACACGTCAAAAGATCCCGAAGCGTTTTATCATGGATTTATGGTCGGAGCGACGGCGAATTTGTATCATAATAAAAATTACGAAATTAAATCGAACAGAGAAAGCGGTTATGGCCGATATGACTACATGATTTTCTCGCATGATCTTTCCAAACCGACGATTCTGCTGGAAATCAAGCGAGTTAAAAAATCAGAAAAAATGAATGCAGATGATCTTGATAAAGTATTAGCGCAAACCGCGCAACAAGCCTTAGCTCAAATTCAACAGCAAAATTATTTATCGGAAGCACGGCAGCGAGGCCGAACGAATATTATAAAAATCGGTTTAGCCTTTTGCGGAAAGCACTTCGAAATTCAGGCAGAAAGGGAGGATTCAGAATATTCTGAATCTCATTGATTCACTCAACTTTAGGAGATAATAGCAATGAAACAAGGATAATTTCCAGCAATTTCTTCTGAATTCAAAGAGCAGGAGTTCAGGCGGTTTTTTTAGGCAGACCGTATTTGATTAACAAGGGGACTTAATTTTTAGGAGCAATGCTATGAAAAAAATACCAACGTCTTTTCCAGCCAGTGTTAATTTATCAAGCTTAACACCAGCCATAGGGGTTACTTTGAAAGGAGTGGCAGGCAGTCAGAGTGGATATTCAGTCAGCGGTGGAGGAGATGTTAATGGGGATGGTGTGGCGGATTTCATCATCGGTGCACGTTGGGCAAATTCATATGCAGGCGCCAGCTATCTGGTGTTTGGAGGACCAGGCATAGGCAATTCCGGTAGCATCATGCTATCCAGTTTAAACGGTGGTAATGGATTTGTTCTGCCTGGAGTGACAGGAAGTGAAAGTGGCTATTCAGTCAGCAGTGCAGGAGATATTAATGGCGATGGAGTAACTGATTTCATTATTGGCGCACCTGAAGCGAATTCAAATACAGGTGATAGCTTTGTGGTGTTTGGTAAATCGGGTATAGGCAGTTCCGGCAGTGTCTCACTATCGAATTTGAATGGTAATAATGGTTTTGTTCTCAAAGGCTTGTCAGGCAGTTTCAGTGGTGTTGCAGTCAGCGGTGTTGGCGATGTCAATGGAGATGGGGTGGCTGACCTTATCATTGGTGCTGATGGCGAGAATTCAAATGCAGGAGCTAGCTATGTAGTATTTGGTAAATCAGGCATAGGCAGTTCCGGTAGTATCATGTTATCGAGTTTGAATGGGAACAATGGATTTGTTTTACCTGCGATGACAGGAATTTTGAGTGGTTGCGCAGTTAGCGGTATAGGCGATATCAATGGGGATGGAGTGGCTGATTTCATCATTGGGGCGACTTACGCAAATTCAGATGCAGGAGCTAGTTACGTGGTATTTGGTAAACCGGGTGTAGGCAGTTCCGGCAGTATTTCACTATCGAGTTTGAATGGCAGCAATGGCTTTATTCTGAACGGAGTGGTACCAAATGGTTATAGTGGCCAGTCAGTGAGTGGCGTTGGTGATGTCAATGAGGATGGAGTGGCTGATTTCATCATTGGGGCGAGTACCTCGGGTTATGTAGCCGCTAGCTATGTGGTATTTGGAAAGCCGGGCATAGGTAGTTCTGGCAACTTAACGTTATCGAGTTTAAACGGCGACAATGGGTTTCTTGTCTTCCCCGAAGTGGAAAGTACTGGTTCTGTCCATTCAGTCAGTGGCGCCGGAGATATCAATGGGGATGGGATTGCTGATTTGATCATTGGCGAAATTGGCTTTGATTCAGTAGCTGGCGCCAGTTATGTGGTATTTGGTAAATCAGGGATTGGTAGTTCCGGAAACTTAACGCTATCAAGTTTGAATGGTAGCAATGGGTTTGTTCTGCTTGGAGCAGCAACGGGTGATTATAGTGGTACTTCAGTCAGCGGCGTTGGCGATGTCAATGGGGATGGAGTGACTGATCTCATCATTGGTGCGCTTGGTGCGAATTCAGGGGCGGGCGCCAGCTATGTCATATTTGGCGATATCCCTCCTGAGCTCGTGAACAACAGCCTTTCATTATTAGTGGGTGAAGTTATACAGCTAAATGCTAATTATTTAGCGGCATATGATCGTAATCATAATAATGCGACATTGGTGTTTATTCCTAGCAATATTTCTCATGGTTATTTTTCCACGCTCAGTGCGCCGACAACTCCTCTGGTAAAGTTTACCCAATCTCAGATTACTAACGGCTCTATTCAATTTGTGCATGACGGCAGTGTGTTTGCGCCGAGTTACGAGATTACCGTTCGTAGCACAGGGATTGCCTGGACTGGGTCTGCACCGGCGAATATTTCGTTTACCGTGCCTTTAATGATTGTTAATAATCAACTGACTTTAAGTAATGGGCAAACGGTAGTGTTGTCCTTGAATAATCTGCAAGCTGCGGAATCCGGCGTGACTAACAACAGTCAATTGATTTTTTCCGTGGGTGATGTGCAAAACGGTTATTTTGCCACCGTTCCTTCCGGCAATGGAGCAAGTAAAAATCTCACCTCTTTCACTCAGGCGCAAATTCAAGGTGGCGCGATTGAATTTGTCTCTGCAGGCAATAAGCAGGCGCCAGGTTATTCAGTCGTAGCGAGTGATGGTGTGCAATCTACTTTACCCAGTTCAGCGACGATTAATTTCATAGGTGCGCCTAACATCACCCAAAATACGCTGAATATCACCACAGGAGGTACGATCACCTTAACCCCTGCCATGCTCAATGTGACCGCGCCCAGGGGCGTTGCGCCTGGCCAGGTCAGCTTATCGGTCAGTAATTTACAACACGCGACGATCACCTCCACACTTACCCATGCTGCTGTGAGTAATTTTACGTTGGCTGAGGTGGAAGCGGGCGATATTCAGTTAACCCAGGACGGCAGTTTGGTGACACCCAGTTACACGATCACCGCGACGGTCATACCCACCGCATTGAGCAGCGCGCCTGATGTCGCCGACGTATTGCTTTGCAACCAAAGTGTCTGCGCCCCGCAGTTGGTGCATAATTACCTCACCGTTACGCAAGGCAAAGCCACTCTTTTATCCAATCGTTATTTATCGGCCCAGGAACCATCCACGGGCCAGGCATTGGGTAACAATACGATGTTTTATATGAGCAACATCGAATACGGTCATTTTAGTTTGCTCAGTAAGCCCCAGATATGGATTGGTTCGTTCAGTCAGCAGCAGTTGTTGGAAGGCCAGGTGCAGTTTGTGCAGGATGGTAGTCTCTCAGTACCCAGTTACCAGTCCCAGGTGGAAGCGTTCAACTTCCTTAGCGCCAGCTTGCCAGCCCGCATTTTCTTTACGCCGGTGAACGTTCCTTCGCCGATACTGGGAGGAGACGATAGTTCGACCATTCAAAAAGCGATTATCAGCGCGGTGATCTCCGGCGCCTTCGGCATTTTATTCGCTGTCGTGCAGGCGTGCTTAAAACGGGCGGCGAACCGGAAGTTGTTGCAAACATTGGGAGACAGTAAAGAAGATTATGATATAACGGTTGTGACTCCGGTAGCGAGAGAGATTGCTCGCCAAATCAAAATTACAGGTTTTATGAATCACACCACCAATACGAAAATGGCGCATTTCAAAGGCGCGGTGCGCACGATCCTGTTTGAATTAACCAAGCGTGGAGTGGATTTAAATTTCGGAGCGATGAAACCCGCCGTTCGTGACGGCGTCATCAATGAAATTACACGGCAAACCCGCAGGATTGTGCTGGGCAACCCCGGTTGTTGCCAGGGATTCGTCTCCTTTTTCAAAGCACAGGCGACACCGAAGGATATTGAAAATGCGGCTGCGGAGATTGCCGCCGCCGTTGCCGCCGCAATACAAAGCTTGCCTGCGACAGTCCGCCGTGAATCCCCCTTGATAAGATCAGTGGAATTGCCTTCATTATCGGATGCAAAAGAGGTATTGCTCATGGCCAATCGAAGTTCCAGCCAAGTTATTGCACCGGATTCACCCATTCAGGTCGATGCGCCGCAAGGACAACAGGCGGTAAACCAGGTGTTGGGAGCATAACTCAAACTTCAATAAGATATGTGTGAAATGGTGTAAAATAGAGTTTTTTATTGACATGAGGATCGTCCATGAGACTACCGTTAGGCTACGATAACTTCAAAGATATTATCGACAAAAAGCTGGATTTTGTAGACAAGACGCTGTTTATTAAAGAGATTCTCGATGACGATGCGACTCAGATGGCCGTTTATGACTACATGATTTTCTCGCATGATCTTTCCAAACCGACGATTCTGCTGGAAATCAAGCGAGTTAAAAAATCAGAAAAAATGAATGCAGATGATCTTGATAAAGTATTAGCGCAAACCGCGCAACAAGCCTTAGCTCAAATTCAACAGCAAAATTATTTATCGGAAGCGTGCCAACGAGGCCGAACGAAGATTATAAAAATCGGTTTAGCTTTTTGCGGAAAGCGCTTTGAAATTCAGGCAAAAAAGGAGGGTTCAGAACCATCTGAACGCCACTAATTTACTCAATTGTAAGGAGATAGACAATGAAACAGGGACAATTTCCGGCAATACTGCCGTTAGGGAGTTTAAATGGCCAAAATGGCTTTAAACTGGATGGGGAAGTCAGTAATGATTACAGCGGCATATCTGTCAGTGCCGCTGGCGATATCAATGGCGATGGTTATGCCGACCTGTTAATTGGAGCTTCTTATTATGCCACTCAAACCGGCCGCAGTTATGTGATATTTGGCGGTCCGGGAGTGGGCGGCAGTGGGACTATTCTGCTGTCGAGCCTCAATGGCGTCAATGGCTTTAAACTGGATGGAGAAGCCAGTAATGATTACAGCGGCTTTTCTGTCAGTGCCGCCGGAGATATCAATGGCGATGGTCAAGCCGACTTGCTGATTGGGGCTCTTGGTCATGCCAGCTTTACCGGCCGCAGCTATGTGGTGTTTGGCGGTCCGGGAGTGGGCAGTAGCGGGGATATCTTGCTATCGAGCCTTAATGGCACGAATGGTTTTAAACTGGATGGGGAAGTCAGCCATGATGAAAGCGGCCGTTCTGTCAGTGCCGCAGGAGATATCAATGGTGATGGTTATGCCGATCTGTTGATTGGAGCTTCTGAGCATGCCAGCAGTACCGGCCGTAGCTATGTGGTATTTGGCGGCCCGGGAGTGGGCAGTAGCGGGGATATCCTGCTGTCGAGCTTCAATGGCGTGAATGGCTTTAAACTGGATGGAGAAGTCAGTAATGATCACAGCGGCATATCTGTCAGTACCGCTGGCGATATCAATGGCGATAGTTATGCTGATCTCTTGATTGGAGCTAAGGGCCATACCAGCGCTACTGGCCGCAGCTATGTGGTGTTTGGCGGCCCGGGTGTGGGCAGCAGTGGGGATATCTTGTTGTCAAGTTTGAATGGCACAAATGGCTTTAAACTGGATGGAGAAGTCAGTAATGATTACAGCGGCATATCTGTCAGTGCCGCTGGCGATATCAATGGCGATGGTCATACCGATCTTGTTGATCGGAGCTTATGGTCATACTAGCAGTACTGGCCGCAGCTATGTGGTGTTTGGCGGTCCGGGAGTAGTCGGCAGCGGGGATATCCTGCTGTCGAGCCTAAATGGGACCAATGGCTTTAAACTGGATGGGGAAGTCAGCGGTGATTAGAGTGGCCTTTCTGTCAGCACCGCCGGAGATATCAATGGCGATGGTTATGCTGATCTCCTGATTGGGGCTAATGGGCCATGCTAGCGCTACTGGCCGCAGCTATGTGGTGTTTGGCGGCCCGGGAGTGGCGGGAGTGGGCAGCAGTGGGGATATCCTGCTTTCAAGCTTGAATGGCGTGAATGGCTTTAAACTGGATGGAGAAGTCAGCGGTGATTACAGTGGCTATTCTGTCAGTGCCGCCGGAGACATCAATGGCGATGGGATTAATGACATCATTATTGGAGCTTATGGTCATAATAGTTATGCTGGCCGCTCCTATGTGATATTTGGCGATGCGCCACCAGTTTTAGTCAACAATAGCTTATCGCTTTCTGTCGATGCGACGGTCACGTTAAATTCGATGTCTCTGGGGGCTTATGACCGAAACCATAATAACAATACGTTAGTTTTTGTACCCAGTGGCGTCACTCACGGTCAATTTGAAATCAGCAGCGCACCGGGTGTCGCATTAGTAAATTTCACCCAGCAGCAAATTGGTAATGGAATCATTCGGTTTGTCCATGATGGGAGTTTAGTCGCACCGAATTACAATATGTCTGTCTATTCCACAGGCATTGCCTGGACCGGGCCTCTGGCAGCTAATATTACTTTTACAACTTCGACTCCCAGCCCAACCCCAGTTTCTACAACCCCTGTTCTCACATTAACACCTTCTTCAACCATCGTTACCACATCGACTTCAACGCCGACTCCGACGCCAACCTCCGGCACTTCACCGATCGTTTTGCTAAACAATCAACTCACCCTCAGCAATGATCAGACTGTGGTGTTTTCCGGCAGTAACCTTCTGGCCGCGGAGTCAGGTTTTAACAACAGCCAGCTAATTTTTGTAGTCGGCAATGTGCAGAACGGTTATTTTTCTACGACGCCGACGAGTAATGGCGTTAAGAAAAATCTCACCAACTTTGCTCAAAGCCAGGTCCAAAGCGGCGGCGTTGAATTCGTCCATTCCGGCAATCGACAAGCGCCCGGTTATTCCGTACTGGTGACCGACGGCAGACAATTCACACAGCCGAGCCAGGCGGAGATCGTTTTTGCCGACGCCCCCATCGTTCAGCAGATTACCTTGAATATCACCCTGGGCGAGACCATCACGTTAACGCCGGCGTTACTCAATATCACCGCCACCGACGGCAGCACTCCCAACCAGGTAATCATCACGATCAGCAACTTGGAACATGCGACAGTGACTTCTAACGTCACCGGAGGCCCGGTCACTGATTTTACCTTAACGGATTTGCAGGACGGCGATATCCAGTTAACCCAGGATGGCGGTTCGGTTACCCCAAGCCTAGACGGTAACGGCGGCAGGGGATACAAACAAATGAGCAGCGCCCCTCAGGAGGTTACCGTCGTATTACTTTCCAATCACAGCGTGTACGCCCCGCAGTTGGTGCAGAATTACTTGGAACATCACCCAAGGCAAAGCCACTACTTTATCAAATCGTTATTTATCGGCTCAAGAACCTCCCAATGAGTCAATCACTAGGAAATAACACGATGTTTTATGTGAGCCACATCGAATATGGTCATTTTAGTTTGATCAATGAACCGCAGATATGGATTAGCTCATTTAGTCAGCAACAATTATTGGAAGGTCAGGTGCAATTTGTACAAGACGGCAGTCGCGTCAACACCCAGGTTATAAAACCGCAGGTGGAAGCGTTCGAACTTACAGAGCGCCAGTTTACCAGCCAGTATTTTTTTTACGCCGGTAAATGTTCCTTCGCCGATACTGGGAGGAGACGATAGTTCGACCATTCAAAAAGCGATTATCAGCGCGGTGATTTCCGGCGCCTTCGGCATTTTATTCGCCGTCGTGCAAGCGTGCTTAAAACGGGCGGCGAACCGGAAGTTGTTGCAAACATTGGGAGACAGTAAAGAAGATTATGATATAACGGTTGTGACTCCGGTAGCGAGAGAGATTGCCCGCCAAATCAAAATTACAGGTTTTATGAACCACACCACCAATACGAAAATGGCGCATTTCAAAGGCGCGGTGCGCACGATCCTGTTTGAATTAACCAAGCGTGGAGTGAATTTAAATTTCGGAGCGATGAAACCCGCCGTTCGTGACGGCGTCATCAATGAAATTACACGGCAAACCCGCAGGATTGTGCTGGGCAACCCCGGTTGTTGCCAGGGATTCGTCTCCTTTTTCAAAGCACAGGCGACACCGAAGGATATCGAAAATGCGGCTGCGGAGATTGCCGCCGCCGTTGCCGCCGCAATACAAAGCTTGCCTGCGACAGTCCGCCGTGAATCCCCCTTGATAAGATCAGTGGAATTGCCTTCATTATCGGATGCAAAAGAGGTATTGCTCATGGCCAATCGAAGTTCCAGCCAAGTTATTGCACCGGATTCACCCATTCAGGTCGATGCGCCGCAAGGACAACAGGCGGTAAACCAGGTGTTGGGAGCATAACTCAAACTTCAATAAGATATGTGTGAAATGGTGTAAAATAGAGTTTTTTATTGACATGAGGATCGTCCATGAGACTACCGTTAGGCTACGATAACTTCAAAGATATTATCGACAAAAAGCTGGATTTTGTAGACAAGACGCTGTTTATTAAAGAGATTCTCGATGACGATGCGACTCAGGTGTCCGTCGTTACTCGTCCTCGGCGCTTTGGTAAGACCCTGAATTTGTCCATGTTGCATCATTTTTTAGCGGAGAAAGTAAACCGTCGGTCCACGAAAGGATTATTTGATGGATTGAAGATAGCGGCATTAGGAGATGAATATCAGTGTCATCAAGGTCGATACCCGGTGATTTTTATCACATTCAAGGATGTGAAGGATCATGGGTTTGAATACGCTCTGCGCAAAATGACAGTACTGATGGCGGAAGTATATAAGGAACATCGTTACTTATTAACCAGTTCAAAATTGGAGGAAGAAGACAAAATATTTTACCAGGCTGTCTTGCGTGAAAAAGCCGATCCATTGATGTTGGAATCGGCGCTCAAAAAATTGACTGCTTACTTATACCAACACCACGGTATTAAACCCTGGTTGCTGATGGATGAATACGACACGCCACTCCAATCCGCATACGTGCACGGTTATTATGAACAGATGATCAGTCTGATGCGGGGAATGTTTGGCGCGGCGCTCAAGACCAATCCTTATTTAGAGCGCGCGGTCATTACAGGTATTCTGCGAGTCGCTAAAGAAAGTTTGTTTTCGGGTGTGAATAATTTGGAGGTCTATTCCTTGCTTCAATCTCATTATGGCCAATATTTTGGATTTACCGAAGAAGAAGTCGCTGATCTGTTGAAAAAAGCCAGGCTAACCGAAAAGTCGGCAGAAATTCGGGATTGGTATAATGGCTATCAGGTAGGAAAATGGACGGTCTATAACCCCTGGGCGATGGTCAAATGCATCCGTGAAGAAGGAGAACCGGCGCCGCATTGGATCAACACCAGCGACAACCAGATTATCAAAAACCTGCTCACGCATTCGGGTGAAAGTTTCCGCGCCCAATTTGAAGATTTATTAGCTGGAAAAACAGTAGAGAAGTTAATCGATGAGAATGTGGTATTTGGGGATTTAATCAAAAATGAATCGGCGGCGTGGAGTTTATTACTGATGGCGGGCTACTTAAAAGTGACGGGTAAACGCCGGACAGAAAAGGGTCCCTACTGCCTGCTCAGCATTCCCAATCGTGAAGTGAGAGGTTTCTATTCCCGTATTATCGAGCAATGGCTGTCCAACGGTCATGGACCGGAATGGTTTGAGAATTTTCTCAATCATTTGTTAACTGGAAATTTACCAGCGTTTGAAGCCGATTTTCGGCATTTGGTGGAAGAGACATTCAGCGTGCACGACACGGCTAAAGATCCCGAGGCGTTTTACCATGGATTTATGGTCGGAGCGACCGCCAGTTTATATCACAATAAAAATTATGAGATTAAATCGAACAGGGAAAGTGGCTATGGGCGATATGACTACATGATTTTTTCGCATGATATTTCTAAACCGACGATTCTGCTGGAAATCAAGCGTGTTAAAAAAACAGAGAAAATGAACGATGACGATCTTGTCAGAATACTTGCTCAAACCGCGCAACAAGCCTTAGCTCAAATTCAACAGCAAAATTATTTATCGGAAGCACTCCAATGTGGCCGAACGAATATTATAAAAATCGGTTTAGCCTTTTGCGGAAAGCACTTCGAAATTCAGGCAGAAAAGGAGAATTCAGAATATTCTGAATCTCATTGATTCACTTAATTTTAGGGAGATAGACAATGAAACAGGGACAATTTCCAGCCGTTTTCAATTTAACGGATTTAAACGGCCAAAATGGTTTTAAACTCGATGGGGAAAATAATAATGATTATAGTGGCGGGTCAGTCAGTGCCGCCGGTGGTATCAATGGTGATGGATATGCCGACTTACTGATTGGCGCTCCTTATTATTCTGCGGGAAGTGATAAAGGTCGTAGCTATGTGGTATTTGGCGGCCCGGGAGTGGGTGGCAGTGGAGATATTTTATTATCCAGTTTAAATGGAACCCATGGCTTTAAACTGGATGGGGAAAATAATAATGATGGTTCTTCCGTCAGTGCCGCGGGAGATATCAATGGCGATGGGAATAATGATTTACTTATTGGGGCTAGAGGTTATCCCAGCGGTAGTTACAAAGGTCGTAGCTATGTGGTGTTTGGTGGTCTTGGGATAGGAAGCAGTGGTGATATTTTGTTATCTAGTTTAAATGGAGTCAATGGTTTTAAACTCGATGGGGAAAATAATCAGGACTACAGTGGTAATTCACTCAGTGCTGCTGGCGATATCAATGGCGATGGGAATAATGATTTACTTATTGGGGCTAGTGGTTATCCCAGCGGTAGTTACAAAGGTCGTAGCTATGTGGTGTTTGGTGGCCCGGGAGTGGGTGGCAGTGGCGATATTTTATTATCCAGTTTAAATGGAACCAATGGTTTTAAACTGGATGGGGAAAATAATGATGATGAGAGTGGTAGTTCCGTCAGTGCTGTTGGAGATATTAATGGTGATGGAATAGGAGATCTGCTGATTGGTGCTTACAGTTATCCCGCGATTGCTGCTAAAGGTCGAACCTATGTAGTGTTTGGTGGTCTTGGTGTGGGTGGTAGTGGGGATATTTCATTAGCCAATTTAAATGGCGCGAATGGCTTTAAACTGGATGGGGAAAATAATGGTGATTGGAGTGGTTATTCGGTCAGTTCTACGGGAGATATCAATGGCGATGGCTATGTCGACTTGCTGATTGGTGCTCCTCATTGGAATGTTACCAAAGGCCGTAGCTATGTAGTATTTGGTGGCCCTGGAGTGGGCAGCAGTGGAAATATTTCGTTATCTAGTTTAAATGGGACCAACGGTTTTAAATTGGATGGAGAAAATAATGGTGAGGAGAGTGGCTGTTCAGTCAGAGTTACGCAGGATATTAATGGCGATGGGTACGACGACTTACTGATTGGTGCTTATGGTTATCCTACGTGGGGTAATTATAAAGGCCGAATTTATGTGGTATTTGGAGGCCCTGAAGTAGGTAGCAGTGGAGATATTTTATTATCTAGTTTAAATGGAACCAATGGCTTTAAGCTGGATGGGGAAAATAATGGTGATTATAGTGGTTCTTCAGTCAGCGCCGCAGGAGACATCAACGGCGACGGTATAGCTGATATACTGATAGGGGCATATGGCTATCCTAAAGGTAATAATACTGGCCGTAGTTATGTCATTTTTGGCGATGTGCCTCCGGTATTAGTCAATAACACTTTAAACATCTATATTGGAGAAGCTTTACAGTTAACATCAAAATCTTTAGCAGCTTACGACCATAATCATAATAATACGACATTGGTGTTTATTCCCAGCAATATTTCTCATGGTTATTTTTCCACGCTGAGTGCGCCGACTACACCGCTGGTGAATTTTACCCAATCGCAGATTACCAATGGCTCGATTCAATTTGTGCATGACGGCAGCGCTTTTGCGCCGAGTTACGAAATCACGGTTCGCAGCACAGGGATTGCCTGGACCGGGCCGGTGGCAGCGAATATTACCTTTTTGAATTCTACTCCCAGCCCAACACCGGCTTCTACAACTCCGGTTCCTACGTCAACGCCTTCTTCAACTGTAGTTTCCACGCCGACATCAACCCCAACTCCAACTCCAACTTCCATACCCACCATCTCGCCGATTATTTTACAAAACAATGAACTAACGCTCAGCGATGGTCAGACCGTGGTATTGACCAGCAACAACCTTCAGGCCATGGAGTCGGGTTTTAACAACAGCCAATTGCTGTTTATGGTTAGCAATGTGCAGAATGGTTACTTTTCTACTACGCCGGGAGGCAATGGCGCCAGGCAAAATCTCACGGCTTTCACCCAGGGCCAGATTCAAAGCGGCGGCGTTGAATTCGTGCATAACGGCGATCACCAAGCGCCCGGTTATGGGGTGTTAGTGACCGACGGCAGACAATTTACGCAGCCGAGTTCAGCGAATATCATTTTTACAGACGCCCCGATTGTGCATCAGATTACTTTAAATGTCACCCTGGGAGAAACCATCACTTTAACCCCGGCGTTACTCAACATCACGGCGACGGACGGCAGTCAACCTAATCAAGTGACCATCACTCTCGGCAACCTGACGCATGCGGTGGTGACTTCGACCGTCACCGGCGGCCCGGTAACGGATTTTACCTTAACTGATTTAGAGGCCGGCGATATTCAGTTAACCCAGGACGGCGGTTCGGTCACGCCAAGCCTGACGGTAACGGCGGAGGGCGTAAAGCAAATCAGCAGCGCCCCGCAACAGGTTTTGGTCTATTTTTCCAATCAAAGCGTGTACGCCCCGCAGTTGGTGCATAATTTCTTAAGGGTGACGCAGGGAAAAGCGACCGTCTTATCGAATCAATATTTATCCGGCCAGGAACCGCCCGACGGCCAAGCCTTAGGAAATGAGACGATGTTTTTTGTGAGCCATATCGAATACGGCCATTTTAGTTTGATTAATGAACCCCAAACCTGGATTACCTCTTTCAATCAGCAACAACTGTTAACCAGCCAGGTGCAATTTGTGCAAGACGGCAGTGCGTCCACGCCCAGCTACAAAGCCGCCGTGCAGGCGTTTGGATTACAGAGCGCGAGTTTATCCGCCAATATTTTCTTTACACCGGTGAACATCCCTGCGCCGACGTTCGGAGGGGATGATAGTTCAACCATCCAAAAAGCGATTATCAGTGCGGTGATCTCCGGCGCATTCGGCATTTTATTCGCTGTCGTGCAGGCGTGCTTAAAACGGGCGGCGAATCGGAAATTGTTGCAGACACTGGGAGACAGTAAAGAAGATTATGATATGTCGGTCGTGACCCCGGTTGCCAGAGAGATTGCCCGCCAAATCAAAATTACAGGTTTTATGAACCACACCACCAATACCAAAATGGCGCATTTCAAAGGCGCGGTGCGCACGATCCTGTTTGAATTAACCAAGCGTGGAGTGGATTTAAATTTCAGAGCGATGAACCCCGCCGTTCGTGACGGCGTCATTAATGAAATTACACGGCAAACGCGAAGAATTGTGCTGGGTGACCCCGGTTGTTGCCAGGGATTCGTCTCCTTTTTCAAAGCGCAGGCGACACCGAAGGCCATCGAAGACGCCGCTTCAGAAATTGCCGCCGCCGTTGCTGCTGCGATACAAAGCTTGCCTGTGACAGTCCACCGCGATTCTCCCCTGGCAAGATCGGTGGAATTGCCCTCGTTATCAGATGCAAAAGAGATATTGCTCATGGCCAATCGAAGTTCCAGCCAGGTTGTTCTACCGGATTCACCCATTCAGGTCGATGCGCCGCAAGAACAGCAGATGTTAGGAACATAACTCAAATCTCAATAAGATATGGATGAAATGGTGTAAAATAGAGTTTTCTATTGACATGAGGATTGGCCATGAGACTACCGTTAGGCTACGATAACTTCAAAGATATTATCGACAAAAAGCTGGATTTTGTAGACAAGACGCTGTTTATTAAAGAAATTCTTGATGACGATGCGACTCAGGTGGCGGTCATCACCCGTCCGCGACGCTTTGGTAAGACCCTAAATTTGTCCATGTTGCATCATTTCTTAGCGGAAGAAGTAAACAGTCAGTCCACGAAAGGATTATTGAACTAAACCGCTTCGCGGTATTTGCCATTAGCTGATCCCGTCCCGATCCCAACCCATTGTATTTTTCTTTTACCGCAGAGCGAAGCGGTTTAGTTCATAAAGGGTGAAATCCACTTTCTTGTTTTTTTTAAATCATTTCTTCTGTTTTCTAAGCTCATTCATTTTCTTGAATGGCCAGTCAATCCTGTCGAGAGTAATTTTGTAAACAGTCCCAACCCCCAACAGGAAAACCAGTCCGTTGGATTTTTTTAACACAACCACCAACAGGAGAAACTATTATGTCAACTTTACGTGAAAAAATGAAGAACGAAATGATCTTAGTGGGTCTGGCTAAATCAACGCAAGAGATTTACCTGAGAGCCGTTATTCAACTGAATGATTTCTACCCTAAGTCACCCGCCAAATTATCAGACGCAGAAATCAAAGCCTATCTACTCCATCTACTTCAAAACAGGAAACTGGCCCCCAACACCTATAATACGCAAGCTTACGCCCTCCGATTTTTCTACTGCGTCACGCTGCGCCAACCCTTACGTAAGCTTACGATTCCAACCACTAAAGTCACCTACAAATTGCCCTCCATTTTGAGTCCCGATGAAGTCCAGCGAATTATTAAAGCAGCTGGTAACATCAAGCATCGCACGTTGTTGATGGTCATTTATAGCGCCGGACTTAGAGTCTCCGAAGCGGTCAATTTACGAGTGCGGGATATCGATAGCCAACGAATGACCCTGCATATTCGCTGTGGGAAAGGAGGCAAAGATCGCTATGTGATTTTATCGCCAGTGGTCTATCAAGCCTTGCGTGATTACTGGCGCGCATGTCGATTCAGCGATTATATTTTCCCCAACCCCAAAGATCCGGGTCAACCACTCTCTACCAGTAGTGCCGCGCAGTTATTTAAATCCGCAAAATCTCTGGCGGGTGTGACCAAAGAAGGCGGAATTCATAGCATTCGTCATGCATTCGCCACGCATCTGCTTGAATCAGGAGTGGATCTCTTTGCGATTAAGGAATGGTTGGGTCATGCCAGCATTCAATCGACGGTGCGGTACCTGGCTTTTGTGCCAAATCGACACCAGAATTTGCATTCGCCGATTGATCAACTGTCGTTGTAATGCCATGTGCGTCGAACAGAAAAACGAACGCACAGCATCCGTGGAAATCGCACAGGTGTTTCGCCAGCATGGGGACAGCTATTGCCTGGAAAATAAATTGACACCCGGGCAATACAAAGTGATGAATGCGATAAAAAATTGCCGCACCAGGGTGTTAGGCGGCCATGTGGACCAATGTGATTATTGCTCGGAAATTCAGTGCTCCTATAATTCGTGCCGTAATCGACATTGTCCTAAATGCGAATCCTTTAAAGCGGCGGCATGGATCGAAGACCGGAAGGCCGAGTTATTGCCGGTTTCTTATTTTCACGTCGTTTTTACTTTACCACATGAATTAAATAATACCGTTCTGTACAACAAAAAAATCCTGTACGATCTGTTATTTCAGGCCGCCTGGAAAACATTAAAAACATTGGGAGAAGATAAAAACCGTCTGGGCGGAGAAATGGGGATGATTTCGGTTTTACATACCTGGAGTCAAACATTATCTGTGCATAACCACCTGCATTGTATTGTCCCAGGTGGTGCATTAAAAGCCAATGGGCAATGGCAATCGGCTAAAAAATATTTGTTCCCTGTCAAAGTATTATCGAAATTATTCAGACGGTTTTATGTGTCTGGCTTGAGAGAACTCTACGAAAAGAATCGGTTAAAACTGCCTGATCAATTAACGGATTCAGTCACTTCGCTCAACTTTGATCAATGGCTCAAGGGATTGATGGGTAAGGACTGGGTAGTCTATGCCAAAGCACCGTTTGCAGGTCCTGAAAAGCTCTTAAATTACCTGTCACGCTATACCCATAAAATTGCCCTATCGAATCATCGAATATTAGCCTGTGACGACCAATGGGTTACTTTTCATTGGCGCGATTATTCGGACGGCAACCAGATAAAAATCATGCAGCTAAAACCTGAGGAATTTATTCGCCGATTTTTATCTCACGTATTACCCGAGGGTTTTATGCGTATTCGAGGATTTGGTTTTTTGGCCAATGCCTGTAAAGCAAAAAAGGTCAAAATGATCCAGGAGCAATTACACTATCAGCCGAAAAAATCCATCAAGGGGCGTAGTATAGCGGAACGGATGCTGGAATTGACGGGCCAGGATATTACGCTTTGCCCACTCTGCCAGATAGGCCATCTCAAACGGATTAGCGATATTCCCTCTCTATTCGACAAAACAGTGCAGGATACGTCATGATCATGCACTATTTTTATCGAGCAATAGGGTATCTTTTATTATGCTGTAAAATGAGTGGCAGAATGGATAGCGTTATTCTTTTGGAAAATGCTAAACCTGAATGGTTAACTGAGATTAGGCAATGAATATCAATCGTAAAATACGGGAAAAATGTCCAGAAAAATGGCCTGTTAAAGAAAAAAGAAATCGAATTCAAGGCAACGTCGCCAACCCCAACAAAAGCAATCCCCATAGATCGAGAGTAGCGGCTTAGTTCAAAGAGTCTTTTATACAATGCCCGGATAGTTTATCAGCGGTCTTGATTCATCATTGGGCACTGTATAAAAGACTCTATTTATTTGCCGGACTGAAGATCGCCTCATTAGGCGATGAATATCAGCGTCATCAACGTCAATACCCGGTGATTTTTATCACCTTCAAGGATGTGAAGGATCATGGGTTAGAACATGCTCTGCGAAAAATGACGGTACTGATGGCGGAAGTGTATCAAGAGCATCGTTACTTGTTGACGAGTCCAAAATTAAATGAGGAAAACAAACTATTTTATCATGCTATCTTAAGTGAAAAAGCCGATCAATCGATGCTGGAAGCGGCGCTCAAAAAATTGACCGCTTACTTATACCAACACCATGGCGTCAAACCGTGGTTGTTGATCGATGAATATGACACGCCGATCCAGTCCGCGTATATATATGGTTATTATGAACAGATGATCAGTCTGATGCGAGGAATGTTTGGCGCGGCGCTCAAAACTAATCCTTATTTAGAGCGCGCAGTCATTACAGGTATTCTACGAGTCGCCAAAGAGAGTTTATTTTCAGGAGTGAATAACCTGAAAGTGTACTCATTAATTCACTCTCATTATGGTCAATATTTTGGATTTACCGAGGAAGAAGTCGCCAATTTATTGGAAAAAGCGAAGCTAACCGAAAAGTCGGTGGAAATTCGTAATTGGTATAACGGCTATCAGGTAGGCAAATGGACGGTCTATAATCCCTGGGCGATAGTCAACTGTATTCATGATCAGGGAGAACTGGCGTCGCCCTGGACCAACACCAGTGACAACCAAATTATCAAAAACCTGCTGACGCATTCAAGTGAAAGCTTCCGCACCCAATTTGAAGATTTATTAGCCGGAAAGACATTGGAGAAATTAATTGATGAAAATGTGGTGTTCGGAGATTTAACCAGAAATGAATCGGCGGCGTGGAGTTTATTGCTGATGGCGGGCTACTTAAAAGTGACGGGTAAACGCCAGACGGAAAGGGGTCCCTATTGCCTGCTCAGCATTCCCAATCGTGAAATCAGAGGTTTATACGCGCGCATTATCGAGCAATGGCTGTCCAACGGTCATGGGCCGGAATGGTTTGAGAATTTTCTCAATCATTTGTTAACTGGAAATTTACCGGCGTTTGAAGCCGATTTTCGTCATTTGGTGGAAGAGACCTTCAGTGTGCACGACACCTCGAAAGATCCGGAGGCGTTTTATCATGGATTCATGGTCGGAGCGACCGCGAGTTTATATCACAATAAAAATTATGAAATTAAATCGAATCGTGAAAGTGGCTATGGAAGATATGATTATATGATTTTTTCACACGATGTATCGAAACCGACGATTCTGCTGGAAATCAAACGGGTTAAAAAAACTGAAAAAATGAGCGCTGACGATCTCGATAAAATACTCACTCAAACAGCGCAACAAGCGTTAGCACAAATTCAACAGCAAAATTATTTATCGGAAGCGCGTCAACGAGGCCGAACGAATATTATAAAAATCGGTTTAGCCTTTTGGGGAAAGCACTTCGAAATTCAGGCAGAAAGGGAAAATTCAGAATAGTCTGAATCTCATTGATTCAATTAACTTTAGGAGGCAGTAGCAATGAAACAAGGACAATTTCCAGCCGTTTTCAATTTAACGGATTTAAATGGCCAAAATGGGTTTAAGATTGATGGTGAGAATTATCATGATTACAGCGGGCATTCCATCAGTGCAGCCGGTGACATCAATGGTGATGGTTATGCCGATCTGTTGATTGGAGCATATGGTTACCCGCAGGGTAGTTATAAAGGCCGTAGCTATGTAGTATTTGGTGGTGCTAGTGTGGGTAATTATGGCGTGATTGCATTGTCGACCTTGAATGGTGCTGGCGGCTTTAAATTAGATGGTGAAAATAACGGTGATGGGAGCGGCTTTTCAGTTAGCATAGTCGGCGATATCAATGGTGATGGTCATGACGATCTTTTAATTGGGGCTTGCCAATATCCGGGGGGTATTAATAAAGGCCGCAGTTATGTGGTTTTTGGCGGCCTTGGTGGGGGGATAGGTAATAACGGTGTGATCGCGTTGTCGAGCCTAAATGTCACTCAGGGCTTTAGACTCGATGGCGAAAATAATGGTGACCAGATGGGCACTTCAGTTAGTGCTGCCGGCGATATCAATGGTGATAGCCATGCCGATCTGTTGATTGGGGCTCAGGGTTATCCAGCAGGTAATGGTACAGGCAGCAGCTATGTGGTGTTTGGTGGACCTGGAGTTGGTAGCAGTGGCGATATCGCCTTAGCAAGTCTGAATGGCATGAATGGTTTTAAACTGGATGGGGAAAATAATAATGATAATAGCGGTTATGTTGTCAGTACCGCTGGTGACGTGAATGGCGATGGTCATGTCGATTTGTTGATTGGAGCACATAGTTATCTAGGTTGGAAAGGTCGCAGCTACATAGTGTTTGGTGGTACTAAGGTGGGTATGAATAATAACGGAACCATAGCTTTAGCTAGTTTGAATGGGACCGATGGTTTTAAGCTCACGGGTGAAAATAATAATGATTGGAGCGGGTATTCCGTCAGCACGGCCGGTGACATCAATGATGATGGGCATACTGATTTTATTATCGGTGCTCCCAATTATAATGCCAATATTGGTCGTAGTTATTTGATTTTCGGTGGTACACAATCCGTTACCAATGGATCGTTAGCACTTTCTAGTTTGAATGGTATGAATGGCTTTAAGCTCGATGGTGAAGTGTCCACAGGTGGTGCAGGTTCTAGTGGTGCTCGTGTGGGTACAGGAGACATTAATGGCGATGGCTATGCTGATCTACTGATTGGAGCGTATGAGATGGATACCGAAGGATATGCCTATTCGGGTCGTGGTTATGTGGTATTTGGAGGACCACAGGTTGGTAATGGGGGGCTAATACCGCTTTCTAATTTGAATGGTATCAATGGTTTTAAGATAGATGGGGAAGGGTCGTATGATCAGGCGGGTTTTCCAATCCAAGGAGTAGGGGACATGAATGGTGATGGCATCGAAGACTTTGCGATCGGTGCTTTTAATGCTTCTCGTAATGGATTGGTTCAGGTTGGGTGTACTTATGTAGTATTTGGTGACGTGCCACCCTTATTGATCAATAACAGTTTATCGCTTTCCGTTGGTGCAACGATTACTTTGAACGCTACTTATTTGGCGGCGACGGATCGCAATCACAACAATAATACTTTGGTGTTTATTCCTAGTGGTGTTGCGCATGGCCAATTTGAAGCGATCAGCAATCCCGGCGTTCCACTCATTAATTTCACCCAAAAACAAGTCACTAGTGGTGCGATTCAATTTGTGCACGACGGCACGTTAGTCCCACCGAGCTATAACATCACCGTGCGCAGCACCGGTATTGCCTGGGCAGGGCCTATCCCTGCGCAAGTTAATTTTATTGGCACACCACAGAGTTATTTTCCAGCAATATTGCCGTTAGCCAGTTTAAATGGACAAAATGGTTTTAAATTAGATGGGGAAAATAATGTTGATCAAAGTGGTGGAGTCAGTGCTGCAGGGGATATCAATGGCGATGGGAATAATGACTTCTTAATTACAGCAAGGGGTTATCTAGCGGGGAGTAATAAGGGTCGCAGCTATGTGGTATTTGGTGGTCCTGGTGTTGGAAACGGCGGGAATATTTTATTGTCCGCTTTAAATGGAACCAATGGATTTAAACTCGATGGAGAAAATAATGGTGATCGCAGTAGTTGGTCTGTAAGCGCCGGCGACATCAATGCTGATGGGTATTCTGATATGTTGATTGGCGCTTGGGGATACTCAGCCGGTTATAATAAGGGTCGTAGCTATGTTGTATTTGGCGGTTCTCAAGTGGGGAAGGGAAATAATGGTGTTATTCTTTTATCCAGTTTAAATGGCACTAATGGTTTTAAAATGGATGGGGAAAACAATCTGGATTGGAGCGGTGATTCAGGTTTCGTTACTGACGACATCAATGGCGATGGCTATAAAGATTTAATCGTTGGAGCTACTCTTTATCCTGCGAGTAATGCTAAAGGCCGCATTTATATAGTGTTTGGCGGCCCTAATGTGCAAAGCAGTGGAGATATTTTATTATCTAGTTTAAACGGAACCAATGGTTTTAAACTCGATGGGGAAAATAATAAAGATAATAGTGGTAATTCAGTCAGTACGGCGGGGGATATCAATGGGGATGGTCATGCTGACTTACTGATAGGGGCTTATGGTTATCCTGCGGGTAATTATAAAGGCCGAAGCTATATAATGTTTGGCGGCTCTGGAGTAGGCAGCAGTGGAGATATTTTATTATCCAGTTTAAATGGAACCAATGGTTTTAAACTCGATGGGGAAAATAATAATGATCAGAGTAGCTATTCCGTCAGTGCTGCCGGAGACATCAATGGAGATGGCATAGCAGATCTGGTGATTGGGGCGGTGGGTTATCCTGCGGGTAATTATAAAGGCCGAAGCTATATAATGTTTGGCGGCTCTGGAGTGGGCAGCAGTGGAGATATTTTATTATCCAGTTTAAATGGAACCAATGGCTTTAAACTCGATGGGGAAAATAATAATGATCAGAGTGGCTGTTCCGTCAGTGTGGCGGGAGATATCAACGGCGATGGGTATGGGGATTTACTGGTTGGAGCTCCATTGCGTAATAACAGCACCGGTCGTAGTTATGTGGTGTTTGGCGGACCGACTGTCGGCAGTAGTGGATTATTAGCGTTATCTAGCCTTAACGGCGCTAATGGCTTTAAACTTGATGGGGAAAATAGTAATGATTATAGTGGTTGGTCAGTCAGTGTTGCTGGAGATATCAATGGAGATGGAATAGCGGATCTGCTGATTGGAGCTTATGGTTATCCTGCGGGGAGTGCTAAAGGTCGCACTTATGTAATTTTTGGCGATGCGCCACCCACTTTAATTCAAAACCGCTTATCCCTGACTCTGGGTCAAACGATACAACTCAATCAAACCTATCTCAGCGCCTATGATCGTAATAATCCGAATAACACGATCGTATTTATTCCCAGCAATGTGACTCATGGCCATTTTCAATTAGTAACTCAGCCGGGAGTTTTTCTAGCCAATTTCACGCTTCCACAGTTACAAAGTGGCGTGGTGCAGTTTGCGCATGACGGCAGCATCACAGCTCCGAGTTACAATATCACCGTGCAAAGCGCCGGTATTGCCTGGACAGGACCCTATCCAGCGAATATCAGTTTTACCATACCGTTAACCATTATCACTAATCAATTGACCCTGAATAATGGGCAGACGGTTGTCTTATCTTCCAATAATCTACAGGCTATTGAGCAGGGTGTTAACAATAGTCAGCTTACTTTTACGGTGGGCAATGTCCAGAACGGCTATTTTGCTACCGTGCCTTCGAGCAACAATCCTTCGAAAAATTTAACTTCATTTACGCAGGCACAAATTGTTAATGGCTCGATTGAATTTATCTCTGCAGGCAATAAGCAAACGCCGAGTTATTCAGTGGTAGCGAGTGATGGTATGCAATCCACCTTACCCAGTTCAGCGACGATTGATTTCATAGGCGCGCCGAATATTACGCAAAATTCAGTGAATATCACCGTCGGCAGCACGATTACGTTAACACCCGCCATGCTGAATGTGACGGCGCCCAGCGGTGTTGCGCCTAATCAAGTGAGTTTAGCGGTCACTAATTTACAACATGCCACGATTACGTCAACACTGACTCATGCTCCGGTCAGCAATTTTACTTTGGCAGAAGTAGAAGCGGGTGATATTCAATTAACTCAAGATAGCAGTTCGGTGACGCCCAGTTATACGATCACCGCGACGATTATCATCACAGATTTCAGCAGCGCGCCTGATTCTGCTGATGTATTGCTTTCTGATCAAGGCGTATATGCGCCGCAGTTAATGAATAATTACTTAGAAATCACGCAAGGTAAAGCCACTACTTTATCGAATCGTTATTTATCAGCCCAGGAACCGCCCAATGGTCAAGCGCCAGGAAATAACACGATGTTTTACGTGAGCAACATCGAATATGGGCACTTTAGTTTAATCAGCCGACCGCAGACGTGGATTACCTCGTTTAGTCAGCAACAATTATTGGAAAATCAGGTGCAATTTGTGCAAGACGGCAGCGCCTCGGCGCCGGGCTATCAAAGCCAGGTGGAAGCCTCAAATTTACTGAGCGCCAGTTTACCGGCGAGCATTTTCTTCACCCCGGTGAACGAAGCACCACCTACACCTACACCGATGGGAGGAGACAGCGGTTATTCGACGGTGCAAAAAGCGATTATCAGCGCGGTGATATCAGGAGGCTTTGGGATTGGTTTTGCGCTCATCCAAATTTGTCTCAAGCGGCTATCGAATCGAAAATTATTGCAGGTTTTGGGAGAAGATAAAGACGATTATGATTTAAAGGTGGTGCGTCCGGTGGCGAAAGAAATTGCCGGGCGAATTAAAATCACCGGGTTTTTAAACGCGACAACGAATACGCGCATGCGCAGTTTTAAGAGTGCGGTGCGCAGCCTGCTGAGTGAGTTATCAGCCAAAGGGGTGAATGTTCATTTGAACGAAGATGGGGGCAGCGGACAGAGACGCGTTGATCAACGAAATCGGCAACCAGACCTACCGCTGGGTGAAATCAAAACGGCGTGGCTGCATGGCGTGTTGTCCGGGATTTGCTGCCTTTTTCAAACCGCAGATAGTGCCGGAGGCGTTGCAAGATGCCGCAGGAGAAATTGCGAATAACGTAGTGAGCGCTTTACAAAAGCGTACTCAACCCAGTTTAAGTGTGCAATTGTCAGCGGCGCCGGATCACCTGATCTATTCCAATCACCCCAATAAGCTCAGTATGGAGATGCGAGAGATAGGCGCTCCATCCATTGTTGGAAAAGAAGAAAGAACAGAGAATTCCTCTTTGCAATTATAATAAACAAATTCAGGCAGACCAGGAGGGTTCGGAATTATCTGAACGCCATTAAGTGATTTACTTAACTTTAGGGAGATAGACAATGAAACAGGGACAATTTCCGGCGGTTTTCAATTTATCGGATTTAAACGGCCAAAATGGTTTTAAACTGGATGGGGAAAATAATGGTGATGCGAGTGGTATTTCAGTCAGCGCTGTGGGAGATATCAATGGTGACGGCCATGCTGACTTTCTGATTGGGGCTCCTAATTATCCTGTGGGTAGTGCTAAAGGCCGCAGTTATGTGGTGTTTGGCGGGCCTGGTGTGGGTAGCAATGGAAATATTTTATTATCCAATTTAAATGGAACCAATGGATTTAAGCTCGATGGAGAAAATAATGGTGATAGTAGTGGTAATTCAGTCAGCACAGCAGGGGAGTATCAATGGAGATGGAAATAATGATCTATTGATTGGTGCTGAGAGTTACCCTTCGGGGGGCGCTAAAGGCCGCAATTACGTGGTGTTTGGCGGTTCTGGAGTGGGTGGCAATGGAAATATTTCATTATCCAGTTTAAATGGAACCAACGGCTTTAAACTGGATGGAGAAAATAATAATGATTATAGTGGTTGTTCAGTCAGCACCGCGGGAGATATCAATGGCGATGGAATACTAGACCTGCTGATTGGAGCATATGGTTATTCCAGTGGTAGTAGGGAAGGCCGCAGCTATGTGATGTTTGGCGGTCCGGGAGTGGGGAGCAATGGAACCATCGCATTATCGAATCTTACAGGCGCCAACGGCTTTAAGCTTGATGGTGAAAATAGTGTTGATCTTAGTGGTTTTTCAGTCAGCGTCGCAGGCGATGTCAATGCCGATGGCCACGCCGATTTACTGATTGCTGCTCCTTATTATCCCGGAGGTAATGATAAAGGTCGTAGCTATGTGGTGTTTGGCGGTTCTGGAGTAGGTAGCAGTGAAAATATTTTATTATCCAGTTTAAATGGCATGAATGGTTTTAAACTCGATGGGGAAAATAATTATGATTTCAGCGGCTGGTCAGTCAGCACCGCGGGAGATGTCAATGGCGATGGCTATGTCGACATACTGATTGGGGCTTTGGGTTATCCCAACGGTACTGGTAAAGGCCGCACCTATGTGGTGTATGGTGGTCCGGGAGTGGGCGGCAGTGGAAATATTTCATTATCCGGTTTAAATGGGACCAATGGCTTTAAACTCGATGGGGAAAATACTGAGGATCAGAGTGGTATTTCCGTCAGGGCTGCGGGCGATATCAATGGGGATGGAATAGCGGACCTGCTGATTGGAGCGCATCTTTATCCCAGCAGTAATGCTAAAGGCCGCAGCTATGTGGTGTTTGGTGGCCCGGGAGTGGGTGGTAGTGGGGATATTTTATTATCCAGTTTAAATGGAACTAATGGCTTTAAACTCGATGGAGAAAATAATAATGATCAGAGTGGTATTTCAATCAGTGCTGCGGGCGATATCAATGGCGATGGAATAGCGGACCTGCTGATTGGGGCATATGGTTATCCCAAGGGTAATAATACAGGCCGCAGCTACGTGTTGTTTGGCGATGTTCCACCGGTTTTGGTCAATAATTCGTTGACTCTCTCGCCAGGAGCCAAGATTGCGCTCCAATCAAGTTATTTGGGCGCTTATGATCGTAACCACAACAACAATACCTTGATGTTTATTCCCGGCAATATTTCTCATGGTTATTTTTCCACACTCAATGCGCCAACCACCCCGCTGGTGAATTTTACCCAAGCGCAGATTACCAACAGATCCATTCAATTTGTGCATGACGGCAGCGTATTTGTGCCGAGTTACGAGATCACGGTTCGCAGCACAGGGATTGCCTGGACGGGGCCTACGCCGGCGAATATTTCGTTTACCGTGCCTTTAATGATTGTCAATAATCAATTGACATTAAGTAATGGGCAAACGGTAGTATTGTCCTTGAATAATCTGCAAGCTGCGGAATCCGGCGTGACTAACAACAGTCAATTGATTTTTTCCGTGGGTGATGTGCAAAACGGTTACTTTTCGACGGCGCCTTCCGGTAACAGTCCTGCCAAAAATGTCACTTCATTTACCCTGGCGCAAATTCAAAATGGCGCAGTGGAATTCGTTCACAACGGTGATAAACAAGCGCCAGGTTATTCAGTAATAGCGAGTGATGGTGTGCAATCTACTTTACCCAGCTTAGCGACGATTAATTTGATAGGCGCTCCTAACATTACGCAAAATTCCGTAAATATCACTGTTGGAAGTACGATTACGTTAACTCCTGCCATGCTTAATGTGACGGCCCCCAGCGGGGTTGCGCCTAACCAAATCAGCTTATCGGTCACCAACTTACAACACGCCACGATTAGTTCAACACTGACTCAAGCCCCGGTCAGCAATTTTACTTTAGCGGAGGTAGAGGCGGGTGATATTCAATTAATTCCCGATAGCAGTTCGATTACCCCCACTTATACGATTACGGCTACGGTCACCTCCACGTCATTGAGCAGCGCGCCGGATACTGCCACGGTGTTATTTTCCAACCAAGGGGTTTATGCGCCCCAGTTAGTGAATAATTACCTGGAAGTCACGCAAGGCAAGACGACTACATTATCGAACCGTTATTTATCGGCGCAGGAACCACCCGCGGGTCAAGCGCTGGATAACGCCACGATGTTTTATATCAGCAACATTGAGTATGGTCATTTTATTTTAACTCATCAACCGCAGACGTGGATCACTTCTTTTAGTCAACAACAACTGCTGGAAAATCAAGTGCAATTTGTGCAGGATGGCAGCGCCTCAACTCCGGGTTATCAAACATCGGTGGAAGCTTTTGGCTTGTTCAGCGCTAGTTTGCCCGCCAGTATTTTCTTTACACCTGTGAACGTTCCTTCGCCGATATTAGGTGGAGATGGCGGTTACACAACGATCCAAAAAGCCATTATTAGCGCGGTGATTTCAGGCTCGGTGGGCATTTTGTTTGCGCTCGTGCAAATTTGTCTAAAGCGCTCGGCGAATCGAAAATTATTGCAAGCGCTGGGAGACAGCAAAGAACAATATGATTTGACGGTGGTGCGTCCGGTGGCGCAAGAAATTGCCCGGCAAATCAAGATCACGGGTTGTATGAACCACACCACCAATACCAAGGTGGCGCATTATAAAAGCGCGGTGCGCAAGATCCTGTTTGAATTAACCAAACGTGGAGTCGATTTAAATTTTGCAACAATGAACCCCGCTATTCGCGACGGGATTATTAACGAGATTGCCGGACAAACCCGAAGAATTGTACTGGGCGACCCGGGTTGTTGCCAGGGATTCGTTTCTTTTTTCAAAGCGCAGGCGACGCCGAAGGATATTGAAAATGCTGCTTTAGAGATCGCTGCCGCCGTTGCCGCCGCAATACAAAGCTTGCCTGCGACAGTCCACCGTGAATCCCCCCTGGCAAGGTCAGTGGAATTGCCCTCATTATCGGATTCAAAAGAGGTATTGCTGATGGCCAATCGAAGTTCCAGCCAGGTTGTTGCACCGGATTCACCGGTTCAGGTTGATGCGCCGCAAGAACAGCCGGTAGCAAATCAAATGTTAGGAGCATAACTTAAATCTCACTAAGATGTGAGTGAAATGGTGTAAAATAGAGTTTTCTATTGACATGAGGATCGGCCATGAGACTACCGTTAGGCTACGATAACTTCAAAGATATTATCGACAAGAAGCTGGATTTTGTAGACAAGACGCTGTTTATTAAAGACATTCTCGATGACGATGCGACTCAGGTGGCGGTCATCACCCGTCCTCGGCGTTTTGGTAAGACCCTAAATTTGTCCATGTTACATCATTTTTTAGCGTCTGAAGCCTATGGTCAATCGACGAGAGGGTTATTTGACGGATTGAAGATTGCGGCGTTAGGCGATGAGTATATGCGTCATCAGGGCCGTTATCCGGTAGTCTTTATTACGTTTAAAGATGTCAAAGATCATCATTTTGAACATTCCTTGCGGAATATGCAACTGCTGATGGGAGGGATATTTAATGAGCACCGTTATCTATTGTCTGGCCCTCGCTTATCCCAGGAAGATAAAGAATTTTTCCAAACGGTCTTGAGCTCAAAAGCGGATCCCTCCATGTTGCAGTTGGCAATTAAAAATTTAACGATGTATTTATATCAACATCACGGTGTTAAACCGTGGTTGTTGATCGATGAATACGACACACCCATTCAATCCGCGTATGTGCACGGTTATTATGAGCCGATGATCAGTCTGATGCGGGGAATGTTTGGCTCGGCGCTCAAGACCAATCCTTATTTAGAGCGCGCGGTCATCACAGGTATTCTACGAGTCGCCAAAGAGAGTTTATTTTCGGGCGTGAATAACTTGAAAGTGTATTCATTGATTCAATCTCATTATGGTCAGTATTTTGGATTTACCGAAGAAGAAGTCACCGATCTGTTGGAAAAAGCGAAGCTAACAGAAAAGTCGGCGGAAATTCGGGATTGGTATAATGGTTATCAGGTAGGAAAATGGACGGTCTATAACCCTTGGGCGATAGTCAACTGTATTCATGATCAGGGGGAACTGGCGTCGCCCTGGACCAACACCAGCGACAATCAAATTATCAAAAACCTTCTGACGCATTCGAGTGAAAGTTTCCGCACCCAATTTGAAGATTTATTAGCTGGAAAAACACTAGAGAAATTAATAGATGAAAATGTAGTATTCGGAGATTTAACTAAAAATGAGTCTGCTGCATGGAGTCTATTACTGATGGCGGGCTACTTAAAAGTGACCTCATCTCGCCGGGAAGATGAAGAGTTATGGTGTGTATTAGGTATCCCTAACCGTGAAGTGCGGAGTTTGTACCGGCGGATTATCCGTGAATGGCTATCGAACGGTCATGGAATCGAGTGGTTTAATCAATTTTTAAATCATTTACTGACAGGAAATATACCCGCGTTTGAAGCGGATTTTCGTCATTTGGTGGAAGAGACCTTCAGCGTCCACGACACCTCGAAAGATCCCGAAGCGTTTTATCATGGATTTATGGTCGGAGCGACGGCGAATTTGTATCACAATAAAAATTACGAAATTAAATCGAATCGTGAAAGTGGCTATGGAAGATATGATTACATGATTTTTTCGCATGATGTTACAAAGCCAACGATTCTGCTGGAAATCAAACGTGTTAAAAAAACAGAAAAAATGAATGCAGATGATCTCGATAAAGTATTAGTGCAAACCGCGCAACAAGCCTTAACTCAAATTCAACAGCAAAATTATTTATCGGAAGCACGGCAGCGAGGCCGAACGAATATTATAAAAATCGGTTTAGCCTTTTGCGGAAAACACTTCGAAATTCAGGCAGAAAGGGAGGATTCAGAATATTCTGAATCTCATTGATTCACTCAACTTCAAGGAGACAGACAATGAAACAAGGACAATTTCCGGCGATTTTCAATTTATCGGATTTAAACGGCCAAAATGGTTTCAAGCTGGGTGGCGAGGTGTCAGGTGATTACAGCGGCTATTCGGTGAGCACGGCAGGCGATATCAATGGAGACGGCGTGTCCGATCTGCTGGTGGGCGCCCCCCTTCATGCGAGCAACACAGGCCGCAGCTACGTGGTGTATGGCGGTCCTGCGGTGGGTGTTTCCGGCGTGCTGTCGCTATCGAATCTGACGGGCGCCAACGGTTTCAAGCTGGGTGGCGAGGTGTCAGGTGATTACAGCGGCTATTCGGTGAGCATGGCGGGCGATATCAATGGAGACGGCGTGTCCGATCTGCTGGTGGGCGCACCCAGTCATGCGAGCGGCACAGGTCGCAGCTACGTGGTGTATGGCGGCCCTGCGGTGGGTGGTTCCGGCGTGCTGTTGCTATCCACTCTGACGGGCGCCAACGGTTTCAAGCTGGATGGCGAGGTGTCAGGTGATGACAGTGGCAGGTCGGTCAGTGCTGCTGGCGATATCAATGGAGACGGCGTGTCCGATCTGCTGGTGGGCGCGTACGGTCATGCGAGCTCCACAGGCCGCAGCTACGTGGTGTATGGCGGTCCTGCGGTGGGTGGTTCCGGTGTGCTGTCGCTATCCAATTTGACGGGTGCCAACGGTTTCAAGCTGGATGGCGAGGCGTCAGGTGATGTCAGTGGCTATTCGGTGAGCATGGCGGGCGATATCAATGGAGACGGCGTGTCCGATCTGCTGGTGGGTGCGTATGGTCATGCGGGCTCCACAGGTCGCAGCTACGTGGTGTTTGGCGGTCCCGCGGTGGGTGGTTCCGGCGTGCTGCCGCTATCGAATCTGACGGGCGCAAACGGTTTCAAGCTGGATGGCGAGGCGTCAGGTGATGACAGTGGCGCTTCAGTGAGCGCGGCTGGCGATATCAATGGAGACGGCGTGTCCGATCTGCTGGTGGGCGCACCCTATCATGCGAGCGATACAGGTCGCAGCTACGTGATGTTTGGCGGTCCCGCGGTGGGTGGTTCCGGCGTGCTGCCGCTATCGAATCTGACGGGCGCCAACGGTTTCAAGCTGGATGGTGAGGTGTCAGGTGATGTCAGTGGCGTTTCAGTGAGCGCGGCTGGCGATATCAATGGAGACGGCGTGTCCGATCTGCTGGTGGGCGCACCCTATCATGCGGGCTCCACAGGTCGCAGCTACGTGGTGTTTGGCGACTCACCACCGGTTTTGGTCAACAACAGTATGTCTCTCTGGCCGGGAGCTAAGATTACATTCCAATCGAGTAATTTAGGCGCTTATGATCGAAATCACAACAATAATACGTTGGTGTTTATTCCCAGCAATATTTCTCATGGTTATTTTTCCACGCTCAGTGCGCCGATTATACCGCTGGTGAATTTTACTCAATCGCAGATTACCAATGGCTCGATTCAATTTGTGCATGACGGCAGCGCTTTTGCGCCGAGTTACGAAATCACGGTTCGCAGCACAGGGATTGCCTGGACTGGGCCGGTGGCAGCGAATATTACCTTTTTGAATTCTACTCCCAGCCCAACACCGGCTTCTACAACTCCGGTTCCTACGTCAACGCCTTCTTCAACTGTAGTTTCCACGCCGACATCAACTCCGACGCCGACTCCGACCTCAACCCCCGGCATTTCGCCGATTATTTTACAGAACAACCAACTGACGCTCAGCGATGGTCAGACCGTGGTATTGATCAGCAACAACCTTCAGGCCATGGAGTCGGGTTTTAACAACATCCAATTGCTGTTTATGGTTAGCAATGTGCAGAATGGTTACTTTTCTACTACGCCGGGAGGCAATGGCGCCAGGCAAAATCTCACGGCTTTCACCCAGGGCCAGATTCAAAGCGGCGGCGTTGAATTCGTGCATAACGGCGATCACCAAGCGCCCGGTTATGGGGTGTTAGTGACCGACGGCAGACAATTCACGCAGCCGAGTTCAGCGAATATCATTTTTACAGACGCCCCGATTGTGCATCAGATTACTTTAAATGTCACCCTGGGAGAGACCATCACTTTAACCCCGGTGTTACTCAACATCACGGCGACGGACGGCAGTCAACCTAATCAAGTGACTATCACCCTCGGCAACCTGACGCACGCGGTGGTGACTTCGACCGTCACCGGCGGCCCGGTAACGGATTTTACCTTAACTGATTTAGAGGCCGGCGATATTCAGTTAACCCAGGACGGCGGTTCGGTCACGCCGAGCCTGACGGTAACGGCGGAGGGCGTAAAGCAGATCAGCAGCGCCCCGCAACAGGTTTTGGTCTATTTTTCCAATCAAAGCGTGTACGCCCCGCAGTTGGTGCATAATTTCTTAAGAGTGACGCAGGGAAAAGCGACCGTCTTATCGAATCAATATTTATCCGGCCAGGAACCGCTCGACGACCAAGCCTTAGGAAATGAGACGATGTTTTTTGTGAGCCATATCGAATACGGCCATTTTAGTTTGATTAATGAACCCCAGACCTGGATTACCTCTTTCAATCAGCAACAATTGTTAACCAGCCAGGTGCAATTTGTGCAAGACGGCAGTGCGTCCACGCCCAGCTACAAAGCCGCCGTGCAGGCGTTTGGATTACAGAGCGCGAGTTTATCCGCCAATATTTTCTTTACGCCGGTGAACGTCCCTTCGCCGATACTGGGAGGAGACGATAGTTCGACCATTCAAAAAGCGATTATCAGTGCGGTGATCTCCGGCGCCTTCGGCATTTTATTCGCTGTCGTGCAGGCGTGCTTAAAACGGGCGGCGAATCGGAAATTGTTGCAGACACTGGGAGACAGTAAAGAAGATTATGACATATCGGTCGTGACTCCGGTCGCCAGAGAGATTGCCCGCCAAATCAAAATTACAGGTTTTATGAACCACACCACCAATACTAAAATGGCGCATTTCAAAGGCGCGGTGCGCACGATCCTGTTTGAATTAACCAAACGTGGAGTGGATTTAAATTTCAGAGCGATGAACCCCGCCGTTCGTGACGGCGTCATTAATGAAATTACACGGCAAACGCGAAGAATTGTGCTGGGCGATCCCGGTTGTTGCCAGGGATTCGTCTCCTTTTTCAAAGCGCAGGCGACACCGAAGGCCATCGAAGACGCCGCTTCAGAAATTGCCGCCGCCGTTGCCGCCGCGATACAAACCTTACCTGTGACAGTCCACCGCGAATCTCCCCTGGCAAGATCGGTGGAATTGCCCTCATTATCGGATGCAAAAGAGATATTGCTCATGGCCAATCGAAGTTCCAGCCAGGTTATTTCACCGGATTCACCCATTCAGGTCGATGCGCCGCAAGAACAGAAAGAACAGCAGGTGTTAGGAGCATAACTTAAATTTTCTAAACTTCAGGAGGACAATGAAATGAAACAAGGACAATTTCCAGCGATGTTATCGCTAAGCAATTTGAATGGTCAAAACGGTTTTAAAATTGATGGAGAAAATAGTAATGATTACAGTGGCTGTTCCGTCGGTGCTGCAGGAGATGTTAATGGTGATGGTCATGCCGATTTGCTGATCGGGGCGCGAGGTTATATCAACGGTAGTAATAAAGGCCGCAGCTATGTGGTGTTTGGCGGCCCTGGCGTGGGCAGCAGTGGAAACATTTCATTATCCAGTTTAAATGGAATCAATGGTTTTAAACTCGATGGGGAAAATAATAATGATTATAGCGGTATTTCAGTCAGCGCTGCAGGAGATATCAATGGCGATGGCCATGCCGACTTACTGATTGGAGCACGAGGTTATCCCAACAATACTTATAAAGGTCGCAGTTATGCAGTGTTTGGCGGTCCGGAAGTGGGAAGTAGTGGAGATATTTTATTATCCAGTTTAAATGGAATCAATGGCTTTAAACTCGATGGGGAAAATAATAATGATTACAGTGGTTTTTCCGTCAGCGCTGCCGGAGATATTAATGGAGATGGAATAGCAGATTTGCTGATTGGGGCAATAGGTTATTTCAACGGTAGTAATACAGGCCGTAGCTATGTGATGTTTGGCGGTTCGAGAGTAGGTGGTAGTGGAAATATTTTATTATCCAGTTTAAATGGAATTAATGGCTTTAAACTCGATGGGGAAAACAATGGCGATGTCAGTGGTTTTCCCGTCAGCGCTGCCGGGGATATCAATGGGGATAATTATGCGGACCTGCTGATCGGGGCTTCGTATTATCCATCAGGTAGTAAGAAAGGTCGTAGCTATGTAGTCTTTGGAGGTCCGGGGGTTGGCAAGAATGGAAACATTACTCTTGGAAGTCTAAATGGCACTAATGGCTTTAAACTCGATGGGGAAAATAATGGTGATGACAGTGGTTTTTCAGTTAGTGCCGCGGGGGATATCAATGGCGATGGAATAGTGGATCTACTGATCGGAGCTTCTTATTATCCATCAGGTGGTAAGAAAGGCCGCAGCTATGTGGTGTTTGGTGGTTCGAGAGTGGGTGGCAGTGGAAATATTTTATTATCCGGTTTAAATGGAACCAATGGCTTTAAACTCGATGGGGAAAATAATAATGATTATAGTGGCTATTCTGTCAGCGCTGCCGGAGATATTAATGGAGATGGAATAGCAGATCTGCTGATTGGGGCAATGGGTTATCCCAACGGTAGTAATAAAGGCCGTAGCTATGTGATGTTTGGTGGTTCGAAGGTGGGAGGCAATGGGGATATTTTATTATCCAGTTTAAATGGAACTAATGGCTTTAAACTGGACGGTGAAAATAATGCTGATCTCAGTGGTGCTTCTGTTAGTGCTGCAGGAGATATCAATGACGATGGTGTGGCTGATATGGTTGTAGGTACATGCGGTTATCCTCAAGGTAACCATACCGGCCGTAGTTACATCATTTTTGGAGATATCCCGTCAGTATTGGTAAATAACCATCTGGTGATCAATCAAGGACAGACTGTTGCAATCACGAGTAATTTGTTACTGGTCACCGACGCCAACCATTCTCCTGCTCAGATCTTTTTTACGATTGAAAATTTATATCATGGGAAATTTTTATTCAATAACAATTCAATTCTCACTCCGGTGACAACATTCATTCAGCAGGATATCAATAGCGGTCGAATATATTTTCAGCATGACAATACTTCCGCCCGCCCTTTCTACACGGTTGCGGTGAATACCCCCGGGATTGCTTACATTCCTGCACAAAAACCCGCGATTGATTTCGACGCCAATCCGGTTTTGCGCAGTAATACTTTATGCGTTGCACCCGGGAAGACCGCGCTCGTCAACACTCAGGTGTTGAAAGCCACGCAACCGGGCAGCCGTAATGAGAATTTATTATTGTTTCACATTTCAGATTTGCAGCATGGTTATTTCAGTTGGGTCAGCGCACCGGCGGCGGCGATTAAGAGTTTTTATCAATACAACATCAGTTATCATCAAGTGCAGTTTACTCATGACGGTTCGGCATTTCCTCCTGCTTATCGAGTGGCCGTCACCGATGGCCGGATAGAAACTAATCCCGCGCCGGCCACCATAATTTTTAAAACTCCCTTGGCAATTGGTCAATTTCCATCGTCTATGGAATTATCGAGTTTAAACGGTCGTAATGGTTTTAAAATGAATGGCGAATTAGCTGCATATACTGCCAGTGGTTATGCGGTGAGTGGGGTAGGAGATATCAATGGAGATGGCCGAGATGATTTACTGATTGGCGCTTTTGCCTTTCAGTCCGGTATCGGTCGAAGCTATGTGGTATTTGGTGGAACAGATATCGGTAGCAGTGGGATTTTAGAACTGAGCAGTTTGAATGGCGATCATGGTTTTAAGCTGGATGGTGAATCTAGTCCCGGAGGAGCCGGCTATTCCGTGGCAGGCGCCGGAGACGTAAATGGTGATGGCTATCAGGATTTGTTGATGGGTGCTCCTGCCACTGTGAATAATGCAAAAATATACATTGTGTTTGGTCAATCCGGTATTGGCAATATCAATGAAGGAGTTTTTCCATTATCGAGCCTGGATGGAAGCAACGGGCTTAAATTGATCAGTGAAATGATAGGGGTGAACCAGAGTGATCTCATGGGTATGTCAGTGAGTCGTCTGAAAGATATTAATCACGATGGTTATGATGATGTCATCACGGGTGCTATCTTCGCCAATTCTTCAACAATAACAATCACTGGAGGAAGCTATGTTCTTTATGGTGGTGCTGACGTCGGTGGTACGGGAACTGTGTTAACTTCCAGTTTGAATGGCGCCAATGGTTTTAAAATAGAAGGTGAAAAACATTCTGATTGGTGTGGATATTCTGTCAGTAGCGCCGGCGATTTGAATGCCGACGGTTATTTAGATGTTTTCATTGGAGCACCGAATGTAAACGCTTATATAGGAAGAAGCTATGTATTATTCGGGGGGTCTGATTTAGGAAACAAGGGTGTGGTGTCATTGACAACCTTAAATGGTGCGAATGGTTTTAAGCTGGATGGTGAATTGCCAAATGATTACAGTGGCAATAGTGTCAGTGCGCTAGGAGATATCAATGGGGACGGGATCGATGATGCGGTTATTGGAGCGGATACCACTCTGACTAATCTGGGTCAGCCACCCATCGGTGGACCTGGCACCAGTTATGTGATTTTTGGCAACCGACAAATCGGCGCCAGTGGTTTGATGCCATTATCTGATTTAAATGGAGTCCAGGGTTTTAAAATTAAGGGGGAAGGCCCCACGGATAACAGCGGTAACAGCGTCAAAAATGCAGGAGATATCAATGGAGATGGCCATCCTGATTTAATCATCGGTGCTTGGAAAGCATCGCCAGATAATCGCACACATGCAGGATGTGCGTATGTCTTGTTTGGTGGTTCGGATATGGGTTCTTCAGGTTTGATCTCGTTATCTAGTGTAAACGGCATGAACGGATTTAAGTTGCCCGGTGAGCAAATTAATGACCGAGGAAGTATTGTGGTCAGTGGCGCTGGAGATATTAATGGGGACGGTGTTGCTGATTTGATCGTGGGTTCACCTAATGCAGCCGGTGATCGAGGAAGGAGTTATGTCGTATTCGGCGACATGCCGCCGTTATTGATCAATAATGAATTGCGCATTAATCAAAACGAAACTATTTTACTCAATACCAGCCATCTACTGGCTATCGACGCCAATCACAACTCGGATCAATTATTTTTTGTGATCAGTGATTTGAGTCATGGTCAATTTTTGCTGGCTGAAAATACCACTCAAGCAGTGACGATTTTTTCGCAACAACAAGTGAATGATCATCAAATTGTTTTTCGGCACGACGGCGGTACGACAGCGCCATCCTACCAAATGGGAGTCAATACCACCGGCATAGCTTTTATATCGCCTCAATCAGCATCGATTGATTTTGATGCCCAGCCGATTTTATTGAATAACACGCTGTTGATCCAACCGGGAGAGACTGTCTTAATCAACAACCAGATATTAAGCGCGACTCATCCTGGTGGAAAGGATAATGCGCTTGAATTTATCATCAGCACCCTACAGCACGGTTATTTTAGCTGGGTGGATGCACCGGTGACCCCCCTTTTGCAATTTTATCAGCAAAATATAACGGATCGCCGTGTGCAGTTTTCTCATGATAATTCCACCCTGTCGCCAGGTTATGCAGTGGTGGTGAGTGATGGACGTCTCACCACAGCGCCTGCTCCCGCCCAAGTGGTTTTTAATCTGCCGGTACTGCTGAACAATCAACTGATCATTAACCAAGGTCAAACTCGGGTATTGACTCCCGAGAATTTAAAAGCGACGCAACTATTTGCGGATGATAATCAATTAGTCTTTATCGTCAGCACTGTGAATCACGGTTATTTTAGTTGGGTCAATGATTCAGAAGCGCCGATGACCCGTTTTATTCAGCAAACGATCAATAATGGCCAGGTTCAGTTTATCCATGATGACAGTGTGGAAGCGCCGGGCTATTTTGTCGCCGTCAGTGATGGAGAAGTCACCACTTCACCTCAAGCAGCGCAAGTCGATTTTGACCTTAAACCGGTGTTAGTCAATAACGGAATGGTGATCGGTCAGGGTCAAACCCTCATGTTGACTTCTACTCAACTCAAAGCGGTTCATAAGAGTGGAGTTGATTCGGATTTAGAGTTTATCATTACCAACGTCACCCATGCCGCCTTTGTGCTGAAGCCGGACACGTCACCGTTGACCGCATTGAATTTCACTCAACAAGCCATTCAAAACGGCAATGTCTTTCTGATACAGGATGGCGGCTCTGAATCACCGTCTTATCAAGTGGCGGTCACCGACGGGCGCGCCTTTACCCAGCCGGCTTTCGCCAATATTACGTTTTACCGGCAACCGGTGTTGACAGCGAATCAGTTATTTGCCGGCAGCCCGGGCGCTTCAATCTCGTTAACCGGAGCGAATATTTGCGTCAACGATTGCACAGATCCGGCGAATGACAATATCCAATTGGTGGTCGCTGATAAACCGCGATACGGTCAGTTTGAAAAATGTTTGTCGTCAGGAACGATGATTAGCAGTTTTTTTCAGGAAGAAATTAGAAGCAACAGTATTTGCTTTGTGACGGATGGCGGTATGCAAGCGCCGGTTTATACCCTAACGGCCATTGAGCCTTTTCTAAAACTCAATGGCTCGACCACCAGCAGCGCGTTGTTGTTGACGAAAAATTATTGGCCGATTAACGAAGGGCAAGTTTTTTCGATCACGCCGGAAGCTTTAAATATCAGCGCCGGCAATGGTCAGTCAGCCCAAGTTGTTTATACGGTGATTGAGAGTGCATTAAAGGGAGGATGGTTTGCACTCAAATCAACGCCGAATTATCTGATTTCGAGTTTTAAGCAGGAACAAGTCAACAATCAGCAGGTGGTATATACGCCGAATAGTTCCAGTGGGTCGCCCAATGCGATCTTAGCGGTGAGTAATGGCCAGAGCGGAGGCGCGCAAGGCTCTTTCACCTGTAAGATTGACTTTGCCGCTGCGCCGGTATTGGAGCACGCCTTTTTAAAGATTAATCAGCCGGATTATGTACCATTGTCGTTGAATAATTTACAAGCTTCCGACCAACGGGTCCCGGCGGAGCAGTTAATTTTCACCGTCAGCGATGTAGTCAATGACCACTTTGCCAATACCACGAATTATTCCAAACCGATTTTTAATTTCACTCAACAGGACGTTATGCGCGGCAATATTTATTTTATCGCCACTGGCCAGAATCAACCGTCTTTTAAAGTGTCGGTCTTCAACGGACGCTTATCCTGTACCGGTTGCCCCAAGCAGGCGGATGTGGTGTTTGATACGGGCAACTCGTCTGACTCACTGATCGACATGAAAACGGTATTATCCGTGTTAACTTCGATAGGGGGTGTAGGCTTGACGTGGTTGAGTTATTTTTACTATAGACGTCACCAACGCATAGATCGTGAAGGGCATAATCCGTTTGCTGAAGCGATTCATAGCAAGCTGGGATTATCCTATATCAATTTTTATGAAGGAGGAGGTAAACAATATGCTGATTTAATTGATGCCATGGTGCAACAATTACAATCAGAAAAAAAGGTGGAGATTGAGGATCTGAGAAATAATCATATCAGTGAATACAAACGATATGTTGAGCTGTTTGCGAAGCATATGAGTTTAAGGAATAGAATTAGAACGGACCATTGTGGGATAAACTGTTTGGGTAGAAGTTTGAATTTTAATGAATTTAAAGAGAGTGGAAAAATTGTTGAAAAGATTTATCAAGAATCACGGCAACCAGAGGATGCTAAAGATTTACGACCCACGAGTCATTGTTGGGGCAGGTTGTTCTGTTGCCGGCGAACATCGAGTACGTCAGTACGCTTGAATAATGTAGGCAGCAATGCGAATGCCTCCGATTCAACGACGCCGTTGTTAGGTTAGGAAATTTTTTATGAGACATGTTTCCAGACAGGAATTATTAACCATGGCGCATATGAAAGCTCAATCGAAACCACGAAAAAGCCGGCAGGCACATGCGCACAGCGTGATCGCCCAATCGCAGATTTTTTAAAATTATGAAAAGGAGATTTTTATGAAAAATGGACAATTTCTGGCGGTGGTGCCGCTGGGGAGTTTAAATGGTCAGAATGGATTTAAACTCGATGGGGAAAATGATTATGACGGCAGTGGGGTTTTTGTTGATACGGCTGGAGATATCAATGGGGATGGATATGATGATTTGATCATCGGAGCTGATACCTATCTAGGTGGAAGTTTCAAAGGTCGCAGTTACGTGGTGTTTGGTGGCCCAAATGTTGGCGGCGCGGGTTTAATTAACCTGTCCAGCCTGAATGGCATGAATGGTTTTAAATTGGATGGTGAAAATACCAATGATTGGAGCGGCTATCCTGTGACGAAGGCTGGAGATATCAATGGTGATGGTTACGATGATTTGATGATAAGCGCTTTGTGTTATCCGGAAGGCCTTTTGAAAGGTCGTAGTTATGTGGTATTTGGTGGGCCGGACCTAGGCAAGAGCGGAATATTCAATCTTTCCAGCTTGACAGGTAGTAACGGTTTTAAACTGGATGGTGAAAATAACGGTGATTACGTATTGTTCTCAACTCCATATTTTCTCAGTGCTTTGGGAGATATTAATGGTGATCAGCATGATGATCTGATTATTGGAGCATATGGTTATCCGCAAAGTAATGGCCAAGGTCGCAGCTACGTTATTTTTGGTGGACCAGGAGTGGGCAACTCTGGGTTATTGAATCTGTCTAGTCTAAATGGAGTGAACGGCTTTAAACTGGATGGCGAATATAATGGCGATTATAGCGGCATTTTCGTCAGTGGCGCAGGCGGTGATATTAACCGTGATGGGCATCCCGATCTGGTTATTGGGGCTTTTGGCTATCCACAAGGTATAGGTCGGGGTCGCAGCTATGTGGTATTTGGCGGCACACAGCTTGGCAGTAGCGGGCTGATCAATCTTGCCAGCCTCAATGGCACCAATGGTTTCAAATTGGATGGTGAAAACCTCGGTGATCTGAGTGGATGTTCTGGCAACATCATGGGAGATATCAATGGCGATGGTTATGATGATCTCATCATTGGGGCTTGTGGCTATCCAAACGGCGTTTCCCGGGGTCGCAGTTACGTGGTATTTGGCGATCCACAGCTTGGCAGCAGCGGGTTGATCGATCTTGGCAGCCTCAATGGCGCGAATGGTTTTAAACTGGATGGCGAAAATAATCAGGATTTTAGCAGTTTGCTTACCGGGATGTCGGGAGATATCAATGGCGATGGATACGATGATGTGATTATCGGAGCCTTTGGCTATCCCGCGGGTGATAATAAAGGACGTACCTACGTGGTATTTGGCGGTCCGGCAGTGGGCCGAAGCGGGATATTTAATCTCTCCAGCCTCACCGGTGTGAATGGCTTTATACTGGAGGGCGAAAACAATGGGGATACCAGTGGCTGGCCGCTGAACGTGGCTGGAGATATCAATGGTGATGGCCTTCCAGATCTGATTGTGGGCGCCCGACAGTATTCGAAAGGCCGTGGCCGCACTTATGTTGTTTTTGGTGATGTGCCGCCGGTACTGGTTAATAACAGTTTATCTTTGTATGCTAATGAAACTGTGCTGATCAAATCCAGCGATCTGGCCGCGTATGATCGTAATCATGATAATAACACGTTGGTATTTTTTCCCTCTCATATTATTCACGGGCAATTTGAACTGATTGGCGATTCAGGTAAAGCTCTCGCTAATTTTACTCAGCAACAAATTACGGCAGGCGATATTCAATTTGTATCAGATGGCGCTACGGAAGCACCTGGTTATAACATCAGTGTATTTACTCCAGGAATTGCATACGCCAGTCCAACCTCGGCTAATATCACTTTAAATTTTTTGCAAATTAAAAATAATCAACTGCTGATTAACCAGGGTCAAACCGTACTGCTGACTACTGAAAATCTCAGCGCTACGGATAATGGCAGCCAGAAACAGGACATAAAGTTTTTCATCAGCGACTTACAACATGGGCAATTTCAGTGGATCAATATCTCGAATCAACCCATTCTAATTTTCAATCAACAAAATATTACTGATAGTGTAGTGGTTTTTGTACACGATGGTTCTACTAACGCACCTGCCTATCGAGTGGCTATAAACAACGGCAGAGTTACGACCTCTCCACAGTCTGCTCGTATTGATTTTGACGCCAATCCGATATTAATTAACAATACATTGATCATCAACCAGGGTCAGCAGATGATTCTGGATTCTGCCTGTTTGGGCGCAATCCATACGACGGGTCCGGCCAGTGCTTTAATGTTTAACATCAGCGAGGTGCAGCACGGTCAGTTCAGTTGGGGCAAGTCACCGAATCAGATCATTAGCTGTTTTTATCAGCAAAATGTGACTGATGGCGCCGTTCAATTCACGCACGATAATTCTACTCTCGCTCCTGCTTATCGCGTGTCGGTGACGGATGGCCGAGTGACCACTTCACCGGCTTCCGCACAGATAGATTTTATTATACCGGTAACGCCGAAAAAGGAAGATGTTTCCGTCATTGTAGGAACGATTCTTGGTGCATTAGCTGCGCTGGCTATTTTAGGAGGCGGTGTTTGGGCTTGGAAACGGAAGAAACAGACTGTTGCGGATATTATCAAAAAAGAAACTTCTTCATATAGTGAACCACTTTTGTCTCTGCAATCCATTGCTGAAAAAATTTCGCCTGATTCAGGAATGCACTTATCGCGACTTCCCTCATTGCTTACCATTGAACCCCGCTCTTCTATCAAATTATTACCGGAGCAGCCCCAGATAAATAGGAAATCACAGGCTTTTTACACTCCCCTGATGGATAAAGTGGGTGAAATGAAAATTTCTTTTAATATCCCCTATCAGGCTTTGGAGTTTGATGAAAAAAGTCAGTTGGGACACGGAGCTTACAGTACCGTTTATAAAGGGACCTACGAATATAGTGAAGTAGCGATTAAAAAATTGAACACGAGACATTTAAGCACAGACGCAGTAGAGGAGTTAAAACAAGAGGCGGGTATTTTAGGCAGTATGCGATCTGACTATATCGTCCAACTGCGAGGTGTTTGTTTGGAAACGCCGAATTATTGTTTAGTGATGGAATTGATGTCTAAAGGTTCCTTGCATAATGTGTTACAAAATTCTCCAGAATTACCCTTAGCTGTGCGTCTTCAAATCGGTTTAGATGTCTGTTGTGGACTATGTCTGTTGCATCAAAAAAATATTTTGCATCGCGATTTAAAAAGTATGAACGTGTTATTAGATGATCGCTTTCGGGCCAAGATCGCCGATTTTGGGTTATCCAAAATAAAATCTGAAATGAGCAGTCAGAGTTCGTCTCATGGGATGAAAGGGACATTGGGCTGGATGGCGCCGGAATTGTTTGATGAAAAACCACAAGTGAGTGCGGCAGTGGATATTTATGCCTTAGGGATGGTGATGTGGGAAATGGTAGCCCATCCTTATCGTATACCCTTTCAAGGCTTAGTGCCTGCGTCATTGATTACTGCGAAACTGAATCGAGGGGAGAACCAGGAAACAATCCCAAAATCCTGTTCACCTGAGTTAAAGCAATGGATACAAAGATGTTGGCAGAAGCCGGATAAACGCCCCTCTGCTCAAGTACTGGCGCAAAGTTTAAGTGAAATGTTTAAAACCCGGCAGCAGAAATCAACAGACATTCAATCAAAAAACTTCGTTATTCAGAGAGGTAATTTGTTATCAGTGGCTTAATATTGATCGTAGGATGTGTTTAGATTGGTTTTGAGGGGCGATTAAAATCTCAAAATTTTTCACTCATGAAAAGGAGGCTTTTATGAAAAATGGACAATTTCCAGAAATATTTAATTTATCTGATTTAAATGGTCAAAATGGCTTTAAATTGGATGGCGAAAACGCTGGGGATCAAAATGGACATTCTGTTAGTACGGCTGGGGATATCAATGGTGATGGCATAGATGACCTGTTGATTGGAGCATTTGGTTATCCTAGCAGTAATTCTATAGGTCGCAGCTATGTGGTGTTTGGCGGGCCTCAAGTTGGTAATAGTGGGATATTTAATCTTTCCAGCCTCAGAGGTACTAATGGTTTTAAACTGGATGGGGAAAATAGCCATGATTGGAGTGGGCGTGCTGTTAGTATTGCTGGAGATATCAATGGGGATGGATATGATGATTTGATTATCAGTGCTCCTCAGTATAAAAGTGCTCAAGGTCGCAGTTACCTGGTGTTTGGTGGACAGGGAGTTGGCAGTGGCGGAGTCTTTAATCTTTCCAGTCTAGTGGGTTCTAATGGTTTTAAACTTGATGGCGAAAACAGCAATGATCATAGTAGCCGTGCCATCAGCATTGCTGGGGATATCAATGGCGATGGGCATGATGATCTCATTATTGGAGCCGCTGGCTACCCAGCAGGCATTTATAAAGGCCGTAGCTATGTAGTGTTTGGTGAGTCTAATGTGGGTAGTAAAGAGGAATTCTCACTTGCCAGTCTAAATGGTTCTAACGGTTTTAAACTAGATGGTGAAAATAATAACGATCATAGTGGCGTTTCTGCCAGTGGAGTGGGAGATGTCAATGGTGATGGACATGCTGATTTGATCATTGGAGCTCCGTTCTATCTGGGAAATAGTGACAAAGGTCGTAGTTACCTGATCTTTGGTGGGCAGGGAATAGGTAGCGATGGAATATTCAGTCTTTCTATTCTTAACGGTGTCAATGGCTTTAAACTAGACGGTGAAAATAATGGTGATTACAACGGATACTCGGTTTGTGTAGCCGGAGATATCAATGGTGATGGATACAGTGATCTGATCATTGGGGCTTATGGTTATAACAACACTAAAGGTCGTAGCTATGTGGTATTTGGCGGTTCAAAAGTTGGTGATGGTGGAGTTATCGCCCTCTCAGATCTTAATGGCGCCAACGGCTTTAAATTGGATGGCGAAAATAAAGTTGATTCGAGCGGTTATTCAGTCAGTATAGCTGGAGATATTAATGGAGATGGGTTTAAAGATATCATTATCGGAGCTTGGGGGTATCCAGAAGGCAGTAATAAAGGCCGCAGCTATGTAGTATTTGGTGGTCCTAATGTAGGTGAAAATGGTTTGATAGCGTTAGCGGATCTCAATGGCGTCAATGGTTTTAAACTGGATGGTGAAAATAATAATGATAATAGTGGTATAGTGGTCGGTACTGCCGGGGACATTAATGGCGATTTCATAGACGATTTGATAATTGGGGCTGATGGTTATCCCTATGGTAGTCTTAAAGGTCGCTGCTATGTAGTATTTGGTGATGTCCCGCCGATTTTAGTAAATAATACTTTAGCATTGTATCCAGGTGGAACTGTTCTTTTAACTAACGACCACCTTGCTGCTTATGACTTAAATCATGATAATGCTACTTTGCGTTTTTTCATTACAGATATTCAAAATGGTCAATTTGAGGATATTGGTAATCACCTCATAATCACTAATTTTACTCAACAAGAAATTTCGTCAGATAATATTCAATTTATACATGACGGGAGTTTAACGGCGCCGAGTTTTAATGTGAGTGTTCATAGCACAGGGATTGCATGGACTGGCCCCAGCCCGACTAATATTTCTTTTATTCCACTAATTCTTATCGACAATCAGCTATCCATCAATCAAGGTCAAACTCTCATCTTAACCAGCAATAATTTACAAGCGATATATGCAGGTCAAGTGGATAGCAGTCTGAAATTTGTCATCAGTGATCTACAATACGGGCATTTTGAATTAATGGACTCGCCTGGACAGGCCATTTTGCTTTTCAAGCAACAAGATATTAGTGATCAACATGTGCTATTTATTCACGACAACTCTGTTACAGCCCCATTATATCAAGTGGCTGTCAGTAATGGCCAAATAATCACTTCGCCTCAACTAGCACAGATTGATTTTGATGCTGTACCGATTTTGCTAAATAATTCTCTGGTCATTAATCAGGGAGAAACGGTTTATTTAACTTCGGATTTTCTCAGCGCAACGCATCCCGGTGGAGATGACAAGGTATTGTTATTTAATATCAGCTCAGTTATGCACGGAAAATTTAGCTTTACAACTTTTCCCAATAACACTATTTTTAGTTGTTATCAGCAAAATATCACTGATCAACTCATTCAATTTAGCCATGATAATTCAACACAGGCTCCAAGTTATTCGGTCAGTGTCAGCGATGGCCGGATTACTCTGCCACCGATTGCCGCAAAAATTGATTTTGATGTCTTTCCGATTTTGCGAACCAATCAGTTAGTAATCATTCAAGGAGAAACAGTCATATTAACTGCAGATAACTTGCAAGCCACTCGTTGGGATAATGTAGATAGCAATTTGAGTTTTATTATTAATGACTGTCAACATGGTCAATTTCAATGGATAACATCACCCAATGTGTCCATTACTTTTTTTCAGCAACAAAATATCACTGATCATCTTATCCAATTCGCTCACGATAATTCGGTATTCGCTCCGGCTTATCAAGTCATAGTCAGTGACGGCAGATTATCCACTACTCCATCATGCAGTTTAGTTGATTTCGAGATACCTCCGATATTAGTGAGCAATCAATTGACTATCAGCCAAGACCAAACGATTATTTTGAACACTAGTAATTTATTATCAACGCAAAATAGCACTGCAAAACCTGGTCTAATTTTTGTGATCATCAATGTGAAGAATGGAGATTTCATAGTTGCCGATACTTATAGAATTTTCAGTAGTAATCTCACATTTACACAGCAACAGATAGTGGATCAACAGGTTCGATTTTCACAGCAAGGTTCGGGAAAACCGGATTATCAGGTCTTGGTGACCGATGGCTGGATTACTTTACCACCTGTATCGGCCAACGTGACTTTTTATGTGAAACCGGTGTTAACCCAAAACCAATTTTTGGTGAGCGCTGGCCAATCGATTATATTGACCAGTTCTAATTTAGCGGCTACTTTGGCCGGAGAAATAGCAGAGGATTTACAGTTTTTAGTGTCATCAGTGAGTCAAGGTCATTTTGAGAAGCACAGTAATCCGGGGATTGGTATTCAATCTTTTTCTCAAACAGACGTGATGCAGCAAAACATTCAATTTGTCGCGAATAACAGCACACAAACGCCGGATTGCCGGCTTAAAGTTTGGGACAGCAGTACTGATTTAGCCAGTGATATCCAGGAAAGCAGCATTATATTAGTCACCAACAATGATTTCCCGATTAATCAGGGAGAAACATTTGTCTTAACTGAAAACGCTTTAAAAGCGTCAAGTAATCGCGGTCATGATGAACAGATTACCTTCACTCCTCTCGTCGGCACGGTGCAACATGGTCATTTTGCTTTAGCGGCGACACCCAGTTATGTCCTCAACAGTTTTCAACAAAGTCAAATCTACTCCCACGATATTGTCTTTGTACCGGATGGTTCCGCTCAACCGCCTAGCGCTTATTTAACGGTGATGGATGGATCAACCGGCGTCAATACGGGTACGCTCAATTGCCAGGTGAATTTTGATACGTCGCCGGTATTGCAGCATGCCTATTTGAAAACCAGTACCAGTGAAGTGATTAAAATGACAGATGTCAATTTAAAAGCGGCAAGTGATTTTGTTGCTTCCGGCAAATTGATCTTTGAAATTAACGCTATGAAACACGGCTATTTTTCCGATAATAACGACTGGAATATCGAGTTAAGTAATTTTACTCAACAACAAATTACGGATAATCAAATTGTTTTTATCACCGATCACTCAGGAGAAGCTCCGGAATTTCAGGTATCGGTATGGGATGGCCGTCTACATTGTAAAGATTGTCCACAACCGGCAGAGGTGGTGTTTGATACCAGCAATTCGTCCAATTCCAGTCTATCGGACGTGCTTAAAAACGCCATCATCGGCGCGGTAGCCAGTGGCGTGGTGGGATTATTGTTTTTCGCCTTAAAATATAAACATTCGTTAGGTTTGCAGCGCAATGCCAGGCCAACGATAGACGGTGAAGAAAAAGAGACTTATCCCGATACGTTATTGCTACCAATTGCCCGCGAGATATTTTCCAGAATTAAAATTACCGGTTGTTTAGGTTATATTGGCAAACGCGATTATAATGAGTACATCGGTGCAGTCAGTACAATTGTCGCCGCCCTGGAAACCAGGAGAATCATCCAGCCGGATCATTGGAATTCTCTTCCTAGACCGCAAAAACAAAAGATCATTGACGCCATTGCCACGCATACTAAAGAATTAGTGGGCAATAATCGCTGTTGTTTGATGCGCACATTTACCAGTTTTTATCGAGCGGAAGCCACACCGAGGATGATTCGCAATCAAGCCGAAGCGATCGCCGGTGCGGTACAAGAGACTTTATCAGATCGAGCTGAAGCTAAAAGCTCACGCAGGCGCAGCAGCGTGCGCTTAACCAGCGCCAGCAGCAGCCTGAATCAATCGCAGATGCAGACGCCGTTGCTGAGTTAGAAGGTCTTTTAACATTTAACATCCAGGAGGTTTTTTATGAAATATGTTTCCAGACAAAAATTATTAACCATGGCGCAAACCATTATTGAGCAGCGGGAATTTAAAATTCCAGAATCGTCTACTGATCCGCATCCATTGACTGCGGTTTCCTACATCGTGTTGATGAGCTTTGTGATGATGCAATTGATTGATTTACGGTCGCAAGGCGCTATTCCTAATAATTTGAGTACGGAAGAACAAAAAATCACTGAATTTTTGCTGAAAAAAAGCCAGTCTCCGGATCACGCCCAATATTTAAGAGTTTTTTTGCAAAAAATCCGCGCGCAGTTAATCCAGGTCACTCAAGCCTTTCATAGAGACCGCGTCCCTCAAGATTATCCTGCTAAAAATAAGTTGATCGAGCTGTATGATTATTTGTTGCGAGATTCGCTGATACTGCATCCCACTTGTCGATTTTTTGCATCTAAAGAATTAATCCCTCTGCGACCGTTTGAATCCTTATTGGGTTTTCATTTTATTGAAATTGAGATTAAACAGTTGGTGGAAGTCAACGACGCGTTATCGCCGTATTTTCGCACTTTATTAGGCATTTGGCAGAAACCGGATGCATTAAAAACGCCGATGACAGTGGCCGGTTTGGCGGCGCAGCATATTGATTGGGGTGGCAGTTTATCTTGGGCGGGACTGCCGAAATTATCGCTTCTGACACCGCCTTCCATCAAGACGTTTATATATAAACCCGAATATCAGGGCTTAGTGTTTTCTTTGGAATGCCGTGATTTTTTAACGCCTGAAGTCAAGCTCAGTACAGATGTAGCACAAGTCAAAAAAATGGCTATCCAACTGCTGGAGGCCCATGATAAATTACACACCGACTTATTAAAAGAACATGGTTTGACCCGGCAAGTGCAATCAGAGGAAAAAGAGCGCAGCGTCAGCTCAGAAGGAGAAAGCGAAGAAAAAGATATCACTTTAACGTTTGCCAAATCTTCAATCCATCAGATCGATGTGCTGGGAAATACGGACCTGGCGGCTGCCGTGGCGGCGATGGATTCGGCCCTGGATCATTATTTAAAAAAAGCAACCGGGCGCGTGTCTTTGGCGACCTTAGCCAGAAGAATCAAAGCATGGTATGAACGAACGCCCGAGAGCGTGTATTCTTTGTCAAACCAGATTATGGGTGGAGTCATGACGATGATTGGATCCCGTTCTACTGCCGAATCAACCTCAGCGCCAGTTCCAAGACCCCTGTCTTCCAGTTCTGCATCCACCAGCAGCACAACAAGCAGTATGACCAGCTCGATCGTTCAGCGGCCCTTGACTCATTATTTGTCCCAGACTTTAGTCGGTGGAGACGCCAAAAAAGGCCAAACGCCAACGGGCGTTTCGAATCAATCTAAAAAAACCAGTGACCCGGTGGGGTTAAAAACTAAATAATTGAATTATTTTACGTGAGTTGATTTTAGGAGGATTGTAAAAATGAAACAAGGACAATTTCCGGCAGTCGTTTCGCTGTCCGGGATTAATAACCCAATAGGAATTAAATTATCGGGACTTTCTCCCGGTGATGCGAGTGGATTTGCCATCAGTGGAATAGGGGATATTAATCACGATGGGATTGATGATTTCGCTATAGGCGCACCACAAAACGGACCGTCACCCACGGGACGAGGAATAGTTTATATTGTTTTTGGGAATTCCAGCATCAGCCAGGATCTTGTTTCCCTTGATCAATTAAATGGTCATAATGGTTTTCAAATTCAGGGAGAGTCACTGGGCGGCCAATTGGGTCGCACATTAAGCATGGCCGGAGATATGAATGGAGATCATATTGATGATCTATTAATTGGAGCGATTGGCACTGGACGTTCAGGGCGTTGCTATGTCTTATTCGGATCGCCGACTATAGGGAGTAAGGGTTCTTTCAATCTCACCGATCTGGATGGCCGGCAAGGTTTTAAAATCAACGGAGAGACGGAGGAGCAAATTTCAACCGGCATTTCGCTCAGCGGTGGATCTGATGTTAACAGTGACAGATATGCCGACATACTGATTGGTTCAGGGTATTCCGCGAATGGAAAATATCAATCTGGCCGCAGTTACCTGGTATTTGGCGGTCAAGATGTGGGGCGGGACGGAATACTCAATCTGACTGATTTAAATGGTAGCAACGGATTTAAATTGAATGGAGAAGCGAGAGGAGATATTAGCGGCAGCGCCGTGAGTATGATGGGAGATATCAACGGCGATGGAATGGATGATTTCATAATTGGAGCGGAGAATGCACTTTCTCAAGCAGGCCGTAGTTATATTTTATTTGGCAATAAAAATTTGAATCGAATCGGCGCAGAATTTAATTTGTCGGATTTAAATGGAGTTAATGGTTTTAAATTAGATGGTGAAAATCAGGGTGACCGAAGCGGGGTTTCAGTCAGTGGAATCGGTGATATCAATCAGGATGGGTATTCAGACCTGATTATCGGCGCGCCTTTTGCGTCTTCCGGTAATGGTTACCAATCTGGTGTCAGTTATGTGGTATTTGGCGGCAATCAAATAGGTCAGGGTGGTGTCATCCCACTCTCGAGTTTAAAAGGTCGCAATGGATTTAAAATAATCGGTAAAATGACAGGTGAAATCAGCGGTCTGAAGGTATCCGGCGCTGGAGATTTTAACCGGGATGGTGTCGATGACTTTCTCATCAGTTCTCCGGTTGCTGGAGTGATACAACCACCATCCAGTTATACTTATTTGCTATTTGGATCTACTCACTTTGACAATAATGGATTATTTTCATTGTCCAGTTTGAATGGAAGCAATGGTTTGATGTTTGTTGGAGAAACTTTGGGTGATAATAGTGGTTTTTCTTTAAGCGCCGCCGGAGATATCAACCAGGATGGTATAGCCGACATACTCATCGGCGCCCCACAGATGCATGGTAGTGGACAAATAGGTCGTAGTTATCTGATCTTCGGGGATAGTGCACCGGTATTGATAAAAAATGCTTTAAATATCGCTCAGAATGAAACAGTGGTATTGACTGGTGGTGACTTACAGGCTGAGGAAGAAGACTCCGCTTCGACGAAGGAAATTTGGTTCAATGTCAGTCAAATTCAACATGGCCGCTTTACGGCGACGAATAATATTGACATGGTATTTACTCGATTCAGTCAATCACAAGTGAATAACGGCGCCGTGCAATTTATTCATGACGGCAGTGTGATGGCTCCCAGCTATCAGGTTTCTGCTGATCATAGCGGGCTGGGATTTTCTTTACCAGAGACAGCCGCCATTGCTTTTAAAATAAAACCGGGTCAGATATCCGGCCTCAACGATACGATTCGTAACGCCATCATCGGCAGTGTGGTTAGCGGAGCATTCAGCTTGCTGTGTTTAGGATTGAAGTGGTGGATTTCACAAAAATTTGAGCGCCGCTTTTCAACGGCCATTTTATTAGAAAGCAAAGTGGAAAGACAGCAAACGGATTTTCACAATGAAATTTTGGGTCCCGTTGCTAAACGCATTTTACAAAGAATTAAAATTGGTGGATTTATGAATTACACGAGTGATCATACCCTGCATGAAGCGCTCAGTGCGATCAGCGAATTGATTTTTGAATTGGAGCGCCAGGGCGTTTCAGTTAATTTAAATCAATTGGACCCTGGGCAACAGCATCGTTTATTGGACACCATTGCCCGTCAAACCCGCGGAATATTAGTACCTGAAGTCAATTGCTGCGGCATCACTCGACTGACTGGTTTTTTTCGACCTGAAATATTACCTCATCAGATCGAGGAAAAAGCGGCTGAAATTGCGGCTGCGGTGAAATCCAGCCTGGGTGAGAATTTTTCAGAAGTGAGAACTATTAACCTGTCGGAACAAGTTTTATCATCCTCATCTCTCGCATTGTTAACTACCTCAAATCGAGGAACTTCTTCATCCACATCAGATGATTTGGAATTGAGCATCAATTGAATTCAACTATCATTAGGAGGAAATGGCGGTACACGAAGCGAGAGTTATTGATATTTAAATAGGATTTGAGGAGCGATAATTAAAATCGCGAAATTTTTAACACATGAAATGGAGGTTTTTATGAAAAATGGACAATTTCCAGAAGTATTCAATTTAGGTGATTTAAACGGTCAGAATGGTTTTAAACTGGATGGAGAAGTGGTGAATGATTACAGTGGTTGGTCGGTGAGTGCGGCTGGAGATATTAACAGCGATGGAATAGCCGATCTATTGGTAGGTGCTTACGGTCATGCGAACGGCGCTGGCCGCAGCTATGTGGTGTTTGGTGGCCCTGGAGCGGGCGGCAGTGGAAATATTTCATTATCCGGTTTAAATGGCGCCAATGGCTTTAAACTGGATGGGGAAAATGGTGGTGATGAAAATGGCTGCTCCGTCAGCGCTGCGGGTGATATCAATGGCGATGGAGTGGCTGATCTACTGGTGGGGGCTTATGGCCATGCGAATTACGCAGGTCGCAGCTATGTGGTGTTTGGTGGCCCTAGTGGGCAGTGCAGGAGTATTGGCGCTTGCCAATCTGAATGGCTCTAATGGCTTTAAGCTGGATGGTGAAATGACGAGTGATTACAGTGGTTGGTCGGTGAGCGCGGCGGGAGATATCAATGGCGATGGCATGGCTGATTTGCTAGTGGGGGCTTGGTGCTATTCGCATTCAAAGACCGTGGGTCGCAGCTATGTCGTGTTTAGCGGTCCTGCTGTGGGTGATTCAGGGGTATTGGCGCTTGCTAGTCTCAATGGCATGAATGGTTTTAAGCTGGATGGCGAAGTGGCGGGTGATGACAGTGGCTATTCGGTGAGTGCGGCGGGAGATATTAATGGTGATGGCGTGGCTGATCTGCTGGTGGGATCTCCCGGCCATGCGAGCAATACGGGTCGTAGCTATGTGGTATTTGGCGGCCCTGCTGTGGGCAATTCAGGAGTGTTGGCGCTTTCTAGTTTAAATGGTAAAAATGGCTTTAAGTTGGATGGTGAAGCGGTCGGTGATCAGAGTGGCTTTTCGGTGAGTGCGGCGGGAGATGTCAATGGAGACGGAATGGCTGACTTGCTGGTGGGATGTATTGGCCATGCGAGCGGCGCGGGTCGCAGCTATGTCGTGTTTGGTAGCTCTGTGGTGGGTAATTCAGGGATGCTGGCGCTAGCCAGTTTGAATGGCAAGAATGGCTTTAAGCTGGATGGCGAAGTGGTGTATGATGAAAGTGGCTATTCGGTGAGCGCGGCGGAAGATGTCAACGGCGACGGCGTAGCTGATTTGCTGGTGGGAGTTCCCATTCATGCGGCCCATACAGGTCGAAGCTATGTAGTGTTTGGTGGTCCTGTTGTAGGCAGTTCAGGAGTGTTGGCGCTTGCCAATCTGAATGGCTCTAATGGCTTTAAGCTGGATGGTGAAGTGGCGGGTGATTACAGTGGCTATTCGGTAAGCGCGGCGGGAGATATCAATGGTGACGGAATGGCTGACTTGCTGGTAGGTGCACCCGATCATGCGAGCTACACAGGTCGCAGCTATGTAGTGTTTGGCGATGTACCACCGGTATTGGTCAATAACAGTCTATCCCTCTTCTCAGGGGAGAATGTTACCTTACAACCTGGCTATATTAGCGCTTATGACCGCAATCACGACAATAATACTCTGGTATTTATTCCCAGTAATGTGACTCATGGGTATTTTTCTACCCTGAGTATGCCGATAAAACCATTGGAGAATTTTACCCAATCGCAAATCATTAATAATGAAATCCAGTTTGTTCATGATAGCACAAGCTTTGCGCCAAGCTATGATATCACGGTGTGTAGCTCGGGTATTGCTTTCGCAGGGCCATTTCCGGCCAATATCACTTTTATTTTAATTGAAAATAATCAGCTCGTCATTAACCAAGGTCAAACTGTTACTCTGACCTGCGATAATATGCAAGCAACTTACCAGAATAAAATAGACGGAGATTTGAGCTTCTTAGTCAGTGATCTGGCTCATGGGCGATTTGAATTTATTGATACACCTAATCAGCCTATTCTGGTTTTTCAACAACAGAATATTACCGATGGCCTTGTGCGTTTTGTTCATGACAATTCAATCAATGCCCCTGCTTATCAATTGGCAGTGAGCAATGGGGTAATCACGACTCCTCCCCAAGCCGTTTTTATTGATTTTGACACCATACCGGTTTTACTTGCCAATCAGTTAATGATTAATCAAGGTCAAAGCGTTCGTATTACTTCGAGCATACTGAATGCGACTCATCCCGGCATGAATGATGATAGTCATTTACGGTTTGAGATTATGGCTTTGCAACAAGGTCAATTTAGTTGGATCAGCGCTCCGTTCAGTCCCATCACCAGTTTTTACCAACAAAATATCAGCGATGGACTGATCCAGTTTATCCATGATGGCTCTGTATTCGCTCCGGTCTACAATGTATCGGTCACTGATGAGCGTACTCATTCCGTATCTCAAGCCGCAGAGATTGATTTCGATGCGATTCCGATTTTGTTAAATAATACTTTGCGCCTCAATCAAGGCGACAGTATGGCGATCACTTCGGCACAGCTCGGTGCTCTGCATCCTACAGGAACCGACGATTTATTATTATTTAATATAACGGATATGATTCATGGCCAATTTCAGTGGGTCAACGTATTGCCTCGCCAATCCATCAGCCAATTTTATCAGCAAAATATTACCGATCACCAAATTCAATTTGCGCATGATAATTCTACGATTGCGCCAGCCTACACCGTTTCTGTCACCGATGGACGGACGCGTTCTTTGCCCCAAGCGGCTCAAATTGATTTTGATCCCAATCCTATCTTAGTCAATAACCAACTGACAATCAGTGAGGACGAAACCGTTACCTTGACCTCTAACAATTTGTTGGCCCTTCATCGCGGCGTTGTTGAACCCAATTTGACCTTTATCATCAGCAATGTGACCAATGGAAGATTTATCATTGCCAACATACCAGAGACTGGTAATCTTACTTTTCTGCAACAACAGATATTGGATCAACAAGTTCGTTTTTCGCAACAGGGGACGGAGAAACCGGGTTATGAAGTCTCAGTGAGCGATGGGCGAATCACGCTTCCGTCGGTATCTGCCAATATTACGTTTTATAACATCAAACCGGTTTTAACGAAAAACCAATTTTTAATTAGTGTAGATCAACCGGTTGTCTTAACGAGTTCTAATCTGGCCGCTACGCTGTCGGGGGAAATGGCGCAGGAATTACAGTTTTTAGTGTCTTCAGTGAGTCATGGCCATTTTGAGAGGCGCGTCAATCCGGGGGTAGCAATCCCGTCGTTTTATCAGAAAGACGTGATACAGCAAAGCATTCAATTTGTCGCCGATGATAGCCGGCAACTGCCTGAGTGCCGGCTCAAAGCCTGGGATAATACGACGGGTTTAGCCAGCGATATCCAGGAAACCGGCGTGATTTTGATTGGGAATAATAATTTCCGAATTAATCAGGGCGATATTTTTCCGATTACGGAAGCGGTGTTAAATGCAACCACCAATCGGGGCGATGATGGCGATATTCTATTTACTCCTCTCGTCGGCGCCGTTCAGCATGGTCGATTTGAATTAGTTTCCAATCCCAATTATCCTGTAATCAGTTTCCAACAAAAACAAATCACCAGCCACAACGTTGTGTTTGTGTCGGATAATGCGACCAGCGCTCCCAGCGCTTATTTAAATATCAGTGACGGTCAGATGGGTGAAGTACAAGGTATGTTGCCTTGCCGAATCGATTTTGACGCGGCGCCGACTCTGATAAATGCTTATTTAGCTACTCAATCGGGCAGAAGAGAACAAATCACCGATATCAATTTAAAGGCAAGCAGCAGCACAGCGCCGGTAAATCAACTGATGTTTGAAATCACTGATATCAATCACGGTTATTTTGCCGATAAAAACAATTGGCAAGTGGAATTACTTCAATTTACTCAGCAAACTGTGAACGATGGAACGATGATCTTTGTGACCGATCAAACCGGCCTGACGCCGCAATTTAAAGTATCGGTATGGGATGGACGAATGCATTGTTGGGCCTGTCCACAACCGGCGGATGTGGTGTTTGACAAGAGCGGTCAGTCCGATTCCAGTCTATCGGATATTATCAGAAATGCCGTGATCGGCGCGGCAGCCAGCGGTGTAGTGGGGTTGCTGTTTTTCGCCCTGAAATATAAGCACTCATTGAGCTTGCAACGTAACGCCAGACCGACGATAGACGGCGAAGCACAAGAGACCTATTCCGACGCTTTATTACTGCCGATTGCGCGCGAGATATTTTCCCGCATTAAAATCACCGGTTGTTTAGGCTATATCGGCAAACGAGATTACAACGAATACATGGGCGCGGTGAGCGTCCTTGTCGCCGCTTTAGAAAACAAAGCCGTCATCCAACCCGACCATTGGAATTCATTACCTCGACCGCAAAAACAAAGAATCATTGATGCCATTGCGATGCACACCAAAGAACACGTCGGCAATAATCGTTGCTGTTCGACACGCACATTCACCAGTTTTTACAAAGCCGAAGCAACGCCAGGAATGATTCGCAATAAAGCCGAAGCGATAGCCAACGCCGTGCGGGAGACATTATCAGACGCTAACGAAGCCAAAAGTTTTCGCAGCGATAGCGGTGTGCGTTTGACTCGAACCGGCAGCAGCCTGAATCAATCTCAGATGCAGACACCGTTGCTGAGTTGATCGTAGGATATTTTTAGATTAGTTTTGAGGAGTGATTAAAATCGCGGAATTTTTAACTCATGAAATGGAGGTTTATATGAAAAATGGACAATTTCCAGAAATTATTAAATTAGCTGATTTAAATGGGCAAAACGGCTTTAAGCTAGTATCTCAGGAGAGCATGATGCGTGATTTTTCCGTTCATTCGGTGATGGATTCGATAAACACTGACACCGATATTTCTTCAAGCGAAAAAGAATCCACAGCGTCCGCGCTATCGATAGGTAGAAAGCTGCTCAGCAGCGATTCCGTAGTGTCGCTGTGTGATCAACCCATGGGACAACTCGAATTATCCAACTTAACCGCGTCATTGGGTTTTACTCTCAACGGGGTGACCACTGGAGACGCCAGTGGGACCGCCGTCAGCGGAATCGGCGATCTCAATGACGATGGCGTCGCGGACATCGTCATTGGGGCCTACGAAGCTTCGCCGGGAGGTAGGCTTCAGGCAGGCGCCAGCTATGTGATATTCGGCAGTCGTACGGTCAGTGGTGATGGCTTGTTGGAATTATCCACTCTGAATGGAACGAATGGGTTTGTGATCAATGGCGTAGCCGCTGGAGACCAGAGTGGAATCGCGGTCAGCGGCGCGGGAGATTTCAATGCCGATGGCATTGCGGATCTGCTGATTGGGGCCTACACAGCTTCTCCGGGAGGCAGAACTAACGCTGGGGCCAGCTATGTGGTATTTGGTCATCACCAGATTGGCGGGAATGGCACGTTGGAGTTATCCAGCTTGAATGGGACCAATGGATTTGCTCTCCTGGGTGTGAGCAGTGAAGATTTGACCGGGTTTGCGGTCAGCGGCGTAGGCGATATTAACTCCGATGGTATCGCCGATCTGGTCATTGGGGCTTACGGAGCGATGACGCATACCGGCGCCAGCTATGTGGTGTTTGGCAGTCACACTATTCAAAATAATGGCACGTTGGAGTTATCTAATCTGAATGGTACTAACGGTTTTGTCATTAACGGGGTGACTCGCGGGGATTGGAGTGGATTTTCAGTCAGTGGGGCAGGTGATCTCAATGCCGATGGCGTCGCAGATTTGGCGATTGGAGCGTACGGTGCTTCTCCAGATGGCAGGTCTCAAGCCGGGACGAGTTACGTCGTGTTTGGCCGTCATGCCTTGGGCGGCAATGGGACGTTGGCGTTATCCGGTTTGAACGGGGTCGATGGGTTTACCCTGTGGGGTGCGGTCGCTGGGGGGAACTGCGCTCAATTGGGCAAGGCAGGTGATGTGAATGCGGATGGCATCGCGGATTTATTGATCGGGGCAGTCGACGCTTCTCCGGAAGGCAGGGGTAACGCGGGAACCAACTATGTGGTGTTTGGTCATCGTCAGGTTGGCGGAAATGGTACATTGGACCTGTCCAACCTGAATGGGACTAATGGGTTTGCGATAAATGGGGTAGCGGCGGGGGATTATAGTGGATGGTGGGTGAGTGGCGCTGGTGATCTCAATGCGGATGGCATCGCCGATCTGGTGATCGGGGCCGCCTTAGCCTCTCCCGGAGGCAGGTATCAAGCAGGCGCCAGCTATGTGGTGTTTGGCAGTCCTGCGCTGGGCAGTCAGGGCGTGTTAGAGTTATCCAGCCTTAGCGGGGTTAATGGATTGGCGATCAACGGAGTGACCGCGCAGGATCAGAGCGGGTATGCCGTGAGCAGCGCCGGTGATTTCAATGCCGATGGGATTGGGGATCTACTGATTGGAGCCGCTAACGCTTCTCCTCCCGGAGGCAGAGGGTCTGCGGGAGCCAGCTATGTCCTGTTTGGGAGAATCTTTTCTCCGTTTGTCCGTAATTCATTGACCATTCAGCAGGGGGAGGGGGTTGTGCTGACAACTCTGTTGTCGGTCACTCCGGATACGAATCTATCGACATTTACCGTCTGTGACCTCAGCTACGGGCAATTTGAGATGCCTTTGTTTAATCCGCCCGGGCAAGCCATTACCAGTTTCACAGGAAATCAATTACACGCCCGTGAAATAGTCTTTGTGACAGAGGGCGGTACTCAAGCGCCAAGTTATACTATCCAAGTAGAAAAATTAGGTACCGTTTTTCAATCAACGGCGGACATTGATTTTACGCCTCTCGCTACCGCTCATTCGAGGGCAGCCATAGAGTTAAGCACGGTGACCCGCTGTGAAGGGATAGTGATCAATGGAGTATCTCCCAATGACTGGAGTGGGTTTTCGGTGAGTGGCGCCGGTGATCTCAATGCGGATGGCATCGCGGATCTGCTGATTGGGGCTAACCAGGCTTCTCCGGGAGGCAGAGCTAGCGCAGGAGCGGGCTACGTAGTGTTTGGAAGTCGTGACATGGGTGGAAATGACACGTTAGAGTTGTTCAGCCTCAATGGCGTCAATGGATTTGTACTCAATGGGGTATCCGCTGGCGACCAAAGTGGACGATCTGTGAGCGATGCGGGTGATCTCAATGCGGATGGCATCGCAGATCTGGTGATTGGTGCGATTTGTGTTTCTCCGGGAGGCAGGTATCAAGCAGGAGCCAGCTATGTGGTGTTTGGTAGCCATAGCATCGGCGGTAATGGCACGTTGGAATTATCGAGTCTCAATGGTACGAATGGTTTTGTCCTCAATGGGGTGGCTGCTGGAGATTTGACTGGGATTATAAGCAGCGCTGGTGATCTCAATGCCGATGGTATCGCGGATCTGGTGATTGGGGCATTGTATGCCAGATCTTACGCAGGGGCCACCTATGTGGTGTTTGGCCATCAAGGGGTGGGAGGTAACGGCACGCTGGAATTATCGAGTCTGAATGGCGTCAACGGTTTTGCGATCTATGGAGTGTCTGCTCATGATAATAGTGGTTCCAGCACTAATGTGGGCGATTTCAATGCGGATGGCATCGCGGATCTGGTGATTGGGGCAGGCGGTGCTTCTACGGGAGGCAGAATTAATGCGGGAGCCAGCTATGTGGTGTTTGGTAGCCATAGCATCGGCGGTAATGGCACGTTTGAGTTATCCAACCTGAACGGTGTCAATGGATTTGTGCTCAACGGGGTGTCCAGTGGTGATCAAAGTGAGTGGGTGGGTGATGCGGGTGATCTCAATGCGGATGGTATCGATGATTTGGTGATTGGGTCTGTCGGGGCTTCTCCGGAAGGCAAGACTAGGGCGGGAGCGAGCTATGTGGTATTTGGCCATCGGGAGATTGGCGGCAATGGCACGTTGGAATTATCGAGTTTGAATGGCGTCAACGGCTTTGCCCTTTGGGGTGTGAATCCTGGGGATGGGAGTGGGTTTTCGGCGAATGGCGCCGGTGACGTCAATGCCGATGGCGTAGCAGACCTGCTGATTGGTACACGGTTTGCTTCGCCGGGAGGCAAGACTCATGCTGGCGCCAGCTATGTGGTGTTTGGTCATCGGCAGATGGGTGGGAATGGCGTGTTGGAGTTATCCAGCCTGAATGGGACCGATGGGTTTGTGCTGAACGGGGCAGCTGCTGGGGATGGCGGGAATAGTTATGGGGGTCCAGTGAGTGGCGTCGGCGATATGAATGGTGACGGCCTGGCGGACATGGTGATGGGGGCATACGGCGCTTCTCCAGAAGGGAGGACCCAGGCAGGCAGGAGTTATCTATTATGGGGACGAAAGACTGAGGACTCTTTTGATTCTTTGCAATTATTAACCAACCGTTTTCCGATGATATCAGGACAGACCCTGGTGCTTTCAGCGCAATATTTGAATGTGGGTGTGGTCTGCGACAGTTCGGACTCGATTGTTTATCAGGTCAGTAACCTTACGTATGGTTACTTTGCTTTGACGGCGGCCCCCGGGGCGCCCATCACCCTTTTTAATCAAACCCAGATAAACCAGAATCAAGTCCAATTTGTTCAGGATGGCTCACCCAGTTTACCGTCATTTATACTGAACATCAGCAGTCCTCGTGACACGATGACCGTGCCGGGATTTGTGCATTTCAATGCCAGGCCCGATATCGTGAATAACAGGTTACCCGTCAATCAGGGACAGTTAATGCCGATTTTACCGGCTTATCTCTGGGCCACCGATCGGGAAACTCCGGCGGATTGGTTGCTGTATACGGTCAGTAATGTCCATGATGGGGAATTTCAATGGCAGGGCGATTCGAGTGGGGGGGTGACATCCTTTACCGGTCAAAATATCAGTGATGGCGCCCTCTTTTTCCAGCATGATGGTAGCACTTTACTACCCGGCTATACGATGACCGTCACCGATGGGGTCAACATTTATATGACGGAGGGCGTGGTTAATTTCGATCTGTTACCCACACTGATCAACAACCAGTTGGCAGTGAATCAGGGTAGAAGCACGACGCTGACCTCGGCGATGCTCAGTGCGCAGAGTCCTCAGTACCCGGCAGGGCAGTTACGCTTTTTAGTCAGTAATGTGACGCAAGGGCAATTTCAACAGGTCGCGAGCAATGGGTCGGTCATCGAGACCGATCTCACGGATTTTCTGCAACAGGCGGTAGCGGACCAACATATCCAATTTGTCCACGATGGCGCCCCGCAAGCACCCAGTTATCATGTCGCCGTGACGGATGGGCAAGCCACGGTGCCTATTCCAGCGCAAGCGGCGCTGATCAGTTTTAATCATGCGCCGGTACTCCAGTTAAATCCTTTGGTGATTGATCAGGGTCGACCCACCGTGATCCGCTCACAGGATTTGAGTGCGACCGATGTGGAAACGCCGGCGGTTAATTTAGTCTTTCAGGTCAGTCAGGTCAGCGGTGGTTATTTTGAATATGCCGCCACCCTCGGGGTAGCGATCACTGAATTTCTACAGCTTTCGGTGCAGATCAGCAGCGTCCAGTTTTCCAATAATGGCAGCGAGGCAATGCCTGCTTTTGCGATCAGTGTCAGCGATACCGGCATAGGAACAGCCCCGCCAATTACCGTGGGGCCGCAAGCGGCGCAGATTACGTTTAATCATCAGCCCCTCGTGAAAGCAGGAAAGACCTTAGCCAACCAGACGGTGGTCAATAGTCAGCAGTTTGATTTTACGATCGATACGGATATTTTTAGTGATCCCGACAACCATACGTTGACATTTTCGGCGCAACTCAGCGATGGGCAACCCTTGCCCGATACCCTGAGTTTTGATGGCGTGGATCAATTCAGCGGCACGCTCCAGGGGTTTTCCGAATTAAATATTACGGTGAGCGCAGCGGATCCTCGTGGCTTAACGACCAATAGCAGTTTTATCATTAATGTATTGCCACAAAAATCCACCTTATTCAATTTGATATTGACGCCTACCGTGGCGGTGAGTGTTCTTACCGCTTTGGTGGGTTATTTGTATCGCCGTTGGCGGATGTGGGATCATCGTCAATTAAACAAATTTGCGGATCAACTTCGCCTGGCTTTAAATATCGATGTTTATGATTTTTCCAACGAAGAAGGCGCGGACTATTTACGTAAACTCGATCATTTAATTGTTAAGCTGAATGAAAATCATGGTGGTTTTTACAAAAAACTGACGCCCCAGGAAACGAAAGTTTTTGCGGGTGATGTCGCCGATGTGTTGAGGAAGTATCCGGGTATGATCAAACCTGCTCCCTGGTATATTAAAGGATTTAATTGTATCAGTTGCTATGGACGTGGGGTGAAGCTTTTGGATATTACCGCTTTTGGGTATGAAACGAACAATATTGCCCGTGGCGCTGTAGCAGCCTATCAACACAGAAAAAACCTGATGTCGATAGAATCAGGCGCGGTAGAAGTGGAAATGGAGGTTTTACAAGACGCTAAATTAGTTAAAGAAGAAAAAGGTTTGCGCACCCAGGCTTGGGGTAAAACTCAAGCCATCAAGCAAGAATCTTCTGTGGAAGAGCGACTCAGTTTATTGGAAAATCAAGTGGAACGACAAGTGGAAAGAATAGCGCCTTTAGAAAAGCAGGTGGTTATTATGGGCACGCATTTTAACCTGTTTAAAACGAGTTCTGCCGAGATTCCGCGACAGAGTGACGTTGACCTTAAAATCCGATCGTCATTGCCTGATTTACCTTCTCAGGATTTATCTCCTATAGGATCACCCAAAAGATCACATTCGGGATCTTCTTTGCTAGCTAGTGATTCTCCATTAACGCGGGAAAGTGCAAAACGTGATAGAGACCCTGAGGGGCAACGGAGCCAGAGAGCACCTCTTTCTTCGGGGGAAGTGAGTGTCAATCATAATGAAAAAAGTTGTTGTATTTCTTGAAGAAATTGATGTGCGTGACGCTACAAGGATTAGCTATCGAAGTAAAATCGAATCACCTAATTTTGAGGAGTCGACATGAAACAAGGACATTTTCCAGCAATCGTCATTTTTAATTTAATTTAAAAGGAGGTTTTTATGAGACACGTTTCCAGACAGGAATTATTGACCATGGCGCAAACGATCATTCAGCAGCCGGAATTTAAAATTCCAGAATCGCCTACAGATCAGCGCCCGATAACTGCGGTTTCTTGCATCGTTCTGATGAGCTTTGTGATGATTCAGTTGATCGAATTGCGGTCGCAAGGCAAAGTTCCTAATAATCTCAGCCCTGAAGAACAAAAAATCACTGAATTTTTGCTGAAAAAAATTCAGTTCCCGGCTCATGTCCCCTATTTGAGAGTTTTTTTTCAGAAAATCCGCGCTCAGTTAAACCAGTTTACCCAGGCCTTTTATAGAGAACATGTCCCTCAAAATTATCCCGCCAAAAATAAATTAATTGAACTCTACGATTATTTGTTGCGGGATTCACTTATGCTCCATCCAACCTGTCCGTTTTTTGCCGCCAAGAAAGAAATCCCCCTGCAACCGTTTGAGTCCTTATTGGGTTTTCATTGGATTGAAATGGAGATTAAACAGTTAGTGGAAGTCAACGACGCCTTATCGCCTTATTTTCGTACTTTGTTGGGAATTTGGCAGAAACCGAATGCGTTGAAAACCCCGATGACTGTGGCTGGTCTGGCGGGTCAGCATATTGACTGGGCCGGTAGTTTATCCTGGGTAGGACTGCCGGCGTTATCCTTTCTAACGCCGCCTTCCATCAAGACCTTTGTTTACAAACCCGAGTATCAAGGACTGGTATTTTCTTCGGAATTACTCGATTTTTTGGCGCCTGAAACCAAACTCAACACAGATGTGGCCCAAGTTAAAAAAATGGCTGTTCAACTACTCAAGACTCATGAGAAATTGCACACAGACTTATTAAAAGAGCATGGTTTAACCCGGCGTGCGCAATTAGAGGAAAAAGAACACGTTACCGGCTCGGATGAAGTCGAAGAAAAAGATATCACCTTAACGTTTGCCGAGTCTTCGATCCATCAAATCGATGTGCAGCGGAAAACCGATTTGGCCGCCGCCATCAAGGCCATGGAATCGGCTTTGGATGAATATTTAGAAAAGGCAACCGGGCGCGTCTCTTTAGCGACCCTGGCCAGAAGGATCAAAGGATGGTATGAACGAACGCCCGAGATCGTGTATCCTCTGGAAAATTTATTAATTCAATCAGATCCGACTACCGGTGGTGTCATGACGATGAGCGAATCCCGTTCATCTGTTGAATCGACTTCAATACCGGTTACTAGACCCTTGTCGTCTTCGGGTTCGGGATCAACCAGCAGTACCACCAGCAGTCTAACCGGCACGGTTGTCCAACGGCCTTTGAGTAGTTCGTTGTCTCAGACTTTAGTGGCTGGAGACGCCAAGAAAAACCAGACGCCGACAAGTAGTTCGAATCAAACCAAAAAGTCCACTGACCCAATAGGTTTGAAAACTAAATAATGTAGTGATTTGTAGTGATAACTTTAGGAGGACAATAAAATGAAACAAGGACAATTTCCGGCAGTGTTGCCGTTGGGCAATTTGAATGAGAAAAATGGATTTAAATTAGATGGGGAAAATAATGGTGATGGGAGTGGCCGTTCCGTCAGCACGGCGGGCGATATCAATGGCGATGGGATAGTGGATCTGCTGATTGGCGCGTATGGTTATCCGAACGTGAATTATAAAGGCCGCAGCTATGTGGTGTTTGGCGGCGCTGGTGTGGGGAGTAATGGCCTATTGGCCTTGTCGAGCTTGACGGGCACCAATGGGTTTAAATTGGATGGGGAAAACAATAATGATTGGAGTGGCATTTCCGTCAGTGCAGCAGGCGATATCAATGACGATGGGGTAGCGGATCTGCTGGTTGGGGCGCAGGGTTATCTCAAAGGAAATTATAAAGGCCGCAGTTATGTGGTGTTTGGCGGGACCGGCGTGGGGAGCAACGGTATAGTGGCCTTGTCAAGCTTGACAGGCGCCAATGGCTTTAAATTGGATGGGGAAAATAATGGTGATGGGAGTGGCCTTTCCGTCAGTGCGGCAGGTGACATCAATGGCGATGGGATAACGGATTTGCTGATTGGAGCGTGGGGCTATCCTGGCAATACTTTTAAAGGTCGCAGCTATGTGGTGTTTGGCGGCGCTGGCGTGGGAAGCAATGGCCTGTTGTCCTTGTCAGGCTTGACGGGCATCAATGGGTTTAAATTGGATGGAGAAAATAATAATGATGGGAGTGGTCGTTCCGTCAGCGCGGCAGGCGACATCAATAGCGATGGGATAATGGATCTGCTAATCGGGGCGTATTTTTATCCGAGCGGTTATCCTAACGATAATAGTGCTAAAGGCCGCAGCTATGTGGTGTTTGGCGGCGCTGGCGTGGGAAGCAATGGTAAATTGGCCTTGTCGAGCTTGATGGGCGCCAATGGCTTTAAATTGGATGGGGAAAATAATGGTGATGCGAGTGGTCTGTCCGTCAGCACGGCAGGCGATGTCAATGGCGATGGGATAGCAGATCTGTTGATCGGGGCGTCTGGTTACCCCAGCGGTAATCATAAAGGCCGCAGCTATGTGGTGTTTGGCGGTGTTGGAGTAGGGAGCAATGGCACATTGGCCTTGTCGAGCTTGAGGGGCGTCAAGGGCTTTAAATTGGATGGGGAAAATAATGATGATATAAGCGGCTATTCCGTCAGCACGGCAGGCGATGTTAATGGTGATGGGGTAGCGGATCTGCTGATCGGGGCGCCATATTACCCCAATGGTAACCGTAAAGGCCGCAGTTATGTAGTGTTTGGCGGTGCTGGGGTGGGCGGCAATGAGAATATTTTATTATCCAGTTTAAATGGAACTAATGGCTTTAAATTGGATGGAGAAAATAATAATGATTTGAGTGGCATTTCAGTCAGCGGGGCAGGCGACATTAATGGCGATGGGATAGCAGATCTGCTGATTGGAGCGTATTATTATCCTGGCGGTAATGGTAAAGGCCGCAGCTATGTGGTGTTCGGCGATATTCCGCCTGTGTTGGTGAATAACAGTTTATCTTTGTATGCCAATGAAACTGTGCTGATCAACTCCAATCATCTGGCAGCTTATGATCGAAATCATGACAATAAAACTTTAGTGTTTGTGCCATCCAGTGTGACCCACGGGCAATTTGAACTCACTGGCAATCCGGGTAAAGCGATTACTAATTTCACGCAGCAACAAATTATGGTGGGAGACATTCAATTTGTACCAGATGGCTCTCCTGAAGCTCCAGGCTACAATATCACTGTGCGTACTACCGGAATTGCCTATGTCAGTGAAACGCCGGCTAACATCACTTTTAATCTTCTGCAAATTAAAAATAATCAACTGCTGATTAACCAGGGTCAAACGGTGGAGTTGACTACTGAAAATCTCAGTGCTATTGATACCGGTGGTCAGGAAGAAAACGTAGAGTTTATTATTAGTGACTTGCAACATGGGCAATTTCAATGGATTAATTTTCCGGATCAGCCGATTTTAACTTTCAAACAGAAAAATATTACCGATGGCGCTGTTAGCTTTGTGCACGATGGTTCTGCCTTGCCGCCGTCTTACAACGTGACTGTCAGCAATGGAAAAATCACCGTCGGTCCGCAAGCCGGCCTGATTGATTTTGATATTTTACCGGTCATTCTCAACAACACTTTGCGGATTAACCAGGGAGAATCCATTGTTCTCAATTCTGTAATACTCAGCGCCACACATCGCGGCGGAGATGACGCTAACTTGATGTTCGTGATCAGCAACATACAACACGGCAATTTCGGTGTGATTAACGCCAGTGCTCAGCCAATCTTTTCTTTTTACCAGCAAAACATCACTGACGGGCAAATTCAATTCAACCATGATAATTCAGTGCTTGCTCCGGCCTATACGGTTTCTGTGACTGACGGCAGAGTGAGTTCGCCGGCTCAATCCGCTCTCATTGATTTTGACGCCATTCCGGTTTTGGAAAATAACACGTTGGCGATTAACCAGGGCCAGCAAGTGATTTTAAATGCGGGAATTCTCAGCGCTTCTCACGCCACCGGCAAACCCAATACCTTACTGTTTAATATCAGTGACGTGCAACACGGTCAATTTAGTTTTATTGGCTCACCCGCTAAAGCCATCACGAGCTTTTATCAACAAAATATCGCCGATCAGTCTGTGCGGTTTATCCATGATAATTCGACATCACCGCCCACATATACCGTACTGGTAACCGATGGCCGTTTGAGTTCAACGGCTGAACCGGCAGTCATCGATTTTGACGCCACGCCGATGTTGCAAAATAATTCTTTAGTGATTAACCAGGGGCAAATTGTGATAGTCAATGAACAGATGTTGTCTGCCACTCATCCAACCGGAGAAGATAATCTGTTATTGTTTATGATAAGCAATTTGACTTATGGCCAGTTTAGTGTCGTTGCCTCACCTGATCAATCTTTGGTGCAGTTTTATCAGCAAAACATCACGGATCAACACATTCAATTTACCCACGACAATTCCATCTCAGCGCCGGCGTATTAAGTTTTTGTCACCGATCAGCGAATCACCACAGCGCCGCAGTCTGCGCACATTGATTTTGACGCCAATCCGATATTGGTCAACAATACGTTAATCATCAACCAGGGTCAGCGGGTGATTTTAGATTCCTCCTCTTTGAGTGCAATCCATACGACAGGTCCTGCTGATGCTTTAGTGTTTAACGTCAGCGAGGTGCAGCATGGCCAGTTCAGCTGGAGTAATTCACCGAATCAGGGAATCAGCAATTTTTATCAACAAAATGTGACCCATGGCAGAGTTCAATTCACTCATGATAATTCAACGCTCGCTCCCGCTTATCGCGTATCAATAACAGATGGCCGGGTCACAACTGTACCCGTTTCAGCCCGGATTGATTTTGACACCACCCCCTTGCTGTTAAACAATAGTCTGCGCATTAATCAGGGCCAAACGGTGATCTTAACTTCATCTGATTTAACAGCTACGCATTCGGGTAAACCGGATAGTACATTGCAATTCGTGGTGTCACAACTTACCCACGGCAACTTTAGTTTTATTAGCACGCCTCAATTCCCTCTAAACACTTTTCAACAGCAAAACATCACCGATGGTGTAGTGCGGTTTACCCAGGATGGTTCAGCACAACCTCCAAAATATGCCATTTCCGTGACTGATGGACGCATCAGCACATCCCCGCAATTTGCCATAATTGATTTTGATCCGTTACCGATTTTAGTGAACAATCAACTGAAAATCAGTCAGGGGCAAACGGTCACTCTGACGACCGATAATTTGTTGGCAACCCATGCGGGTCTCGCTGACCCACAATTGACGCTTATCATTACCAACATCAGCAATGGCCGCTTTATTGTGCCGGAAAAAGATTGGCAATCCGTCCTCCCCTTAGACACGAGTTTTCAACAACAGCAAATCATGGACCAGTCGGTGTTGTTTTATCAGCAGGGAACTGATGCACCGGCTTACGTGGTATCGGTCAGCGACGGGCGTATCAGTACATCACCACAATCCGCCACCATTACTTACTCGGTGAAACCGGTTCTACAAAGCAATCAATTTGCGGTGAGTAAAGGTCAGCCGGTGATCTTAACGACCGATAATTTGCTGGCGACCCGTTCCGGCCAGGCGCTGGAGACGTTGCAGTTTCTAATACCATTGGAAATGACTCACGGACAGTATGAGAAGCGCAGCACCCCGGGAGTGGCGATATCATCGTTTTATCAAAAAGAGATTATTCAACAGGGTATCCTCTTTGTGCATGATAATAGCACCCTCCCGCCTGATGGAGATTTGGTGGTGTGGGATAGCAGCACGGGATTATCCACGGACGCACAGGAAACCCGCACCTTATTGCTGCTGAATAATCACTTACCGATCAACCAGGGCGAAACCTTGACGTTGACGCCAGAGATGTTAAAAGCAGCGGGTAATCAGGCGCCGGCTGACAACATCGTGTTTACGCCGGTACCCGGCACAGTGCAGTATGGGAATTTTGCTTTGAAAAGCGCGCCGAATTATCCCATTCCCAGCTTTCGCCAGAGCCAGATGACCGACGGTGAAGTTGTTTTTGTGCCGGATGACTCGGCCAAAGCACCTACTTGTTATTTGACGTTGAGTGATGGTCAGCCAGGAGGCGCCAGTGGCACGTTCAAGTGCGGAGTGGATTTTGATACTCCTCCTACTTTGGATCGAGCTTATTTAAGCATAGCGCCACAGGAAACGGTAGGAATTAGCGCGGTGAATTTAAAAGCCTCGAGCGCCCGGTTTCCAGCGAGTACCCTGTTATTTAAGATTAGCGATCTGTCCCATGGATTTTTTGCCGATATTGATGACCAAAGCAGGCTGCCGATTTTCAACTTTACCCAGCAGCAGGTGATAGACAATCGGATTTTATTTACCGCGGATAATTCCAGCCTGAGCCCTCATTTTCAGGTATCTGTTTGGGATAGCCGAATGAGCTGTATCGGCTGCCCTAAACCTGCCGACGTGGTGTTTCAATCAGGCGGACAATCGAACGGCGACGTATCGGAAGTCATTCGCAATGCGATTATCGGCGCTTTGACCAGTGGAGCCATTGGCCTGGTGTTCTTTGCGATTGAATGGTATTTGCGTTACAAACATATGCCGCATTTGCATCGGGCCGCCCGGGCGGTGGTGGATGGTGAAGAACAGGCGGGTTATTCCGATACGATTTTATTGCCGATGGCGCGGGAAGTGTTTTCGCGCATCAAGATCACCGGCTGTTTAGGTTACATTAATCAACATCAATACAATGAATACGTCGGCGCGGTGGGTATAGTCATTCAATCTCTGGAAGCCAAAGGGGTATTGCACGCGGATCGTTGGTATGAAGTACAACGGGCTGATCGGCAGGCGATATTGGATGCGGTAGCGGCGCAAACCAAACAGATTGTCGGTAATCAACGATGCTGCTCCTGTCGAACCTTCAAAAGTTTTTACCAGGCGGAAGCGTCCCCGAGAATGATTCGCGATCATGCCGACGAGATTGCCACCGCCGTACAACAACAATTAACTCGAGGTCCCGGTCAACAGGGCGCGGTTCCCTTAAATCCAATAGGAATCAACGCCGGTCCGGGAGACGACGCCCAAAGACCGTTGTTGATCATGGATTGATCCTGTGAGAAGCTGCAAAGTTTTTGTGGTAGATTAAGAAATTTGGGAGATTTTATGGATATTTTAGGAATATTTGAAGTGGGTGCGATGATCGCCGCGGGCGAAGACGATACAAAAAAAAAGAACCACCGGAAGGGAAATTAATCTCTTTCCGCTAGTCCGTACGAAAAAACGTGAAGCTGTTTAGAAAAACCGGTATGACTGACAACACCAGGTTAGTGAAGATTTTTTAAAAACCAATTTTTATGGAGAAAAATGATGAAAAATTTTGATTTACTTTCTTTAAATTCTACTTTTTCATTGGATGCTGATGTCAATGGTACCTTTATCCAATTGGAACAATTCACACCGCCTATTCGTGCCGGGCAACGGCGTTTATTGTCGGTAGAAACTAGTTTTCCGGCCAGTGTTGATATGGCTAGTTTAACGCCGGCAACGGGTTTTAGCGTCAATGGAGTTGGGCGGCAAGATAATCTTGGCTATTCGGTGAGTAGTGCAGGGGATCTCAATAATGATGGGATAGATGATATTATCATTGGCGCTCCCAATGTGAATGCATCCGCAGGCGCCTGTTATGTCATATTTGGAAAACCAAATATTGGGAGCTTGAATAGTATTATACCTTCAGATTTAAACGGTAAGAATGGGTTCGTTTTAACTGGAGTTGTTGCTAGTTCTAGTGGATCTTCGGTCAGTGGAGTAGGTGATATCAATGGCGATGATATAGATGATCTAATTATTGGGGCGCCTTCCGCTAATTCAAATGCAGGCGTTAGTTATGTGGTATTTGGAAATGCGAACATTGGTAGCTCTGGAACCATGGCGCTTTCCAGCTTAAATGGCTCTAACGGATTTGTTGTCACTGGTATCAATGGAGGAAATGGTTGTCCTCCCTGTGATAATAGTGGTACTTCAGTCAGTGGTTTAGGTGACATTAATAACGATGGCGTCAATGATTTCATCATTGGTGCGCCTTACGCTAATTCAAATGCGGGTGCTAGTTATGTTGTGTTCGGAGGAATAGACATTGGTAGTTCTGGGAGCATTGCTCTTTCGAGTTTAAACGGCGCCAACGGATTTGTATTAAATGGAATTAAGGGGGTTTGGTAGTGGGGATGCGAGCGGTTCCTCAGTCAGCGGAGCAGGTGATGTGAATGGTGATGGTGTGAATGATTTGATCATTGGTGTACCAGGTTACAATTCGCAAACGACTGCTAGTTATGTGGTGTTTGGGAAATCCAATGTTGGTAGCTCAGGTAGTATTGCTCTTTCCAGTTTGAATGGTTCCAATGGCTTTATTTTAATGGGTAACGGTATTGATCAATTCGGTACTTCAGTGAGTAGTGTAGGCGACGTCAATGGTGACGGATTGGATGATTTGATTATTGGAGCGCCATCGGCCAATTCAGGTGCAGGCGCCAGTTATATCATATTTGGAAATCCAGATATTGGTAACTTAGGTAACATGACTCTTTCCAATTTGAATGGTTCCAATGGGTTTGTTTTAGAGGGTGTTTTGAGCAGTGGTTCAGTCGGTACTTCAGTCAGTGGGGCAGGTGACGTCAACGCTGATGGTCTGGATGATTTGATTATTGGAGCGCCATTCACAGGTTGCAGCTATATTATATTCGGAAATTCAAATATTGGGAGCTTAAGCAATATTACTCTCTTCTGTAAAAATGGAATTAGTTTAAACGGTATTAATGGATTTATTTTAAATAGTAATTTTTTTGAATTGGGTGGTTCAGTCAGTGGCGCAGGCGATATCAATGCAGATGGGGTAGATGATCTAGTGATTGGAGCTCCTAATGGCGCCGGCGTCGTGTATATAATATTTGGGGACGCTGCTATTTCATTATTAAATAATCAGTTAACGAGTACTAAAGGCAATACGGTGTTATTAAACAGCAGTTATTTGAACGCTACATACCTTGCTCATTTTACCTGGAATTCGAACATATTATTTACGATTAATGGGATAGAACATGGTTATTTTTCATTCACCAATAATTCGTTCATTGCCATAACCAGTTTTTTACAACGGCAAGTCCAAAACGGCGAGGTGCAGTTTACGCATGATGATAGCCCTTTTCCTCCTGCATATAACGTACAAATAGGCCATGGTTTAATCGTCTTAACGCAACCCGCCTCGGTTACGTTTATCCATCGCGGTGCTACTTTAATGAATAACAATCTCTTTGTGAATCAAGGGCAGCCTTTGACGTTATTTCCCAGTCAACTCAGCGCTAAAGATTTAGATAATAGCAATGATAATCCCAGCCTGATTTTTTTAATGAGTGCGGTGCGACACGGTTATTTTCAGCAAGCCGGTAATCCAGGCGTGGCGATTACCGGTTTTATTCAATCGCAAGTGGACATTAGTGCGATTCAATTCGTTCACGATGGTAGCACCAATGCGCCGAATTGCAGCATCGCTGTCAGTGATGGTTCCATGACCACTGCTCCTCAAGCTTGTAATATTACTTTTAATTTAGCGCCGGTGTTAGGCAATAACACCATGACGCTGAATCAAGGTGAAACCTTAGTGTTAAATAATACCCTGTTCAGTGCAACAGATCCTGACGATCCGGCGCCCGGTTTAACGTTTATTGTTAGCAACGTGCGACACGGTCAATTTGAGTTAATGAATAGGCCAGGCGACCCCATTACCAGTTTTACGCAGTCTCAAATCTTTAATAGCACAGTGCAATTTGTTCAGGATGGGACAATGTATGCGCCCAGTAATTGGGTGGCGGTCAGCGACGGCAAAATGACGATTCCGGCACAGGCTACCCAAATCTTTTTCAATGCAGCGCCGGTGTTGATCAATAATCAGTTGACGGTCAATCAGGGGCAAACGGTTGTTCTGAATAGCAATGACTTCAGTGCGACCGATCCGGATGACAGCACATCCGGTTTGCTCTTTGTAGTCTCTGATGTCACCCAGGGTCAGTTTGAATCTCTGGGTTCATCGGGCAATCCCTTATTCCATTTCACGCCGGCGCAGGTACAAAACGGGTCGATTCAGTTCGTACAAAATAATAGTATCTATGCGCCCAGCATCAGCATGGCGGTGAGCGATGGAAAGATGACTATTCCCGCACAAACAACTCGGGTTACTTTTGACGCTTCTCCGGTTTTGACCACTAATCAGTTGGTGTTGGGTCAGGGGCAAACAGTTCTGATGAGCGCCATCAATTTAGCCGCTGTCGATCCGGATAATTCAGCGCCCAGTCTTATTTTTTTAATCAGTGCAGTCCAACACGGCTATTTTCAGAGAAATTCTAATCTCGGCGCAGCGGTTACGCAATTTGCGCAAAGCGAAGTGCAAAATGGTGTTATTCAATTTGTAGCCGATGGCAGTACCAGCACTCCCGGATATCATGTTTTGGTTAGCGATGGCGTCATCACCACCACACCACAAAGTAGCGCGGTGACTTTTTACGTTGCTCCCACTTTAATTAATAATAGTTTATCGGTAAATCAAGGCCAATCCGTGATTCTCACCACGGATAATCTCAGCGCCGTGGATCCCAATTTTGGTGCGGATAGTTTGACGTTTATCATTGGGGAAGTGCAATACGGACATTTTGAATTGACCACCAATCGCGGGGTGGTGATTACCAGCTTTACCCAAAGACAAGTCGAGAATGGCCAGGTGCAATTTATTACTGACGGCAGCAGCAATGCCCCTGTTTATAACATAGCCCTAACTAACGGCAAGGTCACAACGCCGGCTGAGTTTAGCGTGGTCAGCTTCCATATCGCTCCGGTTCTAGTCAACAATGCCCTATCCATAGCCCAAGGACAAACCATTGTTTTAACTTCAGCACAGTTGAGCGCCACCCAGGCAGGAAGTTATGTGGGCGGCTTAACATTCATTGTCAGCGAAGTGACCGGAGGACGATTTGCGTTAGTCAGTACGGCAGATATAGCCATGACTCAATTTACCCAAACGCAAATTCAAAACGGTGATGTGGAATTTATTCAGGACGATACCGCCACAATACCCGGTTATTCGGTTACGGTGAGTGATGGGCAAATCTCCACCGCTTTGCAACCGGCGGAGATTATTTTTGAAGCCATGCCGGTGCTGGATAAAAATACGCTGACCATTACGCAAGGGCAGACATTAATTCTCACCTCTGATCAACTTAGCGCTACCGATCGTGAAACGCCTAATGGTGAGTTGGTCTTTAGCGCCAGCATAGTACAACACGGCCATTTTGAAGATATCGGGACATCAGGAGTGATTATTACACAATTTTCTCAACAACGCCTTGCCGGGGGTTCAATTAAATTTATCACGGATGGCGGCAGCGACAGCCCGGCTTATAATATGTCGGTCAGCGATGGAATATTGTCAACGGCTCCTTCCGCCGCCATTGTGAATTTTTCTCCCCGTGCAGGGATTGCAGAACAGAGCACCGGTACGATTGTGCGCAACGCCATCACCGGCGCGATTATCAGCGGGGTCGTCGGCTTTGGTTTTTTTGTGATGCAATTGTGTATCAGGCGGCGTGCGGAAAAATATTTTGAGCGAGCGACGATTGACGCCGAAGGTGCTGGCAAGGAGCAGGCGGATTTTCATAAAAATGTCGTGCGTCCCGTGACTAAACGCGTATTGGAACGGGTTAAAATCGCAGGTATCACCGGTTATGTGAGCCAAAATACCGCTCGGGATACCGTCAGTGCGATTATCGACATTATTCATCAATTGGAACGGCAGGGTGTGAATATGGATTTGAGTAAACTCAAGGCCGTGGACCAAACCCATTTAGTGGATCTGATTGCACGTAAAACGCGTCAAGTGTTAGTACCGGATGTGTCCTGTTGTTCCGCCACGCGCCTGGCGCGATTTTTCTGCGCTGAAACCACGCCGCAAAAAATGGAAGAAAAAGCCGCAGAAATCGCTATCAAAGTAAAAGCAGGGTGGGTGGCGCCCATTCCTCGAAGGCAGGATGACCAAAAAATATTAAATATAATGACCTTGGAACAGAAAATGAGTTTGGAACTGAAATCATTTTCTCCTGATATTGTGCTGGAAAATGAATCTGGCGACCAGGCGATGATGGTCAATCCCTCTCAGTCGATTCATTTACAACGCCAGATATCCTCTTCTCAAGATTTTGACGGTAAATTAGGATCACCCGCCAGGACGGGAGTATTTGGTTCTCAGGAAAAAAGACCCTTTAATACTATTGTCTCCTCGACCGTGGAAAAGGGGTTCAGCTAATCAGTTGAAAAAGGCGACACGATGGCTAGAAAAAAAGTCGCTCTATGGATGCTAAACATGAGTTAACGGGGATTTTTTTAAAAAACCAATTTTTATGGAGAAAATTATGCCAAATTCTAGTAATACAACAAACCCAACCATTTTCCCGGTCGTAATTTCATTAACTAATCTTAATGGAGTCAATGGTTTTATAATCGATGGTGAAGCAACAAATGATGCGAGTGGTTCTTCAGTCAGCGCTGCGGGTGATGTGAATGGTGATGGTTACGCCGATCTTCTGATCGGAGCGCCTGGGCATGCGTTATCTACTGGAAGAACTTATGTGATATACGGCGGACCGCAGGTGGGAAGCAATGGAGTATTAGCATTGAATAATATTAATGGGACTAATGGGTTTAAAATCGATGGAGAAACCAATGGTGGTCAGAGTGGTTTTGTAGTCAGTACTGCTGGAGATATCAATAAGGATGGCTATTCGGATTTGTTCATTGGAGCGCCCAGGAATCAACTAAACTATGTGGTATTCGGTGGTCCTCAGGTAGGTAACAGCGGTTTATTGGCATTGAGCGATTTGAATGGAACAAATGGTTTTAAAATTAGCGGGTACGGATATCCAATTAGCACAGCAGGCGACATTAATAGCGACGGTATAGATGACCTGATTATTGCAAATCCCGGCTATAATAACAATATAGGACGAAGCTACGTGGTGTTCGGCGACATATCTCCACAAATTTGGGCCAATCAGCTCACTATCCACTCAGGAGAAACCTTTTTATTCACAGCCAATAATTTAAACGCAACCGGCACGGTGACAGTAACATTCAATGTCTACAATGTCCAACATGGCTATTTTCAATCGTTATCTAATCCAGGTCTAAGGATCACGCAATTCACTCAATCTCAAATTTTGGCGCATCAAATCCAGTTTATCCATGATGGCAGTCAATTGGCGCCCAGTTATTCAGTTCAGGCGATTAACCGTAATGCGATTGCCAATCAAGCGGTGCAAGTGACTTTTTATCGCCGGCCGGTCATCACCAATCTTTTATCGATTCATCAAGGTCAAACATTATCATTGACCGGCAATTTTTTGAACGTGACAGAGGATTATCCGTCCAATCAGGTGAACTTAACCATCAGCAATTTACAATACGGGCAATTTTTATTAGCGCCACTTAATTATTCTGTCACGCAGTTTAATGCAGAACATCTGCTAAATAATCTCGTGTTCTTTGTTCAAGACAATACGACGAATGCTCCTGCTTATCAAATCAGTGTCGCGGATCCTTACTTTATTTTACCACCTGTTTCAGCAGCCGTGACTTTTTATCGAAGACCGTTGTTAGTGCGCAGCAATTTAGTCATTAGCCAGGGCCAAACGATAACCTTGTCGTCCGGCTTTTTGACCATTATGAATGAGGACTATCCATCAAGCCAGGTGGTTATAACGATATTGAATGTGCAACAAGGTCAATTTAAATTATTCAATTCAGTAGTCACGCAATTTACTTTACAGTCCTTATTGAATAACCAGATCGTGTTTTCTCAAGACAGCAGCCCGGTTGCTCCAGGCGGACTGATTGGGTTCAATGATCCTTATTTTCAAGTTTCTCCGCTAGAAATCACAGTTACCTTTACACCATTGCCTCCGATCATCGTCAATAATCAATTAATGGCTTTGCAAGGGGGAAACGTAACCTTATCTTTAGATAATTTGCAGGGAAGAGATCCTGATTTATCGTTTAACGCCAGCGATTTAATTTTCATCATTAGTCAAATGCAACACGGTCAGTTCAGTTTAGTGGGTAGTCCGTGGCAATCGATTAATCTGTTTTCTCAAGGACAAATCAGCAATGGTCAAGTCATTTTTACTCAGGATAATACGGTCTCGACTCCCAGTTATGAAGTTATATTAACCGATGGACGATTAAGCAGCGCTGCGCAAACTGCTTCCATCAGCTTTGATATGGTCCCAATTTTCATTAATAACCGCTTAACCATTACTCAAGGTACTTCGGTGGTTTTGGGAATTAATAATTTAAGAGCCACCGATGACCACACACCCGCGGGAAATTTATTATTTAGTGTGAGTAATGTCCGGCATGGTTATTTTGCGGAAGTTTTAACGTCAACCACATCAATCACGCAATTTAGTCAACAGCAGATAGAAAACGCCGAAATTGAATTTATTAGCGACGGAAGCGCTCTAGCGCCAATCTACGCCGTAACAGTCACGGACGACGTCGGTCTTAGCGCCGCCCCTCAAAACGCACAAATTACTTTCTTTGCTTCAGGTGGAAATTCACTCGCTTTGGTCAGTAATAGCTTGTATGCCTTGCAAGGTCGTACGGTTATTTTAAATTTTAATCGCTGGGATAGTCGGAGGCGTACTAGGGGGAGGGGCATTACTGTTAGTTCTCTGTTGTTTATACAGATGTCTTAAAAAAAATCGCGCAGCAAATCCTTCTGAAAACGAAATCAAAATAAATCCCCTGCCTGCTTCCATGGACACTTCTGTTTCGCCGGATTTTTATCAGCCCAGAGCATATGTTGAATCTCCTCGTCAACCGTCCGTGGTTTCGCCTTACTTTCTGCCTCAGGGATTACCCGTCATTCCGTCAGGACAGGGGTTAATCACTCAGACCCCTTCTATTTCGTCACAGCAAGGGGAGGATTCCGCGACTCCCCTCAGTGCGTCGCCGTTATCCCGGCCAAGTCAGGCGAGCCTCGGTGGTTCTCATTTGCCGCTCCCGGTTACGGTTTCATTAAGTCAGTCAGGAAAACCAGATAGTGAAGTAGTTAGAGAACTCAAAGTTTCGCGTCGCAGCATTTCTCCTTCTTCTCCTCGATCTGTCGATGAGGTCGGAGAAATGAAAATTTCTTTAAGCCTGGCGTATCAAGACCTGGAGTTTGATGAAAAAGATAAACTGGGGTCGGGCGCTTATGGAACCGTTTACAAAGGGATATATAAATTTAATGAAGTCGCGGTTAAGAAATTACATGTTGATCATTTGAGTGAAAGCGCAGTGGCAGAGTTGAAGCAGGAGGCCGGTATTCTGGGGTCGATGCGATCCGATTATATCGTGCGCCTGAATGGCGTGTGTTTGGAAGAACCGAATTTTTGCTTAGTCATGGAACTGATGCCGAAAGGTTCTTTGTATAACGTATTGCAGAATTCGCCAGGAGAATTACCGTTATCGGTTCGCTATCGAATTGGTTTGGATGTCTGTTATGGCCTGTATCATTTGCATGAAGTGAATATCCTGCATCGGGATTTAAAAAGTTTGAACGTGTTGCTGGATGATCGTTTCCGCGCAAAAATTACCGATTTTGGTTTATCGAAGATTAAATCAGAAATGGGCAGTATGAGTTCGTCGAAAGGCATGAAAGGCACTTTGGGCTGGATGGCGCCGGAACTGTTTGCTGAAAAACCCGAAGCCACGACCGCAGCGGATATTTACGCGTATGGCATGGTGCTGTTTGAACTGATGGCTAATCCTTATCGCATTCCGTTTCATGGATTAGCGCCCGCTTCAGTCATTTCCGCCAAATTGACGCGTGGCGACAAGCAGGAAACGATTTCAGAATCGTGTCCGCCGAAGATGGCGCAGTTAATGCGAGCGTGTTGGCAGGAACCTGAAAAGCGGCCACCGGCCAAAGTGCTGGCAAAGAGTTTAAGCGCGTTATTTAAAGCGTCTCAATCTCAACAAGAGCCGCTAAAAGTAGCGCCCATACCGCACTTCGATCCATTAAAAAGTGAAGTGCCGGGATATGGTCAAAATCTGGAATCATTTTCATAAATAATTTTATAGGGAGATGTTAACATGATGGCAGCAGATATCGCCAAAGGTGTTTTTAAAGTGGCTGAACTTATTTATGATCGAGTTCAGTCGGTGAAAGCCAATAAATCGCAATGTGAACGGCTGGTGGAAAGAATTCGAGTGATTGAGGCGGCAGTCTCGGGACTGGAAGAAATTCCCGAATCGGATCATTTCAAACAAGGTCTGGCTTTATTGGAAAAAACTTTGAAGGAAAGTCTCCAATTCATCAACCAGTTTATGGAAGGTCAAAAATGGTATCACCAGGCTATCAAAGCAAAAAAAAATGAATCGCAGTTTGTGAAGCTCAATCAACAGTTCAAAGCGTGTTTGCCCTTATTGAATTTAGGGATGGTGGTACAGCAGATCACCAATCGCGAACAGGATATCGCGGATCAAAAAGCAGATGCTAAAGAATTAAAAGCCGGGCAGGCGGAAATTATCTCGCTAAATCAAAAAATGCTGCGGGAATTGCAGGAATTTAAAGGCGCGGCGGCCCAGAGGGATATGATTCTGGCTCGACAACTGGCTTCGTTAAAAGGACAACTGCGCCAGATTCATCAGCCAGTTGAGGTTAAATCACCAATTCCCCTGGATTATAAAATTCCGTATTGCGAATTAATGTTTGATGACTTGATCGGTCAGGGGAGCATCAGCCGTGTGTATCGGGGTCGTTGGGAGGGACAGACGGTAGCGATCAAATTGTTATCGGTTCCCTTGTCCGGTGCGGACGGCGTTGAATTTAGCCGTGAAGTGGCAATCATGAACCGTTTGCGCAATCCCTGCATTGTTCAGTTCTATGGTGCGTGCCTGGAAGAAGATAATGCCTGTCTGGTGATGGAAAATATGGTGAACGGATCTTTGTATACACAATTGGAAAAAACTCAGTTGACGTTGCTGCAACAAAAACAGATCGCGCTGGATATCGCCCGGGGATTGCAGTATTTACATAAAAACGGCATGATTCATCGGGATTTAAAGAGCGCGAATATTTTATTAACCGCGGATTTTCATGCAAAAATTGCCAATTTTGGTTTAACCAAAACGCGTAATTTCAGTATTCAATCGATTACCAAAGTCAGTCAGGCGGTGGCGTGGTGTGCTCCGGAAATATTAAAGGGCGAGTCAACCATCACGGCTAAAGCCGATAGTTATAGCGTTGGCGCCGTTCTGTGGGAGTTGTTTACGGGTAAAAGACCGTATGCTGGCTTGTCATTTGAGATATTAACAAGAAAAATTTTGGCCGGGCATCGGGAAAATATTTCCGAGTTTATTCCGGTAGAATTTCGTGGGTTGATTGCGGCATGCTGGTCGGCGACTCCCGAAAAACGTCCGGATATGATGCAGATTATCCAACAATTGGGGGTTTACGATCCGGCTAAAACGCTTTACCAGAAAGCCAAAACATTGGAAGAAGAGAAAGATTTTAAAAGCGCCCAACACTATTATCAGCAGGCCGCCGACAGTGGGAGAATCAGCGCGCTCACCAGTTTAGGCGTATTTGCTTTAATGGGTCCGGGTGGAATGCCGAAAGATAAAGTCAAAGCCCACCAGTTATTTTTAGAGGCGGCGCAGAAAGGTCATCCACGCGCGATGAAAAATTTAGCGGTGATGCTGGACACGGGCGATGGCGTGGCGCAGGATCAAAAGCAGGCTTTAGTCTGGTATCAGAAAGCCGGTGCGGCGGGGGACGTGGCGTCATTAAAACGGGCAACACGCCTCACCGAGAAATTAGCGGCACTGATGAATCTGACGACTCAACCGTCAAAGTTCGGTGTCCCCAGCTAATAGAATAATAACCCTGGAAATCGAACCAAGGATAATGCCGTGATTTAACCTGAATTCCGCAATGGATTGCAACTGCGGAATTTAGACTTAAGTGTCCCTTAAGAATTTTGTGCTTGCCATATTCTTTTGTAAAGCCTATCTTAAATCTTAAGAGGACTATGAAAAAAGGATTAATTGACCATAGGTAGGGATATAAAACAATGTCATTACCATTAACTGCTACAAAATACTTGCCTGATCAACCAGGGTGGGTGGATCATCGTTAGGCGGTCTGGGTTTTCCCCCGGACTGATTCTTCAGAAACACAGTCCCAGACAGTCTGTTATTTCAATCAAACCATTACTCAGTTATTTATGCTGCCCCAGGCAAAGCTTGGGATCGCACTTAAAAGGAAGAATTGCGATTCTCTCCTTTAAAAATCCCCCATCGCGTAAGCTGGAATTCCCTCTTTGGCCCTGCGTCATCACTTCAAGGAGAAACTGACATGATGTCATTGACAACAGAATCCACCACATCTTTGCAGCCGATGTACTTAGCGCCGCTGGATTTCGTGAAACTGCATCAGCAACCACCAACAACAACAGAAAGAGGTGGTACAAAAGTAATGAAAACAAAGTATGGCAACGCCGCAATCAGCATAACTTGCATTGAACGAAGCCGCTAGCGCGGCAGCGAATTGTCCAACTTCCGAGCATTTCCAACCCATTTATTACATTTCTGGTTTCTAACTTATCATCATGGCTCCAATTAACTTTAAAGGAGCTATTTATGAGTCAATTACGTCAGGACATGATTAATGCCATGCAACTTCGAAATTTTTCTGAAAATACACAGAAATCATACATTACTGTGATAAAACAATTCGCCAGTTATTACAAGCGTTCGCCGGCGAACATTACTGAGCAGGAAGCTCAGAACTATATTCTGTATCTGGTTAAAGAAAAAAATTTATCATGGAGTGCTATTCTCGTACTGCATACCTGGGGACAAAACTTATCGTTACATCCCCATATACATTGCATTGTACCGGGTGGCGCATTAACCAGGGATTTACGTTGGGTAAAAGCCAAATCCAATTATTTATTTCCTGTCAAGGCCATGGCAAAACTCTTTCGAGCCAATTATCTGAGAAGTTTGCAAGAATGCTATACCAACCATCAGTTGCAATTTCACGGTAATAGCCAGCAATATAGTGCCTCTACGATACCTCATGAAAAGAATATCTGTATTTGTTAATAACAATAAAATGATTTATTCTATTTTTAAGGGAAGGATTTCCCATACTCTTGATAAATTTTTTGATCAAACCCTGAGCTTGCTCAATGAAGAATTTGAAATGAAAAATGAAATATTGCCATTAATGTCGTTAATTTTGAGATTATTTATTACAAATTTTAGCGTACACCCACTCTCTTGATCTTTAGAATCCCCATAGCCCTGCGCTCTACGCGCCTTCGTTCAATGATTTTATCAGCAATGCTGGCCCGTTAAGGTGCAAATGAAGTGGCTCAATTAACCGCAATCGACTGGCTCGGTTCAGGCACAATTAACACGCATCACTGATAAAATGCTATTCATTATACAGCTAACGCCAACGGATTCACACGGCATATTGTTGTTGGTTTACGAGTATTTAATTTCACCAGCGGACTGATCAAATGACGTTCCTGCAATCGGGCTAATGCTTTCATTAATCGCTCGGATTGACCTTATTTTTATTCCTTAAGGGAAAATGACATTTCTTAGTAATTTTATTTGCGTTTTAAATTCTTTACCCCACCAGAAAAAGAGAAAAAGAGAACTTGTATAGATTTTAACCTTTATCTCTCGTCATATTTTGTTTATTTCATACCACACAGAGATAAAAAAATAGACAAGTTCTCTTTTTCTCTTTTTCTGGTTGGTTGAGGAAAGTAAAACGGGGAAAACTAGCAAATTTTGTAACGTTTTATCTATCAAACAATAGGCTGTAATGATAAAATTCTCTAATAGCATAAGACCTCTTCTGTAATTTTGTGGTCTGTTAAACAACAAAATGACATGAGGTCTGATTGTTATGCAATCTGGATTAAATGAGCTCAGAAGTTGAAAATCACGTTAGCTGGGTATTTCAATGAAAGGAGGGAAACCGACATGCAATTCGAGACGGAAATCGCAACCTCAGATACGGACCACCCCTTAGTCCCATCACATAGTATTCAAAATAAAGACGGCAGTTATTTACTGCTTGAAAAACCGGATTATACTGAACTGGATGAGTTTCTGTCTGGCTTAGGTATCGAGCGCAAAGATATTCCGGTCGAAAACGAATATCTGCTCAAGCTGTTTCAACGTGAGATGAGCGCTTGTTCCTGGATGAAATGGAGTAGTCTTGATCATGCTTTGGAAAAATGTTTGCAGTGGCCATTGTTATCTGCTCATGATTTAGGACCCGAAACCAAAGAGAGCGCCTGGCGGCGAGTCAGACCGGCGGAGCGATCTATTCTGCTAAAAAGTACTTGGGGTTTGGTAAAAGCGTATGCGGTGCAGGGATTTGCGCGCGGTTTGGAGTTGGGGTTATTTACATCCATTCATATTTTTATTTATTCCATGCTGTTGTATCGTTTGGTTAAGCTGATCCAAACCGGTACTACCAGCATGGATGAATTTCGTTCTTCGTTTATCAGCTCGGATCAAAAAGGGATTGATAGCTTAGTGCGCCTGTTAGCGGGATTAGAAACACGGTGGTTGAGGTTAATTTTAACGAGTCCTTTCATCATTGCGGGGTTACAAAGTATCTCTAGTCTATGGAGAGCACGGCGCACCTCACCGGCCACATTAAAAAATTACACCCAAATCATTGATACTCATCTTCAAAAAAAGGGTGGTTGGCTGCGGGATGGTATTTATGAATACCTCCCAGGTATTTCCAGTGCCAGTCTTTTGTCTTTAAGCGGGAAATTACAAAAACTCGAAAATCTGGTGCGCTGGGATGGGCGTTTATCGAGTGAGGAGCGGACACAAATTTTTGAGGCTTTGTGTCGAGTGGCGATAACCGGGAAAAAAAATACGCGACTGAACGCCTTGCAATATTTAGCCAGGATTGCGCATGGAGTGGGATTTAAAGATTTACCTCGTCTCAAAGAAGCCGGTTACTCCAAAGAAGAATTATTAACGATGTTATACATTAAGGGAAAAGCGTTAGCAGTGATCATGTCGTTGCCGAAAGAAGAAATTAAAGAAAGTAAACCTTTACGATGCCAGGCCATTCAATCACTGCCGCAACGCATCTATCGTCAATATTTATTGTGGTGGTTATTAGGCTTAAAGACGCATGTATTGAAGCAACAATTGCCAGCCTTATTATTGAAAACTGCGAAGTTGACGATAGAGTTATATTTTTTTCAAATGATCCTATTCAGTATTTTGGAAGCCATTCGGTGCCCTGATAAACAAGGGTTTGAATTAGGTTTCGGCTATTCTAAATATGCTGATCTTTTAACGGTCGATTGCTATTTTGAAATGGTTGATCAGTTTCGTACCATTAATTTAAATGATTCGGTTCCGCTGTTAGTGGAACAGACTCAGTATTTCAACCTGGACGGATTGCACAACCTGACATTTATGTATAAAAACTTAACTGGCGAAGAAATGGTGGCTATTTTAAGAAGCGCTGAAGACCGGGGAGCTGGTTTCGCTGTATTAAACATATTCGACAATTTTGCCGATTCTGATATGCGATCTTTAGCCGCTTATCTAAATAATTCAATAGTCCAAAATGTATGGTTAGGTTGTTATAGTGAAGACATCAGAGGAGGAACCAATTTAAGCGACGCAGGATTTGCCTATTTAGCCCAAGTTTTGCCATTTATGAAGGAGCTTGTTTCCTTTGACATTTGTTTTCCGAATATCGGTGATGAAGGTATCCAGGCTTTAGCTGATGTATTAAATAGAACTCACATCAAACGTTTTTATTTGCATCATACAAAAATGGGAGACCCAGGAGGAATTCAATTAGCTGAAGCCTGGTCAACGATGCCAGCCATCGAACGAATCGTGATGGATGGCTCTGAAGTAGGCGACGGAACGATCCGGGCATTATCCTCAGTCGTTCGAAATTGTCCTGTTTTAAATGAATTGTGGGTTGATGGTAATTCTATTACTAACGCGGGCGCGATCTATTTTGCAAATTTGATTCAAAATACTTCGCTACCTAGAATCGGTTTAAGAAGCACTAATGTAACCGATGAGGGAGTAATGGCGTTAGCCGGGGTTATAGTGAACTTGCCTGTTACTGTATTAGGAATGGGTAGTCGTAGTGGTGAAGAGGGCCTCATCACATTGATCAATCAACTGAATAAAACCAATATTTGGTATCTTGAATTAGTTTATAATACTTTTACTCCAAAAAGTATGGAGGCGCTCGCTCATACTCTCCCTTCCACGCAATTGAATTACTTAGAGTTAGATTATAATAATCTAAATGATCCAAAATTAATTTCTCAATTAGCTCAAGGAATTGTTGCTTCTGCTGTCGATACCCTGATTATGTGGGATAATAATATAAGCACCTCCATGAACTTATTGGGTCCAGCCATGTCTAAGCTGGATTATTTTGAAATTGTAGAAGGTAGTCTAACGGATACCAGCTTAATCGATCTATCACCGTTTTTGCCAGGCTCCTTATTACAAACCCTATATTTAAATTTTAATTTAATCGGTGATGAGGGTTTATTAGCTTTAACAAAGGTGCTACCAGATACGCAAATCACAGATTTATCATTGATTCAAAACCGCATCACTGATAAAGGTGCGCAAGTCATAGCACAGGTATATCCTAATACTTCTTTGAATGTACTCTACTTAATGGAGAATAATATCTCTGGAGACATATTGTATCAGGTCGAAAATTATCAATGGCAGGCATATTGCCAGGATCAACTCTGTCATGCCAATGCTCAATATAATGGCTACACTACCCCTTTAACATCAAGCGATTCATCGCCGATGAGTCGCCGCTCATCTTATGGACGACATCACTTAAAATCAAGTCGTAGATATGATGTTTTCGATAGGGATGTTAAAAGGGAGACTTCTCAGAAAAAAATCTGGGGTGCTGGCAGTTCCATCGAAGTCATTGAGGATGATCCACTGGCAGCAACAACTGACACCACCTCAGATCATTCCGCTGGATTCCATACCACCGAATCCTTGCCAACGTGGACTCCTCCAGCTTTATCCAATCCAAGTTCCGGAGAATCATCAGCAGAATCCTTGCCCACTTCCGCCGCTGCCGGAGCCATGATTATAAGTACGCTGGGATTGAGTCTTTTACTCTATAAAAATGTCACTATAGTGCAAACGGTTGCTAACGTCGGCTGCCGATTATTGCAAAATTGTTATTACAGGACTCGTGATAGCCTAAAAACCGCCGCCAATTTTTATTCGTTTCACTCACCCCTTCAAACTGCAACAAGAACACCACTACAGACGGATTCACATCCGCCGAGCTTCCAAATGTTGAGCTAAGGCATGAGGAACGAACACTTCATACACCAGACCACTTTTACCGATGAGGCATAACGTTGACCTTCACGACCCGCAAACCGTTGTGTCAAATGGATTTCCATGTCATCGCAACTCAGCGTCACTTCCAACCAACCACAAGAACAGGGATCGGTAGTTGTGTACCATTTTATGTTATGACACCGAAGTGAAAGGCAGTGCCAACGGATTCACCCGGTAGAGTGTGGTCGGTTTTCGGGTGTTTAATTTCACCGGCAGACTGATTAAATGACGTTCCTGCAACCGAGCTAATGCTTTCATTAATCGCTCGGATTGACCCTGTTTTTTATTCCTTAACGCAAAACGAATTTCTGCCTGAGTAAACGAACCCTGATGGTGGTTTTGAATCCATTGCCACACGACTTGGGCATCATCACTCGCCGAATCCCGGCACATCCATTGAAATACCGCCAAGGCGTGCAGGCGAAGGACTTCGACCAAACGTAAAGCGTTTTGCATCGTGGCGGCGTGAATATCCTGTTCCACTAAACCATATTCGGCAACGTGTAATAAACCGGCCAATCGCAGGGCAAATCCCGCTAATTTGCCTCCCCAACCGGGATAACTGCCCAACAGACCTTCGGGTCTTAACTCGCTTTCTAATTGCATTTGAAAAGCACGCCATAATGCATGAGCTTCTGGAGAGAGCGAAAATATTTGCCTATTTTCCCCGGGAACAGAGGTCTCCGTCTGTGGTCGGCTGTTTAACAAAGTCATCATCATTTGGTCATAAGCGGCTTGTAATTCTGATGACAGAGGGGGTGTATTATGGGTGCGATAACCCAGGTGACTTTTGGGCAGCACATACAAAAACCGTTCCAGCACCCCTTTACCTAAATACGCTTTTTTTCCCGCCATATTTTGAATCACAATCGGTTGCACGGTCAGCACCACGGTTAAATAAGGATTCAAAATCGTGCTGCGATCTTTGCGATGAACGCGCACTTCACCGCCGTCGATACCTTTGAGCAAAATATCAATATTCGCGGAACCGTGATTATATAAACCCGCTAACGTATCGAGAATGCCGCCTTCATCGGAAAAAACGGCCAATCGACCGCCTTGCTCCGCCATCAAATGCGTCAGCGATTCCGGAGTGGCGTCGTTAGTAAACAGCACCGGTAAGGGAGAAATTTCGGTGAGCGCCATTTCTTGCTGAATAATCGCGTCAAACAGACGGCGTTGTTCCTCCGGGTCTTCGGTCTTGGCGGCTTTAGTGCGCAGATTTTCCAAAATCCGCTCTTCGGTTTTGCGAGCGGCACGTTGGCGTTTAATTTCATTTTCCCGCTGTTTTTTCTGTTCTTTTTCCCAACGCCACAGCGGTTGGGTGCAGGCTCGCACTACCAAAGATTTATGATTGGCCGGCGGCAGTGCGATCAACGTATAAATATTCACGGGTTCAATCCAGCCCAATTTAGGAGAGACGGCGCAATAACCCGCTAAAGCAGTCGATAATACCCCTAATAGTGTCATGACGCTGAGCGCCGGCGGCGTCTCACTGGCTTGGGCTAAAGCGCCGGCAAATTCACCCAACACGCCGGGTAACCAATCTGCTGGAATTTCAGGCGTTTCCAGCGGTTCAAATAAAATCGGTTCGTTCCAGGCGGCGGCTTGTTCCCAATTCGGTAATTCAATCATGGATTCAGGGATATGATGAGTCATGGTATTATCCTCGTAGGTTCTGAAGACCGATCCGCAGCACTAAAGTTTTGGACGCTCCCTGCCATTGAATGGCGTGTGCTAACGCCATGGCGCGGGAAAATAAACTCAAATGCGCATACATCACCCAAGCCTCGCGCTGAAAACAAAAATTAAGCACATAATGTTCCGCGGGTTCCGGGCAATATAAACACACCCCTTTGGACGAGCGGATGCGTTGCAAACTTAACCGATCCACCGCAATCAAGATAGGGTTATTTGCTGGATAATGACGTAATTCATCAGCATACACGGGAAGGATGGGTTGACAGACTGAGCGGCCAGCCTGCTTAAAAGAAAAAGCGGGATCCTGTTGACTCTCCTTCATCGATTTTTTCCCTTCGGCAAAGACTGTGATGTGCTGCGACAATGCCGCTCATTTAACCAGGCATCCAGATCGTCTTTGTAGTAAAAAATCCGGCCCCGTTTGATATACTGCGGCCCGATGCCACCACTGCGCCACATCGCCAGGGTTTTCTCCTTAACGCCCAGGTAATGCGACGCATTGTGAACATCCATCCTACCATCGGGAAAAATATCGAGAGTGGGTGTGTTTAATTGAAAATCGACTTCCTTTTTCATAGTAGGCTCCTGTGTTTTTTTAATCTAGAATGGGTCCCGCCTTCAGGACTGAACCCATTGACTTTAGCAGAGGGGGTTATTATAGTGAGCGTTATTCGTAGTGTAAAGGACTACGTTAGTAGTCTAAAAAACTATAGACAAATACAGAACTTCCAAGAACAATCGAGAAGTTTCCAGAACAGAATGGGAGAATAAAGCATATGACTGAAACCCAGAAACGGGTGAAGAAACCCAAAAAAAAGGCGGATCATCAGAACATCCGAACAGTGGTGATGACTGTTAGGATTAGCCCCCAACTACGATTTGTCGCCGAACTGATCGCACGGCATCAACATCGTCCAGTATCCAGCCTGATGGAATCCTTATTAGCCGAAAAAGCGGCCAGCTATGGCCTACCCGTGGTATCAACCGAAAAAGCACAGACCGACCATTACCTGTTCGGCCAGCGCCACACGGAAAAAATCAACGCCCAAGAGGTCGGCGAACGACTCTGGTCTGCCGAAGACGCTGACCGCTTTGCAGGAATGGCCTTATTTTTACCGAGCCTACTCACCGCCGAGGAACAGGCCCTGTGGCAGGTAATTACCGACACCCCTTATTTCTGGAACCACTTTGAAATCCATATCGAGAACCCGGCGGGACAAGTCGTGGATAAAGAGTGGTGGCCGCTGGTGGATTACCGGGGTTTAAACCGGGAGCGGCTGCGTGAGCATTGGCCGTTGTGCCAGGCGATTTTAGAGGGTGAAAAACCATTACAGCACTTAAAGGAATTAAATCTGCCACCCGGCAAGCCGGTTGAAAAACCGGATTATTATCCCCCCATCAAAAAAGTAAGGAGCGATCAATGAAATTTAAAACATTAACTCGTGCCAACATACGTAATGTAGGACAACACGAAAAATTACAGGAAAACGGCATCGAATTTGACCGGCTAGCCAACGGAGACGGGAGATACCGAATCAATATCATGGTAGACGGTCGACGAATTCATCGATTGGTTGGTAAAGAATCGGATGGCACTACACGATTGCATGCTGAGAAGATATTGGCAAAATTTCGCAATGAAGCGCATGAAGCCCGCTTAAATTTGCCTAAAGGTCGTAAACTTACTTTTAGATTTAAGGAAGCTGCTGAACAATATCTGGAAAAACAAATTTCGACTCAGGCAAAAAATTTAAAAAAGAAGATTTCTCTACTCAGGCAGCATCTCATTCCATTTTTCAAAGATACACCCCTCGACAAAATTAATGACCAGGATTTAGAGCGTTACAAAAATACGCGTCTGGTGCAAGAGGTATGTGAAAGTACCGTCAATCGGGAATTAGCCGTGCTCTCTCATTTTTTTACTAAGGCGGTGGAATGGAAATGGTTAAATAACCGGCCTGTCGCCATTAAAAAATTTAAAGAAAGCGAACCTCGCATTACCTACCTAACACTGGAGCAAATTGATCGGTTGTTAAAGGAGACTAAACAAGATCAAAATTCTCACATTTATCCATTTATGGTGACTGGACTAGAAACCGGCATGCGCCTTACGGAAATTTTATCGATACGACTGGAGCATATTGATTTAGAGAGGAGGGTGATCTTTATTCCCTTGGCTAAAGCCGGTTCCCGATTGCAACCCATGACCGACTTTTTATCTCAAGAGTTAGAACCCTATGTCAAAAGGGCGGCGCCTGATCAAATTTGGCTGTTTCCTTCCAAAAGATCTAAATCCGGTCATTGTGTGAATATCAACAAACCTTTTCGTCGCGTAGTCGCTGCCGCCGGACTTAATGTTAACGAGGTTGTGCGACATACTTTACGCCATACCGCTATCACTCACCTTGTTCAAGCCGGCGTGGATTTACCTACGGTAAAAAGAATTTCAGGGCATAAAACCCTGCAAATGGTCGAGCGTTATAGCCATCAAAACGGATCTCATATCCAAACTGCAATGGATAAATTGAGTCAACGTTATCGTTCGACGAATACTAGCAATTAAATTGAGGATTATTTTTTCAATACATTGAGTATTTTTGATCAATATTTTTGTAGCATATTAATTATGATGTTTTAGTTTTAATATACATTTTAAGTTTTTGATTTTTATATAATTTAATAATCTATGCGCGTAGGCAAAGGGAAGCCGACCAAATAGCCCGTATGATCTAAAAGTTGAGTTGCAAATGTGTACCATTTCTGATACAATTATTAATAAGTAGGTTTTATACATGATGACACCAGTTTATTTTTATCGGACGGATACAGATAATGAACCCGTACGCGAATGGTTAAAGGGATTAGATCGTACTGATCGAAAGATTATTGGTGACGATCTACAAACGGTACAATTAGGTTGGAAGCTTGGTCTCATTGATGAACCTTTGGTAAAAAGCTTCGGGGCTGGATTATTTGAAGTGAGAACCTCTTTGCCGAGTCATCGTATAGCGCGGATATTTTTCTGCGTGAGCGATGGGAAAATTGTGCTATTACATGGAATTATTAAAAAGACAAAAAAAACGCCCAATGAAGAATTAGCTTTAGCGAGAAAGCGGCAAAAATCATTAACGAGGAATTGATTATGAAAAAGAAACATATTGGTAGCAGTCTTAACGAGTTTTTAGCAGAAGAAGATTTGTTAATTGAAAGCGAATTAGTGGCTATTAAACGCCTTTTGGCGGCACAAGTGGAAAAGGCAATGCGAGATAAAGAGATGAGTAAAACCAAGATGGCAAAAAAAATGGGAACGTCACGCATGGCCTTAGAGCGATTGTTGGATTCGACTAATACCTCAGTGACACTCCATACCCTAGAGAGAGCTGCGCACGCTGTAGGTAAAAAGCTTCATATTGCCATTGCTTAATAGAATGATTAAATATGATATTTGACCTTTATATGATACGAGGAAACGCCCACATATGGCGTTTTAAAAACCCAGCAATTCTTTTGTGGTATAGGGAAGAAAAAACGCCTTCCTTGAATCAGATCAAGGAAGGCGTAGACACTCAATTGTTTTAAGTTGGTTTAGTTGACAACTCTTTTGATTCAGGCAGCTTAGTATTTTTTTGTTTTTGTAACTTTTTTTGTTTTGCTATTTTTTTTTCTAAACAATCTAACCGGCAGGATAAATTTCTACTCATTATAAGTATTCTCCGTAAATATTTTTAAAATAAAATGTATACAATCGCGATAACTTACCGCAAATTCGCAATCATTATACAATAAATATTTAATTCTTTCAACTAAATATTGAGTGACGTGAGAACGATAATTATTAAATCGGGGCACAGAGACGATGGGATCGCGAGGCTTCCATCGTAAAATGAAATTGATTCAGCGACGCGCCTATGGCTTCAGAAATTTTGAAAATTATAGAATTCGAGTTAAAGCACTATGCGCAGGTTAAAAGCGCCCCCTAAAATAGAAAGGACTCCAGAATCAGAGTTAAAATATTAAGCTCTAAGCCTATACTATAAAACTCTATTAACTTCTAGCTTTTTCTATTATTTTCTTGGCAAGGTTACACCCAGATTACACCCAATCTTACCAGCCTATCAAAGGCTATTAATATAAGCCTTTGATTTTAGATTTAAAATTTTGTGGCCAGACCCAGAATCGAACTGGGGACACAGGGATTTTCAGGTTTCGAGGCAAGATTTCTCTAAACTTCTCTTTTTATCTATCTCTTTAAATTTATTGATATTTTTGCTTTATCAATCTTCTCTCTTTTTCTCTAAAATGCCCTTAAAATCCCTATTTTTCTTGGCACATTTACACAGGAATTACACAGACTTTATAAAAGCTTTAGAACTCTGATTTAAAGGCTACATCCAATATCCAATGGAGCTGATTTTCCACAGCCCAATGGCGACGTAGCGCCCGTGAAAAATCGTTTAACCCCTTCAGGGAAGTGAGATAGTATCGGCGTTCTACACTTCGCTCACCCTTGATTTCTCGGGTAGATTCCACCATCCCAATCGCATTGAGCTTCTTCTAGAAGTGGTACTCTACAGACCGGGCCGGCGTAATGAGCACGTCGGATAAGCTTGCAGCTTGGGACGAAGGCGGGTCACTGCGAATTCTGGGCGGGTTAAACAATATTTACGGGGTGGGTGGTCGCTACAATAGTCATCAAAACTATCCAAAGGGATTAAAGATCAATGTTTAACCCGATAGCCCTGGATCAAGGTAAAATTTGCAAAGGTAGAATTTGCATTGACTTAATTAGAGAGAAATGCATAAAATGGAGCTTGTATTGATGAAATGTCATCCGCAAGAGTGGGTAATTTAACCCGACAGATTATATCTCAACCCACAGGTTTTGTGTCCAGCCAAAGGGGTCCACCATATGAAATACACAGGGAGTTAGCCATGCGAAGAGATTTGTCCATACCTAGTTTCACCAGCATAAGCGATGAAGACGATTTCGATAAAATTGATCCCTCTGAACCCTTGATCGATAATTCTACCAACCGCTCAGAAAACTGTGCAAGAAAAGGCTGTGATAAAGCTACTTTTGCGACTTATTTCTTGACGCTTCTCAGTCTGATCACAGTAGGTACAGGAGCAATGGGCGTAGGTTGTGTGCCTCCCTATGACAATGATGCTTCCAAAGATTACTTCCCGGCACTGCCATCTTTAGGTCGTTATCTCATTCCTGCCGGTGTTTTTGTCTATTCATTTATTTTTAATTGGGATAGACGTCCACCTGAGTTGGTTCAATTATTTTTAGAAATTGCTAAGGTTCGGTCTATATTACTTCAGGCATTAAAACATGAAATCAAAGATGAGTCTGAAATTAGGAAATTTGTGGCTTTACTGCGTAATGTGATCGCTACTGATGGCCCTGCCGGCGAATGGTTTTACGATCGAACAAGCCAAACGGATAAATGGGAGTCCATGAGGGTACACAGCTTGTACCTACATCAGAAAAATAAGGGCTGTGATCTCTATCTGATGTCGGAATTTGATAATAAACATTACGAGATAATAGAAAACGACGCAGTTATTTTAACCAATAACAATACAGCTTATTTTATTCTTAATGGTAAAATCACTATGGAAGATGGCAAACCTCAGGCTGTAAATGGAATCAACCGTCAAAATTTGGAATTAACCCAATCCGTGGAACCTATCAGACTTAGCGGAGGGGAATCTAAAAAATGGAAAATTTTTAAAGAAGCTATCCTAAAAGGAGGTCACATAGAAGTAATTGACGACCATTTACGTGACCGGAATAAAGAGCTACGGAAGAAATTAAAAGAGGAATTTTCCCGCGAACAGGATCACGAGGCCTTACAGATTATTGCTAACAAACCCTTATCCGACATTCCAAAAAAGCAGTTGGAAAGGTTACTTGATATGGTAGATACTTTAATTTTGGCGAACCAAAATTATCTGAGTCCTTCATCCGGGCCTATTACCAAAAAAATGAATCACAGTATTTTGTTCCGGTGCAGTGTTTTCCTGTTCGTAACAGGATCTATGTTGGTTACGGTGATGATGTCTTTAAATTTATCCGATATAACCACGCGTTTTATTAATCACTATTGGGATAATAGCGTTGCTGGCCAAACGAAGGCAATGAATAATGCGGCTATCATCATTTTTGTGAGCCCGGTCGCTCCGGGGATGCTAGCTCTTTGGGCACAATTAAATACAATTCCTGCGTTTCAATATCGGACAGGGATACAAAGGCTGCTCCGTTCCATACGAAAACCCATAGCCCCGGTGTCTATGGGAAAAGTACTCGATCTGGGTTTCCTGGGCTTCAGTGTTGGCTTGTTGATCACTCAGCCACGGTTTCTTGATAGCGCGGTATTAATCGGTAGCAGCGTTTCTTATTATGCAGCGCAGCTTTTGACGTCGATGATCCCAAACATATTTAAGAAATGTTTACGCAAACAAGTATTGCCTTTAAATAATAATACAGAATTAACCGGTTGTTCCGACCCCTCCCTCCCCAGTTCAGCGGAACACCATTTCACTGTAGGTTCAAACTCTAATAAGACACAAACGAACTACTCGAAGGCAAAGACTTATCTCGATTATAAATTATTTGGGTCAAGAGTTTATGAAACTAAATACGAATCGGACTTAACAGACCCACTTAATCCCGATTGAATACATTGGATTGCAGTAAAAAAAGGAGAAGAGCGCCATGAGGAAAATTGAAAAAGAAAATATTGTCGGTCAGGACGATAGAATTGTGCAGAAGCGGTTAGCTTTTCAATACCAACATGGCATTGGGGCAAATCAGGATGACAATAAGGCCCTGCACTGCTATACACTGGCCGCTGAGCAGGGAGATGTAACTGCACAAAAACAATTGATCGCCATATATTCAAAGAAGGGAGATGAACCGCAAAGCCTTTATTGGGCAATACGCATGAAGGCTAAAGAAGGCCGTGCGGGATCACAATATCGCTTAGGATGTTACTATGCTCGCGGTCAATTTGTTGAGAGAGATTATGTTCTCGCCATGAGTTGGTGGAAAAAAGCAGCTCTGCAGAAAAATTTAGCGGCACAATATTGTCTGGGCAAATTTTTCATGATTCTTGCCGACATGAAAAACCGATCACAGAATTTAAGTATGGCGCTTTATTGGTTTCAGCAAATGAAACTTATGGCTCCGCTTATAGAAGAAATGGAACTGAAGCACCAAGGCATCGTCGCTGTTGAAAGATCCCAATCGTGCAATTTTACTGAAGATTTTAAGACTTTAGAAATCAAACACTTGTCACCTTTGTTTAGCGAAGCCAAAAAACTCTATTTTGCTAATAGAAAACAAAAAATAAATTGGGATGATGATTGGAAAAAGCAATCTAAAGTTCAGGAGTTTATTCAATATAGTCTGCAGACGGCATCCAAAATCCCGGCGGATTTTAAATTGCAGAAGGATTACTGTGATAATGTACAAAAAATTCCTCTATTAAAAAAAAATTTGGCAACGTTTCCCAAAGATATTATGAAATGCCGCATACCCATCCCGTTTGATTTCGCAAACTATGAAGATGCCATAATTGAAGTCCCAAAGGATTATTATCAAGAAGCTCCACTTTTAAAAGACATTCCTCGAAATCAAAGTCCCAAACAACTTCTCCTGGTGGGTTACAAAATAATAGAAGAGGGTGCTATCAGGGAGTCCGAAAAGCTGGATTTGCTAATAACCAGTACGAAAAATCAATTTATTCAAGGCAATAAAGTTTTGTTAAAACAACAAGAAGCGCTGCTGATTGAAAAAAATCATCTGGAATTAAAGAATGCGGAAGAGAAGGGTTTGGTAGAAAAACTGGCAGATATAAACATGCAAATTCTAACAGTAGAAAAAGAAATAAAAAACGCAGAGAACCAGCAAGCTGAAAGCATAGACAAATTGTTAACTCAAAGTTTAACGGATGAAAAATCTGAATTGTCCATCTTTACTCAAATACTGGGAGTGACGGCAGCTAAACAGGTTATTTGCTGCTTTAACCAGAGGATTCTTTATACAATAAATTTTTTACAAAACCTGATTATTTATCTTGAAAATCAAAAACCAATAAACCAGCATAAAAATATCTATGCGGTATTGATTCATTTCGTGAAAATGGTCACCAATATCTCAGTGGAAAATGATCGACCGGTATTCACGTCTTTTTTAAAGGGAATACGTTATCAATGTATGGAATCGGATAATATAACACCAGGTATGAAACAGAGAATACCTGATTGTGAAATACGAGTGGATTATCATTTAATAGCTAGCGGCGTTCATATAGCATGGATTCCTCAACTCTTTACCAGCAATATCAATCTCGCTAAACAGTTTTTTAAAGCTTTTTGCGCGGGTCAAATTCGTAAAATAGGTGAAATGAAAGAGATCAGAAAACAGAAATTTTTATTGAAGATGTACAAAACCGTGCTGACAGAATTACCTGAAGAACTTAATTTTATTCTTCATTTGACCAATATGGCGCGTTTGTCTCATTTACCTGAAAGTCGACATACCTATTTAGCCGCCTGCTATTTAAAAAAGCGCGGATTATTTGCTGATTTGAATCCGGAAAAAAGTTCATTGGACGATATGCTTAATCATCCCTCGATATCCCGGATGTAAAGTCATATGTTTGCACCGACTTCCTCTACTCCAATTCCCATTGTCCCTGATCCCAAGGATTTGAATGAGACCCAACAATTCTGGGCGGGTTAAACAATATTTACGGGGTTGGGTGGTCGCTACAATAGTCATCAAAACTATCCAAAGGGATTAAAGATCAATGTTTAACCCGATAGCCCTGATAAACAAGGTACTTAAGTCAATCGGCAACTTTACAGGTAAAATGGCGAAATTTTCCCAATTAATAACCAGCTTCATCCAATTTTACTAAACCTTCTCTAACCGCCAGCAACAGTAAACCAACCTCGTTTTTGACGCCGATCTTTTTAAAAATGCGACAACAGTGACTGTGAACTGTTTTACCACCCATCCGTAAGCGTTTGGCGATTTCAATGGCTGGCACACTGCGTAAGGATAAAATCAGTACGTCCATCTATTTAATTATTTAATGCATTTAAAGCAGCGTGGGCTTTATAATCAATTTTAGCCAGCGCCAACCGGCTGGCAATCGCGGCCCTGATGAAAGGGTGATCTCGATGAACCGTTCTGATAGTGTAGATGGCGGCTAAAAACCGCGTAAATCTGGCGAAGGAGTATTAATCGTACCAATTAATCTAAAATATCATTTCAGTATTTTTTATCAAAAACTTTTTTTAAAGCGAAGCGGTGGGTAACTCGCGTTAAGTCCTTCGCCTGGAAGGCGAAGGATAGCGAGTTATCCACGGCGGAGCGTTGAGTCGCGAAGCAGCGGTGGGTAGCCAGTGGGCAACAAGGACGTTGTCCACGGCTATCCACGGCTGCCGCGGAACACAGCACGGGAAGAGGACTCACTTTCAGGGAAACTCGACTTTTTGATGAAAGCAAAGAAGAAATTTTCTGATAAAAAACAGTTTACGGATGGAAATAAGAGCGATAATAAGGTCGCTGCTGACGCTATCTGGTGAAAGTTGTTGATTTAGAACCCCAATCACTGTCACCCCCTCGACTGCCGCGACCCGGGTTTATTATACCGCATTTTTCGATCCCATCGCACAGCTAACCCATTTATTTTTCGTCAGCGCTGGATGTCTGATGGAAAATTCCGCACGCTTATATCATTGCTCCCGTTGCCGCCGCCGGGTAATCATCTGCCGCGCTTGTGACCGGGGCCAGATTTATTGCCCAGGTCCTTGCGCTGGTCTGGCACGAGCGACTTCACTGCGCGCCGCCGCTCAACGTTACCGGCAAACCCGGCAGGGTAAGCTCAGGCAAGCCCTGCGACAACAACGTTATCGGCAACGCCAAAGACAGCGTCAATCACAAAAAGTAACGCATCACCGTTCCCAGGAAACGCCCATTCATGATCTAGTGATCCTCAAGGTTAAAAAAACCCGGCGGCGAGTCCCTGAAGCCAAAAACTCCGAGACTTCCTGTCATTTTTGCGGGAATTCCGGCTGGAGATTCCTTCGCCCCGGTTTTTTACGCCGTTTTTCCCAGGTGCGTGCGTCAGCACAACCACAAGGACCTCCTGGGTGTACTTCCCTTTAAACCTTTGGAGCACTTGAATGACTATTTCTGATGACCTGGAAGCTAAAATCTTGCGTTTCTATCATGTCGAGCAATGGCCCATCGGCACGATTGCCCGACAATTTTCCATCCACCACAGCACAGTCAGGCGTGTACTGGCTCAGGCAGGTATTTCTAAATCCGTGATCGTCCCTAAAAAATCCATTCTCGACCCTTTTTTACCCTGGGTCATGGAGACTTTAGGGCGATTCCCCAACCTCACCGCCAGCCGTCTGTATTCAATGGCCTGTGAACGCGGCTACACCGGTGGGCCAGACCACTTTAGGCATCAGATCGCGTTACATCGGCCACAACCAATGCCCGAAGCCTATCTGCGTTTACGCACCTTACCCGGTGAACAGGCTCAAGTCGACTGGGCTCATTTTGGTTCCATCACCATCGGCAAAGCCAAACGGTCCTTAATGGCTTTTGTGATGGTCTTGAGTTATTCGAGAAAAATTTTTCTGCGATTTTATCTCGACGCCCGCATGAGTAACTTTTTACGGGGACATGAAGCGGCTTTCCAGTCCTTTGGCGGTGTGCCCAAAGTGTTGCTCTATGACAATTTGAAAAGCGCCGTGCTGGAACGCCAGGGAGACGCCATTCGCTTTAATCCCACTTTATTAGATTTTTCAGCGCATTATCGCTTTGAACCCCGGCCAGTCGCTGTTGCCCGGGGTAATGAAAAAGGTCGGGTTGAGCGCGCTATCCGTTATGTGCGCGATAATTTTTTCCCTGCCAGAATTTGGAAAACCGTAGAAGATTTAAATCATCAGGCACAGTACTGGACTGATACCCAGGCCGCCAATCGGCCTTGTCCCGAAGAATTTTCAAAATCCGTTCGGGCTGTCTTTGAACAGGAGAAACCTCTTCTGTTTCAATTACCCGATCATCCTTATCCTACCGCTGAGCGGGTCGAGGTCAGAGTCGGTAAAACACCTTATATTCGCTTTGATCTCAACGATTATTCCGTACCACATACCGCCGTGAGGCGCCTGCTCACCGTGGTGGCTGAACCGGAAACCGTGACCATTATCGACGGAGTGGCCAATATCATTGCCCAACATGCTCGCTGTTACGATAAAGGCCGCCAAATTGAAGACGCCCAGCATATTGAAGCCTTAGCCCAACAAAAAGCAAAAGCTCGCCTCAATCGCGGCCAGGATCGGTTAATCCAATCCGCCCCGGCATGCTCAGCCTTCCTGATCCAGGCCGCTCATCATCATTATGCTTTGCGAAGGATCGTCAATGATTTATTAATTTGCCTGGATTGCTACGGCGCTCAGGAACTCAATATCGCCGTTTCACAAGCTTTGGCTTGCCATTCACCTCATCCGAATACCGTGCGTTTAATCCTGGAAAAGCGCCGAAAACTCAGTCGACAACCACCACCCATTCCAGTCGAACTGCCTCAGGATGAGCGGGTTCAAAAAATGGTGGTCCAACCCCATTCCCTCGCTATTTATGATCAATTAGCCAACGAACACGCCACAAACCCTTCAACACCAAACCCTATAGAGAACAAAACGGAGAACATCAACCATGAATCATCCTAATCATTACGCTCATTTATATCAACGCGCTCAGGCATTAAAACTTTACGGATTATTAACCCACTGGGAAGAAGTCAAAGAGGCTCCCTGGCTAGCTGATTTACTTCATTGGGAAGAAACTCAACGGACTGATCGTGGCCTGAAACGGCGCCTGGCTTCTGCTCACATTGGCCGCTTTAAACCCCTGGCTCAATTTGACTGGAGTTGGCCTAAACAATGTGATCGACAAGCGATTGAAGAACTTCTGAGTTTGGAGTTCCTGGCTGCGGCGACTAATGTCATTTTTTGTGGACCCAATGGCGTCGGTAAATCCACCATCGCTTCTAATATCGCTTATCAAGCTGTTTTAAAGGGACAGACCGCTTTATTCACCACCGCCGGGCAGATGCTTAACGATCTGTCCGCCCAGGATGGAGATCGGGCCCTTCATCGTCGTATCCAGCATTATTCTAAACCTGCTTTACTTTGTATCGATGAAGTGGGGTATCTCTCTTATTCTAACCGCCATGCCGATTTATTATTTGAAATTATTTCTCGACGATATGAGAAAAAATCTACGTTGGTAACCACTAACAAGGCTTTTTCTGAATGGGCGGAGATCTTTCCTAATGCCGCTTGTGTGGTTTCTCTCATCGACCGGCTTGTTCACCATTCTGAAATTATTCACATAGATGCCGAATCTTATCGGGTGAAGGAATCTAGAGAAAAATCTTCTCGACAGAAAGCAACTCGCGCACAACACAAGAAAACATCTTCCAGCGCCCACCATTAATTTTCTACTGAATTGAGTAGCCCTCAGAAAAAATTCCTTTCTGGGGCCGGTCATTCATTCAAAATTAACAGCTCCTCGCTTCGCCATTTTTACGCGCTTTTTCTCAGCCGTTAACAAGAGGTATTAATCGTTCCTCGAAACATCGGTTCAAAAGCAATCACCCGATGTTTCACATCTAAAAAGGCAACGGCAAAGACTTCATAATCATAACCAGCCAATTGGGTTACAAAAAAGTCTTTAGCGTCTTCACTATCAGCAATGAATTTTATTCGTCGGAAGCGTTGGCTCAACAGAGCTTTGGCTGCCTCAATAATTTCTTTCGCTGACAGTGAGGTGCGTGCAGGGCGATACAATTCATTACCCTCGGCAATAAATGCATCGGGCAATAAATCCATCTGTAGATTATTCATCGTAGCTTCTCCTTATCAAAAAATAGACAAAGAAAAACCACGCCCCGATGGGAAAACGTATTTTTCCCCATCCAGGTTGAATGAATAAAACATCAAGAATTGACTTACCAATCGCCGCATAAACCCTGTTATGCAACTTATTGATCAGTCATATCAAAATGTGTTCATCCCGTTCAAAAACCTTGAAAGGCGGATTAGGCCATTGGTTATTAAACGGAATGCTTGATTGATCAAGCTATTCTGATTGAGTCATAAAACTCAGCCCAGAAAGCCTGAACACGAAGTAAAAGAGAATATTTCGCCTTTACCTGTGCAGAAGATATCAATAACGAAAGCTATTGATAAAAATATCCACCAAACTGGTGAATATGACGCGAACAATCCGAAGATTGCGACCAGCGGCTCTCATCGCGCCATGATGCTGATCTGATTCTGCGGTTTAAAAAGTCGTGCAGAATATCGACTTAAGGCTATAATTATACCTGAAATTAAAAATAAAATCAAGAAAAATTTAAAAAAAATAAAAAATTCCAATGTTTTCCCTATTATTTTCCTAAAAATAATCAGGATGAAAGCGTATTGTATGCCTGCCGTGAAATAGACTCCAATGTTCGCATTATTGGTCTTATTTAGATCACCACTGAAGTGTCGGCAGGTCTATCGGATTGGCGCTAGGGCTAACGAATATTAATTGCCTGTTGTCATCTGAAATTTTGTTAATCAAGCTTTGTCTTTACCCACCAAATGTGTCAACCTTTCCGCTGCAGTTAGAATTGCCAATATCGAATATCGAATATCGAATATCGAATATCGAATATCGAATATCATTACCGATACCGAATAACGGATAGACTCCATGCTGAGTACTCACTTAGCATGACAGAGTAACAGATTATTTTATTAAAGGGAGAAATGCTTATGGAGCGTGAACTTATACCCACATTAATACCCCCGCCTGGTGCTTCGCAGCCTTTATTAGCTCCAGCTAACACAGTAACCGATGACAGCGAAGATAAAGACGGCGGTATCGGGCTGCGTACTTTAAACCGAATACTGGCTGATTCTATCCCTCATAATAAAGATACTGATGAACCAGATTTCATTCAACCGGCAGTGGTGCTCCCCACTTCTGGCAGCATTCAGGCTGATTTAATGGAGAGCGCGGATGATGACCCAGAGATTCCGATGGATTATCAACTTTTAGCGGGGGATGATCAGAGCATCGGTTTGTACGATTTTTTAGCCACGTTGGGAATCACTCGCCAACAGATTGATCGCGCCAAAATTCCTAAAACGGTGTTATTGAAATTGTATCAACAAGAATTTTCTTATTTTTCCTGGTTGAAATGGAGCAGCCTGGATCATGCCATAGAAAAGAATTTGCAATGGCCGTTGTTATCACCTGCGGATGTGGGGACAAGCGCGCCACAAACCTGCGATTATCGCGTTAGGCCGCATGAACGGGCCATTTTACTCAAGACGACCTGGGGGTTAATCAAAGCCTATGCGGTGCGCGGCTTTGTCCAGGGTATGGAGACGGGACTGTTAGAATCGGTACATTATTTTATTTATGCGATGCTGGCATATCGCTTGGGAGAATTAGCCAAAACCGGGCAATCGGATTTTGAAGAGTTTCAGGGTATTTTTTCCGGCTCCAATCAAAAAGGCATTGATAGTCTCGTCCAAAGTTTAGCTAAATTAGAAGTCCAAGGGCTGAAATTTATCTTGGCGGCTCCTTTCCTGCTCGGTGTTTTGCTGGGAATCGTGAAGATACGTAACGTTCGTCGGATGAGCGCACAAGAGTTCAAGGAAATGGCTGATCAGATTCACAGCCACCTAGCGCAGCCTGGCGGCTTTGGGCGAAATGTTTTTCTTGAAAAAATACCTTTGCTATCGACTATTTTATCTCTCGGCAGCCAAGTGCAAAAACTCGAACAATGGATACGCTGGGATGGACGATTAGACCGTCACCATCGGCGACAAGCGTTTGAACTCATTCGTCAAGTGGCTTGGGAAGGTGATAAAATCACCCAGCTTAACGCCTTAGAAAGCCTGGCGAAAATAGCGCATGGCATCGGTTTGAAAGATTTCCCACGGCTACAACGAGCCGGTTATTCGCCCGAAGAATTAACAGAACTATTTTATATCAAAGCGACCGCACTGGCCGATGTAGAAACCTTGTCTCAACGAAGATTCGCCGGAAAAAAAATAGTAAAGTCAGGAAGAGTAATACAGTTATTCGCTCCTTTGCCGCGCCGATTATATGCGAGTTATTTACTCTGGTGGCTGGGTCAATCGACTTCCTGGTGGACACAGCGGTTACCTTTTGCGCTGCTGAAAACGGTGAAGTTAGCATTGGAAGCACTATTCCTGCGTGAGATCGCCGCCAGCATCCTCGAAGCCATTCGTTGCCCGGATAAACCCGGATTTCAGTTTGCCGATGGCTACCAGGATTGGGCGTCGGATTATTCGGCGGAATGTTTTTCGACGCGGGTTAGTTTATTTCGTACGCTTGACAGCAATGAAAGTGTTGATGCGTTGGTGGCAGAAATTCCGCATTACCACCTAACGGAATTGACCACGTTATATTTATACAACAAATATTTAACCTCAGAAGAAGCCTCACAGATCATTCAAGCGGTGGTTCAACAAGGCGCTCATTTGCAGATGTTGGATTTGGGTCAGAACCACATCAAAGTCCTCAGCGAGGGCATGTTGAATGGGTTAAGTCAATTAACCTCCTTGTATTTGAGTAGTAACCAAATCAGCGTTCTCAGCGAAGGCGTGTTTAGTGGGTTAAGTCAATTAACCTCCTTGTATTTGAGTAGTAACCAAATCAGCGTTCTCAGCGAAGGCGTGTTTAGTGGGTTAAGTCAATTAACCTCCTTGTATTTGAGTTATAACCAAATCAGCGTTCTTAGCGAGGGCGCGTTTAGTGGGTTAAGTCAATTAACCATCTTGGGTTTGGTTAATAACAACATCAGCGTTCTCAGCGAGAGCGTGTTTAGTGGGTTAAGTCAATTAACCTCCTTGGATTTGAGTAGTAACCAAATCAGCGTTCTCAGCGAAGGCGTGTTTAGTGGGTTAAGTCAATTAACCTCCTTGGATTTGAGTTATAACCAAATCAGTGTCCTCAGCGAAGGCGTGTTTAGTGGGTTAAGTCAATTAACCACCTTGAATTTGCAGTCTAACCAAATCAGCATCTTCAGTGAAGGTACGTTTAGTGGGTTAAGCCAATTAACCACCTTAGATTTGTGGAACAACCAAATCAGCGCCCTCAGCAAAGGCGTGTTGAGTGGGTTAAGTCAATTGACCACCTTGGATTTGGGTGGTAACCAAATCAGTGTCCTCAGCGAGGGCGTGTTTAGTGGGTTAAGTCGATTAACCTCCTTGTATTTGCACCAGAACCTAATCAGCGTCCTCAGCGAAGGCGTGTTTAGTGGGTTAAGTCAATTAACCACCCTGTATTTGTATTGGAACCAAATCAGCGTTCTCAGCGAGGGCGTGTTTGGTGAATTAAGTCAATTACAAATTTTATATTTATCGGACAATTTCTTGAATACCAGCACCCTCATCAGTATTCTGCCCTCTCTGCCAATGACCCTCACTGCTTTAGATATTTCTTTAAACCAAATCAGCACCCTCCCTCAAAATTTCTCAACCTTGTTACCGCTTGGCCTAAAGAGTTTATTGGTGGGAGGCAATAGCTTTATTCCCCGTGTGTTAACACAAGAGTTTATGCAATATTTCCCTTTTCGGTTAACCACCCTTGGACTCGAATCTTCTTTTATTGTAAATATCACGAACAATAGTTTTTCAGGTTTTTCTGCGTTAACCATCTTGTATTTGGGTAATAACCAAATTAGCATTCTCAGTGAGGGCGCTTTTAGTGGATTAAGTCAATTAACCTACTTGAGTTTGGGGGGTAACCAAATTAGCGTTCTCAGTGAGGGCATGTTTAGTGGGTTAAGTCAATTAACCACCTTGGGTTTGGGTGGTAACCAAATCAGTGTCCTCAGTGAGGGCGTGTTTAGTGGGTTAAGTCAATTAACCACCTTGGGTTTGGGTTATAACCAAATCAGCGTTCTCAGCGAGGGCGTGTTCAGTGGGTTAAGTCAATTAACCTATTTGGAGTTGAGTTATAACCAAATCAGCGTTCTTAGGGAGGGCGCGTTTAGTGGGTTAAGTCAATTAACCATCTTGGGTTTGGTTAATAACAACATCAGCGTTCTCAGCGAGGGCGCGTTTAGTGGGTTAAGTCAATTAACCTCCTTGTATTTGGGTGGTAACCAAATCAGCGTTCTTAGCGAGGGCGTGTTAAGTGGGTTAAGTCAATTAACCTCCTTGTATTTGGCTGATAACCAATTAAATGACACCGCCATCCAGAATTTAACTCGAAATTTCCCTTATCAGTTAAATACCTTAGAGGTTAATAATAACCAAATCAGCAATGACGGCGCGCTTACTTTGGCAGAAATTCTGCCTTGCACAAACCTCACATACATTAGTTTTACAGGTAATCCGGCTAACGATACAGCCCTGGCCATCGCGACGCAACAAACGGCATTGCAAAAAATCTGTGAGGATCAACGGTGTCATGCCAATTTACCCGCAACCGAATCTTGCGGTGTAAATACCAATCCTTCGACCACTGCTCAAATGATATGGGAATTATTCGACAGTGCTAGTGAAGTAGATGAAACCCAATCAGATTCGCCGGATCATTTTGATTGGCCTCATCCTGTCGAAACTCTGTCATTTCAACCGACTTCAGCCTTACCGAATAGTACTTCAGAATCTACGCCGTCATTACTCACTCCAATAGAGGCAGGCGCTATGATTCTAGGTGTGGCTGGATTGAGCATTCTGCTTTATAAAAACAGTACCTGGATACAAGCCATCGTCAACACCGGCAGCAATCTCTTTCAACGCTGTTGGGGTGGTGGAAAAGCAGAAGAAACCAAGCCGACTTCTCCGGCTCACTCAGTTCATAGCCGATATGCTTTCCTTCTGAATTTACCGACTTTTTCAGCACAACGAGTTTCAGCAGTTACCAGAACAACGGATATGACGCTACACTGAGTACTCGCTTGGCATGATAGAAAAGTCCAGGCAGCGGGCGCAATTTTTTATCTACTGGATACGCTGTGAAGTATGACCCCTGATATAGCTTGTTCATGGGAGATCACATTTGCCACCGTTGTTCCCCGTCGAAGTAGACATTTTAATTCAGCGGCTGGCCAACTAGGTGAAACCTCGCGCGGATTGCTCACTTTGTGCCATTCGGGACGTTTAACGCTCTTTTCTATTTCCCGCAGCTCTGAAGACGCTTTGTGCCTTAGATCAGGCTGAGTGTCGAGGGTAGCACATCCCGAAGGCTGGCCTGGTGAAAATCATCCAGTAGAAACAAATAATTCTTGGTACGCTTTTTGTTCCAATATTTTTGGAAAACGAAACGCTGAAATTCTTTTCGCCTGAACTGATTTTCCAATATTTTTTTTATGCCATTCAATTATAGTTTTTGTTTTTACTGATTCCATTGCATTTTTAATCACATCTATTGTTGTTTTTGAGACGCAAGCTGCCAGAGATAATAACAATCCAGTAAAACCATTTTTTGCCTGTTGTTTTTCAATATTTTTCTGCTTCCCAAATAATGATTCAATAATTTCACTGCTACCTAACAAACGTTCTTTTGGTTTTGCATAAGATGATTCTTTTTCAACAAGCGCGATCATTTTCTGATTAAATATATCTGCATGATCTGAAAGTTTTAATTCTTCCAGTACTCTTTGCAAGTCAAGATGAGCATTTGTATATAAACCATTATTTCTAACGAAATTTTCTGTGCACGAAACAGCACACATCATATTTCTCCATCTGCTTATTGCAAATCTATATTCATTCACCCAGACAAATTTCTCACGTATTTTTTTCGATGTATTTTTATTTTCTAACAGAAGAATTATATGACTACTCCAATTTATCAATGTTTCAATATTCATATATCGTGATTTTGATTTTTGGTTTGGTGGAGATAAGTAGGCTAACTCTGTTTGCTGAAGATGATTTTTTGTCGACTGGCATAGTTTAATAAACGCTTTCCATACTTCACAATGTTCTAATATATTTTTTAATAAAGTAGCCAGTGCGTGCTTTATGTCGTAAATATAACGCGTGTTTTGATGCTCAGCACAAAAACGATTAATGCCGGATTTTATGTCAGTGCCTTTATCTGCAACAATTTCCGCTGGGATACCTGTTTTTTTAGCGGTTGCATTTAATTGCTCATATACCTTTTCGCCATTAGATTTCGTCACCGGAATAAGCTCGATTGGTTCAACATCCTCGTATCTCAAAAATCTACCAATAGGTAAATCGGATAAACGAATACCTAATATGACCAGGCATTTTTCTTCTCCAATTTGCACTGAATGATCAATGATCCATATCCAATCATCCGCTTTTATTTTTGCCCTATTCAATTTGTAATAACCTAATCGCATCAACCACAGACGACCTGAATACCAGGAGGGTATTGACATGTCTACGCCAAAAATACGGGCGCTAATTTCAATGGCACGACAGCTTGCGCGAAGTCCAATCGCTGTCATCACAAGAGATATAAAATAAAAGATTTGTATCGCAGAATAATGATGGTAAAATAAATTATTCCGACTGTTTACTAATGCCGTCATCTTTCTGTTGCTTTCATTTTCAATGAATGCTGTCGCGCTGTCTAATTTTTCAGTAATTTTTTTTTACCAGCTTCAGATTTTTTAATATCATCTTGTAATTGCTTATTTTGTGCTTTTAATTCCTTTAATCGAGACTTTAATTCTGCTTTACTTGTTTCCAAAAATTCAATGCGTTTCTTCTGGCTTCGAATATCCAGCATGGCTTGTTTACATTTTTCTTTCCATTTATCCCGGCTATGTTTAAAAAACACAGTGAGCTTTTTAACCGGGCTTTTAAAATTTTCCATAATTAAATATTCCTTTTGAATTACCCAATACATAGTAATGCAAAAGATACTAATTTAAAATAAGAAAAAACGGAACAACAAATTTTATTGAGATAGGATCGAATTTTTAAAGAATAAAATTTGAACCAATTTTTCTGTAGGTTATCGGGCAATTCATGGGTGATTTTCACCAGGCCACCCGAAGGCTATCGGGCGGCTTCGCCGCGCACCGCGCCGATCACAACCAGCAGCTCCGTGAACTCTGTAGCGGCGCTATCGCCGACCGGCTTAATCGCTTGCCCACCTGCATCGCTTCTTCTCTCCGGGTAAAATCTTTTATAAATAACATAACATTAAAAATAACGTAACTGTTACGTTATTTTTCAGAAACATATTATCCGGCGCTGACATACCCGCAGGCAACAGCAACCCATTTTCAATTTTTTACTGAGGATACAGGTTCTTTTTTTGATACCCTATTACTTTTTTGCTTCAAAATCCGTGAGGGCAAAGCGCCCATGAGCGCTTTAGCACGTTCGGCTGTTTTATTTTTTTCGCGATAATCCTGGCGAGTGACGCCGGTATGCCGCCATTGTCGGCATTGTGCCAGCACATCCCTCATCTCCCATACCAGCTTAAATCCTGTTTCCTGCGATTCCGGGAAAATGCCTAACCGTTTGAAAGTATAGGTTTGGCGCAGCAAATAATCCAGGTCTGCAATGGTGTAGGCGACGACATATCCCAGGGGTGTCCCAAAATTCAAGAGTAATTTGAGGGGATTTTGACTATCAAATATCTCGATCTCCAATCGCCCTTGCCATTGGTGTAAAGCCTGTTCATGTCCGGTAATGGCATTTTTAATGGTTTGATTAATTGCCAGCAATGCTTTCTTAACTTTATCAATATGCCAATCGGCATACGGATCATCCTGAGCGGCTGATTGGTAAACAATGGCTATTGCTTTGGCAAATTGAAATAAACCCATCTCCTGATAAGATGCCCAAGAGCCTTGACAGAGCGCGCGCGCTGTTTTGGTGTGAATAGGCAATGCCACGTCACCCCTTAAGTAATGGCTGACCTTTTTTTCAGCCTTGAGCGGTGGTGTGGATGTCAGACTATATAATTTTTGATTGGTCATGGTATGCCTCCTTTGGTTTTGTTATTTAAGATAAATTTTGAATAAATTGATTGTCGGGAAAACTTTTCAGGGATTCACACAAATATCGCCGCCGTAAAATGATACCGCGTAGGGTTTCTTCCACGGAGTTGTGGACAAAGCAGTAACGAAATATCACCTGGTTTTCTTCTTTGCGTAGACAGGGGTCTAATAATTTTAATAACGATTCGACAGATTCATACTCTGAATTTTCCCTGATAAAATGCGTTAAGCTGGAATCACGAATTAACAGCCCGAACTGAATGCGTACAAATTGATTTTTACCGTTTAATCTGCCTGCGGATGAGCAATGATGCATAATCCATTGATTGAGATCTGCCAGTGCGTTAGCTTCTGGTGATTCGAGTGGTTGAGTTGACTTCCTTTCTGATGCGGCTACCTTTAGCTCTGGTTCTGTATTTTCTACAAAGGGTTCATCCTCTTCGATGATCGCCACTTCAGTCGATGCTTCGGGTTGTGAGATTTTTTTATCTTCATTTTCTTCTTCTGTTTTGGAGTCTTCTACTTTTTCAATTTTATTTTCTTCGGGTGCTGTTTCAGGGGAAGTCATTACCGCGATCTCTTCCATCGGTGAGAGGATTGTTTCTGTGGGAGGACATATTTTTTGAATCAATTCCCTTAATTCGTTATGAGTACTGGCCGCCTGCGTCATGACTTCCCACCACGCCGACCATACTTTTTGATCACTGCTCAACCAGCGGCAAGCCACGGACGGCATGATTTTAATTAAATGTGCGGATAAACAGGCCGTACGGTCAATAATAATGGGGTGCGGTTTTGCTAGAATTTTGTAAAACGTGTTTGGCTCATACAGATTTCCACTGATCGGATGCCAAATACCGATTTTTTCCTGTTCGTTTTTATACAATTCAATGGTTCTGTCCATTTGCAAATCGGGCAAACGCACCCATAAGCTGGCGATAAAAACGGCGTAAGTCCACAAAGGTTCCTGTTCCGCAATAGTTTCACTATTGGAATGCCGGGGCATCATGACCCCACGGCGCACTTTCAAAGCGGCCACAGTCGTTTCCAATGCCGTTGTTAATAAGCTATAGGGTTTTGGTTGGGATATATCTTGCGGCATCGCCTGACAAAATTCCATGAAACGGAGGAGGGTGGTTTCATAAAGTGTGGCGTACAACGGAGCAGGCGCACTGATCAATGCTTTTAATTCCCGGCGAAGTGTTTGAAATTCCTGACGATGGGCAATCTCCTCGCCGGTCAAACAAGGCCAATATTGTTCATTGTAATTTTTATGGGATAAATCAGCATCAGTGGCTTGCGTCATTATTTTCTCCTGGTGGTTTCCATCATAGGTTGGCCGATGATTCCTACCCATAAAAAATGGGGTGAATGGGCGGATAGCCGTTTTTGCTCCACTTGTGGTAAAGGCATCCTGAGCTTATACAGTTGGCCGCCTTCCAATAAGCAAAAAGCCTGTCCTTTCGGCAGATTGAGAACATCGTTGGGTGTTATTAATCGTTGTTCGGTTAAGGTAAAACTATCCTGGTTGGTAGACTGATAAAAAATTCCACTCTCGCCATGCGGGGTATCCGTGCTGGCGGAAACTGGAAGAGTGCGCAGAATCGGCACTTGGGGTAATTTTTCCAGTAATATTTGAATGGTTTTCACTTCCTGACAGCGGAACATGACAATGGTTCCAAAGTTTCCCGCCACCTGTCCGGCTTTCGCCGCGCTTTTTAACCGGGCTTCCACGTCTGACCAGGTTTGCGTGTAAGCCGTCACGGTAAAACCTGCGCCACGCCCTTTATTGAGCAGGGGAATAAATTCGTCGCCGATAATTTCGTTAAATTCATCGCTATGCACGCAAACACGGGTAAGGGGGAATCGGGTAAAGCGGTTTTACAAAAACCGTCATGCAATCCAAATTTATACAGACGTCCGGCAACGGAAACTAAATCAGAAAACATGGCATTTCCCACAGCGGTAGCCACTTCACGGTCGGTGAGGGCATCCAGCCCCACATACACAATCTGTTTATTGCGGATGACTTGTAGCCAGTCTAAAATTGGTCGCGGGTCTTGGGTGTTTTCATAATCAGGTGACAACAGTTCGGCGGCTTTGCCGGTGGTTAATTTCTTTAATAAAGGGCCAAGCGAGGCGGTGATTTTGCTAAAATATTCTTTGTCGTATTTACACGCATGATGTAAATCATCAAACACTGAATTGTGAATCAGCGCGTGAGCCTGTACATACGCAATCATGGCATCCAGCCGGGAAACGATTTTTTTCCCGCGGATATTTTTTTGGATATGATTTGCAATCCAGTGTTCTGAATCAGGTGCGGCCAACGGTAGCCAGAAATTCAGGTATTTTTCCAGTAGCACGTCCATTTTAGTAATATAGAATTTCAGCTTTTGATAATCCGGTTTTTCGCCCATTGACACTAGCGCCATTGCCATTGAATTGATAAATTGCCAACCAAAATCCTTAAATGCGGCTGAATCACCACTACTGGGCAGTTGATTGGAAATTCGGTTAGCGACTTCGGTAACGCGAGTAAAATTACCAATCGGATTATATCGGCACGACGCTTGCGGAAATCCGAGATGGAAAACCAATAAATCCTGCTCGCGCCCGGCAATTTGCGCTTCGATGACGATACGCTTGAGTAGTTCCGCATCCCCTTTTGGGTCTAAGACAATGACGACATCACCACGGCGAATATCCTGGCCGATGAGAATTTCTGCGAAGCGGGTTTTGCCCATGCCCGGTAATCCCACCACCACCAGATGACTGGCTCTCTCGGATAAGGGAATAGCAATATTATCTTCCCGTTCTGCCACGCCATGAAGACAGGCTTGACCACCCACCGGTGGATAGGGACGAAAGAGATTCCAGGAATGGTCTTTCGACAATAAGTGAGATAATTTTTTCAAATGGTTGGATTTATTTTCCCAGGCAACTTCTTTATGTCGCGCCCATTGTTTGAGACGGGAAGGTTGTTTGTAATGTAAATTATAGTCTAAATCCAAATCCCGCAATCGCTGGGTGTGTTCGGTCGTCCATAAAAAACCTTTACCTAGAAATAGAGTTTTACCACTGACCGGCAATTGCGCGGAATTCATGGTATAGGCAGACATTCGTTTCAGTTGACGTTGATAACGCCAGACTCGATAACCCTGTTTAAACCGCAAAAGACTCCCCGTCAATAATAAAAACGACAGCGAGTAAGTCAACAGATCATCCGGCCAAAACAGGCGGGGTTCGAGGAGACAGAATAATCCACTCATGACTGCGGTACTGGTGGTATACCATTCGAGCGGCGGGCGTAATAATCCTTCCAGTGGTTTTTGTAATGACATCCTATGATTTCCAAAAGTTTAAGATGATGGGAGTCAATCTTTCGCCCATGAGGATGAATTCAAGTAAAATAAAGCAGGCCATAAGCTTGTTGCGTGTTTTTGTCCAGTGCTTTATTCGCTCAAGTGACCAATACCCTTTTTGGCCGAGTTTTTGTGCGTAAATAGACCCTATGTAATAAATACCCATCACTATGCACCATCTAAAAACAGTGCATATGAGCCAATGTTGTGAGATAATATCGTTTAAGTGGGGTATCAGGTTTGGGTAGACAATCAATAGTCCCAAAATTGGGACAAGAAAGAGCGTAATCATGCCCCATACTTTAACTAACTTTAGGAATATATTTTTACAACCAGTTATGATGCGCATATTTTTTCCTCCTCAAGGATGTTTTATGAAAAGACAAAAATGTATAAAAAACCTCGTTCTCTTTTATTTAGAATTTTTATTTTCTTAATTAAAATTCCATTTTTTATTTTTATGGCTGCTTTAAATATCAAACATGAAGAAAAGGAACCTGATATTATTGAAGACCTGTATGCACAGGATCCAAGTTTATTTGATTCCAAACCTCCACGTCAGCGTTATCCTCACTAATGTTTAAATAGTGATTTATTTTTTAAGTTCTCCTATAATTTCTTCAAAGCAGCTTTTACGGTTTCTTTTATAATCTTTGCTCCTTGACTAGCTGCTAATTGAGAAGGATTATTTAAGCTATTAAAGGCCACTGAAACCAAACTACCGATTGCCAGACCCATAGCCCCCATAAAGCTAAACCAGAATAACGGCGCGACAATAATC